>JBKBNH010000005.1:0-227003 GCA_046295395.1 Flavobacteriales bacterium | reverse complement strand
TGTTTAATTTTAAAGCAAAATTACATTCACACAACGTAATCTATTTACGTTCTAGTGGTACGATTGCGGGGAATCATTTTGTTTTAATAGTTTATTGTAAATATCTTCAAAAACTTCAACTTTTCTATTTTTATTAGCATCTGATAAAGTACTCCTTTTTGGAATATGGCTCAATTGAAAGTGATCTGTTTTACCTGATAAACCAAGCATTGCTCCTGAAACTTCTCTTAAAGAATTACATTTAGCAAAAGAACAGAATAGCATACTTATTAAATGATCTTTCGTCCTAAAACGCTTTACATATCTATCAGAATCATTTTTTTTAACAGAATCTTTAATGAATTTATCATCAATTAAAGAAATCAGCTGTCCGAAAACAGATTTACTTGAAAAATAGTTACTTTTGCCCATCGTATATTTAGTTCTGCAAAACGAAATTACGATTTTTAGAGAGAAGCCATTTTAAATGGCTTCTTTTTTATCGGACAACAATGTTAACAAAAGTGTTATTAGTCGAACATATCCATACCCCCTCCTTCGCTCCCTCCCCCTGAGCTCCCTCTTCGTCTAGTAGACCGAGAGTCTTCGGATTTACCGAATATGTAGCTGAAATTGAGATAAACTATGCGGGTTTCACGCTTTCTGTGCATCGTCTGATTGAAATTAAATCCTTCGTTTTCGAATTCAAAACGCATATTGTTAAACAAATCAGTATAAGAAATGGATAGGGTTCCTTTGTTTTTGAGAACCGAACGCTTTGCAGTTAAATTAAAACTCACAAAATCATACATATATCCCTGGGCTGTGTTTCTTCCCGGGGCATAATTTCCCGAAATCTGAAAGTCTATAAAGTTTTTAACGCGTACATCTGCGCTGAAACGGGTTGAGCCACTTAAGTAAGTATTGTTTAATATAAACACATCGCCACTTGTAGTAATTTGAGATTGGGTTATGTTTCCTGAAATCATTAAGGAGAGCCACTTGCTGTGTCTGTAGGTGGCTAATAATTCAAGTCCGTAATCCATTCCTGTGTTTAAATTAGCGAAGGTCATTACGGCAACACCGTCTGGTCTTAAGCTTCTAAGTCGGGTTACCATATCCGTTGTGTGTCTGAAAAATGTGGTAGAACTAAAAGTGTATTTTTGTTGAAACACACTGTATTCCACTTCCATAGAGTTGGTGTATGCGGGCTTTAAATATGGGTTTCCTTCTCTTATGTTGAGTGGGTCGGTGTACGATGGGAATGGGTTTAATGACCATAGATTGGGCCTAGAAATCCGTCTACTGTAATTTAGTTTTAATGACTGCGACTCTTTGAATTCGTAAATCATGCTGGCGCTGGGGAACAAACTGAAGTAAGGATTGTTAAATGTTTCGCTAGTGTTTTCTAGTTTGCTGTTTACCACAGCTTGTTCTGCTCGCAATCCGAGACTATAACCAAATTTACTTACTTTATGAGTGAAAATTCCGTAGGCCGCATAAACCTGCTCATTAAAAATGAAGGAATTAGTTCTGCCAATATCGTTTATGTACGATCCGTTAGAAATGGATAAAGCATTTAGGCTATTTTTTATTTCGCGGTAGTTAATTTTAGTTCCGGCTTCAATTTTTATGCTGTCGGTTATTGGGTTTGAATAGTCGAAAGTGTGAGAGAAATTAGAATTGCCATTAAGTGTGTTTATTCTTTCGTTAGGCATCAGGTAGTCGATAAAATTATTTGGAGCGTATTGGTATATGCTGTTTTTATCATCTCTTTCGTTGGTGCTAAAACTAAGCGATGATGAAATGAAATGATCTAAACTTCTGTATTCTTTTTTAAAATCAATTCCTGTGCTCAAGTTATTGCTGTTTTCGCCGGCAGTCGATAATCGTGTAAATATACTATCGCTTATCAAGTTTGTTCCGGAAAAGAAATAGCGATTATCATCAAAATCACTGTTGAAGCCGAATCCATAGTTGGCAAAGACAGAGAGTGTTGTTTTTGACTTCAGATACCAGTCAACACCACATCGGGCGAAGTGGTCTCTTCTTGTATCTTGCGAAAACGACTCTTGCCTTAAGGTCTCTTCAAATGTTGGAAAAAAGGCATTTCTTAATGAATATCCGTATCGGTATGATTCTCTATAGTTGAAGCTGTATCCGCCGTATATATTAACCTTGTTATTTCGCATGCTCAGATTTAACGAAGTATTTTGTTTGTTGCCTGTACCCGAACTGGAGCTAATTGTTCCGCTAAAATTTCTGGTTTTGTTTTTTTTCAGTACAATATTTATGATTCCCGCTGTGCCGTCGGGGTCGTATTTTGCCGATGGATTATTGATAACTTCTACTCTTTCGATTGAGTTTGCAGGGATGCTTCTTAGTGCTGTTGCTGGATCTGTGCCTGACAGCATAGAAGGGCGGCCATCAATAAGTATGGTTACATTTTGATTACCCCTTAGACTAATACCCCCATCTATATCAACCTCAACGGAAGGTAGATTTTCTAGCACCGCCAACGCATCTCTTCCTTGGGCGGCTCCAATATTTTCGGGGTCGTATATTTTCTTGTCCACTGCATTGATAACGAATGGCTTGTGTTCTACAACTTCAAATTCATCAAGTATTTCGTTGGATTTCAGGTAGATGTTGTTCAAGTCAAACTCGCAACCTTTTCCCTGCTGAGGTTTTAACGTAAATGGACCAACAAATTTGTTTTTAAATCCTACGAAACTCACTCTAATAAGGTATTTCCCCGGGGATAATTCCTTTAGCAGAAACTCTCCTTTAGCATTGGATATGGTGCCGTCAACTACGCTACTGTCTTGTGCTTTTAGTAAGGCAACCGAAGCATATTCCACGACTTCTTTGCTGATTGTATCAAGCACTTTTCCCGAAATCTGACAGATTTTAAAATTTCCTCCGCCTTGTGGTTGTTGCGCAAACAAAACACCTGAAAACAAAAACGAGGTTACAACTGCAAGAAATATTCTCATCACGAGACAAAGGTACAATTAGTTGTTTATACAATTATTTAATTATACACATCTTGCCAAAACCCTTATGAAAACCACCATCAGCTCCTGATGAGCGGTGCTCGATGTTTTGTCCGTTAATTTTAGCAATTACTCGGTATAGGTATATACCGTTGGCCAGTCGATCTCCAAATTGGTCTCTTCCATCCCAAGCATATTCGGTAATGTTTCTGCCAACTCTTATGGGGCCTAGTTCTGCCAAATCAATTTCTCTAACAACCCGTCCCGAAATAGTCATTATTTGTATTCGGAACTGATTGGGAACTTGCTCTCCTGTGAGTGTAAATACAAATCGTGTGCTAGTGGAAAATGGGTTGGGGTAGTTTAATACATTGGTTATGGTTGAACGGTTTATAACTTCAAAGTCTACCTCATAGTTTAGGTCGCCTGAAAGATTTCCTGATTTATCAGCTCCTTGTACTCTTAGGCGATATACACCATCTTGGTTAAATTCTGGCTCAAACTCTATTCTGGCAACGTTATCCGAACCTGTTGCCGGATAGAAACGCATAATCTCGTTACCGACGCCGTCTCTAAATCGTATTGGGGTATAGAAGAAATTCCCGGGGTACCTTACAAAGACCTGAAAATTACTGGTGTCGGTTTGTTCGTTCAACAGCATAAATGGATTTTCGTCATCAAGCTTAATACTTATGAAGGGTTTGGGGCTAACTATGTCTCCGTTTAGTATGTGTGTTCCGTCAAATGTTACGTCGAGTATAGGGTTTATTTTATCCTGTATTGTTTCAAAAGGAATTTGTAGTAAGTTATTGAAATAGTATTGTTCTAGTTGGTCTTGTTGCGGAGGATTTGTGTAGGGATTTGCCTCAACCCAAAAACTATTTAGCCCTGGGTAAAGTGTTGTGTTGATGGTTAATGTATCAAAAATCAACTCTTCGGAGCGTAGGGAATCCTGTCGGGGGTAAGTGATGTAGTGTTTTTGGTTCGCTGCATCTTGTATCCAGTATTTAACTAGCAAACTATCCATATCATATTCACTCACATTTTCTATAGCCACCCCGATTTTGAATTGGTCTCCCTGATTTATAGAGCTATTTGTCAGGCTATTATAGTAGCCTTTTGCGGGATTTACGGCAAGTTCAGGAACAGGAGAATAAACAAGTTGCCAGCGCTTAAATTGTGCGGGGGTGAAGGTGGCTGTGTCTTTTGTAGTTGCTTCTAACCGTGCAAATGGATGGGTTGTGGCATCAATAATTGTGCTTAATGGTAATATGGAATCTTGATGCGTGTAAAGCGAATCCATTAACAGTGTTTCCGTTCCCTGATAGTTTATACCGTATAGTCGAAGCCTAGTGGTGTCGGCAGAGTTTGGCTCTAAGGCAATTTGTTTGAAATGCAGTGCATTCCATTCAAAAGCAGGGCCGGCTAGGGGAGTTTTGAGGCTTCCGAAATTATCTGTGCCGAAAATATTTGTTTGAAAGCTGATAAAACTCGACTGACCGGGCACAGCCGGAATATCATAAACTTCTTGAAAAGAGGCAGGGTCTCCTTTTTTGAAAAACAGAATGAAGCCGTTGTTAGGGGTTCCCTGAGTAATATTAGTAGATCCAAGTGATTGAAAAAAGCCATATAAAGCAGGGTTGTGTGTGTCCCACATGGAGTAATCTGCTCTAATCCAGGTGTGAATTAAAACATAATGTCCGTTTGGAATATGGTTGTTTACCATGGACATAAGTGAATCCAGTTGGTCTGAAGTGTTTTGCCTGAATACGAAATGTTTTTCAACTCGCGGGCGACAACCGCAGTTGTTGTTGGAATTGCCAAATTGCTTATTTGCATTTTGCCCATTACAATAAGACCCCCACGACTCAAGTGTAACGGGGTCAATCACGGCAACGTGAATGGAGGGGGTTACTGAGCAGCCATTGGTTTCTTCCACGCTATTGTTCAACTGCCAGTTTGTTCCGCCGTATTCTGCTGCTATGCTTGGGTTAGTAAAAACATTGCACTTAAGTTGTGCAGAGGTTACGCCAAAGTCAAAGCTTCGGTTTGGACGGTTATATTCTAGGCCGTTATATGAATTTTTCTTGTATTGAAAAAAATGTGCCTGCCCCCAGCCTCTTCTTCCGTTGATGTACTGAAACGAGCTCTCGTACCAGTTGTATACACTGCTATCGGGAGATGTCCTCCAGAAATAAACCGTACTGTCACCACATAACAAAGGATCGGGACTGTTGGTGTTTGCGTTTAGCCAATTTGATGGCAATGCATTTACGACACCTCCGGGGGCAGTTATCAACTGGTATTTTTTAAATGGGCTGTTAAATTCATCGGTTGTGTCTATTTCGAATCTGTAAACCCTTAAATCGGCTAACGGGTCACTTGTGGAGCCTTTAAGTGTTACCTGATTGTTTGGAACAATGGCAAATTCGTACGGATAAATAGGTAGAATAGCATTGCTGTTTATTATTTTATTAATTATCAGTTGATTATTTGTTATTTCTTCTTGGTGTTCGGTTACTACAGAGGGGATGTCTACACTTATTTCAAAACTGTTTAATCCAACACCAATGTTATGTTGTGTGGGCAGTCGGAAAACAACGGTATCTCTGTAATACAAACCGCCCATATTTTTCGAATAACTTACTGAGGTTCCATTTGGAAAATTCCGTGTTAAATCAACCACAACCGTATCGTGAAATGCTCTACCAATATTAGTCACTACAATATTTATATTAAAACTGTCAACAGATAGATTAATGATATCAGGGGTGAAGAATACGCGTTGAGGTATTATTTCAATTTCAGGGGCTTCGTGATAGTTGATTTTTAGTGCAGGGTCTCCTTGTAAGCTCATGCCCGAAATGGTTACTTCATTCGCATCAATGGGTATTTGGCTTTGACTGATATACATTTGGCTAACCCTCTTCATGTTTTTACCAACAGCATCGCCATAATTTGCTCTGCCGACTTTGTCGTAAAAATTAAGTGTGTATGAGTAAAGTGAAGGAGAAAACCCAAGTTTTACGGTAGATAAAAAACCAATAGAACCAACATTTGGTGTGAGTACAAAGCTTTCTGAAACGCTGTAGTTTTGTGGTTGATGCACGTCTCCAGTATAACAACCGTTACCAACAACAAAGGGATATTTTCCAGTGTTATTCCAGTTTGCCGGTTCATCTATACTTTGGTCGAATCCCGCTTGTGTGGCGTGTCCAAAGAAGGTTATTAGAGAAACACCCTCCTGAAGCAGTTGACCTACTTTTTGAAAATCAACCACACTAATGGGATCGGAGCTGGTTTTTAGAAAAGTGTTTACATTTCCACCGAAAAGAGTATCCTCAATGATATTGCCAAAATTGTTCAGGTACTGAGCAAACAATTGCTGCTCGGATGCGCTTGACCCCCCGCCGAAATGGATAACGTTTTTTTGCCACTCCTTTGTAGCAATTGAATAGAAACTATTGGGGTCTTGCTGGGCTTCGTAGAGTTGAATTTTTTGCAAGTAGGCAAAAACTTGAGCGTTGTCGTTTGTGCTAATTCTTCCCACAGGAATATCGATGTGCATTTTATCGCCTGTAAATCCTGATGTAATAAGATTGTCTGACGCTGGAAAACCGAGAGAAGGAACCAAACAAGCGTTGTATGCCGTGGCATTTTTTCTAGTGCCCGGATTTGTTCCCAAAAATGTTTCAGTAGCCTCTCTAACAGACTTCCCAATTATAAAAAGAAACTCTGGTCTACTGGAAAAGTTATCAAAAGCAAACTTGCTAAAGCGGCGAAGGGCAGCGGAATTTTTTACAATGCCCCCCCCAAATTGATGATACAAATCATCTATATCGGCTAAAACTATATTGTGATTTCCTCCTAAAGCACTTGAACGGTAATTTGCATAGGCCTGAGCACCTGTCCAGAGGGTTTTGTGCGAAATAATAATGTATGCTTCATCAGTGGTTTGAGAAAGATAGTTTATGAATTGTCCCGTGTTGTTTATCGGAATAATAGTAGTTATGTTGGTATATACATTTCTGTTTAACGCAATACACTTTGCTTCACCGGAGGAAAAATTTGGAACCAATGCGTTAAAACCGCTTGCGCTTGGACTTCCAATCAGGTATTTGTGCTGGTTGTTTTCCATCCAGTAAATAACTCCCGTTGTGTTGAAATTGGAAATTTCGATGTAAGAGCTGGGGTTTGTGCTGTTGAATGGTAGGCGAAACTCTAGGTAGTTGGCACCACCAAAATTGAATGTTCGTGGATAGTCTAATGTGACGGATGAAATGTGGGTTAAGCTGGCTGAAAGACCACTTATAGGTATATTTCTGTGTCTGAATCGGGTGGTTGATGTTCCTAGAGAGGACGCCGGAAACTCAAAACTTGCTTTAATTTGCTGATACCCGTGAAAAAGTGTGTCTACAGCAACTATATTACTGGTTCCATAAGCAATTTCAATATGATGATTAGGGGCTAATCCAGTAATGGTTGGATTATTTGAACTTGCAGTGACAGAATAACATCTGGCATCAGGAGCTCCTGCTCCGGTATAAGGGAAAGGAGAGGGGACATCTACATTGATGGTTGTAAATGACGAGCCAAACCAACCTTCACCGTATTTGAAGTAAGGGCTAGAAGCTCCCAGTAATTTAGGGCCTTCTAGATACACTGTTCTGTAGTCGAGATAACGTGAGTGCCAGCACCAGTCAAGAGGTGTATGGCCACTAAAGTTCAGATTGGTTTCCAGTATGATTCTCTTATTATTTGTACTGTTATTCCAGGTGATGTAGTAGCTTATGGTGTCATTGTAGAGACTGTAGTATTTATCGGGTTGATAGCTAGGTTGCTCATAAACGGTTGAGTCCAACCAACCGTCATTGCCATAGCCGAAAAACTCGATATAGTCTGTGCTGTTAAATACGCCGTCAGACCCCCCATCAATGTAAATAAAGATTTCTTTTTCCCGGTTAAATACCTGGATGTTCCTGGGGTCTATGGAGGATACGGGGAACCCTGCATTAGCCAATGCGGTGGAGTCTATTCTGTAAAGGCCTTTTTCTACAATCTTAAATTCAAAATAGGTTTGGTCATAGTCAATCCACTCATTTCCGTAAGGTTGAGATAAAGCCGAGTAGCCTAAAACAAGTATAGAAAATAAGAGTAAAAGTCTTCTCATTTACTGGGGGTTTTTATTCAAATCAAAACGAAGTGAAAATACATGAGAGTACAGAGCTACCGACGTGTTTGCAATATCTGTGTAGGCATAATCCAGCGAAACTTGTTTAATTTTAACACCTAGACCCATGTTAGGTTGTACGTTGTATATTTTTTTCCCTGATAAATCGGTAACCTGCTGTATGTTGCCGAGTCCTGCTCTGAGAAAAACGATGTTTTTATACCCCCCCTGAAGTCCTATAAAAGGGTCTATACTTACCCGACTTGTCCTGATTAGTGTATTTCTTCTTCCATCGGTAGTTATTACCATATTTGCTTCTGCCAGCAAATTAAATTTATCCGAAAAAGTTATTTCTCTTGCTGTACCCAATATCATTCTTGGAAGTGTAAGCTCTAGTCCGTTCTCGGGTAATTCGTTGCCTGTAGCAATAAAAACATCTACCATAGTGGGCGATAGATTAAAACTCCAAGCATTAAAAGTTGAGGTAGCATCTCTTAGCACAGCGGCAAATTTCCACGATTCTTTGGTGTAGATGGCTGACGCATCAACTCCAAAACCCCATGCACGGGCAAAATCGCCTATCTTTCGGTGGACAATTTTAGCATTTCCTCCAACCCCAAGGTCTTCTCTCAACTCTCGGGCATAAGACAGTATGAATGCATAGTCGGCTGCAGAAAAGTAGCTGATTCTGTCGTAATTAATATTGCCTTGAGCATCTATTAATTCGGTGGTATTGGGAATATTGTCTACCCCAAATCGGATAACAGAAAATGCTCCCACACTTTTTTCGTCCAGTCTTTTTGCAATTGCTCCGTAGTCATATTTGGCTATTCCTGCGAAGTATTCGGCATGCATTAAGCCTACTTGTAGGTCGTTTTTAACTCCCAGAAGTGCCGCCGGATTCCAGTAGCCGGCAGTTACATCGTCTACAGAGGCAACTACAGCATTACTCATACCCAAACTGCGTGCACCAATTCCCAACGACAAAAACTCATTACTATACTTAGGAGCCAAATCGCCCTGAGCGTGTCCATGAAACTGGCTTAGCACGATGAAAACCAAAAAAAATGTCCCGCTTAAAATTTTCATTTTCAAAATTACTGTGATAAAAATACAACTATTGCCGATATGTTTTTTAACTCAACAACAAATTAACTACAAACTGCTTGTTAAATTGCCCTATTCATTACCTTCGTGTTATCATGAATCGTTCAATAATTCCCAATCTGGTTACAACAGGCAATTTAGTTTGCGGTTGTTTTGCCATAATTACGGCATTGCAAAGTAATTTTCTTGCGGCGGCATTGTTTATATATGCCGGAGCACTTTGTGATTTTTTGGATGGTTTTGTTGCCCGGATACTTAAAGCCCAAAGCGAAATAGGTAAACAGCTCGATTCGTTATCAGATTTAGTTACTTTTGGACTAGCCCCTGCGGCTATACTTTTTCAGTTGATTAATATTGCCGATTTTAATAGTCATATATCCAGAGATATACACGAAGAATGGGAGTGGCTCTATCCTATTCCAATCTCTTTTTTGGCTTTTATTCTGGTTGTTTTTACCGCTTGGCGTTTAGCTAAATTTAACGTAGACACAAGACAAACCAAGTATTTTTTTGGGCTACCCAGTCCGGCATCGGGAATTTTCTTTGCCTCGTTGGCACTGCTTGCCCATCCTTTTTTGCTTGAGGTATACCCTCAGTTTCCTTTTACGGTTCTTTCTGACGGGGGGGTGGGTGTTACACCCGATATGCTGGATTATGAAGCCAATCCAAGTTTTTTAATAGGAAAACAACTTATTCAAACACCGCTTCTACTTATTTTAACAGGAGTTTTTTCGCTACTGTTGGTAGCGCCATTCCCGATTTTTTCGCTCAAATTCAGGCCGGGTGGTTTTAAAGCAAACAAGCTCATATTCTTTTTCTTGATATTTTGTTTGTTGATAATTTTAGCTGCTTGGTTATTAAAAATACTTTTCGCTGCTCTGCCTATTATTATACTTTTGTATCCAATTATTTCGCTTTTTGTGAAAAAATGGTTTGTAAGAGATTAATAGAAAACAGATTTTAAAGATGATATTTAAAGCACACATCGATATAATGCCACTAGAGGCTCTGCTGGACCCTCAAGGCAAGGCGGTAAGCAACAGTATGGTTAACCTGGGTTTGTCAGAAATTACTAATGTTAGAATTGGTAAACACATTACTTTGCTGATTGATGCAGCTGACGAGTCTACTGCAAAAGCAAAAGTAGAAGAGGCTTGCAAAAGACTGCTTGCTAACGCAATTATGGAAAGCTACAGTTTTCGACTAGAGAAAATTTAACACATACAAAGCATACATCAGGTGGGTTCATTGTATTTAATGGTCAATAAAATATTTTTTGTTGCTGTTGTGACACTTTCATTGACTATTTTCACAGTCAAAACATCCTTATGCTGAAGCATTTTCTAAAGAAGCACTTCCTCATCACCAAGGTTAGAAACAGATTTTTCCCCTCTGTTCAAATAGGTCAGCGACAGCTTTTTCTTCAGTATCAGGAACAAGCCGGTCAAAAGGCATTACCCAAGATTACCGATGTTGGTTTTCGGGTTTTTTCGCAGTACGAAGAGGATGGAAAAATTTTGTTCATCTTTTCTGTGCTCGGAATGCAACACAAAACGTTCGTAGAAATTGGCTCGGACGATGGGATAAACAGCAATTCGGCAAATCTATATTTCAACTTTGGCTGGCATGGTTTGTTTATAGACGGAAACGCTAAAAGTGTAAATCGGGGCAGACATTTCTTCAGTAAATATCCCCATCCGCTATTCTACCCCCCCGTTTTTGTAAACGAAAAGGTAAACCGCAACAACATAAACTCACTGATAGAAAAGGCAGGCCTTAAAGGCGAAATAGGTTTTCTTTCCATTGATGTAGATGGCTATGATTACTGGATTTGGGAGGCGCTTGAAATTGTTTCGCCACAGGTAGTAATGATAGAGACCAATAATGTTTTCGGCACAAAAAACATCGTTGTCCCCTACGACCCGACATATGTTTTTCCGGGCAAACACCCTAATTATCATGGAGCTTCACCAACAGCCATGACTAAGCTTGCCAATAAAAAAGGTTACAGACTGGTGGGAGCCAATGATTTGGGATTCAATTTAATTTATGTGAGAAACGGGCTTGCTGACATCCTGATCCCCGAAGTTTCGGTTGAATCGGTTTTGCATCACCCGTCGAATAAACACGAGCAGGCAAAATTTAAACTGGTGGAAGGGTTCGATTTTGTAACACCTATTGAGTAGTTGGCACACATTTATGAAAACAACTTTAATCATAACAGCTATGCTATTGCAGGCTATTAATGCTTCTGCACAATTTGACTGTTTTACTAATGACCCAATACCTGTTCCAGCAACAACTGTTATTCAAGAACCTATCCTGTCAGATTTAAAGACATTTATTGACAGTTTGGACAAATCCCGTGGGATACACTACAGAAATTTTGTTTCGTTAACTGACAGCTTAGTTAAAGTAGAATATGAGCAGTACATTGATAAATTAAGGACTATAGAGAAGGGTGCTATTGTTGATTTATGGGCTGATTATGAAGTTAAGTTTATAAAGAAAGAATGGGCTACAAGTTATGTCGGCAGAGGAGTTGAATCTGGGATTGAAATAATACAAGGTGAGAGTCTGAAAAATAATTATTGGCATAATGACATACGCAAAGAGTACAGGTATTTGGACGCTGTGAATTATTTTTCTTATGGAGACACACATCTTGTTATTATGGTTTGTGAATCACATCCAAGAGCGATATCTGATGGAAATACAACAACTACCTATTATTTTGAAAAGAAAAAATCTGATAATATAAATCTAAACAATAGATTATGCACTTTAGAAAGATTGATTTATAGCGAACCGATTGTTTTTAAATTATTGAGTTTACCATCAGAAGAATTCTATTCCACGGGTGATAAAGAAGAAGCCGACAGTTCAACAATATCCAAGTACAATAGGGACATTTATAAGTTAAGTAAAATGTTGACCAGTAAAGAGAACATAATAGATGCTTCAACAGTGATGCTAAAAGACTTTGGTAATTACGAACAGAAATACTATATGGATTTCAATATTGAACCATCAGCTTTTAATTATAAACCAAAATTCACGATAAAGAAAATTGAAGGTGGCAATAAAGTGATATCTGATGTTTTAGAAGAGAAACCGTCTGACTTTAATCTTGAAATTTATACTGACAAGGATAAGTGTTTTATAATTATTCAAATGACAAAAGAACTTACCAATGAAAACGATAAATCAATAACAAAACGATTATATTATTTTGAAAGAAAGATTTAAAACGTGTGCTAACAGCACCTACCCAAAAGGCGGGGTTTCGTTTTCCAAAGACAGTTTTGTGGTTAATCAAACTGTTGTGTATATTTATAAGTGTAGGTGGTTTGGCACTACGTCAAGCCTCCGTAACGTTAGGATAAATAGCACGACAGAAATTAATGATTAGAATATTTCAAGTGTGTATTTTAATTATCGTACTGCCGTTTTTAGGTTGCGAAAATTCTGATATGTCAAATCCAAGCCCCGATAAAAAAGTAGAGAGTGAAGTTAACTTAGATTTACTTGATACCATAAAAGCAATTGCTCAAAAACAATTCTCAAAAGAAAAAATAATAGAATTCGGAGATTCAATAATTTCATATTTCACAACAAAAACAGGGGATAAAATTGCAAGTTACGAGACAACAATTGATACAGTCGTAAAGGAAGATTATACAAAATATACAATTAAGGTTAGAACAAACACGTACAAGACAAATGGATTAATATCTTATGACATATATACATTTCCCACAAAGGTTGAGGCAACAGAGTTCTTTAACGAGTTAAAAACACAAGAATTACTAGTGTCATTTGGATTAAACAAACGACCAAACCACATCTTGGTGGACAGCAATCGAGTGTTTTGGCATCAACTGGAACATAGATATGGCCATAGAATGAATGAATTAAATGGGATTTTCAGAACAAAATTTAATTTTTATCCTCAATCAACCAATCTTGATTCTGTTTCAGGGTTTACTTATTGTAGCTGCAAAAATGATGACGCTAACATAGTTGCTATCAAAGGTAAATGGAAAATAGGTCAATCGGTTGTTATCAGAAAAAACTATTCTGAAAATGAATATAACAGAAGTGATTGTACTAATTTTATGGAGAACTTTACTGAAATTAATCTTAGAAAAGATTCCGTTACAATTAACGGAAAATCACTTCCTATTCAAGTTACTTCATCAATAAAACTTCCCAACAACAGACTTTTTTGGAAATATTATTTTTCAGAAGCATACAACACAAACTACAGTGATGAATTTATGAGCGTGATGGAAAAGATGAAAGCCCATGAACACAGACTCACTTTATACGATATCAAATTGACGAATCATTGTTCTTTCTCTTTTATCAAACTGGATAATGGGAAAATATTTATGATTATAAACAATAATTTTTATACACTGCATAAATGAGCGCTTGAGCTCCACCTGTACTATAAGGCTTTACAACCTTAAAAACTAATTGCAGGAAAATCATTAGGTTTGCGCCATAATTTTTAGCCATGAGTTTTATAGAAGAATTACGCTGGAGAGGCATGTTGCATGATATAATGCCCGGAACAGAAGAAGTAATGAATCAGGGGAAAATATCCGGCTATATTGGGTTTGACCCTACAGCAGACTCGCTGCACATAGGTCATTTAACTCAGGTAATGACGTTGGTTCATTTTCAGCAGGCGGGGCATAAGCCAATTGCTTTGGTGGGTGGAGCCACCGGTATGGTGGGCGATCCATCGGGTAAATCTGATGAACGAAATTTGCTTACGCTGGAACAGGTAAATTATAACTTGGAGCGCATTAAAGCGCAATTGAATAAGTTTTTGGATTTTAACTCTCATAACGGAGCGGAAGTGGTTAACAACTACGACTGGTTTAAGGATATGTTTTTTTTAGATTTTATTCGCGACATCGGAAAACACATAACCGTGGGCTACATGATGACAAAAGATTCTGTCAGAAATAGAATGGAAACGGGACTGAGCTTTACAGAGTTTACCTACCAGCTTGTGCAGGGGTATGACTTCTACTGGCTCTACAAAAACAAAAGTTGTAAGGTGCAAATGGGCGGATCAGACCAATGGGGCAACATTGTGACCGGGACAGAACTGATTCGTCGGAGAGACTCCGGAGAGGCTTTTGCCGTAACCACTAAATTGCTTACCAAATCTGATGGTACGAAGTTTGGCAAATCCGAAGGCGGAAATATTTGGTTAGACAAAGAAAAAACTTCGCCCTACAAGTTTTATCAATTTTGGCTAAACGTATCGGACGAGGAGGCCTCTAAATGCATTCGCATATTCACCCTGAAAACTAAGGCAGAAATAGAAGCTCTTGAACACGAGCATAAAGATACTCCCCACCTGAGAATTCTTCAGAAGGAGCTAGCAAAAGATGTAACCATTCGAGTGCACTCTGAAGAAGATTATAACCGAGCCGTAGAAGCATCGCAAATACTTTTCGGTCAGTCAACTAAAGAATCACTCAGAAGGCTGAGCGAAGATGATTTTCTGTCGATTTTTGAGGGAGTACCACAGAAAGAAATCTCGAAAGCAGAGTTAAATACAGAGCTTAGTATTGTTGATGTTTTGGCCGGTTTAAGCGGGTTTTTAACTTCAAACGGGGAGGCACGCAGAGCACTAAAAGAAAATTCAATTTCGCTAAACAAGGAAAAGGTGAGCGAGGAACGTACGGTTACAGCATCAGACTTAATTCTGGATAAGTATTTACTATTGCAAAGGGGAAAAAAAAATTACTTTTTGGTAATAGCCGCTAATTAAGTGCCAGAACTTCTTCGAACTTTCCATTCTGAAAGCGTGCCTTCATGGTAGGGTTGCCTTGTTCATCAAACATATACCAAGTGCCGTTTCGTTTGTTGTTTTTATAATAACCACTCCCAATAATTTTTCCTTCGGTATTGTAATAAAGCACTTTTTTTGCTCCATTTTTTTCGCAAATATAGGTTGCCCACTTATTTCCGTTTATATCATATACGGTTTCAATAGTATTGCTTTGTGCCTTAGTGGCGAAGCCCACGACTATAAATGCTAGAAAAGTAAAATATTTCATCATGACTATAATGTTAAGCCAATGTTAATAACGTTAACGAAATGTTAAGCAAAAAAGTTTTCAATTTTGTAAAACTTAACATTGAAAGCTATTTTATTTAAGTGTTTTAGTCGCCTAACTTAAAAATCAATTCTACATATTCTCAAATTCATTACCTTTCACTTGTGAATTCAAACGAAATAGTAAAAGGAGATAAAAAAGTAATAAATGCCTGGGCATTTTACGATTGGGCAAACTCCGTGTACCCGTTGGTAATTACCACGGCCATTTTCCCTATTTTTTATGAGTCTACAGCCTATCACACCATAGAGTATGTAAATGGAGAGGAGGTGAAATACCTTGAGATATTTGGCTACAAGGTGGTTAATACTGCGGCTATATCTTTTGTAAGCTCAATTTCTTTTTTGCTGGTTTCATTTATGGTACCTTTTCTATCAGGTATTGCAGATTACATGGGCAACAAAAAGCGATTTCTTCAATTTTTCTGTTACTTGGGGGCTGTTTCCTGCGCAGGGCTCTATTTTTTTAGTCCCGACCATATTTTCATCAGCCTTTTTATTTTCATGTTGGCATCTATTGGTTATTGGGGTAGTTTGGTTTATTACAATGCCTACTTACCTGAAATTGCTCACGAAAAAGACCACGACAGAATTTCCGCCAAAGGTTTTTCATTGGGTTATTTTGGCAGCTCACTGCTACTGATAACTTGCCTTGTACTTATTATGACCGACACTATGTCTGCCCGATATGCCTTTATTCTTACCGGTATATGGTGGATAGGTTTTAGTCAAATAACTTATCGCAGATTACCCAATACAAGAAGAGTGAAAACGGGCGAAAAGGGAATTATCTGGAAGGGCTTTAAAGAACTTAAAGGTGTTTTTAAGCAACTCAGGGCAACTACTCGTTTAAAGAGATATTTACTGGCTTTTTTCTTTTACAGTATGGGTGTTCAAACGGTTATGCTTATGGCAGTTTATTTTGGCACTAAGGAGATAAACTGGCCTGACGAAGACAAGTCTAAAAGCGGTTTGATAATCAGCGTGTTGATTATACAGTTTGTGGCTATTGGTGGGGCTTACTTGATGTCTTGGATTTCAAGTAAAATAGGCAATTTAAATGCTCTGAAAATAGCAGTATTGTGTTGGGTTGCCATTTGTGTGAGCGCCCTTTGGATTACCGAGCCGACACACTTCTACATCATAGCTGGTTGCGTAGGTATGGTAATGGGCGGCATTCAGGCGCTAAGCAGAAGTACTTATGCTAAATTTTTACCCGAAACCAAAGACACCTCTTCTTTTTTCAGCTTTTTCGATGTGGCAGAAAAAATAGGCATCGTTATAGGAACTCTCTCATATGGCATTTTAGAGCAAATTACAGGCTCCATGCGCAACAGTATTTTTTCGTTGATTGTCTTTTTTGCGCTTGGCTTTGTTTTTCTTTTGTTGGTACCCAAAAACGAAAAAACAATCAAAAAATAACATAAAGCATTACTTTTGCGGAATAATAAATCTCGCATGGATAAAGACGTTTTTGATGTAGGCATAATTGGTGGCGGTATAGTTGGCGCAGCTACGTTTTACAAATTACAACAAGTATATCCAAATCTCAAAATTCTACTTCTTGAGAAAGAGTCAAAACTGGCAGACCATCAGACCGGGAACAACTCCGGGGTAATTCATAGCGGATTATACTACAAGCCCGGCTCACTTAAAGCAACCAATTGTATAAAAGGCAGGCATGAGCTGGTGGCTTTTGCTAAAGAGCATAATATTCCACATGACATATGCGGCAAAATTGTAGTTGCTACTGACGAGAAAGAGTTACCCCATCTAGAACGTATTTTCGACATAGGAACAAAAAATCAAATCGAGGGGATTGAAAAAATTGATTCCAAGCGCATAAAGGAGATAGAACCACATTGCGAAGGTATTTCAGGAATCTGGGTGCCTTGTACCGGGATTATTGATTTTCGTGCTGCTACCGAAAAAATGGTACAGCTGGCTCTTGCTACAAACGCAGAAAGTAAAATGATTTTGGGCGACGAAGCACTTGATTTCACTCATTACGGCACTTATACCGAAGTTTTTTCGGTGAAAACCAGATACAAGTGCAGAAAATTAATTTTTTGTGGGGGGCTTCAGGCCGATAGACTGGCCAAAAAAGACGGGGTTAAATTAAAGGAAAAAGTAGTTGGTTTCCGTGGTGATTATTACGAATTAACCGAACAAGGAAAGCACAAAATTAAGAATTTGATTTACCCAGTTCCCAATCCCGATTTTCCGTTTTTAGGCGTACACTTTACACGAATGACAAATGACGAAATTGAATGTGGACCTAATGCGGTTTTTACTTTCAAACGAGAGGGGTATGGGAAAACAGATTTCAATCTTAGCGATACGTTTGATGCCCTTTCGTACAAAGGAACATGGAAACTGTTCTTTAGTAACATAAAATTTGGAATAAACGAATACAGAAGAGCCTTTAGTAAAAAACTTTTTTTGAAAACCCTCCAAAGAATGGTGCCCTCACTAACTATGGATGATATAAAACCAGGGAGAAGCGGAGTGAGAGCACTTTTACTTAGCGAGAATGGTGATACCAGAGATGATTTCAGAATAGAAAAAGGTAAAAATAGCATACATGTTTTAAATGCGCCCTCGCCCGCAGCAACAGCTTCTTTGGCAATTGGAGGGCAGATTACCGATATGGCGTCCGAGCACTTTGGTTTTTAGCCCGATTTCCGTGTTGAAAAGGGCGTGCTATTGTTGATAAATCCCTTGATAATGCAAGGGATTTATTGCTCTTATACATTCTCTAATAGGTATATTTGCTCTTCCTTAAAAAACACAAGAAAAGTATGTTAGAAAATAATCAAAATGCAAACGAATATTCAGCCAGTAATATTCAGGTTCTCGAAGGTTTAGAGGCAGTTAGAAAAAGACCGGCGATGTACATTGGTGATGTAGGAGTGAAAGGGCTGCATCACTTGGTTTACGAAGTAGTAGATAACTCAATTGACGAGGCTCTTGCCGGGCATTGTGACACCATAAATGTTTTTATAAACGAAGATAACTCAGTTACGGTAAAAGATAATGGCAGAGGAATCCCCACTGCCATGCACCCTAAAGAAAAAAAATCAGCTCTCGAAGTTGTGATGACAGTGCTCCATGCCGGAGGTAAGTTCGATAAAGACACGTACAAAGTTTCCGGTGGACTTCATGGCGTTGGTGTTTCATGTGTGAATGCTCTTTCTGAACATTTACACGTTGTGGTAGAGCGTGAAGGCAAAGTTTATGAGCAGGAATATAATATCGGAAAACCACTATACTCAGTTAGAGAAGTAGGTGAGTCGCCCAATAGGGGGACAACAGTTACATTCAAGCCTGATTCAAATATTTTTGAAATTACCGAATACAATTATGCGACTCTCGCCGTCAGAATGAGAGAATTGGCATACCTTAACAAGGGAATCATCATTACGCTTACAGACAAGAGAGAGATAGATGAAAAAGGTGAGTTTGCAAGCGAAAAATTTCATTCGGAAGGCGGCTTAAAAGAATTTGTTCGTTTTATTGATCAAAATCGCGAACCAATTATTCAGGATGTTATCTACATGGAAGGCGAAAAATCAGGTATTCCAGTAGAGGTAGCAATGGTTTACAATGCTTCCTACTCAGAAAATATTCAGTCATACGTAAACAATATCAACACCATTGAAGGGGGAACTCACCTTGCGGGTTTTAGAAGAGGTTTAACCACTACACTTAAGAAGTTTGCAGACGATAACGGCTATACCGAAAAGCTGAAATTCGAAATTGCACCTGATGATTTTCGTGAAGGATTATCCGCAATTATATCTGTGAAAGTACAAGAACCTCAGTTTGAAGGGCAGACTAAAACCAAATTGGGTAACAGAGATGTTACGGCTGCTGTAAGTCAGGGCGTAACAGAAATGCTTACAAACTATCTTGAAGAGCACCCAAACGACGCTAAAATCATTATAAATAAGGTTATTCTGGCTGCTCAGGCCAGAATGGCAGCAAGGAAAGCAAGAGAACTTGTTCAACGAAAAAGTGTAATGGGCGGGACAAGCCTTCCGGGTAAGTTAGCCGATTGTTCTGAAAGAGACCCTGCAAAATGCGAGCTTTTCCTAGTAGAGGGTGATTCTGCAGGGGGAACAGCAAAACAAGGAAGAGACAGAAACTTTCAGGCTATTTTGCCATTGAGAGGAAAAATCCTGAACGTAGAAAAAGCCATGCATCATAAAATCTTCGAAAATGAAGAGATTAAAAATATGTATACGGCCTTAGGGGTGAGGGTAGGAACTGAAGAAGACAGCAAGGCACTGGATATTTCAAAACTCAGGTACCATAAAATTGTAATTATGTGTGATGCCGATGTGGATGGCAGCCACATTGAAACATTGATTCTCACGTTCTTTTTCCGCCATATGAAAGAGATGATAGAGAATGGGTATATTTATATAGCGACACCACCTCTATATCTTGTTAAGAAAGGAAATAAACAAGCTTATGCTTGGAATGAAAAAGAACGGGATGAGTTAATAAGCGAGTTTAAAGGAGCAGGAGCAGATTCAAGTGTTAATATTCAGCGATATAAGGGTTTGGGAGAGATGAATGCAGAACAATTGTGGGATACAACAATGAATCCGGAACACAGAACACTCAGAAGAGTTACTATAGATAATGCTGCTGAGTGTGACAGAATATTCTCTATGCTAATGGGTGACGACGTACCACCGCGAAGAGAATTTATCGAAAAGAATGCCAAATATGCCAGAATAGATGCATAAAAATTAAAATCGAGAATTTCCTCGGTTTTTTTTTGGCAACATTATTGACTCAAATCAGATAAAAATAAGTAACTATGAAAAATTTAAAATCAATCTTTGTGATAGCCGGATTAGCAATTGCTGTATCGGTTAATGCACAGGAAAAGCAAAAAAAATCTGTTGGAACCCCTGAAGAGGAAGCGAAGAAAAAGACAGAAAAAATGACTAAAGAGTTTACTCTTAATAAAGAGCAGGAAAAAAGGGTTTACGATTTAAATCTTGAACGTGAAAAAGAGAGGGCACAAATTAAAAAGGAGATGGATGCACTGAAAGAAAGAAGAAAGGCAAACATGAAAAAATTTGATGCAGGCATGAAAGCCACCTTAAACGCTGAACAGAATAAAAAATACGAAGAGATGAAAAAGCAGCAAATGCAAAAAGGGCAGCCCCAGGGAACAGGCGCAAGACAACAAGTTAGACCAATGCCTAAAGAAAGACAGAATAAATAACAGAAAAAAGGAGGGATATCCCTCCTTTTTCTTTTTTATTTAATCAAAGATACATGTCCAGTGAACTCTAACGGAGTGTCTGTTTTATCAAAAACATCGGTAGCAGTAATCTTCCAAACATAAATTCCTAAAGGGACATTTTCGCCTAATTTAGTTCTGCCATCCCATCCTTTTGATAGCGAATTCGATTCAAACACCATTTCTCCCCATCTGTTAAAAATCTTCAGGTTGTAATTGGCTTCGTTTATAGCCTCGCCTTTGATTTCGAATAAATCGTTAATGCCGTCTCCATTAGGAGTAAAAGCATTTGGAGCGTATAAGGTGAATATTCCATTTACAATAACATTCAATGTGAATTCATCTGAACAGCCTGCAGAATTGGTTACAGTAAGCGTAACAGGGTAAGTTCCGGGTTGTGTGCTTGGGTATGTTGTTGTTGAATTTTGAGAGGAACTTGTTGCAGGAATTCCTTCCGGTGTAAAGTCCCATTCCCACTGATTTGCGCCTACTGATTGATCGATGAATTGAACAGTTGGATTAAAAATATTTGCAGGATTGTTTAGTGTTGTGAAGTAAGCTGTAGGATAATCATCTGCACAAATCATATTGTTTTGAGTTGCGCTTACTACACATCCTCCAGGAGTTTGAATAGTAAGAGTAACGTTGTAGCATCCCGGGTTTGAAAAAGTATGTGAAACATTGTTTCCTGTTGCGGTTCCACCATTGGAAAAAGTCCAGTTTGCGGTTCCGACTAAAGCCAAATCGGAATCATTAGTAAAGTTGATGGTAACCGGGTAACAACCCCGTTCTCTGTCACTACTGAAAAGTACAGTTGGTGTAGGGTTAAAGGTTACTTGTAGACATTCAGTAACAGGAGTGCTTTCACAATTATCTGTAAGTGTAACACAATACTCGGTTGTCACAGTTGGTGAAACGTTATGAGAATCTCCATTAGTAAAGAAATTTCCTGCAGCAGTCCACGAATAGTTATAAACCCCTCCACTACCCCCGCTACCTGTAGCTGATATTGTGGTTTGGTCTCCCGGACAGATAGAAGCATTTCCACTGGTTACCAGATTTAAAGGGGGCAATATGTCAACACACACCTGTTGGCTGGGATAGGCGCAGCCTAAGTTGTCTGTTACAAGTACTTCATAGCAACTGTTAGCTGTGGGATTCACATTGTTTGGTCCTGCACCAACAAAACCATTATTCCAGTTAACCTGATAAGGGGCTCCAAACCCACCCGTAGGATTTACTGACAGCGAAGCTGTTCCGTTCTGGCATATGATAGTGTCAGCACTGAGGTTGTATACAATGGCAGCGGGCAGCTGAATAGTAACAGTTGCTGTATTTACACAGTTACCCTGACCAATGCTGTATGTGTAGATTCCTGAAGGCATGTTGGCCGGATTATAAATGTTTGCTACAGCTTGATTTGAAGGATTTGTCCAGCTTCCTCCGGGATCAGGAGTCCCACTCAAAAGAGAAAACATATCTACCGGGGCACCATTTGTGCAAATTTGATGTGTTACACTTGTTCCTGCATTGCCAGGAGGTGGTTCAACAGTTATTTGTATTTGAGCAGTTCCCTGACAGGGAGCAGTTCCCAGGGTGTATGTTATATTGTGTGTACCCACTCCTGCTGTTGCAGGGTTAAACATTCCTGCCGGACTAGTTCCCGGCCCAGCCCACGTTCCACCTGGGTTAGTTGAGGTGAGTTGAAATGCTGGGTCAAAAACACACGGGTTATTTACGGGGTTTATGGTTGGATTAGGAACACCCGTTTGAGCTCCCGGAGGGGGACCAAGTTGAAGGGTGAAGCTTGTAGACGAGGCACTCCAGTTTTCTACTACAATCATAAGTACTTGTCCTGCGGTAACATTAGGCGCAGGAACACTGCTCAAACAACCCGGAAAGGTAAAACCAAACTGGTTGCACCCATCACAGTTAGAGGCGTAGTTACAACCTATTTGGTTAGCATTGTTTTGGGTTGCTGTGCATGGATTAACTCCTTGTGGAATATTAAAAATAGCAACATCCAAGCATCCAAAAGCTGAATTTCCGTCAATTAAAAGGTTTAATGGACCGCTTTGGGTGACATAAAGAATGATGTACCCGATATTTGGTCCAATCCAGTCTAAGCAAGTACCTACCGGAGGACCGGGAGGTACAAAACCAAATGGTCCGGCAGTTCCCTGAGAGCAGATTGATGTATTGGTATTGCATTGTGCAGATGCGTTAACAGTAATAGAAAATACTATTAACAGAACAGAAATAATTTTAAAAAGCCTCATTTAGTTTAGTTTGATAGATTGGTAGCCAAATTTACTTACACAGTAAGTGATTGCTTCTTCGATTTCCTTCTCGCCAATATCCTCGTTAAAGGTTATAAAAACTTTATTATCTAATATTTCTATGATTTTGATTACTTTCCTATCATTCATAATTCGTTTAGTCCAAACAGCTTTTTTTTCGTCAGTCATATTTAAATTATGAGAGAATGAATATACCCCTTCCTTATTCTTACTAACAATAGCAACATTGCTCTGAATTTTTTCTGAAAGTAACCCGAAAGTGTTTTGCTTTTCTGCGTAAGCCGAGAACAAGGTAGCTCCAAAAGTGAGTATTATTATAAATCTTTTCATGATTACTAGACGACTTATGTAGACAAAGGTTGTGTTTTTGATTTGATAAAACAAAAAAGGAGTAGTAATTACTACTCCTTTAAATTCAGGAAGATTGAATTCTTATTTCAAAAGGTTGATGTGTCCTACGAATTCTTTTATTTCAGCGTTTAACTGAGACTTAACGTTTATCTTCCAAACGTATGTATCTACCTTAGCTATTTGTCCTTTGTGAGTACCATCCCATCCAATCATTGGGTTATTCGAAGTAAAAATTAATTCGCCCCACCTGTTGAAGATAAACATCTCAAAACCTAATGGATCGATACCTGCCAAATTTGGGAGGAATATATCGTTAACTCCATCGCCATTGGGAGTAAAGGAATTGGGTACATAAATCAAGAATTCAGGCAAGATGGTAAATGTACTACAAGTAGAATCTACACAGCCAAAACTTGTAGTTGCCCACAAGCATACATTGTAAGTGCCCGGTTCAAGCTCATCAAACCTAATCGTTGGATTTACAAGTGTAGAAGAGCCTGAGTTTCCATCGTTAAATTCCCAGTAGTAAGTAGAGGCTCCAATGGATTGATTTGTAAAGTTAACGGTAGGATCTACGTAAGAAACTTCTTCGGGGTTTGCCGTAAATGCGGCAATTGGGTTATCGCTTACGCAAACAATACTGTTTTGGGTTTGTTGGTTTGCACATCCTTCTGCAGAAGTAACTATAAGCGTAACATTATAACAACCCGGATCAACGTAGGTGTGTGTTTGAGCACCGCAGTTTACAGAGGTAGTACCATCACCAAAGTTCCACAAACAAGTGCTTCCGGCTAGAGGATTGTTGTTTGTAAAAGTGGTGATTACCGGAGAACAACCTTCAGTAGGTGTAGCGGAGAAGTTTACACTTGGAAGAGCATTAACCAAAATGTCTATTGTACTTGTGGTTCCACAAAATCCAGGAATACTATAAGTAATCGTATGCAAGCCAGATCCTGCGACTGCTGGATTAAATGTACCGTTATTGGTGTTAGTAATGCCATTCCCCGACCAAGTTCCACCGGCAGTTGCTGCTACAAGTGTCACTGCGTTGGCATCTTCACAGAATGGCCCCGCTTGAGTTATAGTAGAATTTAGGTTAGGAGTCACTTCTATGGTTATCGTACTCACGTCTCCACAAGGGTTTCCAATGGTGTAAGTAATATGATGCTGTCCTATACCTGCGGTAGCAGGATCAAAAACACCAGTAGCAGGGTTAACTCCATTTCCAGACCATGTTCCTCCGGCGTCTACTGTTGTTAAACCGAAGGCAGGTTGGCCTAAACAAACAGCTTGTACAGGGGTGATGGTTGCATTCATTTGTTGATTCACTACAATTGTTGTTGTTTGCACATCGCCACATTGACCAGGGATATCGTATGTTATTGTGTGGGTTCCAGCCCCAGCCACAGCGGGGTCAAATAATCCAGTATTCGTATTTGTTATTCCGTTTCCTGACCAAATACCACCAGCGTCAACAGCATTTAATACAATAGTATTATCTGATGTACAGAATGGAGCTAAAGGTGTTATTACTGCGCTTAATTGGGTGCTAACATTAATAAAAATCAATGCATTATCACCGCATTGCCCTGGGATACTGTAAGACACTTCGTGGCTTCCAGGGCCTGCTATAGATGGATCAAATGTTCCAAGATTAGCATCTACTATTCCATTTCCTGCCCATAGTCCGCCCGCATCTATTGCATTTAGGTTTACTTGTGGGTCAGAAGTACAATAAGGGCCAACTTGAGTGATGGTTGCGTCTAATTGCTGTATGATTTCAATGTCAGTATTGTCAGAGCTGGTGCATCCATTTACTGTAATAGTGTAAGTTATGTTATGAATACCAACACCCGACGTGGCAGGATTAAATATTCCGGCTGCCGGGTCAGTAACGCCATTACCAGCCCAAGTGCCGCCTGTAGTAGCTGCGCTCAAAGTAATGGCAGTATTTGATGTGCAGAATGGTCCTGTTGGAGTGATGGTGGCATCAGGATAAGGATACCATACAACAGGTGTTCCGGGAGCAACAGACAAGCAAGGATCTGTCAAATCCACACCACCTGCGCCATCATTATTACTGACAACGGCTGATATGTAGTATGTGGTTCCGTAAGCCATCGGAGGGGCAAACCCAAACGAAGCAGTACTGTTAGTTGCTATAATTGTACCCAATGATGAACCTGAATTTGTATGTAAGAAGAATACCATAGTGTCGTCTCCGTCAAAAACATGGTTTCCATTGTGGGTAGCATTTGCAATATCCCCATCGCACAGAGATTGTGCTGTGGTATTCATTGATCCTGCATCTGTAGTACATGCACAGGTAAATTGACCAGTAACTACAACAGGACCGCAACTGTTGGCATCATCAACACTAAAGTCGAATGAAGCGCCGCTGGTAATTAGGTCGCTAGTCCAGGTGTTTCCTGTAAATGTCCCCGAAATACCTAAAGGAGAGTTCACCACAACGTTGTATGTTGCCGGATCACCACCATTTATTTCGAAACTTACCTGATATGCAGTATTTGTATTGTTACAAGTAGTTGTGATGTTGGCAACCGTTGGCATTTCGTTTACGGTAATTGTCGCACTACCTGATACCGTTCCTACACAGCCGGTGATGGCATCGGCAACTGAAACTAAACTATATGTGGCAGTTGTACTTGGAGATACGTTTATAGTATGTCCGGTTGAAATACCATTGGCGTTAAAGTTGTTCGTACCATCTGTGTATACCAAATTGAAAGGCCCGCTACCAATAATGGTGAATGTAAGTGCTGTTTGATCTCCTAAACATATAACGTTACTTCCGGAAATTGCAGCATCCGGATTCTG
Source organism: Flavobacteriales bacterium (assembly GCA_046295395.1). Lineage (GTDB taxonomy): Bacteria > Bacteroidota > Bacteroidia > Flavobacteriales_D > JBKBNH01 > JBKBNH01. The sequence goes on along the minus strand of JBKBNH010000005.1, from coordinate 200,854 downwards.
GTACCACACCACCGGTGTTCCATTAGCAATATCAAGACAAGGGTCTGATAAATCTACTCCACCTACTCCATCATCATTACCAGCAACAGCAGAAACGTAGTAAGTAGTTCCATAAGTCATTGGTGGAGCAAATCCAAATGATGGCGTTGAGTTAGTGGCTATAATCGTACCTAGGGTTCCACTATTATTTGTATGTAGTACAAAAATCATGGCGTCATCACCATCGAATACGTGATTTCCATTGTGTGTGGCATTTACAGTTTGGTTTTCACACAAACTAATTGATGTAGTATTCATAGTACCCGCATCGGTGGCGCAAGAGCAAAGCAATGATCCGGTAATGGTAATAGGGGCACAGTTGTTTACGTCTGTAATGGTTACACTATATGAATCGCCACTTGTTATAAGGTCTGATGTCCAGGTGTTTCCGGCAATTGTTCCGTTTACGCCTGCTGGGGAGTTAATAACCACCTGATATGAAGTGGCATCTCCGCCATTGATTTCGAAACTCAGCGTATATTCGGTATTTGTGGCATTACATACTTCGGTAATGTTTGACACAAGCGGAGAGTCAAATACCTCAACAGTAACTGTAGCGTTTACCGGCACACATGGCGTCAGAGCAGATACCGTATAAGTGAAATTGTATGAACTACCGCCTAGGTTGTTGGTGTTAAAAATGGCTCCTGACAAGGCTCCGGTATTATTATCATCTGCCCAGGTTCCTCCGGCATCAGGAGTTCCAGCAAGATTGCTAAATAAATTAACAACTGTACCCTGACAAACCGATACTGTGTTTGGCAGGCCTGCATTAGGTTGATTATTGATAGTTATTGTAAAGTTGGCTACATCCTGCACACAGGGAGTCGTTCCATTTATAGTGTAAGTAAAGGTGTAATTACCTGCGTTTAATCCTGAACCATCAAATACTCCGGTTCCGGCATTAAATTGACCCGAACCTGATGTTTCAGCCCAAGTTCCGCCGGCATCTGCTCCTGATAAAAGGTTGTTCAGGTTTATGGTTGACCCGGGAGAATTACATATAGTGCCGGTATTATCCAAACCTGCTGTTGGTTGATAGTTAACCGTTATAGCAAAGTTTGCTAAATCTTGCACACAAGGAGCAGTACTATTTACTGTGTAAGTAAAATTGTAGGTTCCGGCAGTCAGGCCATTGGCATCAAAAACCCCGGTTCCGGTATTAAACTGCCCTGACCCTGAAGTTTCTACCCATGTCCCGACAACTGAGTTTCCGTTGAGTAAAGTGTTGAGATTTAGTGTAGAACCAGTAGTGTTACATAGGGTAGAAGTATTGCCTAACCCTGCTGTTTCCTGATTGTTAACACTCACAGTAAACACAGCTACATCTTGTACACAAGGAGCTATTCCTCCAACAGTATAGGTAAAAGTGTAATTTCCTGCATTTAATCCTGAGCCATCGAACACTCCGGTAGCAGCATTAAATTGTCCTGAACCCGAGGTTTCGGTCCATGTTCCGCCGGCATCTGCTCCGCTTAGAAGTGTGTTAAGATTTATAGAAGATCCTGCCGAATTACAAATAACGCCTGTGTTGTCTAGCCCTGCGTTAGGTTGGCTGTTTACAGTAATAGTAAAATTAGCTACATCTTGCACACAAGGAGCAGCGCTGTTCACCGTGTAAGTAAAGTTGTAGGCTCCCGGAGCAAGCCCATTGGCATCGAACACCCCGGTTCCGGCATTAAATTGCCCCGAACCCGAATTCTCGATCCATGTGCCGGTTGTTGTGTTTCCACTTAAAAGAGTGTTTAGGTTTAATGTAGCACCCGTACTATTACACAAGGTGGCAGTATTATCTAGTCCGGCAGAGTGTTGGTTGTTAACTGTAATTGTAAAGTTAGCATCGTCGTTTAGGCAAGTACCACCACCGGATACCATATAGTTGAATGTATAGTTGCCCGCAGCTAATCCTGAAGCATCAAATGTGCTTCCTGTTAGTCCCGGAGCTCCTGAAGTTTGACTCCAAGTTCCACCCGCATCTGCTGCGGGTGAAAGCAATGTGTTTAAGTTGATGGTTGATCCGGTACTATTACATAAAATAGCTGTATTATCAAGTCCTGCGTTAGGATTGTTTGTTACAGTAATCGTAAAGTTGGCAATATCATTGATACATGGCGCTGTACCGTTTACAGCGTAGGTAAAGGTATATGTTCCGGCGGCTAAACCAGCTGCATTGAATACTCCAGTTGCGGCATTAAACTGTCCTGAACCGGAGGTTTCTGCCCACGTTCCGGTGGTAGAGTTACCATTAAGCAGGGTGTTTAAATTTAAAGTAGAACCCGGAGCATTACACAAGGTAGCAGTGTTGTCCAATCCGGCAGTTGGCTGATTTTGAATAGTGATATTAAAATTAGCCACATCATTAATACAAGGAGCAGCACTAACTACTGTATAGGTAAAGGTATAAGTTCCGGCAGCCAATCCTGAAGCATCTAACACACCTGTTCCGGTATTAAATTGGCCGGATGAAGTTGCCTCTGCCCATGTACCTGTTGTTGTATTACCATTTAACAAGGTATTTAAGTTTAACGTTGTTCCTACAGTATTACAAAGGTTGGCAGTATTATCGAATCCTGCATTTTGTTGGGTAGAAATAGCAACGGTAAAGTTAGCTACATCTGAAGGACATGGGGCAGCACCTGCAACGGTGTATGTAAAGGTATAGTTGCCCGCTGCTAATCCACTTGGGTTAAAAAATCCTGTTCCGGCATTAAATTGTCCTGAACCCGAAGTTTCTACCCATACACCTGCTCCTGTGGCTCCTGAAACTAAAGTGTTCATATCAAAAGCACCGGCAGTGTTACATAAAGTTGTATTATTATCCAATCCTGCACTTGGTGCAGCATTTACTTGAATAACGAAGTTAGCAACATCATTAGTACAAGGAGCGGGCGAAGTAACCGTGTAGGTGAAATTGTATGTTCCCGAGGCTAATCCTGAAGCATCAAATACACCTGTGGCAGCATTGAACTGTCCTGAACCGGATGTTTCGGCCCACGTTCCTGTGGTTGTGTTTCCATTCAATAATGTATTTAAGTTAACCGTGCTTCCTGCAGTATTACATAAAGTAGCATTGTTATCCAACCCAGCATTCTGTGGAGTATTTACAGTTACCGTACCTGATCCCGTATTGCTACAGCCATTTAAAGTATAGGTTACGGTGTAGTTGGTTGTTGTTCCGGGGCTTACGGATATAGTTTGTGAGATTTGTCCTCCCGGTGCCCATGAATAAGTGCCTCCTGCGGGGTTTGGCGTTGCCGTTAAGTTGGCACTTGTTCCCGCGCAAATAGTTGCACTATTAACAGTAACTGTTGGGATAGGGTTTACAGTTACTGTTCCTGAACCTGTATTGCTACAGCCATTTAAAGTATAGGTTACGGTATAAGTTGTTGTAGAACCGGGGCTAACGGTTATAGATTGAGTTGTTTGTCCTCCGGGTGACCACGAGTAGGTCCCTCCTGACACAGAAGGCGTGGCTGTTAATGTGGTGCTACCTCCTGTACAAATAGTTGGACTATTTACGGCAACCGTTGGTAATGGATTTACCGTTACAGTTCCACTGGCGGTAACCGGACATCCGTTTAATGTGTAGGTAAGCGTATAGTTTGTGGTTGCAGCGGGAGAAACAATAACAGATGCACTGGTTTGCCCTCCGGGAGCCCAAGAATAGGTGCCACCTATCGGGTTTACGTTAGAGGTTAACGTAGCTGATTGCCCGGCACATATTGTAGGGCTGTTGATTGATGCGGTGGGGATGGGGTTTACTGTGACACATACCACGTTGGTGTATACCGGGACGCCACATCCGGTTACTTCGGCTCTAAAACAAGCATTATTAGCTAGCGCTCCTGTTGTATGAGGAGTGTTTGTTGCCCCACCTATGTTTGTCCAAGGGCCTCCAGCATTTGGTGCTGACTGCCACTGAACGTTACCGGCATGACCGGCAAGACTCAAATTAACAGTTTGACCAGAACAGATAGTTGTACTGGATATAGAAGCAGTTCCTGCAACTGGAGGAGGAAGTACATTGACTGTAATGGCACATGTATTTGATTGACCACTACACAAGTCTGTTACAATTATGTCGTATGTGGTGGTTGTGATTGGGCATGCCGTTTGGTTAGGACTGCCAAAATTTGTAGGTGAAACACAATTGTTAGCCACGGAGCCATTTGAGGGAGGATCTCCTCCTTGCCAGCCCCAGTAATAAAACCAACCAAGAGAAGGTCCAGAACCATTAGGGCCTTCATAAAAAGTTATACCGTGGTCATACCAACCCCAAACAGGAGCGTTAGGAGGAGGGTAGTATATGAAGGTAATAGTTTGTCCGGGAAGAACTGAAAAGTTAAAACAAGTTTGCCACGTATTTGGATTAGGGGCAATGTTTGTTAAAACATTTACTCCTCCAACGTTTACAGTTAGAGATCCGCCTTCCCATCCAAATCCTGTCCAATTCCAATCTTCCAAGCATACCGAGTAATTACAAGGTGTTGGAGGGGGAACAGGGATGTTTGACCAGTTGTATTGTAGTGCTATGCCGCAGCCCCCAGATATTGAGGCGGTTAAATTTACACAGTCGCCCACGCAAATGTTGGTGGAAGAAGCCACTACACTACACGGAGAAAGTGTTGGCATAGTGCCGGGAACTGTAAAATTCAATGATGGCGACCATGGACCAACTTGTCCGTTGTGGTTTTCTCTCATTCTCACTTGGTAGTTTGAGCCAGGGCAAAGTCCGGAAAATGGTATATCAACCCAAGGATATTGTTGAACCACACAGTTTGGTTTCATCATTTGAGCTGACTGGAAGTAAGGATAGGTAGCTAATGGCCCCCAAAAACCGGGATTAAAAGGCGCGGCATCAAAAGCCTCTCCTACGCATCTGACCTCCACATCTAACCAGTATGCTCCACATCCACAGGTTGGGGAGTCAGATGAAGCAGTAACTTGCACTCCTCCGGCGATATTTTGAATAAGCGGGTTAACAAGAGCAATAGCATGACATGCTTCAGCTTTTTTGCTAAATGATAAAAGGCCTGTCAACAAAAACAGGCCAATACGTAAATAATTGGGTAATCTCATGGCTTAAAATGTGGTTTTCTTCTGTGTTTCAATTATATGACGTGAATCTAATTAATAGTTGCCGAAATGGGGTTTTTTTTATTTAAATCATCAAAAATTTTATTTAAAAAAAAACAGCCCCGCAACATGCCGAGGCTGTATAATCTACAGAACTGAATTTTTTACAATGTACCTCTTTTTTCTTGTTCTCTTTCAATGCTTTCGAATAGTGCTTTGAAGTTTCCGGCGCCGAACCCTTTGGCTCCCATTCGTTGAATTATTTCATAGAACAAAGTGGGTCTGTCTTCAACAGGTTTTGTGAATATTTGCAGCAGATAACCTTCTTCGTCGGCATCAACCAAAATAGCAAGCTTTTCCAATTCGTTGATATCTTCTTTCATCATGCTCATATGTTCACCCAGTCTTGCAGGAATTTCTTCATAGTAAGCTTTGGGAGGAGCCGATAAAAATTCTACGCCACGCACTCTGAGTTGTTTTACCGTTTCGATGATGTTGTCTGTGGCCACAGCAATATGTTGAACTCCAGGGCCTTCGTAGAAGTCCAAATATTCCTCTATTTGAGATCGTTTTTTTCCTTCGGCCGGTTCGTTTATCGGGAATTTAATTCTTCCGTTTCCGTTGCTCATCACTTTACTCATAAGGGCAGAGTATTCTGTATGAATTTGCTTATCATCGAAGGTGAGGAAATTTACAAATCCCATCACGTCTTCGTACCATTTTACCCATTGGTTCATTTCTCCCCATCCTACATTTCCTACCATGTGGTCAATAAATTTGAGACCTACCGGAGAGGGGTTGTAGTCGGACTCCCATTTCTGGAATCCGGGCAAAAATTCGCCATGGTAGTTTTTGCGCTCTACAAACATATGCACTGTTTCGCCGTAGGTATAAATACCAGCGCGAACTACTTCTCCGTGTTCGTCTTTTTCTACCGTGGGCTCCATAAATGATTTTGCCCCGCGCTTGGTTGTTTCTTCCCACGATTTGCGAGCGTCTTCAACCCAAAGCGCAACTACTTTTACTCCATCACCATGTTTTTTTACATGCTCTCCGATGGGTGAATTACTGTTTAGTGCGGTTGTAAGTACAAGTCTTATTTTATCCTGCTTTAGCACGTATGAAGTCCGGTCTTTCATTCCTGTTTCCAATCCGGCATAAGCTAGCGACTGAAAGCCAAAAGCTGTTTTGTAATAGTGAGCTGCTTGCTTGGCGTTGCCCACGTAAAACTCTACGTAGTCGGTTCCCAATAGAGGAAGAAAATCTTGTGCGCCTTCAAATATTTTCTCTAAACCGTATTCTACATTTTTTACTTCTTTGCTCATGTTTTTATAGTTTTTTATTAATTAATCCACCCAAGATTTGTAGTATTTGCCGTCATCCAATTTCATGGCTTCTTCGGTTACCATTAGAGGTCTGAAGGTGTCTACCATTACAGCCAGCTCGGCGGTTTCTTTTTGGCCGATGCTTCTTTCGTAGGCTCCGGGAGCCGGTCCGTGTGGGATTCCTTTTGGGTGAAGGGTTATGTGTCCCTGCTCAATGTTGTTTCGGCTCATAAAGTCGCCATCTACGTAGTACAGCACTTCATCGCTATCAATATTGCTATGGTTGTAGGGAGCCGGAATGGCTTTCGGATGATAGTCGTAAAGCCTGGGGCAGAACGAACAAACTACAAACGTAGATGTTTCGAAAGTTTGATGTACGGGGGGTGGCTGATGTATTCTTCCTGTTATCGGTTCGAAATTATGAATGGAGAAAGCATAAGGGAAATTGTAGCCATCCCATCCAATTACATCGAAAGGGTGAGTAGCGTACACCACTTCGTGAATCATGCCTTCTTTTTTAATTTTTATAAGGAAATCTCCTTTTTCATCGTAAGATTCGAGTTCTTTGGGCAACTTAAAATCCCGTTCGCAAAATGGGGAATGTTCCAAGAGTTGACCAGATGAGTTTTTATACCTTTTCGGGGTATAAAAAGGGGCAAAAGATTCAACGTAAAACAATCGGTTTTCGGTAGTTTCGAAATCGATTTGATAAATCATTCCGCGCGGAATGACTAGATAATCACCATATTCGAAAGGAATATTCCCCATAAAGGTGCGAAGTGTTCCTTTTCCTTTATGAATAAAAATCAGCTCATCTGCATCCGCATTTTTATAGAAGTAACTCCTTAACGATTGCTTTGGGGCAGCAAGACCAACCACGCAGTCTCCGTTTATCAGCATCGCTTTGCGGCTATCTAGAAAATCATCTTCGGGGGTTGCCTGAAAGCCTTTTAATAATAAAGGTTTTATGTTTTTCTGAATAGCAATTTTAGGTGACACATCGTAAGACTTCAGTATTTCCTTGATTTGTGTTGGTCGGTGAATTTGGTACAGCAAGGAAGAATGACCGTTGAAGCCTTCTGTGCCAAACAACTGTTCATAGTAAATTCCTCCACTTGGTTTATCAAAAATCACATGACGTTTTTGAGGGAATTTGCCAAGTTTATGATAAATAGGCATAATCTGTTTTTTTAAATGATTTTGGCTAAAGATAACCTTGAATAATTTCTTCACATCTGATTGTTGTCAGAGATCACTCTGATAATTATCAGAAGTTTATTGGCATCATTCAGGCTTGCGTTTTGTAACCCTTTTGATGTCTACCAAATATGGGTTTATGGCATGATACATCGAAGCAAATATACAAAACTGAATGATAGGTTTCGGTATTTTGTACCGAAATCAATTATTGGCAATCAGCGTAGCTTTTTGAGAATTCGCTCATTCCTTTAGGGTCATCTTTGTATTTTCCCAAGATGTTTTTGTATATCGTCATGCAGGAGTCGTTTAGTTTTTCAGCCTCGTCCCCGTATGCTCTAAAAACCAAAGTATAGCAGCCACACAAATTTTTAGCATCGGGGTTTGGTGCTGAGGTACATGAAAATAAAAGTGCCAAAAAAAATAAATAAGGTCTCATCTTCCGAAGGTTTCACTATTCAATCAGCCAAAAGTAACCTTTTAGATTAAGCAAATAAAATCTTTTAATAACCAAATCAAATACATTGTGGGATTAAGTCAGAAAATGTACTTTTGTCAACCATTTATTTATGCCATTATTTGACGGAGCTATAAGCAGTAAACTTCCTAAAGTAGGAACTACGATTTTCACCACTATGTCGGCCTTGGCTGTTGAGTACAAGGCTATAAATTTGGCTCAGGGATTTCCTGATTATGAGCCTGAACAAGAATTGCTGGAGTTGGTCAGAAAATACCATGACAAGGGGTTTAATCAGTACGCCCCTATGCAGGGGGCTCTTCCCCTCAGGCAAATACTTTCTTTTTACATTGAGCAACGCTATGGGTTAACGTACAATCCGTTCAGTGAAATTACCGTAACGGCAGGGGCTACTCAAGCTATATTTACAGCTATTATGGCTCTTGTTGGCGAGGGAGATGAGGTGGTTGTTTTTACTCCTGCGTACGATTGCTACGAGCCTGCTATAGAATTGGCCGGAGCCAAGCCGGTTTATGCACAATTAAAATCTCCTGATTATAAAGTGGATTGGGGCGAGGTTAAAAAGCTAGTGTCCAGAAAAACCAGAATGATAATCATTAATACCCCCCACAATCCAACCGGTACAGTTTTTTCGCAACAAGATATGGTTGAATTGGAAAAACTAACTGCAAATTCGGATATTATTGTGTTGAGCGATGAGGTGTATGAGCATATGGTTTTTGATGGCGAGATTCACCACAGCGTATGTCGATATCCAAAACTTACCGAAAGAGCTCTGGCGGTTTCTTCTTTTGGCAAGAATTTTCATGCTACAGGATGGAAACTAGGCTACATAGCAGGGCCGGAAAATCTAATGGCAGAATTTAACAAAGTACATCAATACAATGTGTTTGCGGCCAATCATCCGCTTCAAATGGCAATAGCCGATTTTATAGGAAAAAAAGCCGATTTTCATTATCTATCAGTTTTTTATCAGGAGAAGCGCGACTTATTCAGAAGACTGGTAGAGGGGTCTCGTTTAAAATTACTTCCGAGTAAAGGGTCTTATTTTCAGTTAGCAGATTTTTCTGCCATATCTAATGAGAGTGATGTTGATTTTTGTGTTCGATTAACCAAAGATGTGGGTGTTGCGGCTATTCCGGTTTCCGTTTTTTATCCCAGAGAGTTTGACGAAAAAGTTGTAAGATTTTGCTTTGCCAAAAAAGAAGAAACGCTTCAAAAGGCAGCTGATTTGTTGAATAAAATCTAATCTTTCTTTAGAGGCTCCCATTCAATTTCCTGAATCCAGTTTGGTTTTAGCTGAATGCCGCCCTGCCATCTGAATATTGGTTCGGGTTGTTTTTTAAGACTGTAATTTCCGGTACTCCATATTCTGTTTTCGTCCAGGTCTTCAATTATCATTAGGTCATACTTTCCTGCACTCAGTCCTTTTATTTCTGCGTTGAACGAGGTTTTTTGCTCGATATATTGATAAAAAACTACATTCTCACCCTGAGAGAGCGTGAGAATGTAGTTTCTGCTATTATCCAATGCGATTAACTTCAGGCTTATAGCTCCATAATTTTCCTCCTTGGCTACTGTAAAATCGAGTGTACTTGTATCGGTGTAAAAACCATAAATATCTTCGGCGGCTTTTGGTAAAAACTTTAACTGGTATTTTTCTTCGGGTTTAAACTTATGATTGATGTATATTTTTCTTGAGTCTGAAGAATCTCTTGTAAGAGAATAGTTTATTTCTACGGAATCTTTAACAAGTAAAATTGCTTTTTGATGGATGTTATTTAACGGACGGGCAAAGGTTAACTCCAAAGGTTCAAAAGGATTGAGTTTTGCTACCGGCATATTTGTTTGATAACTGAGTTTTATGCCTGTTTTGGCAACTTCTTTTGGCTTGTATTTTATGGTTGCTTTAAGTGCGGGGTCTTCAATTTTAATTAAAACCGTGTCTTGGTATAATTCGTTGAGAAAGATGTAGGCAGAGTCTCTTTTTTTGCCAAGATATATTGTTCCTGATTGATTTTGATTTTCGAAATACAACGAGGGGGCAATAAGTTTTTGGTTAAATTTTAAGATAAATTTTCCCGGAGGCTCGTACCTGTAGCTTTCTATATATTGTTTTTCAGGTTTATCCTGAAAAACGTATATTATATCCTCAACGGGCTGACTACTTGAGTCGGGCGCAATGACTACCGAATTTGATTTGAATCCCAGTTCGTTTTCGCTCGCATCATACGTGTAGTTATTGTTTTTATCAATTAGAGCAACAACCTGATAGTTGCCTTGTTTTAGGTTTTTTAGGTGAAATCGTCCGGACTTGGAGGTTTTCATGAAATAGGTGGGTTTCTTTTTCCATGCTGCCGAATCATCAGCAACAGTATAGAGCATCACCGTTGCCCCTTCTTTAGGTTCGCCAGAGAAAGCATCGTAAACATACCCGGCGTATTCCAGGGAGTCTAAAAAAGCCCCAGTAGAGAGTACATACCTATAGTTTGCCAAAACATTATTGTTTGTAATATCTTGTATGCTGTTACCAAAATTTATACTGTAAGTAGTGTTGTCTTCAAGAGTAGATTTTAAATCGATGATTATCTTTTTCCCCTTTACGTTTATTACCGGAGGAGAATCCATTCTGGGAGAGGTTATGATTTGGTTTTTGTTTTTTAGAGTGATGTACTCGTCAAAATGAATTTCTATGCGAGGTGCTTTAAACTCTGTGCTGAAATTTTGGGGTAATGTTTTTGCCTGAATTTCAACAGGAGGGTTTGTGTCTACAGGACCTCCCGTTGGCGAAACCTGCTGAGCACAAGCAAATAAAAACAATGTTAATATAACTAGCCAATTGCGCATTACAGGGTTTCGCTAATCAATCCGGTAATTTGCTGTAGGTAGTATAAATCAGTTTGGTCCAAATCGTTCAACTTGTCGCTGTCTATATCCAAAATTAATAGCACCTCTCCATTTTTGGCATATACAGGGAGTGCAATTTCTGATTTAGATAGACTGCTACAGGCGATGTGCCCGGGAAATTCATCGACGTTTGGCACAATGATGATTTTTGATTCCTGCCAGGCGCTGCCACAAACCCCTTTCCCTTTTTTTATTCTGGTGCAGGCAATTGGCCCCTGAAAAGGGCCTAAAACTAATTCATCACCCACTACACGGTAAAATCCGACCCAAAGAAAGCCAAGCGATTCTTTCAAAACAGCCGATACATTTGCAAGGTTAGCAATTAAATCACCCTCTGAAATGATAAGGCTCTTTATTTGAGGCAGGATAGCATCATATACTTCTTCTCGGGTTCCTTTGGGTATAAAAAGAGTTTCCGCCATAGTGGGCAAAGATACATATTTATGCGCTAGCAACAGCGGCTACGCTTATTTTTACACCCTCAATTTGCTTCAGCGCGTGAGCAGCAGCTTCTATGGTAGCACCGGTTGTAATAACATCATCTATTAGCAGAATGTGTTTGTTTATGAATTTGTTTTTATCACTGATGCTGAAAATTTCACTCACATTTTCCCACCGTTCGAAGCGCCCTTTTTTGGTTTGACTTTCGGTATGTTTAGTTCTTTTAAATGAGGTTGTGTCAACCTCAACAGATAGGGCATTGGAAATTCCTTTTGCAATAAAATCGCTTTGGTTGTAGCCTCTTATTTTTTCTTTCTTTGGGTGCAATGGAATTGGAACTACTACGTCAATGTTTTTGAAATAGGGACTCTCACAAAGTTCAACTCCCAGCAGCAGACCCAGTTTTAAACCAACTTCGGTGTTGTGTTGGTACTTGAGTGAGTGTAGTATGTATTGTATTCGCTGGCCCTTTGTAAAATAATATGCGCTGGCAGCATCTTCCAAATCTACCCTTCCCCAGAACAGTTTAAACACCGGATTTTCCTTTATGCTGCTATAGTAGTTTCGGGGCAATTCGAACAGGCAGTCGCTACATATGCTTTTTTCATTGGTTTTTAGCGTAGCCTCGCATCCAGAGCATTTGTTGGGGTATATTAGGTTAAATAACTCTCTAAACATGAATAATTTGAATGTACTCTTGTTGATAAATTATGTTAAGGTGTTTTATACCCTGAATGCTTCGTGTAACTTTGCAATACAATTGTACAAAATTTATGGAAAACAAACCACTTCCAAGTCAAAAGCCAAAACAAAGAGATCCTTTGTACATTACAGTAATTATTTTGTTGCTGGCTGTGGCAGGTTTCTGTGCCTACGAAATGCTTAACAGGGGGAAGAAACTGGGAGCTTGTTCAGCTTCTGTAGTAAATATGGAAGCCGAATTACAGGAAATGAATAGGTTGCTGAGCAACACCTTACCTGTGGATGAACTCAGCAAGGACATTAAAGAAAATTTGCAGAACATGCTTGCCAAGTACGAGGCAATTGAAACAGACAATCAAGAGTTGGCCGATAGTGTAGCTGCGCAACGCGAAAAAATCGAAACCCTTATTGCCGAGGTGGAAAAACAAAAAGGAAATGTGAGGGCTCTTTACAAATACAAAAAAGAATCGGAGGTTTTAAGAACCATAATGCAGGGCTATGTAAGAACGATAGACTCGCTGAACACACTAACCGAAGGATTAAAACAAGACTTAACCATTAAAGAAAAGCAGCTTACCGACGTTACTTCCGAGCGAAATAAATTTAAGGAAGAATCTCAGAAGTTAAGCAGCAAGGTTGAGATAGGGTCAACCCTGAGCACAACAAGCGTGGTTGCGATAGCTATAAGATTGCGAAATAGTGGAAAACAAGTGGAAACTACACGAGCCGGCAGGGTAGATATGATTAAAACATGCTTTACAATTAACGAAAATAAAATTGCAAATGCAGGAACAAAAAACATCTATATGCGGGTAACAGCACCCGACGGAAAGATTCTGTTTGATAAAGCACCAATTAATATCGAGGTTACCGGAGAACAAGCGCAGGTTAGTGTGAAAAGAGAGATTGACTATCAAAACACTGCTGTAGATATGTGCATCTATCTGGACGTGAATGAAGATATTGCCGGAGGCACATACAGGGTAGAGTTATTTGCCGATAAAGCTAAAATTGGTCAAACTTCTTTCGCATTGAAATAGAAATACCCTTTCGGCTGTTGTTTGCGAAGCATTTTTTAAGAAAATATCTGAAAAAAGCGGAGGCAAGATTTTGAAATTCAATTAAACTTCATACATTTGCAGCCCTTAAATAATTTAAGATACTTAAACAATGGCAAATCATAAGTCAGCTTTAAAGCGAATCAGAGCAAACGAAACGAAGAGATTACGTAACAAGTATTACCACAAGACTACTCGTAATGCGATTAAGAATTTACGCAGTACAACAGACAAGAAGGTAGCATCGGAATTGTTGGTGAGCGTGGTTTCTATGCTTGATAAACTTGCTAAAAGAAACATCATTCACAAGAATAAGGCAGCAAATTTAAAGTCTAGTCTTACAAAACATGTTAATGCTATTGCATAACCTGTTTTTTAAGCAAAATATTTTCAAAAGACCTTCAATGAAGGTCTTTTTTGTTTTATACTTGTTCTGATTATGAGTGAAAACAACTATCATTCTATTAAGAACTGGGCAGAAGATGACCGCCCCAGAGAAAAGCTCCTTCTAAAAGGAAAATCAGCTCTTTCAGATGCAGAACTCATAGCTATACTTATTGGCTCGGGCACGAAAGAACTTAGCGCAGTAGATTTATCCAAGCAGATACTCGCCTCGGTAAATAACAACCTGAATGAACTTAGCAGGCTTACCATTGAAGAGTTGATGCGGTTTAAGGGAATAGGTGAAGCTAAGGCAGTGTCGATAGCTAGTGCATTGGAACTGGGTAGAAGAAGACCGGTAAATGAACAACCAAAATTGCTGATAAAGAGTAGCAAAGATGCTTTCGACTTCATGAAAGCACAATTTATGGATTTGCCCCACGAGGAATTTTGGATTCTCTTATTGAGCCGTTCAAACAAGCCGTTAGAAAAATATATGGTAAGTAGGGGGGGGGTGACAGGTACCGTGGCCGATTTGAGGGTTATTTTTAAAAAAGCGATATTGGCACAGGCCTCGTCTATTGTTGTGTTTCACAACCATCCCTCAGGCAATCTTTTTCCGAGCGAGGCCGATAAATCATTAACCAAAAAAATCTTAGAAACAGGACGAATTGTAGACATATTGGTAGTTGATCACATTATTGTTGCCGACGAAAAGTATTATAGCTTTGCCGATGAAGGCATTTTATAAACAGACATGAAAATAGTAACTATTATAGGGGCTCGACCACAAATTATAAAAGCAGCAGCAATCAGCAGAGCAATAGCGAACAACTATTCACATATTAACGAGGTGCTTGTGCATACCGGGCAACATTACGATGAAAACATGTCTGAGGTGTTTTTCAACGAATTGGGGATACCTCGTATAGATTATAATTTGCAAGTGGGTTCGGGGCAGCACGGAAAGCAAACGGCCAAAATGATTGACGGAATTGAAGAAATCTTGTTGTCAGAAAAACCAAGTGCATTACTGGTTTACGGCGACACAAACTCTACTTTGGCAGGAGCAATAGCTGCAGCAAAACTTCATGTGCCTGTGGTGCATGTAGAAAGCGGATTACGCTCTTTTAACAAAACCATGCCCGAAGAGATTAATCGAATCATGTGTGATCATGCTTCCTCAATTCTTTTTACACCCACCCAAACCGGGTTGTTGAATTTGAAAAATGAGGGGTTTGACACAGCATACACCGGACGTGCTGATGCCAATAATCCGAGAGTTTATCTCTGCGGGGATGTAATGTATGACAATAGCTTGTATTTTTCAGATTTGTCTGATGAAAAATCCGTTCTCCTCAAGGCGTTAAATCTCAATCTCGGTGATTTTATACTTTCTACCATTCACCGCGATAATAATACAGACAACCCGCAAAGATTAAATGCTATATTTTCTGCTTTACTGGCTATTATCGAAGAATCGGGTAAAAAAATAGTTTTACCTCTTCACCCGCGGACCAAAAAAATGCTTCCTCGGGTTCTAGATTCACAATTGTTTAAATTAATCCAGAACCATTCGCAATTGATTATCATTCCGCCCGTTTCTTTCCTTGATGTAATTGCGCTGGAAAAAACCGCCCAACTTGTAATTACAGACTCAGGGGGAGTTCAAAAAGAGGCCTTCTTTTTTAAAAAACCATGTTTGATTTTACGTCCCGAAACCGAGTGGATAGAACTGGTAAATAACGGAAACGCAATTATAGTTGATGCTGATGAGTCTAAAATAATTACGGGATACCGAGCGTTATCCTCAAAGACGGATTTTTCGTTTCCCGAATTTTATGGTGATGGGCATGCTGCCGAGTTTATATGCGAACGAATGATAGAACATTTAGTTTGATTATTTACAACCCAAATAATACCTCCCGTTTTACATATACCTGCGAGGTGCTTTTTAAGCATATTCTGCAAACCGATTATGTTCTTACACAAGTTTTGCCCCAAGGGGATGATTATTTTATCAGTTATACAGAGCAACCGACAAATGGCGCAATATGGGTAAAGCCATCGAATTTACTAGAAGAAACCACCATAAACGATACTGTTCCAAAAGTTCTGAAAGCAGACAACAGGCATTTTCTTTTTCCTAACGAAACGCCCCTGGGCTTCGATGTGTTTTCAGCCGTTTTTTGGATGGTTTCTCGTTATGAAGAATATCAGCAAACACCATTTGATATACACGGCAGGTACTCTGTGTATAATTCGCTGGCATACAAAGAGGGTTTTTTGTCTTATCCTGTGGTGCATTTTTGGGCACGGATTTTTGCAGAACATATTCAACAAACATTTCTCCATTTCAGTTTCCGGCTTCCACCATTCAAACAGATAATTACGATTGATGTAGACCATGCCTTTGCTTTTAAAGGCAAACCCTTTTCCCGCCAGACAGCTGCAGTTTTTCGCGATTTGTTTGCTTTTAAGTGGAGTTGGCTGGTTAAGCGTGTACAGTGTGTGTTTGGAAAATTAGACCCGTTTTACACTTACGATTACATTCACCAAACAGCTTCGCAAAGTGCAGCCGAAGAGATTTATTTTTTACTGGCTGGTAATTATGCGAAGTACGATAAAAATGTGCCCGATAAGGCAGACTGCATGAAGCAACTCGGTCAGGAGCTTTCTGCTTTTGCCCCCGTAGGGGTTCATCCCTCTTATGCTTCGCATCTTAATGCGGGTAAAGTTGTTTTGGAAATAAATCGTGTGGAGAAATTAACCGAAAAACCAGTAACCATTAGTCGGCAACATTTCTTGAGGTTTTCTTTCCCGCAAACCCCATTAACGCTCGTCGAAGCAGGAATTAAACAAGATTTTAGCTTGGGATATTCAGAAGAATCAGGATTTAGAGCTGGAATGGCAATACCTTTTCCTTTTTACAATCTAGCAGCAGAGCAGCAAACAGAATTGTTGTTAACACCCTTTGCTTACATGGATGGCACCTTGAATGAACACAAAAAACTAAGCACACAAAAAGCAATGGAACAAATAACTTTGCTAAAAAACGAGGTGAGAGAGTTTGGCGGAAACTTTATAGCTATCTGGCACAATCATTCACTTTCCGAAACGCACCATTGGCAAGGCTGGAGAAAAGTTTTCGAACATTCGCTAAAAGCGTAGTATGGCACTGAAGGATTTTATAAGAAATGTAACACCGAGTTTTTTGCTCGCCTGGTACCGCAAAAAGAAAAAGCATGAAGTAAATAAAGTGCTGAATAAGCAGAAAAAATTAGGCGAGGCTATAACTACTGATCAGTTGGTGGCCGATTTAAGAAATTGCGGCATTTGTTTAGGTGACACACTACTGGTACATTCATCATTAAGCAAAATAGGTTACGTAGAAGGCGGTGCGCCTACAGTAGTACACGCCCTTATGGCTGCCTTGGGCGAGAGGGGCAATCTGCTTATGCCATCCTCTCCCAATGCAGGGATGCAGTTGGACTACATAAAGTCTAATCCTGTTTTTGATGTGTTGAATAGCCCTTCTGCGATGGGGTCGATTACTGAATACTTCAGAAAACAACCCCGCATAAGGCGAAGTCTTTCGCCCACCGAGCCGATTTGTGCTTTTGGTCCCGATGCATCATATTTTACAAGCGGACACACGGCAGAAGAAACCCCCTATACGGCTAACTCACCATTTTACAGAATTACCGAAAAAAACGGAAAAATTTTATACATAGGTGTTACGCTGATTAACGCAGGAACAAGTCTACACCTGTTGGAAGATGCTGTGCAAAATTTTCCCTTTCCGGTTTATTGTCCGCAACTTTTTACAGCTAAGGTTATAGATGAAGAAGGACAAAACCACAGTTGGAAAATAAAAGTGCATAATCCCGAAATGAGCAACCGCAGAAAATGTGATGAGCTTATTCCTCTATTTGAATCGACGGGGTGCTTAACCCACTGTAAAATAGGTAAGACGGATGCCTTATTGCTTGATGCCAAAGGTATGCTGGACACCATGCTTCGCTTATATCATGAGCGAGGGATTACGATGTATACTCCGCAGGGGAATAAAATCTGAGTTAGTCAAGTATTCAAAAAAATATACAGAATCAAATCATCATCAAACGTCTTAGTTCTTTCAAGTGAATATTTCTCTTTCAGGGCGTTTAAAATATTGTTTCCGGAGAAAGAGAAATCGGCATAGGCATTTAAATAGACCAAGTATTTAAAATCTTGATTTTTTAAGATTGTATGTAGTTGACTTTATTTGCTAATAAATACAATGTTTTTAAGATTCATCCATATATTCTTACACTATAATACTATTTTATGTGGGGCGATAATCATTTTAGCATGTTTTTTTTGTGTAAAACAACATCAAAATTAAATAAGGCTTTACTTAACTAGGAGCCATTTCGGAGGGCTATTCATTCGCTTTTAAATTGTAATAGATGTTGAATCCCCTTCAATTTTTCTTACTTTCGGGCAGTTATTTCTCTTGATAGTTGGAAGAAAAAGAAGTCTTAAAAAGAATGCGGATGTCGCGGGTATTGATTCCCTTGGCAATTGGGTTGGGTGTTGCTTTGTGGATGCTCATTTCCTCTCTTAACGAGACTCGTTTCGAAAAATGCCCTGATCATACCTGCGATTACATCTGGGAAGACAACAACAACAATGGAGAGGTTGATTTTACACACAGATTGGAGTTTGTAGCTACTCAAAGCAATTCGATACACACTGAAACATACCGCAAGCTTACCTATGGGGAAATGCTCAAGAATGTCGACTGGACGTGGAAGTCTACTTTTTGGATGCTTATAGCGTTGCTTATGGTAGCCGTCAGAGACTTGGGATATATGTTGCGAATTCGATTACTCACCGATAGACAACTCTCTTGGCGGCAAAGTTTTGATGTAATTATGCTTTGGGAATTTGCCAGCGCACTTACACCCTCGGTAGTAGGAGGGGCCGGAATAGCCGTTTTTATTGTAAACAGAGAAGGCATAAATATGGGCAAAAGTACTGCGGCAGTTCTCATTACAGCTTTAATGGATGAGCTCTTTTATCTTATAACCGTACCGTTAGTCATCCTTGTGGTTGGTATGAGTGATATTTTTCCTCCGGCAGAAGCCAGAATGGTATTTGGCTACGAGTTGAATATACAAACCATTTTTTTGGTTGGATATTTCTTTATGGTTCTTCTTACTTGCTTTATTCTCTTCGGAGTGTTTTTTAGTCCGCAGGGATTTAAAAAAATAATGTTGCTTTTTACCAAATTCCCGGGCTTAAGGAGGTTTCGGGAGAGGGCGGCCAAAACTGGCGATGAAATTATAATAGCCTCCGGAGAGTATAAAAGAAAAAATCTCTTGTTCTGGGTCAAATGTTTTGCTTACACGTTCTTTTCGTGGACAGCCAGATTTTGGGTGGTCAATTTTTTAATTCTAGCAGTTACCTCTGTAGGGATGCTCGATAATTTTCTTATTTACGCCCGTCAACTGATTATGTGGGTAATTATGCTTATAAGCCCTACTCCCGGTGGAAGCGGAGTGGCTGAGTATGCCTTCACTACGTTTCTCAACGATTTTCTTCCACAAGGAGCATTAATGGGAATTACTTTAGCCATAATTTGGAGATTATACAGTTATTTCCCATACTTGTTTATAGGTTCTGTAATTTTGCCTCGCTGGTTAAAAAAGACCGGCGAAAAAATTAAGGAACGAAAAGCACAAGAAACACCGAACTAAACTAAATAGATTAATGAAAAATTTGGATAAAATGGGATTTGGTACCAAAGCCATCCATGCAGGGCAATCCCCCGACCCAACTACAGGAGCTGTTATGACACCGATTTACCAAACCTCAACCTTCGTTCAGGAAAGCCCGGGTCAGCACAAAGGGTATGCTTATGCCCGTGGAAAAAACCCCACTCGCAAGGCACTGGAAGAAAACTTGGCTGCATTAGAGAATGCCAAATTTGGACTTTGCTTCTCAAGTGGTATGGGTGCTGTAGATGCGGTGATCAAATTACTTAGCCCCGGCGATGAAGTAATTACCGGAAACGATTTATATGGTGGCACATATCGTATGTACACCAAAGTATTTGCTCGGTTGGGAATTAAGTTTCATTTTGTCGATTTGAGCAATCCTGAGAATATTAAGAATTACATAAATGCCAATTCGAAACTGCTTTGGATAGAAACCCCCACCAACCCAACCTGTCAAATTGTAGATATTGCTGCCTGCGCGGTAATCGCCAAAGAGCATGAAATGATTTTTGCGGTGGACAATACTTTTGCTTCGCCTTATTTGCAAAATCCCATCGGCTTGGGAGCAGATATTGTAATGCATTCGGTAACCAAGTACTTGGGAGGGCATTCTGATGTTGTGATGGGATTTTTATGCACAAACAACGAAGACCTCTACCAGCAACTTGCTTTTATTCACAATTCTTGTGGAGCCACTCCCGGCCCAATGGATGCATTTTTAGTTTTGCGAGGCACTAAAACATTACATTTGAGGATGGAGCGACATTGCTCTAATGGCGCCGCAATAGCCCAATTCCTGAAGGAGCACCCAAAAGTTGATAAAGTTTACTGGCCCGGATTTAGCGACCACCCAAACCACGAAATTGCAAAGCGACAAATGCGTGATTTTGGAGGAATGATATCATTTACTCTAGTTGGAAACTCTCGGGAAGAAGCATTTAAATTAGCCTCATCACTCAAAGTTTTTATATTAGCAGAATCATTGGGAGGGGTAGAGTCATTGATAAATCACCCGGCAACGATGACACACGCATCCGTATCGAAAGAAGACCGTGAAAAGGCCGGTGTTGTAGATTCTCTTTTGAGATTGAGTGTGGGCGTTGAAGATATAGAAGACTTATTGGAAGACCTTAAAGTAGCATTAGGATAAACACGTTTTATGAGAAAATATGCCGTAATAGGAGTAGGTAAATACGGAAGCCAAATTGCCCGTAAACTTGCCGAAAATGGCGCCGAGGTTTACGCCTTTGATTTAAGCGAGGAGAAAATCGAACGCATCAAAGATGAAGTTGCGTTTGCCGTTGCCCTAGACTCCACAGATAAGAAAGCACTAATATCTCAGGATATAGAAAAAATTGATGCAGCTGTAGTGGCTATTGGCGAAAACTTTGAGGCAGTTGTACTTACTTCTGTTCATTTGCTTGAGCTAAAAATCGAACGGGTAATCGCCAGAGCCCATGGCCCCATGCAAAAACAAATTTTGAAAAAAATAGGAGTTCAGGAGCTGCTTACCCCCGAAGATGAAGTTGCTGAGTTAGTAACAGAGCGCTTACTTAATCCGAGTATCATTTCTTCGCTGCCATTACCTGATGACTGCGAAATAGCAGAGATAAAAGTGCCTGAAGGTATTGCTAACCGAACTATTGAGGATTTGGATATGAAAAAGCGCTACAGACTCAACCTTATTGCTTTAAAAAGACAAATAGAAGTAAAAGAGCAAGGCGAAAAAACAATTGAACAACACTTGGTAGATGCAGAAAATATAAAAACGGTAATCTACGAAACTGATTCCCTTGTGGTGTTTGGAACAAAGAGAGACATAGAAAGATTTATTGAGGTAAACGATTAATTTCATATTAGAATAAGAATTCAACTGTTCGTAAGTATTTCAAACTTATGAGTGGTTTTTTTGTTGTATTTTCACTCCTTCAAAACCTTTACAACACATGATTTTCCGATTACTTTTAGTTTCAGTCATTTTTTTACCCTCAATATACACGGCTAATTCTCAGAACGAAGAAGCTGTTATAGCTCCCTGTCATTCTACCGAGCGAATGGACGAACTGTTTAAAAAACATCCCCAATACAAGGCACTTTACGAAAAAAGCCACCAACATCGCATGAAGATGCTGGAAGAGAATCTTGATGATTTTAGCTCCGACTCAAGAGGTGTTGTATATACCATTCCGGTGGTGTTTCACGTGTTGCATGCAGGAGGAATTGAAAATATTTCCAATGAACAAATTTTTGATGCGCTGTCGATTTTAAACAGAGATTTTAGAAAATTAAACTCCGATGTAAACAATGTTAACCCGGTTTTTGCTCCAATTGCCGCAGATATTGAGGTAGAGTTTGTAATGGCGACTATTGCGCCGGACGGGACTTGCTTTAACGGAATCACTAGGACGTTTACTACTCTTACCCACAATGGCTCAGATGGCCAAATGCAGGTAAATGCCGTAGTCAGCGGAAATGATGTTTATCAGGGCAACTGGCGCGGCGACAGATACCTGAATATATACGTGTGCAACAACATAGGCGGAGCTGCCGGCTACACTTTTTTCCCTTGGGGCAATGGGCAACACATGTTTTACGACGGCATATTCATGCTTCAATCATATACTGGAAGCATAGGAACTAGCAATGTGTCTCGCAGCAGAACCCTAACCCACGAGGTGGGTCACTGGCTTGATTTGCCACATTTGTGGGGCTATACTAATTCGCCAAACGACCCTTCTAACTGTTTTGACGATGATGACGTGGCCGATACGCCTAATACTGTTGGATGGCAGTCGTGCAATACCAATGGTTTAACTTGTGATGGGATAAACAAACCCTTGGGAACTATTGATAACGTTGAAAATTATATGGAGTATGCTTATTGTGCCAAAATGTTTACCGAAGGCCAAAAAAGCAGAATGCGCAACACATTGGTAAACTCTCAGGGCAGAAATAATATTTGGACTAACAGCAATCTGACGCTTGTGGGGGCAAATGGCAATCAGGTACTTTGCCGGGCAGATTTCAAATCAGATAGAAGAACAGTTTGCGAAGGGGGCTCGATTCAGTTTTCAGACCAATCTTTTCATAATGTAACCAACTGGTCGTGGACTTTTCCGGGAGGAACACCCGCAATTTCCAATGCGCAAAATCCAACAGTAGCCTATAATAACCCCGGTAATTATGCAGTTACTCTTGAGGCAAGTGATGGAACAGGAACTGTAACCGAAACCAGAGCGTCATATATAACCGTGTTACCCAATTCAGGTAGAACAGCCCCATTTTTCGAAGGATTTGAATCTGTGAATATGTTGCCAAATACCGATTGGTATTTGGTGAATAATTACGGAGGATCTTTTGAAGTAACGTCTCTTGCAGCAGCTTCGGGCTCAAAGTCGCTTTACATCAATAATAATATCCATGTTAGTGGCGAGATAGATGAATTTGTTTCTACTACGATAGATCTAACGGCTGCTATTAGTGTCAATCTATCTTTCAAATATGCTTTTGCCAAAAAAGACAACTCCAACACAGATGTTATTCAGGTGTGGGCTTCTGCCGATTGCGGACAAACCTGGGCACTCCGAAAAAACATTTCAGCTTTTCAAATACCTACGGCTCCAAATACCTTCGGAAATTACGTTCCATCTCCCAACGATTGGGTTACTGTAGATATAACAAACATAACCAGCCAGTTTTACACGCCTAATTTTCAGTTTAAAATATTTTTTAAATCAGGAGGAGGTAATAACCTCTTTATTGATGATATAAATCTGGATGTTTCAACACAATTAACCGATTCAGAACTGATTTCGGATTTAATTATTTACCCAAATCCGACCTCGAATACTGCTTTTGTTGAGTTTTTGCTGCAATCGGCTGCTGATGTAAAGGTTGAAATTCTCGATATGCTGGGTAGAAAAGTTCAGGATATAAGCTCTGCTTACAGAAATGCCGGTCAGCAAAAAATAGAGATTAACAAAAACCACCTTTCGCATGGGATGTACTTTGTTCGCTTACAGATAAACAGCGAGCAAGTAGTTAGAAAAATAACTTTTGAGTAATGCTTAATTCTTGCAATGCTAAATGTTTAGCAATACCTTTACCGTCTAATTAAGTGCGATAAGTGGCCTATATTTTAAGATTAAACATCATTCTATTCCTATCAACCCTTGCTTTTAAAAGCAAGGCGCAGTCCTCGTTGTATCTTGATGCACCGGTTAAATGGGTTAATGTTGGAGATTTAGATGTTGTCGGAGACCAGTTAACCGTAGAGGCTTTAATTCATTACACCGGAGTTTCTGTTAATATTGTTTCAAAGCACACCAACCCTGCGGATGTAAATTATCTACTGAGAATTGGAAGTTTCGAAATTACAACAACGGCCGGGTTTGCAAATTTTGGAGGGGTTGCCGCCGCCGGTGTTACGCTTGTGCCTAACACCACATACCACGTTGCTGCTACATACAACGGACAGTTTCTGAGGTATTACGTGAACGGATGCTTAACCGGGGAAATGCCCTGGACGGGTAATATGGTTCAAAATAATTTGAATACCGCCATCGGCCAACAATCTTCATGTCAGTGTGAACAGTTTGTAGGATACATAGATGAAGTAAGAATTTGGAATGTGGCCCGTACACAAGCACAAATTTCTGCAAACATGTTTGACTTGCCTGCGCCAGGGGCTCAGGCTGGTTTGTTGGCTTACTACAAGTTCGATGGCAATTATGTGAACCTTCAGGGTAATGCGGCTTTTAATGGAACTCCAGTAGGGGGGGCGGGATTTCAGCAAATACCCTACCCATATCCTTCCGGATTGCACCAAACCGTGCTTAGCTCTAATCCTGTATGTGCCAATGATGCCAACGGAACTATCGATATTCTTTCGAGTGGAGCATATCTTCCTCACCAATATTCGCTAGATGGTGTAAACTATGGCCCGACTTCTTCGTTCAGTAATTTGCCTACCGGAAATTATACTGTTTTTACTAGGCCAAACAACAATAACAACTGTGTAGTTTCTACTCCGATACAAATAATCGACCCCACACCTATTCTCCTTGATTTAGTAACTAGCGATGTCACTTGCTTTGGCGCAAATGACGGTACAGCGAGTGTAAACCCTTCTGGAGGTGGTGGAGCTCCTTATCAGGTGCAGTGGAGCAACGGACAAACAGGTACCTCAGTTAACAACCTATCGCCGGGTAATTATAGTGTAGAGGTAACGGATAGCTGCGCTCTTAGCGGAAACGAGCTGGTTGTAAATGGTGGTTTTGAGAATGGAAATACAGGCTTTACTACAGATTATGTGTATTGTACAAACTGTTTAGCTGGTTCAAATGATTTACCGGGAGGAAATTATGTTGTAGGAACAAACGCCAATCAACACCATGGGGCATTTGTCGGGCAGGCACATGGCGGCTCAGGTAATTTTATGATTATTAATGGAAGTTCTGCGCCAAACACCAATGTTTGGTGCCAAACAGTAAATGTACAACCTAATACCTATTATTTTTTTTCAACGTGGGTTTCCTCTGTGGTGGTAGCAGCACCCGCAGAACTTCAGTTTTCAGCTAATGGCGTGTTGCTCGGCCCAGTATTGACGGCACCAAATGCGGTTGGTGTTTGGACGCAATTTACCTCTACCTGGTATTCAGGAGCAAGTAATGTGGCAACCATTTGCATAGTAAATCAAAACACAGCAATGGGGGGGAATGATTTTGGAATAGATGATATTTCGTTTAAGCCTTGTCTTTCTTGTACAGAAACGTTGAGCTTTACTATTGTCGAGCCCGATGAGCTTTTGATAAACACATCGAAGGTTGATGTTACCTGTAATGGAGGCGCCGATGGATCTGCCGAAGTTCAGATACAAGGAGGTACAGGAGCTTATTCTATAAGCTGGAATACAGTTCCTGTGCAAAACACAACCCAAATAACAGGTCTGTCGGCAGGCACTTACACTGTTACTGTTATCGACGACAATAACTGTACTGTAAGCGCGTCCGAAACACTGGCATTTCTCAATGACCCGCAAATAACCAATATAATGCACACAGATGCCCTATGTTTTGGAGGAAGTGATGGAACTATAACTATTACAGCTATTGGTAATAATTTACAATATAGTATTGATGGTGGACTTACTTTTCAGGCAGGGAATGGTTTTGCCAATCTGCCTTCTGGAAATTACGATATAGTGGTGGAAGATGTTGGTTGTCAGGTGTTTGATAATGTAACTATTACAAGTCCGCCGGATCTCACTTTGGTGCTAAATCTTACTCAGGTAAGTTGCAATGCTGCTTGTAATGGTATTGCATTAGCTGTACCACAGGGAGGAACCCCGCCATATAGTTACGGGTGGTCTAATAATCTTGCGGGACAGAATGATAATCAGGCAAACAACGTGTGTGCCAATCCTAATTATTCCATTGTTATCACTGATTTCAACGGGTGCGCACTTACTCAGAATTTTGCTATAACAGAGCCTCCACCAATTGATATCATTTCATCAAACTTTACTGACGAAACCTGCCCGGGAGAATGCGATGCATCCATCAGAGTTATTGCGCCTAATGCAGTGGCATTTTCTATTACCAATAATACCTCACAGCAACCCGATGGTATTTTCAACGATTTGTGCGCAGGAAGCTACACGTTGTTAATGACTGACGTAAACGGGTGTGTTTTTGAAGAGCAATTTACGCTGGATCCCGGACCGATAATCGTTGCTAATTTTACCGCTTCTCAATTTGTGGTAAGCGAAACTAATCCCGTAGTTGAATTTACTAACTTTTCAATTGGTGCTACTACTTATGAGTGGGATTTTGCAGGACTGGAAACAAGCCTTGAAGAGAACAGTAATTTCTCTTTTAATTCTGTTGAACCGGGTTTGTATTCGGTTTGTTTGGTAGCATTTAATGACAATGGTTGTTCGGACACAACCTGCCTGAATATACAGGTGAAGCAAGATCTTTTTGTTTATGTGCCTAACACTTTTACCCCAAACAATGATGGTATAAACGACATTTTTTATCCTGTTTGTCAGGCATGCGTGTTGGCAAAAGAATATAAACTCACCATATTCGACCGTTGGGGTAAAGTAATGTTTGAAGCTGATGATGTTTTAAAGGGGTGGGATGGAATACACAAGTCGGGGCTTCGAGCCCAAACGGGTACTTACGTTTGGAAAATCGACTTTATGCTACAAGACGAAATTGAAGTAAGAACCTATATGGGCCATGTAAATCTTGTTCGTTAATAAGATTTTTCCGGTTTATTGGCGTACCGTTAATCACAAAAATAGAACCGCTCGTAAGTTGTGAAAATCTGATTTAGAAAATTCTTCGTAAATTGAAGGGCTTTAAAAAACTAGAAATTCAAGTTACAGCCATGAAAAAAATTATCATCTCTGTTTTGGCTTTGTCCACTCTTATAGGAGGAGTGATTGCTCAGAACAACCCCAATCCCGAAATCAAGCCTTGCGGTACTACAGAGTATCAAGAAGAGTTGTTTAGAAAACATCCGCAATATCGGCAACTTTTCGAGCAAATTGAAAAGCAGCAAAACGAGTTTGTAAAAGAGTTCGAAAAAATTGATGCCAAAAGCAGTGGTGTTGTTTATAGGATTCCAATAGTGTTTCATATACTTCACGCCGGAGGGCCTGAAAACATTAGCGACGCTCAGGTTTTTGACTGTGTGGAAATAATGAATCGCGACTACAGAAAACTGAATGCCGATGTAAACAATGTGAATCCTGCATTTGCCGGAATTACGGCTGATGTTGAAGTTGAGTTTGTTTTGGCGACCAAAGCTCCGGATGGCACGTGTTTTAACGGGATTACCAGAACTTTTTCAGCGCTTACATTTGACGGAAGCAGCGGATCGGCTCAGGTTACAGCCATTAGAAATGGAAATGATGTGTATCAAGGGCAGTGGCCAGGAAATAGATACCTTAATGTGTTTGTGGTTGCCGATGCTGGTGGAGCAGCCGGTTATACTACAAAGCCAAATTTAAATACTCAAATGACAAACGGTATTTGGGTGCTTCATAACTACACCGGAAGCATTGGTACAGCATCGCCTTTTACCAGCCGAACAATGACACACGAAGCAGGGCATTGGTTGAATCTCGATCATACCTGGGGAGGGTCTAATAATCCGGGAGTGGCAACTAACTGTAATATTGATGACGGAGTAGCCGACACACCAAACACCATTGGCTGGACAACTTGTAATACTAATGGAAACACGTGTAGCTCATTGGACAACGTAGAAAACTACATGGAGTATTCGTACTGTTCCAAAATGTTTACTCAGGGACAAAGAACTCGAATGAGAGCAGCCTTGAACAGTAGTACCGGAGGAAGAAATAACGTTTGGACTACGGCTAACCTAAATTTGGTTGGAGCAAACGGAAATCTTGAAGCATGTAAAGCCAGATTCGAAGCAGACAGATATGTAATTTGTGAAGGAGAATCAGTAACATTTAACGATTTGTCGTACCACAATATTATTGGATGGAACTGGTCCTTTACAGGCGGTTCTCCGACAACTTCTACTGCTCAAAATCCTACCATTACTTATTCTGCTCCCGGTTCATATGCCGTAACGCTGCAAGTTAGCGATGGCACTAACTCAGTATCAGAAACCAAAACAGCTTACATTACAGTTCTTCCGGCAAATGGAAGATCTGCCCCTTTCTTTGAAGGGTTTGAAAACATAACTACATTCCCTACACCGGAGTGGTATACCGTTGGACCTTACGGACAGGCATTTCAGGTTACAGCCAACGCTGCTGCCAGCGGCTCTAAGTCTCTTTATTTAAATAATGCCAACGGAGTTTCCGGAGATATCGATGAGTTCTATTCTTCTACTATAAATTTGTCTAATGCTGCGAGTGTAACGCTCTCATTTAAGTATGCATTTGCTAAAAAACAAACAGCAAATACAGATAATCTTCAGGTATGGGCTTCTTCTGATTGCGGTCAAACTTGGCAGTTGAGAAGAAATATTTCTTCCAATCAAATAGCAACAGCACCAAACACAACCGGAAGCTTTGTGCCTACCGCAGCGCAATGGGAAACAGTTACTATCACTAATATTTTGAGCTCATTCTTTACGCCAAATTTCCAATTCAAAATTTTATTCAAGTCGGGTGGGGGAAACAATCTATACATAGATGATATCAATTTAGATGTTGCTGTTGGTGTTGAAGAGCACAATCAGTTTGTGTCAGGATTGTCGGTTTTTCCAAATCCTACTTCGGATGCAGCGACAGTAAGATTTAATCTCAGCAGCAACTCAAATGTTAACGTGAGCCTATTGGACATGCTTGGCCGCGAAGTGATAAATATCACCAACGGTAACTTGTCTGCTGGTGAGCAGCAATTTATAGTTAACCGAAATGGATTAACCAGAGGGGTTTATATGATTCGTGTTCAGGCAGAAGGAGAGCAGTCTGTCCAGCGTATTGTTTTCGAATAACGAATTAATAAAGAATGAAATAAAAGAAAAAGGCGACCTTAGGTCGCCTTTTTTATGTCCATACTTTTGTACCCTCCGAGCAGTTGCGACAGATATCAATTTCTTTTCGTGATTTAAGAATAGCTCTTCGAAAATTTCGATATTTTTCTCCTTTCCATATATCACGGAAAGGGGTTTCGCCTGCTTGTCCAAGTTTGTGCGTGGCGTCTTTGTCGAAACAACAGGGAACTACCAATCCGTCCCAGGTTATAACGCAACCCTGCCACATGCGCCAACACTGATTTACCAATTTGTTTTTTATCTCATACTTGCCATTGGGCAGTTTCCGGTATCTCGAATAGTTTTCGTTTTCAGGAATAAGTGGGTTTCCAAATTCATAATCATACACCTGAGTTGTTTTAAACCTAATTTCATCAACACCTATTTCATCGGCCAGTTTTTTAGCTGACTCTATTTCGTGCTCGTTGGGTTTAACCACCAAAAATTGAAAAATTACATAAGGAGTTTTACTCTTTAGTTCATTTCGCCAATACAGAATGTTTTGCGTTCCCTCTATCACTTTTTCCAACTTTCCGCCTATCCTATACGAACTGTATGTTTCCTGAGTTATACCATCAATACTAATAATAAGTTTGTCAAGCCCGCTTTCTACAGTTTTTTTAGCCAGTTCGGGATGAAGAAAATGCGCATTGGTGGAGGTAGAAGTGTAAATTCCTTTTTTGGCAGCATACTTTACCATATCCAGAAAGCCGGGGTTAATAAAAGGCTCTCCTTGAAAGTAGAAATTAGCATACATTAAGTGCGGGGCAAGTTCGTTCAATATATCTTTGGCAAAATCGGACTTAAGATTACCTGTATTTCGTGTAAATTTTTTTAATCCACTTGGGCATTCCGGACAACCAAGATTACAAGCTGTTGTAGGTTCAAGCGATATACTCACCGGAAGCCCCCAACTCAGGTTTCTTTTCAATATTCGCGAAAAATGAAAACTAATCCCCACTTTAATTGCATTAGACAAGCGCCTGAGTGTTAACTTTGGAAACATTTGTTTTACCTCTGGTGGAAACATAGCCCTAAATTACTAACTATTGACAAACTCAATCCATTGACAAGGATATTTAGCATCATTATTTTTTTTCTGTTGGCTGTTTCATCTGCTGGGGCGCAGCAGTTATGCGAAGGCAGAGTACTCGACTCCATTACCAAAGAACCGCTTCCGTTTGTAAATATCAAATTTGGAAACACCAATCAAGGGGCTACTTCAAATATCGACGGGTTTTATAAATTTTATTTACCCGATGGTGCGAGTCAGGTTCAGTTTTCTTTTATTGGCTACAATAAAAAAGTACTCACGGCCAACCAACTTAAAACTAAGAAAACAATTTATTTAAACCAGTTAAGTAAAGAGTTGATAGAATTCACTGTGCTTCCAGGCGAAAATCCTGCTCACCGCATCATCAGACTGGCGAACCAAAACAGCAAAACAAACAATCACGAACTTAAAAACTATACCTGCAAAAACTACAATAAATTTGTGTTCACGGCAGATATCGACAGCCTAATGCTTGCAGATACTACCCGATGGGATGGACTGGACTCTTCGCAAATAAAACTCAATCAGTTTATTTCCAACCAGCATTTTTTACTTATTGAAAACTATGTGGAGCGCACACATGCAATTGGGGGCAAGGTGAAAGAAAACGTGATCGCCTCCAGAACTTCGGGACTCAAGGAGACTTCGTTACCGCTGTTGGCATCACAACTTCAGTCTTTTACTTTTTACGAAGATTACATCATGTTGATGGATAAACGTTTTTTAAATCCTTTAGCGACAGGCAGTATAAGTCGCTACAATTTCTACTTAACAGATACTATTTTTCATCAAAAGGATACCATTTTTCTTATTTCGTTTGCCCCCAAGCCCAGTAAAAATTTTGATGGGCTAGATGGGGTGCTTTATATCAATACCAATGGCTATGCTATAGAAAATGTATTGGCAAAAGGTAAAATTGAATCGTCAGGACTGGAAATAGAAATCAAGCAGCGATACCAAAAACACTCCGATGGAAATTGGTTTCCTGTAGAATTGACTACCAGATTATTGTTTTCCAATTTCAAGATTGGGGATAAAAATATGATGGGCTACGGAAAAACGTACATTACGGAGGTGGATTTTCCCGAAAAAATAAAAAAATCAAAATTGGGAGCCTTCGAGTTGGAAATAGCTAAAAATGCACATAAAACGTCAGATTCTCTTTGGGAAAACTACAGAACAATAAACCTCGATAATCGAGACAGCTTAACCTACAAGGTGATAGATAGTCTTGGTGATAAAGCTAAACTCGATAGACGGGTTACTTTTGCCTCGAGCTTATCGGAAGGCCGCTTGCCTATTAAAAACTTATTTGAGATAGATTTGGGTCAGCTTCTTTGGTACAACCCCTATGAAGGCACTCGGGTTGGATTGGGACTCTATACCGGAAAAAGAATAATACCTTGGATGAGCGCAGGAGGATACCTTGCTTATGGATTTAAAGACAAAGCCTGGAAACACGGAGTCGATGCAACCTTTTTTCTTTACAAAAAACGAGATGTAAGACTCTTTACAACATATAAAAATGATGTAGTAAAGGCAGGTTATCAGGAGTTTCCTGGAAGAAAAATTTTTAACTCAACCGAATTATACAAAAATCTTTTTGCAAACCTCTATGACAAAAAGGAAAAATGGGAAGTGTCGGCTTCAGGGAGGATTCACCCATCCTTGTTTGTACACGTTGGAGCAGCTAATCAAAATAGAGAAACAGCTTATGAATACCTTTTTGCAAGACTTCCAGATGATGCATCAGCCCAAACATACAACCGCTATACTTTTTCTGAGTTGAGTTTTACCCTCAATTATGTTCATAAGCAGCGCCTCACACAGGCTTTCGATTTAGTATTACCCTCAAAACCCAGATACCCCCAGTTTTGGATAAATTTCAGAAAAGGAGTACCAAATCTGTTGGGCGGAACCCTTAACTACATCAAAATTGAAGCTTTGGCCGAAGTAGCCCGATTTACCAGAAACTTAGGGCGTACTGGGGTGGTATTTCGCGGAGGGTGGACTGATGCAAATCTACCACTTGGATTGCTTTTTAATGGTTATGGAGTAGATGGCCGATGGGCACTTAGTGTGCAAAATGCTTTTGAAACTTCGCGGCCCAATGAGTTTATTCACGACCGCTATGCAGCGTTCTTTTTTACCCACAATTTTGGCTCGTTGCTTTTCAGGTACAAGAAATTTGAACCCCAAATAGAATTGGCATTCAACGGCGGATTAGGCACAATGATTAGTCCGCAATCTCACCGATTGATAGACTTTAACCAAATGGAACAAGGTTATTACGAAACAGGAATCCGCTTGAATAACCTCATCAAATCCTCATTTACATCTATGGGTGTAGCTGCTTTTTACAGATTAGGCCCGTACAGTCTTCCATCAACCCGTAATAATTTCGCATTCAAGCTGAGTTTGGTGAATTCTTTTTAATCCCCCAAACCTACGAAACCAAAATGGTGGTGGTGAGGAAAGACAAGTAGTTTATAAACACATAATTTAATCTTTCATTCTAACTGTTTTCAACTCTAACATAAGTTAAGTACTTTAGCGCCCTTGTATTTTTGAGAGCAAACTATCATGTGGATTAAAATTACCCGATTACTACTGAAAAACAGACTGGCCATCTTTCTGTTGTTGGCTGTTGTTACGGTAGTTATGGCGTTTTTTGCTACCCGAGTAGAGCTGCATTATGAGTTTGCCCGCCTATTGCCTGGAAACGATTCAACATTTGTTACCCACGAAAATTTCAAGAAAACGTTTGGGCAAGATGGTAACATTATTATTATTGCTTCAGAAGGTGTAGACATATACCAAAAAGAAAATTTCAGGCAGTGGTACAAACTGGGAGAGGAACTCAGAAAAATGCGCGGCGTAGACTCGGTCTTTTCGGTAGCACACCTGTATAATCTTCAAAAAAATAACGAAGAACGAAAGTTTGAACTCAAACGGGTCATCGATCAAATACCTTCCACACAGGAAGAGGTAGACAGTATAAAATTAGTGGTAGAATCACTGCCTTTTTATCACGGACTCATTTACGACGAGAATGAAAAGTTGAGCATTATGATGGTTTTTGTAAACCAGGAATTGTTCAACAGTAAAAAACGAGGAACCATTGTTTCTGATATTAAGTCAAAAACCGAAGAATACGCCGAAACATTTACTAATTTCCGATACAGTGGATTGCCTTACATTCGTTCGGTTACTATGGACAAGGTGCAAAGTGAGCTGCGCATGTTTGTTTTACTGGCACTGTTGGTCACCTCTATTCTTATTTATGTGCTTTTCCGCTCGTTTAAAGTGGTGTTGGTTTCGCTCATTGTAGTTGCCGTTGGCGTAACCTGGGCTGTTGGCGTAATTGGTATTTTTGAGTACAAAATTACAGTCTTGATGGGGCTTATACCCCCGCTGGTAATTGTTATCGGAATACCCAATTGTATCTATATCATCAATAAGTACCAGCAGGAGTTTTTAATTCACGGAAACAAGACCAAGGCACTGGCTAGGGTAATTCAAAAAATAGGCACCGCTACGTTTATGACCAATGCCACTACGGCAATGGGTTTTGCTACTTTCATTTTTACTTACAGCGAGATTCTCAGAGAGTTTGGAGTAGTGGCTTCGATAAACATCATTTTGTTATTTGTCCTCAGTATCATTTTGGTGCCAATTTTCTACAGCTATTTACCCGACCCTAAGGAAAAGCACACCAAACACTTAGAAAAAAAATGGCTGAATGCTGCCGTTGAAGGTTTGGTTAGAACTTCTTCTTCGCATCGTAAAATTGTTTTTGTTGTTACGGCACTTATTTTATTGCTGGGAATATACGGAATTAGTAAAATGCACACTACCGGAAACATTGTAGACGACTTGCCCAATAATGATCCTATACTGGTTGATTTGCAATATTTTGAGAAAAATTTTGGGGGGGTGATGCCTTTCGAGATAATTATTGATGCAAAGCGAAAAGACAGGATTTTTAGCCAAGATGCCAACCTATACAAAATAGAAAACATTCAGCACTATATTGAGAGTCATCCGGAGTTTTCCCGATCTTTTTCAGTGGTTGATGCGCTTAAATTTTTAAATCAGGCCTATGCTAATGGTACAGAAGAGCATTATCGAATAAAAAGTCAATCCGTTCACCGTAAGGTGTTTAACTACCTCGAAGGATCTTCTGATAGCACTAAAATGGGGACATCATTTTTAGACTCAACCCGTACCAAAACTCGTATATCTGTGCAGGTAGCCGACATTGGTACGGAGCGTATGGAGTCATTAATTTCGAGAATTGAGCCGGTAATTGATTCTATTTTAAACCCCGATCAGGAAAATATTCAGCGTATTTACGAAAAGTTTAAGACAGGAATAAACGACCCCGTTTCTCGAGACAGTGCCTTAACCGAGATGTATTACTTGTACCCGGAAATTTTGCTCTACGTGGAAGAAAATCTGGCCGGAAGTAATGCTACTATCAAAGAAAAATTTCTAGAGGATGAAAATTTCATTTTTACCTTTCACGATAGAATAGAGTTTGAAGACGCGCTGCTGAAAGCGATAGAAGATTACCAACTCGATTTTGTAATAACAGGAACTAGCGTGGTGTTTACAAAAGGGACAAATTACCTGGTAAACAATCTTCTAATCAGTTTGATATTGGCTATTTTTGTTATAGCGGTGCTCATGTCCACACTATTCAGAAGTGTGTTGATGGTCTTTATCTCGCTTACCCCAAACCTCATTCCGCTTATTGTAACTGCAGCCCTTATGGGCTACTTTGGTATATCTATAAAGCCCTCAACCATCCTGGTGTTTAGCATTGCCTTTGGTATATCGGTAGACGATACCATCCATTATTTGGCCAAATTTAAGCAGGAACTAAGAATTCAAAACTGGGACGTAGGGAGAGCCGCCATAGGAGCCATACGTGAAACGGGAGCTAGTATGATTTATACCTCATTGGTTTTATTTTTTGGCTTCTCCATTTTTATAGCATCTAATTTTGGAGGAACCCAAGCCCTAGGTATTTTGGTTTCCATTACGCTTTTGGTGGCTATGTTGGCCAATCTCGTGCTGCTACCTTCGCTATTGTTATCATTGGAAAAACGACTAACTATCCGTGCATTTAAACAGTCTAGACTAGATGTGGTAGATAGCGATAGCGAAGAAGGAGTGGAAGATATTGAGGAAGAGGAGAAAACAAATCCCGAATAATTTTATCAATCTTCTAAATAATCTAGAAAATCATGAAAGGAATTATTTTAGCAGGCGGCTCAGGCACTCGATTACATCCTCTTACTTTAGCCGTAAGCAAGCAGCTCATGCCTATCTACAACAAGCCGATGATTTACTATCCTTTGAGTACCCTTATCATGTCGGGGATTAATGAAATTTTGATAATCTCTACCCCGCATGATTTGCCTAATTTCGAGAAATTACTTGGAGATGGCACCCAACTAGGGTGTAAATTCTCATATGCCGTTCAAGAAGTGCCTAATGGTTTGGCGCAAGCTTTTGTTATAGGGAAAGAATTTATTGGAAAAGACTCTGTAGCCTTAATTCTAGGAGACAATATATTTTACGGCACAGGATTATCTGAACAATTAGCAGATAATACCAATCCTGACGGGGGGGTTATTTATGCCTATCAGGTTTCTGATCCGGAGCGATATGGGGTGGTAGAATTTGATTCAAACAAAAAGGCAATCAGTATTGAAGAAAAACCACAGAAACCGAAGTCTAATTTTGCCGTTCCGGGGCTCTACTACTATGATAACTCTGTTGTGGAAATAGCAACAAACTTGCAGCTGAGCGCTAGAGGCGAATACGAAATAACCGATGTGAACAGGGAATATTTGAACAGAGGGAAGTTGCATGTTTCTATTTTGGAAAAAGGTACGGCTTGGCTAGATACGGGCACATTTAAATCTCTTCGTCAAGCAGGAGAATACGTGCAGGTTATAGAAGATCGCCAGGGTATTATGATAGGCTCTATCGAAGAGGCGGCCTATTTAAAAGGGTTTATTTCAAAAAAACAATTAAGAAATCTTGCGGAACCTTTACTCAAAAGCGGGTATGGGGATTACTTAATGCGACTGATACAGAGTGAAAACGCTTAACGATTATCAAAAAACAGTTGCCGAAAGTTTGGCTGACTGGGAGCGTGGACTACCCCGGAATATACTTTACGAACCCGTAAAGTATATACTCAGCATAGGAGGCAAACGCATGCGTCCTGTTTTAGCCCTTATGGGAGCAGAAGTATTTCAGGATGACTCGAAAGCAGCTATACCTGTGGCTCTAGGAGTAGAAATATTTCATAATTTCACACTCTTACATGATGATATAATGGATAATGCTCCCTTGCGCAGAGGGATAACAACTGTTCATGAAAAATGGAATACCAATTCGGCTATATTAAGTGGTGACGCCATGTTTGTGCTTGCTGTACAACAAGTTGCCAAAACCCCTAATAATGTACCCGAATCGCTTGAATTGTTTAACAAAACAGCCTTGGAGGTATGTGAAGGGCAGCAATCCGATATGGATTTTGAAAATCGTACAGATGTTAACATAAGTGAGTACATAGAGATGATACGACTGAAAACAGCTGTTCTTCTTGGTTGTGCGCTGGAGTTGGGGGCGCTGGCAGTAAATGCTCCTGCTACCGAAGCTAATAAACTGTATGTTTTTGGCGAAAATATTGGTATTGCTTTTCAAATTATGGACGACATTTTGGATGCTTATGCCAGCGAGGAGTTTGGCAAACAGAAAGGTGGTGATATACTGGCCCTGAAAAAAACCTATCTTATGCTGAAAGCTTTTGAAAAAGGGGGGAAGGCGGTAGAAGATAAAATGACATCGATTGTAAAATCGAATTTGTCTAACGAAAATAAAGTGAGGCTCGTTTTAGCCGAATTTGACCAATTGAAAGTAGCCGATGAAGCCAGAAAAGCCATGGACTATTATTATTCCCTTGCTATGGATGCTTTAAATTCTGTGCAGGTAAAAGAAACTAAAAAACAACCCCTACTTCAGTTGGCTGACTATCTCTACAACAGAGCTATTTAGAAACAGCGCAGGCTAATGCTTTGCTAAGTTCAGGAAACCTGAAAACAAATCCTTCGCGCAAAACTTTGTCGGCAGAGGCTCGACTACCTTCTAAAACCAAATTTCCCATTTTGCCAAATAGCAACTTGATAACAAACGCAGGAACTGCCGGAAAGAAAAACGGTTTTTTTAATGCTTTGGCAATTTGGTGCATCAATTCTTTGTTGGTGGTGTGCTCCGGAGAAATAGCATTGTAAGCGCCTGTTACATTAGTATTTTCTATAGCCCACAGGTACATTTGGCAAACATCATCTATATGAATCCAGGGCACATACTGCCTTCCGGTTCCTAGGGGAGAGCCAATACCCATTTTTACAGGGGGAATCATTTTTTTTAGCGCACCGCCGTTTTTGGCTAAAACCACTCCGGTTCTTAGTTTCACTACCCGTGTAATCTCAGCAAACTTATCTACGGCCTCTTCCCACGCTACACAGCATTTTGCAGCAAAATCATTTCCGGGGCCGTCAGTTTCGGTAAAAATGGCTGCTGAAGTGGTGGTTCCGTAGTAATTTATTCCCGAGGCAGAAATAAAAGCCTCTAACTGTATGCTCTCGTTTTTTACGGATTGGTAGAGCAATTCAGCGCTTTTTACTCTACTTTCTATTATATCTTTTTTTCGAGCTTCCGACCAGCGTTTTTCTGCAATGCCTGCTCCGGCTAGATGAATAATAACCGAAGCATCTTTAAGCGCATTGGCATCTAACTGCATTTTTGCAATATCCCAAAAGAATTGATTTTCTCCCCTCTGGGTACGGCTCAGTCCACACACTTCATAACCTTTACCCTGCAACAGCTTAGTGAGGTGTTTGCCAATCAATCCGCTTTGTCCGGTTATTACTATTTTTTTCATCGCCTTAAAATTAACAAATCAAACTCATGCTTGGTTTAATATTACAGTTTTTTAATGGTTTTTCTTCCATAAACAGGAAATTCTGCCTTACCTTTCGTCCGTGGAAAAACCAACTACACAAAGCCAACTTTGGGATGTTTCTCAGCTCAACAGTAAAGAGATTTACAACCTTGTTTTAGCGCAGCTTAAAAAAGACCTGCGCGACAGTGGTTTTACCTACGGCTTTGGAGAGGATGACAGGCACTTAAATTACCAGCAACTTTGCGAGGAGCTTTGTGCTATAATGGGCGCAGAAGAGCAGATTTCTACTGCCCGTGTGGGCAATCTACTTTATCGGGTAGATGTGGCTGACCATCAACTAAAAAAAGCTATTCAGGAGCAAGAAGAAGACAAAGGCATTTATCACACGATGGCCGAACTTATCATCAAGCGCGAACTGCAAAAAGTAGTGCTGAGGAAGTTGTATTCGGTAAATCAATAAAATTCATCGACACTTTACCGCTTTTAAAATACGGCGGATTATTTTAAATCTTAACTTTGCTATTCATTTTTTGAATAGAACCAACGCTATGGATAAGTTTTCTTATGTGGGTAATGCCGATGTAAATGCCATCGAGCAAATGTATCAGGAGTACCTGAAATCTCCCGAATCTCTGGATATCAGCTGGCAAAAGTTTTTTGAAGGCTTTGAAATGGCTCGAACCAATTTTGAAGATTCGGCCAGCGGGCCGCTAAACACACCCAAAGAGTTCAAAGTGCTTAATTTGATTAATGCTTACCGCACTCGCGGGCATTTGTTTACCAAAACCAACCCGGTTAGAGAGCGTCGTGCCTACTCCCCCAACTTGGACATAGAAAATTTTGGCTTGGAAAAATCAGATTTAGAAATGGTTTTTCAGGCAGGTGTTGAAATTGGATTGGGAGCCACTACGCTAGCCAATATTATTAAGCATCTGGAAGAAACCTATTGCCAGAGTATTGGTGTGGAGTATATGTACATCCGCAGACCTGAAGAACAAGAATGGCTTAAAAATAAGTTAGAGAGTACTCGCAATAGAACAAATTTCTCCGAAAAACAGAAAAAACATATTCTTAAAAAACTGAATCAGGCCGTAGGGTTTGAGCAGTTTTTGCACAAAAAATTTGTAGGGCAAAAGCGCTTCTCGGTTGAAGGTGGAGAAGCCGTAATTCTGGCATTGGATGCAGCAGTAGAGCGTGGTTCAGAGTTGGGAATTAGTGAGTTTATGCTCGGCATGGCTCACCGTGGTCGGCTTAACATTTTAGCTAATATTTTTAATAAACCCTACCACAAAATTTTTAGTGAGTTTGAAGGAAAAGAATACGAAGACGAATTGTTTGATGGAGACGTGAAGTACCATCTAGGCTACACGTGTGATCAAGTGGCCGATAGCGGAGTAAAAATAAATATGACGCTTGCGCCAAATCCTTCCCACTTAGAAACAGTTGCTCCTGTGATAGAAGGAATGGTTCGTGCTCGCATAGATCAACATTTGCATGACGAGAAAAAAATTATACCAATTCTTATACACGGTGACGCTGCCGTAGCAGGGCAGGGCATTGTTTACGAAGTGGTACAAATGGCGCAACTGAAAGGCTACAAATGCGGCGGGTCTTTGCACCTTGTAATCAACAATCAGGTTGGATTTACCACAAACTATATTGATGCTCGCTCGTCTACTTATTGTACCGATGTGGCAAAAACTACTTTGTGTCCGGTGTTTCACGTTAATGCCGACGATTTGGAGGCTGTGGTGCATATCGTAAGGCTTGCAATGGAATACCGCCAGACATTTGGTAAAGATGTGTTTATCGATTTATTGTGCTACAGAAAGTATGGGCACAACGAAGGAGATGAGCCAAAATTCACTCAACCTATTCTTTACAAGGCGATTGCCAAGCATCCCAACCCAAGAGACATATACAAAAACAAGCTTGTAGCCGAAGGACTTATAACCGATGATGCTGCCAAGCAAATGTTTGCAGACTTCAATATCCTTTTGGATAATGAGCTGGAAGAAGCCAAAAAGATAGAAACCTCCAACATTACCAATTTCCTCGAAAAAACCTGGGAAGGAATGCGTAGAGCCGTTCCGTCCGATTTTGATGTTTCGCCCGACACAGGCTACCCCAAAGACAAACTGAAAGATATTGCAGTAAAGATTTCCACCCTGCCTAGTGGCAAAAACTTTTTCAATAAAATCGTAAGAATTCTAGAAGACCGGCTTAAAATGGTGAACGAAACCGACCAACTCGATTGGGCAATGGGCGAACTTTTGGCCTACGGCTCATTATTGCAGGAAGGTGTTCCGGTGCGTTTAAGCGGGCAGGATGTAGAGCGCGGAACTTTTTCTCACCGCCACGCTTTGGTTAAAGTAGAAGACTCGGAAGAAGAGTATTTCACTTTGCAGCCCTTGTTTACCGATAAAGTTAAAGCACACATATACAACTCGCTGCTTTCTGAGTACGGAGTAATGGGATTTGAGTACGGCTATGCTTTTGCGGCTCCTCATTCTTTGGTGCTTTGGGAGGCTCAGTTTGGCGATTTTAACAACGGAGCACAAATCATTATTGATCAATACTTGGTGGCTGCCGAAGAAAAATGGAATACCCAGAATGGATTGGTATTACTTCTTCCTCACGGATACGAAGGACAGGGAGCAGAACACTCCAGTGCCCGACTGGAAAGATTCCTTCAAATGTGTGCCAAGCGCAATATTCAAGTGGTAAATTGCACCACTCCGGCGAATTTCTTCCACGTATTACGCCGTCAAATAAAGCGCGATTTCAGAAAGCCGCTTATAGTGATGTCGCCAAAATCGTTGTTGCGTCATCCCAAATGCGTTTCTAGTCTAGATGAAATGGCCAATGGTAGATTTAAAGAATTGATAGACGACACTATTGATGCTACAAATGTTGAGCAAGTGGTGTTTTGCTCAGGTAAAATCTACTATGACTTATTGGCTAAACGTGAAGAGATTAATGATCAATCGACCGCATTAATTCGTTTGGAGCAGCTATACCCAGTTCCCGATCAGCAAATCTACGATGTGCTGCAAAAATATAACAAAGCCACTCGTCATGTTTGGGCACAGGAAGAACCCGAAAATATGGGTGCCTGGGGCTTTATGTTGCGCAAGTTTCAAGGGGCTCATTTAGAGGTTGTTGCCCCGCGCTCAAGTGGCGCTCCGGCCTCAGGGTCGCCCAAAACTCACGCCAAGCGTCACCAGTCCGTATTAGATCGAGTATTTCACAAAACATTAGTAAAATAAAGAACACAATTATGGCATTAGAAATGAAAGTGCCCAGCCCGGGCGAATCGATATCAGAAGTGCAGATTGCACAATGGTTAGTTTCTGACGGAGATTACGTAGAAAAAGACCAAACCATTGCCGAAGTAGATTCGGATAAGGCTACTCTGGAACTTCCTGCCGAAGAATCGGGAATTATTACCCTAAAGGCAGGCGAAGGCGATGTGGTAAAGGTGGGTGATGTGGTTTGCTTGATTGATACCTCTGCTCCTAAACCTGAGGGAGCATCAAAACCCGCTTCTGCCGAAGCTAAGGCTGAAACGGTTGTGGCTAAATCAGAGCCGGTTCCAAGTCCTATGCCTGCTGCGACAGTTTCCGAAAAGGAATCGTATGCTAAGGGTGTACCCTCTGTAGCAGCCAAGAAAATAGCTGAAGAAAACGGAGTTCCTGTAGAACGCATAAACGGAACCGGAAAAGATGGTAGAATTACCAAGCAAGATGTATTGAGAGTGATGGCTGCCGGAATTCCAACGGAAGCTGCAAGCGGATGGGGCGGAACCCGCAATACGGATAAACAGCAGATGAGTATGCTGCGTAAAAAAATTGCATCACGACTGGTTTCTGTGAAAAACGAAACAGCAATGCTTACTACTTTTAACGAAGTAGA
Source organism: Flavobacteriales bacterium (assembly GCA_046295395.1). GTDB lineage: Bacteria > Bacteroidota > Bacteroidia > Flavobacteriales_D > JBKBNH01 > JBKBNH01. The sequence goes on along the minus strand of JBKBNH010000005.1, from coordinate 159,001 downwards.
TATGAAGCCGGTGATGGATTTGCGCAACAAATACAAGGATAAGTTTAAGGAAAAGCACGGAGTTAATTTGGGTTTTATGTCTTTTTTCACCAAGGCTTGCGCCGAGGCGTTAAACCTTTATCCGCAGGTGAATAGTATGATAGATGGCGATCATATGATTTCTCATAATTATGCCGATATCGGGATAGCCGTTTCCGCTCCGAAAGGTTTGATGGTTCCTGTATTGCGCAATGCAGAGCAGATGAGCTTGGCCGAAATTGAGGCTGAAATCAAACGCCTAGCCCTCAAAGCCCGCGACGGAAAATTATCTATAGAAGAAATGACGGGAGGAACCTTTACCATTACAAATGGGGGGGTTTTTGGTTCTATGTTGAGTACACCGATTATAAATCCTCCACAGTCGGCTATACTAGGAATGCACAACATTGTGGAACGTCCTGTTGCGATAAACGGTAAAGTGGAAATTCGGCCAATAATGTATGTGGCACTTTCTTACGATCACCGTATTATCGATGGCAAGGAATCGGTAAGTTTCCTAGTAAAAGTGAAAGAAATGATTGAGAATCCTGAGCGCATCATATTTGGTTCGAAAGAACCTGCGGAAGTGTTGTTGGGATTGTAGTAAGACACCATACGTAAGTTTACAAAACACCCCGATGTAGTAACGGTTTTTTTTATTTACAAATTTTTAACTCTGCTTGAAGCTTCTTAGTAAGCCCTTTTATCACTTCTTCGTAAGATATATCTATCCATTCAAATAAAAGCTGGTCGGAAACCACACCGTTGGTTAAAACAGTAACCCAGTATTTTTTATTCATATGGTATCCTGGCAGCACTCCGTTGTACTCTTCCTTACGGCGATCTATTTCTTCCGGGGCTGCTTTTAGGTTTATACTTTCAAATTCATCTACATCGCACAGGGCAAACATTTTACCCATTACTTTAAATACTAATGTATTTTCATCAAAAGGAAATGACTCTGTTACCCCTTTCTTTTTTAGGCAATAGTTTCGGTATTCTTCTATGTTCATGCGCGACTATTCGGTTAAATATATGCGTTTAACTCTCCCCGATACTGAGGTTAAAACTTCGTAGGGAATGGTGTCTATTAATTTGGCAAAATCTTCGATGGGCTGGCTTTTACCAAAAATTTCTACTATATCCCCTTCCCTAGCATTAACCTTGGTAAGGTCAACCATACACATATCCATACACACATTACCTACAATAGGTGCAAAAATACCATTTATCCACAGTTTTCCTTTTCCATTTCCCAACGACCTTCTCAGTCCGTCGGCATATCCCACGGGAACAATCCCTATCTTCATCTCTTTGGAGGATTTGCCCATTCTGTTGTAACCAACAGTTTCTCCCGCAGGAACGGTTTTAATTTGCGAAATAACAGAACGGAATGTACATACTTCTTGTAAGTCTTTAGCACCAGTGTTTTTAATTCCGTACATCCCAATCCCTAGTCTTACCATATCTTGTTGCATTTCCGGAAACCGAGCTATTGCAGCGGTATTGCCCAAATGTTTAATTGTTCTATAGCCCAATTCTTGCTCAATATAACTTACCATTTGCTGAAAGCGTTTGAATTGCAGTTTAGTGAAATCATCTAATTCAGGATTGTCGGAACCGGCAAGGTGCGAAAAAATAGAGGCTACTCTAACTTCCGGTTGTGCCAGCAGCATTTGCGTCAATTGCGGAAGTTGCTCTTGAGTGAATCCCAATCGATACATTCCTGTTTCCAGTTTTATGTGCACAGGAAAGCCTGTAATTTCAGCATCAATACAAGCACGAATAAACTGATCTAATTGCTGAAGGCTGTATATTTCAGACTCCAGTTCGTTTTTTATTAATGTTTCGAATGAGTTTTGCTCGGGGTTCATCACCATGATGGGAGTTGTAATACCTTCTTTTCTGAGTGAAACTCCTTCGTCTGTATAGGCTACGCCTAAGTAGTCTATGCCTTGTTGTTGCAATGCCGCCGCAACTTCAATTCCTCCGGCGCCATACCCCATAGCCTTAACCATACACATGAGTTTTGTATTGGGTTTCAAGATGGATTTAAATTGGTTCACATTGTTGTTGAGTGCGCTTAGATTTATCTCGAGTACCGTTTTATGTTGCTTTGCTTGTAATCGGCCAGTAATTTTCTCGAAGCCATATTCTCTGGCCCCTTTTATTAATACTACCTTATCGGCAATGGTATCGGTGTCAAAATGGTCTAAAAACTCTTTAGTGTCGTTGTACAAATAGGCTTTCGGAAACAATTCCTTGTAGCCGATAAATTCCTGTCCTACCAAAATGATTTTAGCTAAACGTGCATTGTTAAGCATTTTAGCCACTTGTTCATACATATCGATACCTTGTAGTTTACCCTGCATAATAGATGAAAGTATTACCATTCGTGGCTTTTCATTCGCACGTTGTTTGAGTGCGTTCAAGGCTATTTCCAAAGAAGACAAATCGTTGCTGTAACAGTCGGCTATTAGGGTAGAGCGTTGCAATCCTTCTAAGGTTTCGAGGCGCAGAGCTAAGGGGTGTAATTCAAGGAGTTTTGCTTGTAGCTTTTTAGTGGGAATACCTAATTTAATAGCTGCACAATATGCATGACAGGTATTCTCTATGGAAGAATCATCTGCAAAGGGGATGGTTATTTTATGACTTTTATTTTCGAAATCTAAGGATATGGTTGTGTTTCCGTCTTTGTCTGTAGCAGTAGAATCTATCTCCCATACCAATGCTCTTTTCAGGTGTTTTTTAAACTTTTTTGCCAATTGAGCGGATGTAATCAATATCTCGCAACTATCGAACAGCTTAAGCTTTTCAAGCAATTTTTGCTCATCATCCTTAAAGTTTTCTCCGTGCGCATCTAGTATGTTGGTAAGGATTCCAGCAGTTGGCTTTATGATGATTTCCAATTTCTTCATTTCACCTCGCTCTGAAATGCCGGCCTCAATTATTGCAAGTTCATGCTCTTCGCGTATATTGAAAATAGAAAGCGGAACACCAATCTGCGAATTGTAACTCTTTGGGCTTCTTACCGTGTTGATATGATCTTTTACCAATTCATAAAGCCATTCTTTTACAACCGTTTTTCCATTACTTCCGGTGATTCCTACAACGGGGAAGCTGAATTTTGACCGATGAAAAGTAGCTAGTTGTTGTAACGCTACTTGAGTGTTTTTAACGCTAAGAAAAAGAGCATCGGGATATTTTTTTCTTGGTACATCGTGAACGATAAACCACCGGAAGCCTTGTTTGTATAAGTCTGGAATATAATCGTGGCCATCATTTCTCGGCCCGGGGAGGGCAATAAATACAGCGAAGTTTGGATCGGTAATGTGTCGCGAATCGGTTAAAATTGTTGTAAACCCTTCTGGTGGTTGCGCTGTACCAATAACCTTAGCGTTTATACAAGCTATTAATTCTTTAAAGATAAATTTCGGTTTCATGTTTTGGTTTGATTGAAGAAAACCGTCATGCTGTAACTAACACCGGTTACTTATACGGAGGTAAAAATACGCTATTTATCGGGGATAACCTTCCGATATGGGTTCAATTTGAATAATCTTAGTTTTTTGAACCAAAACCCCTGGTCTTGCATATGTCCAAGTATGGGAAATTGGTATAACTTTGCAACTTGTTTTTGCAGCGTGAAATCTGCTTAGAACTAAACCTTAACTATTAAGCTCATTTTTATGACAGCCAACGAAATAAGGCAACAATTTTTAGATTTTTTTCGCTCCAAACAGCATGAAATAGTACCTTCTGCGCCGATAGTTGTAAAAAACGACCCTACACTGATGTTTACCAATGCGGGAATGAACCAGTTCAAAGACGCTTTTTTGGGAAACACCCAATCCAAATGGTCGCGTGTGGCAGACACACAAAAATGCCTTCGCGTATCGGGTAAACATAACGACCTAGAAGAAGTGGGTGTAGATACCTACCACCACACGATGTTCGAAATGTTGGGCAATTGGTCTTTTGCCGATTATTTCAAAAAAGAAGCCATTGAATGGGCTTGGGAATTACTCACAGAAGTCTACAAAATAGATAAAACGCGTCTTTATGTTACCGTGTTTGGCGGCGACGAAAAGGACGGGCTGGCTCCCGATACCGATGCCGAAAACATTTGGAAAGCAATTATCGCCCCTTCGCGCATATTGCCCTGCTCCAAAAAAGACAATTTTTGGGAAATGGGCGATACCGGTCCTTGTGGCCCCTGCACCGAAATTCACGTAGACTGTCGTTCAGACGAAGAGCGAGCTAAACAAAGCGGCAACGAATTGGTAAATAAAGACCATCCGCAGGTTATCGAAATATGGAATCTGGTATTCATCGAGTTTAACCGAATGGCCGACGGAAGCCTTCATAAACTTCCCGCAAAGCACGTAGATACCGGAATGGGCTTTGAACGACTCACCCGTGTGCTACAAGGCAAAACATCCAATTACGATACCGATATTTTTCAGCCTTATATTCAACGCTTGGAACAGCTTTCGGGGAAAAAGTACCGTCCCGAAATAGAAGAACAAGATGCCGATGCTCTGAAAATAAATATCGCTATGCGGGTTATTGCCGATCACCTCCGTGCCATTTCTTTCACCATTGCCGACGGGCAATTGCCGTCTAATAATGGTGCAGGATATGTAATTCGCCGGATACTTAGGCGAGCTGTGCGTTACGGATACCAATCGCTCAACCTGAAAGAGCCTTTTTTACATATTTTGGTAGAAGAACTCGTTCGCCAAATGGGAGGTCAGTTTCCCGAATTGGCAGCTCAAAAGGACTTGGTAAAAAAAGTAATTTTCGAAGAAGAACAAACTTTTGGCCGCACACTAGAAACAGGGTTGAAAAAACTTTATTTATACATCTCTCTTATTGAAGATAAAACACGTCTTCAAAAACTCGCAGGAATAGCAATTAGTGACAAACAAATTAAGGATAAGACTCTACCAGGAATTTTGGTCTTCGAGTTATATGACACTTTCGGCTTTCCATATGACTTAACTAAGCTTATCGCTAATGAAAATAACCTAAAAGTGGATGAAAAAGAGTTTGATGATGAGATGCAAAAGCAAAAAAACCGCTCGCGCCAAGCTGCCGAAGTTACCCAAGGCGACTGGGTAGTGTTGAAAGAGGGAGAGCCCGAATTTGTAGGATACGACCAACTGGACGCTGAGACATCCATTCTCCGCTACCGCAAAGTGAGCACAAAATCGGGCGATGTGTACCATATTGTACTTGAGAAAACGCCATTTTATGCCGAAGGAGGAGGACAGGTAGGCGATACCGGACTATTGTGCTCTGCCAACGAAGAAATTGAAATTATAGACACCAAGCGTGAAAACACGCTGATTATACAATACGCCAAATCGTTGCCCGAAAACCCTTTGGTTGCATTTACCGCTTCGGTAGATGTCGGCAAACGCAGAGAAACTCAAAACAACCACTCTGCTACCCACTTGATGCACGAAGCGCTGAGAGAAGTGTTGGGAACGCATGTGGAGCAGCGCGGTTCGCTGGTAAATGCAAATTACTTGCGGTTCGATTTTTCGCATTTTTCTAAAGTAACCGACGAAGAAATCAAGCAAGTAGAATACCTTGTGAATGCCAAAATCAGAAAAAACCTTTCCTTAGAAGAATATCGCACGATGCCTATAGAACAAGCTAAGGCAATGGGAGCTATGGCGCTGTTCGGCGAAAAATACAGCGATGAGGTACGGGTGATTAAATTCGGTTCGTCAGTAGAGCTTTGCGGAGGTACACACGTGCCGTCCACCGCGCAAATCGGGAAATTTAAAATTACTACAGAAGGTTCTGTGGCTGCCGGTATTCGACGCGTGGAAGCCATTACGGGCGCCGCTGCCGATGCTTTTTACACTGAACAAGAAGAATTGCTCAACGATTTAAAAACACTTTTGGGCAACCCCAAAGACCTGAAAAAAGCTGTGGAAGACTTGTTGGCTGCCAACAAAGCACAGCAGGAACAACTGGATGAAGCTCGCAAAAAACAAGCAACAGAAGTCAAAAACCTATTGAAACAAAAATTCTCCTCCTCCAATGGTGTAAACACCCTTTGTGAGCAGGTAGATATAGACCCTGTCAGCTTAAAAGATATTGTGTTTCAATTAAGAAACGAAGTAGAAAACGCTGCCATAGTAATTGGCACGATTTACAACGAAAAACCCTTGATAACCGTAGCCTTTAGCGATGAGCTTACCAAAATCAAAAATCTAAACGCTCCAGCCATCATTAAAGAAATTGCCGCCGAAATAAACGGTGGCGGCGGTGGCCAACCTTTCTACGCATCAGCCGGAGGCAAACATCCAGCAGGAATGGATGCAGCTATGAAAAAGGCGAGGGAGGTTTTGATTTCTTTATGATTAATGGGCGAGATTTTAAGCGCGTGGAGATTAAATTTAATTAACCTCAGGTATAACCTGAGACGGGGAATCGAGCTAAACCCCAACACTAGAGGAGTTGAATAAAGTCAGAAAAGCCGAGGATGTAGAGAAGTTTTGATTGTGCTAATTTACCACTTCCAGTTTAAATCCTATGCCGTGTACGTTGGTTATGTGCACATTTTCGTCTTCGGAGAGCATTTTTCTGAGTTTTGAGATAAACACATCGAGGCTTCTTCCGTTAAAATAATTGTCGTCGCCCCACACCAGATTTAAAACCAGCTCCCTTTCTACTACACGCCCTTTGTTTTCGCTCAGCACTTTCAGTACTTCGCCTTGCTTTTTGGTTAGTTTGGTTTTGTTTTCGCCCTTTATTAATTCGTAATTAGCGGGGTCGTATCGGTATACACCAAGATGAATATGGTCATCTCTCAGCTCTGCTTCGGGTTTGCTGCGTTTTAGTACGGCTTCAATTCGCAAAACCAGCTCAACCATTTCGAAAGGTTTAGTAATGTAGTCGTCTGCTCCTGAACGAAACCCTTTCACTTTGTCTTCTGTCATTGCCTTGGCTGTGAGAAAAATAATAGGAATGGTTTGATTGATTTTCCGAATATCCTCAGCCAACTCGAATCCGTCTTTTTTCGGGAGCATAACATCTAGCAGACAGAGGTCGTAAGTGGTTTCGTTAAAGTGCTTGAGTCCGTCTTTTCCATCTCGGCAAAGCGTTACTCTATAGCCTTCGTTTTTGAGATTATCTTGTATAACAAACCCTAGGTTCATGTCATCTTCTACCAATAGGATTTTGAAATCAGTTTTGTCCATATCTATTTATTTTAAGGGCAATCCGATTTTAAATGTACTCCCTTTTCCCAGCGTACTTTCTACGGATATTTTCCCATGATGCAGTTCAACTATATTTTTTACATAATAAAGGCCAAGTCCAAATCCTTTTACGTCGTGTACATTACCCGTAGGCACTCGATAAAATTTCTCGAAAATATGCATCAAATTATTTTTATCAATCCCCTTGCCATTATCTGAAATACTAATATAAATCCATTGATTTTCGTTATATGTGTTAACTTGAATATGAGGTTTATTTTCGGAGTATTTGTTTGCGTTATCCAGTAGGTTATACAATATATTAGTTAGGTGTACTTTGTCTGCCATAACAATGGATGCTTCAGCATTCAAAGAAGTAAGTATTTTTCCTTCGCGTTCGTTGACTGTTAGCTTAAATGTATCACAAACGGTTTGTAGTATTTCGTGCAAGTCAAGTTCCTGACGAGTTAATTTTAATTCTTCTTTTTCTAAAAGGGCTATTTGTAGAACTCGTTCTACTTGTTTTTCCAATCGCTGATTTTCGGCTTGGATAATCGAAGCAAACTGAGCTACTCGCTCGGGCGAAATGTCTTTTTGGAGCAGTACATTAGCCGAAAGACCTATTGTGCTTATGGGGGTTTTAAGTTCGTGGGTCATGTTGTTTACAAAATCGGTGCGTATTTCGGAAAGTCGCTTCTGTTGTAGTATAACGATTACGGAGTAAGCAAGCACACTGAGCAGAATAAGCACTACAGCAGAGTAGATAATCAAAGAGCCTGAAATATCGAGAATATCCGGCTGAACCCGATTAGCCCGTTTGGGAAAATATACTCCAAAATAATGGCCATCATGTTCCCACATTTGCTGTGCGGCAATGGCACTTTCCAGTTCCTTTGGCTGACTTCTACCAACGTATTTATCGAAAATAATAGAATCACTAAAGCAGTTGTATATTCCGTATTCAAAGTCTTCGTTCACGTTGTTTCGTTGGAATTCGCGTATCAGGAAATTTTCCAGCAAGAAGTGATTTATGGTGTCGTAGAAACTTACTACGAAATAATTGGGCGTTATTTGCTTTACTGGCTCGAGATATAACCGGTCGCTCATTTTATTGAGCGACAACAGCTTGTCTCTTACAGCAATGAGCGAAAGGGTAATACGGTCGTTAAATTGCTGCTGCTCAAATTCCATGTTTTGCCGTTGAATTTCACTGATGTTCTTTTGCAGCCGGATGTCTTTATCATACCAATATATCAGGTTGATAACCACTGCAAGCAGAGCGAATAAACTCAGAAAGATTAATAACCGGATGGAATTTCGCTTCATTATCTGCAAATTTAGAAGGATCTCCCGTGGGATTACATTCATTAACAAATATTTATACTTTAATTTGTTGGCAAAAAGTTTTAAGTTAACTAATTGATTTTATACATTTAACAATCAAATGGATAATAGCGAAATACAAAAAGACTTTTCTTTTATTTGCTCAAAACTGATTGGTGATGGAAAGGTAGCTGGTTCGTTGTCGGTTTTTCTTCAACAATCTTCAGACACTATTGGCGAATATTTTGGGGCAGACCGGGTTTGGTTTTATAATTTTAGTGAGTCTAAGCAGCCTGTTTACGAATGGGCGAAAGAAGGCGTTTTGCCGTTCTCCGAAATTTCTATTAATCCTAAAAGAAAGCTTTATCTGGATGAGAAGTACTTTTTGGAAAAACTAAAAATGCTTGCTCCGGTTGTTGGAAATCGCGATTTGCTCGAACCTTCCATTTTTTACAATATCAAGCAAAATGGGATTAAGAATTTTGTTCTCATTCCCATTCCATCTGCCGGAAAACTTTGGGGTGTTTTGGGACTTGAGTTTCTTGAGGAGCATTTTGTTCCAAAAGGACTGCTGTCTTCTTTGGATGAAATAGCTATTTTTTTCTCAGGAGGTTTGGCAAGGTTTGAGCTCAACTTGAAGCTGGAAGAAGCAAAAACTCAGCAAACAGAAACTACCCGTATGCTTCAAACCCTATTGGCAAATATTCCCGGGGCGGCATACCGTTGCTACAACGATAATGAGTGGACAATGCTTTTTTTGAGTGATGGTGTAACACAGCTTACCGGCTACAGGCCCGAAGATTTTATCTCGGGCAATATTAAATTTGCCAATATCATCTTACCCGAATTTAGGGAAGAACTTTGGGTTAGCATTCAGGAGGCACTGAGAGAGAACAGCTCTTTTGAAGTGCAGTATGCGGTAAATGTAAAAGGTCAAATCAGGTGGTTTTGGGAGCGAGGCAGAAAAATAGGAATTGAAGAAAACGGAAAAATTTTGCTTGAAGGTTTTATTACAGATGTTACAGATAGGGTTGTGGCTCAACTCAGCATTGAGGAAACCAAAGAAAAGCTGAAAAGCAGTGAGAACGAACTAAGGTTGTCCTTTTTTAATGCTCCGATTGGTATTGCCTTGTGCAAACTGGATGGATCGATTGTAAATGTAAACAATGCCTTTGCCAAAACACTGGGCTATTCAGCAGAAGAACTGCTTGGAAGAAAATACCGTGATTTTGTTTTTTCGCCTGACTTGTACGAACACAATCGAATAGAAACCAGAATAAAACAAGGGGTAATTACGCCGAAAAGGGAAAAATACAGCGTGCCAAAACGCTTTGTAAAAAAAGACGGGGTTCTAGTTTTCTCTGTACTTCACATTACGGTTGTTTTTGATGAAAATGGGGCTTCTCAACATGCCGTTATCATGCTCGAAGACATAACAATAGCCAAAAAAGCAGAAGAGGCTGCTTTAAAGGCTCTGATTGAGGGGGAAGACAAAGAAAGAGCGAGAATTGCAAAGGAAATTCACGATGGACTCTGTCAAGATTTAACGGCAGCACTACTTAGCTTAGAAACTTTCAGGGAATTAATCAGAGAACAAGGGGGTGAACTATTCGGAAAATACATTACTTCACTCAAGTTTATTCAGGACGCTATAGATGAAAGCCGCAATTTGTCGCACAATCTTATGCCCAAGGCCATTAGCGATTTCGGACTAGTTATCACATTAAAATCTATCATTAACAAGTTAAAATCTACTACCCCTATAAAGTTTAATTTTTATGATAACCTAAATGACGACAGACTATCACTCGATATTGAGTTTAATTTATACCGTATAGCTCAGGAGTGCCTCAACAATGTTATAAAGCACGCTTCGGCAAAAGAGGTATCCATACAGATAATAAAACACAGCAACTCAGTAATATTTACCATTGAGGATGATGGACTTGGAATGGATTTAACTAAGCCGGGTAAAATAGACGGGATAGGGTTGTTTAATATGAAAAACAGAACAAAAGCCCTTTCCGGAAACTTTCTCATAGAGTCCAAGCCAAGAAAAGGAACCAGTATTACCATCGAAATTCCATTTAAGGATGACAGTAATTAGAGTTTTATTGGTAGATGACCATGATATGCTAAGGCAGGGATTGGCTGCTTTTCTGGCTTCTGAAAAAGACATAAAAGTTGTTGCAGAGGCATCTGATGGTGTTGATGTAGAAAAAATCTTGTCTGAAACGGCGGTAGATGTTGTGCTTATAGATATAAACATGGAGCAGCAAAATGGAATTGTCACCACTCAGCAGATAAAATCACTCTTTCCTGATATAAGGGTTTTGGGCCTTAGTATGCACAAAGAGGATAATTACATCAGAAAACTTATGGAGGAAGGAGCTTCGGGATATCTTATTAAAAGTAGCGGAAAAGATGAATTGGTAGAGGCTATTCGTACGGTTTACAAGGGAAATACCTATCTAAGTAAAGAGGTCTCACAGATTTTAATAAACAGTATAATTTCTCCGTCAAAAGCTACTGATGATATACAAGATTACGTGCCTTTAAGCGAGCGCGAAATAGAGATATTGATACTCATAGCAGATGAATACACAAATAACGAAATAGCCAATAAACTGAATTTGAGCCCACGAACAGTAGATGCTCACCGAAGAAATTTACTTGAAAAAACAGGTTCTAAAAATACAGCCGGACTGGTTCGGTTTGCTGTGGAGCGAAAGTTGCTTTAATTCCAAAAATTAGCTTCTTCCAAATGAATTTTGGATTTAAAAAAGAATTTGGTGCTTTTTTCAAAAGCTTCTGTGTAATCAGATACATAAAAGTGATGCTTTCCGGGTTTTCCGATATTTAGAAGTTGAGTCGCTTCGAGTGTTTTTTTTATGTACTTCGCAACGATTTCTGCGGAATCGACAATTTCAACATTGTGTTTGTAAAAACTTGTAATTTCTGGTTTTATTAGTGGGTAATGAGTGCATGCTAAAATCATTGCGTCTACTTTTTTCAACTTGGGCTTTGATAAATACGAGTGAATGATTGTTTTACTTATGTTGTTATTAAAAAAGCCCTCTTCAATCATAGAAGCAAGTAGAGGTGTTGCTAATGAAGCTACTTCGGCGTTTGGATTGTTTTCCAGTATTTTTTTTTCGTAAATATTTGATTTTATAGTGCCTTTGGTACCAATCACCCCAATTTTTTTATTGCTGTTTTTTTGCGTTACGTGATTCACTACCGGGTCAATTACATTGATTACGATTGCCTGATTGCCCACAAAATCTCTTACTACATGATAAGCCAAAGAAGATGCAGTATTACAAGCTATTACAATAGCTTTGCATTGGTGCTTGAGTAAAAACTGAGCAATTCGTATGCTATAGTATTTAATAGCATCTTCTGATTTTTCTCCGTAGGGTAGATGCGCTGTATCTCCGAAGTATATAAGTTGCTCGTTGGGTAATAACTCTTTAATGGCGTTAGCAACGGTAAGTCCGCCGATTCCCGAATCAAAAATGCCAATAGGCTGCTTGGAGAGGAGTTTTGCCATAAGTTTATCAAAAGTAAAAAAGTCCTGCATTTGCAGGACTTTTTTTGGGTTAATTTCTTCTTGCTTTGGTGGGAAAAACTTATTTAATTCCCAGCTCTTTCATCACCAGCGGCGTAAGGTCATTTCCGCCATTAACATAAAGCATATAACTCGAATTGATAACATAGTTGTAGTTATTGTCTTTACACACTTTGTTGATTGCGTTTTGAACTTTAGTCAAAAGAGGGTTAAGTAGTTCTTCTTCTTTAGTTTCAACTTTTTGTTGGGCATTTACCTGAAACTGCTGAATATTTTGTTCAGTTTCCATAAGCTCTTTGTATCTGCTTTGGCGAATTTCTTCAGGCAGCGACTTGCTTTCTTTTTCGAAGCGAGCTGCTTTTTCGCGGTACATGGTCACCATGTTTTCCATTTCTTTTTGAAGTTCCATGGTGTAGCGCTCCAATTCTTTTTGTGCGGCCTCTCTTTGTGGAAGTTGTGTAAGAACACTATCTACATAAACATGACCAATTTTCTGAGCCGACACATTGCCGCTTAATACTAAAGCGATGAATGCAATAATTACTTTTTTCATTTTTCTGTTTTGTTAAGGTTGTGAGGGTTATTTTACGCCCAGTTTTTTTAGTACTTGGTCGTTTTTATTGAGTTTAGGATCTGCGTAAAGGATGTTTGACTGCGAGGATTTGTCGAAAATAAATGAGAAGCCACCTTCTACAGCGACATCTTTTACGGCTTTATAAACTTTATCCTGAATGGGTTCTATAAGTCTTGAGCGTTCTTTAAACAATTCTCCGTTTACTCCAAATTTTGAACGCTGAAATTCTTTCATACCTCTTTCAAGCTGCATAATTTCATCTTCGCGTTGTCTTTTAGTTTCTTCGGGCAAAATGATTTGCTCACGCTGGTAATCCTTATATTTCTGATCAATGATTTGCATTTTTTCTTCTATTTCTTTCTGCCATTTATCGCTCATGTCGTCTATTTTTTTTTGAGCTTCTTTGTATTCGGGTATTTCTTCTAGTATGACTTTGGTGTCTACGTAAGCGTATTTTTGAGCAGAAACAGTGCCTATAGCGAATAAAATCAACGGCAGTAGTAAAATTAATTTCTTTAATGTTTTCATAGGGATGCGAATTTATAAATATTAATTACAATTCTCCAAGATTCATGCCAATGGTAAAGTGGAATTGTCCTGCACCACCTTTTCCGGTAGGTAAATAGTTGGGATTAAATGCTCCTTGGTCGAGGTAATCGAATCCCCAACCGTAGTCAAGCCCCAATAGTCCAAACATGGGTAGGAATATGCGCACACCTACACCAGCGCTTCTTTTTACACGAAAAGGATTGTATTCTTTGTAGCTATTCCAGGTGTTTCCGGCTTCGGCAAAACCAAGTAAAAACACAGTGGCATTGGGGTTTAACGATAAAGGATATCTAACTTCAGCGGTATATTTGTTAATAAGCAGGCCTCCTGTTTGTGGAGAAACCTCATTGTCACCGTATCCTCTTAGGGCTATGATTTCTCGCCCGTCTAGGTTGAATCCGGTTAATCCGCTTCCCCCTAGATAGAATCGCTCGAATGGAGAGGGACCCTTGGCTTTACTCCAAGCATTCAGGTAGCCAAATCCAAAACGGGTATTAAGCACAAGTTTTCGGTCTTTAGAAAGTGGAGTAAACCAAGATGTGGTGAATTTTATTTTATTGTATTCCAACCACAAGTATCTTTCCTGATCAGTCAAGTCTTCGTAATTATTTCTGCCATCAAAATAGCTGTATGGGGCAGTTGTTTTTATAGATAACGTGAGTTGCGAACCAGTTCTTGGGTATATGGGTTGGTCAATCGAGCTTCTTGAAAGGGCATAGCGGAAACTTAGGTTGTTGCTGTATCCGTTGGCAAAAGAGAATACCGAACCAAAGTTTTGTAACGAATAATATTGGTAGCTCAACTCGTAGTAAACTGTGAAGAAATCATCGGGCCACGAAAGACGCTTGCCTAATCCTAAGGATACCCCGGTAATATCTATTCCGGTTCTTCTGTCGTCACTTCTTTTCACGCCGTTACTTTGTATGGATTTATATCCCATTACACTAAAGGAGTTCGGTTTTTTACCTCCTAACCAAGGCTCTGTGAATGACATGTTGTAAGATTGGAAAAATCTTCCGTTTGATTGTGCTCTTAGTGAAAGTCTTTGTCCATCTCCTGCAGGTAGTGGTGACCAGGAGCCTTTTTTGAAAACCCGGTTTATAGAAAAATTATTGAAGCTTAATCCAAGTGTGCCTACAACAAATCCGCCACCCCATCCACCGGAAAGCTCAACCTGATCGGATGGCCGCTCTTCTACTACGTATTCGATATCAACTGTTCCATCTGTCGGGTTAGGTTTTGGAATAACGTTAAGAGCCTCTGGATTGAAATAGCCTAGCTGGGCAAGTTCCCGCTGGGTTCTGATAATGTTATTTCGGTTAAATAAGTCTCCGGGTTTAGTCCTGATTTCGCGGATGATTACATGGTCGTTGGTTTTGGTATTTCCCGTTACCGTAATATTTCTGATACGGGCTTGTTTCCCTTCGTAAATAATTAGCTCTAAGTCAACGGAGTCGTTTTCAACATTTTTTTCTATTGGAGTTAGCTGGAAAAACAAGTATCCGTCATCCATATACAGCGAACTTACGTCGGTTCCAGCAGGGTTCATGAAAAGTCGCTGGTCTATCAAATCTCTTCGGTATTCTTCGCCTTTTTTTAGTCCTACTATGGTGTCAAGTTGCCCATTTCTGTATTTGGTATTACCTACCCAAGTAATGTTTCTTAGGTAATATTTGTTCCCTTCGTCCAGTTTTATTTCAATATTTAGTCCTTTATAATCTGGGGTAAAATAAACTGTATCGTGTACAATTCGAGCATCTCTATATGCCTTGTCGTAGTATTTATTTAGCAGGTTTTTTTTGTCGGTTTCGTATTGTGATTGCATAAACTTAGATCTGCTCCAAAATCTCCACCAGGTTTTTTGCTTGGTTTTTTTCATGGAGCGCCTTAGTTTAGCTTCGGCGATGTCGTTATTTCCGCTTATGGAGATATTGTAAATTTTTACTTTTTCTCCCTTTTTTACATCAATGGTAATTTTGGCTCCGTTAGCTAGCGAATCCAATTTTTTAATCACATCTACTTTTACATTGTAGAATCCTTTTTCTATAAAGTAGTTTTTTGATGTGACTTCAATTTTATTGGTAAGATTTTCGGTGATTACCATACCGCTTTTAAGTTGCAAAGCATCTCTGAGATTGTCTGCTTCGCTTTTTGAAACACCTTTAAAGTTGTATAACGTAAGTCTTTCGCGTTCTTTTACCTGAATTCTAAGAAACACGGTGTTTCCCTGTATTTTGTCAGCATAAATTTGCACATCGGAGAAGAATCCCAAATCCCATACGGCTTTCATGGCTTTTGTTATTTCTTCCCCCGGAAGTTGAATGGCTTGGTTTACTTTAAGTCCACAACGTTGTACAATTTGATTTCCATCGTAATTGGTAGTTCCATCAACGGTAATAGCTGCAATGGAATATTTTTTTGGTTTTAGGAACGAAAAGTCACCTCCTCCAATACTTGTCTGAGCAATCAAATTGCTACAAAAAACAGTAAACAGCAGAACTACGGAAGTAAATATTTTTTTCGTCATGATTTAATTTGTTCGCTAACCATCCCAAAACGACGTTCACGGCATTGATATTCTACAATAGCCTCAAAAAAGCTTTCTTTTTTGAAATCGGGCCACAAAATTGAAGTGAAATAGAGTTCGGTGTAGGCGAGTTGCCAAAGCAAAAAATTGCTTATTCTCATCTCTCCACTGGTTCTTATCAATAACTCAGGATCGGGGATATTAGCAGTATTCAGGTATCCGCTAATAATTTTTTCGTCTACGGTTTCTGGATTTATTTTTCCATTTTTCACATCTTCAGCAATTCTGCGGAAAGCATCGGTAAGTTCCCATCGCGAGCTGTAGCTTAATGCTAAAACTAAATTTACCCGATTATTGTGTTTTGTATCGTCTATAGCTTTTAGTAGGGTTTCTTTACAGCCTTCAGGCAGATTTTCCAAATCGCCGATAGCGTGCAGTTTAACTTGATTCTCGTTCAGTGTGTGAATTTCGCTGGAAATGGTGTTTACCAAAAGATTCATTAATGCGTCTACTTCTTCCTTTGGTCTTTTCCAATTTTCGGTAGAGAACGCATATAGGGTAAGGTATTTTACTCCAATTTCTGCAGCGGCAGTAAGGGCTTCTCTTACCGACTCAACCCCACTTGTATGACCAAAAATACGCAGTTCGCCCTGTTGTTTTGCCCAACGGCCGTTACCATCCATAATTATGGCTACGTGCTGCGGAACTTTTTCGGGTACTATTTTGTCTTTGGCGCTCATTGAAATAACGTGCGAATTTCTTAAAATTTATCGGGATATAGAAGAAAAATTATCAAGGAATAAATAATCGTGCTTATTGTTTTTTATTGCCTTGAAAAACAACAATATAACCTTGTTTCTATCTCCAGGAGTGGCAGGTGGTAGCCTTTTTAAGACGATAGCTCAAAATTATTCCACAGAAGGTGTACCAGTCTTTGTTGCTCGGATTGCCTCTCAGTCTGCCGATGTTGTTTACATCGCCCGATGAAGGGTCTGAATATTGAGCAGATAATAAACCATTATCTACAGCTAGTTGAGCAGGATTAACGTAGTAGCCACTTACGTCATCCAAGTAGTCGGTAAATGTTTTGCGAATACCATACTCTACAGACATAGCAAATCGGTCGTTCAGGTTCCATTTCAGCCCTAGTCCAACGGGAATTGAAATCTGATTTTGTTTGTAGCGACTGTTTCTGTTTTGCGCAGTTTCCTGTCCTTCGGTTCCTAGGGGCTGTAAATCTATCCATCCGTCATTTAATTCTGCCTGCGGATTCATTCTAAAATAGGTAAGTCCCAGTAGTATATAAGCCGTCCCCACATGGGTTTTCATATCGCCAAACTTGTATTTCATGTAGTTGATCTCAACAGAGGGACCGAGTTCGAAAATTCGTGATCTAAAGTGCAAGTTTCTGTTTTGTATAAACTCATCTTTCGATTTGCTGTCGTAGGCACCAACTGTGCCATACATGAAATGCAACCTCAAGGCAAGCCTTCCTTCATTCGAATTAACACGGTAAAGTAATCCGAAAGCTGGTTTGGTTTGATTAAAATGTGTTTGATTCAAGTCGCCTATGTAATAAGATCCACCAAGAAAAAGCCCCAGTTCGTTTATAGGTTTTTGAGCTTTAATGCTAGAATAGGAAAATAAGAATAAGAAAATAATATACCGCATATTGATTAGGATAAGTTAAAACTTAGGTAAGTTATAACGACCTTTTAGGAACTTATAGTGTATGGAGAGCAGGGCAAACATGTAAGAATCATTCTCAGATGGGTTTCCGCGCTGCATTCCCGTTCCAGTGGGGTTGTAAACATAGGCCCCATCGGTCCAAGTGGGGATGCTGTTTATAGTAGGATTGGCAAAATATGCAGCTATGGGGCCATTTGCAGCGGCAATTGCAGCGTTATCGTAATAAACGCCACTTACATCGTCAATGTAATCAGTAAAAGTAATTCTATGACCAATTTCGAAACCAATACTCCATTGGTTGTTAAGGGCGTGTTTTACGCCTGCTCCAATTGGAATGCACAAGGCGATCTTTTTGTATGGATCAGGACCTCCGGGAAGTCCTTGACCTTCGGTGCCAAGAGGTTGAAGCGCGTACCATTTACCGTCGGTGTATTGTGCTTTTGGATTAAACCAAAAGCCGCCAAACCCTCCAAAGAAGTAAGGGCTCCAGTAGTTTGGTTTTTTGCCTGAAACACTAGAGCTTCTGTATAGATGACTTGTTTTTTCCCCCCAAGGATAAACTTCTACCATTCCGCTAAGCTCCACTACTGGAGAGCGGAAATGTATGTTTCTGTTTTGGCGAAATGGTTCATTTGTTAAAGCATCGTTGCCACTTAACCTTCCATAGGTAAATCCAGCTCTTAGGTTGAGCCATTCTAAAGCTTTGAATCGATAGTTGGCAGACAGTGAAGGGCGAGTCATTCGAAACTCGAAATCAAGCGGGGTTTTATTTGAACCAATTTGGTCTCTTCCACCTAGTTCTCCCATAAAATTGCTGGCACCAATTCCAAAACTTACTTCGTGACGCAAAAAACGCCAATCTTGTGCATTAGTGCCTGATAAAGAAATGGTTAAAACAAGTATGTATAGTCCTAATTGCTTCATTATGATGTGTTTCCGATGGTGAAGCTACAAAAATTATAATAAACCAAAGCTAAAAGATATCAATTTTCAGGTGTTAATTTCTTTTATCAAGTCCCCAATGAAGCTTGTTTCTCAGAGTTTTAAAAAAACTATAGTCTTCGAATTTCACTAGATTTATTGAGAATGATGCCTTTTCAATAGCAAGCCATTCTCCGGCATTGAGCGCTTTAGAACGCGAGTCTAAACTAGCCAAATATTTTTCTTCGCGGCCTTCAATTTTTAATTTTATGGTTACATTATCGGGGACGATAATTGGGCGAACATTCAAGTTGTGGGGGGCAATGGGATTAATAATAAACACATCTGTACCCGGAACAATAATAGGGCCGCCACAGCTTAGCGAATATGCCGTAGAGCCGGTGGGGGTGGCAATTATTAAACCGTCAGACCAATAGGAGTTTACAAATTCATTATTGATGTAAGTATGAATTACAAGCATCGATGAGGAGTCTTTTTTTATTACACTAAACTCGTTTAGCGCAAAATTGTGTTTGCCAAACAGTTCGTTCTCTGTGTTCACGCAAATTAAATCGCGCTTTTCAATGGTGTATTCTTTACATTTTATACGGCGAAGTACTTCGCTTATCTCGTCCATCGAAGTGTTAGCCAAAAAACCCAACCTACCTAAGTTTATGCCCAAAATAGGAATATCGCTTTTCCCTATGTAAGTAACAGTGTCTAGAATTGTGCCATCTCCCCCTAGGCTAAAGAGCATATCTACCGGGCCGTCTATCTCTCTTCGAGATTTAAATACCGTTACAGGAGTATTGAGTTTAAGTACATTGCTGAGGGCATCAAAAAATCGCTGATGAACAAAAACCGTTGCGTCCATCTCTTTCAACTGAATGAAGAGTTGACCTAAAAAAGCTTTGTGTTCTTTTTCTACCGTTCTTCCGTATATGGCAATTTTCATCTCGAAAAAAAGTTAAATAGGTTGTGTAAAATGGAGGTAAAAACCGGGTTCACGTTTTCTGTTTACGGCAAATTCAAAACGAAACACCTTGTCGTAATAAGTTACAAAGTCTAAACCTATTCCCGAACCTAATAAAAATTGATTGGTAAGGTTGTTTTCATTTTGAGTGGCCCTATTTTTTACAAAACCAGCGTCTGCAAAGGTATTAATATAAACGGCGTAGAAATACCGTTTGAATTTTCTATTTTCAATTAGGGGTAGATTTCGCTGTTTGGCGGCAATTAGCCGATATTTAAAATTTGTTTTCCCTAGCCCAAAAGCCTGTCCGTCCAGTATGTAGTATTCGTAGCCGCTCACAAAGTCTTCATACCCTAGACCCCGTTGAAAGAAGTAGGGTAAGTTACTGTAAGATGTTTGCTTGGCTTTTATCATTCCACCCCAGTAAAATTTATCGTTAAACGGGTGAAAGCACTTTACTTCTGCACTGATGTTTTGCACATTCAGGTTGTCGTTGCTGAAAACTCCAAGACCATGTTGCTCTAACTGAATTTTTGTAAAAAAACCCTGAAGTGGATAGTGGATATTGTCGCGCTTATCAAATCGAAAGATGTAGATAATGGAAGCAAATCTTATGGATTTCAGATTGTTACCTAGGTAGTTTTCCGAAGCGGAAAAAGCACTATCCGAAATAGTTATTTGTGTTATTTCGCCTCCAAATTTATGGATGTGTTGCGGGATTATGCGTTTTTCGAAATACGCACTCGAATACATGATTTGTCTTGAATTGCCCTCTTTGCTGAAGAAGAAAATACGCTCGTTGTTTTCGGTTCCGGTTACTATTTCGTAGTTCTGCAAATAGCCTGCAGCAATTCCCGCCCCAATATTTTTACGGGAAATCAGGTAAGGAATTCTATAAGCCAATTCAAACTGATTGCTATAGCCAAATTGCACTAATGCGCTCAAGTTTTCACGAACTCCTCTTAGATTGTTATGCGATAACAATACTCCGTAATTTAATCGGCTTGGGTCTTTGGTTTCCCACCATAAATTGGCGTTGGGATCAGCTGTAGATATAATCGGAAGCGGCCACATATACCAGCGCTCTTGCACCTCAATAATTATGTCATAGTTCAACTCATCAACTTGTAGCGGGGTGATTTTTACAAAGTTGAATAAAGAACTGTTTAACAAATTATTTCTAGAGATAATTAGTTCTTTATCAAACTCTTCTATTGTGTATGAGTTTCCGGCTTTAAGTGTGATTTCCTGATAAAATACAAATGATTTAGTAATGTTATTTCCGCTCAGATGAATGTTGAGTACCGTAATTTTTCCGCCTTTGGCATGGGTCTGACAAAATGAAAAAAGCAACAGAAAAAAAAGTACGATTCTAACAGGAAACATTACATATTCATAAATTTCAGAAAAGCCTCGAAACGATCTTTCATATCATCGTCGAACCGACTCTCCTGGTAAGATGCACTTACCGTATATTCGTAGCGGTAAAAAGTTTGCAAAATTCGGGTAAGGTCGCGCTTATTTATCTTTAGGGTGATTTCGAGTTTTACACTGCCAGTTGCAGAGGTAACATAAGAACTCAGAATCTTGGCATCATTCCCTTCTACAATTCGGGCTATTTCTGTCAGCGAATAATCATTTTGATTCATCTCCAACACGATAATTCCACCAGCCTCGCTTATAGATGCCGAGTTGGTAATCAAACGCATGAGGTGAGGCAGGGTAGTGCTCCCCAGAAAATGCTCATCTTTATCTATAATAGGAACAACAGAAAGATTCATGGCCGAAACCAAATTCATCACTTCGTAAACATGCTGATGGTCAAAAACAAAAGGCTTAAATGAAGCTAATGGAAGTTCCGATAGTTTGCCTTCGGGATTATTGGCATCATACAGTATGGTATCAGACACTAAGCCACAATATTCTTTACCATTAACCACAGGAATATGACTTACTTTAAATTCGTCCATCCACTTTAGTGCTTTTGCCTGTGTTTCGTCCGGGCGAAGCGGAGGAATATCATCGGTTATTAAATCGAGTGCAATCATATGATTTTTGCTTTCAACC
This sequence comes from Flavobacteriales bacterium, assembly GCA_046295395.1. Lineage (GTDB taxonomy): Bacteria > Bacteroidota > Bacteroidia > Flavobacteriales_D > JBKBNH01 > JBKBNH01. Next base: position 137,569 of record JBKBNH010000005.1, on the reverse strand, counting down.
CTGTTAATGGTAATTATGTTGCGAAAATATCTAAAATTGAGCCGAATTCCCTAAAAAAGTCAATTTTGTTGTTTTTTGGGGCTTCGCATCCAAAACTTATTCTTTCTAGTTCTGTTTCCAATCACACTACCTTTATTTATAATAATTGGTAAATTTACACCTTCAAAAAAAATCAGTCTTTCATATAACATGACAAAACTTAGCGTAAATATCAATAAAATTGCCACTATACGCAATGCTCGTGGAGGAAATATTCCCAATGTAGTGCAGGTAGCTATTGATGCCGAGCGATTCGGTGCCGATGGAATTACCGTACACCCCAGGCCTGATGAGCGGCATATTACCCGAAAAGATTTGCAAGACCTTAGCCCTATTATTACAACGGAATTTAATATAGAGGGCTATCCGTCGGAAGATTTCGTGGAAACTGTGCTGCGTATAAAACCGCATCAGGCTACGCTAGTTCCCGACCCCCCTAATGTAGTTACTTCCAATGCAGGATGGAACACCATTACTCATCAGGATTTTTTAAAAAATGTGATTAGCAGATTCAAAACGGCCGGCATTCGCACTTCTATTTTTATAGAAACCAATTGTGCTCATATCGAAGCGGCTGCTACCATCGGCACCGATAGAGTAGAACTATATACAGAAGCTTATGCCGCAAGGTATTCCAAAGATAGAGATGCTGCAATTGCACCTTACGTAATAGCGGCAAAAGTGGCAAAATCGGTGGGGCTGGGACTTAATGCAGGGCACGATTTAAGCCTCGAAAACCTGCGTTTTTTTAAGCAAAGCATACCCAATTTGCTGGAAGTGTCTATAGGGCATGCGCTCATTTCGGATGCTCTCTACTATGGACTGGAGAACACCATTATGATGTACAAAAGAGAATTGCGATAAATCAGAAAAGATTCGAAGAGTTTATGAAACTGCATTATAGAAAAATTGGACAAGGCGAACCGCTTATTATTTTGCACGGGTTGTTTGGCTACAGCGACAACTGGCAAACCCTAGGTAAGCGCTACGCTGAAGATTTTGAGGTGTATCTGGTAGATCAGCGCAACCACGGGCATTCACCCCATAGTTTGGAGTTTAGCTACAACCACATGGCCGATGATTTGCTCAAACTCATGACCGACTGCAATCTTTCTTCTGCATACATACTGGGGCATAGTATGGGTGGGAAAACGGCTATTCGCTTTACCCAGAAAAACCCACACATGGTGAAAAAACTCATTGTGGCAGATATAGGCGTTAAAGGTTATCCGATGCACCACGGCACCATTATAGACGGGCTAAAAGCCATAGACCTGAACAGAGCCAAAACTCGTGGCGAGGCCGAAGAAATGCTCGCGCCTTATATTCCTCAGGTTGGAGTGAGGCAGTTTTTGCTCAAAAATTTGTACTGGGTAGAGCAGGGGCAATTGGGTTGGCGAATGAATCTTGCCGTGCTGGATGAAAAAATGGTAGAAATAATCGGGGCTTTGCCTGCTGATGGTATTGATGTGCCCACCTTATTTTTAAGGGGCGAGCTTTCCAATTATATTTTGGAGGCAGATTACGACGCTATTCGCAGCCAGTTTTCGGATTGCCGTATAGAAACTATTCCTCAGACGGGGCACTGGATTCATGCTGAAAATCCAGAGTTGTTCTACTCCCTCACAGTTAATTTTTTGAGGGAGTAAATATCTGTCAATTATTTGGGTTTTGACAATATAAAAAAGACTGTAGGACAAGATTTTATATATGGGACAAGGTGTCCGAGTTAATTGATAGATTAGACAAAAAACAATCTTAAAACCCTACCTCCTCAATACCTCCGGGTAGCACATAAAATGCTTACGCACGGGCTGACTCAGGGCTTGTATGTTTAGGTTGTCCGAGGCTTCGGTAATGTCTTTCAGCGAGTCGTCTTTAAACAAGATGTTGATGCGGTCGCTGGCGGGATTATAAGCATTATTGGCAATGCTGTCGGCAAACACAAAATAGGCTGCCTGCGCTTCGCTGATGCCGTAATGTGCCGCAGTACGTTTCAGGAAACCTTGTTTACGGGCAGCATCTATGGGCGAGTTGTCTATTTCTATTTTTAGCAGTTGTCTATTTACCATCATTCGGCTCAATTCGGAAAGCACTAGGTCTTCGTGCCCGGTCCATACCTTTATGGCACCCATTATGTCGAAATCATCTAGTTGCATAAAAGTTTTTAGAATATCGGGACGGGCTTTAAAATCTTCGCAGGTATAGTGATTTTGTAAAAAAGACTTGAGGGCGGGCGAGGCAAATAAGTCTTTGCCTTCGGCGGTGAGTTCCTTGGCTCGCTTTAGGATGTTAACCAGCATAAACTCGGCTGCCAGCACCGTTTTGTGCAGGTATACTTGCCAATACATCAGTCGTCGGGCAACGATAAATTTCTCTACACTATAAATGCCTTTTTGTTGCACGGCAAGTGAATCGTTTACCACATCGAGCATTTCTATAATGCGGTCGCTGCTGATTACACCTTCCGAAACCCCGCTGTAAAAACTGTCGCGTTTTAAGTAGTCGAGCCTATCCATATCCAGTTGGCTGCTCACCAGCTGGTGTAGGAATTTTTTGGGGTATCGGTTCTCAAAAATTTCGATGGCAAGGGTAAGCCTGCCGTTAAACTCTTTGTTGAGTTCCTGCATTACCAGAGTAGAAATGTCTTCGTGCGTTACGCCGTGCACTAGGCTATGCTCCAGAGCGTGCGAAAACGGCCCGTGTCCGATGTCGTGCAGCAGAATGGCGATGCACACGGCTTCGCTCTCTTCAGGAGTAATTTCTTGCCCGCGTTCACGCAGGTTTTCCACGGCTTTTTTCATCAGGTGCGTGCAGCCCACTGCGTGGTGAAAACGGGTGTGTAAGGCTCCTGGATAAACCAAATGCGAAAGCCCCAGTTGTTTGATGCGTCTTAACCGCTGAAAATAAGGATGGTCTATTAAATCGAGTATTATTTCGAACGGAATTGAAATAAATCCGTAGATAGGGTCGTTAAATATTTTCTTTTTGTTTTGTTTTGCAGGAGTCATTAGCATTTTAAACTTTACAGCAAAGCTATTTTAAATTGACGAATAAATAAAAATTACTATGAGTGCAAGAATTCTTTGGGCCGACGACGAGATAGACTTATTAAAACCTCACATCCTGTTTTTAGAATCTAAAGGCTACCGGCTAGACACGGTAACCAGCGGCGACGAAGCCATCGAAAAAGTGGAAGAGAACAATTTTGACATCATTTTTCTGGATGAAAATATGCCTGGAATTTCGGGATTGGAAACGCTCAACCGCATCAAACTCATCAAGCCCGATGTGCCTGTAGTAATGATTACCAAAAGCGAGGAAGAATCTATAATGGAAGATGCCATCGGAGGCAAAATAGCCGACTACCTCATCAAGCCCGTAAATCCTAATCAGATTTTACTTTCGCTGAAGAAAAACCTTGAAAACCGCCGCATTGTTTCCGAAAAGGTGAACACCGCCTATCAGCAGGAATTCAGGCAAATTGCGATGCAGCTTTCGTCCCGAATGAACGTGGAAGAGTGGTACGATTTGTATCGCAAGTTGATAAACTGGGAGTTGCGCCTAGACGCTAGCTCTGATAAGAGTATGCACGAAATACTTACAATGCAAAAGAAGGAAGCCAATCAGCTATTCAGTCGTTTTGTTAGTGATAACTACACCGATTGGCTGGCGGGAGGCATTGATGCGCCTGCGATGTCGCACACGCTCTTGAAGAAAAATCTGTTTTCTAAACTAAACGACGACTGCACCTTTTTGGTAGTAATAGATAACCTGCGTTACGACCAGTGGTGTGTGCTGCGCCCTCGGCTGAGTTCGCTTTTTAATGTGGTAGAGGAAGATTTGTTTCTCAGCATTTTGCCCACAGCTACCCAATATGCGCGTAACGCTTTATTTGCAGGATTAATGCCTAGCGAAATACAGAAAAAATTTCCCGCTATGTGGATAAATGAGGACGAAGAGGGGAGTAAAAATCAGTACGAAAAAGAGTTTTTGGAAGAAAATCTGAAGCGCAACGGCAAGCAGGTGAAAATGTCGTATAACAAAATTACCAACTTGAATGCAGGTAGAAAACTGGTAGAAAACTTCAATAATCTTTTGGGGAATCAGCTCAATGTATTGGTGTATAATTTTGTGGATATGCTTTCGCACGCCCGAACCGATATGGAGGTGATACGCGAGCTTGCCGACGACGAGTCGGCCTACCGTTCACTTACGCAAAGCTGGTTTGAACACTCGCCCCTGCTCGATTTCTTTAAAAAAATAGCCGCAGCAGGTAAAAAAGTGCATATCACCACCGATCACGGTACCATTCGCGTAAAAACACCCGCCAAAGTAGTGGGCGACAGAAACACCAACACCAACCTGCGCTACAAGCAAGGTAAAAACTTGAATTATGACAAAAGCGACGTGTTGGAGTTTCGCAACCCGGGCGATGTGTACCTGCCAAAACAGAATATGACCACATCGTATATTTTTGCACAAGAAGACAAGTATTTTGTCTATCCAAACAACTACAACCAGTTTGTGAATTTTTATAATAACACTTTTCAGCACGGGGGCATCTCGCTGGAAGAAATGATAATTCCTTTTGTGGAGTTAAGACCTAAATAGAGGTTTTGAATCTTGTGAATTTCGAATCGGGAATTTCGAATTTTGAAAACGCTATTAGCCAATAGAAGAAGCTATCGACTCATAGCGCTCTGTCAGTTCGAGTAGTGAGGCACGAGCGCACCAGCCAGTAGGCGGATAAGTCGAGAACTGCTTATGAAAACCAAACCATTTACTTCTCGACGTGCTTTTGTTTCATTGTATTGCGTAAAACCACTCGAAGTGACATTTCACAAGATCTTTTAAGGCTTTAATCGGAAAGCAAAAAAGTGGCATAAACTTGTTAGATTTGTACAGTTTACTGCCAAATTGAAATTTACCGTACATAGCATAGAGGATCTCGGCATGGTAGTCGCCTACATTCTGCCCCGATTAAGTCAAACTCCGGTTTTGGTTTACGACGATGCGCCCATGGGCGCAGGAAAAACCACACTTTCCGTAGTAATATGTCGGGCGCTTGGTGTTGATGAAAATGAAATTTCCAGCCCGACGTATTCCATCATCAATGAATATCAGGGTGCAAACGGAAAAATTTTTCATCTTGACTTATATAGATTAAAAGATGAAGAAGAGGCATTTAATGCAGGTGTGGAAGATGTTTTGCATAGCGGAAATATCTGCCTGGTAGAATGGCCCGGAGTGGCAAAGAAACTTTTACCCGATTCTTACGTAAGGGTGGACATTAAACCCGAAGAAAAGGAAAGAACTTTTACAATTTACTAAATGATTTCAGGAGATACTTTGCGCTCATTAGCGTTGGAGGCAGCCATGATGCCTCAGGAGGAAATGCTCGAGGTGGGCAAAAAAAACAAGCGTTTATACATAGGTATTCCCAGAGAATGCTCTTTGTTGGAAAGCAGGGTAGCTTTGGTTCCAGAGGCAGTGAGCTTGATTGTAGCCAATGGACACGAAGTGGTGGTAGAAACCAATGCAGGAAAAGACGCTCGTTTTACAGATAAGGATTACAGTGAAGCAGGAGCTAAAATAGCTTATAGTGCCGAAGAAGTTTATCAGGCCGATATTATACTGAAAGTTGCTCCACCCACTGAGGCCGAGGTGGATATGATGAAATCCAAGCAAACGCTTTTTTCGGCTTTGCAGCTTACTGTACAGCCCAAAGATGTTCTTAAAAAACTGATGCAAAAAAAGGTTACGGCCATTGCTTGGGATTATATTCAGGACGAAACAGGAATTTTTCCAATCATTCGTTCTATGGGCGAAATAGCCGGAAACACTTCCATACTTATTGCAAGTGAGTACCTTAGCGCCGAAAAGGGTGGAAAGGGAATGATGTTGGGCGGCATAGCTGGAATTACCCCAACAGAAGTGGTTATACTTGGGGCAGGAACCGTGGGTGAATATGCTACCCGTGCAGCTATTGGTCTAGGCGCATCGGTTAAGGTTTTTGATAACTCTTTATACAAGCTGCGCCGATTGCAAAACGACATTGGAATGCGCTTAGATACGTCAATTATTCAACCAAAAGTTTTACAAAAAGCCTTGTTACGTGCCGATGTGGTTATAGGAGCTATTCGGGCGCCTTATGGCCGAACCCCTTGTGTGGTTACCGAAGAAATGGTAGAGGAAATGAAAGAAGGTTCGGTAATAGTAGATGTGAGTATTGATCAAGGAGGGTGTTTTGAAACTTCTAAAGTCACGTCGCTTGATAAACCGACTTTTACTAAATATGGCGTAATACATTTTTGTGTGCCTAATATAGCTTCGCGCGTTCCCCGCACAGCATCATTTGCTTTGAGTAATATTTTTGCTCCGCTTGTGCTACAAATAAGCGATGGTGGTGGATGCCAAAGCCTAGCAAAAGTTAACCGGGGTTTTAGAAACGGGGTGTACATATACAACGGCACACTAACCTCGTCATATCTGGGCGAAACATTTGGCTTGCCATACAAGAGCATGGATTTGATTTTACCAGCTCTCTAAGGTTAAATTTTCAGCAAGATTTTGAGTTTATACCGTTTCATTTTTATCTAATTTCGCAGCATGACATTTGCAAGGCGATTCAGGTATTACCTCATAGGGGTTGGAATAGGATTTATTCTAGTGTTTTTCATTTTCAGGGGGAAGGGCTTTAGCTGGCTACCCGGAAACAGAGTATTGATTTCTTTGCAGGAGAGCATCCTGTATACAACACCTTATCAGGATTGTTTGATGAATTGTTATTCTATTACCAAACAAGAAGTGTTTGATTTACTGGAGAATGGTAATGTAAACTTCAAAAAAAGTAATACTCGGGAAGAGTTTAAGGAATACTTGTTGGAGAATGATCGCTTTAGTATTTCGTTTATTCGCCTGAATGATACAGTTGCCCGGCTTAATCAAGTGCAGGGGAGCATACGCAAGGACTGCGATTGCCCCGAATCGATTAGTCAGACTATGCTGCAGTTTACTCAGCCGGACGAAAGAATATTTGTCCGACTTAACCGTCTTGAATTTGAATATACCAAACGAGCTTCATGTCAGTTATCGTGTATGGGGATTTCTTCTATTGAGGCAAAAGTTTTGTTTGATAAAGGGAAAGTAGAGCACAAACTGAGTTTACCTAGAAGAAATCCCAATGCGCTTTTTTGTATCTTGTTTGAGTTGCCATCAGAGAGGGTAGCCTTTATGGTAGAAGAAGGAAAAGAAAAGTCTCGTGTACTACAAGTGTTTAATGTTCGCGAAATTCCCAATCAGGGAACAGTTTTAGATAATAATTGCGCTTGTGATTAGCGAGTTTTTTTTCTGCGCAGCCTTTCTTTGAGTATAAGCCCCAACTCTCTACTGGTTTGTCCTGCTACGCTGGTGTTTTCTTCAGCTCTTCTTATTAAGTAAGGTAACACTTCTTTGATTGGCCCGTAGGGAACGTATTTTGCCACATTATATCCTGCCTCTGAAAGATTGTAGCTGATGTGGTCGCTCATACCTAGTAATTGGGCAAAATAAATGCGTTTATCGTGTTTTTCTAGTTTATACTTTTTCATCAACTCAGTTAGATACATACTGCTTTTTTCGTTGTGTGTTCCGGCACAAATAGAAACATGGGAAATATTTTCTAAACACGTATCAAGTGCCAGATCGTAGTCTCTGTCAGAAGCATTTTTGTCTGGCTGAATTGGAGAGGGGTATCCTTTTTCTTTAGCTCGCTCTCGTTCCTTTTCCATATAAGCTCCTCTTACCAGCTTTACTCCATAGCAATAGCCTTTTGTTTTTGATTCTTCTATGGATGATTTTATATGAGCCAATCTGTCGTGACGATAGAGTTGAATGGTATTATATACGATGGCTTTGCTGATGTTGTATTGTTCCATCATTTCAGTTGCAATTTGGTCTATTGCCGGTTGAATCCAGCTTTCTTCAGCATCAATAAATACGGGGGTATCAGCCTCAAATGCGGCCTTGCATATACTATTTACACGTTCTTTTACCGAATTTAGTTTTTCTTTGTCGGCACTCCTTAGTTTCTCTTTTCCCGAGGCTCTTTCTAATAGCGAAAAACTAGATATTCCGGTTACTTTAAACACACTGAAAGGAATGGCCTTATTTCCATTTGCCTTGGTAATTGTGGCGATTATTTCATTTGTAGTTTTATCAAAGTCTGTTTCACTTTCTTTTCCCTCTGCCGAATAGTCTAAAATGGTTCCTATGCCATATTTATCAAGTAGAGCAATTGTTTTGTCGCATTCATCTATTGTTTCTCCACCGCAAAACTGTTTGAAAATCGTTGCTTTTATAAGGCCTTTTATTGGTAATCCAATAGCCAGAGAAAAATGGGTGGCTTTTTTACCGAATTTTACTAACCCCGGACTGCTTACCATTTTGAATAAGTAATAAGCTCGCTTCAGGTCTTTGTCATTTTTGCTCTTGAAAGCTATTTCTGTATTATCGAATGAAAGCATATAATTCGTTAAAAAAGTGCGCTAATTTAACCACTATACTTAAAGAGTTGTTTTATTCTAGCAGAAACATTTTCGGACTTAAATTGGAATTTAGAATCTAATTTGTAACTTGTTCGAACTTTAGCAGAGCCATGAAAGAAATTTCTTCAGGAAATTATTCCGTTTTTGTAGGAGGTCTTGAGAATGGGGTTCTACAAAAATTACTCAATTCAAAGCCGTTTAAAGATGCTCAGAAATTGATTTTGGTTGACGAAAATTCTTTAGAATATTGTTTTCCTAAATTAATTAATTCTGCTCCTGCATTGGAAAAAGCAGAGCTTTTGGAAATTGAGAGTGGCGAGGAAAGTAAATCCATAGAGGTAGCAACCCAAATTTGGGAAGCCTTAAGTGAAATGGAGGTTAGAAGAGATGCTGTATTAATAAATCTTGGTGGTGGAGTGATTGGCGATTTGGGCGGTTTTGTGGCAGCCACTTATAAAAGGGGGATACGATTTATACATATACCCACTACTTTATTAGCTATGGTTGATGCCTCTGTTGGCGGAAAGGTGGGAATTGATTTAAACAGGTTGAAAAATCAGGTTGGTGTATTTTGCGAACCTGATGGTGTTTTTGTAGATAATGAATTTCTGAGAACCTTACCTAAAAATCAGACCCTATCAGGATTTGCTGAAATTATAAAACACGCCTTAATTTCAGATGCGGCTTATTGGAAACAGTTAAAGCAAACGGCTTTACATAATTTACATGATAATAGCGATTTAATTGTTAAAAGTATTGAGATTAAGAACAAAATTGTATTGGAAGATCCTAAAGAAAGTGGATTGAGAAAACTCCTGAATTTTGGACACACCATTGGCCACTCTGCAGAAACCTACTCGATGGAAACAGCTACAAAAAGCTTGTTGCACGGTGAGGCAATTGCTATTGGAATGATATGCGAAGCCTACCTATCTTTCAGACTTAATGATTTTCCCCGGGAACAATTGGATGAGGTGGTACAATTTATAAAGGACTTATACCCCCCCTTTGAATTTGAAGAGATGGCTGGGCATCGTTTGATTGAATTGATGCGAAACGATAAAAAAAATACTGATCCGCGGATTAATTTCACCTTGCTAAATGAAATTGGCTCTGCCGTGCACGACCAAAAAGCCGATCCATCGGATATACTGGAGGCGTTGAATTTTTATAATGGAAAATAGTGCCTTACTTTTTCACCAGTTTTTCGGTAGCTAAAAAACCACCGTCAGCTAAAACAGATACTAGGTAGGTTCCGTTTGCCACCTGACTCATATCTAGCCAAAGGTAAGGGCGAATAATCCGTTCATTTTTAATCGTTTTTCCTTGTAAGTCTGTTACTATAACACGATAAACCCCTTGTTCTATGTTTTTCAAATCAATAAAAGCCATATCGGAGGTAGGGTTTGGGTAGATAGTAATTTTTTTTTCCTTTGATTTGAATTCGTTCAGGCTGGTTACTCCGGTATGTAATCCGAAAGTATATTCACCTTTTCGCAACACATCAATATCGATACGTCCGTATCCATCTGTTTTTGAGCCTAAGGGGCTCACGGTGTAATCCGGATAAATTGTCCAGTCGTCAGCAGTATTTTCTCTCCAAAAAAGTATAATGCTATCTTCTGTAAACACAAAGGGGCCGTGATTGGTCATCAGGTTGTTGTCGAGATTTCCTGAGTTGTTGTTTCGGGCATCGAAAATGATGCGCCCCGAGACTGTAAAACCGGCAGCCCATATTCCATCTACTTTCCAAAAGCGATCAGTAGAAATTATGTATTCACTTGCCATTGCGCCATTCTTTATGGGGTCGGGAGCTACTCTGTGGTGTTCAATTCTGGTTAGTGTGGAGTCGGGAACGTTAGACCCTGTTAGCCTGAAATAGGAATAATCGGAGTTGATAATGTTTGGCATATCCAGAATTATGTTTTCAGCTGTTACAGCATTTGTAATGCCTTCGTTTTTGTTGAGGTAAACCATTTTCGGCTCAAACGGTATGGTATAAGTAGCTTGTGTGTATTGTCCGTTTGCAATTATTGTGTGCGAAACATCGGTGCGGTCAGTTTTAGTAAAAGTAACTTGCAGGGGCACATTTTTAAAGTAAGCGGGGGCGGCTCTCAATTTTTGGTTTACAAATACGGTTACATCATATTGCATCCCGTTTTTATTTACTTGAAAAGAATCTACTGAAAATGCCGGAAACCCTGGATTTAGCACCCAGTCGTCAAAAAAATCGGCCATGTTTACCCCAGTTGATGAGATGAGTTTATCTCTAAATTCAATAGCATCAATATCTTTAAAGGCGTAGTCGATTTGGATGGCATTTAGCCCTTGTTTAAAAGCAACGTCTCCCATATATGTCCTCATGTTGTGAGCAATGGTGGCGCCTCTTTTGTAGGAATGTGTTCCATAAGTAGCGCTGTGCGGAACACCCGAAAGGGCATAGAAAGCTCCGTCATCTAGATGGGCTTGTTGTATAACGGTGCGGTGAAATTTCTTTATTTCGTTTATATAGCGCTGATATCCGTAAACATGTTCCAAAAATGTAGCTTCAGAAAAACTGGCCATACCTTCATTTATCCACATATCGCTTTCGGTGCGGCAGGTTACTAAATTGCCCCACCAATGGTGAGCCAGCTCGTGAGCCATCAGTGTTTCGTAGGTTAACAGGCCGTTGAGTGTTACCAAGGGATAGGCAATACAACTGGCATGCTCCATTGCTCCACCGTTGAAGGGTACAGCTACGTAGCCGATTTTATTCCATAGGTATGGGCCGTAATTTTGCTCATAGGCAATCATCGCATTTTCAAGATTAGCAAAGGAGTTTTTAAAATTAGTAGTGTCTGGTTGTCGGGCGATGAGCATAATGGGAATGTTGGTTCCGTAAATGGGGCTGTTGTAGGTTTGATTTACGTGGGTATAATCGGCCACAGCAACACAAGCAAGGTAAGTTGGAATGGTCTGTTCCATTTTCCATGTTCGCAGTATGGAGTCTGTTCCCACTACTACTTCGTTTGCTATATATCCGTTGCTGTATGCAGTTTTTCCACCACTGGTTAATATGCTTACTTCGTAAGTTGCCCGCTCAACAAAATTATCGAAACAAGGATGCCATACCCTTGCGTAGTTGTGCGGATCGGCGGCAAAACCTACCCCTAGGTTGTAAGCATAGTTTCCCTGAAAGTAAAACCCACCAAAACCGGATGGGTCGCCTTGCGGTATTCCATGGTAATAAACCGTTACGGAGTCTATGGAATTGGCGTTGAGCGGCGTAACGAAATTGGCTCTTAGCAGCGTGTCATTGTATGAGTAGGAAATAAGGCTGCTGCCTTGTTTTACCGAGTCGATGGTCATTTGCAGGATATCGAGTGAAATACCTTCTACAGCGCTCATTTTTGTTTCAAACTTCACCCGGCAGTCTGCTTTTACTATTCGGGTGTTAAAGTCGGTAATGTCTAAGTAAATTTTATAGTCCAGCACATCAATAGTGTCGCTTCTTAGATTGTCGAAAGCGCTTTTGTTTACTGCAAAATGCCGGCAGTTGGCATGGCTGCATTTGTTTTGAGAAATTACAGATTGAGCAAGTATTAGTAAAGCCGAAACAAGGAGTATTTTTTTCATCATTATAACAGGTGTTGCAAAGTACCAAAGTTAGGAAAAACCGAGAACTCTATTTTAAAGCGGTTAAAAATTGAATGTCAAGCTATTTTTTTTGTTTTTGGAATTCAAGTTTTTTAAAATGATGGTCTTTATATTTTGGTTGAAATTGATTAATATATTTAAAATAGGAATCCAACCTAAATTGCGTATTGCTTTGCTATGGTTTTGATGTAAAAGTTAAATTTGTTTGATATCCCTAATTATAAAATTTGGGCTTTAATACTACAAAATAGCTTATGAAACCATCATTGGAGCTCTTTCAATTAGTAAAATCACTTTCTAAGTCAGAAAAGCGGTTCTTTAAATTGTCATCTTCTCTTCAGCAGGGCGAAAAAAACTACCTGAAAATATTCGACCTAATTGAAAAACAAGACGTTTATGACGAAGAGGCTATAAAAGAGACGTTTAAGGGCGAAACATTTATCAGGCATTTACCATCTGAAAAAAATCACCTCTACAAGCTTATTTTAAAAAGTTTAAGGTCGTTTTATGCCGACAGCTCCATAAGTTCAGTGCTAAGGCAGGAAATTAAAAATGTAGAAATTCTCTATAAAAAAGCGCTGTACAAAGAGTGTAGAAAATTTATTGCCAGAGCAAAAAAACTCGCTATTGAACACGAAAAATTTTACTATTGGTTTGAGCTGTTAAACTGGGAAAAAACATTACTCGAAGAGGCTTTTGAGTCGGGTGAGTTTGATGTGGATTTGGATAAGTTGCTGGAAGAGGAGCAGTTGGTCATAGATAAGCTCAGAAACTTGGCCGAATATCAGATGCTATACTCTAGAATAAATTATTTGTACAGGAGTGGTGGTTTTACTCGAAACGATGAAGAGCGAAAAGAAGTGGACAAAATAGCCCAGCACCATTTAATTACAGGGAAGGGAACGGCCATTTCTGTTCGGGCAACGTCCATTTGCTACTATATTCAAGGCTTATGTAACGCCACCAACAGAGATTATCCCACGGCCTTTGATAAGTTTACACGAGTAAAAAACATTCTCGACCAAAATCCATTAATTAGAAAAGATCTAGCCAAGCGCTACACACTTACCCTGAAACACCTGATGAACTGCTACCTTGAGGGCAATAACTTGAATGAAGCAGAAAAGATAATAAATACTATGCGCAATATTGTTAATGAGCCGGGCTTTGGTGATGTTTCTGTAACGGTTAAAATATTTACCTCTACATCAATTGCCGAACTGCTTATTGCTGAGCGAAAAGGCGACTACACTAAAGTGCTTGAGTTGGCAGATAAGTTGGTGTCTTCGCTTGATGTGTATAACGATAAGTTGCATAAGGAGCAGCAGATTATTATTTACTACAACCTAGCTTATGCCTATTTTGGAGCGGGGGACCACAACAAGGCTCTTCGATTTATCAACTACATACTCAACGATAACGAACAGATTTTGAGACAAGACATATACAGCTTTGCCCGTTTGTTTAATCTGGTGATACACTATGAGTTGGGGAATTACGATTTGCTTGAATATGTGATAAAGTCAACATCCAGATTTTTCAGTAAACAGGTAAAAGATTACGAGGTGGAGGGGATTATCATCACGCACTTAAAAAAATTAATGCGAACCCCAAATTCATCAGATAAGCAAAAGATTTACCTGAAGGCAAAAGAAGATATGGAAAAAGCATTTTCAATTCCTGCTGAGCGAGTGGTGTTACATTACTTCGATTTTTTAGTTTGGATAAACGCTAAGATTGACGCTACAAGTTTTGCCGAATCAGCCAGAAAAAGTCATCAGATTAATTTGGGAGCTTAGCACGCAAAAGTATGCCGATAATTTCTTTGAATAAGAGATTTATACTTCTACTTAACCCTTACGTAGGTTAAATCTTGTTTTTTTTGTCCATCAACTGAGCCAATTAACACCCGCAGAGTGTCCGAATGTGTTCGGTGGTATTGAATTACCTGAGGGAAATCGTGATTGGGGTTTTCGAATCGGGCAAAATTTTCGCGTGCTTCGGTTAGCGCAAATGAGATGGTTTTGCCCGAGTTTTGATTAAACACGGTAACGTTGTAGTAGGTAACGCCATTTTTGGTGGCAATGGTTACTTTTTCCGAATAGATAGTGTCTAGTTCCTGGGTATCTTCTTTTAGTTTAGTAACTCTGGCGCCGTTTCTCATGTAATCGGGTAATGTGCGATCTATCACGGGCTCTATTTGGTAGCTTTGGCAAGAGTAAGAGTCATCCGGATTTGAACGCCATTTTTCCAAGTATTGAATACCTGTTTTTTCAATCATAGTGCTATTGTCTAACCACACTCCAACCATAAAGTCGAGTTTGTCGAAATTTATTCCTTTTTCACTTATGGGCGAGGTGGTTTCATTTTCATCTACAAGGGTGTAGGTGCTCTCGTCTTCTTCGGTGGTTGGATTGCATGCTGTGCAACACAGGATCAAAATTAGTGATGTAAAACTCAGTTTCATATACGCTGTTTTTGAAGTTCGTAGAATGCAATTGCTGCGGAAACGGATACGTTTAAAGAGGAGATGGTTCCGGACATGGGGATGAACACTTGTTCATCTGCTTTTTTGAGGTATTCAGGTGAAATGCCGTCTTCCTCCGAACCCATTATAAATGCCGTAGGTATAGTGTAATCCACTTCGTGAAGATTTTTGGAGCCTTTTTCTGTGCAGGCAACTATGCGTAAACCGCTGTCTTTAAGAAAATCGATGGTGTTTTTAAGGTTGCTACTTCTGCATACGGGTATTTTGTTAAGTGCCCCAGCCGAGGTTTTTACGGCATCGGAGTTGGCAAGTGCAGAACCTCTGGAAGGCACTATTATGGCATCTACACCGAAACACTCGGCGCTACGGGCTATCGAGCCAAAGTTTCGCACGTCTGTAACTCTGTCTAAAATGACTACCGAGGGTACTCTACCGCTTTCGAAGAAAAATGGAAGCAGCGTTTCAATTTCCTGATAAACTATGGGAGAGGCGAAAGCGATTACTCCCTGATGGTTTTTTTTACTAAGTCTGTTTAACTTTTCTGCGGGGACGTATTGTGTTGGAATTTCTGTGTTTTTGAGGTGGTGTCTCAATTCAGATATAAGCTCGTTTTTTAACCCCTGCTGAATCATTACTTTGTTAAGCTCTCTGCCCGCTGCAATTGCCTCTATTACGGCCCTTGTCCCATATATAAAATCGTTGTGTTCCATGTGTTTAGTTAAGTGTAAAAATTCTACCTGCCCGCCACGAATCTACGGCTTTGTACCAAATATATTTATAGGAGTCGTCTCTTTCGAGGCGATAGTCGTTGGTAGAGAATGGGTTGTCGTACTGAATAAATTTAAAGGTGGTTGCCCTAAATTGCTTTCCGTCACCATAAATCCATATTTCGCTGTCGCGTAATCGTTTGATAGTTGTTGGCCAGCCCAACACAATGCTCACCATTCCCCTATCTGATTTCCATCCGGGAACGTAGGAACTGAAAAAAGCATTTGCCTTGTGTATCCGGTCATAATATTCCTTTATAAGAGCTCTTGCTCTTTCTTTGCTAGGGCTTATACCCAACCAGAACTTGTCCGAAGCTTTTTTTCTATCCTCGCTATCCATCATTTTTTCGTATTCTTTCTTGGTGCACAAATAGCGCAATGGACGAATAAGGCCTTCGGGGGTGGTGGTTTCGGGGTAGTCTTCGCCAAAGTTAAAAACCGCACATCCCAGTTGAGAAGAAGTGTCTGCCTGAATGATAATGTATCCCTTAGCAGGAATCATAACATTAAAGTTTCTCAATTCATTGGGGTGTTTTACTTTTGTGGTTGTAGGAAAACGCCCCACCGGTTTGTTTGTTATCCGACTGAACGGTGGCGGAGGGTAGGGGAAATCTTCTTCGAATACTTTTATAAAAAAACGGGAAGCATTTCCCAATTGGTTTTCAACCAGCAGAGTTTCTGCCCTGTTCACGTAAGACCCGAAAATCATTTCGTTGCGTGAGTTTCTCAGTTTGAAATATTGGGGATTATAGGGGTTTAATTTGTTTAGGTATAATTGGCTTTCCACTTCAACATTTCGGTTCAAATCCTCCAGTTTTATAAGTATTCGATTTATTTTCCCGTTTACGGATTTAATGGGCAACTGACCCAATACGAAATGACTGAATTTTTCTTTTACCACATCTTTGGTAATTACCGAGCCACTATCTAAGAAAATTTTACTGTTTTCTGCATTATACATACGGTAAGAAAACCTTAATCTGGCAGTGTAATCATCGTCTATAGCCTGCCTGTTGTATAGCACTTCGTCCGATAAAATTCTAAAATAAAGCGTGCTACTGTCGTTGTCGGTATGATAAATTTCGAAGTAAGGATTTAGAGGGTTAGATTCGAAAAGCGTAAGGTTATTGGCATACTTGTCTGCGCCAGTTTTTGCGCCGGGTCTTGGGGTGCAGGAAACCAGTAATAAGGTGATAGTATATAGCAATAATTTCGGCACCTAAATCTTAATCATTTTCGATTTCTAAAAAAGAGTTTTCGTCATCTTCCTGCGAGTTTTTTGCCATTTTCGGGCTAATACTTTTGGTAGATTTTATACCGAGTGTTTGTAAATCTTTTAGTTGTTTGAGGGCATTGCCTCTTCCTAGTGAGAGCTTGTTTATTGCTCCGTCGTATTCTTTTTGTGCCTGATTTAAGCGGTCGCCAACTTTGCTTAAGTCTTCGGTAAAGTCGCACAATTTTTCGTAAACGGCCTTGGCTTTACGCACTATTTCTTCTGAGTTTTTACTTATTTTATCCTGATTCCAAATGTAGCTGATGGTTTTAAGGGTAGCTAGAAGGGTCGAAGTGGATACCAATACAATTTTTTTCTTCAGGCCAAACTCAAAAAGCTCAGAGTCTTCCCTTAACGCTAGGTTAAGTGCCGGCTCAATGGCAAAAAACATGAGTATGTAGTCGGGCTGATTGAATTGAGTTAAGCTGTCGTATTGCTTGTCGCTTAATGACGAAATGTGGTTTTTGATACTTGCGATATGTTCTTTTAGGGCAATTTGTTTTTCCTCTTCTGTTTCGGTGCTGAAGTATTTTTCGTAGGCCACCAGCGAAACTTTTGAATCGATAATCAGGTGTTTGTCTTCAGGAAGTTTAATGATGAAATCGAGGCGTTGCAAATCTCCCTCTTCATTTCTTACCGATGTTTCTTTTGAATAATGAATATCTTTTTCCAACCCGGCGTAGTTTAGCAGGTTTTCCAACTGGAGCTCGCCCCAGTTTCCTTGTGTTTTTTTCTCTCCTTTTAGTGCGCTGGTTAAATCTTTGGCTTCCTTCCCCAAATCCTGATTAAGTTGTTTTAGTCCTTCAATCTGCTCCCTGAGCGCTGAGTTTTGCGAGATGGAATCGGTATTCAGTTTTTCTACTTTGCCTTCAAATTCTTTTATTCGCTCTTTAAGTGGATCCAGTAATCCTTTCAACGATTCTTGATTTTGGTCGCTGAATTTTTTCGATTTTTCGTCCAGAATTTTGTTTGCCAGATTTTCAAACTCTTTGTTAAATTGTTCTCTTATTGCTTTATACTCCTCTTCCTTTTCGTTAAACTGTTTTTTTATGAGTTCGTTTTCGGCTTTTAGCGAACTAAATTCTATTATCGCTTTTTCCAACCTTTCGTCTTTTTCTTTTTTTTCTTTTTCAAGAGATACTAGCTGTACCCTCAATGAATCTTCTGTTGCTTTGTGTTTGGCTGCTTCTTGTTGTACATGGGTAAGTTGATTTAATATTGCTTCGTGTTCTATACTGTCTATTCTACCTGTTGAGGTAATTTTTTTTGCAAAGAAATATCCAACAAGAAAACCACCAATCAACCCTGATAATAAGAAAATCACATCCATAAAGCGTATAAATTTTCGTAAAGATAAGAAAGGAATATGTGATATACGGTTCGGGATTTTCTAAAATACCAACCGATATTTGCACGAATTATTAGAGATAATGTTAATTCTGGAACTTATTCGGCAATAAATTACTAAATTTGCATTCTAATCTATTGCAAAATGTTAAACACCGTTGTATTAGGAGTTTTTGGTCCTTGGCAGGTTATTCTTATAATTGCTGTTGTGTTGCTTCTTTTTGGAGGCAAAAAAATCCCCGAACTTATGAAAGGGCTGGGAAAAGGCGTTAGAGAATTTAAGGATGCCACAAAAGGAGAAAATCTGGGCGAAAACAAGCCTCAAGATAATAATAATCAAGCTTCTTAAATAATTCAGAGTTTTGGTAAAACGAGTTTCTCATAAAGAAACTGCTTCTTTATTGTCTTCGGGCAGTCTTACTTGTGTTCAATTGGTTAGCGAATGTTTAGCCCAAATTGAAGTGGGTAATCATATAAATGCTTTTTTGGAAACTTGGGCAGATGAGGCTTTATCTAGAGCCAGTCAAATAGACCAAAAAGTTAAAGCAGGAACGGCAGGCCGTCTTGCAGGAATGGTTGTCGGAATTAAAGACAACATCTGTTATAAGGATCATGTGGTTTCGGCCTCGTCCAAAATATTGGAGGGACTCACGTCTATATACAACGCCACGGTAATTGACCGGCTTTTAGCAGAAGATGCCATCTTGATAGGAAGGCTTAATTGCGATGAGTTTGCGATGGGCAGTTCTAACGAAAACTCTGCCTATGGTACTGTAAAAAATCCCCTAGATAACGCAAGGGTTCCCGGGGGTTCGTCCGGTGGTTCTGCAGCAGCAGTTGCAGCTGGAATGTGTCATGCGGCATTAGGCTCAGATACAGGAGGCTCTATCAGGCAACCTTCCTCTTTTTGCGGAACAGTAGGTCTTAAGCCCACATATGGGCGGATTTCACGTTATGGACTAATTGCCTATGCATCTTCTTTCGACCAAATAGGGCCTGTAACAAATTCTGTTTATGATGCTGCTTTATTGTTGGAAGTGATGGCCGGGGCAGATAATTTTGATAGTACAGCTTCCCAAAAAGAGTTGGCTCGATATAGCGAATTTAACAACTGCAATAAGAAATATAAAATCGCTGTGTTAAGGGAGTGCGTATTTAACGATGGACTGGATTCAGATATAAAACAAACCACACTCAATTTTATAGAAAAATTAAAAAATGAAGGGCATCAGGTAGAGGAAGTAAGTTTTCCCTTGCTCGATTATTTAATTCCCACATACTACGTATTGACTACTGCTGAAGCATCGTCAAACTTGGCAAGATTTGATGGAGCGCACTTTGGCTACAGAAGCAAAAATGCTTTTGATTTAGACAGCACCTACACCATGTCTCGCTCAGAAGGGTTTGGTAGGGAGGTAAAGCGAAGAATTATGCTAGGTACATTTGTTCTAAGTTCGGGTTATTATGATGCTTACTACACCAGAGGGCTTAAAGCCAGAAGATTGATAAAACAAGCTACCGAATCCATCTTGGCTGATTTCGATTTTATTTTAACGCCAACAACCCCTACCACGGCTTTTAAATTTGGCGAAAAGGGTGCAGACCCCGTTGCCATGTATCTGGAAGATATATTTACCGTTCAGGCTAATTTAAGCGGCAACCCATCTATTTCGCTTCCAATTGGTAAACACTCTAACGGCCTGCCCTTCGGGTTGCAGTTTACCGGAAGAAATTTTGCAGAAGACGAATTGCTCTCGTTTGCAGAAAGCATTAAAATATAAAAAGGCTTAACTTTAGCCTCCAACAAAAATGGTAATGAAATTCAGAAAGTCTTTATTAGTAATTCTTATAGCCTCAATTACCCAGATTGCGATTGGATTCGATAATCCTACAGACTCCCTGAGATTAAACAAAGTGGATACTTCTTTTGTAGAAGAAATAGCCATAATCGAGGAATTTACGATGAATACCTATTACCTAGATTATTTGGATAGTCTGCTGGTTAGTCATTTCGATTTTTTAGTCAGTGCTTGTGCCGTTCCCGATGAATACACCTACTCAAAAGAAGATGATGTTCCGCAATTTGACGATAATTTTATCAAATGCAGACTGATAGAATTGAACGAGGTAATTCCCTTTGATGTTAGAGAAAACGATGATATTGTAAACTACATCAAACTATATGCATACAAAAGAAGAAAGCTTACAGCAAAAATGCAGGGTTTGGGCGAGTTGTATTTTCCCGTATTCACTCATTTTATTGAAAAATACAATGTGCCTCATGAGCTCAAGTATCTACCTATAATAGAATCGGCAATGAATCCGGTTGCACGATCAAGAATGGGAGCGGTGGGACTATGGCAATTTATGCCCAGAACCGGGCAATACTATGGGTTGGAAATCAATTCGGCAGTAGACGAACGAAGTGATTTATATCGCTCTACAGAGGCTGCCTGCAGATATCTCTCTCATCTCTACGAAATTTATGGCGACTGGAATATGTCGCTGGCGGCATATAATGCAGGGCCGGGAAATGTGAATAAAGCTATACGAAGAAGCGGAGGAAGAACAAATTACTGGGATATACAACCCTATCTTCCTACGGAAACACAAGGCTATGTGCCAGCTTTTCTTGCCGTTACCTATGTGATGAATTTTTCTAACGAACTAAATATAAAACCCATAAAGCCCGAAATAGCAATCAATCATATAGATACAATTACTGTTTTTGAGCGGGTAGAATTTGCTGTGCTATCCAAATACTTGGGGATGTCGGTTCAGGAGATTTCTTATTTTAACCCTTCGTACAAGCTAAACGCTATTCCTAAAATTGATAAGCACCAGTATCTGGTTTTGCCCGTAAACTACATCAAAACATTTTCAGCATTTGAAGACAGTATATATCATCACAGCTCCACGGAAACATTTAAGTATGCGCAGCAATTTTTGATGAAAGAACACACACATATTGTGACTTTCGGGGAGACCATTCAAAAAATAGCGGAGAAATATGATTGTACCGTGCAACAGATAAAAGCATGGAATACGATGGCATCTGAAAATTTAAGAGTGGGTAGAAAGCTTTTGATATACATTGAAGATAAAAATCAACCATACGTTGCCTCTAGGGTGCCGATAAAAAATTTACCAGCTACTTCATCTTCTGCTACAGCAACATCTTCCGGAAAAGTAAGTTATTACACAGTGAAAAGTGGCGACTCGCTCTATGTGATATCCAAAAAGTACAACACTAGTATGGACAAAATAAAAGCTTTAAATCCCAATGTTAACTTCAATAAACTTCAAATCGGTACAAAACTTAAGATTTCTAATTAAGTTATTGATTCTAAGTTCTGCGATTTTCTTTCATTCTTGTGATGAAGTAACTCCAGATATGGTTACACCAAACTCTACGGGTCTTTCTGGTGATGTGGTTGTTGTATGTGCAAACGATGTATGGGAAAGCAACTTTGGCAAAGCCATATCAGAGAAGTTAGAGCAGATACAGTATGGATTAAATCAACCAGAGGCTATTTTTTCTGTTTATCAATACCCTGAAAATGGTTTCAGCCGAAGTTTAAAAACACATAGAAACATTATAATAGCAGATGTTTCTGATAAATATCCTGCAGAGGGGGCAGAAATTATTTTTCTAGAAAATTCTTGGGCAAAAAACCAAGTAGTGTTTAAAATAAAGGCGAACAACGCAGATGAGGCAGCAAGAGTATTCTATAAAGAGGCAGACAATATCATTTACCAATTACAGCAAAATGAACTAAAGCGCATTTTACATCAAATTAAAAAGGAAAGCAATCCTCGTGGAGAGCAACAAATAGCAGATAAACACCATGTTACATTTACATTCCCTGATTACGGTGTGGTAACCGAAAACAGAGATAATTTTGCTTGGGTAAGGATGAAAAGAAAAAGAGGGGGAGATGATAATGAAGAGCACACCATCGAACAGGGAATTTTTGTTTGGCATTATCCATTCACAGAGAATCGTACTTTCTCACGAGACTATCAGATTATTATTAGAGACAGCATTTTGCAAGCTAATGTACCGGGTCCTTCAGGCGGCTCGTATATGACCACACAGATGCTTCCGGGATATCAGCCAAAGGTTAAAGAAATTAACTTTAATGGTGAGTATGCATTGGAAATGTTAGGAATGTGGCGTGTTGAAGGCGATTTTATGAGTGGGCCGTTTAAGAGTATCACATTTCTAGATAAGAAAAGAAATAGAGTAGTAACTATTGAAGGGTGGGTGTACGCTCCCAAATTCGATAAACGCGAATATCTGCGCGAAATGGAGGCCATGATAAAGTCTGTTCAATTGTTGGACTAATTTGTCAGCATGGGGTATATAGTAATTTACTAAAAAGCTATATTTACCTCTTCGTAAGTAAAATTTTAGTGTATGTATATCGTTATCGGAACATTTGTTTTGTTTTTTCTTTTCGCCATAGGGATGTATAATGGACTTATAGGCAAGAAAAATATGTGTGAAAATTCATTCTATACTATAGACGTATATCTAAAAAAAAGGGCAGACTTAATACCTCAACTTGTAGAGACCGTAAAAGGATACATGCAGCATGAGCAGGAATTACTTCAAAAGCTAACGCAATTAAGGGCAGATGCTCTAAGAGCAACAGGAAATGACAAGGAGGAGATTGAAGAAAATATTTCGTTGGCAATGGGAAAATTGCTTATAATTTCTGAGAAGTATCCTGATTTGAAAGCCAACCAAAACTTTTTGTTGCTTCAGCGAACCATTAACGAAATGGAAGAGCAACTCGCAGCGGCCAGAAGAACGTTTAATGCCGCTATAAAAACGTATAACGATAGTGTAGAAAAATTCCCATCCAATTTAATGGCCAATATGATGGGCTACACCCGAAAAGATTTCTTTAATATAGATGATGTGAGGGAATTGGTAAGTAAAAGACCCGAAATAATCATTTAATCGTAAAGATGGACGAAAACCTGACCCCTCAATTTGATTCATTTTATGAGCAGCAATTGTTGCCCGTTTTGCAACAGCTTGAGCAAAAAAGAAAAACGATTGTCAGGAGTATTATCTTATTGATTGTGTTGTTTTTTTCAATTAATCTGATGGGCGTTTTTTTATCGATAGCCTTCTACTCTGTGGTTTTTCTTTTCATTTTTTTGGCTGTTTCGGTAGTAGTTAGCATGATTTTTTATTTCAATAAAATCAATAAGGAATACGCTAGTTTTAAAGATAATTTCAAAAAACAGGTTATTAAATTAGTAATCGACTACGTTCAGCCGGGACTTAATTATAATCCATCCGGATTCCTTTCGCAAACGGAATTTAAAAAATCAAGAATCATCACATCAGATTTTAATCGCTACAAAGGCAATGATTATATATCCGGAAAAATAGTCAACACCGATGTGGAGCTTAGCGAGCTGCTCGTTCAAAAAGAAGTGAAAACCAAAAACGGAAGCTCTACCCACACTATTTTTAAAGGTGTTTTCTTTATTGCTGATTTTCATAAAAAATTTCGAGCCGAAACTTATGTCTTAACCGATACATTAGAGAAAACATTTGGCTCATTGGGGACTTGGTTTCAGAAAAACAACTTTGGCAGACCGGCTTTGGTTAAACTGGAAAACTTAGAATTTGAAAAGCATTTTGCTGTTTATTCTACCGATCAGATAGAGGCTAGGTACATTCTAACCCCAAAAATGATGGAGGCTATTCTGGATTTAAAGAAACTCAGCAACAAAGTTCAACTATCCTTTCTAGACGAGAAAGTCTACATCAAACTACCTTTAAAAAAGGACATGTTGGAGTCGGCTGTATTTAAAACGGTTATTGACAAGCAAGAAATGAAATCAAATTATACCTATTTAAAACTTCTTTTTAGTATTGTGGATATTTTAGACTTAAACACCAGAATTTGGACAAAAGCATAACGAAATGAGCAACGAAAAAATAAGCACTAACAAAGCCCCCAAACCAATGGGATTGTATCCTCATGCCAGAAGAGTGGGTAATTTACTTTTTCTTTCGGGTGTTGGGCCAAGAGCAGCCGGATCCGGCAGTGAAGAAGCTAATATTCCTGGACTAAAATACGACAAGAATGGAAATTACGAAGCGTTTGACTTTGAGGCGCAGTGTCGTTCGGTGTTTGATAATGTTCGGGTTATTTTAGAAGAATCGGGTTCTAAATGGGAAAATCTTGTTGATGTAACCACCTTTTTGGTAGACATGAAGCGGGATTTCAAAACTTACAATAGGGTTTATGCCGAATACTTTAAAGATAATCAGCCATGTAGAACTACGGTAGAGGTGAATGCTCTACCTTCTCCCATAGCCATTGAGCTTAAGTGTATTGCAACTGTAGACTAAGAAATTTATCTATTCTTTTATTCCTACCATTACAGATACACAAGTAATTTCTTTGCTGTTGAACCCATTATCTTTTGGAGCGGTTAATAATACAACTAGTTGCTGTGTTGATGCAAGTTTAAAATCAAAGTGTCGTTTTTTGTGGCTATCCGTTTCACTATCGTAGATAACGTTTTTGTCTTTATCTAATATTTTATAGGGGATTGGACCCAATATTCCATCGTCACATATAACAATTCGGTAGCTCTGTCGGCTGTAGAAAGTCAGCATTATTTCACCGGTCCCACCAGGATACATAGTGGCGCTATTCATCTGCCCTGAAGGGGTGTAGGGACTCAATGTTGGTCTGCATTCTTTTTTCGCAAAGCCTTTACATTGCGCATGGGTATTTCCAACAAGGAAAATAAAAATCAGGCTTATGGCTATACGTATCATACTTTGCTTATATATCGATTTCTTATTTCAGCAGTTTTCGATGTTATCTCTTTGAGTAAGTCGGCGCTCATTTTGAGTGTAATTTTGTTGTTAATCAACAATTCATCATTTTTGTCGTCGTAAGTATTGTTTATTTCATCTTTCTTTTCTTCAATTTTTGCAAACAAATCTTTTAGGCTGTAAAAGTCTTTTTTGACACCACTTAACAAATCGTCATCTCCATAAAGTTCGATAAGGCTGACGATATTTTCTATAGAATATTTTTGTTCAGCTATGCGTTGTGAAAGTTCCTGATTAGATGGGTTCATCCTTAAAACTTGCGTTCCGATGTATAGGCCCTCAATCCATCCGCCGGCAATAATAAGTGCTGTAACATTTGATCGATTATCTTCTTTAAGATAATCGTCTACACGCCAGTATATATCGGTAATGATTTCTACCATAGAATCTCTGTGGTAGATGTTTTCTTCCAACTTTTCAATTGTGTTTTCATTAATTACGGTGGATAAGCCAATTTCATTAGTTAGTTTTCTCAAGCATTCGAAAAAGAACATCGTTTCTCTGGTCTTTTCAAAAACATTGGCATAGTTTAAGTCAGTACCGTAAATCCCCAAGTTGATGGCTTTTTTCTCCAATGTTGCATACGACTCAATATTCATCGGGTCATTGGTAAGTTTAGAATCGTAGAATGCTCCGGCTCTTTCCAGTATTTCGGTGGTTTCTAAAGGAGATGGAATGGAGAAAAAGAGTTGTTTGATTTTTTCAGAACCTTCTTTAACATCTTCGGGTATTTGAGCATTTCTGAATTCAGGATTATCCTCAATTCCCTCTTCCGGGTTTCCACAGGAAACGCTCAGTAAAATAAGCGAAAAAGGAACTAAAAGTGTTTTCAAGTTTAGCTTCATAGCTTTTTATTTTGTGCAATTTATGAAAGTTTTGCCATTTATTAATGAGCATCTAGCCAGTTGTTGCCAACGCCTAATTCTACATCGAGAGGTACATCCAATTTTACTGCTGTTTCCATACGAGATTTTACCAGTTCTTTTAATTCATCCATTTCGGGCAGAAACGCATCAAACACTAATTCATCGTGTACCTGAAGAATCATACGGCTTTTCAAATTTCTTTTTTCCATTTCATCTTGAATGGCAATCATGGCTATTTTAATTATATCTGCAGCTGAGCCTTGAATGGGGGCATTAATGGCATTTCTTTCGGCATGCCCGCGAACAACTGCATTTGTGGAGTTGATGTCTTTAAGGTATCTCCTTCTGTTTAATATGGTTTCTACATAACCATTTTCACGGGCAAATTTTTGAATATGGTTTATGTATTCTTTTATGCTTGAAAATTCTGCGAAGTAATTATCAATAATTTCTTTTGCTTCGGCTCTTGGGATGCCAAGATTTTGAGAAAGACCAAAAACTCCCTGCCCATAAAGCAACCCAAAATTTACTGCTTTGGCCTTGGAGCGTTGTTCTCTGGTGATTTTGTTTTCGGCAACACCAAATACTTTTGCTGCTGTAGATGCATGAATGTCTTTTCCTTGACGGAAAGATTCTATCATAAATTCGTCTTTGCTCAAGGCGGCCACAATTCTCAGCTCAATTTGTGAGTAGTCAGCAGCTAAAAGCGTGTATTCCTCATTTCGGGCAATAAAAGCTTTTCTTACTTGTTGTCCTTTCTCGGTTCGTATCGGTATGTTTTGAATATTCGGATTGGTAGAGCTGAGCCTTCCTGTAGCGGCAACGGTTTGATTAAAGCTAGTGTGTATTCTTCCGGTACGCTTATTTACCAATTCAGGCAAGGCATCAACGTAGGTTGATTTAAGTTTTTTTGATGCTCTGTAATCCAGTATTTTTTCAATAATCTCGTGCCTGGACTTATAGGTTAGTAGTATGTCTTCGCCGGTGGCGTATTGTCCGGTTTTGGTTTTTTTTACGTTGGTATCTATCTTTAAATGGTCAAACAGAATTTCACCAAGCTGCTTAGGGCTATCTATATTGAAACTTACTCCGCTTAGAGCAAAAATATTTTCTTGTAGTTGAATAAGTTCTTTATCTAGCTGTTTTGAATATTCTGATAAAGCTCGTGTATCGATATTAATACCCTCGGCTTCCATTTTCATTAGCACTTTACTAAGTGGAACTTCGATTTCAAACAGCAGGTTCTCTAGGTTGTTTTCTTTTATCTTTGGTTCGAAAACTTCTTTCAATTGGAGCGTTATATCGGCATCTTCTGCAGCGTAATCTTTAATTTCTGAGGGGTCTAAATCGGCCATTGAAAGCTGATTTTTTCCTTTTTTCCCAATCAATTCTGATATTGATACAGGTTTATATCCTAGGTAAGTTTCGGCCAGTATATCCATTCCGTGCTTCATATCCGGTTGAAGCAGATAGTGTGCAAGCATGGTGTCAAAGAGCCTGCCTTTTACATCGGTTCCATACCTGGATAAAACGGCCATGTCGAATTTAGCGTTTTGTGCAATTTTTTCAATAGAGTCGTTTTCAAAAACGGGTTTAAATCTACCGATTATAGATTTCGCCTTATCCACATCCTTAGGTATGGCTAGATAATATCCCGATTTTGGTTTGAAACTAAATGCCAAACCAACCAGAGTGCATTCGAGCTGGTCGAGACTGCTTGTTTCTGTGTCGAAGCAGAATACTTTCTGATTTTCGAGCTCCGAGATGAGTTGAGCTATTTCATCGTCAGACACTACGAGCCTATAGTCGGTTTTTTCTGTGGCAATTGTTTTTAAATCTGAAATTTCGGGCTCGGTGTAATCGGTTTCACCAAAAAGAGAAATTTGTCCTCCGGAAACTTGTTTCAGTTCAACCTCTTCTCCCAAAACTTTTCTGGAGAGCTGCCTGAATTCGAGTTCGCTGAAAAGCTCGAGTATTTTATCTTTGTTTGGAGCTTCTTTAATTAGTTTTTCGGGCTCAAAAGGTACGGGAGCATCAAGTATTATGGCGGCAAGTTTTTTCGAAAGTATGCCTTGCTCGGCAAAGTTTATCACGTTTTCCTGCATTTTTCCTTTCAGTTCGCTAGCGTGTGCAATTAGGTTTTCAACGGAGCCGTACTCTTTAATCAATTTTTTAGCTGTTTTCTCACCTATTCCCGGTATTCCCGGTATATTGTCTACAGCATCGCCCATTAATCCCAAAATATCAATAACCTGAAGCGGATGGGCTATCTCAAATTTTTCGCAAACTTCTTTTACACCAAGTACTTCATGAGGGTT
This sequence comes from Flavobacteriales bacterium, assembly GCA_046295395.1. GTDB lineage: Bacteria > Bacteroidota > Bacteroidia > Flavobacteriales_D > JBKBNH01 > JBKBNH01. Next base: position 109,427 of record JBKBNH010000005.1, on the reverse strand, counting down.
TCCGCCTCGCGCAGGTTTAAATATTTTGATGTTATCGGATACCAGTTGTCCAAAATCTTTGTCAGGAGTCATCATATAAACCTCAAAACCTTGTTTCTCTGCTCTCTTGGCCAGTGTGCCTATAATGTCGTCTGCTTCGAAACCATCTGCTTCCAGAATAGGAATATTAAAAGCTTCGATAAGCAATTTTACATAAGGGATGGCTTTTCTAAGGTCTTCCGGCATTTCTTCCCGGTTGGCTTTGTATTCGGTGTAGAGTACTTCGCGCTCTGTTTTGGCTGGGCCATCAAACACAACCCCTATATGGCTTGGTTTTTCATTATTGATTACATCAAGCAATGTATTTGTGAAACCAAAAACAGCTGATGTGTTTAATCCTTTGGAGTTGATTCTGGGATTTTTTATAAAGGCAAAATGCGCTCTGTAAATTAAGGCGTATGCATCTAATAGGAATATTTTTTTTTTATCGCTCATTCTGAAAGGTGGTTATAGGCGTCTGTATATTACTTCGGTTAAAACTTGTCCTACTGCTTTTAGCGTGTTTTTATCTATTATGTCCATGTTGTCGTCATGGGTATGATGGAATTTACCAAAGTCTCTTCTGTCTGGGTCGTAATGGATAATATTGATGGAAGGTATTCCGGTTAAATAATTGATATAGGTATGATCATCTGTTATTGAACTTCCTAATCTTTTGATAAAATAATTTCCATAACCAAGCTCTTCTGCCAAATTCCAAATTTTGTTTACCAAATTGGGCGCAAATTGCATAGAAACGCCTTCTTTTGGAAAAACGGCATCTTTTGCTCCTACCATGTCTAACAGTATTCCGTAGCGAGGTCTATAATTTGGGACGTTCATGTTTTTTGCCCAATACTGTGAGCCAAGACACCACGTATCGTTCATTTGAGCTACATCCATAAATTGTCCGCCATCTATTGCTCCGTAGTCTTCGGCATCAAAAAACATAATATCTATTCCCACCCCCGGATCTGTCATTGATATTAAACGGGCTATTTCTAAAAGAACGCCAATACCACTTGCGCCATCATTAGCTCCTAGTATAGGTTTGTTTTGATTCTTGGTGTCTCTGTCGGCAAATGGTCGGGTATCCCAATGTGCAAATAAAAATATGCGTTCATTTCGTTCGGGTTGAAACCGCCCCATAATGTTTTGGATATTTAACTTTGCACCGTTAAAGGCAGTAACCTGAGCTTCTTGAACTAATAGCTCTAGTCCATAGTCTAATAGTTTGTTTTTCAGGTATTCAGCACAGGATTTGTGTTGTTGGGTATTGGGAACACGAGGCCCAAAGGCTACTTGTTCTTTTATGAATTTGTATGCACTGTCTGCATTGAACCCCGGAGCAGCAACTAAAACCGCGTTTTCCTTTATTTGTGTTTCCGGTTTTTTACCTGATTCTATTTCTTTTTTTTCGTCATTACATGCGTGTAATAAAAACACACAGAGAATTAAAAATCCGATTTTTTTCATGATAGTGTAAAAGTAAAAAGGCTGAACGTATGTTCAGCCTTTTTATGTTTCTTTTTATGAAAATTTATTACATAACACCTGTGCCGGTCAACTTACCATTTTTGTATACGTTAATCTTTTCAAGCAGGCCGTTATTATCATAGATGTAATGCTTACCATCGAATAACTTACCATTTTTGAATTCCCCATCCATTAGGATATCCTTATTGTCGTTGTAAAGCTTGTGGTATCCGTCTTTAATCTCTTTGGCTGTCTTACCTCCTACTGCGGCATTTTGGTAACCTTGTGCAGTAATTCCATTTCCTTTTTCTGCGCCACCTATCTTTACATCTGGGTTAACCATTTTATGCTCTTCACGTTTAGCGACTGTTCCGCCTTCTCCGTAAGAAATCACCTCTCTGACATCTCCGTTTGCGTAATATCTTGTTCCTAATCCGCTTTCAACACCGTTTTTAGAGGTGAATTCAAGCTCGGGTTTTCCGTTTGGAAAGTAGTACACCACTTTACCGTCTGTTTTCCCTGATTCGTTGAATGTTTTTTCTTGTTGAATAGTACCATCAGGATAGTAGCGCTTAAAGTCACCAGTATAGACACTGTTTTTCCAGTTGCCTTGTTCTTCTACTTGACCATTTTCGTAGTATGTTTTGAAAAACCCGTTTGGACGACCATTTTTATACTCAATCTCGCTCTTGGGATTTCCGTTAGCATAGTATGATTTCCAAATGCCAACTTTCCGATTTTTGCTATACATGCCCTCCTCCACAACTGAATCAGGCTTGTAGTCTTTAAGGTTTACCATACTCCCCTGAATAACCCACTTACCTTCCTTCATTCCATCTACTTTCTTGTTCACTTCTTCACCATTGTAGATGATAGTTTGAGCGCTTACTGAAAGTACTCCAAAAATCAAGAAACTCTTTAATATTCCCACCATTGCCTTCATAATTTCTAATCTTTACTTTGAGTTATTACGGTATTAACAGTCCAAGCAAATATATATAAACTTTAAGTGTACAAACGCACGATATCGATTAAGTTTCGAGTATTCGGACAGATATATTTACTTAATGGTTAAAACCACTTATTAAATGGACGAAAATAGTTTGAAAAGTTGCCTACCTAAGCAGATACATTTTCTAGCATTAATTTAGTCATTTTGACAAGGTCAAATTTCGTCTGCCAGCCCCAATCTTGCTGAGCTTTTGTGTCGTCGATACTTTTTGGCCAAGAGTCTGCTATTGCCTGCCTGAAATCGGGAGAGTAGCTTATGCTGAAATCGGGGATGTGTACTTTGATGGAGGCTGCAATTTCTTCAGGGTCAAAACTAATGCCTGCCAAATTGTATGAAGAGCGAATTTTTACTTTTTCGGCAGGAGCTTCAGTGAGCATAATCGTTGCTCGGATAGCGTCCTCCATAAACATCATCGGTAGATATGTTCCGGGATTTAAAAAGCAGTTGTACTTTCTGTCGCGTTTGGCCGAATAATAAATATCTACGGCATAATCTGTGGTGCCTCCGCCAGGCAATGATTTATAGCTGATTAATCCAGGGTAGCGGATACTTCGTACGTCCACTCCATACTTTTTAAAGTAGTATTCGCACCAACGCTCCCCAGCCAACTTACTGATACCATAAACAGTGCTGGGCTCCATTACGGTATATTGGGGCGTGTTTTCTCTGGGGGTTGTGGGACCAAAAACAGCTATGGAGCTGGGCCAAAATACTTTCTTCAGCAATCCTTCTTTGGCCAGCTCCAACACGTTAAACAGGCTAATCATGTTTAAGTCCCATCCTTTTGTTGGGAATTTTTCAGCTGTGGCAGAAAGCATAGCTACCAAGTGGTAAAAAGTATCGATATTGAAGTGCCGCACTACTTCTTTTACTTTTTCTGCGTTCATTATATCAAGTTCTACAAATGGACCACTGGTAAGAATTTCTGCATTTGGCTCTTTAAGATCTGCCGCAATCACGTTTTCGTTGCCGAACACTTTTCTGAGTTCTATTACCAACTCCGTTCCTATCTGCCCGGAAGCACCTGCTACTAAAATCTTTCTACTCATACATCTGTTTTGGTTTCAAATTTATCGAAATTTATTCCTGACCACAGCAAACGTAAAAAAGAAAACGATTAATTCTTAATTTCGTCGCTCCTTAACAAAAATACAATTTTATGTACGGCGATTTTCAACACCATTTACAAAATGAATTAGCATCTATTAAAGAAGCGGGACTATTTAAAAAAGAAAGAATTATAACAACTCCGCAAGGAGCTGAAGTTAAGGTTTCTACCGGCGAAGAAGTGCTCATCTTTTGTGCTAATAATTATCTTGGCTTGTCTTCACATCCAAAAGTAATAGAGGCGGCACATAAATATTTAGATTCTTATGGATATGGAATGTCTTCGGTTAGGTTTATATGCGGAACCCAAGATATACATAAAGAACTAGAGGAGAAGATTGCGAAATTTCTACACACAGAAGACACCATATTGTATGCTGCGTGTTTTGATGCAAACGGAGGGGTGTTTGAACCACTTTTTACTGAAGAAGATGCGATAATATCAGATTCACTTAATCACGCATCTATAATTGATGGTGTAAGATTGAGCAAGGCTAAGCGTTACCGTTACGCTAATAATGATATGACCGACTTAGAAGAGCAACTTAAACAATCTCAGGCACAGCGTTATAAAATAATTGTTACCGATGGAGTTTTTTCTATGGATGGCTATGTAGCTCAGTTAGATAAAATTTGCGATTTGGCTGATAAATACGGTGCTTTAGTGATGGTTGACGAGTGTCATGCCACAGGTTTTATTGGGAAAACCGGACGAGGAAGTATAGAGTTAAGAAATGTGCTTGGGCGCGTAGATATAATTACCGGCACATTAGGAAAAGCCCTTGGTGGAGCTATGGGAGGGTTTACCACGGGTAAAAAAGAAATCATAGAAATGCTTCGCCAGCGGTCACGTCCGTATTTGTTTTCCAATTCTCTCACCCCAAGTATTGTGGGGGCATCTATTGCCGTTTTCGACTTGCTATTGGAAACTACCGAGCTTCGCGACAAACTGGAGTGGAACATAAACTATTTCAAAAAAGAAATTAAAGCCGCTGGTTTTGATATAAAAGATGGTGACTCTGCTATTGTACCTATTATGCTTTACGATGCCAAATTGTCTCAGGATTTCGCCGACAGGCTTCTGAAAGAAGGTATTTATGTAATAGGATTTTTTTATCCGGTAGTCCCCAAAGATCAGGCGCGTATTCGTGTGCAGCTCTCGGCAGCGCACACTAAAGAGCATTTAGACAAGGCTGTTAAGGCTTTCACCAAAGTTGGAAAAGCCCTTGGTGTAATAAATTAATCCAATGCAACAGCAAGGATAAATTGTCAAAAAATTTATTCAGGTTTGGTTGTGAAAAAAAATAGTTATAACTTCGCAGCCCATTTTTAGGGAAATATTGAACGAGAAACGCATTAAAAACCGTGAATACACTAAGTTACAAAACAATTTCTGCTAATAGCGAGACTGCTAACAAGGAGTGGTTATTAGTAGATGCAGAAGGACAGACTTTAGGTCGCCTTGCCAGTAAAGTTGCAAAACTTATCCGTGGTAAGCATAAAACAAACTACACCCCACATGTTGATTGTGGAGATAATGTAGTGATTATCAATGCTCAGAAAATCGCCTTTACAGGCAATAAATTGCAGGATAAGATATACACTCGCCACACCGGATATCCAGGAGGACAGCGTCATTTAACAGCACAGGAAATTATGACCAAATATCCGGAGCGTTTAATCGAGATTGCTGTTAAAGGTATGTTACCTAAGAACAGGCTGGGTAGGGCGCTTTATACTAATCTTTATGTTTACACCGGTACAGAGCATAAGCAAGAGGCTCAAAAGCCAAAGGCTATTAATTTAGATACTATACGATAATTACGATTATGGCAATCATCAATAAATTAGGAAGAAGAAAAACCTCTGTTGCCAGAGTTTATGTTACCGAAGGAAAAGGTAATGTTACTATCAACGACAGAGACTTTAAAGAATATTTTCCAACAGCTGTATTACAAGCTAAAGTTAATCAGCCTTTTGCGCTTACCGAGACAGTGGGTAAGTATGATGTGAAGGCAAATGTTAACGGCGGAGGAATAAACGGTCAGGTAGAAGCAGTTCGTCTGGCAATATCTCGCGCTCTTGTAGAGGTAAACGAAGAGTATAAGCCAACTTTGAAAGCGGAGGGTCTTATGCGTCGTGATCCAAGAATGGTTGAACGTAAGAAGTTCGGTCAGAAAAAAGCAAGAAAGCGTTTCCAGTTCAGCAAACGTTAATCTGGTATATTATACAACGCCCTCCTTTATGTTGGAGAGCGTTTGTTTAGTATCCAAACGTGCAAGACTCCGAAAGTCGGACTACTTGCAGGTTGCTAAAGTGAAAGTCGCTTTAGTCAAAAGGAAAGTAAACAAATAAAAACAATGTCTAGAACAAATTTCGAAGACCTGTTAAACTCAGGTGTGCACTTTGGGCACTTAAAAAGAAAATGGCATCCTGCCATGGCTCCTTACATTTTTGGAGAGAAAAAAGGAATTCACGTAATTGACCTTAACAAAACTGTAGCTAAAGTTGAAGAATCTTCTGCTGCGCTTAAGCAAATAGCTAAGAGCGGGAAGAAAGTACTATTCGTAGCGACTAAAAAGCAAGCTAAAGACATCGTTGGAGACTTGGTTAAAACCACTGGAATGCCCTACGTTACTGAACGTTGGTCAGGTGGAATGTTAACGAACTTTCAAACGATTCGTCGTGCAGTTAAGAAAATGTCGTCAATTGATAAAATGGCAACTGACGGCACTTTCGAAAACATGTCTAAGCGTGAACGCCTTCAAGTTTCTCGTCTTAGAGAAAAACTAGAAAAAACCTTGGGTAGTATTTCTGACATGAGTAGGCTTCCTGCTGCAGTTTTTATTGTTGATATTAAGAAAGAACATATTGCTCTAAAAGAAGCTAAGCGTTTAAATATTCCGGTATTTGCCATGGTAGATACCAATTCTAATCCAAACGAAGTTGATTTCGTTATACCGTCAAATGACGATGCCACAAAATCAATCGAAAAGATAGTAGGAATTATCTGCGAAGCTATTAAGGAAGGATTAGAAGAGCGCAAGTCTATGAAAGAGGTGAAAGAAGAAGAAAAAGAAGTTAAAAATGAGGTTAAAAAAGAAGCTACTCAAACTGAAGAAGCCTAATCTTTTTATCTGAAAAATATGGAAAACACAATGGCAACAATAACTGCACAACAAGTTAATGATTTAAGAAAAGCGACCAATGCAGGTATGATGGACTGTAAAAATGCTTTGGTAGAAGCTAATGGCGATTTTGAAACCGCAATAGACATTCTTCGCAAGAAAGGACAGAAAATTGCTGCAAAACGTGAAGACAGAGATGCAAATGAAGGAGTGATTTTAGCCAAAACAGCTGAAGACGCTAAATTTGGTGTAGTAGTTTGCTTGAACTGCGAAACAGATTTCGTTGCTAAAAACGAAAGTTTTATTGGTTTGGTTGAAACTATTACCAATATTGCTCTTAAGAACAAAATTAACACACCTGAAGAGTTACTTTCATTAGGTTTTGATAGTGATATGACTATTAAAGATAAATTGATTGAGCAAACAGGAGTTATCGGCGAAAAACTGGAAATTTCCAAAGCATTCAGTCTTTCTGGCGAGCGTGTTGTAGCTTATAACCACCCCGGAAATCGTTTGGCAACACTTGTTTCTTTAAATAAGTCGGATGTTACTTTTGATGAGCCGGCAAGACAGGTAGCGATGCAAGTAGCTGCTATGAACCCTATAGCTCTTGATAAAGACGGAGTTTCGCAAGAAATTATCGACAGAGAAATTGAGATTGGCAAGGAATTGGCCATTAACGAAGGAAAACCCGCTGAAATGGCTGAGAAAATTGCCCAAGGAAGATTGGGTAAATTTTTTAAAGAGAATACCCTCTTGAGTCAGGAGTTTATCCGTGACAATAAGTTAACCGTTGAACAATTTCTTAAAACCGTAGACAAAGATCTTACGGCCACAGGATTCCAGCGAATCGGATTAGGAAACTAATTTTTAAATATTTTAAATCCCGCTTTTAGCGGGATTTTTTTTGTCTATTTTTACCCAATTACTCCAAGCATTATGAAATATAAAAGAATCCTCCTGAAACTTAGTGGTGAAGCCCTAATGGGTAATAAGCAATTTGGAATTGATACAGACCGGCTGATGCAGTATGCACACGAGGTAAAAGAAATTGTGGAGCTTGGGGTTGAAGTAGCGATTGTTATAGGAGGCGGAAACATATACAGAGGTATACAGGCAGAAGCCGCAGGTATTGAAAGAACACAGGGAGATTATATGGGTATGCTTGCCACCATGATTAATAGTATGGCGCTTCAGGCCTCGCTCGAAAAAACGGGGGTAAAAACCAGATTACAAAGCGCTATAGAAATGCAGGCAATAGCAGAGCCCTTTATCAGAAGACGTGCTGTTAGGCACTTGGAAAAAGGGCGGGTAGTCATTTTTGGTGCAGGAACCGGAAATCCATATTTTACTACAGATTCAGCTGCTTCGTTAAGAGCCATTGAAATTAATGCTGATGTTATTTTGAAAGGAACACGTGTTGACGGAGTATATGATTCAGATCCTGAGAAGAATGAAAATGCCGTGAAATATGATAAGTTGTCTTTTGATGAAGCTTATCAGAAAGGACTAAATATTATGGATTTAACTGCTTTTACTTTGTGCAAGGAAAATAATCTTCCCATCATTGTTTTTGATATGAATAAGCAGGGGAATCTTAAGAAGGTTGTTTCTGGAGTACACGAAGGAACATTAGTAGAGGCGTAAGACACTTCGACTAAACAAAAAAATACGTAGGTTTGATTCAAATTTAAAGGATAGAATTATGACAGAAGAAGTACAAATGATAATAGCTGAAGCAGAAGATGGAATGAAACAAGCCATTAATCACTTAGAGTCGGAATTGCTTCGTGTGCGTGCAGGAAAGGCAACGCCTTCTATGCTTGATGGGGTTCGTGTTGACTATTATGGAAGTCAAACCCCTCTTTCGCAAGTTGCCAATATTAATACCATGGACGCCAGAACCATTACCGTTCAACCTTGGGAAAAATCTATGCTCGATGAAATAGCTAAGGGAATAACCTATGCTAACTTAGGGCTAAATCCACAAAACAATGGCGAAGTGATATTAATCAACGTTCCGCCGCTTACAGAAGAAAGAAGAAAAGACCTCGTAAAGAAAGCTAAGGCAGAAGGAGAAGTTGCTAAAGTTGGTGTGAGAAATAGAAGAAAAGAAGCCAACGATATGCTTAAGGCACTAAAAAATGACGGATTATCTGAGGACGTAATAAAAGATGCCGAACAAAAGGTTCAAAATTTGACTGATAAGTACACCTCTAAAATTGATGAATTAGTCGATTTAAAAGAGAAAGATATAATGACGGTTTAACTTATTATTATAGAAAAGCAAAAAAGGAGGTATAACCTCCTTTTTTGCTTTTTAGTATTACCCTTCCAAAGCTACAACATCGTTTACTGATGGTATATGCGAACGTAAAAGGGTGTGAATACCTCCTTTTAATGTAGCGGTAGAGGACGGGCAGCCACTACAAGCGCCTTTTAACACAACGGTTACAACACCTGTTTCAGATTCAAATTTTTTGAAATGAATAGCCCCCCCATCACTTTCAACAGCTGGTCTTACATATTCCTCTAGTAAATCAACAATTTGGCGGTCGATATCGGTGTGTATTTCCGGGCTAATATCAATTACCTTTTTGTTCTTGAGTTCTACAGAAACAGGTCTTGGAGCAGGAATTTTTAACACAGCCCTCTCATTTACAGAGAGATAATTCGTGATAAAAACACGCAATTCCTGTGTTACAAAATCCCAACGTATCCGGTCATTTTTGGTAATGGTTATGAAATTTCGGGTTATAAAAATGCCTTTAACAAAGGGAAACTTAAATAGCTCTTCGGCCAGTGGTGAGCTGTCTTTGGTTTCTTCTATGTTTAGGTATTCTGCTGTTTCGCCCTCTTCAATTATCATCCGATTAGCTACAAATTTCATGGTAGCCGGATTGGGGGTCATTTCTGCGTATACGGTGGTTGGATAGGTTATGGTTTGATTCATATTGGTATTATTGAAATAATTGCACAAATTTACACGATAAATGTTTAGTGTATGGCTTTAATTAAATCTGTTCGGAATAAAACTCCGAAATTCGGAAATAACTGCTATTTGGCAGAAAATGCAACAGTGGTAGGGGAGGTAAATATGGGTGATGATTGTAGTGTTTGGTTTAACTCAGTTATTAGGGGAGATGTGCATTTTATTAAAATGGGCAACAAAGTAAATGTTCAGGACGGGGCGGTAATACACTGTACATATCAAAAAGCCCCAACCACTATTGGCAATAATGTTTCGATAGGGCATAATGCCTTGGTGCATGGCTGCACAATTCACGATAACGTTCTTATAGGAATGGGGTCGATAGTGATGGATAATTGTGTAGTAGAGAGCAATTCTATTATCGCTGCAGGGGCTGTGCTGCTAGAGGGGACTCATGTAGAGGCCGGTAGTATATATGCAGGGATTCCGGCAAAAAAAGTTAAAACCGTAAGTCAGGATTTAATTGAGGGCGAAATAAACCGAATAGCCAACAACTATGTAATGTATTCTTCGTGGTTTAAAGAAGATTAATCAATTCGTTCTGCAACGATCTTGTAGCATCTTTGGCGTACCACAGTTGCACTTGTTTTACAAATTCATTGTAAGGAATCTTTTTGTCGGAATTTTTATAATTCAAAACCAATTTTTGAGCAGACTCAGGTCTTGGTCCCCACACAAAAAGTTCTTTACCACTCTCATTATCGAAGGCGATTAACTTGGGAATAGACTTACCACCGTTAGTCAGGTAATTTTCCATTACTTCCGGGTGTTCGTCTCTTAAAAGCAGCTTTAATTCTATCTTTGGGTTGGCTCCGGCCAAATGTGCGATTACTGGAATATTTTGAGCAGCATCACCACACCAAGTTTCGGTAATAACTATCCACGTTTGTGCTTGTTGTATAGCATTAGCTTTATGGATTAAATCGCCATGAAGAATAATGGTTTTATTCAGTCGGTTCATGCGCTGCAGATTCATCTTGGTGTAATCTGCCAACTCTTGTGTTTGAACTGAGCCGGTTGTTTTGTTTTCTGCAACAAGTTTTTCCATCAGCTTTAAGTATTCCTGATAGTTGAAAGTAAATTCTTTTTTCAGATTCAGCTGCTCTAATTTCATTAATTTTTCTTTTGTGCAAATTTACGGTGTGTATTCTGTTTCAGATTTCTTTTTCGACAGAATTCATATATAATTCTATAGAAATATTAACTTTACACTAACCGAGTTTTAATTTCATGAGAAAAATTTCAATCTTCCTAGCTTTTTCAGCAGTGATAAGTTCTCTTTATGGTGGGGGTTTTCAGGTGAATTTGCAGTGTACTCGTTTGTTGGGGATGGGACACGCGGGAACAGCCATGACACTTGGGCCTTCGTCGGTTTTTTTCAATCCGGGGGCTATTACATTTACCAATCCCGGAATTCAAGCTGGGGCAAGTTTGGTTTTTGCCAATATTAGCATTAGTGAGCACGCCCCTGCTCAAACCACTTACAACAATTTACCCAATATGGGAACTCCATTCGGACTGTATGCAACTGAAAAAATAAACGATAAGCTATTTTTTGGACTTGGTGTTTATACTCCGTTTGGTAGCACGATAGAGTATCCTGCAAATTGGTTTGGACGTTTTGCGTTAACTAAGATGTCGCTCAAAACTATTTTTTTTCAACCCACAGTAGCTTACAAAATTTCCGACAAAATAAGCTTAGGAGCCTCTTACGTTTTGGCAACCGGTTCTGTTTCGCTCGATAAGGATATTCCTGCTCAGTTTTCTGATGGAACTTATGCCTCGGCAAATCTTTCCTCTAGTGCTAGAGGGCACGGTTTTACAGGAGGAATTTATTTTCAGGCAACGGAACAATTAAGTATTGGTTTGTCACATCGCTCTTCTATAAGGGTTCAAACAAACGGAGGGATTGCCACCTTTAATGTACCTGAGGCACTGGAAGAGTTTTTTCCTAGAACAGGATTCAACACAACACTAAATTTGCCTTCGACCACATCTTTGGGATTCGGTTATAAATACACCGAGAAATTAACTTTAACGGCTGAATTAAACTACGTTGCCTGGAGTGTTTACGATACCCTCGGGTTCGACTTTGAAATCAATACCGACAGACTTGAAGATCAAGCTTCGCCTAGGCTATATTCAAACAGCTTTATATACAGACTTGGAGCTCAGTACGAATTAAACGAAAAACTGCAATTGCGTGCCGGAATCTATTTTGATATGACCCCCGTGGGAGATGATTACATCACGCCTGAATCACCGGATGTTAATAAAATTGGTTTTACAACGGGCCTTACCTATACAATTTCAGAGAAATTTAAACTTGATGCAGCATTTCTTTATTTGGAAGGAATGAAGCGTACAGCAACCAATGCCGAAACCCAATTTGGAGGGACGTTTAAAAGTCGTGCTTTTATTCCCTCTTTTTCGTTTAATTATATATTTTAAATCCGAATAATATGAAAAAAATTTACTCTACTCTTATTGCGTTTGGACTGGTTGGTTCCGTTGCCGCACAATGCGTTGGCAATCGCTACCGTACATTCGAATTTACTGCTGTTGATGCTACTCCTAATATTCAATACGGCAGTAATATAAACTTACAAGGCAATTCACAAACACTCTCGCTTGATGTGTATGAACCACAAGGAGATATAGAAACTAGTAGGCCTCTCGTGATATTAATTCATGGAGGCAGTTTTGTGGGCGGAAGTAGAACTGGAACGGATGTTGTCCCGCTTTGTCAGGATTTAGCAAAATTAGGATACGTAACCTCATCGATTCAGTATCGGCTAGGTATGGCCGGAGTACCTTTGCCCGGACCTGATTCTGTAGGTGCTACAGAATCGGTAGTACGTGCTTATCACGACTTAAAAGCAGCCATTCGCTTTTTCAAGAAAGACGTAACCGAAAACGGCAATACTTACGGAGTGGACACGAACAATATTTTTATTGCAGGCGTGTCAGCAGGCGGTATTACAGCAGTGCACGTGGCCTACATGGATGAACTGAGCGAAATGCCTTCGTATGTAGATTACACTAAACCGGGCTTGGGAGGTGGACTAGAAGGCTTGAGTGGCAATGTTGGATATTCTTCCGATTTTAAAGCTGTAATTAACATAGCAGGAGCTTTAAGGGATACCACTTGGATGAAGACCGGAGATAAACCCATACTAAGTTTGCATGGCGATAACGATGGAACCGTTCCTTATGGCACGTCAACGATATCTATGCTTGGTATCTGGCCGATTATGGAGATTAGCGGAAGTCACTCCATACACGAGCAGGCAGACCGTGTGGGAATTGTTAATTGCCTCGAAACACATGAAGGGCAGGGGCATGTGCCACATGTTAATAATGCTTCATATTACGACACTACGCTTACATTTATGAGAAACTTTTTACTTTCTCAGTACTGTAACGAAGCACTAGATTGTTTTTACAACAACCCGCTTCCCTTGCTTGTTTCTGAAAACGATCCAGCTAAAGGATTTAACGTTTATCCTAATCCGAGCAAAGGTTTGTTTACCCTCGAACTTAATATTGCGTACACTTCATCTATGAGCATAAGTATTACCGACATGACCGGAAGAGAGGTGTATCGCTCCAACTTGAATAACATAAGGCAAGACATTAATCTTGATTTGGCAAGTGGAGTGTATCATGTTTCTGTTGTGTCAGAAAATCAGCGATTTGTAAAGAAGCTGATTGTTCAGTAAAGAATCGTGAAAAAATAGAGAGCAAAAGCCCTGGCAATTTTGTCGGGGCTTTTACATTTCTTCGGAATTACTATCCTTCACTGTTTCATCTTCGCATTTTATGGTACGCATGGGGAATGTTTGCATCAGTTGGTAGTCGTGCGTGGCCATAAGGATGGCTTTGCCATTTTGGCTAATTTCTATAAGTAGCTTAATGATATCGTGCGAGGTTTCGGGGTCGAGGTTTCCGGTAGGCTCGTCCGCTAGAATCAGATCAGGTTCGTTAAGCAATGCACGGGCAATAGCAATACGCTGCTGCTCCCCTCCTGAAAGTTGGTGAGGGAATTTATGGCCTTTAAACTCCATTCCTACTTTTTTCAACACTTCTTCTGCGCGGGCTTTCATTTCTTTTTTGTTTTTCCACCCGGTGGCTTTCAGTACGAAAAGCAAATTTTCCATTACATCTCTGTCGCTCAGTAATTGAAAGTCTTGAAACACAATACCTAGTTTTCTTCTGAGTTGAGGAATTTTACTTCGCCTTAGTTTAGTAAGGTTAAATCCGGCAACGGTACCGTTGCCTTCGACTAGCGGAATTTCAGCGTAGAGGGTTTTTAATAAGCTTGACTTTCCACTTCCAGTTTTCCCGATTAGATAAATAAATTCTCCGCGATTAATTCCCAGATTTACGTTGGCCAAAACAATGATGTCATTTTGGTAAATTTTTACTTCCGAAAGATTAATGATGGCTTCTGAATTCATGTTTCTGGGTTTTCTGCTGCGTGGGGTAAAGTTGGTGAATTTTTGTCGATTTCTGTTTGTGTGGCTATTTTTATTTCTCACAGCCGCATTGTGAATAAAGCATTATTTAACGGCAATTTTTTCCATCCATTGCTTATCGTTACTTTGTATGTGCAAAAGGTAGTATCCTGGGCTAATTGCAGAGGTTTCTACACGGCAATCACTTCCGTAAAATTGACCCGAAAATACTTGCTTGCCCGTTAAATCGATGATTCGAAAAAAATATTGATTGGTGTGTGGCAAGCTAATTTGTACGTAATCATCTGCCGGATTGGGGTAAATTTTTGGCTTGGCAAAATTATTTTCCGATGACGAAAGACTCACACACCACCCCGGTGGGGTAGAAATATAAGTCATGTTGGTGAAATCGATATAGCATACAAAATGAATACTGTCGATAAAAGGATTTCTGTTGCCTTGTCTGGAATTGATGTAATCATTGCGTGCTATTTCGTAGCCGTCGGGCGGGTCGTTAAAATGCCAGTCTTTGAGTAACTGCTGGCTTTGCTGAACAGGCAAAAACCAATTGTTCCCATTTACAGTATGGTAACGTGTAAGCATATAAAATATAGCCCGGGCAACGTTTCCCTTCATTTCGTCCGCAGGTTCATAAACGGTATTTCCATTGATATCTAATCCCAGTTTCCCATCTAAAAAAGACTGCGTAACGGTAACAACCTCACCAAACGGATGGTTGTGTCTGGGGATATTTGCCCGATTTAAGTGAGTAGGAAAAAGGTTGTATAAGTCTGAATATTCAATAAGTTGTGTGGCGGGGTTGGTAGGATACCAACTGTGAGGGAAAACGTGCTCGCGACTCATGGTATCCCACTGAAAGGGATTGGTGTAGACATATTTATAGTTGCTATAGGCACAATTAATCACCAGTCGGTTGGCAGTAGTGTCGTAGTTTTCGAAATTATCTATTATTGTGTTGATGTAGTTTACGTAAGGCACCTGGGTGTGATTGCGTATTTTTAGATGCAAATCGTTTAGCAGATTAGTAGAGTTTTGAAAGCCCTGATAGTAGCTTCCTATCATATTGTTTGGAGTGTTTGCTATCCCACTAAGCGGATTGGTGGTTAGGTAGTTTTCGTATCCCGATGGACCGTTAAACGAAAAAATCCGAAAATGATACCCTTTTGCCGCCCTGATGTTGTTGGCAATATAAGAGGTGTTGCTGCCAATATACGCTACTTGTGCGTTGCCTATGTAGTCACCTCTTTGGTAGGTTTCGCCATCAACAGGAACTTCGGTTATTGGGTTGGTTTTTCTTAAAATCAGGTATTTTTCGGGTTGATTATTTGGGTGTTGAAAATGGAGGTTTAAGCTATAGGTGGTTAGGTTGCTAAACGACATGGATGAGGGTTGCTGAAGGGGTTCTGTTGCCAATGGCCCCGAAACACCATAAAGTTGTATTACAAAAGGATTGTCGCCCACATCGCTATTTTGTATAGTGAGTGTTGCTTTTCGGCTACCATTTCCTGCGGGATTAAAGTTGACAGTAGCTACGTAGCTGCTTTGTGCAGAAATACTTCCCGGAAGACTTGAAATACTAAATTCTGCAGCTTGAGGCCCTGCTATGGAATTGCCGGTTAAGAAAAGAGTATTTACAGTTCCCTGATTAAAAATTTCGAGGTTCAGAGAGGGTAGGTTTGGTATGTAGACAGTTTCACCATTTAAGATTCGGTTTGCCCCCTGATAAATTTCTATTTTGGCCGCAGGTCCGGGCTGTGCCTTGGTAATGCGCACTTCATCGAGTGCTATATTGCTGCCGCTTACTTTCTGGGTGTAAAAAAACCTCACGTAGCGTGTAGAAGAAGAAGGGAAATCAACAAATTTCTGAAAGGATCCTGTGAGGTTATTTTCGTCGAGTATGCGCAGGGGGGTCCAATTTGCTCCGTTTGCCGACTCTTCCACGGTAAATATAGTTCCGGGCGATACGGCTGTTCCCACCCCTGTTCCGCGGATGAAGTAATCTACTGTATCGGGTTCATCCACAAAATGAATCATCACGTATTCGCCAGTACCGTCTAGCCGACAGGAGGGCGTGCCGTCGCTGCCATTGGCATAGGTATTTGCCCCCACCACCACATCCAAAAAGAGCGTCCACCCTGTGGGCGGTGCGGGAGCATCGAAACTGTAGTAAGTGGGCAAGGTGGTCTGAGCCGACAGATTCACTCCCAACGAAAGGAGAAATGTAATAATTCCTATTTTTTTTAGCACTTTCATTTTGTTTCGACGTCTTTCACCAAAATAATATACACCGGAAAGTGATCGCTGTAGCCTCCTGTATAACTGCCACCTGCGAAGGTGCGTAGTGGATATCCTTTAAAACTCCCTTCTTTTTGTGCAATGTAAGGCTTATTGTAAACCCGTACTCCATAGTAGCGAAACGAAGAAAAATCGCGTTTCATCAACGAGGGGCTCAGCAACGTTTGGTCAAACAGATTCCAGGAATCCCGCCACGCCAGTGTACCTACTCCTTTTTTGTGCAAATCGTACATGGGGTTGAAAAAATTACTGCTCAGGGTATCGTTTTTGTCGTTCAGTGCTTTGAAATGAGTCGTTACCGATTTATTGTTGGGGTCGTCGTTCAGGTCGCCCATGTAGATGATTTTAGCGGTGGGGTCTATGGCAAGCAGTGAATCGGCTATTTTCCTACCCAATTCTGCGGCTGTATTCCGCATGGGGGCGCTTCTTTTTTCGCCTCCTCGTCGTGATGGCCAGTGCGCAACAATTACATGAAGCGGTTCGCCATCCAATAGCCCGGAAACTACCAGTTGGTTTCGGGTTTTAAAAGTTGAATCGCCTTCTTTGTAGAGCCTGTATGATTTGCTGTGTGTTACAGTATAGTATTTTGGGTTGTATATTAAGCCCACATCTACACCTCTTCTGTCGGGCGAATCGTAATGCACAATCCGGTAGTTTCTGTTTTTTAGTTTGGGTGTGCTGATGAGGTCTTGCACCACTTCGCGGTTTTCGATTTCTGCCAGACCAAGAATAGCCAATCCCTCGGGATTTACATCCACCCCCATATCGGCAATTACCGTGGATAGGTTTTTGAGTTTTTTAAGGTACTTTTCTGTATTCCATTTATTGGCACCTTGCGGCAGAAACTCCTCGTCGCGGGTAAGCGGATTGTCGATGGTATCGTAGAGATTCTCTACGTTGTAGAATCCTACCGTTACGGCATAAAATTGTTTTTCTTTTTTTTCGGATTGGCCAAGAGCGATGCTACTCAGCAATACAAAAATGGAACATAGAAAATGGCGAAGGAATTTCATAGCTAGGGTTGTACAGCAAAAATAAGGTAAATCAGCTACGAATTTACCAAAGCTATGCCAAAAAAGAAGCTGTAGGGTGTAAAAATCATCTAAAGGTTTTGTTAACCCCATCGATTTTTATCAACACGTTATCAACTCTTGTAAAACTAAGGTTAATAATGCATTAACTTTGCTAAATGCAATTAGTTTTTATGGAAATCGAAAGTACTTTTGCCAAGCCGATTTTAAGACGGTAATATTGCACATACATGCTACAAAATAAACTATTTTTTCTGCTTGTTTTTACTGCAATATTTGCTTTAGCTCAAGCACAAATTGACCCGGATACTACCTTGTTGCCTCAAATTGACTCATTGATGGGCCCGGGCGCGCGGCTTCCTATTTATTCTACTACGGCAGGCGATTTGGACGCGGATTTGGGTTCGCAGGATATTTCCGGATTGTTACAGTCTTCAAGAGATGTTTACGCAGCGGCTGCAGGATTTAATTTTGGGAGTGCACGCTTTCGAATTCGCGGCTTGGGCAGTGAAAACTCAGTGGTAATGATAAACGGCGTGAGGGTGAATGATTTGGAAACCGGATGGGCGTCTTGGAGCAATTGGGGCGGATTGAACGATGTTACCCGATGGATGGAGATAGACCCCCGCTTAGCAGCGAGCCGCTATACATTTGGCGGAGTGGGCGGGCAGTCGCTGATTAATGTTAGGGCATCAAACCTGCGCAAGGGCAACAGAGTTTCTTATGCGTATTCTAATAGGAGCTACAACCACCGCCTAATGGCTACGGGAAATACCGGGGTAATGGATAATGGGGTAGCAGTGAGCACTTCTTTCTCCAGAAGATACGCTAACGAAGGTTATGTAGAGGGAACTTTTTTTGATGCCTGGAGCTATTTTCTGTCGGTAGAAAAGAAGTTCAACGAGAAGCATAGTCTGGGATTTGTAGGTTTTGGAGCGCCGATGCGCCAGGGGAGGCAGGCACTAGCTATTCAGGAGGCATACAACATTACCGGAAACAACTATTACAATCCAAATTGGGGCTATCAAAATGGCGAAAAGCGCAACGCGCGGATTTCCGAAAGGCACAACCCGATGATGATGCTGACACATTATTTTACTCCCGGTGAGAAAACGAAACTTCACTCCTCAGTGTTTTTCTCTCCTAGCAGAAGTGGGCTTACCGGTATAAACTGGTACGATGCTAAAGATCCTCGCCCCGATTATTACCGTTATTTGCCCAGCTATTTTGAAGAAAGCAACCCCGCTATGTATCAGCAGTTGATTAATGCCTGGCAAACAGACCCCTCGGTAAGCCAGATAGACTGGGATCAACTATATTTTGCCAATGGGAAAAACCTCTTTACCGTTCAGGATGAAGGGGGAGTAGCCGGCAACTCGCTTACAGGAAATCGTTCAAAGTATATTCTCGAAAACAACCACAACGATGTGAATTTGATGGGCGCCAATGTGAATTACCTCCATCAACTCAACGACAAGGTTTTCTTTTCAGCGGGGCTTAATCACAGCTACCACAGAGGAAGAAATTATAAAACGGTGCATGACCTGTTGGGTGGCGATTTTTGGCTGGACATTGATAATTTCGCACAATTCGATTTAAACGACCCTGAAGTAGCACAAAACGATATTGATAATCCAAACAAGGCCATTTATGAAGGAGACGTTTTTGGCTACGATTATTACCTCAATATTCATCGCAGCGAGGCTTTTGGTCAGGTAGAATATGCGCTTAAGAAACTCGATTTGTATGCAACCCTTATGTTGTCTAACACCTCGTTTTGGAGAGAAGGAAATATGCGAAATGGCAGATTCCCCGATAATTCGGTAGGTAAATCCGAAGTGATGCAGTTTTTTAATTACGGAATAAAAGCAGGGGCAACCTACAAGGTAACCGGTAGGCATTATATCAATTCCAATTTGGCGTATTTAACCCGTGCTCCTTTGCCAAGAAACTCCTTTGTTTCACCTCGAACCAGAGATGTTGTTGTAAGCAATCTGCAAAGTGAAGAGGTGATATCGGGCGATATAAACTACATTGTCCGCTATCCGAAATTCCGTTCGCGGGCATCGCTTTACTACACGCAGATTAACAATATGACTACACTGCGAAATTTTTATCACGACGAATATAGAACCATTGTAAACTACACCATGACCGGAGTTAATCAGTTGATGACCGGAGTAGAGCTTGGCGCAGAAGCGAGCCTTACTTCAACTATTGTAGTTACCGCTGTTTTGGGCAAGGGGCAATATGTATATAACTCCCGCCCATCCGCTACCATAACCCGCGACAACCTTTCGGAAGTAATAGCAGAGGATAGAACTGTTTATCTAAAAAATTACCGATTAGGGGGTATGCCGCAAACAGCAGCCTCTATGGGATTAAAATACAATTCGCCCAAGTATTGGTTTGTGGGAGTTAATGCCAATTATTTTGCAGATATATACCTCGAGCCAAATGCCGACAGAAGAACAGAAGAAGCCGTACAAAACTTAGTAGTTACCGACCCTCAATGGAATGCGGCATTGGAGCAAACTAAGTTTGACAATCAGTTTACACTCGATTTGTATGGGGGGAAATCATGGAAGATAAAAGACAAATTTTTGAATCTTAATCTGAGTGTAAACAACATACTTAATAACCAGTCATTTGTAACCGGAGGCTTTGAGCAATTGAGGTATAATATAGCCGATTTA
This sequence comes from Flavobacteriales bacterium, assembly GCA_046295395.1. Classification (GTDB taxonomy): domain Bacteria; phylum Bacteroidota; class Bacteroidia; order Flavobacteriales_D; family JBKBNH01; genus JBKBNH01. The sequence continues at coordinate 89,194 of JBKBNH010000005.1, read as the reverse complement.
GATAGATTCCCTCCTCGACTTTCTTATCATTTCGGAACTACATTTTTTGCCATGCTTAGCCTAAGATTTTAAACTATGAAAACAACGAACTATACTATTTTGCTTACAATCCTTTTTGGGGTTGTATTTGCAGGTTGCAAAAAAGAATTTGACACTCCACCGACACGAGAAATACCTGTAGGCAACGTACTTACTATTCAGGCTCTTAAAGATATGTATGTGGGGCAGAGCATAAAATTTACCGATGATTACTCCATTTATGCCAATGTGAGCATGGATGAAAGCACCGGGAATTTGTACCGAAATATATATGTGCAAGACGCCACGGGAGGCATTAATTTACGTTTACTTAATTCCGGAGGAGTTTATGAGGGGGACTCCATTCGTGTTTACTTAAAAGGTATTACGCTTTCCAAGTACAATGGATTATTTCAACTAGATTCGATTAGCGTAGATAACAACATTATTAAACAAGCCACGCTCAAGCATATTACTCCCGATGTTGTAACTATCAATCAGTTAGATGGCTCGCATCAATCGAAGCTAGTGAAAATTGAAAACGTAGAATTTGTGGGAGCTGATTTAGGAAAAACCTATGCCGATGCGGTAAATCAAACTTCGCAAAACAGAACCATAACCGATTGCAGTGGCAACACTATTCTTGTTAGAACTAGTGGATATGCCAATTTTGCCAATGAGCTTTTGCCTACAGGTAATGGTAGTATTATAGCCATTGTGGGAGAGTTTAACGGCACCAAACAGCTTTATGTACGCAGGCCGGCCGAAGTAATTATGAATGAGCCCCGATGCACCGGCGGCGGAGGTTGCACACCGGAAAACACGATTAACGAAACGTTTGATGATGTAACCGACAATACAGATTTCAACAAGGCATGTTGGTCGAATATAGCCACTCAGGGTACTCGTTACTGGAGAGGAAGGGTGTTTAGTCCTTCTGAAATCTACGTTCAGGCAACGGCTTTTAACTCTACCGATGCGACCAACGAAATTTGGCTGATTTCACCTGAAGTTCAAAACAGTTCTACCAAAACACTAAGTTTTCAAACGGCTCAATCCTTCTTTACACACAATGGTTTGGCGGTATTTATTTCTACAAACTATAACGGATCAAACCCCTCAGCAGCTACATGGACTCCCATTTCGGCAACTATAGCAAGTTCTTCCGATCCGGCAAACACATTCATTAATTCAGGCACAATAAGTCTTGCAGGATACCTGCCTATGAGCTACACCGGCACCTTTCATATCGGATTCAGGTACAGTGGAAATGCCACTGCCGGACAAACCGGCACTTTTAGAATTGACAACGTAATTATAAACGACTAAACATATAAAAATGAAAAAATTACTATTACTTGCAGTGGTTTTGATTAGCTACACAATTCAAGCCCAAGTTGTTTTTCAGAGCAATTTTGAAAACTGGACGGCAGGCAATCCTGATGGCTGGATGGGCGACAAAACAAATATTGCCTCGGCCAATGTTATTCAAGTGGCATTTGGCGCAGTATATGGGAGCAACCTCTGCCAACTCGTGGAATCATCAACTTCCCACAAGCGATTTACAACGCAAAACTTATCCGTTGTAAATGGGCAGGCTTACGAAATGAAAGTTTGGGTTAGGGGAGAAGGAGAAATCAGAGCAAATTTACACAATGGCACCGCATACCAAACCTATACGAATTACACCACAGTTAATTCGGCAACAAATATTCAGTTAACGTATACCATTATCTCGTCAAATACGGCTAATGATGCTCAGTTTATACTTTCAGTGGTGAATACTGTTGCTCCCAATCACATCATGTTGGATAGTGTACACATTGAAGAAATAATAGTGCTTCCACCACCTATTTACTCCATTTATGATATACAATACACCACCAATCCCAATGGTGATTCGCCTCAGTTGGGAAACAATGTTACCACGATAGGTGTGGTTACGGGAATTCGTTCCAACGGATTTTACATTCAGGATGGTACAGGAGCTTGGAATGGGATTATGATTTTCACAACTTCTTTCACTGTAACTATGGGCGACGAAGTGATGCTAACGGGGCAAGTAGCCGAGTTTAATGGCTGCACTCAAATCCAAAATCTGACTTCATTTTCTATACTCAACAGTGGAGTGGTTCTTCCTGCAGCAACGGTAATTTCTACTGCTGATGTAAATACCGAACCTTACGAAGGGGTGTTGATACGAGTGCAAAATGCTATGTGTACCAATGCTAATGCCGGATTCGGAATGTTCGAAGTAAACGATGGGTCGGGCGCAGCTTTGGTTGATGATGATATGTATAATTACGCATCACAAGCCATAAACGATGAGTTTAATATTACAGGAATAGGTCATTTTTCTTTTAGTGAATTTAAAATTTTACCCAGAAATGCCGCTGATGTGGAGCTAATTGGTGGTGGTTCGCCAACACTCTCCATCTACGATATTCAATTTACTACTGATCCCGGAGGGGCTTCACCGCTTAATGGACAAACAGTAAATACAGGGGGTATTGTAACCGGAACTTATACCGATGGGTATTTTATTCAAAATAATTCGGGCGCATGGCAGGGTATTCACGTATTTCAGCCCGGTCATTCGGTAACACGCGGAGACAGTATTACACTTACAGCCAATGTTGTTGAGCACTTTAACATGACTCAACTTTCCGGTGTAACCAACTTAATTGTTGTTTCGCAAGGCAACACGTTGCCTGCTCCTGCCATTATATCAACGGCAGCGGTTAATACCGAACCCTATGAAGGTGTGTTGGTGAGGGTTAACAATGCAATCTGTACCCAGCCAAATCCTGCTACCGATTTTGGTATGTGGTCGGTGAATGATGGCTCAGGAGTAGCTAAGATTCACAATCTTATATTTGCCTATACGCCAACACTAAACACGCTGTATAATATTACCGGACCGGTATATTTTTCGTTTGCTGAATTTCGTATAGAACCCAGAGACGCAAACGATATTGAAATTTCAACTTCTGTATTCGCACAGGATAATATAAGCTTGAGTTTATTCCCTAATCCAGCTGTTGAGTTTATACAAGTTGAGTTGCAGAACGCAAGTTTTTTTGAGTATGATGTGTATGATGTGCAGGGAAGAAAGGTGTTGAATGGCAGACTGACAAACAGAATGCAAATCAATGTAAGTGAATTAAATCAAGGAAGCTACTTACTGATGCTTAAAAATTCCGCCGGAAATACGGTTCAAAAAATATTTACTGTACTTCGGTAACTCACGCTTCAATAATATTCAGAAAATGCTTTTGTCGTAGGGCATAAGCATTTTTTTATTTCTGTAGACTTTAAACATTATCGGGTATTCCCAACCTTTGCCTTATCTTTGCTGCACAAAAAAACACTACCTCTAATCTGATATTTATGAAAGTGATTAAAAAAATCTTCATTTCACTGATTCTTTTCATAGCATTGGTTTGTTTGGGATTATGGATTACCGGCTATGGGTATATTTTGGTAGGTTTAACATCTACTTATCTTGTGGGTAAAAGCGGTCCGGCAATAAATGAGCGTCATATTTTCGAAAACAGAACCGTTAGCCCTGCTGCCGACCCATACATTTGGCAAATGCACGAAGGAGCTTTCGCAGCGAGACTTAATCAAGAGCAGGAAATATACTTGTCGGATATAAAAACAGCCTCATTTTTAGTAATAAAAAACGACAAGATACTTTTTGAAAAATATTGGGACGAATATTCAGATACTGTTCCAACAAACTCATTTTCAGTTGCAAAAAGCATCGTTAGTCTTTTAGTAGGGGTAGCTGTTAATGAGGGTAAAATTATTTCTATAGATCAGCCCGTGGCAGATTATTTATCCGCCTTTAAAGAAGAGGGGCGAGATAAAATTACTATTCGTCATTTACTGGCAATGAGTTCGGGGCTTAAATGGAGCGAAAGCGGTTCCAATCCCTTTTCTGATAACGCAAGAGCTTATTATGGCGACGAACTCGAAAAACAAGTGCTCAACAGAAAAGTAGTTAAAGAACCCGGTAAGTATTTCGAATATTTAAGTGGAGATAGCCAGTTGCTGGCTATGGTACTGGAATCTGCCGTAGGGATGAATTTATCGGAATATGCTTCGCTCAAGTTATGGAAACCAATGGGGGCGTCTTATAATGCCTACTGGAATCTTGATCATAAAGACGGGATAGAGAAAGCTTTTTGTTGCTTTTATGCTACTCCGCGCGATTTTGCACTAATCGGCAAACTCATTCAGGACGGTGGTAGAGTGGGTGAGATTCAATTGGTGGATGCGGCATTTTTAGCTGAAGCATTTAAACCAGGCGCACCATTAGAAACTGACGATAAGCCAAACTCCCGATATGGTTTGCATTGGTGGCTTTTGCAGCACAATGGTTATGATATTATTTATGCACGCGGAATTTTAGGGCAGTATATCATCAGCATACCAAGAGAGCAGCTTATTATTGTGCGTACAGGGAGCAAGCGTAAAAACAGCAATGAAGGTGGTCATCCGGAAGATGTGCTGGAATATGTCAATATAGCTTTGTATTTGAATAATCTTAAAACCACTGAAGGATAAGTGAGAAAAGACATTAACATTCCCAAAGTAGAAGACATTGGCGTAGCAATAGTTAAAGAGCAAAACGAAATCGGACAGGATGAATGGAAGGTTTACCTGCTCAATTTTCAAAAGAAACCCATCAATAACGTGCTAATCTCATCCAAGGGATATGGGTCGTTTGAAGGAGATACTCGCAAAACGTCTTTTTTCACCTTTTTCATAGAAGAGCTTGCTCCCGAATCGTTCAAATTTATCGAGCTTATTATCGAGGAAGTTTTCCCACTTACCAACGAGTATTTGGTGAGTTATTATCAGTATGGACTACTATACGATAAAAAGTATATCTTCTTACCCGAAAGCATCGTAGAGGAAAATTTGATTCAAATTCCACTTATCAATAAGTATGGAGTTTTGATAAAATAGTGATTCTTCAAATTTAAAATATCAACAAAACACTTCCGAAAATTATTATCCCAGCCAATAAAAACAGCAGAGTGTAGGGTAAAATTTGTTGCGCCTTTAGCTCTGTGATACTTAGTAACGGAATAGCCCAAAAGGGTTGTAGCATATTGGTGAGTTGATCGCCGTAAGACAGAGCCATGATGCTTTTAGGTAGGCTCCAGCCTTGTTGCAAACAGGTTTCGATGATTATGGGACCCTGCACAGACCACTGCCCCCCTCCGCTAGGCACAAACAGATTTATCAGTCCGGCGCTAAAAAAAGTATAAATCGGAAAACTGTTTTCGGTCGAATTTTCTACAAAAAATTGAGCAATCTGTTGTAATAACCCTGATTGTCGCATAACTTCCATAATACCAAAGTAAAGCGGAAATTGAATTAATATACCTGTAGCTCCCGAGATAGCTGTTTCGCAAGCGGCAAGAAATTCGCTCAAACTGTGGTGAAGCAACAGAGCAGTAGATAGTAAACACAGATTCACAAAGTTTGGCGTAAAGGTACTTTGGTTGTTTGTCCACTTATCTTGTAAGTCTAAGTAAATTAGAATAATGAGTAACAGCGATATAGCCCTACCAAACCAAAAACTCCTATCGATTCGCTCTGCTCCTTCTTCCTCTCGATGTTCTCTTTTCAGGGTAGTTTTAGTAAGTAAAAATTTAGGACACACTGTTGGTTTACTTTTTTTAGCAAGCATCCAGCCCAGAAGCGGAATAAATATAAAAACCAACACTATACTGGTTAAGTTCATAGCCGAGCCAAGCGTTTCGCTTACGCCCACTTCGCTTATTTTGCTTATCAAATCGGAGTTGTTTATCATTGTACTTAGCGCATCAGGCTCTGAGGCTTTTAAAGGAGCAGAGCCGCTTAGTCCACCGTGCCATACCATAAGCCCTATATAACCCGAAGCCCCAACTAAAGCATAATTAATCGGGATATTGTTTCGTGCGGCATGTTCGCCAATTTGCCTTGCTATGATTGCGCCAAAGATTAGTCCCAACCCCCAGTTTATATAACTAACCAATAAGGTGAAAATTAGTGTAACCAACACAGCAGAAATATTATCAGTGTAGTATTTTAGCGTAGAATAAATAAGCTGTTGAATACTTTTTGAAAGCGCAATGGCATGACCCAGTACCAGCATAAGCATCATCTGTACAGTAAATTCGAATCCGTTTTTGTTCCATAGTCCGTCTCGCCAATACAGTAAAAGCTCTCCTGCGTGATTATCTGTTTTGGGGGAGGTTACAAAATATGCCAAAGTAAATACCACGAAAGAAAGTAGAATGGCAATCGTGAAGGGCGACGGAAAAAACGTCTTAAAAAATTTGCTGTATGCCGAGGTGAATTTCACCGGCACAAGGTAATAAAAACACATTTATGCTGTATTCATTTTCTTTCGCACGGCCAGATAAGAAGAACGTCCAACCAGAAAAACTCCGAGAAAAATTAGTAGCCCGAAGAAATATTGAATCCAGGAAACATCTTCACTATAATTGTTTTCTGTAATACGACTGTAAATCCAAGCAAATAGCCCGGCTATAACTGGTTGCAGGTATATATAGCTGCTCGATACGGAAGGGCTCACCGTTTTTAGTGCAAAAATATTTAGCAAATAAGTAAGGAATGTTACCCCTACTATAACATACACGATTTCCCAAGCGACAAAAGATGGCATTTCTGCCCAGTTTATGGTCGTGAACTGACTTATTCCCAAAGGAATAACGAATAGCGACCCGAATAAAAACACCCAGCTTATTACAGTTATTGGGCGATATTTTGTCATTAATGGCTTCACCAGTACCAGATAAAACGCATAGCTAAGTGAATTTATCAAAATAAATATATCTCCTAGTGTGTTTGAATTTCCTCTACCATACAAACTGCTAAACCAAACCAAGCCCATTGCACCAATTGCTCCGATGATTATTCCCGAAAGCCTTAGTTTGGTTATTTGTTCTTTTAGCAAAAAAGCAGCTATTACAATAACCATAAGCGGATTTAGGGCCATTATAAGTGGGGCGTTTACCGGAGATGTTAACGCAAGCCCTTCAAAAAATAAGCTTTGATTTATAGCCACACCGGTTAGCCCGCATAAAATAAGTCGGCCAAAGTCTTTTTTTTCAATTCGCTCAAACCGAAAGATAAATATGAGCCAAAATAAACCGAGCGCACCCAACACCCTCATCAAAATAAACCCCGACGGAGAAACGTAAGCAGGCATTACGTCTTTCGCTATTACGTAGTTTGCTCCGTATACTAGGTTTACTACAAAGAGAGCAAGATGGGCAATTAAAAATTTACCGGGCATATTTTTTCATCAATTCTACCTCTGATTTTCCGTTGCCTGCAACCATTTTTCCTTCGGTCACCAGTATGGGTCTTTTTAAAAAAGTATAATCTTCTGCTAAAAGTTTTTTTGCCGTTTTTTCGTTCAACACTATACTACTATATGGCTCGGTCTGAAATTTTTGCGCTCTTTTGTTGATTAAATCCACGTAGCTACCTTGCAGTTTTCCCAGAAATTCAATTTCACTTGTATTTAGCGGCGTAGTTTTGATTTCTCGAAGTGTATAGTAGCTAGGTAGATTGATTGCCGCCAGAATTTTTCTGCAAGTATCACAGGTTTTAAGGTAAATGAAGGTGTTGTTCATTTGGCTTGAGGTTTTATACTGCAAAGGTAACATTAGGTAGAGAACTAAGTTCAATAAAAAAACCCACGCAATTGCGTGGGTTTTTGGCTCACATGGTTAAGCGATTATTTACTGATAATTAATTTTTCGTGAGTTACCCCATTACTTGTAATCAACTTAACAGAATATGTTCCATTTGCCAAATCATTTAGGTTGATTCTGGTTATTCCTTTACTAATTCTTTGTGAGATGACAACTTGCCCATTCATATTTATTATTTCAAAAATACCCCCTGTTAGGTTTCTTATTGTAATCTCTTGATTAGCAGGATTAGGGTAAATAGTTAGCTTTTCAGCCACATTTAATTCGTTTAGTCCTACAGTTGAAATTGTTACACAAGCACTAGTGTCAGCACAACCGTTTTCAGTAATAACAACAGCATATGAACCATTTGTTGTTGCAGTATAGTCATTGCCTGTTGCGCCTGATATTATTGTGTAATTATTATTACAGTCTACCCATTGGTAAGCAACTCCTGCGGAAGTATTGTTGGCAGAAATAGTTAAACCTTGAACGGTAGTTGTTGCGTCGGGTAATGATAATACTACAATATTTAATGTGAAGAGTCTAGTGTTGCCTGCGGCATCGCTTATTGAGTAATGGGCTTGGTAAGTTCCCGGTGCCAAAACAGAACCTGAAGCAGCACCACCTACAAATGAAGGACTACCAGTAGTACAGTTGTCGCTAAAAGACAAGTTGTAGTTTACTTCGCCTGCGCAAACTTCTATCTCATTTGCCGGACAATCAGAAAATACTTGAAAAGTATAATCATATGTTGTGAATGCGCTATAACCCGAATTAGCGTAAACCATCCCTCCGGGATAAGGATTGTTTGTACTCCCTCCTATGCAAAGATTTGATCCAGGAGAAGTAAAGACAAGGAAATAAGTACTTCCGGGAGTTACACTTACTGGGCTCCAAGTAACTTCGGCCCATCGTTGCTCAATTATACCGCTAGCTAATCCTGATGCCATCAGCGTCCCTCCGGCATTTGGCAGGGCATCATACAGGGCGATGGTAATGTTTGCAGGTGTTGTTCCTCCTGATGTTATGTATATAGATGCTCCGCAGATGGTGGTAGAAGTTGGGATAAAAGATTGAGCAAGGTCTGCTTGCCCAAAAGCAGCCATACAAGTAGTGTTGTTTGTGTTTTCCTGATTAACAATCGGACTGTATCCATCTACAGTAGGAGGAGTTATGTCTGGAGAACACTGAGCTTTTACTTGAAATATACCTAAGCACACAAAGCCTAAGAAGAAATAAGGTAGAGGTTTTTTCATATTTTTTTAATTTGATTAAGGAAATATAACTATTAAAACTAATTCAACCAAATTGAAGTGGGTATTTACATGTTAAACACATATTTTTTAAAAACTACTTCGATAAAGAGGCGAGACTTTCAAATCGCAATTATCACTACATTTATAGCCTTTGAAGCTTAAGCGGAAACAGGTAACTGAAAATGGGCTATAACGGGGTATATCGTATTTTGCTGACACTGATTTTTTTAGCTGCATTTGTAGCCAAAAGTCAGGAGGCTAAAGACATTCGTTTTCGCACACTTTCTATTGAACATGGCTTATCGCAAAGTTCCGTGAATGCTTTGCTAGAAGATAAACAAGGCACCATATGGATTGGCACACAAGATGGATTGAACCGATATAACGGAATAGGTTTCAATATTTTGAATTTCAATCAAAACGATACAACTACTATTTCCAGTGGACATATTCGCTCATTGCTCGAATGCAAGGATGGGCTTATCTGGGCAGGAACGGAAGGAGCGGGGCTAAATAGCTACAACAAGCTGACCGGCAAGTTTACCCGTTACTATTATGATAAAAATAACGAATCGAGTCTCTCTAATAATCATGTTCGCTGCCTTTTGGAGAGCAGAAGCGGCGCAATAATAGTTGGCACAACAGGTGGTGGTGTATGCTGTTTTGATAAAAATACGGGGAAATTTACGCAATTTACTGGAAGACTAAAATCCGGGATGGATGTTACCCGACTTCGGGTAGAGTCGCTTTTTGAGGATGAAAAAGGTGTGATATGGGTTGGTACAAGTAAAAACGGATTGATTACTTTCAACCCACGAACATCTGAACTCAAAGAGATTTTTTATGCAACGGATTTGCAAAATGCTCGAATAACGGCAATTACTCGACACAACGACAGCCGAATTTGGGTTGCTACATACGGAAATGGGCTCCTGCTTTTGGATAGAAGAAATAACTCCATAGTCAAGCATTTATACAAATCATCTAACCAAAATAATATTCCTAGCGACTTTATTGTATCCATATTTCAGGATGATGAGCAGCGCCTGTGGGTGGGAACTTACGGCAGCGGATTGATTATATACAACCTTGCAACCAATAGATACAAGCACTTGCAGCACCAAAAAGACCTTTCTTTTTCGCTTACCAACAACGACGTGTGGAGTCTGTGCAAAACTAGAGAGGGAGTCATGTTTGTGGGAACAGATGGAGGTGGAATAAGCCTCTACAATAAAACGTCGCAAAAATTCAGACTCTACAGAAATACGACGCAAAGTTCTGCATTGAGCAACAATATGGTGCGCTGCATTTTTGAAGACAGCAAAGGGCTTTGGTGGATAGGTACTTATGGCGGAGGGCTTAGCTCCTACGACCCGTTTACTGAAAAATACACCTCGTTTAAAAACGACCCGAAAGAGCCGTATAGCATCAGTACAGACAGGGTGGTGAGCGTACTGGAAACTCCTGACGGATTACTTTGGTTTGGCACCGATGGTGGTGGGCTAAATAAATATGACCGCAAAACCGGACGTTTTTACGCATACAAACACATTTCGGGCGACACTGCTTCGCTTTCCAACGATGTAATCTGGTGCATGTCCGTGGAGGAGGGGAAGGGACTTTGGCTAGGAACACGGGGTGGTGGTTTGAATTTTTTCGATTTTAAAACAGAAACCTTTCAGGTGTTGAAAAACAATCCTATCGACAACACTACCATAGGCAGTGATTTTATTCGCTGCATAATGCAGGAAAACAAAAACTACTTGTGGGTGGGCACAGAGGGTGGCGGTTTTTGCAGGCTTGATAAAAATACCCTCAAGGTTAAAAATTATAAAAACGGAATTAAAAACAACAATACCCTGAATAACAATACAGTTCGTTGCCTGCACATTGAGTACCCCAACAAAATATGGATTGGTACCGACGGCGGCGGACTTAACCTCCTAAATACCGATACAGAAGAGTTTACACACTACACCGAAAAAGACGGTTTGCCAAACAACGTAATTTACGGCATCCTCTCAGATGTTGATGGATACTTATGGATGAGTACCAACAAGGGTATTTGCCGGTTTAAAAAAGACGGTGCGCAAATTCTTATTAAAAACTACGACATTAGCGACGGACTTCAAAGTAATGAGTTTAATACGGGTGCATACTTTAAGAATGCCAAAGGAGAATTGTTTTTTGGTGGCATAAATGGTTTTAACAAATTTCTACCTGAAGACGTACAGGAGAACACCTTTGTTCCGCCCGTTATACTTACCGATTTTAAAGTATTCGAAAAGCAGTATACGCTTGATACGCTTATAGAATTTAAACGCGAACTTATTCTTCACTACACCGAGAATTTCTTTTCGTTTGGGTTTGCGGCTCTCAGTTTTTCCATGCCCGAAAAAAACAGATATGCATATAAAATGGAGGGCTTTGACAAAGATTGGGTAGAGGTTCAAAACAGAAACTACGCAAGCTATACTAACCTCGATCCCGGTACCTACGTGTTTAGGGTAAAAGCAAGTAACAACGACGGGTACTGGAATAACGACGGAGTAACCATTAGGGTGGTTATTTTGCCCCCGTTCTACAAAACAACTTGGTTTTATAGCCTATGTATTTTTGTTATCCTATTATCAATTTTTATGTACATCAAAATCATAGAGAGAAAACTTCGCAGAGAAAAAGCAGTACTAGAAAAAACGGTAAATCAACGCACCTCCGAAATTTTGGAAAAGAATATTGCCCTTAATAGGCAGCAGCAGGAAATTACAGATAGTATAAACTACGCCAAGCGCATTCAACAGGCTATTTTACCGCTCAAAGAAGAGGTAGGGGCGTGTTTTTCAGAGGCATTTATATATTATGTACCCAAAGACATTGTATCGGGAGATTTTTATTGGTACAAGCGAATAGATACCGATAATTTGCTATTGGCTATGGGAGACTGTACCGGACACGGTGTGCCGGGAGCACTAATGAGCATGATAGGCCTTGATAAGCTTAACGAAATAACTCTTGACGAGCATTCTCCAGGGAAAATTATAGCATGTCTGAATAGCGAAATTAAACGTTCCCTTAGGCAGGCAAGTTTTGATGTATTAGAGGATAATTTTTCTACCAACGATGGAATGGACATAGCCCTATGTAAGATAAACACTAAAACTCTTCAGGTGGAATATGCCGGAGCAAACAGACCGCTATGGGTCTTTCGAAGTGCAATCGAAGGTTATCAGTTTGAAGAGGTTTCACCCACCAAAGAGTCTGTGGGAGGCTTTACTGATGAAGATGCAATTTTTGAAACCAAACGAATAAAACTAAGCAAAGGTGATACACTTTATCTTTTCTCTGATGGCTACTCCGACCAGTTTGGTGGCGTTGGAACCAAACGCGGTAAAAAATTTATGACGAAAAACCTCAAAATACTCATACAATCTATACAGCCTCTGGCTATGGATGCACAACTGGCAGAACTCGATAATGCCTTTAACGCTTGGAAAGGAGATCTTGAGCAGGTTGATGACGTTTGTATTATCGGCCTTCGCATGGGCTCGACATAAGAGTGTGAGATACGGATTTTGACCTGACTCTGCGAATTTTCACAAAATAACTTAACTCACAAAGCAGAAAAAATTCAATGAGATTACAAAAACATTGTACAGCGCAAAGGTAAATTAGAGCGATTAAAATAAAGTAAGTTCGGAACTTATTTTTAAACTCCCGAAATCACCTACTTTGCAAAAAGTATGTGATTCTAAAACCTCCAGGTAGCCCCTCCCAGTATATTGAGCCCAAAGTAAGGGTGATTTAACCAGCGCTGGTATTTTACTGTGGTGAGGTTGTTTATATTAAGAAATGCACTTACGCGTTTGTTGTATCGGTATTCTACGCCAAGATTTATATCGGCAAAGCCTTTTAAATCTACTATGTATTTTCCATTGGTCAACACAGCATTTTCAATGTTTATCAATGCATCGTCAGAGGGAAACGACCACAAATAAGCTTTTCTTTTGCTCCAGTAGAACACATCAAAGCGTACAATCAGCTTGTCTGCCAAATTATATATAGCAGAAACTTCTTGACGGAATGCAGGCAATTGCCAGGCGTGTTCTTCGTCGGTAGGCGAGTAGAGGTAGTATTCTCCCTTGGCGGCAATTCTAATCTTGTCGGACTGTAGCCAAGTGGCTTCCGCAAGCAGCCTCATGTAGCTCATAGAGGCATCATAAACGGCCACAAAACGGTTTTGGTAAGAGAAAGAAGAATCTACCCCCCACATTACGAAATTGGAGTATTTTTCGGCAGCTACTTCCGTATTAAAAGTGAATCTACTGCTGATAGAGCCTCTTATTCCTCCGTAAAGGCGATAGAGCTGGTTGGTGTTTCGCATCTCTTGCATAGAGAGTATAAAGGGATTTTCTCTGCGAAACTTGTCAAATGAGTTCCGCTGAATACCCCCGGTAATTCCGGCATAGGGAATAAAAATACCGTTAAACAGCACGTATCTTCCTTCTACATCAGGATAGAAGTGAAAGCTGGATGCCTCGCCAATATCGGTAGCAAGAATTAATCCGGCTTTTACTTTCCACTTGTCGCCATAAGAACTGATATGTGGATTTAATGAAACTACAGCATTGTTCCACGTTTTGTTGATAAGAGAGGTGTTGTAAAAATCGGTGAAAATCGGTTGGCGATAAGAGTTAAAGTCTATAACAGTGCTCAGTCCGTAATATTCGCTATCGATGAATTTTCGCAACTTGTTGCTTACCAATACACGGTGCTCGTTTACGCCATGCCTATCGGAGAGGAAAGAATAATCCAACTCGGTAAAATGCTTAATTTTAAACGAATCGCTAAAGTTAGTTCCAAATCCGGCATGTGCCTGCACAAAATTGTACGTCTGACGAATGTTTTCATTGGTTTTGTAAACACTGTCTATCAACGTGTCATTTTTTGGGAAACCATAATAGTTAAAGCCGTTTCTTTCGTATTTGGCGCCCAGTTCTAAGGTGTGCTTGCTATAAAAGTGTTTGTAGTTGAAAGTCGCTAGATTGTCGGCAAAAGCGGTTTTGCCCACATCGTTTATTTGTCCTAGAGCTGAGTGATGCTTCACATTGGCATTCCATACATTGGTTCTGGAGCGGGTAGAACCGTAATAGGCATCTAAAAACATAGAGGTATAGTTGCCAAAACCACCTTTGATATACCCCGGATAAAGCTTGTCCAACGGCTCTAGTACGTTTAGCTTGGCAGGCTGTATTTGTTCGGGAGTGTAGCTTACATCGGCCTTTACCGGTATAGTTTGGTAGATAACCGGAGGTAGTTTTATTACCGAGTCGTAAGTTGCCGGCTCGCTGGTTATTTTTACCGATTGGGTAACTGTTCGTTCTTTATCACCAACGGCTTCTATCTGCACGCTCTCTATGTTTCCTTGTGCTTTTAGTTTTGACAAACCGAAGCAAGTGATTAGTGTGAGTATTAAAAAATATTTACTTGTGTTCATAGCAAAAACAGTTAATCTTCTTTAGGTTGGTTAAATAGTCCTTTGTCTTTATCGGTGGCGTTGTCGTCGAATTGAATTTCCATTTGACCTCTCTCTGGCGAACGCTTGGATGCGCTTTCCAGTTCTTCCATTTTTTTCAGTTTTTCGATGGCCTCGTCAATTATAGTCTGGTCGCCTTTGTAGCCGTTAATTACGCTGTTGTAAACATGTCGTGCGTTGAAAAAATCGCCTTGTATGGTAAGATTGTCGCCAATAAGTATCACAGCCTTGGCAACCCAGTAATCATAGGAGGGTTTCATTTTGTTCACTTCAGCGGCTTCTTTCTCGCTTTTTGCGTATTCTCCTTTCAGGTAGAATATATAAGCAATTCGGTATCGGGCTTCGGCAGCACTGATGCTTTTTGTGCGTGCAATTACTTTTCTGAATTGTACTTCTGATCGGTCGTAATCGGAAATTTCGAGGTAAGAATTTCCGGCTATCATGAGTGCTTCTAGTTGAATAGCCTCGGGCACTCCGGTAGAGTTCAGGGTTTTTTCGGCGTATTCGGCTGCCGAATGGTACACCTTGTTTCTATATAGGCAGCGCATTTGTCCGATGATGGCATAGCGGATGTTCTCTTGCTTAGAAGCAATTTTTTCCAAGTTTCCGAAATGAGTTTGTGCGGTTCTGAAATCTTTTCGGGCATAGGTGATGGTGGCGGCATGAACTAGTGCCTGTTCCATGTGTTCGTTGCCGGGCTTAGCGGTAACAAAGGTATACCCTTTCAGGGCAGCAGCTGAATCGCCGGCAAGATATTTACATTCCGCCAAGTAGAAGTTGGCAGAAACTTCTTTTATGGGATGCTTTATTTTTTCCAGATAGGTCTCAAATCCGCGAATAGCTCTTGAACAATCCCCCGCAATGAAGGCGCTCCAACCGTTTTCGTATAGAGTAGAGTCGAGTTCTTTTTGGTCGAAGTTCACTCCCGATGTAATTAACCAATCCGGATACCTGCCGAGTTTGTCTAGTTTTTCGTAAATGTTTTTCATTTCACGAATGGCGAAGTTCCTTTCGTCAGAATTGGGGTAATCCCTTACTACACGGTTATAGTATTCTTCGGCTTTAGTGTATCGGTCGGTTCGGTAATATATACCGGCAATGTTGAACAAGCTTTTTACTACCAGCAAACTCTGCGGATAATCCCTCACAATTCGCTCGTAAGTGTTTATAGCTGATTCGTGCACATTCATATTGCGGTAGGTTCCGGCTAATTCGTACAGAGCACTTAGCATATATTGGCTTCTAGGAAATTCTCGGATAAGTTTTTCCAGTGTGGCGGATTTCTCCTGATTGCGTCCGGTTAAGCCTTCTGTTTTTGCTTTTTGAAATAGTGCGTAATCTGTTCCGGCACCATATTCCATTCCTTTTTGGTAGTATTTTAGTGCTTCGGCATCATTTTTTTCTAGGTAATAGCTGTCACCAATCCTCAAACTTGCGTCGGCTAGTTTTACTTTGTCGGACGAATTCGATTGACTCACAAAATTTCTGAAAGCCACAATGGCTTCTTTGTATTCTTTCTGGTTGTAGTAGCAATAGCCCAAGCTGTAATCTACTTCTGCAAAATGCTGGCTGAGTATGGCTCCCGATTCAAATTTAAACTTATTGTACCAGTATATGGCATCGGTATATTGTTTTTGGGCATAGTGGCTTTCTGCAATCCAGTAGGCACTTTCGGTTATCAGCGCTTTGTTTACCGGATAAGTAGAAACCTGTTTGAAGGCTTCAATTGCTTCCGAATACTTTTTGTTGTGATAAAGCTCTACCGCCCTGTTGTAGGATACCGTTTGGTGTGCCTCTCTGATGCGGATGTCTTTGTTTGGAATTTTGGCAATGGCATCAAGTGCTTTTTGGTAGTTTCGTGTAGTCATATACACTTTTACTAGATACTGAAACACTTCGTCTTTTCGGGGGGAATTGGGATATTCTTTCAAGTAGGTTTCAAATGCTTCGATGGCATCGTTGTAAGGTGCATCACTCAGCTCGAAAGAAAGCATAGCGTATGTGTAAAGGGCATCTTCACGCAGGGTTTTATTAAACGTATAGGTAGACGATTCTTTGAAGGCATTCCAAGCAAAATTCTTTTGATCCATCTTTAGGTAGCACTCACCTAGGTGATAGGAGGCTACTTGGTTGAGCGTGTCTCTTTTTTGGCTTACCCGCCCCAAGTATTTTATGGCATTTTCGTGTTTTCCGTTGCGCATGTAGGTGTAACCTATTTCGTAGTTGTCGTCGCGAGAAATGCTACCTTCTTTAGCGAAAAGGGCAAGTAATGGCTCTGCATTTTTATAGTCGTTCATGCGGTAGTAGGCGCCGCCAACCAGCCTTGCAAATTCGGCCTTTCTTTTCTCTGTTACGCTGTCTACAAGCGGTGCGCCGTAGTTTGCCAAAGCCTCCCAGTTTCCTTGTTTAAAATAAATCTGTGCTATGTAATAGGGGGCAATTTGCCTGAAATTGGGGTCTTTTTCAATTTTTCTAAATTCCTCCAACGCCGCCTGAAATTTATTTTCGGTGTAGGAAATGTGTCCATAGTAATACTGCGAAGGAGCCTGGTATTCACTTTCGAGATCTTTTATTTCGTAAAAATAGGGACTTGCTTTTTCGGTTTTCTTTTGTTGAAAATAACTGTAGCCGGTTTTAAAATTATATTCAATTTGTTCTTCTTTGCTGAGGTCTCTTTTGTCCACTTGCTCGAACCATTCCAGTGCTTTGCCAAATCTTTTGGCCCGGTAAAAATGTCGACCCAGTTGAAAAAATACGGTTTTTGCCAGAGGGTGGTCGTGGTAATCTTGTGCAAAGGTTACGAGTTTGTCTTCCGCATCGTTATTGTACAATTCCAAAGCGCATCGGGCAGCATAATATTCGGCTTCGATGTAAACCTCGTCTAGCGGATTTTTAATCAGCTTGATAGTTTGCTCAAATTTTTCGCGAGCAGCACTATATTGCTGTTTATCGTAAAGCTCCAAAGCTTCCCGAAATACGGCAACGTCTCTATCGTAAATTTTAGTTTTTTGTGCCTGAAGGGACGGCGTGCAAAGCAACAATACCCCTATGTAAAAGATTTTTTTAAACCACATACTACGCCTAAAATAGAATTATAACAAACAAATGTACCTACTGAAACACGCTCCTACAGAGCTATAAAGGCAGGATTATCCACGTAGTAATGTTAACACCATAGGCTTTTAGACAATGAGAGCCTAAACGACACAAGACCAGATTAAGTTTCAGTTAATTTAAATCGACTTAATCAGAAATAGTTTAAGGCAAATAAAGAGTTAATCTACGTCTATATCAAGCATTTCTTTAGGATAAAAGCCCAACACCCTCGAAATTACAATAATATTTTTAAGTGAAATGTTGATTTTACTGTTTTCTAACCGATTGATATACTCTCTGGTTAAGTTTGCTTCAAAAGCAAGTTATTCTTGAGAAATTTGTTGAGTAATTCTACATTTTCGAAGTTTATTTCCGAATAGTTTTAAACTAATTTTTGTTTGCTCATCCACACATTAAAATTGGTAAGCAATTAGTTTTAAATAGTGATTTGTGTTTCTATTATGAATAAGTAGCCCCACCAGGAATCGAACCTGGATCTAAAGTTTAGGAAACTTCTATTCTATCCGTTGAACTATGGGGCCTAAGAAATTATGACATAAGATTTATCCGACTTCGGAGCGCAAAATTACCTAATGTTGTTGCCATTTTCAAACCCTACTTCTGAGGGCGATACGAAACACAGTCTACCTTCGCTATTTTCGGCCATCAGAACCATTCCTTTTGATTCTATACCTCGTATTTTTCTGGGGGCAAGATTTACCAGCAGCGCAACTTGTTTGCCTACCAGCAGCTCAAGCTGATAATGTTCGGCAATTCCCGAAACTACAGTTCTTACGTCCAGCCCGGTGTCAACAGTTAGTTTTAGTAACTTGTCCGCGCCTTGCACTTTTTCGGCTTCGGTAATGGTTCCCAGTCGGATGTCCATTTTTTCGAAATCGGTAAATTGAATTTCGGGTTTTGCCGGATTTACGTTGGCGTAAGTATTGCCTGCCGCAGCAGATTTTAGTTTTTCAATTTGTTCTTCAATCACGTTATCTTCAATTTTTGCAAATAGTATTTCGGGGGTGTTTATGCGATGCCCGGCAGCAACAAGAGAAAGTCGATTTTCCCAGTTTTGGCCGTCCAGATTTAGCATCGTTCGTAGTTTATTTGCGCTGTGTGGCATAAAGGGTTCAAAGGCAACACACAGCCTTGCCGTAACCTGAATGGCCAGATTCATGATGGTTTTTACCCGTTCGGTATCGGTTTTCACCAACTTCCAGGGTTCGGTGTCGGCGAGGTATTTATTGCCTGCCCGGGCAATATCCATGGCGGCACTCAACGCATCTCTGAACTTAAATTCCAAAATGTCTTTTTCGATGGAATTAAACAACTGCTCGGTTTCGTTTAGCAAGGCTTTGTCCTGGTTGGTAAGTTCGCCCGCATTGGGTACTATGCCGTCGTAATATTTTTGTGTAAGCACCAAGGTTCGATTCACGAAATTGCCATAAATATCGGCTAACTCGTTGTTGTTTCTCGCCTGAAAATCTTTCCAAGTAAATTCACTGTCTTTGTTTTCGGGAGCTATGGAACACAATACATAGCGCAGTATGTCCTGTTTTCCCTGAAAATCTTCGAGGTATTCGTGTACCCACACCGCCCAATTGCGCGAGGTAGAAAACTTATCGCCTTCGAGGTTCAAAAACTCGTTGGCAGGAACATTTTGCGGAAGTATAAATTCCCCGTGCATTTTAAGCAAAATAGGGAAAATTATACAATGAAATACGATATTGTCCTTACCAATAAAGTGAATCAAACGGGTGTTTTCATCCTTCCAGTAGGATTCCCAGTTTTTATTGTTGTCAATAGCCCACTGTCGGGTTGCAGAAATATAGCCTATGGGTGCGTCTAGCCATACGTAAAGTACTTTTCCGTCAGCACCTTCTACCGGCACTTTTACGCCCCAATCCAAGTCGCGCGTCATGGCACGAGGCTTTAGTCCGCCTTCTACCCAGCTCATACATTGTCCCAACACGTGTTTTTTCCATTCTTTGGGGTCGTGGTGAGGTTTGCCATCAAGCACTCCGTGTTTCAGCCAGTCTTTAATCCACCCTTCGTGTTCGTTCAGCGGTAGGTACCAGTGCGAAGTGTCTTTCAACATCGGCTTTTTCCCACTTAAAGTAGAAATTGGATTTATTAAATCCGTTGGACTCAGTGACGTTCCGCATTTTTCGCATTGGTCGCCATAGGCGTTTGGATTACCGCATTTGGGGCATTGCCCGCTGATGTAGCGGTCTGCCAGAAATTGCTGATGTTCCTCATCGAAATATTGCTCCGAACGCTGTATGGTAAATTTTCTGTCGTGGTTGAGTTTTTTGAAAAACTCCTGAGCCGTTTCGTGGTGTAAGGAAGCCGAAGTGCGGTGATATATATCAAACGAAATTCCCAATCCCTGAAAAGCATTTTTAATTTGATAATGGTAAGAATCTATTATTTCTTGAGGTGTTTTACCTTCTTTTTTGGCCCGCAAGGTAATAGCCGCCCCGTGTTCATCACTACCGCAAATAAAAACCACATCTTCGCCTTTCATGCGCAAAAAGCGCACATAAATATCAGCCGGTAAATAGGCTCCGGCAACATGTCCCAAATGAAGTGGGCCATTAGCATAAGGCAGGGCAGCAGTTACAGTATGTCGTTTTGGTTTTTGCATAAAGGGCAAGGTAAATAAAGGCGCAAAGATACTTTTTTATCGTTTAGATTTTTAATACACGATTGGCTGTTTGTTTTCAATAGCTTAAAATCAAAGTTGGCATTAATTTATAAATAACTTTACAGCACAGTAATATGAGTTAGGCTAAAAGCATAAAGTATACAGGGTATGAGTTTCTCTAGAATAAACAGTCAGGTAATAGATTCCCTAAAGGGCATAGTTGGTGAGCAGCACGTTTTTTTAGATGTAGAAACCCTGAAAAAATATGGCAGTGATGAAACCGAAGATTTGTCTTTTCCGCCTGAGGTTTTGGTTAAGCCTGCCAATACGCACGAGATAAGTAAAATATGCAAACTTTGCTACGAAACGCTTATTCCATTAACGCCCATTGGCGGTAGAACCGGATTGAGTGGTGGTGCGCTGTCTGTTTATGGCGGGGTGGGGCTTTCGCTAGAACGGCTAAACAGAATTATTGAAATTGACGAGAAAAATTTGCAGGTAACGGTGGAGCCGGCCGTTATTACACAGGTTTTGCAAGAGGCGGTAATGGAAAAAGGACTGTTTTATGCCCCCGATCCTTCCAGCAGGGGTTCTTGTTTTATAGGGGGTAATCTGGCCGAGAATGCAGGCGGACCAAGGGCTGTGAAGTACGGTGTTACGAAAGATTTTGTACTTAATCTGGAGGTGGTTTTACCTCATGGAGAGGTAATTCAAACAGGGGCAAATACATTAAAAAACTCAACCGGATACAACCTCACTCAGCTGATGGTAGGCAGTGAAGGAACATTAGGCATCATCACCAAAGCAGTACTTAAATTACTGCCTTATCCCAAGGAAAACCTACTTATGCTGATTCCTTTTTATTCTGCTGAAAAAGCTTGTGAAGCTGTTTCGGCCATATTCAGATCCGGAATCACTCCTTCTGCACTTGAGTTTATGGAGCGCGATGCCATCGACTGGACTTTGAAGTACGTAGATGGAATTTCTATTCCCATTCCCGATGAGGTTAAAGCCCACTTGCTGGTAGAGGTTGATGGGAATAATAAAGACATGCTTTTTCTTGATTGCGAGCGAATTTACGAAGTGTTGCAACAGTACGAGTGTGGCGAAATAATGATGGCCGATAGTGAGGCCCAAAAAGAGGCGCTTTGGAAATTAAGACGCCGGGTAGGAGAGGCTGTTAAGGCAAACTCGATATACAAAGAGGAAGATACGGTGGTGCCGAGATTTGAGTTGCCTCGCCTGCTTAGTGGTGTGAAGAAAATTGGTGAAAAATATGGGTTCCGCTCGGTTTGCTACGGGCATGCCGGAGACGGAAATCTCCACATCAATATTATTAAAGGAAATCTTACTGATGAGTTGTGGGAAAATGAACTTCCTAAAGGAATTCGCGAAATATTCGAACTCACCGTAAAGCTAGGTGGTACGCTTAGTGGAGAGCACGGTATTGGCTATGTGCAGAAAGATTACATGGACATAGCTTTTTCAAATTCCGAACTGGAAATTATGAAAGGGATTAAAAAACTATTTGACCCCAAAGGGATTTTAAATCCGGGAAAACTATTCAAAGATTAAAATTACGCAAATGCTAACCCCCCCACCCTTAAAATATGGAAGCAAAGCAGCGCTTATTTCAACTGCCCGAAAAGTGGATTCATCTCAAGTAAAACTCGCTGTAGAACAATTTCGTTCATGGGGGATAGAACTGGTTGCTGCGCCTAACTTATTTAGCGAGTTTCATCAATTTAGCGGCACAGATGAAGAGCGAGCTGCAGATTTGCAATGGGCTATTAACCAATCAGAAATAGAAGCGATTATTTGTTTTAGAGGGGGGTATGGCACGGTTCGGATTATTGATAAGATCGATTTCTCCCCCTTGCTCACTCGCCCTAAGTGGATTGCTGGTTATAGTGATGTTACCGTATTACATGCCCGGCTAAATACTCTTGGTGTAGTTTCGATTCATGGTTCTATGCCGGTTAATTTTCCAAGAAATACACAAGAAGCTATAAACACGTTGAGGCAGGCACTTTTTGGGGAGTTGATTGAGATAGAATCATCGGGAAACAGCCTGAACAGACATGGTATAGCAGAAGGCGAATTGGTTGGCGGTAATTTATCAATCATATACAGCTTGCAAGGCTCAAAAGACGCTTTTAAAACCTCAGGAAAAGTTCTGTTTATAGAGGATTTGGATGAATACCTCTACCACATTGACAGGATGATGCAAAACCTGAAAAGAAGTGGTGTGTTGAGTAGTATTAAGGGCCTAATTGTAGGCGGAATGACAGATATGAGAGATAATGCAGTGCCATTTGGTAAAATTGCTGAAGAAATAATTTTGGATGCAGTTTCTGAATATAGTTATCCGGTTTGTTTTGGATTCCCGGCTGGACATATTAATGACAATAGGGCGGTGATTTTTGGAAAAAAAATAAGGCTGGAAGTTTCTTCAACTTCCAGCCTTACCTATGTTTAAGCTATCACTTATTTGTCTCTTTCGAACTTGGTATAACCTTTTGGGATTTCAAAAAGGCTAGATTCCATAGTTTTTCTTTCGATTGATTTCACATTAAGAGAGCCAATCGGAGTGCCATCGATTTTTGTTTCTTCACCCACCATAGGGAAAAATCCATCTGTCCCTTGAAGTTGTAGGTAGTAAACCGCCAGCTTTTCTTTCCTATTAAGAGTTTTTAGCATAGGAATAAAAAAATTATAATCTCCTTTTGCCATCCAGTAAGTAACTACTCTGTCCTGATCGGGGCACTTAACTACCCATTTGGTACAGGTTTCGTTATTTATTTTCTTGGTGCTTTTTGTTTTTTCTACGGTTGTTTTTGCCGTTTGTGCAGGTCTTCCGGTGGGCACTTCCATATACATTTTGCGTTCTGGACTCAGTGCATAAATTGTATTGTTTTTGGTGTTTATCAGCTCAATACCGTCAATTGAACTCTCATCACCAATTTCTTCTACACGAATATTATCTCCTTTTATGTAGTATTTGTAGTTTACCACTACGGTGCCTACCTTTTTTTCGAATTCAATTACGCCTTCAAACTGGGCTAAAGCTCCAAATACAAGGCAAAAAGTAGCGACTAGTAACGTAAATTGTTTTTTCATTTTCTTAAATTTGTGTTTAATTGAAAGGACTAATTTATTTCTTTTTAGCACAATAGCCAATTTTCATACCAAACTTTTTGCATGGCAGAACATAACGAATTAGGAATTAAGGGAGAACAAATGGCATTGGATTATTTGTTGCAGAAGGGTTACACGCTGAGAGAACGAAATTGGAGGTTTAAAAAAGCCGAATTGGATTTAATCATGGAGCAGGGAGATTTTGTTGTGGTAGTAGAGGTGAAAACAAGGGTGAATAATTTCGCCGGCGAACCGGAAATGGCAGTTAAAAAAAACAAGCAAAAAATGCTGGTACTGGGGGCTAATGAGTACATGCAGTCCAATCAAATTGATAAGGAGGTAAGGTTTGATATAGTTGGCATTACCCTGAATCAGCAGTACTCCAATATTACTCACATAGAGGGGGCTTTCAGCCCGGCTTTGGTTAAAATTTGGGCTTACAGGTAGTTTTTGTGTGCGGCAATAATTTCTTTGGTGATTTCTTCCCGAAGCTCCTTTGGTTCGATTACTGTGCAGGCAGATCCCAGTGAAAGCAAGTGATTTTTTAGTTCGTAGGTAAGAAGAACTTTCCAGGTAAATTCTACTTTACCGTTTTCTATATGTTTATGTTGTTGGCTGGCGTGCAAAGGCTGTGTTATCAGGTATTTCGCTACTAATTCATCTACATGAACTTTTATTTGACGAACTTTTTCGTCAAATACAGTAATGCCTACAGAATTTTTAAAATAGGCTGCAGCATTAAACGAATCATCCTGAATGAAATGATTTTCGGTAGCTGTTATAGATTCTATTCTGTCTAAGCCGAAAGTGGCAATCTTGCTTTTTTCTTCGTTTTTACCAATTAAATACCACCTATTTCGGTATTCTTTTAAAATGTAAGGATGAACTAGGTATTCTTTGTTTGTTTCGGTGTCAAACCGTTTGTAAGTAATGTTTATTTTTTTTGAATCCTTAATGCATTGTAATATAGGTTGAAGCAGTTCCCTTCCTTTTGTTTCAGAGGGGGTTTCAAATTGAATGAAAGCGTTGGCTTCTGTGTTGGTCGACTGAATGTCTACGCGCTCCAGTATTTTGTTTACGGCATGCCTGAAATCATCAAAAAGCGGAATGTTCGAAAACTGAAGCAGAGCTTGGGTCGCCAGTTTTATCGATTCCACCTCATCTTCAGAAACAGGCAGATCCAAGCTATAGGTTTCGTCTGTGTAGTAGTAGCCCAATTCTCTTTTGCTAAATGCAATTGGTGCATCAAACTCATTTCGAAGTTCGCGTAAATCCTTTTCGATGGTAGAAGCAGAAATATGCTGACCATGTGAAGTGCCGTAGAGTTTCTCTTCGCAGAGTTGACGCAAATCCTCAAGCGTGGGGAAAGGTTTGTATTTGTTTCTCAGGACGCTGTCAATTATCCGAAATCGGAGCTGAACGTTTTTAACTACCGGCATAAACCAAAGATAAGCTTAATCCTACTATTATACATCTGCTCGTTAATTTGTTTTCGACTTGTTTAGACTGATTCTATATTAAGTCGGCTGACAATTGTATGACAATATGAATGTAGCAATAAAGCAAATTTGCAGTGTGAAAGAAGGGTTTCTGTGAAAATAAAAGATATAAAAATACTAGCCATTACTCATAAAAATGTGCCGCTGGAAAAAATAGGCTGTTTTCATTTGGAGGATACGGTTGTAAAAGAGCGTTTACACAAGCTAAAAGCCGATGCAAAGTTAACCGAGTTAATGTACCTTTCTACCTGTAATCGTGTGGAGTTTGTGTTTAGTTGTGACGCAATTGTTGATGACGATTTTTTATTAAATTTTTTTATATCCTTCAACCCGTCTTTTACCGAAACAGAATTGATGCTTGCTGTTAGCAAAGTGGAAGTGTTTCAGGGAGAAGATGCCGCTAGACACTTGTTTATGGTTGCCAGCTCGATAGATTCACTGGTTATTGGAGAACGCGAAATTATAACTCAAGTCAGAACAGCCTACGAAAAATCTAAGGAAATGGGGCTAACGGGAGAAGTGATTCGCCTGTTGGTTAGAAATACGATAAAAGCAGCAAAAGCAATTTACACCAAAACCCAGATTGCCACAAAACCTGTTTCGGTTGTTTCGTTAGCCTACCGCAAACTACGTGATATTAACGTGAAACTCGATGCCAATGTGCTTATTGTGGGCGCCGGTAAGACCAACAACAACATGGCTAAATTTTTACATAAACACGGGTTTAGAAATTTTTCTGTGTATAACCGCACCATAGCCAACGCACAAAAGTTGGCTAATGAACTCGATGGTGAGTTTTATGGGCTCAGCGAATTGATAAATCACAGAAAACCCTTCGATTTGATTGTTACCTGCACTTCGTCTGCGGGAGCAATTTTTACGGAAGAACTTTACTTAACTATACTAAACGGAGATAAAGGTCAGAAAGTAGTTATAGATTTGGCTATTCCTAATGATTTTGACCGAAAACTTAAAGAAAAATTTAACCTTTCCATTATTGCTGTAGAGGATTTGAGGCAGGTAGCAGAAGAGAATTTAAAAGAAAGAGAAAAAGAATTGGTTAAATGCGAAGTTATTATCGGGGAACAACTCAATGAGTTTAAGCAACAGTTTAAAGAGCGAAAAGTAGAATTGGCTATGCAGGATGTGCCTTGTAAAGTCAGAGAAATTAAAAAAACAGCACTTCAGGCGGTATTTGCAAAAGACTATGCAAAACTTGACAACGACTCCAAAGAAGTGCTCGATAAAGTAATTGCCTACATAGAAAAAAAATACATCAGTGTTCCCATGAAAATGGCAAAAGAAATTATTCTTAAAAGTGCAGAAGAAGAACCGGAGCTGAACTAATTTAATTTAGTTATTTTTTATACAAACACATTGAACAGAGAAATTATTATTGGTTCGCGCGGTAGTGAGTTGGCTCTTTGGCAGGCGCACTTTGTTCAGGCGCAATTAACCGAAAGTGGAATAAAAAGCCGCATAGAAATTATAAAAACCAAGGGCGACCAAATTCAGCATTTAAGTTTTGATAAAATAGAGGGAAAAGGATTTTTCACTAAGGAACTGGAAACGGCTTTGCTCGAAAACAAGATAGACCTTGCTGTTCACTCTTGCAAAGACTTGGAAACTTCAGATGTTGAAGGGCTTTCAGTTGCGGCTTACTCCTATCGTGAAAATCCGGCAGATTGCCTATTGATAAAGCCGGAATCCATTGACAATAAAAAGCAATTCAAGCTTAAACAAGGCGCAGTAGTTGGCACATCGTCTGCCAGAAGAAAAGAGCAGTTGTTGGCGTTTCGCCCCGATATAATAACGCAAGACATACGCGGCAACGTTCCCACACGAATTCAAAAGTTGTTGGATGGAGAAATGGACGCTATAATGCTGGCTAAGGCGGGTATTGCACGTCTCAAAATCGATGTCGGTAATTTGATTGAAGTAGATATGGATCCCCGCATATTTATTCCTGCTCCTGCACAAGGAGTGCTAGCCCTTCAGATTCGAGAAAATGACAGTGAACTGGCATCGGCCATACAGGTATTGAATCACAGCGATGTTGCATCGGTAATCTTGGCCGAGCGTAAGCTGCTCAACCTGTTTGAAGGTGGATGTCAATTGCCATTTGGGGCGTATTGCGAAAAAATAAACGAGGTGTATCACTACAAAGCTGCTGTTAAGTTGCAGGGTAATAACCACGTTTCGAGAATTTACTTGCAAAGTGAGCATACAGAATCTATTGCTCCATTGGCTTTAGCTAAATTAACAGCAGATAAATCAACCAAAAGAGTATTTATTACCCGCGATAAAAACGAGGCTAAAGTATTTTTTAGCCAACTGGAGAGCGAGGGCATAAAAGTATTGGGGAACAGCATGACTCGCTACGAGATGATTGCGCCCAAGTTTATTCCTCAATCCGACTGGATATTCTTCTCTTCTAAGAACTGTGTGAACTATTTTTTTGAAAACAGACCACAGCTTAAGGAGGGGGTTAAGTTTGGCTGTGTTGGCGAAGGAACAGCAAAAACACTTCTAAGCTATGGATATAGTTCGGATTTCACGGGTAAAGCAGCTGACACCGAATTAGTAGGTAAACTTTTTGCCAAGGAAGTGGGTGCTGCCACTGTTTTGTTTCCGCAAAGTACAGCCAGTTATCGAACCGTTCAAAAACAGTTTTCTAATCCCGGGCAGGTGGTAGATTTGGTGGTGTACGATACGCTTGAACAAACCCGTGCAGAGGCTATGCCTGCCGATGTTGTGGTGCTTACCAGCCCTACAAACGCCATATTGTATTTGCGAAAAATGCAAGAAAAACCAAATTTCTATATAGTAATGGGGCCTTCTACGGCAGAGGTGCTCGAATCCCGTAAAATTACTAACTACAGTTACCCACACGTATCTTCAGAGCTAACTCTAGCAGAAGTGGTGGTGGGGGTGCTTTAGTTGTACTTCAAAAGAACTAAACTGATTTCTTTCTTTTTTTCTTCTAAACTGAATTTTGAAAGAACTAACCCAGCTTCTGTTGGTGCACATATCCAGGGAGTTACTGCTTTTGGCAGCTCTTCTTCATATATTACGTTGAAGTTTTTTGATAATATCATTATAGCATATTGACCTTCAGGATGAGTTGATTTAGGGTGTTGATAAAAGCGGTAATATATTTGCTTATATGGGTCAAATACTAAAGAAGAATATCTCCCATTAATTTCTGAGTGCAATATTTCGTCTATCCTATTTTCTAGATCGATTGGTTGTATATCTTGATTTTGAAATTTACTTCTTACCCTTTTTTTAACAACTTTTTTGTCACTCAGCTTATTAATCCAGATTTCAGGAATTGCCTCAAAGAAATAATATAAACTATCGTTACTGTATAGAAAGCTGTATTCGTGTAACACACCGTAATAATTATCAAAAAGCTCTTTAGGGTATCCAATACCTACATACTCAATTTCGTTAGTTTTTAAAGAATATGAAGCAACGGTAGGGAAGTTATAGTCAATTTCAGTGTATGTTGCGTTTTCATCATAATTTTTCCATACTTGGAAAAAAAGTTTGTCTTCGACTACAAATAGTTCGCTTCCTCTTATATTATAATAAACCTCCAGACCATCAGATTTTAATTTTGAGTTACTGTTTAGACTTGTAATCAGTTTTAACTTCCCGTCATCTTCAACATACAAAGTGCCATTACTGTATAGTATATGTATTTTATTTTCACTAATTGCAATAGCATGAT
Source organism: Flavobacteriales bacterium (assembly GCA_046295395.1). Classification (GTDB taxonomy): domain Bacteria; phylum Bacteroidota; class Bacteroidia; order Flavobacteriales_D; family JBKBNH01; genus JBKBNH01. Next base: position 60,541 of record JBKBNH010000005.1, on the reverse strand, counting down.
TATCAATACAAGTCGTTCCTTCCGGTGTTAAATCGAAAGAGTTAATTTTTTTAAAAACAGAGAGCTTGCCTAAATCAATTAAGTAAACAGCAGAGTCAATCCCCTTGCTAATTGCAAGAAAGTCCTGTGAAGTGTTGTGAAAATAAGAAATATTATCAAGGCCATTATTTCCCTGGTTATCAAATGGAAATAGATTTTGCCATGTTTTTGAATAATAATCCTCATATTCAATTTTTTGTGAATTTAAATCTGATGGCTGATTATTAGAACAGTTAGTCAAAATTAGTACCAACAAGAATTTGGATACAAAATACTTCATATTAATAGGATTAATAAATTGGCGTTAAGTTATATAAAAAAGTTACATATGTATTTGCGTAATTTTTTTACAAACAAATTGTTTTGTGCACTCTCCAAATTTATATGCCCCTCTACATTGCTTCCAGTTTTGATCGTACGCATTGTCGGGGTTGCAGCTTGATTTTCTGTATCTTATATCTGGGGCTCTTTCACTAAAGAAGAGTTCGTACTCGCATTCTTGCCATCTATGAGCTTCGCTGAGGGGAATTATGTATCCGTTAGGAGTTTCGGCCCATTCTATTGTGTCGCCGTCAAACTCAAAGTCACTTTTTTCAAAGCTAAAATTTGTGTTAATATTGCAGTATAAGTATAAATATAACACTATGCAGGTAGGTGAAAAAATTAAAAAGCTTCGTGAGCTTAAAAACTTTACTCAGTCTTATATGGCTGAACAGCTAGGTTTAAGCATAAGTGGATACGGTAAAATTGAGCGGGATGAAACAGAAATCACCTTGACTCGTCTTCAGCAAATTGCCGATATCTTAGGAACGGATTTTAATACCATCTTGAGCTTCGACGAAAAGCACGTGTTTAACTTTTCAAATAATCAAACAGCAAATGGTATTGTACAGAATCACCACCTTGGAGATAAAGATGCGTGGCAAAAGCTAACCGAGAAGTTGGAACAAGAGAATGTTTATTTAAAGCAATTGGTTGATAAGTTAATGGCAAAAGCGAGTTAATACAAAAAGCGCATAAACTTATGCGCTTTTTGTGGATTAAGTTTTCTATAGTGTTCTACACTTCCCTTGTAAACGAGGGGATTCCGGTTACGTCTGCCCCAGTAATCAGTAGGTGAATATCGTGTGTTCCTTCGTAGGTTATTACCGATTCTAAGTTAGTCATGTGGCGCATAATGGGGTATTCGTTGGTGATGCCCATTCCGCCGTGTATTTGTCTGGCTTCGCGGGCTATGGTAATGGCCATGTGTACGTTATTGCGTTTAGCCATTGAGATTTGAGCAGAAGTAGCTCGGCCTTCGTCTCTTAAAACACCCAGTCTCCAAGTGAGCAGTTGTGCCTTGGTGATTTCAGTAATCATTTCGGCCAGTTTTTTCTGTGTAAGCTGGAAGGCAGCTATGGGATGTCCGAATTGGATGCGCTCCTTGGAATAGCGCAACGCCGAATCGTAGCAGTCCATGGCGGCTCCAATTGCTCCCCAGGCAATGCCGAATCGAGCAGAATCCAAACAGCTTAATGGTGCGCCCAAACCTGAACGTCCCGGTAGTAAGTTTTCTTTAGGAACTTTTACATTATCAAATATTAACTCGCCGGTGGCTGAGGCGCGAAGCGATAGTTTTCCGTGGGTTTCGGGGGTGGTGAATCCCTCCATACCTCGTTCTACCACTAAGCCCCAGATGCGTCCTTCTTCATTTTTTGCCCACACCACAGCGATATCACAAAATGGGGAATTTGAAATCCACATCTTAGCGCCATTCAGCAGGTAGTGGTCGCCCATATCTTTAAAGTTGGTAATCATTCCTCCCGGATTTGAGCCAAAATCGGGTTCAGTTAACCCGAACGAACCAATAAATTCACCGGAGGCTAGCTTGGGAAGGTATTTTTTACGCTGCTCTTCCGAACCGTATTTCCATATCGGATACATAACCAAAGAGCTTTGAACACTGGCAGTAGACCTTACCCCGGAATCGCATCTTTCAAGTTCCTGCATAATGAGTCCGTATGAAATTTGATCCAGACCTGCGCCTCCGTATTCCACAGGAATATACGGCCCAAAGGCACCAATATTAGCCAGTCCGGGAATGATTTGCTTGGGGAATTCGCCTTTCTCGTAGTAATCTTCAATGATAGGGCTTACGTCTTTTTTTATCCAGGCTCTTGCAGCATCTCTCACCAGTTTTTGTTCGTCGGTAAGCAGCTCATCCAGTTGGTAATAATCGTGTGCTTGAAATTTGTCGGTGCGCATGGTTTATGAGGTTAATAATTAATGGTTGGCAAAAATAGGTTTTTACATCGAAGTGAAGAAACTATTCTTGGGTGGTTTCTTCCTTAAGTAACAAACATGGTTACTTTTGTGTTGTGAACCTTTTATACAAAATAACGGGCGTTTGCTTTTTACTGTTTTCTCCGCTATCTGGTTTTGCATTAGAAATAACACCCGAACCTAGAGATTACGAAAAAGCCATGATTTGGCTTATACCTTTATTTGTGTTGAGTCTTATATCTCTTATTGTGATTAGAATTTTACAGAATAATCGTCTGGAGTATATTGTGTTTTCATCATTAAGATTAAAACCGGTTTATTCTCAGGGAGAGGAGATGACCTTCACATCAGTTACATCTTTTCTCCTGAATGTGGGTAGTGTGTGTATGTACGGATTACTTTTTTATGAAGGGTTTCGACTTTTTATAGACGACTCGATTTATAAGGGATTCAATGCCTATCTGATTTTTTGTGCTATCTATTCTTGTTGGATGATTTATCGAATTTCTTCTCTTTGGCTGGTTCAGTTTATTACAGAATCTGATGTAGGGTTAGCCGAAATCAGATATAATTACATGTTGTTGAATCAAGTAGGGGCTTTGCTGTTTTTGCCCGTACTTATTTTAGCAACTATATCTAACATTGGCTGGATAGTTGAAAGTTCTATTTGGATTGGAGTTTCAATCTTCTTTCTGATAGAATTAATAAGATTTTACAGAAGTTTAATACTGAGTTTCTCAAAAGGTATTTCACCATTCTATTTTATTTTGTACATTTGCGCCCTCGAAATTTTGCCTTTAATCGTTGTAATAAAACTATTCGTAGATTAAAAATAGCGATTGGGCGGTTTAAATTTCTAAAATAACGAAGGGCGTGGCAATAAAGACAATATTGGTTTCTCAACCGAAACCTGAAACTGAAAAATCGCCATATTTTGATTTGGCGACAAAGTATAACGTGAAAGTTGATTTCAGACCTTTTATAAAAGTAGAAGGTATTGACGTACAAGAATTCAGGTCGAGTCGCGTTCACCTGAATGAGTACACGGCTGTTATACTCAATAGTAAAAATGCTGTGGATCATTATTTCAGATTAGCCAAAGAAACTCGCTTTACCGTTCCCGAGTCCATGAAATACTTTTGCCTTACCGAGGCAATAGCTTATTATTTGCAGAAATATGTGGTTTTTAGAAAACGCAAAATATTTCATGGAAAGCAGAAGATTCAAGATTTGATGGAAGTTATCAAGAAAAACAAGGACGAAAAATTCGTAATCCCTTGTTCTGATATTCACAAAAATGACATTCCCGATGTGCTTGATGAGGTGGGGATTAAGTACAGCAAAGCAATCATGTTTAAAACAGTAAGCGACACTCTTTCGGATTTAGCTGATGTAAAGTACGATATGCTTGCTTTCTTTAGTCCCCAAGGGATAGAGTCACTTTTTGAGAATTTTCCAAAATTCAAGCAAAACGAAACCAAAATTGCTGCTTTTGGCCAGTCAACCATAAAGGCTGCTGAAGATGCCGGACTGGTAGTAGATATAAAAGCCCCGCTACCCGAGTGTCCTTCTATGACTATGGCTATAGAGAGATATCTAGTCATGAATGGAAAGAAAAAATAAACGGCTTTTCGATCAATGAATAGCGTTAAACATATTTACGATACTTTTTTAAAGTATCGAAATATAGTTACAGATAGTAGAAATATTGAACCCGGATGCATATTTTGGGCGCTTAAAGGTGAAAACTTCAATGGAAATTTATTTGCAGAAGAAGCAATTCAAAAAGGGGCATCTCTTGCGGTAGTTGATGAATTTGTGTCGTCGGATGAAAAAATCATACAAGTTGATGATTCATTGCAGATGCTGCAAAAACTAGCTGCTTATCACCGCAACAAAATCGGTATTCCAATAATCGGATTAACCGGAAGCAATGGAAAAACTACTTCTAAAGAGTTGTGCCGTGCCGTTTTGAGCAGAAAGTATAAAGTTTATGCAACCAAAGGAAATTTAAACAACCATATTGGAGTGCCTTTAACTTTACTGCAGATTGATAAGTCTTACGAAATGGCCATTATAGAAATGGGGGCAAATCATCAGGGAGAAATAGCTCTTTTAGCAAGCATTGCTCAGCCCGATTATGCTTTTATTACCAATATTGGGTTAGCTCACTTAGAGGGGTTTGGAGGGCCGGAAGGGGTGTACAAAGGCAAGAAAGAACTTTTTGATTTTATCGGGAAAACAAACGGGAAGGTGTTTGTAAACCGAATGGATGAAAAAGTTAAAAAAGCCTCAGAAGGCTTAGATGTTATTTATTATGGCACTAAAGACGATAGGGTTTTTGTTGATGTGGTTTCAAATTCACCTTTTCTATCGGTTCAACTTTATGTAGAAGGCAGCTCTATTTTGGTAAACAGCAGCCTTACAGGAGAATATAATCTGGGGAACATATTAAACGCCGCAGCTATAGGCTGCTTTTTTGGTTTGGGTGTTGATGAGATAAAAGAAGGTATAGAAGCTTACTTTCCCGATAATAATCGCTCTCAAATTAAGAAAACAGATAAAAATCAACTTATTCTGGATGCATACAATGCAAATCCTGATAGCATGAAGGCGGCATTGTTAAACCTTAGCAAACAGAAGACCGAGAAGAAATTTTTTGTTATCGGTGATATGCTCGAACTGGGGGAATATGCACCCGAAGAGCATCGCAAAATTGTTAATTTGGCCAATGAACTTGGTCTTAATGGAGTGTTGGTTGGGCAGGAGTTTATGAAAACCAATCAACAAATTTTCAAGTCTTTTCTCACTGCTGTTGAAGCTGAGGGTTATTTAAAACACATAAATCTAATTGGGCACTTAATTCTACTGAAAGGCTCTCGAGGAATTAAACTAGAGTCGTTAACCGAATTATTTTAATTAATAAAGGCGAAGAATTTTCTTCGCCTTTATATTTAGATATCATAAAATTTCAACCTAATCTTTAAGCACAGCCCTCGAAATTACAATTTTTTGCACTTCTGAAGTTCCTTCGTATATCTGAGTGATTTTGGCATCCCGCATCAATCGCTCTACATGGTATTCTTTTACGTAGCCATATCCACCGTGCACCTGAACAGCTTCGGTAGTAACCCACATGGCTACTCTTGAGGCAAATAACTTGGCCATTGAGCCGGCAAGATCGTAATCTAATTTATTGTCTTTCTGCCAAGCAGATTTTAAACATAACAGTCGGGCGGCATCAATTTCTGTAGCCATATCAGCTAACTTGAACTGTATGGCTTGATGTTGAGAAATAGTTTTCCCGAAAGCTTGTCTTTCTTTAGAGTATGCCAACGCAAGTTCGTATGCCCCTGACGCAATTCCTAAAGCTTGTGATGCAATTCCGATTCTACCACCTGAAAGAGTTTTCATAGCGAATTTGAATCCAAATCCATCCTCCCCAATTCGGTTTTCTTTCGGAACTTTTACATCATTAAAAATAAGTGTATGTGTGTCAGAAGCCCTGATTCCCATCTTGTCTTCTTTCGCCCCAACAATAAATCCATCCATTCCCTTTTCTACAATAAGGGCATTAATTCCTTTGTGTCCTTTCTCGGGATAAGTTTGAGCAATTACCAAATAAACAGAAGCACTGTTTCCATTGGTTATCCAGTTTTTTGTTCCATTTAAAAGGTAGTAATCACCCATATCAACAGCGGTAGTTCTTTGTGATGTAGCATCAGAGCCTGCTTCGGGTTCTGACAAACAGAATGCACCAATTTTTTCACCTTTAGCTAAAGGAACGAGGTATTTTTGTTTTTGTTCTTCAGTGCCGAAGGTTTCAAGCCCCCAACATACTAAGGAGTTGTTTACACTCATACACACGCTTACACTGGCATCTATTTTACTTATTTCTTCCATAGCCAATACGTAAGAAACAGTATCCATCCCACTTCCACCGTATTTGGGATCTACCATCATCCCCAAAAAACCAAGCTCTCCCAGCTGTTTTATCTGTTCAGTAGGAAACTTCATTTCCCTATCTCGGTCTATTACGCCCGGCTTACAAACGTTTTGTGCAAACTCTCTTGCGGCGTCTCTTACAGCTAGTTGCTCTTCGGTAAAATTAAACTCCATATTACGTATTGTTTTTTTTGTTTTATATTCGGTCTCAAAGTTAATCTCAAAATTGTCATTTGAAAACTTTCGTGTTACAATTCCCGTCAGAAAATGAATAACGGTTATATATTCTTATGAAAGAAAATAGATATACTATTTTGGGCATTATGTCCGGTACTTCGCTAGACGGGGTAGATATTGCCTTGTGTTCTTTCAGCTACGGTGAACAATGGAAGTATGAAATTGTTGATTCGGTTACGGTTCCTTACTCTTTTGAAATGAAGAAGGAACTGAGCTTGGCGCACAACTTAGATACTGAATCTCTTTTTCATCTTGACGCACGTTTGGGAAACTATTTCGGAGTTTTAGCCAAAACTTTTTTAAATGGCAGAAGCGTAGATTTTATATCCAGTCATGGACACACGGTTTTTCATAATCCTGCTATGGGTTTTTCGGTTCAAATTGGCAAGGGTGCTCATCTGGCAGAAACATCAGGTTTTGATGTGGTATGTGATTTCAGGAGTAACGACGTTGCCATGGGAGGGCAGGGAGCGCCTTTGGTTCCGGTTGGCGATGAGCTGCTTTTTAGCGAATATTCGTATTGCTTAAATCTGGGGGGGATTGCTAATATTTCGTTTAATAACAACGGAAAAAGAACAGCTTTCGATTGTTGTTTTTGCAATATGGCAATCAATCATTTAACGTCTTATCTAGGCCTGGAAATGGATTTGGATGGAAATATTGCTCAAAAAGGAGAGGTTGATCCCGAATTATTGCAACGGTTAAATGCAGCCAACGAAAAATATTTGCTTAGGAAACAATCTTTGGGAAAAGAAATTTTTTCCCTTGATTTTGAACCCTTTCTTCAGAATCAACAAATCGAAAATAAATTGAGAACCGTTGTAGAATATATTGCTTTTCAGGTTTCTAATCATATAAAGGAGGGTTCTTGTCTAGTTACTGGAGGCGGAACTTATAATAGGTATTTGATGGAATTAATTTCACAAAAATCGAGTGGGGAAATTATAATTCCTGATAAAAACATAGTAGAATTTAAAGAAGCTCTTATTTTTGCATTTTTGGGATTACTAAGGTGGCAGAATTTGCCAAATAGTATGAGCAATGTAACCGGTGCCAAAAAGAATGCAATAGGCGGGGCAATTTATAAGGCATCTTAAATTAGAAAATAGCGTTGGAAATAATTACCTTCGAATGGATAGGGCTACAACTTCAGGAGCCGATGAGTTTAATTCTTGACTGGTTGCTTGCTGCTGTTTGTTTTTTCTCTTTTGTGAAAATAAGAAGTTTCAAAACAGAAACAGAAGTTTATACCACCTGGTGGGCAATATTTTTTCTTTTTATGGGAGCATCTATGTTTACAGGAGGACTGGCTCATTTCTTTAGTTTTTATGCAGAACTTCCTTTGAAGATAGTAACTTGGTCTTTATCGGCTATTGCTGTTTTTTCCGCCGAGATGGCAAGTCTTTCCTTGTTTGGTAAAAACCGAATAAATCTTTTTGTTAAAACAATACTTTCGTTAAAGCTGCTAGCAATTGTTCTGCTTACTTTTTGGTTTTTCGACTTCGGTTTTATAAAAATTAATTCTACTGTAGGAATGGTTGGTATAGTGTTGTTTTTGCACGCTTATAAGTATTTTACCGGCGATAAACAAAAATCGTATATCTTAATTGGAGTAGGAATTATATGGACGCTTTTCCCTGCTTTAGTACACGCATTTAATATTAATCTGCACTTATGGTTCAATCGTGACGATTTTGCGCATATACTCATGATTTTTACTTTTTACCTTTTCTATAGAGGGGTTTCTTATCAAGGCAAGCGCCTAACAGTCAGTCAGAGCTTTTCTATTCCGCAATCAACATAATCAAGGTTGATAAACTTTCTGAACTGAAAAACCTCACCCACACATATTTTTATACTTTTGCTTCCGTAAATCAATACCGGCGGATGAAGGAATTACTTGATAAGTTTGAGAATAAGCGACCTGAAATAGTTTTTGAGTGGAAAGACAGTGAAACAGAGGCCGAAGGATGGGTGGTGATAAATTCCCTACGCGGCGGTGCTGCCGGTGGTGGCACCCGAATGAGAGTAGGATTAGATAAACGTGAGGTGGAATCATTAGCAAAAACCATGGAAGTTAAATTTACTGTTGCAGGGCCACCAATTGGTGGCGCCAAATCAGGAATAAACTTCAATCCTTTAGATTCGAGAAAAGAAGGCGTGTTACGCCGTTGGTACCACGCTGTTTCCCCTTTGCTTAAATCTTACTACGGAACCGGCGGAGACTTGAATGTAGACGAAATTCACGAAGTAATTCCAATAACTGAAGATTGTGGAGTGTGGCACCCGCAAGAAGGTGTTTTCAACGGTCATTTTCAACCTAAAGAAGCCCAAAAAATCAGCCGAATAGGGCAGCTTCGCTACGGCGTTACCAAAATAATAGAGGACACTAATTACAGTCCCGATGTAAATAAAAAATACTGCATAGCCGATATGATTACGGGCTACGGAGTGGCAGAATCTGTAAAACATTTTTATACCCTTTACGGAGGCGATATTAAGGGCAAACGAGTAATGGTACAAGGATGGGGAAATGTTGGCTCTGCCGGAGCCTACTACCTAGCACAGATGGGTGCTAAAATAGTAGGTATTATAGATATTGCCGGAGGATTGATAAAAGAAGAAGGATTTACTTTTGAAGAAATTCGGCAGCTTTTTATCGCAAAAGCAGGAAACAAACTTGCCGCACCAAACCTTATTCCGTTTGAAGAGGCAAATCAGGCTATATGGAATGTGAAGGCAGATGTTTTTATTCCTTGTGCAGCATCAAGACTAATAACCAAAGAGCAGATAGACCGCCTTATTACTAACGATTTGGAGGTGATTTCTGCCGGAGCAAACGTACCCTTTGCCGATAAAGAAATTTTCTTTGGTCCCATAGCCGAAGAAACCGATGCAAAAATCAGCCACATCCCCGATTTTATTGCCAACTGCGGAATGGCAAGAGTATTTGCCTTCCTGATGGAAGGCTTTCATAGAGACCTTACCGACGAGCAAATTTTTACCGACACCTCCAAAACCATATACAACGCACTAAAAAAGGTAAAAGAAGTTAGTCCCAATAAAACACGAATGGCAAAAACTGCATTCGAAATAGCACTTAAACAACTCGTATAAAAACCGAAAACAATGGAAAATTTTATAATAGGCGTATTTATAATCGGGTATTTAGCTATCATTTTTGAGCACAGCCTCAAGATAGATAAATTGGTTCCGGCACTTATTATGATGGCAGTAGCTTGGGCTGCTATAGCCTTAGGGCTTGACGGATTCACCACCTGGTTCGATAGCCACAACGCTTCTATGGTAGATGGGTTTTCGGCACTACCGCTAGAAGGACACAACGACAGTAAGTATTTTTGGTTCGAGTCAACATTGCTGCACCACTTTGGCAAAACAGCCGAAATTTTGATGTTTCTTATTGGGGCAATGACTATTGTAGAAATTGTAGATCACTTTAACGGGTTTTCTACCATTAAATCGTTTATCAAAACGCAGAAAAAAAGCGCCCTTCTCTGGATTATTTGCATCTTGGCGTTCATCCTTTCTGCCATTATAGACAACCTTACCGCCACTATTGTGCTGATAACCATATTAAGAAAAATCATACACGACAAAGATCTACGAATGTGGTATGCAGGTATGATAATAGTTGCAGCTAATGCAGGCGGAGCTTGGTCGCCTATTGGCGATGTTACCACAACAATGCTCTGGATGGGTAACAAAGTAACCACCGTTGCGTTAATAGCTGAACTTTTAATCCCTTCATTGGTGTGTATGGCAGTACCAACGCTAATAGCCAGCTTTCTTCCTGTTTTCAAAGGAAATATTCCCTTGGAAGCAGACACTGAACCCGCTAACAGCAGAAGCAAACTAATGCTTTTTATAGGTTTGGGAATGATTGTTTTTGTTCCTGTATTCAAAACCATAACTCACCTACCACCATACGTGGGTATGATGCTATCGTTAGCCATAGTGTCGTTGGTGGCAGAATTTATCACCAACCGCGAATTTTCCACACGCGATTCTCACAGCCACGGCCACGGCCCTACATTCAAGGCTCTTTCCAGAATTGAAATGCCCAGTATCTTGTTTTTCTTAGGTATATTAATGACAGTGGCAGCGTTGGAATCGCTGGGAATTATTTTCACCTTTGGACAAGACGTAAACGCAGCTATCCCTCAAAATGTGTTTGTTATGTTACTGGGCGCAGGCTCAGCAGTTATAGATAATGTTCCGTTGGTTGCAGCGTCTATGGGAATGTTTCAGGAAGCAACCGACGACAGTATATGGCACTTTATAGCATATGCCGCAGGAACAGGAGGAAGTATGCTTATAATTGGTTCGGCAGCCGGTGTTGTAGCAATGGGAATGGAAAAAATTTCTTTTGGTTGGTACATCAAAAAAATTACGTTGCTTGCCACAATTGGATATGTTGCCGGAGCGTTAGTATATCTTGCTTTTTAATTAAAAAAACAAACTAAATAAGTTAACCTATGAATCTTTACGATTTTATCTCAATGCAAATCGAAACTGCCACAGGAGCAGTGTCGGGAACAGCTGAAACTGTTGCGGAAAATACCGTTAACGTTCAAGAGCTTTCTATATGGGAGCTTGTGCTTTCCGGGGGATGGTATATTATGATACCACTGGCTTTTTGCTCCATTTTGGCGGTTTATATCTTTGTTGAACGATTTTTAGCCATTCAGAAAGCGCTTAAGGGTGAAAAAGAGTTTGTTTATAAGATTAAAGACCTTATTTCCGATGGTAAGTTGGAAGCCGCAAAAACGCTTTGTTCTACCACCGAGAATCCTGCGGCAAGAATGATTGAAAAAGGTATTTCAAGAATTGGAAAACCAATTAAAGATATTGAAGCATCAATTGAGAACGTAGGGAAGCTCGAAATACACCGACTTGAATCCAGACTTTCTGTATTGGCTACAATTTCAGGTGCCGCCCCCATGATTGGTTTTTTGGGAACGGTTATAGGCATGATTAATACTTTCTATAACATGGCTCAAAACGGAGTGGAAATTCAAAATTTATCCGGAGGTATTATGCAGGCAATGGTTACTACTGTTGCGGGGCTTATTGTGGGGATTATTGCCTATATCGCTTACAACTATTTGGTAACTAAGGTAGAAAAAGTAATCCATCAGATGGAGACTGCCGCCATTGGCTTTTTGGATATTCTCGAAACGCCTGGTAAATAATTTTTTAAAAAATACAATATGGGAATTCGCTCGCAAAATAAAATAAAGGCAGAAGCTGGTATGGCTTCTATGACCGATTTGGTTTTCTTACTGCTCATATTTTTTGTGGTGCTTTCTACTATGGTTAACACCGGAATGACGGTGGATTTACCCAGCACAAAGGGTGAAACAACTAAAGATAAATCCAATACAAAAGTTACCATTACTGCCGACAACGAACTTTTTGTAAATGATACTCCCGTCACCATGGAGACTTTGGAAAAAGAACTTAAGCTGGTAATAGATGAGGATAAAATAGTAGAGTTGCGTTCTGATAAAAAAGCAGAATTCGATTACGCAGCTAAGGTTATTAGCATTGTGAAACAAAATAGGTGGAAAATCGTAATCATCACCAAACAAGGATAATGATAGCCATTGAGGAACGATATAAAAAGCATGGAATTATAACAGCGGTAATTTTACACATATTACTTTTTTTGTTGCTGTTCTTTTTTAAAATAGCTATACCAGACCCTCCCTTTCCACAAGAGGAGGTGACAATATTGGATTTTACAGGATCATTTTCATCCGGTGGCGGAGAGGAGAGTTCATCCCCCGATCCCGACCCTAAACCCACTCCGATAGAAAGTCAGGCAAAAGAGGTTGAACCTACAGCTACTCAGGAAGATTCTCCCGTATCTAAGCCTTCAAAACCTTCAACTACCAAAACGGAGAAGCCGGCTGGTAAAGAAGAGAAACCAAAATACGAGTTTGGATTTGGTGGCGGCGGACAAGGTGGTGGACAGGGAGATGGAAAAGGCGATGGCAATAGTAGTGGTGATGGCCTTGGGATTTCAGGCCCGGGGAATACCGGACTTATTGGTAATTTAAGTTCTGGAAGGGGTGTTTTATCTAAACCAGACATTCCGAATCCGGTTCAGGAAGAGGGTATTGTGAAGGTGGAGGTTCATATAGATCAAAGCGGTAAAGTTGTAAAAGCCATTCACGTTGGTGGAACTACCAACAATCCTGATCAGGTTAATATAGCTGTTAAAAAGGCATACGAGTTTAAATACACCGCCTCGGCAAATGCTAAACAACTTGAAAAAACTACCTTGAGCATTAGTTTTAAACTTAATTAAATGACCTATTCGCAAACGCTTGCGTATCTTTTTTCACAACTTCCGGTATTTCAACGAGTAGGCGGAGCTGCCTATAAGGCAGACCTGACTAATACCATTAGGCTTTGCGAGGTTTTGAGTAATCCGCAAAAAGCCTTGAGATGTGTTCATGTAGGCGGCACTAACGGAAAAGGCTCTACCTCTCATCTAATAGCTTCTGTTTTGCAAGAGGCGGGCTACAAAACAGGGCTGTACACTTCCCCTCATCTAAAAGACTTTCGGGAGCGAATTAAGATTAACGGAGAAATGATTTCTGAAGCTAAAGTGATTCAGTTTGTAGAGGAATATAAGGCTGATTTTGAATCAATCGGATTGTCATTTTTTGAATGGACAGTTGGACTTGCTTTCCACCACTTTAATACAGAGAAAGTAGATGTGGCTGTAATTGAAGTAGGGATGGGGGGAAGGTTGGATTCTACCAATATCATTTTACCGGATCTGACCGTAATTACCAATGTAAGCCACGACCATAATCAGTTTTTAGGAGACACGCTCGAACAAATAGCCATAGAAAAAGCAGGTATTATTAAAGAAAATACTCCTATTGTGGTGGGTGAAAGAGATGCCGCCACAGAACAAGTTTTTATTAGCTCGGCAAAAAGCAAAAACGCTTCTATTTGTTTTGCCTCCGATTATGCTTCCCCGAATGTAAAAACAGATTTAAACGGAGCTTACCAAAAGAAAAACGTACTTACAGCATATACCGCCATAGAAAAATTAAACTCACAGGGATACGCCATTTCAGCAGAGGCAATAAAGAATGGTTTTTCAAGGGTAAAGTTAAACACTAGCTTGCAGGGCAGATGGCATAAACTGTCCGAGCAACCCCTTGTGATATGCGACGTAGCCCACAACGAGGCAGGCATTAGAGAAGTGGTGATCATGATAGGTGAAACGCCTCATGATAATTTACACTTTGTTATTGGTGTTGTGGCAGATAAAAGCATAGAGAAAATTATAACATTGCTTCCCCAAAAAGCCCATTACTACGTTTGCCGGGCGGATATTCCCAGGGCATTGCCGGCAAAGGAGCTTTATGATTTACTTACAGATTTTGGTTTTTCGGCTATATGTTGTGGTTCGGTGAATGATGCCCTAAGCTGTGCTAAAGAAAATGCGGGTTTCAACGATTTGATTTTTATTGGGGGTAGCACATTTGTGGTGGCAGAAATTGTTTAGAAACACTAAAAAAATTTTGCAGTATTAATTTTACACCTATATTTGCACTCCAATTTTAAGGGAGCATAGCTCAGTTGGTTCAGAGCATCTGCCTTACAAGCAGAGGGTCGGGGGTTCGAATCCCTCTGCTCCCACAACTAAAAAAGCCACCTAATCAGGTGGCTTTTTTAGTTGATTTAACTCGACTAAATTTTTGTTTCAAAAGAGTTTTTAATGTTTTTAATTTGAAACATATGGCGGTGAATATGGTTGATGTTGAACCGGAATGTGTCGCCCAGCTTTAGGCGAATTAACTTTGAGATACTTATTGCTGTTTTTGTTTTGCTGATGTTTACTGTTTTTGCCATTTCTAACAGATGAATCATTTTTTCGATTTGTTTAACAAAACGGTCTAAACAAATAGTAGTTAAATTACTGTTAGCGGGATTTTTATCGGTAAAAGTTTTCATTTTGTTCTTAATTACCCCTTGTTTTGGCAGCATAGATTTGGCAAAGTAGTTGCCTAGTATGCCACTTTTAAAAATGTAGTTGCTTTTTTCGGTGTGTTTGCTTTGTAGAATGGTCTGCTCGATTTTGGGTAGATAAAAGTCACCATAAAGATTTAGGTGCTCTACACACTCCAGTATACTCCAGATTTCGGGTGATGGTTTGTAGTTCAATTGCTTTGGTGGTAGTTGTTTAAGTTCTACAATAGTGGTTAAAATTCCTTTCAACTCGCCGGTAAGCTCATTTAGTAGTTGGTGGGCATCTTTTTTCATATGTTCTGTTTTTTATACAAATCTCAGGAGTTTGTATCTAAGAAACCTTGATTCAAATCAAGACTTTTTCAGCCTACTTAGAGTTTCGGGCGTCATGCGTAAATAGGCTGCTATATGCTTATGGGGGATTTCGTTAAATACCTGAGGATTTCTTTTTAAAATACGATTAAATCGTTCTGTTGGTGAAGAGGTGAGCAAGTCTATTTCTCGCTCCATTTGTTGTAAGAAGATGCTTTCGAGTAGTTCAATGTAAGACTTTGTAAGATTGGGATTTTGATATACAGCCTTTTTCAGGGCTGTTTTTTCAATCACGGTCAGCTCAGTTTTTTTAAGCGTCTGAATGTAGTATTGGGTAGGATTTCCGGAAAGAAAAGAATCTAAAGCAGTAAAGAAAGA
Source organism: Flavobacteriales bacterium (assembly GCA_046295395.1). Classification (GTDB taxonomy): domain Bacteria; phylum Bacteroidota; class Bacteroidia; order Flavobacteriales_D; family JBKBNH01; genus JBKBNH01. The sequence goes on along the minus strand of JBKBNH010000005.1, from coordinate 45,349 downwards.
ACTTTTGTAGGCAAACCTTATGGTGTGCTCTTCTTTTTCGGTGAGGTAAAACACCCTTAATGAGCCCTCATTAACGAGGTAGGCGTGGTTTTCTACTTGCCCTGGCTGAATAAGAAATTCGTTGCGCAGAAGGGTTTTTTTGCTAATGGATGCAGGATTGGTTTCTTGTATCTCATTGACTAGTTCTAACACCAGAGTTTATTCTTTTTTAAATTCCTTAATTTGATACACAAATCTAAGGTAAAAGAATCGAGTAACCACAAGAGAACGAACATCTTCTATGTAGAATGCGTTCACACTTCGGTTGATGCTGTTGTTTTGTTTCATTAAATCGTAGGTTCCCAGTTTTAGCTCTCCCTTGCGGTTTTTCAAAAATTTATAGCCAATGCTTCCATTTACCAAAAAGAAAGTTCTTTCAAACTCGGCGCCTAATCCGTTTCTTATCATGTAGTCTCCCTCAAGTTCTAAAGTAAGTCCCATTTTGGTTATCAGATTAACCTCGGTAGAGAAATTGTGATTGGTAAAGGTGTTATTTCTTTCGGCCTGCAAGTTGTTGCGCGTGCTGTTGGCGGCAAAGCTGTAATCAAATGAAATTTCAAAATTTTCTGAGAAGTTGGTGCCAAATCCGGCCCAAAATCCGGCTATACTATTTTTGTTGAGGTTTAACTGGTCGTTAACTAACGCGGGAAACTCGGAGTAATTGGCGTATGTACCTACATAGAAATTTGTACCGATGGTGTCAATAGGGAAACTATAGTTGATATTGCTGTTGAATCGTTGTGCTTTATCGAAATTAGTCGGCATACTAAGCTGAGAGCCCCTAGCAAGAGCAACTCCATTCACAATGGTGTCCTGAAGGGCTAGAAAAGTTGAATTTCCAATGTAATTTGATGTGATGGAGTAGCTTATGTAGTAATTCAGCGATTGGGAGTTTTTATCGTTATACATGTTGGAGTGTACAACAAAATTGTCTGTAAAAGAACGTCCCAGCGTCGGGTTTCCCGTTCTTAAAAATAGTGGGTTGGCGTTGTTTACCACATTTTGGAGTTGGTCAATAGAGGGGAGTCCAGCATTGGTGTAGTAGTAGAAATTCATTCCGAAAGTTGGTTTTGGGCGGTAGCTGAATCCGGCGTTTCTGAGGTAACTCAAGAAATACTGATTGGTAATTGCATCAACAGGATAAGTTTGGGTACCCTCCAAATAGGCGTTTTCCATTTCGCCTCCTGCCCAAAAGCGTAATTTTTTGGTATTCCAAGAATAGCTCAGCATGGGGTTATGTTTGGTGACACGGGTGTCGAAAATGTTTGATTGAAGTGGGTCTTCTATAGAAAACTGATTTGAAGAGTAGTTAAATTGATTTGTAATCTGATTAGATTTATTCCAGTTGATAGCATTTACATATCCGACAATAATTTTTCCATTTTTCCCCAGTGGTTCGCTATATGTGCTGCGGCTGTTGAAGAAATAACCTGAATTGCTGTTGAGTGTTTGCTGATCTATAAACTGTACGGAATCGTTTATATAAAAAATGTTCTCGGATATCAGGTTATTTCTACCTTCATTACGGTTATATCCGCTTTTCAGAAATATATTAAATCCTCTGTTTTTCTTTTTCATACTTTTAGAAAAGTTGAGGTCATTCGAGATATTCATATTTCGCGATGCTGAGTAACTTTCGTTTTGTGTACGATTTATAGAAAAGTCTGATTCTGACAAACTACCTTCTCGTTGATTTTCGCCAAAATTTGAACCAAAGTTAGCCCTTAACCGATAATTTATTTTAAAGGTGGAGTCGGGTTTGATTTCCAAATTTGAGTTTAGGGTGTTGTTGGAACTTTTTTGCTTTGAGGTAGCTGTTTCTACATAATTTTGACTCGAACTTTCTGAAACGAAAAACTCTCTGTTAGTAAGCTGCTCGTTGTTGCTGTTTCGGTTATTCATAAAGTAAGAGGCCGTTAGTTTTACTTTTGGAGAAAAATTCTCGGTGTAGTTTATTCCTATGTTATTGGTTTTTACAATTCCCGGCGTGTTGCTCCAGGTCATAAAGTCAGAAACGCCCTCGTTCCTCCTCCCAGATTGTCCTCCTAGAGCGCCTACCACATCACCGTATTCAAAATCCTGCATGTTTACATTGTTGCTCAATCCCAAAATTGAAATGCGTCTTTTGTCATTAAAGAAATTGATGTTTCCGTCTGATAAATACCTGCTTTCTGTGCCATATCCCGCAGATATTCTGCCGAAATAGCCTTGCTTCATTCCCTCTTTGGTGACTATGTTTATATTTTTTTCCTGTACTGCTCCCGCCTGAGTTGATGCGTCTTCCTCTTTATCGTGTAGTTGTACTTTGTCTATCATGTCGGCAGGTAGATTTTTCAGTGCAATGGCCACATCATCACCAAAAAAGTCTTTCCCGTCAACGGTTATTTTTTTCACTTCCTGTCCGTTGGCCATTATTTTGCCACCGTCAATGGTTACTCCGGGTAGTTTTTTTAGTAAATCTTCCAGTACCGCATCCGGAGTGAGCTTATAAGCATTTGCATTGAATTCTATAGTATCTCCTTTTACTTCCATGCGTACAATTCGCGTTTTCACATCAAGCTGATTGAGCATATTGTCGTCTTCGTCTAGGAAGAAGGGACCGAGATTTTTATCGGCACTCCACACTTCAATTTCTTGTATAAGTGTTTTGTAGCCTATTGATGAAAATTTCAGTTGGTATTTTCCTGATGGAAATCCAGACAATACAAAATTACCTAGCGAATCGGCACTGGTGCCTTTAAAAAACAAGCTGTCATTTTCTGAAGTGGCAACGATAGTTGCGCCTATTAATGGCTGTGATTTTTTAAAGTCTTTTACAAAGCCCCTAAGCTCGTAGGTTTGCGCATTTATAAGCTTTACAAAACAAAAAAACAGGGTAATAATGAGGAGCCTTTTCAAGATTAGTCGGTTAAATTTTGACAATATTACGGCATTGATATGTGAAAAAGTACCAAAAGTTACAGGTAATGAAAGGATATTAATTACATTTAACTTATAAAATATTTTAAATTAGTATGAAAGCATTACAAAAAGGAGACAAAGGCTCTGAGGTAAAAAAATGGCAATATTTTCTAGTTGGACAGGGATTTACTAAGGTAATAGCCGATGGGAGTTTTGGCCCCATAACTGAGTCAGCAACCAAAGAATTTCAAAAAAAGCATAAACTTAGTGCTGATGGAGTGGTGGGTACTTTTACGCTGACAAAAGCCGGTACGTTAGGTTTGGAGTTGGTTAAAAATCCGCCTTCAAATTCTTCTGTGGGAATAGATTTTCCGCTTCCACCAAATTTTAAGCCTTTTACGCAGGCAGATTTAAAAAAAGTTTTTGGAAGCTTCAAGTATGAAATACAACCAAACGGCAGCAGTATAAAAATTACAGATAACTGGGAGAAGGAAAACTTGGTCTACATAACAATTCCGACTCTAAAACCACTACCTCCGTACAAAACAGATAAGTTGAGAGTGCATAAAAAGGTAGCCAATCAGTTTTTAAAACTATTTCGGGACTGGGAAAAGGCAGGTTTATTGCATTTGCTTAAATCTTACGAAGGCAGTTATAATCCTCGACTAATAAGGGGTTCGGCATCATCTCTGAGCACTCATAGTTTTGGGATAGCTATCGATTTTAATGCCAAGTGGAATGGGCTGGGGGTTATACCGCCCAAAGTTGGTTCAGAGGGCTCTGTGAGGGAATTGGTGCAGATTGCGAACAAAAATGGCTTTTATTGGGGCGGTCATTTTACCAGAAAGGACGGGATGCATTTTGAGGTAGCTCAGGTAAAGTAACTTTACAGATGTTCAATAATTATTTGAGCATTTTTTTGATTGGAAAAATATTGTTCCAAAAATGCGGTTTTGTCATTTTGTTTTGACGTATCGTTTGATCCTGACAGGGCTAAAATTTTACTTTTGAACTCCTCGGTATTATTAGCAATGTGACAAACTTTGGAAAACATATTTCCATCATTCATTTCGCCGGAAATTATAACTTCTCCTGAATATCGCAGCGATTCTATTAATTTGAGTTTTATGCCGGTATCTTGATTAGAGTATAAAACATGAATTTTTGCTTTTGACAGGAGTTCTTCCAATGTTTCTTTATTTGGATTAGCTACTAATGAGGTATAGGGGTGCCGGTTACAAAGTGACTGAATTTTGCTTCCCGGTTTTTTCCCAGCAATAATCAACTTGATTTTAAGATTGCTGAATACTTCGTTTATTAGAAAAAACACAGCTTTTTCATTTTCGCTTACCGATAAATTGCCGTGGTAAATACAGTAATTTTCTAATTCTATATTTCTTGGTTTTTGTTTTTCTTCCGAAAAAGGCGAGAGGTAAACAACTTGACTGTACAGGGCTTTAAAGTGCTTTGTTTCTTTGTGCGAAATAGGAAAGAGAACGTCGGCATGTTTTAAGTATCGTTCGAACTGACAAAGTAAGTCTGACTCCAGTCTGTAATAGAGTCTCTTTAAGAGGTTGCCGGAATTTTTGTATAAATCGTAATAATATGCATGTTCAACATTGTGCAACCTAACCAGTTTTTTTCTTTTTTTCAGAGCTTTGTTGCTCAGGTGAAAACATGTATGTATTCCTTCAAATAAGATGGGCGAATTGTCCTTTAATAAGTTGTTAAGCAATTTTTTTGAGCGCCTGGAATAAACTATGTAGGGTGTTTTTGCAGAAATTCCGCTAAATCCGGTTTTTCTTTTGTAGCTATACACTTCTTCGCAAATTCCTGCCCATTCATCAGCGGGCTTTCTGTTTTTGTAAAAAATATGTAGCGTTATTTTAATTCCTGCTTCAGCAAGCGTTTTTATGCGGTAATACATATCTATAGCTCCGCCGTAGTCTGCGGGGTGTGGATTATCAAGAGCTACGATATGAAGTTTTTTTTCGCTCATGTATATATTGTTTCAAGCACTTTTTCTTCGATTTGCCAGTTTAGCTCAGTTTTGGCTTTTTTGGTGTTTTTTGTTAGTTTCTCAAGCAAAGTTTTATCATCTCTAAGCCGGCTTATGCAAGAAGCAATATTTTTTGCATTCACCTCGTCAACCAGTAACCCAACATTGTAATTGCTGATTATTTTTTCTACTTCTACCAGTTTAGAGGCTATTACCGGAATTTCAACGTGTATATAATCAAACAGTTTGTTGGGCAAAGAGTAACGATAATTTTCGCTCATGTTTTTGTCTAAAGAAAGCCCAACATCACACAGCAGGGTTATTTGCATCAATTCCTCGAAGGGCATTTTGGGAAAGAATAAAACTTTATTTTCCAGTTTTTCTCTTTTTACTGTTTGCTTTAGTGATTGAATTACATCTCCTGACCCGGCAATTATCAGTAAAGTATTTTCCAATGTGGATACTGCTTCTATAGCTTCTTCGGCTCCTCGATTTACGTTTATTCCCGCTCCCTGAAGTATTACCAAAAACTTGTTTCCGGGTATGTTCAGCTCTTTTTTAGATTTAGTCAGTTTTCGTTCCTTTAGCAGGGGTACATTTCTTACTACAGCCAGTTTTTTATTGTATTTAGCAGCGTATAGATTAGCTATACTCTCGTTTACGGTGTATATTTTTTGCAGCTTTGGAAAAATAAAAGATTCAATTCGTTCCCAGAATTTTTTCACCCTCGGTCTGTGAACGAGTTCTGCAGATCCTGTGTAAAATTCGTGTGAGTCGTAAACTAATTTTCGCTTTTTGTTTAATCGCCAAGCTAGATAGTTTGCTGGAAGCGTGTCTAAATCGTTTGCTAGCAACCATTCGCTTCTATGAGTTAGTAGGAAAAAAAACAACCGTATATTGTAGCTGGCATAAAATAAAGCACCTTTGTTGAACCAAAGCTTGAATCTTACGGTTTTGAAGGGAATATTTGTGTTGGGTAGGCTATCTTTTCTTAATCTGCCTACAATAGTTACCTCGAATCCCATTTTTTTGAGAAATCCACAAACTTTTAGCACCCTTTGGTCTGTAGCAATGTCGTTGGTTACTGATACGATTATTCTTTTGGGTTTCTCCATGGTTTTAGCTTCAGGGCAAATGTATAGATTGAAGTATGATTATGCACATTAAAGTTTGTATAAAAAACGAAGGTGCAAAAAGTAAAGTATATGCATACTCCTTAGTTTTGTGTGTAATATGATATCAGAAAACGTATCTCTAAAATCTTATAATACTTTTGGTATTTATGCCGACGCAAGATATTTTTCGGCTTTTGAGACCATTGAAGAGGCCAAAGAGCTGTTGCAGCACAAAATTGCGAAATCGGCACAACTCCTAGTTTTGGGCGGGGGGAGCAACCTTTTGCTTACCCGCAATTTTGATGGGCTGGTGATGAAAAATAACCTGAAAGGCATTGAATTGGTTAGAGAGGATGATTTGCATTACTACGTAAAAAGTATGGCAGGTGAAAATTGGCATGATTTCGTGTTATACTGTGTAGCGAAGAGATATGCGGGTATAGAGAACCTGTCGCTTATTCCCGGATGCGTGGGAGCCAGTCCGATGCAAAACATTGGGGCCTACGGAGTAGAAATAAAAGATGTTTTTTGTGAGCTGGAAGCATTACATATAAAGACTGGCGAAATTCATCGTTTTGGACTGAATGATTGTAATTTTGGATACAGAGAAAGTGTTTTTAAGCGCCAATACAAAGGCGAGTATATTATTCTTTCGGTTTTATATCGGCTGAACAAAACGCCTAAATTAAACACCTCGTACGGAGCCATTGAGCAGGAAATGGAAAGAACGGGAGTTGTCACGCCGACTATTAAGGATGTGAGCGATGCGGTAGTAAGAATTCGCAGTAGCAAATTACCTAACCCGGCAGAAATTGGAAATGCCGGTAGTTTCTTTAAAAACCCGGTAATTACTAAAGAGCACGCTTCTGTTCTTTTGGAACAATATTCGGATTTGGTGCATTATCCTGCCACTAGAGGCATGGTAAAACTTGCTGCAGGTTGGTTGATAGAAAAAGCCGGGTGGAAAGGGTATATGCGTAACAACCACGGTGTTCACAAGCATCAGGCTCTCGTGTTGGTAAATTATGGGGGCGCCACGGGGCAAGAAATTTATCTTCTTTCAGAAGAAATAATGGCAGATGTAAGAAATAAATTTGGCGTAGAACTAGAGCGAGAGGTGAATATTTTGTAGGGATTATTTAATGTGCTTTTCGTGAATCTTTAACAACCAAAGGAGTTGTAAAAAGATTATTCACCGAATTCCCGGACTATCTTGAAGGGAAAGGCGATGAATCGTGGAAAGATTTGTCCAACAAAAAGAAACACAAAGACATATACGCGCATTCTACAAAGAAAAAGAATGAATTAAGCGAATGGAATTATAGGGCTGATAAACCTTACCTATAATATTTTCAGATATGAACGGGTTATTCGACTAAATAAAATAAGCGTATAATACTGATAGATAGATTAAAAAAGTATTTTGAATTAGGGTTTCTACTAAAAACAGCTCTATATTTGCCTATGATTTGAAGAAATCGGTAACGAGTTCTCCGGTATTTTTGAATCAAAATCAAAAAATTAATTTCTTAACGCTTACCGTAGTATTTTCTTTCTTGATTATGCTAGGGTGTAAAAAGCATATTCATGATGGGGTGTTGGCTGACAACAATCAAGTTGCTTTGGTCGATGAAAGTAATCGTGCTCCGGAATGTACGTGTACAATCATTTGTGGATTTGGGCCTTGTCATGCAAAATGTCCTGTGGTAAATGGTATTTGCACAGCTGTGTGTACTTGTCCTACAACATTTTTGGTTTAATTGTTATAGGAGTCCCATCATGTGGATGCGGAACAGGCACGGTTCGTAGCACTTTTGACTTTGATGAAGATAATATTGAGAATTACACTACTTTGTTAGCAGAAATAGGTTCGTACAATACAACTGCTTTTCAAGAGTTGAAAGCCAAAATAGAGGATTTATTATTAACTGTTGAAACTAATGGTAGTCATGAAGATAAATATGATGCCTTTGTCCAGTTTACAGAAGCGCTTGAAAACTTTAATGAACAAGAGGCTCAAATTTTGCAGCCAATAATTGATAACATCGAGAACTAATAATGTTTGTATCTTACGACTAAGGTTATAATCCTTTCATAACCTTGGTCGTAATTTTATTGATATGGATTAAATAAACAATAATGGCACACATTTTTGTAAAAATAATAACTATAAGTTCTTTTATTCTATTTGTGTTGGGATGCTCAGAGCATCCAAAAACTACGATGAAATTAGAGTTTGTTGGAGCGCGCGAGTATAGCGAGTTCAACCTTTACATTACCAACTTTCCTCTTTACCAACCTATCGATACAGCTTTTTTCAGCAAGTAAAACAACTCGGTAATTGCGCGCATAACTCAGATTGATTTTGAAAATGACATTTTCATGTTAGGGATAGAAGATTCGAAATCTACGAATTATATGAGTTTCCCGATACCAGTCTCAAAAGGCGCTGAAAACATAATCAGAGTTTATACGGATAGTGTGTTTGTTAGTAATCAGTATGCATTTAGATTTCATGGTAATGAGTATTTGAACTCCTATCAACAATTAATTGATTTTGTAAATCGAATGCAAAATGTTACGGGGGTAGATACTCTGTTAGATCTGACTGTGGATGAAAAAATGAAAGAAAAATACATAGAGGTGTTTACTAAGTCTTTTGATGCTTTGAAAAATTTTGGAAGAAGGTCTAAAAGCTCACAGATGTTTTATCTCAACTTATTGAGTGTTAAGATGAATGGAGCGCCATATCCACATGAAGTAATAAAAATGAAGTACAAGGAATTTATAGACTCAATTTGTAGATCAGATAAAATCGAAAGTAATCCGATATTGATGTCGCTTTGTAGTTCCGGCAATCCGATAGAAAGTATAAATCATGATGAGATACAGACTTCGGAAGGCGATATAGAAGATTTTTACCTGAAACCTAAAATAACTCATATACATTCAAGTTTTATTGACAATAAAGTAGTAGTGTTGGATTTTTGGGCTACTTGGTGCAAGCCTTGTATTAAGCAAATGCCTAAGCTTGATAGTATTCTTAGTCATTATAGTTCTGATGATGTTGCTTGTGTAGCCATAAGTATAGATCAGACTTTCGAAAAGTTTTCAAAATTCATGAATGACAACAACCAACAGGATTATACCACTGCGAAGTATAAAAATCTTATTTTCTTTTTTGACGATGGGCAAATGAAGATCCGTTACGGTATTAAAATTATTCCTGCAAACTTTGTGTACAACAAAGAAGGTAAACTCGTTGCGAAGAATTTAAATGAGGACGAATTGAAAAAAGTATTGGATTCACTAGTTTTTAAAAATTAACCCTCAAAAAACTGAGGATTAAAGTTTATCAGATATAATTTTTCGGTTGCTCTGGTAGTGGCAGTATAAAGCCACCTTCTAAAACTTTCGTTTATCATTTCTTCGGTTAAATAGCCTTGGTCAACAAATACAATTGGCCATTGTCCACCTTGAGATTTGTGACAGGTTATCGCATAGGCGTATTTTACCTGTAAGGCATTAAAATAGGGGGAGTTGAATATGCTCTCGGTACGCTTTTTTTTATCGCTTATCTCACTAAAATCTTCCTCAAGCGCATAGTACAGCATTTTAAGTTTGTCTCTACTTAGAGAGGCCCCCTCGTCAGTAAGTGCATCTAGCATAATTTTACACTCAAATTCCGGCTCGTTATCATTGTCGGTATACCGAGCGATTATGTTGGCAAAACGCAATCCAAATATGTCTTCTGTTTTTAATACTCGTTTAACTTCAATAATATCTCCGTTGGCTATAAAACCTGATTGATGTTCTTTGTGAATCCAGAAATAGTTGTTTTTGACCACCATCAATAAATCTCCGGGGCAAAGCTCCTCTTCAAACCAAAGAATCCTAGCTCTGACTTGCATATTAAAAAGATTTGCTCTTTTGTTCGAACGACAAATAATCATTACTCCTTCTTTGTGCATTTTAGAGTAAGCCGATTCGAGTTCGTCCTGAAGTGTTTCGCCCGTTATGGGTAGAAAATCGCTAAATCCGAGATGGAATTTCGGAAATTTACGCGTTTCTTCTTTCAGCTCATTTCTGAGTCTTGTGGCGTTAAATAGTATGCCGGAGGCGGCCTCTTGCCTCACTACTTCGTTGAGTTCGCAATTTAAAATAGGCAGGTCGTAACGTTCAGTTAAGTATTCCAAATCTAGGGCAGGGCTGTGAGAGTCTTCAACAGGAGGAAGCTGAGCTGTATCACCTACCAGAATAAGGGCATTGTTTTTTCCGCTAAATACGTATTGAACTAAATCGTCCAGTAATCTGCGTTCATCCTGAAGCCATGAGCCATTGCTCGATTGATTAGTTATCATACTGGCTTCATCTACTATAAAAATGGTGTTTTTATGCTTGTTATAGGCAACATCTGTATAGATTTTTCCACTAATGCGCTTTCTGCTGTATATTTTTTTATGAATAGTGTATGCCGGTTTTCCTGAGTAAGAAGCAATTACTTTGGCGGCTCGCCCTGTGGGTGCAAGTTGTATCGATTCTAGTGAGATATAGCCTAAATGATTTACCAGCGAAGATAGAACAGTAGTTTTTCCCGTGCCGGCATACCCCTTTAGTACAAACAAAGGCACTTTTTTTTCGCAAACGAAGTATGCCAGCAAACCGCAAGCCTTTTTCTGAGCCACCGTTGGCTCAAAATTTAAGCCTTTGAGCAATAGATTTTTAAAGTTTTGCGTTTGAGACACTGTAAATTATTTGAAGGAATTAACACAAGCAAAACAATCGCATTTAAAAAAAATGTTAGTTTTGCAAGGCTTCAAAAGTAATAAACGAAAGCGTCTATGAATTCAGAATTGAGTACTATTTGGAAATATGTGTTTCCCGGAGGGTTAACCCTTGTTGGGTTAATATTATTTATTATTGGTTTTACCGGCGGGGCATCCGGTATAGAGCAAACCTTAGGTTTTAAACTGGGGGGCCTTGCGTTATTGCTTATGGGAGTTATATCTCTGCTATTTGTTGAGGGGATTATCTCACGGTCGATACACAATATATTGAGTGTTGTTTTATTTGTCGGATGTTTATATCTCATTTATTTGAATTGGGTTTCTGTACAAGATCACATTGACAAGAAAGACAGATTCGACTTGGTTAACCGCCACATTAAGCAGCGCCTTGCCGATATCAGAGATATTCAGGTGAAATATAAAGAAATGAACAGGGTTTATGCCGGTGATTGGAATACCCTAATAGACTTTGCTAAAAACGGTAAGGTTATGGATATTATTCAGGAAGGTATTGAACCGGACAGGCTTACTCGTGAGCAGGCAGATGCTCTTGGCTACAAGGATATCCCTGAATTTGTGACACCTCAGGATGCATGGAGGTTAGCTCAAATGGGAATGCTGCCAGGTTATAAAAGAGATACCGTGTACAATCCGCTAATGAGTAAGCTTTTCGACCCGAGTGACGAACGCTACGAAAAAAGGGTGCATCCTATAAACTTGGACTCTCTGCCTTATGTGCCTTTTAGCCCTAATAAACTTACATTTGTTTTGAAGTCAGACACGTTACAAGGAGGAATTCCAGTCTTTTTGGTTAAAGATCCGGCTCCTTTCAATCCGTTTAACCTGAAGTTGGACACTCTGCAGGTGGGTTCTCTTAGCGAGCCTAAGACTTCCGGGAACTGGAAGGAATAAAGCATAATTTACACGTTAAGTGTAAGGAATAATATACAAGTGGAAGGCATTAATCAGGCTACATATTCTTCATTATTAATTGAAACTGAGCCCGGAGAAATTCGGGCTATGGTTTTTGATAAGCCTGCTGATCAAAACCCGGCAATATTGGAAATATCGGGCGAATTAAATGTTCAGCTATTGAGTGCTCACAAGATTTTCAGGCAAAACTATATAGAAGTAAAGCTAAGTGTGCAAACCGATAGATTTTCGGTTATTCCTGACGCCTTTTTCGATGCGTCCAGACTAGAGCCTGTAGCTCAGGTATCATTCGGTTTTGATGAAAAAAAAGATGAAATTTTGTTTTCGCCAATAAGGGAATTGGGAGTAACAACAGTTTTTGCGATTGATAAACCGGTTTTTTCCAAAATAAAAGAGGTGTTTCCGCAGGCAATTTTTTTTCATAGCTCTAAGCCTTTTTTACTTTCAGTTTTTAATCCTCAAGCCCCTCTTACACTGTATGTTCAACTTGGTGGCAAGTTTGTTGAGCTTACGATTATGAGTGGAGAAAAGCTGATTTTTTACAATTTATTTTTTATACTCGAAATTGAGGATGCTGTGTATCACGTGTTAAATGTGTGTAAAACATTGAAAATTCAAAATGACACCATACAGGTAGAACTGCTATATGAAGACAACAACAAGTTATTTAGCGATTGGTTATCCAAATTTTATCCAAATTTTCAATCCGTTAAATCAGCATCTCGATTGAAATGCCCTACAGTTAGTCTTTTAAACTTGAACAAGTGCGAATAATTAGCGGAAAATATAGAGGGCGAAGGATATTACCACCTAAAAATTTACCAGTAAGACCCACTACTGATTTTGCCAAGGAAGCCCTTTTTAATCTGTTGGAGAATAAAATTGAAATTGAAGATTCGCTCGTATTAGATCTTTTTGCCGGAACAGGGAATCTTACTTTTGAGTTTTCATCTAGGGGAGCGGCAATGGTTACTTCTGTAGACCAGGAGCCCGCGTGTTGTTCTTTTATTGTGAAAGTTGCCAAGGAGTTTGACATGCTTGTTGTTGTTCACCGAGCCAACACCTTTTCTTATCTGAGTAAATTATCTAAAAAATTTGATATCATTTTTGCAGACCCTCCGTATAATCATCCTAAATTAGTTTCTATTCCTGATTTAGTTTTCTCCAACGAACTACTTAATCCAAGAGGACTGCTAATTTTAGAACATGGAATAAGAACCGAAGTTCCGAAGTTGGAACAGTTCTTGGAGACGCGTAACTATGGCAATGTAAATTTTAGTTTTTACCAAGCAAATGAGCAATAAAGATAAAATAGCAGTTTTTCCAGGTTCATTCGACCCACTTACAAAAGGACACGAATCGGTTGTGAAAAGAGCCTTGCCATTATTTGATAAAATATATGTTGCAGTTGGTAAAAACATTACAAAAGCACCTTATTTCACTCTCGAAGAAAGGGTAAAGCATATTGAACAGACCTTTAAGTCGGAAAAAAAAATAGAAGCAATTGCCTTCGAAGGGCTTACTGTAGATTTTTGTAAAAAAGTAAAAGCAAATTTTATTCTTAGGGGTGTGCGAAACACTACAGATTTTGAGTACGAAAAAAATATTGCTCAAATGAACAAGGTGCTTTACCCAAAAGTAGAAACAGTTTTTATTCTAACTGATGCTGAATTTGCAGCAATAAATTCCACCATAGTTCGGGAGATATTGAGGAATGGCGTAGATGTGTCGGCTTTTATCCCCTCAAAAGTAAAGCTTAGGTAGTATGTTTAAATTTACATTCATACAAACCTTAATGATGGTTTGCGGCGTTTTATTTGCCAAGGCTTATGAAATTAATGGTTACGCTCTAGGCTTTAAAGGCAAAATAGTTTATTTGGAGCGCTACGAAGATTATATAACTTTCAAAAAGACGATTGTAGCGCAGGCTATGGTTTCTGAAGAAGGTAGATTTACTATAAATATTACGCCTGCTGATGCTTATGAAGCCTTCTTAAGAATAGATAACAATAGTGGTATTTTATATGTAGATCCTGAAACTTCAAAACTTATGGTTTCTTTTCCGCCATACGATAAAATACATGAAAAAGTAATGCGTGAAAACCGAATATCGCTTTTGTTTGTTGATCCAGACAAAGATGATTTGAATACACTAATACTGGAGTTTAACCTCAGGAAAGATGAGTTTATTTATAGAACCATTACAAAAGATACATTAACTACTTTTTCGAAGATGGAATACTCTTCGCCCGATTTTATTAAAGATTTAGAGGCATTTAAAGACTCGCTGTATATCTATTACAAGGATATTAAGAAGCGATTCTTTATAGATTACATTACTTATTCTATTGCGGAGCTAGAACAGCTTTCGGGGATGAAGGATGAAGACATTACCCGTGCTTTTCTTTACAATGCTTATTTGAAAGGGGTGTCTCCCAGGTATACTTATGCCGGATATATGCGTTTTTTCAATCTTTATTTCAATGACTTTTTTAAAGTACCGTATTTCGGACCAGAAGAGGATATTATAGACGCAATTAATTTTCATCAAAGCTATCAGCGCAGTATGCTGGTGTTGAGCAGAACTAAGTTGTTAGAAAATAAACGTGTACGAGAACTTGTTTTGATGAAAAATATGTTGTCTGTTTTTCATCAGAAAAGTTACTCTCAGGAGGGGATTATTACTATACTAGATAGTATTAGTATGATTTCTCCTTATGAAGAAAACCGTTTTATTGCCGTCCAAATTTTAAAACACTTGACTAAAATGCTCCCAGGTACACCCGCTCCGAGATTAAAAGGAATTGATGTAAATACGGGGCAGGCATTTCAGGCTTCTAGTATACAAGACAAATATGTGTATGTAATGTTTTATGCTACTTGGTGTAAGCCCTGTATGGCCGAAATGGATTTAATTCCCGATTTAAAAAAGAAGTATGGGCAATACGTGGAATTTGTAACTGTCTTTATCGATTTAGATGAAAAAGAGACGAAAGATTTTTTGTGGAATAAGAGGGCTTACGACTGGAATTTTATATCAATACAGGGCAATCCTCAGGTGTTGGATGCTTACAATGTAAAGTCTGTTCCGGTTTATGTGTTAATTGATAGGGAAGGAATGATTGAAAATGCTCCAGCCAGAACCCCTTCTCCGGACGGAGCCTATTTAACTATTGATAAAGATTTTTTTGAAATTAAAAAGCGGCTCGAACCTAAGAGAGAGTTTAAGATAGGGGGCAAGAATTAGAGTTTTGAATAGATTAGTTTAGGATATCTTTGTTTCATAGCTAAATCATCATCGGTGGTGTAATAATTTATAATCAGATTAAAATATGTTCGACCTTTCGCTCCTGATGAGGTGTCTTATTTCAATACTTTTTCTCTTTTTCGATGTTCTGGGGTACAGTCAGTTCGAAAAGAAGTCTCAATCTCATGTTGTCTTTTATCCCGGTGATACTATTGTTGAACACCTAACGGTTACTAAAACCAAAAAGCTTAAAAAACCTCAGATGTATGAGTTTTATTATCGAATTACAACCCACGAAACAATTTTTTATCCCAATGGGGTTGTTGCAGAGAAAAGACAGCGAGTTTTTAAGATGGGCAGTTTTGGCAAAGGGTGTGGCGAAATTTTATATAGACAAAAAACGTATTACGAAAATGGTAAGCTTCGCGAAAAAATAGTAAATCGCTGCGATTGCAGACGAGAAAAGGCGGTAGATTATACCGAAAAAGGTAAACTCAAATCTAAAATGTGTAAAAAGACAAAACGCTTGTATTAATGCAACATTTATATTGCAATTCTAATGGGTTCTATTCTTCTCATGAGTTAAAGTTTGATGCCCTTTTTACGGAGAGTGAGCAGGTTAGCTTTCTACTTGAGGAGTCTAAAACTAAGTTGAAAAAAATTGTGCGTGAAAGAGATTGGTTCTCTCCTTTGGGATTTAAGCTAACAGATAAAAATAGCCGAAACATTGTTTTAAGCAAAGATTCTGTACCTGCTGACGCAGACTGGAATGATATGGTTTTTTTTCAAAATTATATCAATACATTCTGCAATTCGAAAATCGGTTGGGGAGGTTATCTAGAAAACAGAGTTTTTTATCTTAGAAGCGAGGTGTTCTTGGGAGAACATACGCACAGAAATATTCATTTGGGAATAGATATTTGGACTGAATCGAACACTCCGATTTATGCTATTTACGACGGAGAAATTTACGGCTTTGCAAATAATTCTTCGATGGGTGATTATGGATATACCATTATATTAAAGCATTCTATTGATGATGATGTTTTTTACTCTCTTTATGGGCACTTATCTTCCTTTAACTTCAATAAATTAAAGGTTGGTATGCCAGTTAAAAAAGGTGAATTAATTGCCAAAATCGGGGAATATGCTGAGAATGGAAACTGGCCGTCTCACCTGCATTTTCAGATAATGACATCAATGTTTGAGTTGAGAGCAGATTTTCCGGGAGTGTGTTTTGATTGGCAAAAGCCCTTTTTCGAAACGGTTTGCCTTAATCCTGAGTCAATCTTGTTTTAAGATAATAGGCTCTGCATAGTGTTGAGTTTCAGGTAAAGGCCATCATCGAGCTTCATTAGTTCCTGATGAGATCCCTTCTCTGTAATTGTTCCTTTATCCAACACTAGTATAGTGTCAGCATTTTTAATGGTTGATAGCCTGTGGGCTATAACAAAGGTGGTTCTTCCTTTCATGAGCTTTTCAAGAGCATCTTGAACTAATTTTTCTGATTCTGAATCTAATGCGCTTGTTGCTTCATCAAGAATTAGAATTTTAGGATTTTTTAAAACTGCCCTAGCTATTGCAATACGCTGACGTTGCCCACCTGAAAGTTGAATCCCTCTTTCGCCAACAATGGTGTCGAATTTCTCCGGAAAATTTGATATAAACTCCAAGGCATTTGCCTTTTGGGCGGCTTCTATAATTTCATCTTCTGTAGCTTCGGGTTTGCCATAGGCTATATTTTCCCTTATGGATCCTCCAAAAAGTAAGACTTCCTGAGGCACCAAGGCCATATTTCCGCGTAATTCAGATAAAGAGTAGTTTTTAATGTCCACATCATCAATACAAATAGAGCCATTTTCACAGTCGTAAAACCGTTGAATTAAAGCTGTAATTGTAGATTTCCCCGATCCTGACGAGCCCACTAAGGCTATTTGTTTCCCTGCATCTATTTCAAAGCTAATTTCGTTCAGAACGGTAATTTCGGGTCTGGAAGGATAACTAAACTTTACTTTATTAAATTTTACTTTTCCTGATGTAATTTTGTGGCTATCGTGCTTTGGACTAAAATTCTCAGGCGATTCGTTGATTAAATCGAGTAAATTTTCGCTAGCACCGATTGCTTGTTGAATTTTGCTATAGGTTGTAGCAAGCCCCCCCAAAGATGCTCCTACAAAAACAGAGTAGAGTATAAATGCTGACAGGTCTCCTGTGGAAATTTCGCCGTTGTTTTTTAGGTGGGCAGCATACCACACGAAAAGTACGATTGCACAAAATCCAAGCACAATCATTGTAGAGATAAATCCACCTCTCCATGTTGCAGTTTTTAATCCAAGTTTTTTAATTTCTTCTACAGCTTTTGAATATCTGTCGCTTTCCAGCCATTCATTGTGATAAGATTTAACACTTTGTATTCCGGTAAAAGTCTCTTCTGTAATTATATTAGATTCAGCAACTTTGGACTGAGTTTTTTTGGATAGACTTTTTATAAACTTGCCAAAAGGTATAGCAAATAAAACTATTACAGGAATTGTTGCAAGTATTACCAGGGTTAATTTGTAGCTGTATAAAGAGATGAGGGCAATTCCTATAATTACAGTTAATATACCTCGTACAAACTCTGGTAGCGTAATCATAAGAGTGTCTTGCAGTAAGGCAGTATCTGCGGCAATTCGGCTATTCAATTCTCCCACTCGTGTTTTAGAGTAGAAACTCATAGGTAATCTGATAACATTGGCGTATGTTGCTTTTCTAATATCGGCAAGCGTACTTTCTGTAACTTTGGCAAATAATAAAACTCTTAAAAACGAGAAAACGGCCTGAGTAATAAACACGGCAACCAATATTAGCGCGACGTGATTGATGTTTTCTAAATTTATGCCGTTTGATAGTTCTGAGCTGCCGTTATCTCCATCCAACAACTTCCCCATTAGTGCAGGAAACATTAATGTTGTGGCTGAAGATAGTCCCAAAAAAATTAGCCCGGTTAAAAACTTGCCATTATATGGTTTTATGTATTTGTATAAGCCTTTTGCTTTATACAATTCAAATCTTTTTCTTTTGGTATCTTTGATTTCCATTTGTGAGTGCAAAATAAGCTAAATATATTTACCCGATTGTCATGAAATTGTTTTGAAAATGCCAAAGATTTATTTTGTGGGATAGAAAAAACAATTATCTTTGCAGCCCATTTTAGAAAGAAGTAACCTAAGAAACACGATATTAAGATGAAAAGGACGTTCCAACCCTCGTTAAGAAAAAGAAGAAACAAACACGGTTTCCGTGAGCGTATGGCCTCTAAAAATGGCAGAAGAGTGTTGTCTGCACGTCGTAGAAAGGGTAGAAAAAAACTTACGGTTTCTGATGAGAAATTGCATAAGCATTAATTTTCTTTACTAATTATAGTATTAAAGCCCGACAGATTCTATCGGGCTTTTTTATTTCACCTCCATTATCCAGTTGCTGATGCCTTTTTCAGTTAGCGTTGCCGCTATTTGGGTTGCTTCTTCTTTTTCGGGGCTAAAGAAGGCACTACAACTGTATAATTCTTTGTTTTTAAAATAGCTTGCAGAAAAACCTCGTTTTTTGTATGACTCGGTTGTTTTGATGGCGTTTGTTTCGTTTCTAAAACTTCCTACAATCACATGGTAACCCTTTTCTGCAATACTTGGTTTAGCCTCGGATGCTATTTTTATTGCATTTGATTTTTCATTTATAGTTTTAACCTTCGAAGTATTATTAGTCGATTTTGTTTGTTGTTGATTGTCGAGAAGCGGTTCCGTTTTAATTGCTATAGAAGTGTAGGGGGGATGAATAAACATATTTGACACTTGTTTAAAAAACTCTTTAATCGATTGAACTGTCTGAAAGTCATCTATACGTTTTAAATCAGGATCATTAAAAACGTCAATTTTTCCTGAGTAGCAAGCAACCCAAAGCCGTCCATTTATTGCGTCTATTGTTATCCCGATTGGTTTGGAAGAGGTTATCCCAACGTTTTCTATCCTTAGTGACTCTGTATTTATTTTGCAGTAGTTGTTGCTTCCGTAGTTTACCACATAAAGCCACTTGCCTTGAATAGCCATGGTACGTGGCAGACTGCCGGTAGGTATAATTTGTTTCACTTCTGTATTAAGGTTAATTTGTTTCACGTTTCCTTCACCATTCAGGCTAACGTATAAATTTTCACCGTTATCATCAATGCATAGGTGTCTGGGCGATTTTCCGACTCCGCTTATTGTTTCAGTAGAAAAATTATCATAATCTATACAAGCAATTTTGTTGGACCCCATAACGGCTACATACGCTAGTTTTTTGTTGGGGTGAAAAACGATGCCTCGAGGGAACCGACCTACCTTTATGCGTCTAACCTCTAACTCAGTAGTTAAATCAATTATACTCACGTTGCCGCTACTCCAGTTAGACACAAAGAGGTAATCATTATTTGGGGAGACGGCAAGAAATTTAGGTACCGAACCAACTTTTATAGCGTTTATAATTTCTAAGTTCTCTGTATCAATTTTGTAAACGAAACTACTGTCGTATTTGCCTTCTCCGCTACACTCATCACACCCCGGATTTAGAAAAGCATCGATTCCGCTCATTTGATAATTAGAAACCCAGGCATATTTTCCGTTATGGCTAAAGGCGCACTCTACGGGAGCCCCTCTGTAGAATCCGTCATATTCTTTATGCCCGAAGTCTTTTAGCCTAACTCTGTCGCTTATGGTTTTGATTAACTCAAAATCGCCGTCATAAACTGTTATGGTGTGTCTATACATCATGTTTTGAGCAAAGAAGAGCCCGTATCCTGAGTGCACAATAGATTTTGGGGCTATTTTACCACCGATTGAGTTAATAGGTTTAATAGTGTCTTGCCCGCTACAGTAACTACTATACGTAACAAGTAAGAGAGATAATATTCTATAAAACCAAAGCATTATTTCTTTAATGTTCTTAATCCTCTTTTTAGTATATACTCTGTTTCCTTGCTCGAGTTTTTCTTCCATTTGTCGTTTATTGCCCATACCCAGTCGGGTCGGGTTTTGGATGCGTCGTTTAGCCAGTTTGCTATCGAATTTTGCACATATCTGGAAGGGTCGGATTTAAGTTGATTGAGTATTTTAATAGCTCTTTCGGGGTTTTCTTTAAGAATTTGAATATGGCTGCACCACACTCCCCGGGGTCTTGTAATTTCGGAAGCGTATCTACGAATATTTTCTTTATCATCACAAGTCCATGCTGACAATAGATTTATGGCATTGTCAATTTCTCTACTCACGTGTTCTCTAAGGGCAAACCAAGCAACTTCTCTCAAACCGGGATTGGGGTCATTTGCCAAAGGGTATATGTGGGTTAGTTTTGTTTCAAGCGAGTCTTTCGGATGAAGACCAATGCTGTAACAAGTCCATTCTCTTACGATGTCTGAGGAGTGGTTGCACATGTGTTTAAATTCCGCGCTTAGTTTAAATTCCGGACCAAATTCGGTTAAGAACTGAGAGCCTATTAATCGCGCTAATTTGTTGTGACTATTCTCAGTATTATTCGCCTTGAATTTCTTGATTAGTTTTTTCGAGTCCAATTCTTCAAGAAGGACATCTAGTATCTTAAACTGATTTACTGCCAGCCACTCTACCAGATTTTTTGTTTCAATTTTACCTGAGTTCAGGTATACCAATACCTCTTTAGGTATTTCGCTCATTTTTCGGGCAGGTTTCCGCTCTATAATATGATGGGGTATCTTCATTTCCATAGGCTAAATTAAGCCTTTTAATATTTTGTATCTTAGGGGCCTTAAGGTTTTATTTTATGCTTCGTTTGGCAGTTTTTACGCTTTTTATTTTACAGGGATTTGTTGGGCATTCCCAAGCACAGCTAGATTCCTTAAATAAATCTTTATCAGGAACAAAAAGAGGGGATGTGGCTATTTTGGAGCTGCGCCTTAATGCTGAAGATGAGTTTAGAACTATTGATGGATCAGATGTTCAGGGTCTTGCGCGCATAGCTTTTTTTGTAGTAGATAAGAAAGGAATTGTGCTTTCTAAGGGGTTTAAAGGATTTCATGAGGTAACCGGTCTCCTGACTGTGTTGAATGATAAGGGGTGGGAACTACAAGACACATATTCTTTGAAAACACAATCGCTCATGATTACTCATTATGTATTGAAAAAGATTAAAAGGTAGTTGATGAATTTCCCGCAGTATAGAAAGTATCCAAATAATAAATCATATTTTAAAATAACTTCAGAGAGTTGTTTTGAAGAGATAGCTGTAATGGCAAGTAAGTATTCGATTCTTGAATTTACAGCTAAAATTTTTCCTGACTACACATTCATCAAAGACATGCTTGACAATAGAGATAATCGATGGGTCGTCATTTCTTCAAATGAATATGAAATGGCTTTAAAAACATGTTTGACAGAAAAATCTTGTTAAGTTGATTGGGCTTTAAATATATTCGGCAAGCTCAAACCACCTTTCTGTTTTTTTTGATAATTCTTCCTGCAAGGATATAAGTTCTTCTGTTATTGATTTTATTTGTTTAGAAGTGATTCCCTCTTCAGTAAAAGCTTGATTTAGCTTATTTCGTTTAGCTTCAAGCAGAGGTATTTCTTTTTCGAGTATTTCGTATTCTTTTTTTTCGTTATAAGAAAGTTTTCGTTTCTCATCTGTTTTGGTGATTTTCGGTTCGTTGTTTTTCGGAGAAAAGTTAGTTGCTTCGGTTTTATCCTTTTTTAGTTGTTCTTGCTCTTTTTCATATTCTCTAAATTGGGTGTAATTTCCAGGGAAGTCTTTAATTTCTCCATCGCCTTTAAATACGAAAAGGTGGTCGCAAAGTCTATCCATAAAAAATCTATCGTGACTAATGACTACAAGACAACCGTCGTAATTATCCAGATATTCTTCTAAAGCTTGAAGGGTAAATATATCTAAATCGTTAGTAGGCTCGTCGAGAATCAGGAAATTTGGATTTTTCATTAGTACAGTAAGTAGGTATAGTCTTCTTTTTTCCCCACCACTTAGCTTACTTACATAAGTGTAATGTTGATGTGAAGGGAAATTAAATCTCTCCAGAAGCTGAGAGGGAAGCAGTGTTTTTCCTCCTGCAAGAGGAATTACCTCTGCAATATCTTTAATTAACTCTATTACTCTTTTTTCTTCACTAAGTTTTATACCTTCCTGTTTGTAATGACCGAAAACAACTGTTTCGCCCTGAACGATTTTACCAGTGTCTGGTTGAATTTCTCCGGTTATAAGATTGATGAATGTAGATTTGCCTGAACCGTTAGGCCCGGTAATGCTAATTCGCTCGTTTCGTTTAAAGACGTAGCTGAATTGATACAGTATTTTTTTCCCCGAAAAACCTTTACTCACTTTATGCATTTCAATTATTTTACTCCCTAGTCGGGACATTTTAACTTCTATTTCGGGAGCTTTTTCTTCAGTTTTTCGCTTTGCTTTTTCTTTTAAATCTGCGAAAGCATCCAGTCTGGATTTGGATTTTGTGGTGCGTGCTTTCGGCATTCTACGAACCCAGTCCAGTTCTTTTCGCATAAGATTCTGAGCTTTATCTACGTTAGCCATTTCTATCATCTTGCGCTCAGCTCTTTTTTCCAGATAATAGCTATAATTACCCTTGTATTTATACATTTCTCCATTATCGAGTTCTTGTATTTCATCACAAACGTTATCCAGAAAATAACGGTCGTGGGTAACCATGAAAATAGTTTGTTTGCTTCTTATCAGGTAATCTTCCAGCCACATAACCATTTGTAAATCCAGATGATTTGTGGGCTCGTCTAATATGATAAAATCAGCATTTTCAATAAGCACTTTGGCAAGCGAGAGCCTTTTTTGCTGCCCGCCAGATAGTGAAGAAACGTCCTGTTTTCTTATTTCGTAAAGATTTAGTCTGCTTAATATTTCATTTACTCTGTTTTCCGTTTCCCAAGCATTTAGCTCATCCAACTTCATGTATAGTTCACCTAAAGCAGTTTCATCGTTTGCCTCTACGGCCTGGTAGTATGCTTTGATGATATCGAGTTGGGGGTTATTAATGTTAAAGATGAAGTCTTCTATACACGTACCTTCTTTAAATTCTTCTTCTTGCTCTAGGTAGCTGACAGTTGTTTCTTTTCGCCATACTACATTTCCACTGTCGGCAACGTCCTTGCCAGAAATTATTTTTAACAAGCTTGTTTTTCCTGAGCCATTTCGGGCAATTAAGCCTACTTTTTGACCCTGTGAAATTCCAAAGGTTATTCCACTAAAAAGCACTTTTTCGCCGTATCGTTTACTTAGTTTTTCAACTGAAAGAAGATTCATCTCATTTATTTGATTGCAAAGAAACGAAATACCAATTGAATTTGGGTTTTAAGAGTGTATGGTAAATACTACATTTGTGAGCATCATAAAAAATGATTACTACTTTGAAAAACACTTTAATTAAATTTTTGGGAAATAGGTTTAATAAAGAGTTTATAGGATTAAACATAATTTTATTCAGTTTTTATTTTGTTGTTCTATCCAGTTTCAATATAGGAATTGACGAAGATATTATGTTTTCTACACCTGACTCTAGAACATATTTGGGTGTTTCAAGCTGGATACTTGGTTCGGCTGAAACCAATTATACTTTAGTTCGTCCATTCTTCTACCCTTTGTTAATTTCAATTACGTATGGTGTTTTTGGAGTAATTGCTTTATGGTTGGTTCAATTCTTAATGTGGTTAATTTCTATTAATTTGATTTATTTAAGTTTGAAAAGACTGACATGTAATACGGTGCTGTCTTTTTTTGTCGCCATAATTGCAGCTAGTAACGTATCTTATTTAGCCCACACTTTACATGGACTAACCGAAGTTATAACTGTTTTTTTCATATCAGTATTGGTATACACGGTAGCAGTTTATAAAGAAAATTATACAAGTGCAAAGTTCTATATCTGTATTTTATTTATTTTATCTGTTTTAACAGCCATAAAACCAGTGTTTTATTTACCGACTTTGTTTCATGTGTTTTTTATTTTTCCAGTGTTTTATTTCAGAAAACACTGGAAAAATATAAAGTTTTATTGTTTGATTTTGATTGCCTTAGCACCAATAGTTATACAGTTATCCATCATGAAGTCTAAGCACGACGTCTTGAAAATATCCGAAATAGGCTCCTATACATTTTATAATTATTTGTTTTTAAAAGGGTATCAAAATCATAATCAGATAGATTATTACACAGCAAAGGAGCAAATTGAAAAATTAACTAAAGAAGAGAAAAACACTTATATGTTGTTAAATAAAAAAGTTTTCATTGCTGCATTTTTCGAAAATCTTAAGGAGAACTTAAAATCATCGGCATCCATGTTTGTGTATCCGGTTGAATTTACCCAAAAATCGTATTACAATTTCATGAATAAAATGAATGAGTGGTATTACTATATTCACCTCTTGTTTGCTTTTTTATGGCTCATTTCGATGATTTTTTTAGTGCGAAAAAAGGCGTATGACAGCTTGATGCTTAACATAATTTTAGCCGCATTTTTATACTATATAATTTTAACAAGTGGAATATCCTACATGCAAGGCGACAGATTGACTATGCCTACTATACCTATTTGGCTGGTGTTGTATCCTGTCGTTTTTGTTGAATTGATTAAAGGGGCTAAATCACTGAAGTTTAGGAAGCACTAAACAGATTCCCGTTCTTTAATTTCCGCAATTAGAGTGATTTTTCGAGATTTTTTTGCATTGGGTTCTTCCAGAGATTCTATCATTAAGTCAGCTGCCCGTTCACCGATTTCAAAAACTGGTTGATCAATTCCAGAAATAGTGGGAGAGTAAATGCCAAACATCAAAAGGTCATCAAAACTCCAAATTGCTATATCAGACGGAATGACAAGTTTTTCTTTTTTGCAGTACGAAATTACTTCAAAAGCAAGCTCATTGTTTGCCGTAAACACGGCTTTCTTGCTCTTTGTGTTTTTAATGTAACTATCTAACGATAATTTGATTTCGGCAGCAGTGTTATTAGTATTTATTTCAATAGGTTGAAGGTCGCCAACTTTTCCATCTTTCTGCAAGTCAGTATAGGCTTTTTTTCTAAGATTGAGAGAGTTAAGATGAGCAGGGCCGGGGCTCATGAACAAAATATTTTTGTAGCCTTTTTTTAATAACTTTTGCAATGCCTCATATGTTGCATCATAGTTGTTTACTTCTACACAAGGTAGTTTACAATTGTCAAAGCACCTGTCAAAGAAAACTACCGGCAGTCCTGTTTTCGCAAGCTTTTCGTAATACTCGGGATTATCTAAAGTAGAAGCAACAATTAGCCCGTCAATATTGTGCTGAAGTAGCAACTGAACCTGATCTTTCTCTTTGAGGGAATCCTCATTTGAGTTGCTTACAAATAATCTTAACTGTACTTTACTTAGTTGTCTTTCAATGCCCTCAGCTATAGCAGCGTAGAATGAATTGGAAATACTTGGAACAATTAAGCCAATAATTCCAGATTTCCCAGTCCTAAGGCTTCTTGCGCTTTGAAGAGGTTTGTAATTTCTGCTTTCCGCCAGCTCAAGTACTTTTTTTTGGGTAATCTTGCTTATGTTGTGGTCGTTGCCTTTGCCATTTAAAACAAGAGATATCAGCGTTTTGGAGAGTTTTAACTCGTTTGCCAAGTCTGCAAGTGTTATTCTTCTTTTCATAACTAGATATAAGTTAGTAACGCTTTAGGTGTGAGCTAATGTAATTAATTATTTCTTTCGTTCCTTTTATTTCTTGTGTAAAACTGTATATTTAACTCATGTTTAGGAATTGGTTTATTCTACTTGTGTCTGCTTTCTTTTTGAGTATTTTCAACTCAATTGGACAGGCTGTTTTTAGGCCTCCGGTTCAACAATTTACCCCTAGACAGTATGGACAGCTACAAACTCCCGAAAATTGGGCCGTTGCTGAAGATATGCTTGGAAGAATGTATTTTGGAAATGCAAATGGTGTTTTGGAGTATGATGGCGAAACCTGGGACTTCATCAAAGTGAAAGATGGTGCTTTTGTTGTTTCTCTTGCCGCTGGACGAAATGGGTATGTTTTTGTTGGTACCGAGGGAGATTTTGGCTACATACATCCTCTGCCTGATGGTAAGGTAGAGTATAGGTCACTTCTACCTTTGGTAGAGAATGATATTCCTGTCTTTGGACTAATCTGGCGGATTTGGGCCAACGACTCAATGGTTGTTTTTCAGAGCGAGGAAGCTATTTTTTACTACGACTATAGCAATGTAACTAAAATATTACCGGAGACAAGCTTTCACTTGTCTTTTCAGTCTGCCTCTAATATATATGTGAGGCAACGGGATAAAGGAATCTATTCTGTTAATAGTTCCGGAATAAAGAAAGTGTTTACCTCACCACTTACTGATTCAGAGGGTGTTTTTGGATGGTTTAAAGATGGTGACGAATATTGTGCTTTAATTTACGAAATGGGCTTTGCCCGTTTTAATAGTAAGGGTGAATTAATTTCAATTAATACTTCAGCGCATTTTTCTGATTCAAGATTAACTTTTGCTGTAGAATTAACAAATGGAGAGATTGCAGTAGGTACAGCAGACAGAGGCGTTCTTATCATAAATAAGAGGGGAGATGTACTACACAAAATTAACCAAACTACCGGCATTAATGGAGAACATATAAAATCCCTTTATCAAGACAAGAGAGGGAACCTTTGGTTGGCAATGGAAACGGGTATAGCTTGGGTCAACTATTCTTCATCTATTCATCTTTACGATAAGTCTTCCGGTCTAGAGGGGTCAGTAGAGTGTTTTATTACTACGAAAAACTCCATTAAACTTTGTGGCACATCTGCAGGACTTTATGTGCTAGATGAACAAAAAAACCACTTCGTTAAAATTGGTTCAACCTCTGCGGTTTGGCAGCTTTTTCCCTTTGATCAAAACATATTGGCATGTACAGATTTAGGCATATTTCTTATCAACGAAAACGAATTATTAAACATTAAAAAAACGGGAAAATTGCCGAATGAAGACTGTTTGAAAAGACTTTCTCGAATACCGATGTTTTATATTGAGCCTTTTCACAATGGACACTTTATAGCTGCCGGGCCACACGGGATATACCTCTTGAACAATCAATTTTCTATAATAAAAAATCAACCCTTAAGTCTTAATAGAGCCTCGGGGATATTGAAAGAAAAGCATCATTATTGGATAGGAACACTTGGGCAAGGGTGTATCAGAGTTTATATTAATCCGTTGAGTCATGACTGGAGCTTTGATATTTATACCGCTTTTGATGGACTTAATGATGAGTGGGTTAAGCCAATTAAATTTAATGGACAATCTGTTTTCCTCACTCTAAAAGGGTTACAAAGATTTGTGAATGAAGATGAGGTTAGAAATTCTTTGCCAGATTCTCTGAGAGGTAATTCGGATTACGAAAGAGGATTTTTTGATACATTTTTGCTTTCAGGCATGAGCTACAGTAATGCCGTTACTGTATTGAAAAAAAACAAAACCGAAACTTGGCTCTGTGTTGACAACAAAATCTCCTATTATGAGAAGGATTTTAAAAATCAAATCACTAGGCCGTTCTTGGGTTTCGACTTAAGTAGAATTAACGATATTCAATTTGATGAATTTGGCACATGGATTTGTGCAACAGAAGGCCTAGTGTTTTATACATCAAGGCAAACACCGGATATACACTTTAAGACTTTAGTAAATAGGGTTTTGGCGGGAAAAGACTCAATCTTGAGTTATACCCCTGTTTTCGAGTATTTTAGCTTTAGTCCCATAGACCAAGAATTCACCTACCCACCACTCGCTTACAGTCTTAATTCCATAAATTTTGGATTTTCTGCTTTGAGCGTGGAAAATGGTTTTGAACTAGAGTACAGTTTTATACTTGAAGGTCATGATGAGACTTGGAGTGAATGGACCACCATTTCGGAAATTAGATTTAACAACTTGCATGAAGGTAATTATACCTTTAGGGTAAAGGCAAGAAATATATACGGAGACGAAAGCGAAGAGGCCGTTTTGCATTTTTCAATTTTGTCGCCATGGTATAGAACGGTTTATGCATATATCTTTTATTTGTTCTTGTTGGTTATGGCGCTTATTCTGGCTAGTTGGATTAGCGCAAGGAGATTGAAGGCTCAGAACAAAAAATTAGAAGGTATTGTAGAGGAAAGAACGAGAGAAGTCGTAAAACAAAAGGATGCTTTAAAAAAGCAAAATGAGCAGATTCAACATCAAAATAAGGAAATAACAGATAGTATAAGTTATGCTTACCGAATACAAGAGGCTATTTTACCATTGAAAGACTCTGTAGAAAAACATTTTCCAGATTTTTTTATTATCTACAAACCTAAGGATATTGTGAGCGGAGATTTTTATTGGTTTGCTCATGTAAATGGAGTTAGCATAATAGTTTGTGCCGACTGTACCGGTCACGGTGTTCCCGGTGGATTTATGAGCATGATAGGCTCAGATAAACTAAATCATACTGTTTTAGAAAAAAGTATAACCTGCCCGGCAGAAATTTTGAAACAGGTTAATATTGGTGTTAAACGTAGTTTAAAACAAGAAGATGAAGAGAATTTAACCACCAAGGACGGAATGGACATAGCCATTTGCAAATTTAATCATGACACATATGAACTTAGCTATGCCGGAGCAAACAGACCCCTATGGATACTACCCCCCTCATCTGCAAACCCCTTGGAAATTGAAGAAATTAAAGCAACAAAGTTTGCTATAGGGGGCTATACTGTCGAAGAAACCGATTTTACTGAGCACAAAATTATACTTGAGAAAGGCTCTTGTATATACATGAGTACAGATGGATTTGCAGACCAGTTTGGAGGTGAAAAAGGCAAAAAGATGATGGTAAAAAGAATGAAAGAAGAAATTATTAGGTCATCATCGCTTCCAATGAAGCAACAAGGAGAAATATTAAATCAGTTTTTCGAAAACTGGAAAAACCATCTGGATGAAAATGGTATGCCTTACGAACAAGTAGATGATGTTTGCCTTATAGGCATCAGGTTTTGATTTAACATACGAATCGAATCTTATCCTGACAGGATTAAGCTCCGCTACCGCCTTTACCGCCAAACTGTCCTCTTCTGCGTTTGAATAGGGCATCTTTCATGTTTATCCATTGAAATGTGATTTCAAAACCACCTTGCATTCTAGAAGCGGCCTGAAGTTGAGAAATAACAACGTCATAGGAAACCCCAAGTCGGTAATTGCCCATTTCAAAGGCGACTACAGGTATTATAGCATCGTTAAACCTCAAGTTCGAACCAAAGCAAAAATACCCCTCCTTATTAATTCCGGTGTATTTAGTTCCTTGCTTTAATCTGTACTTAGCTAGTAGCCCACCATAAATCTCTCTGTATGGCCCTTGGCTAAAGTAAGAGGCAGAGGGCTCAAACGCCCACAGGGAATTTGGTATATCCATATGAAAACTAGTGTGAGCTACAAGTTTTGCAAACAACTTACCCGTATTTCCTGCATAGAAATCAATCTCTGGTTTGTTAAAGTGATGGTATGCAAAACCAACATTAAGCCTCATAAGTTCTTTTCGAACCATATTTGATTTAAGATTTTCAAACGTATAATTTAACCCAAGGCCGAAATCAGGATAAACTAGAGAGGTTAGTGAGTTAGCCTCTCCGGATGGAATTTGAGCATCAAACTCGTCACCATTAAACTGATTGCCCCAAGTTAAGTTGTTAATGTTTCCTGAACGCTGTCCAATCCCTCCTTGAATCCCTGCTGAAAGAGTGTGATTCTCTGCAATTGGAACGATAGCACTTAAGGAAACCACGCCCTGGTTTGTTCCTAATTTTGCATCACCGGCAATATCGTTGTTAAATATAAGCCCAACACCCATGTGAGCTTTTTTTGAGCCATATTCTTGCTTGAAGAAGTTTAAGTCGACTCCTATTCCAGATGTAACGAAAGGAGAGCCAATACTTGTCCACTGCTGTCTATGCGCTAAATTTACTCTTTCCCAACCATCGAAATGCCCTACCAAAGCAGGATTGATAAATTGCGACACTTGATTTGTTTGAGAAAAGTGGATGTCTTGTGCATCAACACTTACAAGTGCCGATGTGCAAATAATATATGAGGTTAGTCTTTTTAACATTTACCTGACTAGTGTTATATTTCCGTATCTGGTTTCTTGTCTGCCATTTGCAAACTTCAACTCTACAGTGTAAGCAAAAACGGCAGGGTTAAGAATTGTTCCATTAAAAGTTCCATCCCAGACTCTGTCTGGTTGAGTTGTTTGAAAAATGAGCTGTCCCCATCGGTTGTATACATTAAAGCGGAATGATTGTACGTCAGGTCCAACAAATAGTTGAAGAAAATCGTTTTTTCCATCTCCATTTGGTGAAAAGCCAGATGGAACATGAAACCCTTCGTTGGCAATCCAAGGAAATGTAGTGTCTTTAAAATGGGCAATGATATAGTCGCTCTGGTCTAAACTGATTTTTACGTTGATAGAGTCTTTGTGTGGATTGATGATATGGGCAGGAATTTCCCAATAGTTGAATACGTAAGAGCCAAACCCTCTCGCTCTTAGTTTTGTGTCAATTCCACCGTATATAGTAGCAGGAAAAGGATAATTAGGTAGCCAAATAGAGTTAAGTTTAACTTCTCCAGAATTCACAGGATTTACATCTATCACGCAGTTATATGGACCCTCTAAATCGTAACAATCGAGCATTCCTTGGGTGATAGCAGCACATCTGGCATTAATAAAGTTTCTTATGGCTTGCACGTTTGATTCCCAAGTAGCTACCGCACCTCCCCAACGTGCAATATGCTGAGGCATTTCAGGTTGAATTACTGCAACCATACTATCTAATATCTGTAGCATGTAATCACAAGAAAATAAGGTGTTACCTAAATCGGCGTATCGGGTCACGTAGTATTGCCTTACGTCATCATTCTCATTGATAAGCTTGTTAAGTATTTCTGTATGTCCTTGGCCGCCTGGGTTTGGTAAATTTTCAGCATTACATGGGTCAGCATTTGGAGATGAATCAGGAATACCAGTAAAATTTACGTAGTGACCAAAACAAGCATCCATATCCCAAAGGATATATCGCCATTTCTTCTTATCTCCATCTGGGTTCAATCCCCTCCACCATCCAGTATTCCAATTAAGCCAATCTTTTGAAACAATGTATGAGTTAAGCACAAAGTAATCTATCAAACTTTCCCAGTTAAATTGAGCATCTACAATTGCAAAATTTGCAGGATTCCCCATATTGTTTGCGTTAATGAAAGCTCGCAAATTATTCCAATCGGTAAGTGCTTGGGCTTCGCCATATTCTACCCAGGTACCTCCCCAAGTTTTAAGAAACTGAATGTATTCAGGACTTCCTTTATATTTTCTGGGTTGATCGTTATAATATTCTGTAAAGTCATGGTCGTCTACTTTTTCGCGAACATCATACACTCCCCAATACTGACCATTCATGTACAATACACAGAAGGTAGAACTTCTTTCGTCTAGTTTTAAGTTGCCAAGTTGAGAAAGTGTTTGAACGTACGCATCTCTTAGGTGTGCACCTCCATTCTCAAACGGATAGTTGTCGCTGGCAGCAGCCTTAATGATAAGCCGCTTGAATTTTTTTCTTTTTTTAGTGGCAAATATTTTATGGTTAATGAAGTCGCTGTAGCCATATTGGTCACGCGCTATAAAATCTATTCCTCGTTGCGGGTAAGCCCAAGAGTCATTCCCATGCTTATTAAAATCGCCTACAGCTTCATCTATAAAAGCTCCGTCCGAACCAAAATACTCGAGAGAACCCACAGGCTCAATCTGTGTTCCACCAAGAAGCGTAGGTAAGTTATTTCCTGCTATCGAAAGCACAGGAACAGTGTGGCTAACATTAATAAAATAAGTATTTGTTTCTATAAAACTTGCCGGAGTGTTTGGTATAGAAGAGAAGGTTCTTGCTCGGATTACTTGAGTTGTGTTAACGGCAACAGGTCCGGTGTAAAGCGTTGAAGCTGCTGTTGGTTCGGTGCCGTCAGTTGTGTATCTTATTTCTGAACTCGGAGAAGTTGTTGTCATTGAAATGTTCACAGGGCCGGTGTAAAAACCTGCTTGTGTAGACAAAGCAGGAATGGCGGCATATTCGTTCCATGCATTTGCGTTAGCCGCACCAGGTGATGGTGTTGGAAAAACTCCCCAGTTGTTAGAACCATCTGTAATTCTTCCTCTCGAATGACCAGCTTGTGTGGGATTAAGTGTAAGTTGTTCAATCAAGTTTCCCAATGGATTTGAAAGGACGATACTTTCAGGGTCAGTTTGATTCAACCTGAAACCAGTGTGAGGGGTGCCTCCGGCCATGGCGTCTCTACCTGAGCATATAACTAACAAATGTCCTCCTGCAGGAACTATTCCTCCGGGAAACTGCCATTTAGTCGGGTTGTTTTGTTTGTCACTAAGATAGTATCCAGTTAAATCCACAGGAGCTCCTGTAGGGTTATATATTTCTACCCAATCTTCAAAATTTCCAAAAGCATCAGGAAGAGCCATGTTTGAGCAGGAATATTCGTTAATCATAACCTGTGCTTTAGAGCTCAAAAGCGATAAAACTAAGGTAGTAACAACGAAGAACTTGATAATCTTGGAACCTGAAAATGTATTATTTGGCAGCATTTTTTTTACTTTAATCCTTGTAAAACTTGTACTAAGCTAATTGTTTTTAGGCAATTGTTGAAATTAAAGACGTAATTTTTAATCAATTTGACGGTTAATCCATTAAGTCAACAGCTTTTTCCCCTGCTATTGACCCAATTGCAACCCCCATTCCACCTAGCTTTACGGCGCATGTTATGTTTGGTTTTATTTGCTTGATGATTGGGAAGCGGTCTTTTCCTATTGCCATGGTTCCGGTCCATCTATTTTCTATTTTTAATTTGGCTTCAGGATAAATGAAATTATTAAGCAAATCCTCTAAAGCCAGTTGAATAGTTTCTGTTGTGTTTTGGCTGTATGTTTCTTCTTCGCCGAAGTTTAAATTCCTTGCTCCGCCCAATAGAATACGGTTGTCGATATTTCTGAAATAATAATACCCTTTGTCGTAATGGAACGCCCCTTTAATTTTTAGCTTTTTAACGGGTTCGGTTATCAATACTTGAGCTCTGGCGGGCACAATATCTTCAGTTATTAAAAAATCTTTAGCAAAGGCGTTATTTGCTAAAACAAGTTTTCTACTTCTAATGCTGTTTTCTCCCACTTGAATTTCTATCAATTCGTCCGAAATATATTCGAATGAATTTACGTGTATACCGTTATATATAATTACTCCTTTTTTAGCAGCTTGCAGTGCTAATTCTGTCATCATGCTTCCGGTGTCAATTTGCCCTTCGAATTTATTTGAAATACAGTATTTAAAATAGTTAAGGTTATATCTAACTAATAAATTTGGGTTGATTTGAAATACTGATTCATCAAAAAATGGTTTTAATAAAGAGTTAATATATTCGAGTTCTTTTTTTGATTTTTCGAATATATGAAAATCATCTTCTTTGAAAACTTCGTGCCCCCCCCAATATTTTAGTTTCATCTTCCTTGGGCTTACATTTTTTTTGAGCGCTTCTAGTCCTTCCTTCCTTAGTTTTATAAGCTCAATTACTTTTTCTTCCGAAAGTGATTTCAAGTCATCAATAATCTCTGTTAAACTGCCAAAACAGGCAAATCCCGCATTTTTAGTACTGGCACCGCTAGGGAAAACACCCTTCTCAAAGACAACAACCTTGAATTTTGGGTGCTTTTTTTTGGCTGCAATGGCGGCACTTAAACCGATAATCCCACCTCCAATTATGGCCAAATCAATATTTCCAAGAAATCCATTTCTTTCCCAATAGCTTAAATTTTCCATTTTATTTGAACTTAATCAGAATATTACTGTACCGAATGTAACTATTTTTATGCTTAACGTTTAAATAATGCTTTTTCACTTTTCATGAAAAAATGACGATATTTGTTAGTTATTACAAAATGTTAACTGCTTGCTAAGGACTTTCATCATAAGATTTATTCTGCTGCTCGGTATTTTGAGTTGTTCAAATGCCTTTGTTTTTGCACAAAAAGATCCGGTTATTGTACTCAATTTTAATGCTATAGAGACCGGAGGTAAAAAACTTGCCGGAGTTGAAATGAAAGTATATAAGGGCGCCTCAGTTGTTGCAAGTGCTTCATCTGCTAATACGGGTAAATTTTCCAAAACTACTGTACCATTTAATGAAGTTTATCGAGTTGAATTCTCCAAATCGGGATATGTTACAAAGACCATAGAAATAGATGCCAAAAAAGGATATGTTAGGGAAGATATTGAGCGCTTAGAGAACTATATAGACGCACCTATTGAGTTATTTCAAGAGCAACCCTCAATAGACTATTCTATAATAACAGCCACTCCAGTCGGGAGGTTAAGGATTGAACCTACCAATGGTCAATTGGCATTAGATGCGGCTTACACTTCGAAACGATCGAAAGAAATCGAAAAGTTTTTGGCCGACCTGAACAACAAAAAGGACGAATTGGATAAACAGTTTTTGGAGTTGGTAAAAGAAGGGGACAAAAACTTTTCATCTACTAAGTACGAAGAGGCACTTATAAAATACAAAGAAGCCCAAAAAATAAAGCCTGCTGATGCTAATGTGCAGCAAAAAATTACTGACACACAAATTAAGATTGATGAAATAGCCAAGCAAAAGGCAATTGACGAAAATTTTAATAAGCTAATACAATCAGGGGATCAGCTTTTGGCATCAAATAAGTTTGATGAAGCAATAGCTGAGTATCAAAAAGCACAAACAGTAAAACCCAACGACAAGCTGCCTCCCCAAAAAATTAAAGAAGCCAACGACAAGAAAAATGCCTCATTGAATGCCGAGAAAGACAAAGCGTATGCCGATAAAATGAAACAAGCCAAAGAGGTTTTTGACGATAAGGACTATGCTTATGCAAAAACACTTTACAAAGCGGCATCTGATATAAAGCCTATAGAAAAGGAGCCTAAAGATAAAATTATAGAAATTGACAAACTGATTGCAGCTCAGGTAGAGGCAGAGAAGAAATACAATGAGCTGATGGATAAAGGAGATAAGGCTTTACTGGCTAAGAATTACGACGAGGCAATTAAATCCTTTACCGATGCATCTGCTTTGAGGTCTGAAGAGAAAAGACCTAAAGATCAGCTCGAATTGGCTCAAAAACTTAAAAACGAAGCCGATGTAGCAAATCAAAAAGAAAAACAATACAAAGACTTAATAGCTGCTGCTGATAAGCTGTTAGCAACGAAGGATTATGAAAACGCTAAAGCCAAATATCAAGAGGCGCTTGATGTCAAGAAGAACGATATTTACTCCACAGGTAAAATTAAAGATATTGACGATATTCTTAAGAAAATAGCAGAAGACAATGCTAAACAACAGCAAAAAGAAAAGCAGTTTCAGGACTTGGTAACTCAGGCAAACGCATTTTTCGAAAAATCTGATTGGGAACAAGCGAAATCAAAATACAAAGAGGCTCAGCAAATAAAGAATGACGATAAGTTTGTCAATGACCGAATTGCTGAAATTGAAAAAAAAATATTGGCTAAACAACAAGAAGAATTAGCCGCTAAAGCCAAAAAAGAGCAGTATGATGCTTTAATTAAAAAAGCGGATGCTGAATTTCAATCTGTTAAATATGATCTAGCTAAAAATTCTTACACTCAAGCTTTGGATTTATTTGCGGACGAAAAGCACCCCAAGGACAGATTATTGGAAATAGACAAAAAAGTTGCCGAACTGGCCAGCCAAAAAGCACAAGAAGAGGCTGAGAAAGAAAAACGTGCGCAATATGAATCTATAATTGCAAAAGCTGATGCCGAGTTCATTGCTAAAAAATGGGACGATTCAAAGTCAAAATATAACGAGGCACTTAAGTTATATGGAAACGAAAACCATCCTAAGAATCGAATAGCGGAAATTGATACCAAGCTAAAGGAAATAGCAGAAAATGAGGCTAAGAACGAAGCCGAAAAAGCCAAAAGAAAACAATACGACGATTTGGTATTAGTTGCGGATGGCTTTTATAATTCTTCTAACTGGGAAGAATCTAAACAAAAATACACTCAGGCACTTGAAATTTATCCTTCAGAAAAGCACCCCAAAGACAGAATTACCGACATAAATAAAAAATTAGAACAAATAGCAGCGAACAAAGAAAAAGAAGCTACCGAAAAAGCTAAAAGAGAGCAATTTGATAAACTTATGGCTGACGGAAACTCTGCAGTAGCCACTCAAAACTATACTCAAGCCATAACACTATATACCCAAGCTTCTAACTTAATTTCTTCAGAACAAACCCCCAAGGATAAGATTGCTGAGGTAAACAAAATTATTGCAGACAATAAAGCAAAGCAGGAAGCAGAAGAGCAATTGAATAGCAATTTCTTAAAACTTGTAAACGAGGCAGACGCTTTGGCAGCTAAAAAAGAATGGGATAAGGCCAGGGAGAAATATTCAGCGGCACTAAGTTTAAAACAAGATTCTCCCACCAGAGCAAAACTTGATCAGGTTGAAAAGACTATATCCGAAAATCAATCTGTACAGCAGGCAGAGCAAGCGAAGAGAAAACAGTACGAAGACTTGTTGTCTCAGGCAGGTAATGATTTTGAATCTCAAAAATGGAAAGACGCAAGAGAAAAGTTTGTAAAAGCTTCTGCTATATATCCTAATGAGCAACTTCCAGTACAAAAAATAGTCGAAATCGATAAATTTATTGAGGAAGAAAAAGCTAATCAGGCGAATCAGCAGCTTTTAAAACAATATCAAAATAAAATAGCAGAAGCAAACACTGCAAGAGACAAAAAAGAGTGGGATAATGCTAAAGCATTGTACAAACAGGCCAATACCATCAAGCCTGACGAAGACTATCCGCAGCAACAAATAGACTGGATAAACCAGCAAATGCAATTAGCCTCAAAAGAAGAGGCCGACAAAGCCTATCAAAAAATTATTGAAGTGGCCGATAAGAAGTTGGCCGATAAAGAGTATAACGGAGCAAAAGAACTTTACAACAGGGCATCGGGACTTCGATCAGAAGATCCGTACCCGAAACAAAAAATAGCAGAGATTGAAAAACTGATTATTGAAGAAAACAATCAAAAAGAAAAGCAAAAAATTCTTGAAAAGTATAACGATGCAATAGCTAAGGCCGACGCTGCAAGAGACAAAAAAGAGTGGGATAATGCCAAAGCATTGTACAAACAGGCCAACACCATCAAGCCTGACGAAGACTATCCGCAGCAACAAATAGACTGGATAAACCAGCAAATGCAATTAGCCTCAAAAGAAGAGGCCGACAAAGCCTATCAAAAAATTATTGAAGTGGCCGATAAGAAGTTGGCCGATAAAGAGTATAACGGAGCAAAAGAACTTTACAACAGGGCATCGGGACTTCGATCAGAAGATCCGTACCCGAAACAAAAAATAGCAGAGATTGAAAAACTGATTATTGAAGAAAACGAGAAAAAAACTAAAGATCAGGTTAATCAGAAGTACAAAGAAATAATCGCTCAGGCGGACGCCTCTCGGGATGCCGACAACTGGGACAAAGCAAAAGAACTATACAAGCGAGCTTATGACGTAAAAAATGATGAGTCTTATCCTCAGCAGCAAATCGACTGGATAAATAAAAGGATGAAACAACTAGCAGATGAAAATGCAGAAAAACAATATCAAAGACTTATTCAAGCAGCCGATAATAACTTGGCAAAAGACGATTTAGAAGAAGCTAAAAAGCTATATAGCAGAGCTCTAACCTTCAAGCCAGAAGATGAATACCCAAAGCAAAAATTAAGAGAGATTGAAAAGCGGTATATCGCAAGAGCAGAAGAAGCAAAACTTAACGCCAATAGGCAAAAGTCAAACGAAGGATACCTGAATCATATCAATAAAGCAAAAGAATTAGAATCTGCCGAAAAATATCAACAAGCAATTTCGGAATATCGAAACGCTCTTGGTTTTAAACCTGAAGCACCATTTCCAAAACAAAAAATAGAAGAACTTACAGTATTACTCAACCAACTTGCCGAAGAAAAAAGGCAGAAAGATGAGAAGGACAGAATGGCTAAATTATCTCAGAATGTAAACAGTAAAGACGGATACGGTGAAGAGGTTTTTGATTTAGATGCAGATCAATTGGAAAGCTTAATGAAAAAGAGTGCTGTAGATAATAGCAATTATTGGGCAGACAAGGTTGAGGAGTATAACGACAAAAAAACAGAAGAAAATATAGAAAACAATAAAGTTGCAACTGAAAAACTTGAAAATCGAAACGAGGAATTTAGAGAAATTGAAACAAACAGAATTCAACAAGAAATAAACAACGATAAGCCTAGAGAAAATGTTGTAGAGTTAGTAGAGTCGTACAAGGAAGGCAAACAAAACAACGAAAGAATTCAAAACGAAAATTCAACCGAAAAAACCCAATTGAGTAAGGAACAATTGAATCAACTCGAAGAAAAGAGACTGCATTTGTTTGACGAGGCTAATAATACTAGAAAGTCTAATGTAGACAATATGGTTGTATACAACGATAATAAGTCGAGAAAACAAGAAGAAATAGTAAAAAATCAAACCACTCAAACTTATGCAGTTCAGCAAGGAATAGAGCAACTAAAACAAGATAGAATAACTAGTGAAATAGAGTTGGATAAACCCCGAAATCAGATTACTATTGATGTTGAGAGATATAAAGACGAAAAAATTGAATCGCAAGCAAACTTGAAGAACCAAAATGAGTTAGCTACATACAAAACTCATCAAGCAGCAAATGAACTTGAAGAAAAAATTATTAAACAATTCGAGCAAGCCGAAAATACTAGAAAGAGAAACGTTGATGAGGTTGAAAAGTACCAAAACGATAAGATAAAAAACGATGAAAAAATCACCATGCAGAGTGAAAATAAAACGTATGCAACTCACCAATTTGCCGATGAATTGGAAACTAAAATATCAAAACAGTTTATCGAAGCTGACAACACAAGACAAGAAAACTTAGTTAATGTTGAAAGATATAAAGATGAAAAAGTACAGACTTCAGATAAAACAAGAAATGATTTCACTGAAAAGAACCAAGCGGTTTATAACCAACTGGATGCTAAAAATACCGAGCGCTCAAACCAATTTGCTGATGCTGACAAAACTCGTCAGGCAAATGAGATAAGTGTGGAGAAATACAAGGATTTAAAAACAATTGAAGGAGAAAAAAATAAAAAAGACTATACCGAAAAGAATCAAGCCGTCTATTCTCAGCTAGATGATAAAACAGAGCGATCGAGACAGTTTACCGAAGCGGATAAAACTAGAGAAAATAATGCTAATGACATTGCTGATTACAAAGATCAAAAAGCTGTAAATAACACCCAAACGAATAAAAACTTCGATAACAGAAATTTAAACACACAAGCCCAATTTGAGAATAAGCAAACTGAAAACACAAAGAAACAGCTGGCCGCAGATAAGACCAGAGAGGCTAATGCTGACGGAATGATGCATTACAACGATGTAAAAGCAAAGCAGTCTACTTTTAAGCAAGAAGCAAATTCTAATAAAACCGTAGAAACCTACGAAGCAGGAGAAAAGCTAAGGACCAATATAAACAGAGAAAATATAGCAGCTGACAAAACAAGGGCTGAAAATGCAGATAATGTAGACTCATACAAGGATAAGAAAATTGAAGAAAACAAATCGATGAGAAAGGACAAAGCCGACAAATTAATAGAGCAGGCCGAGTTGATGGATAAGATTAAAAATCTTGACCCACAGTCGTTAACCGAAGAATATAAAAATGATATTGC
The DNA here is from genome assembly GCA_046295395.1 of Flavobacteriales bacterium. Taxonomy (GTDB): domain Bacteria; phylum Bacteroidota; class Bacteroidia; order Flavobacteriales_D; family JBKBNH01; genus JBKBNH01. Next base: position 5,432 of record JBKBNH010000005.1, on the reverse strand, counting down.
CTTAGCGTACGGACCAGGTGTAACCGAGAGGAAGTTTCAGCGTAAGAACGCAAGAGGAGAAGTGATAGAAATAACTATTGAAAGGATTGTTGTCGTAGGAAACAGAGGAAACATATACAAAAAAGTTGTGACTAAACATGGGGCAGCCTATTTTAAAAATAATGGGGTTATTTCAGAGTCTATATGGGATACCGAAACAAATCTTGTTACCGTTAAAAAGTAACCTTTCCGTCCTATTTATCATTTCCATTATAGCCTGCTCTTCGGAGGCTGTGGATTATAATTCTAATATTCAATATCTTTCGGCTGATGGCCAAGCTGAATTTATTCAGTTTGAGGCGGATTCAGTAATGCTTAAACTACCCTGGCTAGAGCACTATAAAGCTGAGAACAGCTTAATTAATCGAATATCATCTCCAGATGGATACAAAAGAATAGTCCTTGCAGATAGTACTTTTGGTTGGTGGCTGAGACGACTCCCTTTATTAGAGGGCAAACCTGATGTATTATTGTATAACGGGCAGAAAAAAGGATATCAAGGAGCTCACTACACTATTTTGGATATAGATGTTGGCAAAAAAGATTTACAGCAATGTGCAGACGCAGTAATGAGATTAAGAGCCGAATACCTTAGATGGCACAACAAAGAAGATATGATTTCTTTTAATTATACAAGCGGCGATAAAATCAAATACTCAGAATGGAAGAAAGGAGGCAGACCGGTTGTAAGAGGAAACAAGGTTACATGGGCGTATAACAATTCATTTGATGCCTCTTATCAAAATTTCAGAAAGTATTTAGATAATGTATTCATGTATGCAGGATCATTATCCTTGAGCAAAGAGTTAAAAAATGTAGATTTTGCAAATATTCTGCCCGGAGATGTATTTATTCAAGGAGGTTCGCCCGGGCACGCGGTAATTGTTATGGATGTAGCAGTTAATACGAAGGGCGAAAAAGTTTTTATGCTGGCTCAAAGCTATATGCCAGCTCAACAAATCCATATTTTAGCTAATCCTAATAAAAGTAACACCTGTTGGTATACTTATTTGGAGTGTAGGCAATTAATAGAAACCCCCGAATGGATGTTTGCCCCGACAGATTTAAAGCAGTTTTAATCGTAATGATTAGTTTACATTAATCAACCATTTAGCATTGATTTTTGCGTAATAGTCGAAAAATCACAATTTATCGCCTATAAATTGAATCTATCCTAATACTTTTCTCGTCTTAGACCAAATGCTTTAGCTCTTTATGAAGCGGAGATTTTTTTGATGATGAGGACACTTTTATTAGCATTGTTTCTTCTGTTTGGTCTTTCCATTCAGTCTGCTGCTCAGTTGGCTGTTAGAGACAGTGTTGGTAAAATTCTCAAGTCAAATCAAAAAGATACTTTAAAAATCATCGAATTAGATAATTACGCCTGGTCTTTGATACACAATATGCCTGATTCTGCTCTTTATGTAGCCGGCAAAGCAATGGAACTGGCTACAGAGTTGAGCTACAATAAACAAAAGTCAAGCGCAATTATAAGCGATAAGTATGTAGCAAGTATACTAGTTACTCTTGGCTCGGTTTATTATTTAAGATCAGACTACAATACAGCCTTGCATCAATTTCACAGAGCCCTCAAAATAAGAGAAGCTCAAAGTGATGAAAAGGGTATGGCCAGTATCTTGAATAATATTGGGCTGGTTTTAGTGGCAGAGGGTGATTACTTAAAAGCCCTAGACTGCTATTTTAGGGGGTTGGATATAAAAATAGCACATAATGATTTAAAAGGGCAAGCTTATTTCTTTAACAATATTGGAAATATTTATGAAAATCTGAATGATTACACTAGTGCAAAAGATTATTTCTCAAGAGCATTAGAAATCGCAGAAGAGTTAAATGATAAATATGGTCAGGCGAGTTCTCTAACGAATATAGGGCTAGTATATAAAAACATAAAGGACTATGATTCTGCACACCACTGTTTTACGAAGGCCGTAAATCTGTTTACGGAATTAAACGATGGTTTTGGTCTTTCAAAAGCATTAAATAATCTGGGGCAAGTACTCAGGCATCAGGGAGATATTGATGGCGCCTATAATGTTTTTACTCAATCATTAATTATCAAAGAAAATTTGAATGATGTTCTTGGTATGTCGGGAACTTTAATCTCTTTAGGTGAAATTTTGCTTCAAAAAAAGAGAATTCAAGAGTCACTGACTCATTGCAAAGAGGCATTTGATTTGGCTCATCTAACCCGTTCTTTAGTTAATAAACGAGATGCATGCAAATGTTTATCCAAAGCATATGAAACAGTTAACAAGCCTGATTTAGCATTGATATATTTTCAACGATTTACAAAATATAAAGATTCTTTAAGCTCTACAGACAGAACTCAGGATATACTTCGTAAAGAGATGGATTACAAGCTTGAAAAAGCCCGTCTTTCTGACAGTATTCAACGTCAGGAGCTCGAAAAAATATCGCAGCTTGAAAAACTTCAAACACAGATGCAACATGATAAAAACTTGAGTAGACAAAGGCTCATTTTATCTATAGTAGCAGTAGGCTTAATTTTGGCTGCTGTTTTTTCATTCTTCCTATACAAAAGAGTGAAGCTTACAGAAGAGCAAAAGAAAATAATTGAGGAACAAAAGCAACTTGTTGAAGAAAAAAATAAAGATATCACGGATAGTATAAGGTATGCCCAGCACATTCAAACGGCAATTCTACCTCCTGCAGCAAAAGTTGAATTATGTTTACCGGAGTCATTCGTGCTATATAGACCCCGGGATATAATAAGTGGAGATTTTTATTGGCTCGAAAAAATTGAAAATCAAATAATAGTTGCAGCAGTAGATTGTACGGGACATGGGGTTCCGGGGGCTTTGGTTTCTATTGTTGGTAATAATGGTTTAAACAGAACAGTAAAAGAATTTGGCTTGACTACGCCTGCAGAAATATTAGATAAACTAGATGAATTGGTTAACGAGTCATTCCGGCAAAGTAGTTCAAATGAGTTTATACGTGATGGGATGGATATTGCACTTTGTAATATAACGCCACTAAATAATTCAAAACCAAAAAAATACAAGGTACAATACTCAGGAGCTAATAATCCTTTGTGGGTTTTTAAAAAGAATCACAATGGGTCAGTGGATCAAAACGGACCATATTCTTTTTTAGAGTTTAAACCTGATAAACAGCCTATCGGTCAATATAGCATAGACGAACCAAATGAGCCCTTCTCGCTACACGAAGTATTGTTAAATGAAGGAGACGTTTTTTATATCTTTTCCGATGGTTATGCTGACCAGTTCGGGGGGCCTAAGGGAAAAAAGTTCAAGTATTCGCAATTACGACAATTACTCCTTAGCATTATTCATTTGCCCATGAACAAACAACATCAAATCTTAGACGAAAAATTTGATGAATGGAAAGGAGAATTGGAGCAGGTAGATGATGTTTGTATGATAGGAATACGCCTTTAAATTTTATATTTTATCATCGCATTGGATACTACGGAAACAAGAATTACAGCAATTCCAATCAGGTTTAAAATAGACAACTCCTCAAAAAAAATAAAATATCCGTATAGCAAAGCATATATAGAGCCCAAATACTTAAATGGAACTATCCTACTTGATTTATCACTATGCAGGGCTTTTGTCATAAAAACCTGTGCAATCTGTGTGAAAATACCAATTACTAGAAGTAAAACCCAATCCGTTCCTATTGGCATAACCCATTGAAACAAACACCAAACACCCATGATGGGGGTTGCTATCAAGGGAAAATACATAACAATAGTAAGAGGGTGATCGGTATTTCTGCATTTTATTATAGCATTGTAGGCAACACCCGAAAGAGCTGCAGAAAGCACACCAATTATTACGGTTGATGTTTCTATTTTTTCATCTATGCCTTTTATAAGAATTACCCCCAAAAAAGCAAGAAGAAAGAATAGCCATCTGAATGGTTCTACTCTTTCTTTCAATAAGAACATTGCAATTACAACAGTAAAAACAGGTGATAGATATTGCAGTGTGGTAGCACTTGCAATAGGCATGTTTTTTATTGTATAAAAAAACAAGGTGAGGCCAGCTGCGCCAAAAAGACCTCTTATCAAAAGCCATTGTTTGTTATTACCCCAAAAAGGGATTCGGAGTTTTTTAACCAAAAATGCACATATTGCAAGTGAGATAATTGATCTGAAAAAAACAAGCTCATTAACCGGTATATGGGGAAGCAACTTAACAAGTAAGTTTACAACAGAAAAGGATAAAGTCGAAAGGATTATATAATGAATACCTGTTAAACGCATATGTTAATTATTACTGCAAATGTGGATGGTTTTCTCAAGAATAACTTACTTTCACCAATAAAATCAGTAAGTCATGATTAAAATTGTTTTCATGTTTGTTTTGTTTTTTCTCGCTTCATGCTCTGAAAAGGCAATTACTCCTAGTATCGGGGAGCATGAAGTAGAAGAAGAGATAGAACCTACTTTAGAGTCAATTGAGCCTCCACAAGATATTTTGCCTGATGATTGGAAGTATGACGGAGACGGATATGTAATAGCCTTTCATAACAATCCTAAATCAGATGAATATTGGTTGGCAGAAGTGGAGCTGTTTCAAGAAGCTATGAATAATACAGGAGTTACTTTTTTGAAAGTTTATGATGATTTTAAACATGTAAAACTTTCAAAAACAGATTCACTGGATTTAACTGATATTCTGGAAGAGAAGGAAAAAGGTTATTTACTTTATATACCTTCAAAAGGGTTAATTACAATGCATTATAGTAAGCAAATGGGATTCTACTCTTTAGTTCAAATGTTTTTCCAAGAGTAGTTGAGTCCAGGCTTCCGGCAAGTGGAATACAATATCTTTTGCGTACATGCCCTGCATAGTTAGATTTTGTTTGGCGATATCTCCGCTTAATCCATGAATGTATACTCCTAGGCAGCATGCCTCCTCTTGTGTATAACCTTGGCCTATAAGGGATGTAATAACCCCAGTTAACACGTCTCCACTGCCACCGGTTGCCATTCCAGGGTTTCCTGTATTGTTGAAAATTAATTTTCCTTCAGGCGTTCCAATACAGGTGTTAGCTCCTTTAAGAACGATATAAATAGAATGTTTTACACACGCTTTTTTCAATTTATTTAATCTAGAAAAACTGTTTTTGTGCTGTCCAAATAACCTGTCAAACTCTTTAGGATGGGGAGTTAATATTGTTTTGGGCTTTACATATTCAAGAGCATTCTCTTCTGCCAGTATATTTAATCCATCGGCATCTATTACAATTGGTAATTCATTTTTTTTGATGAATTTTATGAAGGCAGTTTTCGTAGCTTTATTTAATGATTCCCCGCAATGTTACCAGTAATTATTTGCAACTGCAACAACCATTCTATCAAATAGACGTTCTCCGAA
>JBKBNH010000004.1:0-268838 GCA_046295395.1 Flavobacteriales bacterium | reverse complement strand
TGTTTAATTTTAAAGCAAAATTACATTCACACAACGTAATCTATTTACGTTCTAGTGGTACGATTGCGGGGAATCATAAAAGTAATTTTATTCGAAACTACAGATATAAACATATCTATTCCAAATGGGTTTAAAACAGAATTTGAGAGGGTATTCTCTAACTACCCCCCATAAACAAACCACAGACATATCTAAATATTTTCCTTCACGCTAAAGCAATACCACACTGAGCGACTTTTTAAACTTTGTTAAGCGAAGAGAAAGTTTAATCTCATTTTAATCTCTTATCGTTTTAATTTTCATTAACTTACGCTATCAAAAAAAATGGCACTATGGTAATTGATATCCCACACAAGAACAAAGCACGAGTAGTTATTATAGGAGGTGGATTTGGCGGCATTCAACTGGCAAAAACACTTAAAAACAAAGACATTCAAGTAGTTATAGTTGATAAAAACAACTACCACACATTTCAGCCTCTTTTATATCAAGTTGCCACATCTGTACTCGAAGCAGAATCTATAGCCTATCCCATCAGAAAGATATTTAATGGCGCCAAAAATATATTTTTCCGTCTGGGTGAAGTTTCGGCAGTAGTTCCCGAAGAAAAGAAAATAATAATGGGCGGCGACGAGATGTATTACGATTATCTGGTAATTGCCACCGGGGCAAAAACCAACTTTTTAGGCAACGAGGGGCTTACCATTAGTGCAATGCCCATGAAAAGTGTACTGGAAGCGCTCGATTTGAGAAGTATGGTTTTGCAAAACTTTGAAAAAACCCTTAGAAACTCCAACGAGAGAAAAAGACAAGGGATGATGAATATAGTAATTGCAGGCGCAGGTCCCACCGGAGTTGAACTTGCAGGCGCATTGGGTGAGCTTAAGCTTAAAGTGCTGCCAAAAGATTATCCCGAACTCGACTTCTCTCAAATGAACGTCTATATAGTACAATCCGGTGATAGGGTGTTACCTATGTTAAGCGAAAAAAGCAGTATTAAAGCAAAAAAATACCTCGAAGACCTAGGAGTAACGGTTGTTCTAAACACCCGAGTACTCGATTTCTTTGGCGATTATGTGCAAACTAATACCGGAAAAGACATCATTGCACGCACACTTATCTGGACGGCGGGTGTTATTGGTAATCCGGTTCAGGGACTTGGAGCAGAAATAGTAAACAGAGGCGGTCGAATCGAAGTAGACGAATTCAACAAAGTGAAAGGCTACAACGACATATTTGCGTTAGGTGATGTTGCTTGTATGCAAACAAAAGATTACCCCAAAGGACATCCTATGGTGGCCCCGGCGGCTATGCAACAAGGGAAAACATTAGGCAAAAACATACTATTAAAACAAGCCAAAAAACCCATAAAACCTTTTGTTTACAAAGACAAAGGGGCTATGGCTACTGTTGGTAAAAATAAAGCCGTTGTTGAATTAGGCAAAACAAAATTCGGAGGCACCTTCGCCTGGATGGTATGGATGGTAGTGCACCTTATGTCGTTGGTAGGATTTAGAAACAAATTGGTTACACTTTTCAATTGGACCAAAAACTACTTTAGTTCCGATAGAGGAATAAGATTAATCATTACCCAGTTTGATCTTTACGAAGAAAAAAGAAAACGTAAAAAGCAGTGGCAACTGGAGCAAGAAGAATAATTTGATTTTCAAGCCTTTTCATACTTGTATTCCACTCTTCTATTTTTAGTTAATCTAATTGTTTCGGAATTTAATCCGCCAATATATTTTTTATATACTTTTGCTTCCACAGTTTAAAAAAATCATTTAAAAATGTCACATAAATACCAAGCTCAGATTGACGAATTTATGGCGCTTGTAAAGCAACGTAATGGTCATGAGCCTGAATTCCTTCAGGCTGTAATGGAAGTAGCCGAAACGGTTATTCCTTTTATCGAAGAAAATCCAAAGTACAAAAAAGCAAAAGTACTAGAGCGCATTGTTGAGCCTGAGCGTGCAATTTTGTTCCGTGTATCATGGGTTGATGACAATGGTAATGTTCAGATAAACCGAGGCTACCGGGTGCAGTTCAATTCGGCTATAGGCCCTTACAAAGGCGGATTCCGCTTTCACCCTACGGTAAATCTTTCTGTACTTAAATTTTTGGGATTTGAGCAAATATTTAAAAACTCACTAACTACACTTCCAATGGGTGGTGGGAAAGGCGGTTCGGATTTTGATCCCAAAGGTAAGTCTGATAACGAAGTGATGCGTTTTTGCCAATCATTCATGACTGAAATGTTCCGACATATTGGTGCTGATACCGATGTGCCTGCCGGCGATATTGGCGTAGGTGCCCGTGAAATTGGTTATATGTTTGGTCAGTATAAGCGTTTAGCCAATGAGTTTACCGGAGTTTTAACCGGAAAAGGCCGTAACTGGGGTGGTTCGCTTATTCGTCCTGAAGCAACAGGATACGGAACAGTATATTTCGCTCAAGAAATGCTAACCACTAAAGGCCAGAGTTTTCAAAACAAAACAGTGGTAGTTTCAGGTTCTGGAAACGTTGCTCAATTTGCCATACAAAAAGCTACCGAGCTTGGCGCTAAAGTAGTTACTGCTTCTGACTCTAGCGGATATATCTACGATGCAAACGGGATTAATGCTGAAAAACTCGCATTTCTAATGGAGTTGAAAAATGTTAAGCGAGGAAGAATAAAAGAATACGCAGACAAATATGGTGTTGAATTTCACGAAGGAAGACCATGGAGCGTAAAATGTGATATTGCACTTCCCTGTGCAACCCAGAATGAACTTAATGGAGAGGAAGCTAAAGCTCTTATTGCCCATGGCTGTATGTGTGTGGCTGAAGGAGCTAATATGCCCTCAACGCCAGAAGCTATCGAAGTGTTTGCCCAAAACAAGTTATTATTTGCTCCTGGAAAAGCTTCTAACGCAGGTGGTGTAGCCACTTCAGGGCTAGAGATGTCTCAAAACTCGCTTCGCCTTTCTTGGAGTAGTGAAGAAGTTGACCAAAAACTTCACACCATTATGAAAAATATTCATGCTTCATGTGTGAAATATGGTAAAGAAGAAAATGGTTATGTAAACTATGTAAAAGGTGCAAACATTGCCGGCTTTGTTAAAGTAGCCGATTCAATGATTGATCAGGGGGTGGTTTAATTTTTCACCTAATAAATGCAAAAAACCCGATTTTAGAATCGGGTTTTTTGTTTTAAGTCAGTTTGCATAAACATATTTCTTAACTTAGCTAAAATGAAAAGTTTACTTCTCACATTGATAATTACGACTCCTCTTTATACAGAAGCGCAGAAAATAGAGAGTCTAAGTTTAAATCTGGGGGTAACTCATTCCAACCAAAACTGGATAATAAATCCGGAATTTACCAATATAGCAGAGAAAGAAAAAAAGCAATACATAGTGAGTAATGTATGGGGTATTTCAATGGGAATAAAAGGATTTAAAAAAGTCTCTTTTCTTTTTTCAGCCAACCAATACACGAAAGGATTCAAAGACAGTGATGTAGCTGTATTTTCATCCGAGAACCTGCCTGTGGTTAGTTACGAGAACTACAGACTCCCTATGAAGTACTATCACATTAATTTTTTAGCCGATTTTCATAAGCTATACAGGGGTTTCAAATACAGTTTTTTAATCGGCCCAAAAATCGAACTATTGCGCAATGTAAACTCTCCATTTAATCAAAGTACAAATACCGGCGTACCTTCTCATTATCAAATACACAACAACTACAACTCATTCGTATGGGGTGCAGAAGCAGGCCTAAGAGTAACCAAACGATTTAAAAAACTCGGAGTCGCCGCCGGTTTATTTTATTCTTACGATGGTTCACCGGCGTATCTCGATGACAGGGTAAAAGTCCGCAACAACAGCGCATACCTAAACGGTTCACTGCTATATTACTTTAAAAAACCAAAAGGATGTGGTTGCCTCTAAAAATTTTAATTCTCCTCCGTTTCCTGATAAAGAAAATCGTTGTACGGAAAGCGCTGAACGTGAATTTTCTTCACCTCATCGTATAGAGCTTTCCTGAACTCGTCGATGTTTATTTTATTAAACGCCGAAATAAACACACAAGGATTTTCTTCCATACGAGCCATCCAAGTTTTTTTCAGGTCTTCAAGTGAAATATTCTGAGGAAATATTTCTTCGCTTAAATCATCCTCGGCCTTAGGAATAAACCGATAAGCGTCAATTTTATTGAACAAAATTAATGTCGGTTTGTCCGTAGCCTTTATTTCTCTAAGAGTTTCATTCACCACTTTATATTGATCTTCAAATCCGGGATGCGAAATATCCAAAACATGGATAAGCAAATCCGCTTCGCGCACTTCATCCAGCGTAGACTTAAACGACTCCACCAACTGATGAGGAAGCTTTCTAATAAATCCTACTGTATCAGTAAGTAAAAAAGGAATATTCCCAACTACAACTTTGCGCACAGTAGTATCAAGGGTAGCGAAAAGTTTATTTTCTGCAAACACATCCGATTTACTCATCAGGTTCATAATCGTACTCTTACCTACATTGGTATACCCTACCAATGCAGCCCGAACCAATTTACCTCTGTTGCCTCTCTGAGTTGCCATTTGCTTATCAATTTGCTTCAGCTCCTCTTTTAATTTGGAAATTCTATCGAGCACCATACGTCTGTCCGACTCAATCTGCAATTCCCCCGAACCGCTTCTGGTTCCTGTACCTCCTCTTTGGCGTTCGAGGTGAGTCCACATTCTGCGCAATCTGGGCAACATATACTGGCATCGGGCCAATTCTACCTGAGCTTTGGCGTGTGCGGTACGGGCACGTTGCGCAAAAATATCAAGTATAAGAGAGGTTCGGTCTTGCACCTTTCTTTCCAATACTTTTTCTACGTTCCTCAGTTGTGATGGTGTTAACTCATCGTCAAAAATAACTGTATCTACATCATGTTCTCTGACAAAATGGTTAACCTCATCGAGTTTACCTGAACCAACAAAAGTGGCAGGATTAGGGTTATCCAATCGCTGTGAAAACTTTTTAACTGTGACAATACCTGCCGTTTCAGCTAAAAATTCCAACTCATCTAAATACTCTTTTAGCTTATTATCATCCTGAGAGTCAATACTAAGACCTACAAGAACGGCTGTATCTTGCTTGGCGGCAGTAACTATTTCCTTTTTACTCATTCTCTTTTTTAAATCCTTTCACGTACTCGGCTATCGCCTTTATCTCTTTATTGTTTAGCTCTCCTCCTGCATCTTTTCCAAAAGCTCTCATTTTTCCATTTTTGCTCCCGTATTTAATCACACCTACTATTTCATCCATCGAGAATAGTGTTTTTGACAAATCTTTTGCTCCGGAAAAACCGAGTGCACCATCGTCTCCATGACATATAGAGCAATGATTTCTATATAATTTCTCGCTATCGATTGGTACGTTTTCGTCGTAAACAACAGACTGATTATTACCTCCACAAGCAATTACCAAAATGGAAAGCAAAAAAGCGATATATTTTTTTTTCATCAAGTTGCAGTATGAGGCGCAAAGGTAGTCCAATAGAGTATTTAAAAAAAGAAAAGTGTTTGAGTAAAAATCTATTGAATAGCTCTTCTGTAGAGCCAAATTGCAACACCCGTAAATAAAATATTGGGTAACCACACTGCAAACAGCACATTCATCCCGGCATTCACTGCAGCTACTGTTGTAACTTTCATTACAAAAATATACGTTACACCAAGAATCAATCCCAAGGCTATATTTAACCCAATACCTTCTCTGGATTTTTTACTGGCTACCGACACACCCATGAGTGTAAGGATAAGTGTGGCAAATGGAAAAGATGTTCTCTGATGTAGCTCTATTTCTATAAAGGCTATTTGATTACTTCCCTTTTTAAGTTCCTTGTCACGATATTCAATCAAATCGGGGGTATTAAGTGCCGCAAAGGAACTTTCTCTCTGTCCCAAATCAGTTAATTTGAAATTAAAAACGGTGTCTAATTCCCTGCCGGTAACAATTTTCTGCGACAAGTCTTTGTGGTAGCGAATAAACCAGTTTTCGAGTTTCCATTTATTAGAAACACTATCTCCATAGGCACGATCTGCCTGCATTTCAGAAACCAATACTTTTTTACCGCTACCATCATCCTCCCAGTTTTCCATCCAAAACCTGTCTACATAGATATTTTTAGCATAAAAGAGTTTGTAGTAAACAATTCTACCAGGTTCTATCTCTAGGTGCACTCCTGAAAACTTATCACTATAATTGGTATTCCTACTTTCAAAAAGCAGTCGTTCTTTATTAGCCTGAGGAATCACAAAATGGTTGAGCAATCCTGTTCCCAATGCTATAATAGATGCCCCAACAATATAAGGCAGCAACAGCCGCTGAAAAGACACTCCTCCGCTCAGCACGGCTATTATTTCGCTTCGGGCAGTGAGCATACTTGTAAAATATATAACTGTAAGAAAGGCTATAAACGAGCTAAGTAAACTGGCATAATGAAGAAAAAAATTCAGGTAATAATCCAATACAATTTCTTTGAATGTTACCTGAGTACGAATAAAATCTTCTAGCTTTTCTGACACATCAAAAACAATGGCAATACTCATTAGAACCAGAAGCATGAAAACGTAACTTCCGAGGTACTTAAAAATGATATAGCGGTCGAGTATTTTCAATATAGCTATAAACGTGTGGTTACTTTTCTTACCATTTCATTTTTCCACTGGGTAAACGTTCCAGCCATTATCTGCTTTCGGGTCTCTTTAACCAACCAAAGGTAAAATGCCAAATTATGAATGGAGGCGATTTGTGCCCCCAGCATTTCTTTACTTAACATAAGGTGGCGTAAATATGCTTTACTGTAGTAAGTATCTACATAGCTTGTGCCGTCAGGGTCAACAGGAGAAAAGTCACCTGCCCACTTTTTGTTTCTAATATTTATAATTCCATTTCGGGTGAAAAGCATTCCATTTCGGGCATTACGGGTAGGCATTACGCAATCAAACATATCTATTCCTAACGCAATACACTCAAGTATATTTTCGGGAGTCCCCACACCCATCAGATATCGAGGCTTGTCTTTGGGTAAAATGGCACAAACTTCATCCGTCATAGCATACATATCTTCGTGTGGTTCACCCACAGAAAGCCCTCCTATAGCATTACCCTCTCTGTTCATAGAGGCTATTTTTTCTGCTGAAATCACACGTAAATCTTTGTACACACTTCCCTGAACTATAGGAAACAGTGTTTGGTTGTATCCGTAGATACCCTGTGTTTCGTCAAAGCGCCGGCAGCATCGCTCCAACCATCTGTGAGTCATTTCCATTGAGTTTTTGGCATATTGATACTCACATGGATAGGGCGTGCACTCATCAAAAGCCATAACAATGTCTGCGCCTATAATTCGCTGCACGTCCATAGCATACTCTGGAGAAAAAAAATGCTTACTTCCGTCTATATGAGATTGGAAAGTAACTCCGTCTTCATTAATTTTTCTTCTTTCTGCCAAGGAATAAACCTGATAGCCGCCCGAATCGGTTAAAATGGGCCTATCCCAGTTGTTAAACTTATGGAGACCACCAGCTTGCTTTAAGATATCAAGCCCCGGACGCAAATAAAGGTGGTAGGTATTTCCCAAAATTATCTGTGCCCCTATATCGTCTTTGAGTTCGCGCTGATGTACCGCCTTCACACTAGCTGCCGTCCCCACCGGCATAAATATCGGGGTTTCAATAGTTCCGTGATCGGTGGTTATTTCACCTGCCCTAGCTTTGCTTGACGAGTCTGTATGCAACAGTTTAAAGTTCATAATTTTGTTCACAATTAAGCTGTCGCCAAAGATAGGATTTAATACTATACCGATATTTTCGTGACCGTTGAATTATACTGTGAGCACGAAGTTTGAACATATCGTTTTATTCATTTTTCTATCGGCTTTCGGGCTTCAGTTGTTCTATTACTTTTTCTTCTTTATTCGCCTTGCATTTCATAAAAACAAATCAAACAACGATTTCACCCCTCCGGTCTCAATCATTATTTGTGCAAAAAACGAAGAGGACAATCTGAAGAAAAACTTACCCGAAATCATGCAACAGAAATATCCGGAATACGAGGTAGTTGTGGTAAACGATCGTAGTTGGGATGGCACAGAAGATGTTCTAGAAGAGTTTCAGGAAATTTACCCTAACCTGCATGTAGTAAACATAGATGAGCAGGTAAATCACATTTGCGGGAAAAAATTAGCCGTAACCCTCGGAATTAAAGGCGCCAAACACGAGAACTTACTTTTTACCGATGCCGATTGTATACCAAGCAGCAACAACTGGATAAGAAAAATGGCTCCGCACTTCGAGCAAAATAATTTGGTGCTGGGTTTCAGCCCTTATGAAAAACAGAAGGGTATGCTGAATAAGTTAATTCGTTTTGATGCCATACTAGGAGGTCTTCAATACTTATCTTTTGCCTTAGCAAAAGTACCTTATATGGGTGTAGGCAGAAACATGGCCTACAAAAAAGATCTATTTTACCGAGTTGGTGGATTCAGAACACATTATGTTCTACCTAGTGGTGATGATGATTTATTTGTAAACGAAGCAGCCGAAAAGAAAACTACCTATGTCGTTTTTGACTCTGATGCCCAAACCATAAGCACCCCCAAACAAAATTTCAAAGACTGGTGGAGACAAAAAAGCAGGCACTTTACCACATCTCCAAGGTATAAATTTATTCACAAAATTTTATTGGCAATTTACCCCATTAGTCTACTTATTTTTTACCTGAGTTTTGCTACCTTACTGTTTTCTGATACTTATAGAATATATGCCTTAAGCTTTATGGGTGGGCGAATTTTAATCCAGTTGTCAGTTCTTATTAAACCCATAAAATTGCTCGGAGGAAAAGACTTAGTATATTTAACTCCGTTTTTGGAGCTTTTTCTTATTATATTGCATCCAATAATACTGTTACGAAACTACTTGATAAAGCCCGTTAAATGGAATTAGGCGAAAACCTTTCAGATAAAGCGAAGCAAGACTACGAACTTGTAAAAAAAGCTGTGGCCGGAGACCAATCTGCTTATGCCGATTTGATGGAACGCTATCGAGATTCTATTTATTTCATGTTGCTTAAAATGGTTAACAACCGTGACGATGCTGAGGATTTAACCATCGAGGCCTTCGGCAAAGCGTTTAGCCGACTAGGGCAATATACACCTACTTTTGCCTTCAGCACATGGCTGTTTAAAATTGCCACCAACAACTGTATCGACCATATTCGTAAAAAAAGATTAAACCTACTCTCACTCGACAATGGATACAGCAGCGAAGACGAAAACACAACCATTGATGTTAAGTCGAGTGACTTAGATCCGGAAGAAGAGACTATTCGAGTGCAAAAAGTAAAAATGATGCGCAACGTGGTTACACGTCTAAAACCCCGATATCGCAGACTTATAGAAATGCGTTATTTCGAAGAATTAAGCTACGAGGAGATTGCCGAACAAATGGATTTACCCTTGGGAACAGTAAAAGCCCAATTGTTTCGAGCCAGAGAGTTTCTTTATCAAATAATGAAAAACTCGAAAGACAGTATTTAACCCTGTTTTGCCCCCTCATGTCTGTTAAGCTAATAAAAACGTATTTTCCCAAAATTACTCCTGAACAAGAAGATGCTTTTGCTCAGCTTAAGCCCCTTTACGAAGAGTGGAATGAAAAAATAAATGTAATCAGCCGTAAAGACCTCGACAACTTTTACGAAAGACACGTGCTGCACTCATTGGCAATTGCGCACTTTGCACCTCTAAAACCTGACCAAAAAGTACTGGATATTGGAACAGGGGGAGGTTTTCCAGGAATACCGCTGGCTATTATGTATCCCGATACTCAGTTTACACTAGTAGATTCGATAGGTAAAAAAATTCAGGTTGTAAAGGCTGTAGCCGAAGCACTAGAATTAAAAAATGTAAAGGCCTTTCATGAACGAGCCGAAAACCTTGGAGGTAAATATGATTTGGTAATATCAAGGGCGGTGGCCAAACTTTCGGTTCTGATTACTTACTGCCAACGAGCAAAATTTGGAGCAGAATCTCTAGTTTGCTTAAAAGGCGGCGACTTAACTGATGAACTCAAAGAAATAGGTAAGTTACCTTATCGGGAAGTGTCCTTATCTTCTGTTTTTAAAGCCGATTTTTTTGAAACCAAGAAATTGATTGAAGTTATTTTATAACACCTTTCTGCGTTTCGTAATCTCACTCGCTATATGTCGTGCATTTTTTATACAATCACCTACCGAAATACCATTCCTATAGTTACCAATAAAATGCAGCCCCTCATTGGCCGACTCTGCGGCATCAATAGCTTGTAAAACTTCACTATGTCCTACTCCAATTAACGGAATTCCATTAGCCCAATGACAGTGGCTTATTACCTGCAATTCTCCCTGATAGCCTGTTATCGATTTAAATTCATCCAAGGCCTTATCTATTTTAACCATACCTCCGGAAGGCAATTCACCACCTATAAATAGATTAAAACCGGTGATTGCCTCATTAAAACGCGAAGGAAAAAGCACATGGTTAAAAATACACCCCAATAGTTCTCCCCGCTCTTTTTGAGGAACTAAAAAACCAAAACCTTCAGGAAGCCGACTGAATTTATTTTTAGGAGCAACCACCTGAACCGTAGTTACAGCATTGTATTTTATAGCCAAAAGATGTTGTGCCAAGGAACTTAAAAATGGCTCCACCAACCTAGCTGAAGCATAGGCAGGGGCAGCCAGAACAACTTCATCAAACTCATGAAACACACCATTTATATTAATCTTCCACCCCGAATCAGTTTTGCAAAGCCCTCTCACATCGACTTGTATTTCTATGCTCAGTTTCTCGCTTAAAGCAGCTATAAGCTGGCTTTGCCCCCCGTTGAAATTAAAAATTCGCCTGTCAACATTTTGTGATTTATTCTCTTTTGCCTGAGCAACCATTCCTTTAATAATAGAGCCCCTATTCCTTATAGCTTTCTCAATAACAGGAAACGAGCTGCTCAATTCCAAATCGTAAGGATCGGAAGCGTAAATTCCCGTTATAATGGGGTTCAAAATATAGTCTACCACCTCTTTACCAAAGTGTCGTTCCGCCACTGCTCCAAGCGTAGCCTTAGACTCGGGAGCATAAGGTTTTTTAAACAATTCTAAAAAAATTCTGCGTTTGGCTGAAAAACTCAACAACCCTGAAAATAAAAACTTAACTGGATTGGGTGAAACCTCGTGCAGCAATCCGTTCCTGAAAACAAACCTATACTTGGATTTTTCGCTGGCATAAAGCACTTCGTTTTCTATACCGCAATCAGTAAAAAGCTCTTTTAATTCAGGGTAGTTTACCACCGCTGTGAGGGCTCCTTGTTCGAAAAGATAACCGTCTTTTCTGATACTTTTCAGGCATCCCCCCACACGTTCAGACTTTTCGAAAACCTTAACTTCTGCACCTGATTTTTGCAGATAAAAAGCCGCCGTTAAACCCGAAATTCCCGCGCCTATTACAGCAACACGTTTAGGGGTGTTTTCGGGCGAAGCAGACATATATTATTTTTTGAGCACCCAGGTAGAAACGCCTGATTCTTTAAGACTTTTCTGTGCCTTTACCGCCTCATCATGTGAAGCGTAGGTCGTAATTACCACACGATGCAATCCCTTATGCACATCAAGTATAAAAGGCTGGTATCCTTTGGAGGTAATGCTATTTACAAACTTGTGTGCGTTAGCTTCTTCACCAAAACAACCACCAATCAGCACATAATTTCCTGTATGGGAAGATACCGATAGTGGTGCTATCCGTTCAGTACTTTCTTCCGGTAAGTCTTCCGATACTTCATCGGGTTTTTGGGAAATTACCTCGTCTTCCGAAACCTCTTCAAAGTCAACAGCAGAAATATCTACTGTACGCTCAGCGTAAGAACTAACCACCGCAATTTTAAAGGGATTTAAATCGGTATAACTCAACTCACCACCATTTAATAGGTCAGTTTTAAGAGGAATCCAAAAACCATAAAATGCAACAGGAACCAGTAAAGTGGCTATAGCCACCTTTTTCCAACTCGTTTTTCGTGGCACACGTGAATCCGGCACAAAGGCAAGAGGCCTCTTTTCTTCTAACGATTTGCGCTCCAACGGTGAGGCTTTAAGCGGTTGTTCTACCGGAATAGCTATCACCGGTCTAAAACCAAAAGAAGTAAGCAGAAAATTTTCGCCCCCCTGACGGAAATTAATCTCCCCGTCGTTATTTACCATCAGCACACCGGCTGTTCCCAACTCGGCATATTTCTTAGTATTGAGTTTGTTTTTCAGTTCGGCAACCAATTGTGTAAGGGTTTCCTGGGCTTCGGTATACGTGAGAGCAGTATGCTTAACCAGTTCGTTAACCAACAAACCGTCATTTTGCGTAAGCCGGGGATTAAAAATCAACCGCTTACCTGGTGCATGAAAAATTTTCTTCTCCTCATCATAGTGCGCAGCACTATAGTTGGCTACAAATCCCCCCAATCCAGGAACCACCACACAATCGTATCGGTATAAAAGCTGCGATATGTATTCACTAATGTTCACTAAGAACGAAGGTAATTATTTTTCGAGTGATTTCATTACAGAAAAAAAGTAAATAATTATCCCTCAAACTTCAGCAGTTTAAGTTCTGAGCCATCAAACACCGCATAGGTATTGTATTGCAACCAATCACCAAGATTGATATAGCGGCTGTTTTCGCCTATGGGCTTATCGAGAGCTAAATGACGGTGGCCAAATACAAAATAATCTACGTGTGTGTGTTTAAGGTAGTTGCGGCAAAACTGCACCAAAAATTCTTTGTCGTCGCCCAGGTATTTCGATTCGTCGCCGGCAGCTGCCCGACTAGATCGGCTGAAATAATTAGCCAGCCCGATGCCAAAATTAGGATGCAAACGAGCAAAGAGCCATTGGCAAAAACGATTTCTAAATACTTTTTTAATAAACTTGTAACCTCTGTCGCCCGGACCCAATCCATCGCCATGACCAATATAAAACTGTTTACCCGAAAAAGTGCGGGTAATCGGCTCACGATACAAGATAATCCCAAGTTCTTTGGGCAGGTAATCAAACATCCACATATCATGATTTCCGGTAAACACATGAACCGAAATACCACTATCGGTAAGCTCCGCTATTTTCCCCTGCACGCGCACAAAGCCTTTGGGTATGACTCGTTTGTACTCAAACCAGAAATCGAAAATATCGCCTACCAGAAAAACCTCAGCAGCATCGTGCTGAATTTCGGAAAGCCACTCTACAATACGTTTTTCGCGTTCTAAGCTTTTAGCATAGTCAGGGACCCCAAAATGGAAGTCAGAGGCGAAATATATTTTCTTCCTGGTCTGCACTTAGAAGCTGATACTATTGATAAGGTTAAACGGATTGAGCGCATTAAAATTAACCTGAAAACGAATACGTTGCCAGAAATTTATACCCATAAAATCATGTTGACGCTGAATGTCTTCTGAAATAAGCAGCGGAATAAAAATACGCACCGCATTGCTAAACAGAGGTATTTCCACACCGGCATCGTACAAATTGCCTACGGTTTTTTCTCCCTGAACATTGGTGTAAGGATACAATCCAAAATCGGCAAAAAGGGCGAGTTTGGGTCCGACTGGAATTTCCCAGCGCAGGTTGGTTGCCGCTATCCAGCTGGAGCTTTGCCCGAATGAGGTGAAGGTTTTAAATCCTCCATGATTCTCTTGCATTTGCTGCCCCAAAAAATTGGGATATCCGGCACTTCTGCCCAAAAACACATGGTCGAAGTTATAATCATACATGCCATTTTGTCCATCCATGCGCCAAGCAAAATAAGGCACATTAGACTCGTACATAAAGAAGTACCCTCCAAACAGACGGTAGTTTAATTTCCTGCCCTTTTGATTGTATTTAACAGAACCTGCAAATTCTGTAGAAAGCTTTAGGTACTCCTCGGTAGTGTTGCTGTAAAAATAGTTGAACCTGAAATCCTGATTAGGGTTGTAAACCGGCTTATCGGAATTGAATGAAGAAAAACGCCGTAAAGAGCCATATTCTAACTCTGTATGCAGCGAAAACGGGCGAAGTGTGTGCCTTTTGCTGTAAGTATGCCGAAGTGCATAATTAACGAGCAAGTGGCGAGGAGCATACTCCCCCACACTGGCGAACTGATGGTTGATGATATTTGCTTTGAGGGTAATCTTGTTTTGGTGAGGCGATCGCAGATAGTTCTTCCAGGGAGTAAGTTCTACCCAGGGAGAATATTTCTGAAACGTAGCAGATACATTTTCCTGATTAAAAAAATCGAAGATAGCTGCATTAACCCCCAAATCTATATTCCTGAACCACGACTGTGGCTTAATGTGTGCTTTTACTTGCCCGGTACCGGCAAAGCTCTGCGAACCGAAAGCGTACATAGGTACAAGTACATATTCAACTTTTTTCTTTGGCACTATAGAGTTGTAAAAAGCCACTCCTGCCATAGTTTTGTTGTATTGGTTCCAGCCCAAAACCGGCATGAAGTAAACAGAAGTTTTGTTGGGGTTTTCAAGTTGCCCCAACAACTTAAACTGTATAGGTTCAATCGTTTTTAGTGGGCCTTTTTTACGCAGGTTGTTATTTTTACGATACAGATCCATTGTGTTATAACGTGAATCAATAACAAGTTTATCAAAATCCTTCACTTCACCTAAATTAACCTTCTTCTTTCCCGAAAAGCCATCTACCCAAACAGTTTTCACAATAGAGTCACCTTTTATAACATCCACCGGAACAGGACTCTGTAGCGAACCAAAATTTCTCACTTTTACCTCGTACTCTTTTTTTCCCTTGGTTCCCGACTTTGAAAGTCCGGTTAGGGCGTAATCCATTTTTCGGGTGGTTCTTACCACATCGGTAAAAAACCAGGTTAAATCCTTACCCGAAACTCGCTCGAAAACTTCGCACACATCGGCAGGAGAAGGGTGCTTAAACATCCACTCCTTATAGTAAGTTTGCATGCATTGGTCATAAAGTTCTTCCCCTAGGTAATCCATCAGATAGCGAAGTGCCAAGGCCGTTTTTTTATAGACAATTGCTCCGTAATTCAAAGAAGTGTAATGCTGGGCTTTCAACTGCATTGGCTGATCGATATTACCTCGTGCCGAAAACGAATAAAACAGCTCATCGGCGTAAGTAAGTTCAAATCGATTAAGTCCCAGATATTCAGAAACCGGATTTTGACCACCAAGCTGATTAGCCAACCTAGCATTAGGGTATTTAGTGCGGAAATACCTACTTTCGTTAAAGGAGTTAAACCCTTCGTCCATCCAAGCATTTTTGCGCTCGTTTGATCCCAGAATTCCATAAAACCAATTATGCCCCACTTCGTGTACAATAACTGTTTCGAGTTGTAAATCGTTGTGCGAAGTACCAATAACAGTAACATTAGGATACTCCATCCCTCCACCGGCACTAATGCTGCCATCTACGGCTGTAACGTGATTGTATGGGTACTCACCATTCCAAAGAGAGTAATAATAAGTAGCATCATTCAGGTATTCGATAGATTTTTGCCACAAGTGCGCTTCGGCATTGGTAAACATTGCCCACGTTTTAACTTTTCGCTTGGAATAAGGCAGTTCTATCTCACCTTTTAAAACATGATAACGTTTATCGGCAAACCAGGCAAAATCGTGTACATTGTTTTGTTTAAAACGTATGGTTTTCCATTTGTCTGATGAAGGTGGAAAAACCATTTGCCCACTGGACTCTCTAAGTAAATTAGTGTTTTTTTGAATATACGCTTCGGTGGCTTGAACCAGGCTATCCAAGAAACGTTCTTCTGTTTCACATTGAAAAAAATCTCCAGTAGCACCCACCACATAGTTGGCCGGCAGGGTTATACTAACATCATAAGAACCAAACTCGGAATAAAACTCTCCTTGGGTAAGGTAAGGCATGTAGTGCCAACCTGTGTTATCGAAAACAGCGGGCTTTGGGAACCATTGCGTAATCTGATACGACTGCCCTATGTGACCAAGACGAGAAATAGTTCCGATTGGAATTTTTACAAAAAACGGAGTACTGATGACTATTCTCTCTCCCGGGTTTAGCGGTTTGTTGAGTAACAATCTTGCTATGTCGATATGTTCTTTGTGGTATTCCCACTTTAATGACTCTTTTTGCGTGGTAAAATTTAACGAGTCGATATAGCCAATAGCTTCTGGTTTTTCATAAAAAAGATCGAGCTCCCCATCTTCAAAAAGTTGTTTTGCCAATGCTGTTTTGCCATTTTTATAGGCATTAGGCCAAAGGTGAATAAAGATATGTTCGAGCGCATGTGGGGAGTTGTTTATATACTCTATGCTAATATGACCTTTAAGTGTATGATTTACATCATCGAGAATAACTTTTATGGTTGTATTAACCTCTTGCTGAAAATATTTTTGCTGTGCAACGGCCTGAAAAGCAATTGCAAAAACGAGTATCGAGAAAAGCTTCCTCATGCTTTTTTTTTGTGTTTTTTGTATGTAATTTACTGAAATAAAACTCCATATACTCAATTTTTGGATGAGAGTAATAGGGCGTTTTTTTAAGCGCTCATATTCGGAAACATCTATCCTTCAACTGTAACTCCCATACTACAGAATTTTTCTATTCGGCTGTTAACCAGTGCTTCTTTTTCGATTTTGCTCAAGATAAAAATGTGCTTTTTCACTTCTTTTTTAACCGTTTGGAAAATCTCTTCCCTATTAGCGTGAGCACCTCCAAGTGGCTCCTTTATGATTCCATCTACGAGTTTATTCTTGAGCATATCTTCGGCAGTAAGTTTAAGCGCATTAGCGGCCTGCTCTTTAAAATCCCAACTTCTCCAAAGAATGGAAGAACAAGACTCCGGAGAAATAACTGAATACCATGTATTCTCGAGCATCAAAACTTTATCACCAATACCAATCCCCAATGCGCCACCTGAAGCTCCTTCTCCTATGATGATGCATATGATAGGTACTTTAATGCGAAACATTTCGTACAAATTTCTGGCAATTGCCTCCCCCTGCCCACGCTCTTCTGCCTCTAAGCCGGGGTATGCTCCGGGAGTATCAATTAGCGTTACAATGGGTTTATTGAACTTTTCTGCCAGCTTCATTAATCTAAGGGACTTACGGTAGCCCTCAGGATTAGCCATGCCAAAATTTCGCAACTTACGCATCTTGGTATTAATCCCTTTCTGCTGACCTATAAACATAACCGACTTACCATCAAGCAATCCAAAACCACCAACCATAGCCTTATCGTCAGCAAACCTTCTGTCACCATGAAGCTCTATAAAATTACCATCAGTAAGTGCTTTTATATAATCAAGGGTATATGGTCTATCGGGATGTCGGGAAACCTGAACGCGCTGCCAAGGCGATAAGTTGTCGTATATCTCTTTGGTCGTTTTGGTTAAACTTTCTTCTAGTTCTTTGATGGCTGTATCTACAGGGGCGTTAGAAGTCTCGCTAATTTCTTTCAGCTTATCTATTTGTTCTCTTATATCTTTTATGGGTTTTTCGAAATCTAAATAAGACTGTGCCATATTATATCATTATTATTTTTGTGGGGCGAAAGGTAGGAAATTTTTCACGTTTTTGAATTTCGTCGCACTTTAAACTATCTCGTAAAAAGATGCCACTCAAACCAGCTCAAAATACTTTGGCAATTGTTGTATAAAACTCACCGTACCTTTATTAGCATCTACGTGGCAAACAAAATGATCTAATCCGTTGGTTACAAAAAGGTAGTCTACTTTAAGCACTAGATTATACCTCGCTATCTGATTAAAAGCAGCTTGAGAAATTTTCACGTCAGGAGCTTTGCACTCTACCACCAGTATCGGTTTGGCTGAGTTATTAAAAGCAACTACATCGTATCGCTTAGACATGCCGTTTAGTTCAATGGCTTTTTCAACTGAAAGTAGCCCGGCAGGATAGCCTAAAAAATCCTTAAGGTAGGCTATAACATGCTGCCTCACCCACTCTTCGGGTGTAAGCAAAATATATTTTCGACGAACCGGATCGAAAATTTGTTTACCCTTACCGCCTGTTTTAACTTTGAAGTCAAAATGTGGAAAACTCAGCTGCATCATTATTCATCGAAAATACAATTTAGAAATGAAAACAAAGGCAGAAATAACCGAAAACTGGCTTCCGCGATACACCGGACAATCTCTAGATAAGTTTGGCAAGTATGTGTTGTTGACCAATTTTGCCAATTACTTAGACATTTTTTGCGAAAAAACAGGAGCCGAAATTGTAGATCGAAAAAAAGCTATGCCCTGTGCCACATCTGGAGATATAACCATGATTAACTACGGTATGGGCAGCGCAAATGCTGCAACTGTAATGGATTTACTAAGCGCAATTACTCCAAAAGCCGTATTATTTTTAGGCAAATGTGGTGGGCTAAAAAAGAAGAGCCAAATTGGCGACTTAATTTTACCGATAGCCGCCATTCGTGGAGACGGTACTTCTAACGATTATTTTCCGCAAGAAGTACCGGCTTTACCTGCCTTCACCCTTCAAAGAGCCGTTTCTCACAGCGTGAGAGAATTCAATTCCGACTATTGGACCGGAACCGTTTACACTACCAATCGCAGGGTTTGGGAACACGATGAAAACTTTAAAGAGTACCTACGAAAAACCCGCTGCATGGCTATAGACATGGAAACTGCAACTATTTTTAGTGTTGGATTTTATAATGAAATTCCCTCTGGAGCATTACTATTGGTGAGCGACCAACCTATGGTTCCGGAAGGAGTAAAAACAGACAAAAGCGACGAAATTGTAACAAACCAATTTGCCGATAAACATGTGCAAATAGGTATAAACTCGCTAAACGAATTAATTAACAAAGGTCATTCGGTAAAACACCTTAGATTTGAATAATGGCATTTCAAAAAATTTTAAGCGACATACAGAGCAAAAAGTTTCTTCCAATCTATTTTCTGGAAGGAGAAGAACCGTATTTTATAGATAAACTTACCGATGCTATAGAACACGGGGTACTTGATGAGCCAGAAAGAGACTTTAATCAGACCGTGCTTTATGGCAAAGACACCTCCGTAGACGAAATTGTGAGTACTGCCAAGCGCTATCCTATGATAGCTCAATATCAGGTAATTATTGTGAAAGAGGCGCAACACTTAAGCAGAGAAATAGAAAACCTAGATAGCTACGCAGAAAACCCGCTTGCCACCACCATATTGGTAATCAACTACAAAGGAAAAAATCTCGACAAAAGAAAAAAACTATATAAAGCCATTCAAAGCAAAGGAATTGTGTATAACTCTGACCCACTCAGAGATTACCAGCTCCCTGATTGGATAATTAAAGAAGCTCAAAACCACAAGCTCTATATAGACCTGAAATCGGCCACCCTACTGTCCGAACATCTGGGAACCGACCTAAACCGAATTGCCAATGAAATGGAAAAATTGAGGGTAATTCTTCCCGATGGTGCAAATATCACCGAGCAAATCATTCAAGACAATATAGGTATCAGTAAAGAATACAATATGTTCGAGTTTCAAGATGCAATCGGAGCAAGAGATGTGTACAAAAGCAACCTTATAGCCAGTCACTTTGGTAAAGCCCCCAAAGAAAATCCTTTTGTAGTGATCGTTTCTAACCTATACGGCTTTTTTACCAAGGCACTAAAAGTGCATTTTTCAAAGGTAAAAACTAATGAAAAAGCACTGGCAGCAGAGCTAGGTGTGCACCCGTTTCTAACCAAAAAGTACAAAATAGCCGCTCATAACTATCCCCCAAACAAGATTGCGCGAATAATCGCCTACCTTAGAGAATACGACCTGAAAGCCAAAGGAGTAAACAATGCTTCTGCCGAAGATGGTGAATTACTTAAAGAGTTGCTCTTTAAAATTCTACATTAGCAAAAAACTGCCATTTTCACACCCTCCGAAACAACTTTCACAAGTCTTTTCTGACAAACTGACTTAATTCATCCGATGGCAGTATATTTGATGCCGTGCGCTCAATTACAACGAAATTTATATTTTTAGAACTATGGAAAACGAAAAAGATATCAGTCAGGAAGAAATTAACCAAGAAACAACCGCAGAGCAAAACGAAGAATCGAATAATGCTCAAAAGGAAACAAACGAGCTAAACGAAACAGAAACATTGAGAAAACAACTAGAAGAACAAAACGACAAATTTTTAAGACTATACTCGGAATTCGACAATTTTAGAAAAAGAACTGCCCGCGAAAAATTAGACATTGTAAAAAATGCTGGAGAAGATGTAATCAAACAAATGCTCCCCATTATTGATGATTTTGAAAGAGCCATTCAAAACAATGAAAATGTAGAAGACACCACTACACTGAAAGAAGGATTTAATCTGATTTACAGTAAATTAAAAACCAATCTGGAGGCAAAAGGCCTAACCCCTATGGGAGCAAAGGGCGAACCATTCGATACCGACAAACACGAAGCACTAACCAATATACCTGCTCCAAGCGACGAAGAAAAAGGCAAAGTAGTAGATGTTATAGAAAAAGGCTACCTACTAAACGATAAAGTAATTCGTTTTGCCAAAGTAGTTGTAGGCAGCTAATTCCCTTCACAACCGATTATGAGCAAAAAAGATTATTACGAAATATTAGGGGTCGACAGAAACGTTTCGGAAGCCGACATTAAAAAAGCTTACCGGAAAATGGCTATTAAATACCACCCGGACAAAAACCCAGATGACAAAAATGCTGAAGCTAAATTTAAAGAAGCCGCCGAAGCCTATGAAATACTGAGCGACCCTAACAAGAGAAAAAAATACGACCAATTCGGACATGCTGCTTTTGATGGTATGGGTGGCGGTGGTTATCGCGGTGGAGGCATGAATATGGATGATATTTTCAGCCAGTTTGGTGATATTTTCGGAGGTGGATTTGGCGGTTTCGGTGGCGGACAACGCAGACAACGGGTAAGAAGGGGTACAGACCTTAGAATTAAACTAAAACTTACACTGGATGAAATAGTAAACGGCGTAGAGAAGAAAATAAAAGTTACCCGACTGGAAAACGCCGACGGAGTAGAATTTAAAGACTGTCCTACCTGCAGAGGAACAGGACAGGTAACGCGCATAGCCAATACTATTTTGGGGCAAATGCAAACTACAGGCACCTGCCCCCAGTGTCAGGGAAACGGAAAAACTGTGGGCAAAAAACCACCGGAAGCAGACGCCAACGGGATGGTGAGAAAAGAAACCGTGATACCGGTTAAAATCCCTGCAGGCGTAGAAGAGGGAATGCAACTCAATATGCAGGGTAAAGGAAATCAGGCTCCAGGAGGCGGTATGCCCGGCGATTTATTAATCGTGATAGAAGAAATGGAGCATGCCGACTTGAAGCGAGAAGGGCTAGACCTGCACTACGACCTGTTAATTAACTTTGTGGATGCTACACTTGGTGCAAATGCTGAAGTGCCTTTAGTCGACGGAAAGGCAAAAATTAAAATTGAACCCGGTACACAAAGTGGCAAACTGCTTCGCCTGCGCGGAAAAGGTGTTCCCGAACTAAATGGCTATGGAAAAGGAGATTTATTGGTTACTATTCACGTATTTACACCAAAAAAATTAAGTAAAGAAGAAAAAGAATTATTGGAAAAATTGAGAGCTTCTACTAACTTTAATCCGCAAGCATCTGACAAAGAAGATAAAAGCTTTTTTCAGCGTGTGAGAGAACACTTTAGCTAAATAAAAAACTTAAATCTACCAACTTGAACACTACTATACTAGCATTACATATAGACAGAATAGTTAAACGCTATTCCAACCACGTTGCCTTAAACGAAGTTGGGTTTGATGTACTCCCTCAACGTATTTTTGGTTTACTTGGACCAAATGGCGCCGGTAAAACTACGTTAATCCGAATCATAAATCAAATCGGGGTATCAGACTCAGGCACAGTGAAAATATTTGGCGAAGACCTAAAGCCTGAACACATTGGCCTAATCGGCTACCTGCCCGAAGAAAGAGGGTTGTACAAGAAGATGAAAGTAGGCGAACAGGCTCTTTACCTTGCTCAACTGAAAGGACTTTCAAAAAAAGATGCTAAAAAAAACCTCGACGAGTGGTTTGAACGGTTTGAAATTACCGGATGGTGGAATAAAAAAGTAGAGGAACTTTCAAAGGGAATGGCTCAAAAAGTACAGTTTATTACAACAGTACTGCACAAACCCAAGCTTATAATTTTAGACGAGCCGTTCAGCGGCTTCGACCCCGTAAACGCAAACCTGATAAAAAGCGAAATTCTAAGGCTAAGAGACGAGGGTGCTACGATAATTCTCTCTACACACAACATGAATTCAGTAGAAGAAATATGTGATGACATCGCCCTGATTAATCATTCTAAGGTAGTCCTGAGCGGAAATGTGAAAGATATCCGAAAACAATTCAGTAAAAACTCCTACGAACTCGAATTCGAAGGAAACATGATTGCTTTTGCTAACTCATTTTGGGGTGGATTCGAAATTTTGGACAAGAGAAGCGAAAACGAAAAAGAGCACGGCGCTATAATAAAACTTAATGATGGTATTAAACTTAATGACTTTTTAATGGGCATTTTACCCAATGTGCAACTCAAATGGATTAAAGAAGTTATCCCATCCATGAACGATATTTTTATTGAAGCTGTAAACCAAAAATCTACTGACCATGAGTAAAATAGGCTTAATAATATCCAGAGAATACAGCTCAAGGGTTAAGAAAAAATCATTTTTGGTAATGACCATTTTAGGTCCTGTGCTTATTGCCGCACTTATGGCTGTTGTCGTTTGGTTGTCAATGCCCGATCAAGAAGGAAAAAAATTTCTGATTATTGACGAAACAGAATTTCTCTATAAAAAAATAGAAGAAAAACCGGGATACGAAGGTTTCCTATGCGAAAACTGCACCTTGGACGAAGCCAAATCAAAATTTAAAGATTCCAAATCACTGGATTACCTGCTTTACTTCCCGAACAACATGGCAAACAGTTCATCGGGAATCGCTCAGGTTTTTTATAAAAAATCACCTAGTTTCCGCACTCAGCGATTCTTTGCCAATCTTGCCACAGAAGCTGTAGAGCTACATCGACTCGACGAAAAGGGTATCTCTTATGAAGACTACAAAAATCTGCGCATAGATATAAAATTGGAAACTTTTGCCATAGACACCGAAAAGCAAAACGACTTTAAAGTGAGTGGCGGAGTAGGTTTTGCTTTCGCCTTTTTCATTTATTTCTTCATATTCCTTTATGCCGTACAGGTAATGCGCGGAGTAATTGAAGAAAAAACAAGCCGAATAGTAGAAGTTATCATCTCGAGCGTAAAACCCTTTCAGCTCATGCTAGGAAAGATAGTAGGAATTGCTCTAGTTGGCCTTACTCAATTTGCTATTTGGGTAATACTTACCGGAATTTTGATTGTAGCTGTTGTCAGTATTTTTATGCCCGACATGTACGACCCGGCTGTACAGGCTGAATTAAATGCGGCAAATCTTGGTAACGGAGTTATGACGACAAACGACAATGCAGCTGCAAATTTATTATTCCGGGATATCAACTGGCCATTGATGTTAGGTATGTTTCTATTCTACTTTTTAGGTGGATATCTGCTTTATGCCTCGCTGATGGCTGCTGTAGGCGCAGCCGTTGACAGCGAAACAGACACACAGCAATTCATGCTTCCCATTACTATGCCTCTTATATTGGGGTTTGTTGTTGCCCAAATGACCATCGAAAATCCTGACAGTGTGGCTTCTTTTTGGTTTGCCCAAATCCCCTTCACCTCACCCATCGTAATGATGGTAAGAGTGGCTATGGGTGTTGGTGGGAGTGGGGTGCCTGTGTGGGAATTAATAAGCAGTATGGTTATTTTAGTAGCTACATTCATTTTTACCACCTGGCTTGCTGGCAAAATATACCGAACCGGTATTTTGATGTACGGCAAAAAAGTAACCTACAAGGATTTGTTTAAATGGATTTTCCTCAAGTAGTCAGTTAAAATCGCTACATGCAAAAAATAGCTATAATTGATCTGGGAACCAACACCTTTAATCTGCTTGTTGCGCAAAAAGAAGATGAAACCTTTAACGTACTGCACACCAGCAAACAAGAGGTTAAACTAGGCAAAGGCGGTATTTCAAAAAACGAAATAAGTCCCGAAGCATTTCAGCGGGGCATGTTGGCATTGGAAAAGCACCTCCAAAAAATCACTTCCGAAAAATGCACTGTTGTTAAAGCATTCGCCACTTCTGCAATTAGAAGCGCATCAAATGGTAGTGAATTTGTTCAAGCAGTAAAAGAGAAACTGGGAATTAATATTGAAGTAATTGACGGCCTTAGGGAGGCCGAACTTATATACAAAGGAGTGAAAAGTTGTATTTTTCTTGACTCTACATCACTCATTATGGATATTGGTGGCGGAAGCACCGAATTTATAATAGGCAATCAAAAAGAAATAATTTGGTCTAAAAGCTATAATTTAGGCGTATCGCGATTGCTGGAAAACTTCAACCCCTCTGATCCGATTTTGCCAAACCAAATAAATGAAATAGAGTACTTTCTGTTCAAGAAATTATATGAACTATTCGAAGCATGCAAAGCGCACAAACCACATCAATTAATTGGCAGTAGTGGGTCGTTCGAAACTTTCGCTAGTATGCTAAATTTTCCTGAAGACATTCAGAACGGACATGTATACAATCTCGAAAAACTAAAAGCACTAAATGAGTCGCTTTTAAAGAGTACACTGGCGGAACGTCTATCTACGCCCGGTATGATTCCCACGCGAGCAGATATGATTGTGTTATCTTCCATCTTGGTACAATTGGTGCTAAATAATACCGGTATAAGCAAGTTAATGCTCTCCACGGCTGCACTAAAGGAGGGTGTTCTTTCTGAAATTACCTGAAAAATTATTTCAATGTGATTTCAAAAGGAACGTCAACTGGAGGTATACAACGTTCATCATCACAAGCCATGTAAGAAATATTACCTTTCAGTTTAGCTTCGCTTTGCATTAAATTAACCAATTGAATAAAAACAGTTTCCTTTTCGAAATACATCACATCTACCCCAAAATTATGGTCAAATGTTTTTATGGCACTCCCCTCCTTTACTTGGCCAATCAACTCTATTTGAGGAGTTAAATTAAATTCAAAAGCTGTGGGTAATGGCCCTTCTTCGCTGGGTAGATTGATAGCATAAATATGCCATTTATCTTTAATTATTGCCTTAAATCTTACTTCGTATTTATTGTCAGAAAGCTTATCAACATATATATTCCAAATAGCTACACCCTCATCTTTAATGGTAAGAACGGGCTCTTGATACTCTTTGCTTTCGTAAATCAACTCAGGCACACTTCTATCTTTTTCTTTAGGTGTACAGGTAATAACAAAACACAATATTATAAGCGAATAAATCATTTTCATTTTAATCTAACAGAGATAATTGAGGTTTAAATATAGGCGCATTTTTTCTTTCCTTGTAAGACTCCAAGCCCGTGTTTAACCACGAAAGGAAAGAAGAAATGGTGCCGTTCTTTTCGTAACTGGCATCAATAGTAACCATTTGCTCATTTTCGTCCAGCAAAATGTATTGTGGCTGCGAATTAGATTGGTAATTCTTCTTTTGAAAATGACTCCACTTGTTGCCCACGGTTCGAATTAAAAATCCGTCTATTTCCATCTGCTCTTCTTTAGGAAGTTTCTTTTTGTCATCTACATGAAGTGATGCTATTACAACCTCATTTTTCAATATTTCAAGCACACGCTCATCTGACCATACGTTTTCTTCCATCTTACGGCAATTCACACAAGCATAGCCGGTAAAATCGAGCATTAGTGGTTTATTTATCTTTTTAGAGTACGCCAAAGCATCATAGTAATCGTGGAAAGTAACCAATCTATGCGGTCCAAACTCTGCGCCTCCAGGCATACCCTCTGCATCGGGAGGTAAATTCCCTATACCATAGGGCGACTCACTATAGTGAATAGGTGGCGGAAATCCTGCTATCCATTTTACCGGAGCTCCAAACATACCGGGAATCATATAGATAACAAAAGCAAACACAAATATGGCAAGCAGTCCCCTTGGCACTGAAACATACTTCAGTTCCGAATCATGAGGGAATTTGATTTTACCAATCAAATAAAGTCCCAGCACACTAAAGACCGCAATCCAAATGGCAATAAAAGTTTCTCTCTCCAGCAAATGAGCCTGCACCACCAAATCTGCATTAGAAAGGAACTTAAAGGCAAAAGCAATTTCAAGCAAGCCGAGTGTTACCTTAACCGAGTTGAGCCACCCGCCGGACTGAGGCATAGAATTTAGCCACCCCGGAAAAGCAGCAAAAAGCGTGAAGGGTAACGCCAATGCAGCAGAAAAACCGAGCATCCCAAAAAATGGCGCCATACCTCCTTGATCGGCGGCTTGTACCAATAGTGTACCTATAATTGGTCCGGTACATGAAAACGACACCAGAGCCAACGTAAATGCCATGAAGAAAATACCTATAAGCCCCCCCCTATCTGCTTGTTTATCTGCTTTATTTATCCATGATGCAGGCAAAGTAATTTCGAATGCCCCTAGGAAAGAAATACCAAAAATAATAAGTAAAAAGAAGAAAAATAGATTGAAATAAATATCTGTAGCCAATGCATTAAGCGCATCGCTTCCGAAAACACCAGAAACAAGCAATCCTAAAGAAACATAAATCACGATAATGGATACTCCGTAAATTAATGCATTTTTTACCCCTTGAGCCTTAGATTTACTCTGTTTGATGAAAAACGAAACCGTCATGGGTATCATCGGAAAAACACAGGGCGTAAGCAAAGCGGCAAATCCACTAAAAAATGCAATAAAAAAAATAAACAGATAAGATTTATCACTTCCTGCCGCGTCACCAATAGGTCGAGCCTGATTTAAATTAACGGTAAACACAGTGGGTAATGATTGATATTTGTTTCCATTTTGCTCGGCCGTGAAGCTAAAGGTGGCTTTAAACAAAGAGTCTATCCCATCTTTTCGGGTAATTTTTTGCTTTAGCACTACTCTACTTTCTGCAAAAGTTCCGGCAGAACCATCTACCGCTATATCTCCAGTTAACTCTGCTATTCTCGACTGCTCTTTAACTTTGAAATTATTTTGAGCAGCATCATTGGTATATAGCTTCCAGCCTTCCTCTATTTCGGCTAAAAATTGTATCTCGTATTCATCAGATGATACACGATAAGTTACTACCTGAATACTTACCGGCGCTAAATTATTGGTAGAGGCTGACTGCTGCTTTACAGACTCTTCCGTTGTGGAAAAGTTATCTTCTACGGAAGAGTTATTTTCAGAAGTAGCAGAATTTGTTTCGCAATTCGCTCCTTTCACTTTTATTTCCAGCAAATCCTGTTCTACAATACACTTTTCATCGTTGCATGTCATATACATTACCCGCACTTTAACGGTGAAATCATTTTTACCTGTTTTTATAATTTTTTGCTTAAAAACAGCCGGGTAAGTTTTAAAAGACTCTACTGTGGCTCCCAAAATTTCGTCGAAAACAGACTTGATTAGTGGTTCTGTAGTTTTACCACCCAATTTAAAATCTTTGGAATTCTCGTAAATAAACTCTGTAGGTAAAGCACCCAGAGGGTCGGACGGAAACTGAGTATAAAGTTTCCAACCCTTGTCTACTGCGCCTGAAATTACCAAAACGGCTTCGCAACCCTTATCCTCTACTTTTGCAGTCCACTTAACAGGCTTTGTTTCTCCTTGGGGGGTGTATTCAGAAGAAAAATCACCCTCTGCTGCTGAATTAAATGATACTGTAAAGAAATAAATTACCAGTATAAAAATGGAAAAAACGGCAAGTTTGAGTGTTTTGAACTTAAATTTCATGATTCAGTTTATTTACTATTTCAAAAGTACAGTTTATAGTATTCCTGCCTAACGAATTAACGAAAACTTTCTTGTAGTCCTATTGAAAGCATAAGACATAAAAAAACAGGCTGCTATTGATTTAGCAGCCTGCGACTTATAAGATTGGTTAAAAAATTATAATTTAATTTCTACAATCCTTCTAATAGGTATGGTTATTCCTTGCTTAAGCACCACAAAGTCGTCGCCAGCAGCCCAAACCGTGGTTCTCACCTCTTTAGCCTCCTTGTCATCTTCGAAGATGATTGCAATTTTATTGTGGTGTATATTTCCGAGTGTAGATGCTGTTTGCAGTTTTCGAACCAACTCTTTGTGCTGCTCGGGCGTACGTGCAACGGCTTCTTTTGGAAATTTTAACGAAGGAATATCTTCCTTCTCAATCAATACGGGGGTAATTGTTGTTGCCATAAGCAGAATGAATTTGATAAAAGAAAACTTTAGTAAAATCAAGGTTCTGCCTTGTACGAACTCAACAAACAGAAAGTTTCAGGATTTTTGAGGTTTTTTCGGTAACCCTATAGCGATTATCTGACCTGTAACCTACAACCCAAATAATGTTTTCCTGAGAGGTAACCACCCATAAATTTTCACGTCGTATGCGGTCAACTTTAATATTCGTAAAAAAATCACTCAACTTCTTTTTCCCCTGCATACCAAATGGCACAAACCAGTCTCCACTAGTTACCCTTCTTACCTGCAAGGGCTCCTGAAGTAAAGCCAAATCGAGATAAGCTTCGTTTTGCGAAAATTCATCGGGTAACACACTCACCATTTCTGCCTTTATGCCGATAGGTTCATAAAGGGTTTCGCCTACCAAAATAGTAAATACAGGTTGATTCTCGCTATTATTTGTGTAATACAGTGCTAAATTTTGTGCAGCATTGATTGTAGCCTTATAGGAGTGACTTAAAAAAATGGCTCCGGTTTTGGCATACATCATATCTTTTACCTGCTCCTTAGAAAAACCTTTCGACAGCAAGTACTCAGTTAAAATAAGTGTTCCAAATCGGTGATTTTTAATTGAGGGCAAATCAACACGCATGCCCCCCTGCTCGGTTTTAACAAACTGCTTCAAAAAATTTTGAGATGCCTCGTCATAAAAAGCCACCTGTTCTGCAATTAGCTTAAAATTAAATGCCGCCTGACCATATAAGTTTCCTACTTTTTCGAATGCGGGTACCACGTGATGTCTTATCGAATTGCGCAGGTACTTATCTTCGGCATTACTGGCGTCTTCTCTAAAGGGAATTGCATTATCCTGTGCATAAGCCCTTATCTCCGCAGAACTAAGTGCTAAAAATGGTCTCAATACAAAATCATTTTCCTCAGAGATTCCCTTCAAACCTCTAATACCTGTTCCACGCAGAAAGTTGATAAAAAATGTTTCTATGGAGTCATTTAGATGGTGGGCTGTGAGCAATTTTTCGTATCCATAAGTCCGTACCAACTCCCTAAACCAATCATAGCGAATTTTTCTCGCTGCCTCTTGTACAGATAATTTGTGCTCTCTCGAAAATTCCAGCGTATTTGCCTTTTTAACATATAAATGTATCTTGTATTTGGCACAACACTCGCACACCAGCTCTTCATCTGAATTGGATGCTTCGCCGCGCAAACCATAGTTTACATGGGCTACGGAAACACGATAACCCAAATGAACCATCGAGTGTAGCAAAACCATAGAATCCACCCCTCCACTAACGGCAAGGAGGTAGTTTGCTTGTTTGTTTAGCTTGTTTATTTCTTCTAAATAAAACCGGGGTAACATCGTTTAGCAAATATAGCTGCTTCACCCGGAATATGCATTAGAAAATCTATTGGTTATTGGGTTCTTTGTTATTGGTTTAAGGGTGAGGTTGTTTATAACTTAGTGTTTATTTAAACGAATAATCTAAAAAGTGCTGCGAAAAATAAATTGCAAAAATTCGTATATAGATTTTGGCTTACTTTCGTAGTTAATGAAAGGGGTTGTAAATAAAATATCGCGAATCAAAAAACTAAAACTCTGGCTTAAGAAGCACCGCTACAAAGTTTTGGGGGGTTTCTTATTACTCTTTATTTGGTGGTGGTTTTGCCTGCCAAAGGTGCTTTTTAACGACCCCACCGCTACCGTTCTTTTCGACAGTAAAAACAATTTGATAGGAGCCCGTATTGCTGATGACGGACAATGGCGATTTCCTCCACGCGATTCTGTTCCCGAAAAGTTTAAAAAAGCCCTGATTCAATTTGAAGACCGCGATTTTTTTTCGCATTTGGGATTCAGTATAAAAGCCTTCGGTAGAGCCCTTAAACAAAATATGAATAGCGGCGAGGTGGTAAGTGGCGGAAGCACCATTTCCATGCAGGTTATACGCATGAGCAGAAAAGCACAAAGACGTTCATACTACGAAAAAATGGTGGAAGTAATCTTATCTACGCGTTTAGAAGCTAAATACAGTAAGGAAAACATTCTGGCCTTGTATGCTTCTTATGCTCCCATGGGAGGAAACGTAGTTGGTCTGGATGCCGCTGCCTGGAGGTATTTTGGCAGAAGCCCCGAAAATCTTAGTTGGGCAGAAGCCGCCACACTGGCTGTACTGCCTAATGCCCCTAGCTTAATTCATCCTTCTAAAAACAGACAAGCCCTACTTAACAAGCGGAATCGACTATTGGATAGGTTATTCGAAATTGGCGAAATAGACAAAATAGATCTCAAACTCGCAAAAGCAGAACCTCTCCCCGATGAACCCAAGCCAATTCCTCAAGAAGCTTATCATCTGATGGACAGAACTATGCGAGACGGGAAAAAAGGGAAAATAATCCAATCTACCATTGATCCCAATACTCAAGATAATGTGAATAATATTATTGCCTATCACTACAAAAAGCTGAGCGAAAATCAAATTCACAACGCTGCTGCCCTAGTGCTGGAAGTAGAATCGGGCAAGGTGCTGGCCTACGTAGGCAACACTCCCGGAAACGATCCCGACCACCACCATATGGTAGACATCATAAGCCGACCAAGAAGTACCGGAAGTATTTTAAAACCTTTTCTTTATGCGCACATGCTTCATGATGGCGAACTTATGCCCGATCAACTGGTAGAAGATTACCCCATTGTTTACAAGGGATTTACCCCAACCAACTACAGCGAAAAGTACGATGGGGCAGTGCCGGCTCACCGTGCATTAGCTCGATCGCTTAATGTGCCTATCGTGCGTATGCTACAGGATTACGGTGTGCCAAGGTTTCACCACAAACTCAGGTCGATGGGTTTCACTACCATAAACAAACCGGCAGAACACTATGGCCTGAGCCTTGTGCTTGGAGGGTCTGAAGCCAACCTGTGGGAATTGGCCGGAGTTTATGCCAATATGTCCAGAAAACTAAACAAATATGCCCTAGGGGGAAATGCAAAAGACCTGAAGCCCACCTACGAGAAAGACTTTATAAACGACCGAGAATTAAGAGGCACTGAGTTAAACCCCGCAGCAATTTGGGCCACATTTAGGGCTATGCTTTTGGTAAATCGTCCTGATGGCGAAAGCAACTGGCAAACCTTTTCTACCTCCAGAAAGGTGGCGTGGAAAACAGGTACAAGCTTTGGTTTTAGAGATGCTTGGGCTATTGGCGTAACTCCGGGCTACGTAGTTGCCGTATGGGTAGGCAATGCTAGCGGAGAAGGCCGTCCGGGAATTGTAGGGGTAGAAGCAGCCGCCCCCATTTTATTTGATATAATAAACCGATTGCCCAACAGCGGCTGGTTCGAAAAACCACACGACGAATTTGAACTCATGGCCGTTTGCCGACACAGTGGTTACAAAGCCGGTATGTACTGCGAACATGCGGACACAGTTGAGATTCCCGCAAATTGTGCCAAAACATTACCCTGTCCCCACCACAGGCTAATTCATATTGATGCTGCAGGATACAGAGTAAACAGCAATTGCGAATCCGTGTCAAACATGACTGCCTTACCTTGGTTTGTTTTACCTCCTGCAATGGAATGGTACTACAAAAACAAAAATCCAAATTATAAAAAGTTACCGCCAATTCGGGAAGATTGTAAAGCAAACATAGGAATAGATGTACCTATGGCAATTATCTACCCCAAAACCCCAAGTAAAATAATTGTTCCAGTACAGTTTGACGGCACTCAATCTAAAGTAGTTTTCGAAATAACTCACCGCAAGCCATCAGCCCGAATATTCTGGCACTTAAACGAAACTTTTCTGGGCGAAACCATGGATTTGCACAAAATGGAACTTCAGCCTCTTCCCGGTATTCATCAACTCACACTTATAGATGAAGAGGGGAATAGTCTTTCACAACCTTTTGAAGTACTTGGGAAGTAATTCACCCCTAAAGAATTACCAAACCATTTATTCCTAAGCTTGGGTAATTTTAATTTATATTTCTTTACATTCGAAACACAAATCAATTTGATACAACATGAAAAGGATACTGTTTACAACATTTGTATTGGTTTACACTCAATTATATGGTCAAAAGAAAACCGAGCCTGTAAAGCTCATTTCCCAAAAATCTTCTATAGATAAATCGATTTTTAGTGGATTAAGCTTCAGAAGTGTTGGCCCGGCAAACAAATCTGGTCGAATTGCAGATATTGCTGTAAACCCTGCCAATCCATTTGAATATTACCTGGCAGTAGCTAGTGGGGGTGTTTGGAAAACCACAAACGCAGGAAACACCTACGAGCCCATTTTTGATAAAGAAGGCTCTTACTCAATAGGCTGTGTAACCATTGATCTTGCCAACACCAATGTAATATGGGTGGGTACGGGCGAAAACAATAACCAGCGAAGCGTTGCTTATGGAGACGGGGTCTACAAAAGCGAAGATGGTGGAAAATCCTGGAAAAATATGGGGCTTAAAGATTCCGAAAGAATTGGAAACATAGTGGTTCACCCAAAAAACTCAGATATTGTTTATGTAGCAGCATATGGGCAACTGTGGAGTTCGGGCGGAGAACGTGGTGTATATAAAACAACTGATGGCGGGAAAAGCTGGGAGCGCATTCTTCACATATCAGAAAATACAGGAGTAAACGAAATTCATATGGATCCTAGAAATCCTGATGTGCTCTACGCAGCAGCCCATCAGCGCAGAAGACATGTGCACACATACATCGGCGGAGGGTCTGAGTCGGGTCTGTACAAATCTACCGACGGGGGTAAAACATGGGACAAAATAAATAAAGGCCTTCCCTCAGTTGAAATTGGGCGTATAGGCCTCGGTATTTCGCCTGTAAACCCTGACGTGATTTATGCCGTAGTTGAAGCTGCACAAGGAAAAGGAGGTGTTTATCGTTCAACAAACCGCGGCGCAAATTGGGAATTCAGAAGCAGCTATAGCACTAGCGGAAATTATTACCAGGAAATATATTGTGACCCAAAAGAGGTGGATAAAGTATTCTTTATGGACACGTGGCTACACCACAGTAGTGATGGTGGAAAAACTGTTGTTGCCACGGGAGAAAAATACAAACACGTAGACAACCACTGCATGTGGATTGACCCCAACAACACTAGTCACTGGCTTGTGGGTTGCGACGGCGGACTTTACGAAACCTGGAATCATGGGACTCATTGGGCATTTAAACCCAATCTGCCTATTACTCAGTTTTACAAAGTCACCACAGACAACTCCCTTCCCTTTTACTTCATATATGGAGGCACGCAAGACAATAATAGCATGGGAGGGCCTTCGGCCACTACCGATGCGGCAGGCATCTCAAATCACGACTGGTTCATCACAAACGGAGGTGATGGATTCGAATCGCAGGTTGATCCCACTGACCCAAACATTGTTTATGCTCAAGCTCAATACGGCTGGTTGGTTCGCTACGACAAAAAAAGTGGCGAAAAAGTGGGTATCCAGCCTCAACCCGCAAAAGGCGAAGCCCCATTCAGATGGAATTGGGATGCTCCTCTTCTAATTAGTCCACACAATCATAAGCGTATTTATTTTGCTGCAAACAGAGTCTTTAAAAGCGACGACAGAGGAGATAACTGGACCACGGTTAGTCCCGATTTGACCAGGCAACTGGATAGAAATAAAATGAAAGTAATGGACAGGTTATGGAGTTTTGAAGCCGTTATGAAAAATATGTCTACCAGTATTTTTGGCAACATTGTAGCATTGGATGAGTCTCCTAAAAAAGAGGGCCTACTCTATGTGGGTACAGACGATGGCTTAATTCAGGTAAGCGAAAATGGAGGCAAATCATGGAGCAAAATAGATAAGGTAACCGGTGTGCCTGAAATGACTTATGTAAATCAGGTGCTTGCTTCTCAACATGACGAAAACAGGGTGTACGCTGTATTTAACAACCACAAAAACGGCGATTTTAAACCCTATGTTTTTGTTAGCAACAATAAAGGTAAATCCTGGGATAACATTACCTCTAACCTTCCCGTGCGAGGCACTTCTTACGCTATTGCCGAAGACCACATAAATCCTAATCTGCTTTTTGTCGGCACCGAGTTTGGTGTATTTTTCACTATTGACGGCAGTAAAGAATGGTATCAACTTAACGCTGGACTTCCAACCATTGCTGTAAAAGATTTAGCTATTCAAAAACGCGAACACGATTTGGTTTTGGCAACATTTGGCCGAGGTTTTTATATATTAGATAATTACAGCCCTTTAAGAGAGTTAACCGCTGAAACTCTTAAAAAGAGCGCCCACATATTCTCTATCAAAACCCCAAAAATGTTCATTCCATCAATGCATTTGGGCTTGAGAGGAAAAGCCGATCAAGGAGACAATTACTATACAGCCGAAAATCCTGACTTTGGTGCTGTTTTTACCTACTACCTAAAAGACGAACCTAAAACGGCTCAGAAAAAAAGAAGAGAAGAAGAGAAAAAATTAGCCAAAGAGGGGAAAGACATTTTCTATCCCGAAATCAATGCTATCAGAGCCGAAAAAGAGGAAGAAGAGCCCTATTTACTTTTTATAGTTAAGGATGAAAAAGGAAATGTTGTTCGCAAAATAAAAACCTCTCCCAAAAAAGGCATAAACAGAGTAAGTTGGAATTTAAGGATTCCTAGTACAACGCCCATAAGACTAGAAGCCAACAAACCAGGTAGATACGGCTCCCAAAATGATGGCCCGCTGGCTTTACCCGGTAAATACTCAGTTGAGCTTTTTCTTTCCGAAAACGGAGAACTCAAAAAAATAACCGATGCAGTGAGTTTCGAGGTAGAAATGCTAAACAATCAAACACTTGCTGCCAAAGATAAAGAAGCGATCATGGCGTTTAACAAACAACTGGGCGACCTCCGGCTTTCCATTAAAGGTGCGAGCGAATTGAAAAATGAAACCGATAAAAGAATAAGTCACATAAAATATGCTGCCCAAAACTACCCCAGTGTATCCACTGACCTACTAAAAAAAGTGAAGCAAGCCGAAAAATTAAGCAAGGAAGTAGAGATTATTTTATTTGGTGATGCCGTATTAGCTAAACTCGAAATGGAAACATACCCCTCTGTAAATAGCCGGGTTGATTTAATCGTATACCAACTATGGAACAGTACTGTAGCCCCAACAGGCACCCATCAGAGGGATTTAAAAATTGCGCAAGAAGAATTTACTCCTGCCCTAGAAAAAGTTCGTCTAATGGTTAAAATGGCTGAAGACATGGAGACCGAATTGGATAAAGTACGCTCCCCGTACACCCCGGGAAGAGACGGTAAGTGGAGGGAGGATTAAAAAAGGAATTATTCTAGGTATTTAAAAATCTTCTCTAAAGACACGCTTGATGGAGCAAGGCAGTCTTTGAGTCTATCAAGGCTTGAAGCATTGCCTTGCTTTTTGCAATTTAAAATTCGATTGGCCATCTCTTTATCAATGTAAGGATGAGATACCAGAGTTTTAAAATCTGCCTCCGAGATTTTTATTTTTCTGATGATCTGATTGTTAATTCTGATTTGAAGGGTTAATTCGGTTAGTAGTTCCTGCTCAATTCCATATACTTCGGATAGTTGTTCCACGCTAATAAATCCACCCAACTTCTCTCTATATTTTATTATTCTTTCGCTCAACTTGTCTCCTATGCCTTTCAGCTGTTTCAAATCGTGCTGAGTTGCTGAGTTTAACTCTACAACAAGCTGCTTTGAAGAAGGCTTCTTTTCAACTCGACTTTTCTCATCAGCTCGACTCTTTTTCTCAAAGCTAACTGTCTTTTTATATTCATTTTTTACATAATGCTCACAACAGTAATCCTGAGTTAAAGTGTCCTCTCTAATCACCTCCAAATTAAGTTTACTAATTTCCGACAGCAATAATTGCTTAACCAAAGGAGTTGTAAAACGAGAGAAATAAAGATTATATCCTTCACCATTTTTTATCTTCCAAAGTAAGGGAGATAATACAGAGACCTCATCAGTGTGTTGCCTTTTTACTTTTTCTAAAATCAGAAATGTTTGAAAAGTATCTTTTATTTCTATAAAAGGAAACATATCTGCATACAAGGCAGAGTCAACTATATAAACATCCTGCAACTCGTGTTTCGAACAAAAAAGACCTCTTTTTGCTATATGTTTATGAAAAACCGATGCTTGTTTAACAGAAAATCCCATTTCTGCCCATAAGGAATCTGATAGGTGATTGGGGTCAAAGGGCTTGAATTTATATCTGCTTGTTTTCTTTTGTGCATCTACCAATGCCAAGCTGTCCTGTTCTGCTATAAACAAACTGAGCTTCTTATCAAAATCAGAATATGAATCGGTATCGGTTTTCGATATATAATCGTAAAAAAATGGATATGCGATTACAATAGCAATTATAAGCAGAAGTACAATAATGCCGATACGTTCGGAACGGGAATAAGTAAAATAAATCTTAATAGGATTTTGCTTCATACATAAGACTACTTATGCTTTTTTATGTTCCCACTTTTTAGTTTTTCCCAATACACCCCTAAATCCTTCTTAACTTCTGTAGACAAGAATATCAATCCCAACACATTAGGGAACGCCATCCCCAGTATCATCATATCTGAAAAATCGATAACTGCACCTAAACTAACTGAGGCTCCCACACAAACAAAAAGTAAAAAGAGTACTTTGTAAGCAATGTCCATCACTTTGCTGTTACCAAACAAATAA
Organism: Flavobacteriales bacterium; assembly: GCA_046295395.1. GTDB lineage: Bacteria > Bacteroidota > Bacteroidia > Flavobacteriales_D > JBKBNH01 > JBKBNH01. The sequence goes on along the minus strand of JBKBNH010000004.1, from coordinate 231,754 downwards.
GTCCATGCCTTCAATCCATAATAAGACCACGAAACCATGGTAGAAAAAGCAAAAAGCACAATAGCGATGAGTAAAATCCACTCAAACCATCCAAATATACTGGTAAACGCCTGAGAAGTTAACTCAGAACCGGTAAGTTCATCCGGTCCGCCTTCGGCAAATCCGGTAAATATAAGTACAAGAGCCGTCATAGTACAAACAACCACCGTATCGATAAAAGGCTCCAGTAAAGCTACAACTCCCTCGCTAACCGGTTCGTTTGTTTTGGAAGCACTATGCGCAATAGAAGCGCTTCCCACACCGGCTTCGTTAGAAAATGCGGCACGCTGAAATCCTACTATTAATACCCCTATTACTCCACCTTTCAAGGCAGTAGGAGAGAAAGCTCCTGAAATAATTTCTGAAAATGCTTCTCCAATATATCCGATATTCATAAATATTATAGCTAAAGCCGTTACAACATATATCGTTACCATAAATGGTACAATTTTATCCGTAACCCTTGCAATACTCTTGATACCGCCAATAATAACAACTCCGACCAATAACGCCAAGATAATACCTACAGTTAGCCCGTGGCCCTCTAAGCCGGGGACAGATCTTGATAATTGAGTGAAAGCCTGATTGGCCTGAAACATATTGCCTCCACCAAACGATCCTCCAATACAGAGCACCGCAAATAGTATAGCTAATACTTTACCAAAAACAGGCATTCCCTTCTTCGCTAAACCTTTTTTCAAGTAGTACATTGGCCCACCCGATACTTCTCCTTCTTCATTTATCTCTCTGTATTTTAATCCAAGTGTACACTCCGTAAACTTTGAGGCCATACCAAGTAATCCTGCCACAATCATCCAGAAAGTTGCACCTGCCCCTCCCAAAGTAACAGCCACTGCAACCCCTGCTATATTGCCCAACCCAACTGTAGCCGAAAGCGCCGTAGTTAATGCCTGGAAATGAGAAACCTCACCCTTATCGTTGGGATCTGAATATTTTCCTCTTACCAAATCAAGAGCATGTTTAACCCCTCTAAAATTGATAAACTTCATTCGAATAGTGAAAAATGTTGCTCCCAAAACAAGCCAAACAACAACAAATGGAATACTTTGAGATATAGGCGCTCCGTTTGGAGTGGTGGCAGGAAATGGCCGATCATAAAGAATTGTGCATAACACTTTACCTCTTTGTCTTTCCTTACCATCTTTTGCCACAAATTTGTATGTAGCATCTTCTCCTGCTGGATTATCTATTCGAATTACGCCATTGCCCACAGCATACAAACCAAACTGTCCTCTATCCGAAGTCATTTTAGCTATTAATTGATTGTGCGTTACCTGCTCTCCATCATTCACAAGCCATTCGGCAACGCGTAGATTAGTGTATTGCTCATCTTTCCCAAACGGAGAAATAATGTTAACAGAATCATTTTTTATTACAGGATCGTAAATCCCCATAGTAGAAAAAGGATCCCAGAAAAAACCCAAAGCGACAAAATCTACCATGGGTTTTACCGCAGCATTCATTTTTTCAACTACAGAGTTTGCAGAAATGTCAATACTCAGATATATACTATCGCCCGAAGCATCAAAAAGCTTAAGAAACACTACGCTTCCTTCCATTTGCCTAAAAGCTGTGTCGGCATATATACTCGTATTTTTATCTGACCAATGATAACGAAACGGTTTCACTCCTTCTTCCACATTCACCCATACTTTCACATCGTTGATGTCGTCGGTAAGATTTACGAATTCTAGATTAGCTTTGATTTGCGATTGAGCTAAAAAAACAAATCCCAACAGAATTGGGGTGAGTAGGTATTTTTTCATAGTAACCATTATCAGGGTGAACAAATTTAGCAATTTAGATTTGGCTTGCTAATTCTTTGTCTAATTCTTGTAGAGCTTCTTTAAATGTTAGTGGGTTGTACCCCAAATCTTGTTTGGCTTTATCTAATATAAAACCTGTGAGCGGGGGGCGTTTGGCGGGTTGATTCAACGAATCTGAACTTATGGGTTTTATCAAGGTTTTATCAAGCCCATAAAAATCGGCAACTTGGCAAACCAAATCGAAAATGGAATGGGTTTCCGGGCCGGAAATATGGTAGATTCCAGCGGCTTTTTTTTCGGCAATCAATATGCATCCTTTTGCCAAATCATCTGCCCAGGTAGGAGAACGAAACTGGTCGGTAACTACATTAATCGGTTGCTTTTTGCTCAGTGCATCCTTTGCCCACAATACCAGATTGGAACGACTCATATTTTCAACTATACCAAAAACGATAATTGTTCGTGCTATGGCTGTATTTTTATAGGAGCTTTTGAGCACAATTTGCTCTGAATCATACTTGCTCTGCCCATAAAAACTAAGTGGATTGGGTTGGTCGGTTTCTCTGTATGGCCCTGCAGCTCCATCAAAAACAAAATCGGTAGACAGGTGAATAAACTGGGCATTTATTTGCTCACAAGCGTTTAGCAAATAAGCTACTGCATCCACGTTTAGCTTTCTGCATTCTTCGCGCTGTTGCTCGCAGGCATCTACATTGGTCATTGCCGCTGTATTGATTACCACATCGGGTTTTACACTACCCAAGAGCTGACTTACTGCGTTTTTATCTGTAATGTCCAGCGAGTGGTACTCAAAATTTTTAACGGATTGTAAACGATTAACTCCCAAAGAAGTGGCTACGGGCTGAAAATGCAGATGAGCCACCAACTGTTTCACAAGCTTTTGCCCCAATAAACCATTGGAACCGGTAATAAGAATCTTTTTTCGGTCTGTTTGCATACTCGCCGAAAGGTAGGATTTTTACAAGAAAAATGAAATCATTCTTCCCAGTCAAACAAGAACTCGGGTTTATAATCAATCTCAAATTTTTTGAGCAGCTCAACATACTCTTCTTTGAAAGTCTTCACCTTATGATGCTCTTTTTGATTCAGAATGTATTTTACCACATTATCAACGGCTGAATGGCTATAGGTAAAAGCTCCATAACCTTCTTGCCATTGAAAACGATTTTTGATAAACCCCCTGTTATTGATAAACTCATTGGACGATTTTTTGATTTCTCTGACCAAGTCTGAAATACAAAGAGAGGGTTTAAATCCTATGAAAATATGGATGTGATTAGGGATTCCTCCAATGGCTATTAGTTTTTGTGCTTTATTTGTAACAATGCCTGTGATGTACTTGTAAAGTTCCTGTTCCCACTCGGGATTAATATGATTTTTTCTACCCTTTACGGCAAAAACAACCTGAACGTATAACTGAGAAAAAGTGCCCGACATAGTAGTGGTAAAAATAATAAAGTTTTCAAAAAATTGCACTAATTAGTTGAACTCAGCTATTTGAAAATTATAGATTCGAAAGTTTATCATACGACCACCTTCGGGGTCGATGAAGCTCTATCCACTTATCCGTTATAAATATGAAATCCCTTCGGGATTAGAGATAAATCTTGATGAGCTAGTACCTGAATCCGAAGGGTTCAAACGTTTATAAGCTAGAGCCTACCGAAAGTTATACGACCCTGAAGGGGTCGAAAAAGATATCACTTACCGTACTTTATAGGGGCATACAATCCCTTCGGGATTAGAGATAAATCTTGATGAGCTAGTACCTAAATCCGAAGGGTTCAAACGTTTATATATCCCAAATCGTTTTGCGGGAGCGGAAAGATTTGAACACTTCCTTGTGCTCCAAAATAAAAGCCATTATTAGGTAAATAACCAGCGGAGAACCTATGGTTATAAAAGACAGATAGATAAAAGATACTCGAATTTTTTGAGCAGAAATACCCAGTTTTTTGCCCCACCATTCGCAAACGCCAAAGGCTTTTCTTTCGAAATATGTTTTAATTGCATCCACCATATTAACTCAATAAATGTTTGGAGAAGCCGCAATTTAAGCATTTTTTCTTATCACAATACAACTTTTTTAAATGGATTAATGCTTGCGATTCGGCGGCATCGTTGGCATTAACGCCCAGTTCACTCCACATATCAACTACACCATTCACTTCAGGTTTGCACTGGTGGAGTAGCTCTATGGCTATTTCGCGTTCTTCCTCGTTACCCAAATAAGTGGCATAAGCAAAGCGCAGAGGTGCTACTACATTGATAGTTACATTTTGCATAAAACCCTTGCCTATTGGATTTACTTTGCGTGCAGTTTTTTTGCCAAAATGATAATGCTGCTGCCAATACTCAGGTAATGGAACCTCTAGCACATTGTTAACCTGTTCTGCAGTATTGCATTTTAGCAAATTTTGAAAAAATTCGGCATCGGAGACTATAAGCGCTGCCATATATGCCAATCGCAATGTAGGAAAACCCGAAGGACGAATTTTAGAAAACTTCCAACATCCCGAATGAAGCGCTGTAAGGTTGTATTTCTGCTGCTGATAGAGGTATTCTTTTCGTAATTGCTCGGAATATGCGTCGGCTTCTTTTTCCAAAAATCCCGCCTGTCCAAATAAAAGCGCTTCTATAGCCAACGGTTGGAAGTTATTTTTACGAAGTACACTTAAAGGAGTGTTTTCTGCTAACTGCTGAAAAGCATCGTTATTGAGCCCCGAACCCAAGTAACGCATAAAAGTGATATAGGCTGTGGTTTCCCAATCGCTTTTGGTTTTTTCCAATGTTTCCAGTATTCGGGCAGATTTTTCTATCATCCGTTCTACTACCAATCTTTCTAGCCAAAAAGAGGTGTCGGAAATGGGGTTTTCTATCAATAAGGTTTCACAAGGAATTCTTCTTTTTCCATCCATTAAAATATGGTACTTTTCTACCGCTCCGGGGTGAAGGAATGGAGTAATTTCCAAACAGGGAATAGGCTGATTTTGTGCATTGAAAACGGGCTTATCATTATTAAGCACAACGTGTAAAATTACATTTTCATAGGCCTTATCGGTCTGGTGCTTGTGGTTATACCAATCGGAAGAATTGATGTGCATCTCCACGTTGCCGACAAAAAGAATATCGCCAATTTTAATTTTAGCGTTCAAAAAATCGGGGCCTGCGTTGGAGTTGTGCAAACCCGGCTGAATTACCTCTATGGTTTCATCTTTTTCAGTAACCAAAGATGAAAAGTCGTACAGCTTGTATTTCCAAGCGTAGTGTATGAAGTCTTCTTTTATCACGCTAATTTCCAATACAAAAATTTAGATTTTTGATTTTTGATTTTTATCCGGCTATTCCTGCATTTTGTAGAAGGACTTCCATTTCCTCTTGTATTTTCTTAGCAGTAAGCCCTGCTGCATTAGCAAAATCACCCCCGCCGGAGGTATAGATAATAGACCGCGACGCATTCACTAATAGCCCACACTCTTTATTCATACCATACTGCGCTACTTCCTGTAAACTGCCACCCTGCGCTCCCACTCCGGGAATAAGTAAAAAATGGTTGGGTACAATATCTCTTACTTGCGAAAGCATTTCTGCTCGGGTAGCGCCGATAACGTACATTGTATTTTCGTCTGTGCCCCATTCTTTGCTCTTTGCTAATACTTTTTGAAAAAGCATCCGGTTGGTGTGCATTAGTTGGGTCTGAAAATCAAGCGCTCCCTCGTTAGAGGTTAGCCCAAGTATTATCGCCCACTTACCGGAATATTGTAAATACGGAGTAACAGAATCTCTACCCATATAAGGAGAAACTGTAATGGCATCGCAATTCATTTTTTCGAAATACGCCTTGGCATAATAATTTGATGTATTTCCAATATCGCCTCGCTTGGCATCGGCTATTATAAAGTGATTTTCTCCGATGTATTCGATAGTTTTCATTAGGGTTTCCCATCCGGAAGCACCCATCGCCTCATAAAAGGCAATATTGGGCTTGTAAGCTACAGCATAATTACGAGTAGCATCAATTATGGCCTTATTAAAAGCTAAAATCGGATTATCCTCATTTTGAAGACAAGAAGGAATCTTTGAAGGGTCGGAGTCTAACCCAACGCACAAAAAAGATTTTCTTTCTTTTATTAGTTCAATCAGTCTTGCTCTTTCCATTACGCTATAGCTCCTTCTTTAAGTTTTTCGGCATTTTCTGCCATATTCAGCGCGTCAATCATTTCTTGAATGTCGCCGTTCATAAAATTCTGTAAGTTGTAGATGGTCATTCCAATACGGTGGTCGGTTACTCTGCCCTGAGGATAATTATACGTTCTAATTTTGGCTGACCTGTCTCCGGTTGAAACCATTGTTTTGCGCTTAGAAGATATAGCCTCGTTGTGCTTGGCAAGTTCTATTTCGTAAAGTTTTGTTCTAAGCATCTGAAGTGCCATCTCGCGGTTGGCCAACTGCGATCGTGAAACTTGGCAGGTAATCATTATACCGGTAGGTTTGTGAGTAAGCTGCACCTTAGTTTCCACCTTGTTAACGTTCTGCCCACCGGCACCACTGGAACGTGCTGTTTGAAATTCCAAATCAGCAGGGTTGATAGAAACATCTACTTCATCTGCTTCGGGCAGAACCACAACGGTAGCCGCCGAAGTGTGTACCCGTCCTTGAGTTTCGGTATCAGGCACGCGTTGTACACGGTGTACCCCTGACTCAAACTTTAGTGTACCGTAAGGACTTTCTCCGGTAACATTAAGAATAATTTCTTTGTAGCCTCCCATTGTGCCTTCACTTTCGTTTACCACCTCTAGCTTCAGCCCCTTGGTTTCACAATACTTGGTGTACATTCTGTACAAATCTCCGGCAAAAATACTGGCTTCGTCGCCACCTGTTCCGGCACGAATTTCAAGAACAGCATTTTTGACATCTTCGGGGTCTTTGGGGATTAAAAGAAATTTAATTTCTTCTTCCAGTTTCACCATTCTTTTTTCTCCTTCTTCGAGTTCTGCTTTCGCCATCTCTCTGAAATCATCATCTTTTTCGGTAGAGAAGATATTTTTAGCATTCTCGATATTTCCAGCCAAGTTTTTGTATTCTTTTAAAGCTTCTACAATCGCCTCCAAATCTTTGTACTCTTTGGTGAGTTTCACATATCGTTTCATATCGGCAATTACATTTGGATCGGTAATCAATTTACCTATTTCCTCGTGCTTGTCGCGAATAGACTCCAGTTTATTTATCAGTTCTTTGTTCATTTCAGTTGTATATAAACTCTCCGTTTTCTGTTTTAAGCGTTACTTGTTTGTCTTTGCTAGTTTCTACTCTACCTATAATTTGAGCCTCCACACCAAACGATTTCGAAATAGCAATAAGGTCTTCTGCAATGTCCTGTGGCACATAAAGCTCCATACGGTGTCCCATATTAAACACTTTGTACATTTCATTCCAATCTGTTGCGCTTTGCTGTTGAATAAGTTTAAACAGCGGTGGAATAGGGAATAAATTGTCTTTTATAATATGTAGATTTTCTATAAAATGCAGCACTTTAGTTTGTGCCCCGCCACTGCAATGCACCATACCGTTTATTTGGTTTCGGTATTTTTTCAAAATTTCGATAATGATAGGGGCATAGGTTCGGGTGGGTGATAAAACCAGCTTACCGGCATTAATAGGTGAATCTTTTACAGCATCGGTAAGTTTCGTATTCCCACAGTAAATTAGTTCTAAAGGTACTGATGGGTCGAAACTTTCGGGATATTTTTCGGCTAAATACTTTGCAAACACATCGTGGCGTGCAGAGGTGAGCCCGTTGCTACCCATTCCACCGTTGTATTGAGTTTCGTAAGTCGCCTGCCCATAAGATGCCAACCCCACTATTACGTTGCCGGCTTGTATATTGGAATTATCAATCACATCTTTTCGCTTCATTCGACAAACTACCGTAGAATCTACAATAATAGTACGAACCAAGTCTCCAACGTCAGCCGTTTCTCCACCTGTAGAATATATGTTTACTCCATAAGTCCGCAATTGTTCTAGTAACTCTTCTGTGCCGTTGATAATGGCGGCGATTACCTCACCGGGAATCAGATTTTTATTTCTGCCGATAGTGCTGGAAAGCATAATATTCTCGGTAGCTCCCACGCACAACAAATCATCAATGTTCATAATAAGCGCATCCTGAGCAATGCCTTTCCATACGGTAATGTCGCCCGTTTCTTTCCAATAAAGGTAAGCCAATGAGGATTTTGTTCCGGCTCCATCGGCGTGCATCACCAAGCAGTGTTCATCACTGTCTGTTAGCATATCAGGTACTATCTTACAAAAAGCCTTTGGAAAAAGCCCTTTGGAAATATTTTTAATGGCAGCGTGTACCTCTTCCTTCCCCGCTGAGACACCCCGTTGGTCGTATCGTTCCGTTTTTTGATTCATGTTGCAAAAATAAAAAAAGCATCCCTTGCCGAAACAAGGGATGCTTTGATTAGTATTTATTTGAGCTATTTACCCGGTTCTTTCCACTCACGATCTAACACCAAGAACTGTGTTCTTCTGTTTCGCTGGTGAGCCGCTTCCTGCTCTTCTTTAGTTTTCATTTTTTTAATGGTTTCACACTCCAAGCCTGCGGCTCTAGGCACATCCTGTGCATAACCCTTAGCCACCAATCTGCCTGGATGAATTCCTTTTCCAATTAGGAAATCTACACAGGTTTTAGCACGATTCTGAGACAGTTTTAAGTTGTAAGGACGGCTACCACGGCAGTCGGTGTGTGCTTGAAGCTCTATTTTCCACGTTGGGTTTTCTACTAGCACATTGTACAAGAACATCAAGGAATCTTCAGAGTTTACTTCTCCTGGTATTACCAAAAGATTCCATTTATTGTATGGGTACTGTACCTCTGGCATGTCCACAACCTTTCCACAAGTGTTCTGAAGAAAAAATTCTTGGATAAATTTCTTGGATTCTGTTAATCCGGTAGTAGAGAATTTGGTAGTGCCCGCAATATAGCAAGGCTCTGCCGCTTTAACTTCGTAATTAGTTTCTGCAAGCACATAGCGCTTTCCGGCATCTTCTTCAAAAATTGCTACTCCATTTTCATCTGTTTGCTTTGTTACAATAGAGCCATCAGAGCCTGATAGGGTAACTGTTGCGTTAGAAATTGGAAGTAAAGTTTCTTTATCCTTCACAATACATTCCAAAGAGAAAATAAGCTCAGGTAAACGGAAGCTATATATGTCATCTAAGCCTTTACCTCCTGGTCTGCTTGAAGTAAAGAATCCCTTTTCTGGCTTGCCTCTGTCGAAAATAATTCCAAAATCATGTTCAGCAGAGTTCATAGGATACTCAAGATTTTTTGGATTGCCCCAAGATTTCTCCCCGGTCTTATCAGCCATAAAAATATCTAACCCACCTAAACCCGGAAGTCCATCGGTAGAGTAAAATAGAACTCCATCCTCTCTCAAGTAGGGAAACATATCATCTCCGGGAGTATTTACAGACGAGCCTAAGTTCACGGGAATTGTCCACTTTTTTTCTCTTCTGTCATATTCAGTTATCCAAAGGTCTTTTCCCCCAAAACCTCCAGGAAAATCAGCGGCAAAAATGATGTATTTACCATCGTTAGAAATAGTGGGGTGCCCACAAGAAAGAGAGTCAGCTCCAGAAGGCTTCATACCCAATGATTGGGTAGGTTTCCAGTTATTCCCTTGTTTTTCGGAAAAAACAATATCACAGCCTATATTCTGTTTCTTTTCACGAGGACAACGGGTGAAATATATGGTTGTCATTTTGTTATCAAAAGTAGCAGCACCTTCGTTATCAGGAGTATTGATTACCTCAGGAAGTCTTTTGGGTTCGCTCCACTTTCCGTTGTTATCTCTTGTAGTAGTCCATAAATCCATAAAACCAACACCTGTCCTAGGGTCAATATCGCTACCGGCAGAACCTTGACGGCTTGATGAAAAAACCAATTCTGAATGTTTTTTGTCTGCAAATACAGGAGCCCAATCGTATCCTTCGGTATTTAGCTGATATTCTTTAGTAATAATGTGCTTGGTTGGCTCGGCTATCCACTGAATAGCAAGGCGACAAGATTCTGCTCCCAATTGACCTTCCTTGTCCCCTGGTTTTAGCACAAGATAATTCTCGTATTCTTTTTTAGCATCCTTGTAGTTCCCCTGCTGCTTCATAATATGAGCAAGTTGTAAAACAACATCTGGATTAATTTTTTCGTACTTCAGCTGAATTGCTCTTTTGTAGTAGGTTTCTGCCTGTTTTGGATCAAGAATGTTATTGTAACACTCAGCAATCATGTAATTGATTCTACCTTTTTCCTGAACTTTCTTCTCTTTAACCTCTGCCTTTTTGTATAAATCTATAGCAGAATAGAATTGTTCGTTCATATAAGCAAAATCAGCATCCTTTGCAAAATTCTTTTGCGCAGATACCGAAAAAAATCCTAATGTAAATAGGAGAAGAATTAGCTTGTTAAACTTCATAGTATTTTAGTTTTCCTGTTAATTGTTGGTCTTTAAAAACAACCGCATTAGATGCGAAAATAAGCAAATATTTCAATTTACACACACCTATTAAAATTTTAACGAAAAAAAAGCGCTATTCACAGCTTTTAAACACCTATTTAAGCCTATCTATTTATTTGATAAATAGTATTTCACGTAGCTTTGGCAAAGGCCAGTAACTATCGTCAACTAGCTGCTCCAATTTGTCTGCATGGTATCTGATTGTGTCAAAATGTACTTTTACCTTATCGCAATAAGCAAATGCTTTCTTTTCGGTATCGGAAATTTTATTTGCTACTTTTCGCTCATTGAGCATTTTATCGGCAAGTGTTTTCACCTCTGTAAGATGATTGCCGATTCTTTTAATCATATCTATTTGAGAAATCGTAGACGTTTTAAATTCAGCGGCTGGTAGAATTTCTTTCAGCCCCTGAACATTTTTAATTAGCTCGTTCTGATACCTTACGGCAGCGGGAAATATGTAGTTGTTTACCAAATCGCCAAGAATTCTGGCTTCAATTTGTAGCTTAAGGATGTAGTTTTCCAGCCTGATTTCGTGACGTGATTCCAACTCACGGTGAGTAAGCACTCCGGTTTCTTCGAAAATTTGCTGCACTTTTTTATCCTTAAGTGCCTGCAAAGCTCTTGGTGTGTCTTTTAGGTTAGATAAACCCCGTTTTTCGGCTTCTTTCACCCACTCATCTCCGTAGCCGTTTCCTTCAAATCGGATTTTTTTAGATTCTTTTATCAACTTTTGAAGCTCTTTTAGAATCGCCTCATCCTTCTTGTCTCCTTTTGCAATGCGGGCATCTACCGACTTTTTAAATTCTTTCAGCTGCTTGGCCATAATGGTGTTGATAACCACCATTGCGCTAGAGCAATTGGCAGAGGAGCCTACTGCACGAAACTCAAATTTATTTCCTGTAAAAGCAAATGGAGAGGTTCTGTTTCTATCGGTATTATCGAGCAAAATCTGAGGAATTTTTCCGATATTCAGCTTCAAGTCAGTTTTATCCTCAGGACTCATTTTACCCGATTTCACATTTCTCTCCAAATCGTCGAGCACCTTAGTTAGCTGCGAACCTATGAATACCGACATAATAGCCGGAGGCGCCTCATTTGCTCCTAGTCGATGATCGTTAGAAGCAGATGCTATGGTTGCCCTTAGCAGGTCTGCATTATCATGAAAAGCTTTAATGGTATTTACAAGAAATGTTAAAAACTGAATATTTGACTTGGGGTTTTTTCCGGGAGCAAAAAGGTTTACCCCGGTGTTCGTAGCTAACGCCCAATTATTGTGTTTACCTGAGCCGTTCAGCCCGGCAAAAGGTTTTTCATGAAGCAATACACGAAAATTATGCTTAATGGCAATTTTTTCCATCACATCCATCAACAATAAGTTGTGATCTATAGCCAAATTAGCCTCCTCAAACATGGGTGCGCACTCAAATTGGTTTGGCGCAACCTCATTATGTCTAGTTCTTACAGGAATTCCTAGCTTTAAAGCTTCTGTCTCATACTCCTGCATAAATGCATGAACACGGTCAGGAATAGAACCAAAATAATGATCTTCCAGCTGCTGCCCTTTCGCTGGAGAGCTACCAACCAAGGCCCTTCCTGCAACAAGTAAATCGGGGCGTACATTTACAAATGCCTTGTCTACTAAAAAATACTCCTGCTCCCAACCGAGTGTAGCCGTAACGCGGTTTACATCTTTATCGAAATACTGACAAACAGCGGTGGCAGCCTCGTCTACAACGTGAAGCGCTTTGAGTAATGGCATTTTATGATCTAAAGACTCTCCCGTGTAAGAAATGAAAATAGTTGGAATGCAAAGTGTTTTACCCACAATGAATGCTGGAGAAGTAGGATCCCAAGCAGTATAACCCCTTGCCTCAAAAGTGTTCCTTATACCTCCGTTTGGAAATGAAGACGCATCAGGCTCCTGTTGAACAAGTAGCTTTCCTTCAAAAGTTTCTATGGCTCTACCTTCCTCTATCGGGGTAAAAAACGCATCGTGCTTTTCTGCAGTTAGCCCATTCAGCGGCTGAAACCAATGTGTGTAATGGGTAACGCCTTTTGATATAGCCCAATCTTTCATCGCACTGGCAATCTGATCAGCAATAGCCCTGTCTATTTGCTTCCCTTCATAAGTTGCGGCCATTACGCTTTTGTATGATTCCTCAGTAAGGAATTCTCGCATTTTAGCCACATTGAAAACATTTTTACCGAAAATATTAGAATTTCTAACATCTCCCTTTGAAGAAGGATAATACGGGGTTCTGTGCATAACTTCTTCCATTGCTTTAAATCGAAGGCTCATTTTTTTTATTTTTTATAATTTTTTTGACAAAGGTAAGTTTTTGAAGGGGGGTATAAGTAAATTTTTTATGTTTTTTTCAACACGCCCCCAATTATTTTTACACATGAATGAATAAAACATGATTTTTATCTCCAAAAAATGATTTTGAAAAAATAAATACCTAAAATGATTAAATACTCTTAACAACAAGAAAAATGTAGGCGAAGTAAATCAGCAAAAGAATTGCTCCATGAATTCTTCTAATATTTAGAAAAAGGTATATAAGCGGGAAAATAACTATAGCCGTAGCTACAAACCAAAAAACATCAAATTGCAGTAGTGACGAATCTACATCTACCGGCTTTATTAGTCCGGTTATACCCATTACACAAAAAACATTCATAATATTTGATCCCACTAAATTACCTAAAGAAATGCCTGACTCTTTTTTAAATGCTGCCACGCAGGAAGTTATCAACTCAGGTATAGAGGTGCCAACGGCTACTATTGTTACACCTATAACATGTTCTTCCATTCCCGCAACCCTAGCAAGACCAACTGCCCCGGACAAAAGCCATTCAGAACCAAAATAAAGTCCAACAAAACCAAGCAGTAAAAACCCAGAAGCTTTCCACATGCTCACGCTTACAACATCTTCATCTTTTTTTCCTGCTCTTCCCTTGGTTACTATTCTTATCAAAACAAGCGTATATAACACCAATAATAATGTAAGAATTAAGGCTTCCACTGTAGAAATAATACCATTGAAACTAAATAACCAAAACATTGCTGTAGCAAGCAACATAAAAGGGTAATCCACTCTTTTTATTTGCTTATCTACTGTAACCGGATAAATAAAAGCTGTAGCTCCTAAAACAAACGCAATATTAGCAATATTCGAACCTATAACATTACCTACAGCAATTCCCGGGCTGCCTTTTATAGCGGCATTAACACTAACCAACAATTCGGGTGCAGAAGTACCGAAGGCAACGATTGTAAGACCAATGATTAATGGCGATATTCTAAATTTTAATGCAATATCAACCGCTCCCTTTACTAAAAAATCACCTCCAAAAACCAAGACAATTAAACCCAGTAAAAGAAAGAATACATCAATCATCATAATTCAGGTGTGTCAATTTCTTTTTTAACATCAGTTTCAATACGGTGTATTTCTTTGGCTGAATCTTTGGCTGAATCTTCTATATCGCGCTGAATAGATTGTGTAGCATCTTTAATTTGACGTATAGTTCGTCCGGCAGTACGAGCAATTTTGGGAATACTCTTAGCTCCAAAGAAAAACAAGATGAAAAACATTATAGTAATAATTTCACCTGTACTTATACTATTCAAAAAAAGAAGTCTCACCTCGCAAAAGTAAAAAAGCCTTTCCATGTGGAAAGGCTTTTTTACTTATTTATTTTAAAGCAAACTATTTACCTGCCTTATCTTTTTTTGATAAATCTACAACCAAAGGAGTTGCAATGAAAAGCGACGAATATGTTCCTACCAATACGCCTATCATCAAGGCAAAGGTAAACCCTTTAATTGCATCACCACCTAGTAAAAAAATAGTTAGCAATACCAAGAAGGTTGTAAACGATGTATTGATAGTTCTACTCAATGTACTATTCAAAGCATTATTAATAATTGCATTATCAGCCTTTTTCTTTCCGTCGTTTAAGAACTCCCGAATACGGTCGAATACAACCACTGTGTCGTTTATTGAGTAACCAACAACTGTGAGGATTGCCGCAATAAATGCCTGATCAACCTCCATCGAAAATGGCATAATGCCATAGAAGAAAGAGAATAATGAAAGTACGATTAAAACATCATGGAACATCGCCACCAAAGCGCCTAAACCATACTGCCACTTTCTGAATCTGAATACAATGTAGATGAAAATAACGATTAACGAGAATACAATTGCTGAGATAGAGCTATATATTAACCCGCTAGATATGGTAGCATCAACAGAACGTTGCTGGTTTATGGTGTACGCACCAAATTGCTCCAAACCAGAAGCCAAGGCTAAATCCACTCTTGTTGTTGCTTCAGTAGTGCGCTCTTCTGCCAGATATTTTGTAGTGATATCAAACACATATCCACTTCCTCCTCTTGTTTTCACTTCAGGAGCTAACGCAAGTCCTGACGCATCCACAAACACCTTACTCAAGGCTAGTTTAACAGCTTGATTATCCTGCTTTTCAATAAACTCCACAGTGTAAGTCCTTCCTCCGGTAAATTCAACACCCTTATCTAATCCTTTTGTTACCAGAGATGAAACACCTAAAATTATTATAATACCGGAAATTATGTACGAAAACTTGCGTTTCTCAACAAACTGTATGGCTGTATTAGTAAATAGTTTTAAAGTTGTTGGAGTGCCAAACTTCATCTCCGATTTACGATCAAGCATATAAGAAAAAATCAGCCTAGTAATAACAATCGCTGTGAACAACGAAGTAAAAATACCAATAATTAAAGTTGTAGCAAAGCCTTGAATAGGTCCCGATCCAAAGTAAGCCAAAACAACCGCTGTTAAAAGAGTTGTAATGTTAGAGTCAAAAATAGCTGAGTAAGCATTTTTGTATCCATCTGCCAATGCCATTTTGGCTGTTTTGCCCAATGCCATTTCTTCTTTCACACGTTCAAAAATAAGTACGTTGGCATCCACTGACATACCTATTGTAAGAACGATACCGGCAATACCACTCAACGTAAGAGCTGCGCCAAGAGATGCTAATGTTCCCACTATAAAGAAAATATTAACCAAAAGTGCTAAAGCCGCAACCAAACCCGATTTGGTGTAATAAAAAATTAAATACACCAACACCAAAGCCAAGGCAATAAGAAAAGACATTAGACCCGAACTAATGTTTTGCTGACCTAATGAGGGCCCAACAATCGCTTCATCTACAATTTTAGCCGGCGCAGGAAGTGCCCCTGAACGCAAAATTGAAGATAAATCTGTTGCCTCTTTTATATCAAAGTTTCCTGATATCTCTGTACTACCATTTGGAATTTTACCTTGAACAAGTGGAGCAGAATAAACATATCCATCCATAGCTATTGCAACAAATCCTTTTTGCGCAATTTGTCCAGTCCAGTCTGACCAAATCTGAGCTGCATTATCATGCATCATCATAGAAACCTTAACCCTTCCGTATTCATCGTAATCGGGGAAAGCATTTTTAATTCCTTCGCCATCAATCTTTGGAACACCGTCAAATGTCTTTCTAATTGCATACAGTGGGAGCATCATCGACTTTGCGCCTTCTTGGGTAGTGAATTCCTGAGGCTTAGTTCCCCACATCAATGCAAGATCATTGGGCAACAAATTTTTCACCTCATCATCAACAAGAATAGCATTTACCTTAGCGGTGTCTTTTATTCTAACATAACCCGCAGCTGGAGTAAAACCATCATTGGATAATACCATACATAATGAAAACCATGGATTATCTTGTTGAGCAAGAAGACTATCTGCTTCCGTTTGACTGTTTAATAACTCTGTAAGAGAAGAGTCTGCGTCTGTTTTCGTGTTGTCATTTTTCACCATTTCTGATTCTGCCGCTTCAGTATTGGCTTCCTCTTCAACAACAATTGGCTTTGAAATATCAACAGTTTCATTGCCTAATCGAATTTGACCTCTTTTCCTGAGAAGCTCATTAACCCTTTCCAGATTTGGAGCAATCTCACCTAGCAAGTAAGTATCCCAAAACTCAAGGTTAGCCGTGCTTTGCAATAAAGATCTAACCCTGCGCTCATCTTTAACTCCGGGAAGTTCAATATGAAGTCTGCCAGTTAATGCCTGCTTTTGAATAGATGGCTGACTTACACCAAATTTATTAATCCGATTTTCTAAAATCATCTGAGTTTTATCAACCGCCTCGCTAGAAAGTCTTCTTAGAACATTAATAACTTGTTCGTTGGAATCATTCAATCCAATCCCTTCAACAGACTTATGGAAAAATTTAGACAGCTTGGCATCTGGGTCGTTCTGAGAAAATTTTCTTGCAAAAATAGTGATGAAGTCTTCTTGGGCTCCTTTTGCGTAGTCGCTGTATGCTTCCTGGTAAGGTTTTCTGAAGCTTGGTTTATTAGTATTCCCCGTAAGATTATCTATCATTTCCGGAATAGAAACCTCAAGCGTAACACTCATACCTCCCTGCAAATCAAGTCCAAGATTAAGTTCATTGTTTTTTGCTTCCTGATAGGAGAATCCGAAAATCGGATACGCAGGGGCATCACCTACTTCAGTCAAATATTCTTTTTCGAAATGCGATTTCAGCTCTTCTTTTCCTTTGTCTGTATCAATATCGAAGACATTTTTACCGATAATTACCGGACTAACACCTTCGTTAATTACTGAGTCTAACTTTTGCTGAGCTACAACAAGTGCTTTTTTCTCAACCCCTCGCGTTACCCACGAAAAAGAAATCTGATAAAGACAGGCTACCACTAACAAAATGGTAAATACCCAAATAATCGTTCTGTTTTGCATTTATGCTTTTTTTATACTTTACTCCTAAAATTAGGGCTGCAAATATAGAACTTCATTAATTATTTCCCAATTCGAAAATGAATTAGAAAAAATAATTTAATGTGTGTGCAAATAATTGGTGGTAATTTACGTCTTATTAAGACTTAATTTTGCTAAAAATAGTACTTAATGAAAAAATTATTCTTCTTTGTTGGAATTACGCTCACAATAACCATTTCTGCTCAAACCAACAAATACGGATTCTCTAGGATAGATACCGTTGATGTTGTTTACAATGCTGTATCGCTAAAGTACCCTTGGGTGGGGGGGGTAAACAGCCCTCAGTTTTCTACTATAGACCTAAACATGGATGGGATTGATGATTTATTTATTTTTGACAGAGAGGGTAATAAAATTCTAACTTTTATAAATAATGGAGGCCCGGGAACAGATTATGATTATGCTCCTGAATATGAACCCATGTTTCCAAAACTTCAATCTTGGGCATTATTAAGAGATTTTAACAACGATGGCAAAAAAGATATTTTCTCTTATTACCCGGGGGGTATAATGGTGCATAAAAATATTAGTACGCCCGGTAATTTAGAATTTCTTCAAATCACAAACCCTTTCATTTATTCCATCCACCCCCCAAACAACAACCCCATAAACCTATATACATCGTCTGTAGATATCCCCGCTATTGATGACATAGATGGTGACGGGGATTTAGATATAGTTACCTTTTATTTTTTCACATCAAGTGGCGAACCAAGAATTGTTTACCACAAAAATTTTTCTATGGAAGTAACCGGTACTGCTGACACTTTATTATTTGAGTTAAAAAACGACTGCTGGGGCCATTTTAAAGAGAATTTCTTATCGAATGCGTATTTAAAAATGAATCTGAGAGATACCTGCTCCAATATATACATCACCACCCCGGAGTCGGCTCCATATAGTGGCGAAAACTCGAAACACAACACCTTTGAAACAATTACTCCAACCGAAGGGCTAAGACACACTAGTGGCTGCGTGCTTACTTTTGATTACAACAATGATGGTGTAAAAGATTTGCTTTTCGGAGATTCGGATTTCAAAAATATGGTTATGCTTACAAATGACGGAAGCAAGGGTGTGAACATGAATACTTCTTTTATCCTGCAAGACACCGTTTTCCCAAGTAATACAATTCCTATTTATTTATCCACCTACCCTTGCGCCTACTACGAAGATATTGATAACGACGGAGTAAAAGACCTGATAGCCTCTCCAAATTTAAACTTCCTATCAGAAAACACTAACAGCGCATGGTATTACAAAAATTATGGTACAAATACCGCCCCTGAATTTATTCGAATTCAAACCAATAAATTTCAGGACAACATGCTAGAATTTGGCTCCGGAGCAAAGCCCGTGTTTGTAGATTATAACGGCGATGGGCTGATGGATATAGTAATTGGAAATATAGGCTACTTCAACAATACAAACAGCAGCATGGAGAGTAAACTAGCTCTGCTTGTAAATGTTGGCAGCGCCAACAATCCTGCTTACGAACTAATTTCTACTGATTTCGCAGGACTTTCTTCCCTTAGCGCAGGACACACCTACACACCTACCTTTGGCGATTTAGATGGAGATGGCGACTTAGATATGATTGTGGGCAACAACACCGGGCATCTTCATTATTACGAAAACACTGCAGGACAGGGCAATCCGGCAATCTATGTTCTATCTCAGTTTCAAATTCAGGACAATACAAATACAGTGATTTTTACAGGTCAGGATGCAAGTCCTGTTCTTTTCGACATGGATGATGATGGAGATTTAGATTTAGTGGTTGGAAACAGAAACGGAAGAATAGTTTATGTCCAAAACAGAGGTAACGCCACCTCTCCTTCTTGGGAAATTGCATCCACTTTTTGGGGAGGTATTGATGTTTCTGAATGGTGGACAAGTCAAGGAACTGCCGCTCCGGCTATTGTGAAAAATGATCAAAACGAAATTCAACTTTTTGTTGGCTCAGAGAGTGGATATATTTTTCACTATAATGACATAGAAAACAACTTACTCTCAGGTAATTTCAATTTAGTTGATACTATGGTAGCTGGGATTAACATTGGCCCCAAATCAAAACCCACATTAGCCGATATAACAGGAGATAGTAAAGTCGAAATGGTGGTAGGAACCATGCGTGGGGGCATGTCATTCTACAAGGAAGATGCTGCAAATGTTTCAACTATTTTTAAGCCGGATTTCAAGCTGGAAGCACACATTTTCCCTAATCCAACGGATAACGAAATAACAATCTCTCTTGGAACATTTGCCAATTACACTTACTTCATTCATGATTTAACGGGAAGAACATTAGAAAATGGCAAGATAAAAGGTATGAATCATACGTTAAATCTAGAAAGCTATCCCGCCGGATTGTATTTTTTGAGTTTTACTGATGGTACTGCTTCTGTTACCCACAAAATAATCAAGAAATAATCGCTTGAATCCTATCCTTCTTTTCGATGGTAATTGCAGTTTTTGCAATAAAAGTGTTCAGTTTATTCTGGAAAAGGAAAAAAGAAAAACATTTCTGTTTGCCTCACTTCAATCCGAAATCGGCAAAAAACTATTAACCGAACATAAAGTACCAGATTATATTGATTCTATTGTATTAATAAAAAACGGCAAAGCCTACTGGAATTCTTCGGCTGCTTTAAGAATTACCAAACACTTAAAAGGTGGCTATCCTTTACTTCAAGGATTATTAATCATACCTTTTTTCATCAGAGACTTTTTCTACAAGCTAATCGCAAAAAACAGACAAAAACTAATCAAAGACCAGTTCTGCATTATTCCCTCAGATGACGACAAAAAGAGAATTATTTTAAAATAACTTTTTTCTAAAAACAAAAAGCCCTGAGAAATTCTCAGGGCTTTTTGTTTACAATATAGCAGAGAAACTACAGTTTCAAATCGGTATTGGTTTTTCTAACACCTTCTGCACTTTCGGCTAATTTAGCTCTCTCAGCCTCGGACATCTCAATTTCAACTATTTTCTCAACTCCATTTTTTCCAATTATAACGGGAGCCCCAATACACAAATCGCTTATGCCATACTCGCCTTGCAACATAACAGAGCAAGGGAACATTTTCTTCTGGTCGCAAAGAATTGATTGAACTAATGAAGATACTGCAGCCCCTGGTGCATACCATGCGCTTGTTCCCAACAAAGCAGTAAGCGTAGCGCCACCAACCTTGGTGTCTTCAGAAACTTTTGCCAATCGCTCTGCGCTCAAAAACTCTGAAACAGGCACGCTATTTCTTGTTGCAAGGCTTGTTAAAGGAACCATGCCTGTATCGCTATGACCTCCTATTACCATACCATCCACGTCAGATTGGGGGCAATCCAATGCCTCGGCAAGTCTGTATTTAAATCTTGCACTATCTAATGCTCCTCCCATACCAATAATTCTGTTTTTTGAGTGGTTGGTCGACTTATGAACCAAGTAAGTCATCGTGTCCATCGGATTGCTAACTACAATAATTATAACATTAGGAGAATGTTTAATCAGGTTTTCAGAAACAGTTTTAACTATTCCCGCATTGATGTCAATTAGTTCCTCTCTGGTCATTCCCGGTTTTCTGGGAATACCACTTGTAATCACAGCAACTTCGCTTCCGGCTGTTTTGGAGTAATCGTTTGTAACGCCTGTAATACGAGTATCAAATCCCATTAAAGATGCGGTCTGCATCAAATCCATGGCTTTGCCTTCTGCAAAGCCTTCTTTTATATCTACCAACACTACTTCTGAAGCGAAGTTTTTAATGGCGATATACTCTGCGCAACTAGCTCCTACAGCTCCTGCACCTACTACTGTAACTCTCATGTTTTTTTATTTTTTGGTTAATTTAAAATTATGTTGAATTTTGAACGGGCACTAAATTAGAAATCCAATGCATATTTAACAACTTAGACTAACTTTAAAGTTCTAAACACAAAACATATCGTTGTTCATAAGGCAACCTTCAAAAAGTAACACGTCATATTAAATGAAATGCTAAATGAGTTTATCACAACCAGAAATTGAACAAATACTGATAGGATGCCGAAAAAACGACCGTTCTGCGCAACAGAAGGTTTACATGGCATACTACAGTAAAATGCTGGGAGTGTGTAGAAGATACACCAAAGATGTAGATACTGCAAAAGATATTCTTCAGGATGCTTTCATAAAGATCTTTGATAAAATTGGTGGTTTTTCCGGAGAGGGCTCTTTGGAAGGTTGGATAAGAAGAATAGTCGTAAATGCCGCTATCGACTTCATCCGAAAAGAAAAAAGAAGCTCAAACCTCTTCGAAAACGAAGGTTCTATTCCTGACAGTGATACACCCCCTCTGGATGGAAGTGAAGAAGAAAGTATATATGACCAAATAGGAATGGATGAAGTCTTATTGGCAATGGATAAGTTGAGCCCTGCTTACCAAATGGTTTTTAATCTTTATGTGGTAGAAAATATGTCACACAAAGAAATTGCAGCAACTCTAAACATTACAGAAGGAACTTCTAAATCTAATTACGCCAAGGCAAAGATGAATTTGAAAAAAATATTAATAACTGAACTGAAAAACAATACAGATGTCAAAAAATAATCTGGATAAGTTTGAGTCCTTTATAAAGAATCAAGCTGAAAAAATAGAATTTGAATACAGTCCTGCTGATTGGGCTGCCCTTGAACAAAAGTTACCCAAAACAAGCTCAGGCGGATTCAGCGGAAAATTCTGGTTAGGCGCAGCAGCATTCGCTACATTGGTTACTATTTCAGGAATTGTTTATTTCAACAATACCGAAAAAGAAACAACTATCGCTCAAACGGAAGAAACAAGCGCAAATGACAAGACAGAAGCTAAAGTTGAAAACACTTTTAATGAAAACACAATCGACACAAAAGCAAACAATGCTGTGCCATTATCGAAAGTTACTCCTGCAAGTAAAATAAACGAAGTCAACCATATTATTGATCCAAGCCCCATTGCAGAAAGCAATACTTCTCTAACCGAGCACCCTAAATTAACGAAACCTATTACGGAGACAACTGCCTCAATACAAATAGCTCCAAAAATAGAAATACTCCCATTCGACAACCAACTGTGCTTGGGAGAAGATGTTATTATTGAAGTCAAAGTCAACCAAAATAGCAATGAAATAAAATGGATTTTGAACGACCAGTTAATTGGCCAAGGCAAAAAAATAAAACTTCCTACCAATAGGGCAGGGAAATATGGCATAATTGCAAAAATAAATGAAACATATCAGTCTGCCACCTACGAGGTAATTGAAAAGCCCGAAGCCAGATTACAAAACGAGCTTGAATACGTAGACGGATGGCCAATACATACTTTTGCAACTAACATCCCGGCCAACTGGAGTGTAAAATGGAAAGTAGAAGGCAAAACAATTACAGGTGAAAGTATAGAGCACAGTTTCCTAAAAGCCGGGTATTATGATGTTGAAGCAGAAGTGACCAACCATTTCGGTTGTGTGTCTAAAGAAAAAATAAACCTGCGAATAGACAACGAAGCCATTTTACTTTCCCCT
This sequence comes from Flavobacteriales bacterium, assembly GCA_046295395.1. Taxonomy (GTDB): domain Bacteria; phylum Bacteroidota; class Bacteroidia; order Flavobacteriales_D; family JBKBNH01; genus JBKBNH01. The sequence continues at coordinate 209,016 of JBKBNH010000004.1, read as the reverse complement.
CTAGCCTTTACATGTAATGATGATAATCTTAATGAACGATATATACCTGAATCATTAAAACATCTAAAAGAAGAATTTATTTACGAAATTTATAACAAAGTGAATGGTCGTCTAATCTATCGTTCTATAAACGACGCTAGCGGATGGGACGGGAAAGATCACTTTAGCGGGCAAGATTGTCAAGCGGGTGAATACACCTGGAAAGTAATTATTAAAACCAAAGAAGGAAAACAACATCCTTTTGCTGGTAATGTTAACTTATTAAAATAAAATCAGTCTCATGAAAAAATTATTTTCTCTTATTATTTTCTGCGCATCAGTTATAGTAAACGCACAAACTACCTTACATAAGGTAACCCCGGTTCAAAAAACCAACACCAATCAAGAAAACAAAACTACTGAGGCAAATCCAATTCCAGTTGAGTTGAAAAAAGCCACTCCGGCTGAGGTACATACAAAATCCATATCAATCGAACAAAAACAAGAAATCAATAGTTCTAGTTTTGAAAAACCAATTATTATTGAAAATATTGAAAATACAGAGGTGAATAAGCTAGAAACTCCTATGCGAGCAATTGAAGTATCCAAGAACATAAATACGTACTCCTTTAATCATTCTGTTATGATGGATGAAGAAAAATCAAAAAGATGGGCAAACAGAATGATGCAGGAAAATAAAACAATTGAAGAAATTACAATTGATTCTGCATCTTGTCAAATAAAGCTAGTAAGTGGGTTATCCAATGAAAATGTTGAGAAATCTATTAGTTATTGCGTTTCAAAATTTGGCTACTCCACATTTAAAATTAAGTAAGTATGAAAAAATTCAGCCTATTAATCACTCTATTTAGTTTAGCATTCGTTACCTACACAAGCAGATTATCCTCTCAATGTAATACTAACACATCAATATGTACGCCCGGAACTGCCGGGCCATTTAGTTTTACGCCTGCTTCGAATAATCCATCTACATGTCTGGATTTTACTAATGGATCTGGTACCGCAAATTATGGTTATATAATTCTTTACATAACTCAAAGCGGACCATTAAATTTGTTGGTGAATGGTAATAATACTTCGGGGTTTATTGATGTAGCCGTCTTTAACATTACCGGGCAGACAAACCCATGCGCCAGTTTATCTCCAGCTACTCAGATCTCTTGTAATTATGCTTCATCTGCTAGTGGCTGTGCTCAATTCGGTAATGCATTTCCTTGTCCGGCAACTGTCCCCGCCCCAAACGTAACAGCGGGGCAAGTACTAATGATATTGGTGGAAGACTGGAGTAATGCTCATAGTTCATTCACCCTACAATTAGGCCCAGCACCAGGGGCGCAGACAGGACCGCCAGATCCAACCATTAATCCTGTGGCCAATATATGTAATAACGCTGCCTCAATTCAACTCTCTGCAGTAAACGGAGGGGGCACATGGAGTGGCCCAGGAACGAGTCCAACAGGTAATTTCAACCCTGCTACAGCAGGAATAGGCACCCATACTATTACCTATAATATAGGCACTGCTCCATGCAATGCATCAAGTACAACACAAATTACAGTAATAGATTGTACAAACCCACCATGTAATATGAATGGCATAAATATTAATATTGGAGCTTGTAACCCGGTTAACAATCAATACACCATCACAGGCTCTGTTACCTTTACCAACCCTCCTGCAGGCGGACAACTTATTATACAAGACTGCAGCGGAAATCAGCAGACATTTAACGCACCTTTTACAAGCCCAACCAACTTTACTATTCCCGGATTAAACTCTAATAGTCAAAACTGTAGTATAACGGCTACGTTTACCTCAACTCCAGCTTGTACCATAAACATTCCATATACTGCACCTGCATTTTGCCAATGTAACGCAAACGGAGGTACTGTAAATGCCTCTATCAACGGTCAGGGGCAAAACAACTATATTCTTTGTGATGGAGACCAAATTATTATCAATACCAACAACAACTACACTTATCCAACTGATGTTGGTGCAATAAACGGTAATACATACAACCCCAATATTACATACGCTATATATACTTGCCCCCCCATACCGGGTTTAGCCCCCGATGCAGACCCTTGCTACACTGGATACGTAACCGGGAGTTTTCAAAATTACACAGGAACCAATAACGGAGGCTCTACCGGCGGACTACTTGGTGCATTAATTGGTGCAGGAGTTAACGTTAACGGTAATACCCTTTGGTTTGCTCCAATCACTTTGTACAATGGCCCAAACTTTATGTATAATGTAAACTGTGTTGCTGTGGGACAGCCAACTCAGGTAACCTATTTAGAACCAATCACCTATACAGCAACAGAGGACTGTAATACAGGCTCCTGGATATTTACATTTCAAGGTGGATATGCCGCCATGTTTGGAGGTAACTTTACTGTGAGCAATCTCTCACCCGGAAATGCCTCATTTAACACTACTACAACAACGAATGGCGGATCAATATCTGTAACCGGACTCAACAACGGAGATATGATATCTTTCACTTTGACAGATGCCAACGGTTGCAGCATTACAGTTAACGGAGGGCCTTATACTTGTTGCTCTTCAAACGCCGGAACAACAAATGCAAACATAAATGGTAATGGAACAAACAATTACATACTTTGTGATGGAGATCAGATAGATATCAATTCAAATAACGATTTTGTGTTAGACCCAGGCTGGACGAATGGAGGAATTACTTATGCTATATATACCTGTCCGCCCACACCCGGTGTTGAACCTCAAAACGACCCCTGCTTCAGTGGATACGTTACAGGTACAATCACAAATTTTTCGGATATAAATCAGGGAGGAGCTTCAGGAGGATTAATCGGAGCTTTGGCGGGAGCAGGAGTAACGGTAACTAATAGTACGCTTTGGTTTGCACCTATGACGCTGAATGACGCAAATAACCTTACCTATGTTCCGGGTTGTGTCCATGTCGGGCCGGCTACACAAGTTACATACTTGGAGCCTATAAACGCCACGGGTATCCCTGACTGTTTGGCAGGAACCGTCACGGTAACCATTACAGGAGGATATCCCCAATTTAATGGAAGTGCGTATACTATCAGCAATGTGCAACCAGCCGGAGCTAGTGTTTCTACAAACACTGTAAACGGAAGTGGGGGTACAGTTACTATAAACGGTCTAAACAATGGTGATATGTACTCCATTACAATTACAGATGCCAATGGATGTCCGCTTGTGTTTAACGGAGGCCCATTTGTTGGTACGCCTACCGCAAATGCGAATGTTGATGGAACTTCTTGTACGCTTTCATACTCATTGCAAGCCATTCCAAGTTTTGGAACAGGCACATGGACTGGTCCTGCCGGAGTAGTTTTCTCACCTTCTGCTAACGACCCAAATGCCGTTGTAACAGTTCCTTCGTCGGGATCATATACCTTCACATGGACTGAAAGTAATGGGGCTCCATGTATCGATCAGGATCAGGTAGTGGTTGTGTTTAGTAATCTTACCATTTCTGCCACAAATGTACCTTCAACCTGTGGTTCTGCAGATGGCGAAATTACCGTAACAGTGAATGGGGGACAAACCAACTACTCATATAGCCTAAACGGAGCCGCAGGACAAGCCAACAACACATTCATCAACCTTACCGCAGGTTCATATACTGTTGGTGTTACCGACGCTATCGGTTGTACAATATCTATAACGGAAGTAATAAATAATCTTGCCGCTCCTGTTATAAATGGTATTATACCCACTAATCCATTGTGTTTTGGGGTCTGCGATGGTGTAATTAGTGTAAATGCTAGCGGCGGAACAGGTGCTATAGAGTACAGTCTTGATGGTATAACCTTTCAGGCAAGCAACACCTTTACAAACCTTTGCGCAGGCACCTACACAATTACAATAAGAGACGCCAACGGATGTACGGAAACAGGTAATACAACATTAACCAATCCTGCTGAACTTGCACTTCAATCTTCTCATACTAACTTGCTTTGTTTTCAAGACAATACCGGATCAATAACCCTTATTGGAGCCGGAGGAACCGGAAACTTAAATTACACCATTAACAATGGTAACAATATAACAAATGCTACTGGAATTTTTAACTCACTTCCTGCTGGCAACTACACATTAACCGTAGCAGATGCTAACGGATGTACAGCCACAGGAAACCTTACTATTACAGAACCTGCTCAACTTACGCTCAATTTTGCAACCGTAGATGCAACTTGTAATGGCACATGCGATGGTCTAGCTACAGCTATTCCTGCCGGAGGTACTGTAGTAAACAACAATTACGTGTACAATTGGTCTCCTGTTGGAATAGCAGCAACAAACTCGCCTACAGCACAAAACTTATGCGCAGGAAACTACAATTTACAAGTAGTTGACAACAACGGCTGTTTTATAAATAATCCTTTTACAATTACATCTCCGGTTAACCTTGTATTTACATCAGTAACAATTGTAAATGAAGCTTGTAATGCCGCTTGCAATGGTTCTATTACAGTAACATCAAATACAGGAACTGAATACAGTATTGACGGAGTTAATTTTACTGCTGCTAATTCATTCAACAACTTGTGTGCAGGACAATACACTATTCATGTTAGAGATGCTAACGGCTGCCCTAAAGACACAACCGTTACCATTACCGCTCCCCCTGTACTTATTGTTTCTACAGGACCCAATGCAACAATATGTATTGGAGGAACTGCAACACTAACTGCTCAATCGGTAGGAGGTACAGGAAACGTAACTTATTCATGGGACAACGGAATGAATGGAAGCTCTATAAATGTTAGCCCCGGTGTTAACACAACTTATTGTGTTACCGTTACTGATGCAAATGGGTGTATCTCAGCACCTGCTTGTGTTGATGTAGAACTTAACGCCCCTCTTCAAGTAGTAGCTGTTGCTGATGGAAGTATATGTCCAGGAGGCTCATTCAACCTTACAGCAAATGCTTCAGGGGGTGGAGGGTCTCCATATACCTACAACTGGAACAACGGTGTAGGTGTTGGGCAAAATCATACTGTTTCGCCCGCTGCAACTACAACTTACACCGTTACTGTGTCCGACCAATGCGGCACACCAGTAGCTACCGATCAGGTTACGGTTACAGTAAATACGCTTCCTGCTATGAGTATTTCATCCGACAATACTGAAGGGTGTATTCCACTTACCGTAACCTTCAATCATGCTGCCCTACCAATCGGAACAACATGCCTATGGAGTTTTGGAGATGGCGCAACTTCTACTGATTGTGATTTCCCGGTTCATACCTACACACAGCCGGGTTGTTTTGATGTAACTCTCCAAATAACAACACCTGAGGGTTGTATTACGAATCTTACTCAAAATAATATGATTTGTACCTATGGATTTCCTAATCCCGCATTCGCTTTCGGCCCACAACCAACCACAATAGTTAATACTACTATTAACTTTGTAAATCTTTCTACCGGAGCTATTTCCTACAATTGGGAATTTGGTACTGATGGTATTTTGGGAACAAGTACACAAACTAATCCTAACTTTACGTTCCCAAATACAAATGCAGGAAACTACGAAGTGTGTTTAATAGCAACAAATGCTCAAGGATGTGAAGCTGAAATTTGCCAGAATGTTCTTATTGAAGATGAGTTCCTTATTTACGTTCCAAATGCATTCACTCCGGATGGAGATGGAGATAATGAAATTTTCTATCCCGTAATAAATGGTGCCGACCCTCTAAGCTACAAATTGTACATTTTCAATAGATGGGGTGAACTCATATTTGAATCAAACAACATAAATGTTGGATGGGATGGCAATCACAAGGGTATAATAGCTAAAACGGATGTTTACGTATGGCAGATAGAAGTGCTGCCAAATACTTCTACTGAAAAGAAAATATTCCGAGGCCATGTAAGCTTACTTAGGTAAAAAAGGTTGATACGATATAAATAAAAAAAGCGGTTGATAACCGCTTTTTTCGAATGAAATATTTTAGTCTCGTAAGGCTACTATTACGTTCAACTTTATTTGGATTGCACTTTCTTTAATCGATTGATGTTGCGCTCTCTTCTTCAATCTTAACCAATAATGTTCAATACCGTCGAGATTAAATTTTTCAATAAATGAAAGCCCGATTTTATTCAAAACTTTGTTCGAAACAATATTTTCACAATCAGCCATTGAATATACTTTCTTAGTATTAAGTTGGTCAAGGCATAACTTAAGGATGCCATTACTGTTTCTGTCGCAATTCCTTGTCCCCAATATTTCTTTATTAATCCGTACCCCCTAGGTCGTAGTAATTTGTCGGAAGTATTTCTCTCAGAATGACTCTTTCGGTTTCTGCATATATTTTCATTTTAACGTAATCTTATGATGTTTGGGTTTACGCCTATGGGCGTATTTCAAAAAGTGATATAACAAAAAAGCACCGACTTTGAATCGGTGCTTTCTTTTTTAAATTTAAAAACTATTAATTTCTCTTTTTCTTTTTACCAAGCCCGGTTGGGCTACCCACTCTATCCATCGCACATCGGAAGCCAATATTATCCTGAGCAAGTCTTTCGTCTAAGTATCTTCTTGTTCCGGGATTCATGTAATAAGCCCTATCTCTCCACGAGCCTCCCTTATAAACTCTGGATTGGTCATTAATTAATGTTTGTCTGTCACCTACCGCAGCCTTACTCGCATCATATCTATGCTGATACATAGCTAAGTCTTCGTCATTTGGATTGTTACCAATTTTCTCCAAGAACTCTTCGCTATTATAGTATATAGATGACTTAACATCGCCATCCAAATAATCTATGTTATCTGCATCACGGTAGTTTCTTCTGTTTAGATTTTCCTCTGCTACAACCTCACGATATTTCAGGTTGCCTGCTGTTGCTATAATATACTCAGACATACCTTTTCTCAGCATTGGGGAAATCTCTAAGTTATATTCTGCATATCTCGGATCTTGCTGAATTCTCATATCAAAATCTTCAAACAAGTTATCGAATATCTCACGAATTTTTCTAGAGGCTTCCACTTTTTGTTTGTCCTTCAACAATTCCTTAGCTTCATCAACAAACACTTGGATTTCATCCATAAGAAGAAGTTCGATAGAATCGTTACCTCTGCCTTTTCTTGTATTCTCAGTAAAGGCGCTCATATCAGGCTGTAAATCCAATGTCCTTGTAAATCTAAACTCTTTAAGATAAGCATCAATACCATAAACATCATACATCACCTCATCATACTTCTCATCAATTTCTCCGGTGCTTGTAAGTGTTTTAGTTTTAAATACATTACCTCTAAATGGCCTGAATTCTTCAACATCAGTAGGTGAAAGAGGTCTATATACATCCATCACCCATTCGCTTACGTTACCTCCCATATTATAAAGTCCGTAATCGTTTGGCCAGTAAGAATACACAGGAGCAGTGATATCTGCGTTATCGTTCAATTTTCCTGCAACTCCCATGTAATCACCTTTTCCTCTAACAAAGTTAGCTTGCATAGCTCCTTGCCATTTATCGTCCGGATTTCTAACCCAGTGACCATTCCATGGGTAAATCCGTCTTTCTACTACTCGTTCATCGTAGCTATTACCAATTAATCCGTAAGCTGCGTACTCCCATTCAGCCTCTGTTGGGAGCCTATAGCGTGGTAACAATATACCATCTGACATTCTTACATCTCTTACCCCTAATCCTTTACCTTTTTTAGCGTTGGGATCTCCTTTGGACGGATCTAAGTCAGGAATTTGTCCTTTAGGATTAAAACCGTCTTTGTATTTTCCTGCAAAATAGGCATCTGTATTAAATGGTTGGTTTTGTTGGTTTGGATTCCAAAGTAATATACCTTCTCTGATAAGAATATACTCATTTACACGATCGGTTCTCCATGCACAAAAATCAGAAGCCTGAATCCAGTTAACCCCCACTACAGGGTAGTCTCTGTATGACGGGTGACGAAGATAATATTCGGTGTAAGGCTCATTGTAAGCCAATTTTCTTCTCCAACATAGCGTATCAGGCAAGGCCTTTTTATAAACCATCGGAAAATCCGTGTAGGTTCTGTCCACCCAATACAAATACTCGCAGTAGTGGAAGTTAGAAACTTCAGTTTCGTCCATGTAATAGGAAGAAACAGTAACTCTTCTAGGTATGTTCGACCAATCGTAAGTTACGTCTTGCTCTACTCTACCCATAGTAAAAGTACCACCCTCAATCAATACCAGATTTGGTCCGGTTTCTTGTTCTTCGTAAGGCACTTTTTGAAAGCCTCCGTTATCAGGATTATTGTAATCCCATCCGGTAACTGCTGAACGTTCATAGCTACAGCTAGTTATTGTTAAAATCGATCCTGAAATAATTGCTACACTCTTCAGGAAATTTTTATTTATCCCCATTTTTTTGGTTTTAAGACTTCTTTTAAACGTTGATTTTTTAAAAAGTTACAGCTAAAGTAAAAAAAACTTTAGAAAGAAGGGCAAGAAATTGTTCTATAAGTTCTCTTTTTTGGTTTACAGTTGAAATTTATCGTAAATGAAATCTCGTGCGAACCCGCTGTAGCCATTGATAACTTGGACACTGTAACATCATAACTATATCCCAAACTAACCATATCACTTTTTATTCCGAGCAATAAAATAAATGCATCTCTATTTCTGTACCAAGCACCTCCAACCAAGGCTCCTTTGGAAATGTAAAGTCCAAGATTAAGTTGAGAAAAATTTTCCTGAGCCCTAAAAAGTATATTTGGCGAAATAACCACATCGCTTTTTACATACTTACCTCCGGATCCTTGCGGCACTATGTTTGCCCCCGCATGTCCGGTAAATTTTCTTGGTAATGGCGAATTTCCCGAAATTAACGACTCGTTCGGCTCTGTAAGATGGTGCACAGCTAATCCAAAAAAGAATCTATCGCTATAACCTAAAAGTCCTGCAGAAAAATCCATTCCACTTCGTTGCCCCCCACGCTGCACGTCGTATGTGTCATATACAAACCCTCTTCTGGGATCTATCATATCACCAAAAGTTAACTTAGACCAGTCCAATGTTTTTTGAAAATAGGTTGCTTCTACTCCCGCTCGAATAGAAAATGTTCTGCTTACCTTCCCTTCGTATGAATACATTCCACTAATTCTTGAAGTTGTTAAGGTGTTAGCCGCAACATCGTTCACAACCAAAATTCCCATCCCTCCATAAAGTGCATCAACATGCTGATCGTATGACGCACTAGTAGTTACAAAACTACCGGTTAGCCCCGGCCACTGATTTCTGTAATTTAATGCCACCCTAGGGCAACGATGCGTGCCCGCAAATGCCGGGTTCAAGTACAACGGATTTGCATAGAACTGGGTAAACTCCGGGTCTTGGGCAAAAAGACTCTTTGCTTCGAGCAGCATTGAGCCAAGAAAAATAAAAACTAAAATGAGCTTATTTGTTCTCAATTTTACATCTGTTTAATCGAGCAAATGTACAATTTTCGAAAGATTTTACTAATCTTGGGATTTAAAATCAATTCAAGAACATAATACTTGTTGAATTTGTTCGTTTAGATTAGTTCTTGAAGACATGTTTTTTGGGCATTTAATGAGATATCTTTTATATATTATTCTTTTGGCAATAATGCCCACGGGGTTGGTCTTTTCTCAACAAAGACAGATTGGCATAAATCCTCGCGTAAACAATGAACAAATCAACAACAGACCTGCTGAAAAAAAATCTGACGGTAAAAAATCAAACGAAGGCATTGATCCAAAAACGGGTTTTCCCTCTTATTTGGTTAGCAAAAAAATAAACAAAGGGGACTTATACGAACTAACCATAATCATTAAATCAACGGAACCTTACCACATCGATAAATCCTCCGACTTCCCTTTTGATGAAAAATTAATAAAATCTTCCACCGAAGCAGAAATTCACTATTCCGACGCAAGAGGGCAACACTATGCTATTGCTGATTTTTGTGCCTTATACAAAGATAAGTCCGGGCAAATTCTAAAAATTACAGATTACGAAGAAACGTGGGTTTTTAAAGGAAAGAACAACTATACGCAAAACAATAATTTGAGAAATTTTGCCACATCTTCTGTGCTATCAGCCGGTGATTGGTATAAAATAGGAGTTATTAGAGACGGTATTTTTAAGATTGACTTTCCCTTTCTTCAATCGTTAGGCGTAGATATGACCAGCCTCCCCTCTGATGCTATAAACATATACGGTAACAGTTTTGGCATGTTGCCGGAAGAAAACTCGGTATACAGACCTGATGATTTACTTAAAAACGCCATTAAGATATACGATGGTGGCGATGGGGTTTTCAACTCGGGCGATTATCTTTTGTTTTACGCTAAAGGACCAAACAAATGGAAAGTATCAACCTCATTTTTTGAACACGAACAGAACTATTTTTCGGATACATCTTACTATTTTATAAATATTGACCGGGCATCACCAAACCCAAAAAGAGTAACAGATATACAACAGAGCTTAAACAGTCCAAATCAATTTGTTACAAGCTTTAATGATTATCAGGTTATTGAACCCGAACAAAGTAATTTTTTTAAATCAGGGAGGCAATGGTTTAGCAACCAACTGTTTCAAGATGTGAATCAATATTCGTTTAACTTTCCAAATATTCAAGTGGGAGCCCAATGTAAGATTGATGCAAATGTGGTGGCAAAAGCTCCGGTTTCCAATGTATTCTTTACCCTAACCGAAAACAACAGCGGACAATTTCAAACCGTACAACTGAATGGATCTGCCAGTGGCGACTTCTATCCTAATGCAAATATTGGTTACTTTTTCACCGCATCTTCACCCAATATAAATCTAACTTTATCCTTTAACAGAAATGGAATGGCATCTGCCAATTCCTGGTTAGATTATATTAGAGTAAACGTTAGGAGAAATTTAGTTTTCACGGGGAGTGCTTTGTTTTTCAGAGATGTTAATTCCGTTGGGGTGGGTAGTGTTTCGGAATTCACCCTAACCTCTAATAACTCAAGTATAGAGATTTGGGAAGTCACGTCTCCATCTGATGCAGGTAGAGTTAACACCCCTCATAACGGAACCGGTTATATCTTCAGGCTAAATACAGACAGCTTGAGAGAATTTGTTGCATTTACAGGTACCACCTTTGCCGTTCCCGCTAATTTCGGAAAGGTTCAAAATCAAAATATTCACGGGCTTCCCCATGCCGATTTGATTATAGTTTGCCCTAACTTTTTACAAGATGAAGCTGAAGACTTAGCCGATCTTCATCGCAGCAAGGGACTGGGCGTAAATGTTATTTCGGTAGAAGAAATATTCAATGAATTTTCTTCGGGAATGCGAGATGCTACCGCAATCAAAACCATGATGAAAATGTTTTATGAACGTGGATTGCCTATAAATAAAGCTCCAAAATACCTAACTCTGCTTGGTGATGGCTCATACGATAATCGAAATAAGATCAGTCGTGTTTCTAATTTAATACCCACTTATCAAAGTGTAGAATCACTGAATAATTTTAGCACACACACCAGTGACGATTATTTTGGGATTTTGGGCGATACAGAAGGCATGAACCCCAAAGATTTGATAGATGTGGCTGTGGGGCGAATAGTAGCAAAAAACAAAACAGAAGCTCGCTCGGTAATAAATAAGATTAAAATATACGGCGGAGCACCGGGCTTAACACAAGTAGGCTCCTGCAATTTAGGGGGGGAGCAAAGCTCACTGAGAGATTGGAGGAATGTTTTCTGTTTTATTACCGATGACCCCGACGCAGGCTTAGACTTTCTTCCGGCTGTAGAAACGTGGGTAAGTAATTTAAAATCAAACCATCCGGAATACAACTACGTAAGAATTCATTCTGACGCCTATAAGCAAATATCAACTCCTGGTGGCCCAAGATACCCAGATGTGGAAGAAGCTATAAGAAAAAGAGTAGAGAACGGAGCTTTGGTAGTAGACTATGTGGGGCATGGCGGAGAAGTTGGTTGGGCTACAGAACGAATTCTGGATTTGTCAACAATCAACGGATGGACAAACCTATATCGGCTTCCCTTATTTATGACTGCTACGTGTGAGTTCTCCAGATACGATGACCCGGGCAGGGTTTCGGCTGGAGAACAGCTACTGCTAAATCCTAATGGTGGAGCAATAGCACTTTACTCAACCACCAGAGTGGTTTTTGCACAGTCAAACGACAATTTAAACAGTATATTTTGCGATACAGTGCTTAAGAGAGTAAATGGGAAGCCACAAACCATAGGTGAAGTATTTATGGGTACAAAAAATAGGTATGCTACTCTTTACAATGACATAAATTTTAGAAAGTTTCAACTACTAGGCGACCCGGCGCTTAGAATAGCCGCCCCAAAATTTCAGGTCATCACATCACATATTAACGACGAGCTCATAGCTGGTAATATAGATACACTTAATGCACTGAGAAAAATAACTGTAAAAGGATTTGTAGCAGACTTAAGTGGGGTCAAACTAAATAACTTTACTGGCATAGTTTACCCAACGCTTTTTGATAAAGAGCAAACCATAACCACGTTAGCAAATGATCCTTGGTCTACGCAAAGGCCTTTTGACGTGAGAAATATAAATTTATTTAAAGGGAAAGCCAGTGTGGTAAACGGTGAATTTGAATTCACGTTTATTGTGCCTAAAGACATATTATTTAACTACGGTAATGGTAGAATTAGTTATTACGCTGAAAATGGTGCCATTGATGCCAATGGCTACAACGAAGACATCGTTGTGGGGGGGGTATACGCCGGAGCACAAACAGATAACGTTGGCCCTGAACTCACACTTTATATGAATAACGAAAATTTTGTAAACGGTGGTCTGACTAATCAAAACCCGGTTTTCTTTGCCCGATTTTTTGATGAAAACGGAATTAACACAACTGGAAATGGGATTGGGCATGATATCACAGCCATAATCAACGAAGCCACGGACCGTGCCATAATTTTAAATGAGTTTTATGAGGCGGAATTGGACGACTACCAAAGAGGCTCTGTAAGATACCCCTTTAATAAACTAGAAGATGGCCCCCATACACTTAGTTTAAAAGCTTGGGATGCATACAACAACAGCTCAACAAAAACAATTGACTTTGTAGTTGCAGAGAATGAAACCGTTGCCCTTACACACGTATTGAATTATCCTAATCCATTTACAACAAGTACTGAATTTTTCTTCGAACACAATCAGAATTGCAGCAATCTACAAGTTCAGTTGCAAATATTTTCCATTGCAGGAAATTTAGTTAAAACAATAAATCAACGAGTGAACATGAATGGATTTCGTTCAGAGGGAATTCCATGGAACGGTAGGGACGATTATGGAGATCAACTTGCCAAAGGAGTGTATATATATCGATTAAAAGTGATAACAGAAAGTGGAGAGTCTGCAGAAAAACTGGAAAAATTAGTTGTTTTAAAATAAGCACAATAAAAATAATTTTATTGCGTACATTTGCTATCCTTATTTGACATAAAATCTTGATGAGAAAACAAATTTTAATAGCTGTAACAACCCTAATTGGTGCGCAATCTATGGCGCAGGTTAATCAACAAGAAAGGGCTAATCAGCTTCAGTTAAACACCATTACAACAGCCGTTCCGTTTTTACTTATTACGCCTGACTCCAGATCAGGAGCAATGGGAGATGCCGGTATTGCTATGTCTGCAGATGCAAACTCGATTCATACCAATCCTGCTAAACTCGCTCTTAACAAAGACGAAATGGCTATCTCCATTTCCTATGTTCCTTGGTTAAGGCAATTAGTGAACGATATAAATCTTGCTTATGTATCTATGTATAAAAAGCTGGATGAAAGCTCTGCTATCGGAGGTTCTTTAAGATATTTTTCGCTAGGCGACATTACGTTTACAGACATTACCGGTGCAACAATAAGAAATTTCAATCCCAATGAATTTGCCATCGACTTAGCATACAGCAGAAAGCTTTCTGACAACCTATATGGAGGTGTTGCTGCACGTTACATTTATTCAAACCTAACCGGAGGAATTAACGTAGGTGGAGCCGACACTAGGCCAGGCATGAGTGGTGCGGCTGATATTGGTCTCCACTATGTAAGTAACGAGTTTGAAGTATCGGGAAAACCAGCCACCATATCTGCGGGTATGAATATATCGAACATCGGTGCTAAAATGTCTTATTCTGACCGATCAAGAAGAGATTTTCTCCCCACAAACATGAGGTTAGGCACCTGTTTTAAAGTAGATGTTGATGAGTATAACAGCATTGCTATACTCGCTGATTTCAACAAACTACTGGTTCCTACACCTCCTGCCTACTTACTAATAAATGGCTCCCCTGCTTTTGATGGGGACAGACCGCTAATAGCCTCTGGAAGAGATAATGATGTAACGGTTGCCTCTGGAATATTTGGTAGTTTTACAGATGCCCCCGGCATTGTACTGTATGATGAGAACGACCAGCCATATGTAGTAAAAGGCAGTAGGTTCAGAGAAGAACTAAGAGAAATTAACATCTCAGTTGGTGCTGAATATTGGTACAATAATCTTTTTGCATTCAGAGCAGGCTTCTTTAATGAACATTGGACAAAGGGGAGAAGGCAATTCATTTCCTTCGGGAGTGGAATCAAGTTTAGTAAATTTCAATTAGATTTATCCTACCTTCTTTCTACTAGACAAAACAACCCATTGCAAAACACGTTAAGATTTTCGCTCTCCTATAATTTCTCCAAAACAGAAGGAAGTTCAGCTAAAATGAACTAGAAAAAACCGCCTTAGGGCGGTTTTTTTGTATACAGCAACTTATTATAAAAGGTAATGTTGCACAATAATTTCTAATACTATACTTTTGCCGACCAAAATTTTAAGAAAAATAAAAATCAAACTATGGAAAACCTAATTTACATTTTACCAATTTTCGGTGTGGTGGGGCTTATTTACATGTTCTTTTTATCTTCTTGGGTAAACAAGCAAGATGCTGGTAACGAAAAAATGCAAGGCATTGCTAAACATATTCGTGAAGGCGCTATGGCATTCCTTGCTGCTGAATATAGAATTCTTGCAATATTTGTTGTGCTAGCAGGCTTAGCTCTTGGTGCGATTTCATTTATTGTACCCACTACACATTGGTTTATTGTTGTAGCATTTGTAATAGGTGCTGTATTTTCCGCAATCGCTGGCAATATCGGTATGCGTATCGCAACAGCCGCAAACACCAGAACTACGGAAGCCGCTAGAACAAGCTTATCAAAGGCATTAAAGGTATCGTTTTCAGGAGGCACGGTAATGGGGCTTGGCGTAGCAGGATTAGCTGTTTTTGGTCTGAGTTTACTGTTTGTTTTACTAACACAAATGTTCATTAGCGAAGGTTCCGATAATTTTTACAAAGACATGACTATTGTACTGGAGGCATTAGCAGGTTTCTCTTTGGGGGCTGAATCTATCGCATTATTTGCTCGAGTTGGAGGAGGAATTTACACCAAAGCTGCTGATGTTGGAGCCGATTTAGTTGGAAAAGTTGAAGCCGGAATTCCTGAAGATGACCCAAGAAATCCAGCAACTATAGCTGATAATGTGGGCGACAATGTGGGCGATGTTGCCGGTATGGGGGCAGATCTTTTTGGTTCTTATGTAGCTACTGTTCTTGCCGCAATGGTTCTTGGCAACTATGTTATTAAAGATATGACTGATGCTGCAGGAACTCAGTTTAGTGATGCCTTTAACGGAATGGGGCCTATTCTGCTTCCTATTCTTATAGCCGGCTTAGGAATTG
This sequence comes from Flavobacteriales bacterium, assembly GCA_046295395.1. Classification (GTDB taxonomy): domain Bacteria; phylum Bacteroidota; class Bacteroidia; order Flavobacteriales_D; family JBKBNH01; genus JBKBNH01. Next base: position 193,256 of record JBKBNH010000004.1, on the reverse strand, counting down.
TTTTTTCAATCATAGGAACATTCTTTGTTCGTATAAGTGAAAACGGAGGCAAAGAGGCTCAAGTTCAACGAGCATTAAACATGGGTAATTGGGTTTCAATTATACTTACCGCAGGTGCTGCATTTGGAGTTATCAGCTGGATGCTTCCTGAAACAATGAGTATGAAATTTTTTGGCGTAAAAGATTATGTTGAGATTTCATCCCTCAGAGTATTCGGTGCTGTTGTTGTTGGACTTATGGTTGGCGGTTTAATTTCTTACTTTACCGAATACTATACCGGACTAGGTAAAAAGCCGGTTCTCAGCATTGTTCAAAAATCGGCTACCGGTGCGGCTACTAACGTAATTGCAGGCCTAGGGGTAGGTATGATTTCTACATTCTCCTCTGTATTATTGTTCGCAGCAGCGATTTGGGGCGCATACGCCTTTGCTGGGTTCTACGGTGTAGCTATCGCTGCCTCTGCTATGATGGCAACCACAGCTATGCAATTAGCAATTGACGCATTTGGTCCTATTGCCGATAATGCAGGTGGTATAGCTGAGATGAGTGAGCTACCAAAAGAAGTACGCGAAAAAACAGATATTTTAGATTCTGTTGGTAATACAACTGCAGCAATAGGAAAAGGCTTTGCAATAGCATCAGCTGCCCTTACGGCCTTAGCTTTATTTGCTGCTTACGTAACATTTACAGGAATTGATGGAATTAATATATTCAAAGCCCCAGTATTAGCTATGTTATTTGTTGGAGGAATGATTCCTGTTGTATTTTCGGCATTAGCTATGAACTCAGTGGGTAAAGCTGCCATGGACATGGTTAAAGAGGTTCGTCGTCAATTTAGGGAAATACCGGGAATCATGGAAGGAACAGGGAAACCTGAATATGCAAAATGTGTGGAAATTTCTACAAATGCAGCCCTCAGAGAAATGATGCTTCCCGGAGCACTAACGATTATCTTCCCTCTATTAATTGCTTTTATTCCTATGTTATTTGGCTATGATAATCTTGAAGCAGCCGAAATGCTTGGTGGTTATATGGCGGGAGTTACTGTTTCGGGCGTTCTTTGGGCTATTTTCCAAAACAATGCAGGTGGCGCTTGGGATAATGCCAAAAAATCATTCGAAGCAGGTGTAGAAATAGATGGTCAAATTACTTACAAAGGATCTGATGCTCATAAAGCTGCCGTAACGGGTGATACTGTTGGTGATCCATTTAAAGACACTTCAGGGCCATCAATGAATATATTAATCAAACTTACCTGTTTAATTGGGTTGGTAATCGCTCCAATATTAGGTGGACACGCAGTGGAAGACGCTCAAGATAATTCAGCTAACTTAACTGAAAAAAGTAAAACCATTGTAATTCAACAAACTGACTCTGAAGAAGAAATTGTTTTAAAAGACATAACAGAAATAGAGGGTGTTTGAAGAGCAGAGCTGGAAAGCTCTGAAATAAAATTCAAAACACCCGGAGCTACCGGAAGATTTTTAGACTTTGAAGTAGAACTTGATAGAACCTCTTCTACACTTGAAGAAACTAAAATTAAAGTCGTTATTAAAGCTGAATCTATTAACACAAAAAATAATTTACGAGACGACCACTTGAGAGATGAAGACTTCTTTAATGTGGGGAAATACCCCGATATCGTTTTTACTTCCTCTAAAAGCGAGTTAAGCGAAAAAGGGTATAATGCTGTTGGGACATTAGAATTAATTGGCAACAAAAAACCTATCACCATTTCCTACTCATATAATGGGAAGGGCAAATTAGAAGACGGAAGAGAGTTTTTAGCATTCAGAGGTGAAGTAACCTTTGATAGGTATGAATACGGAATGAGACCCGTAGCTATGACTGAAGCTGAAGTAACCCTAAGTTTTAGATTAGAGTTAGTAAAAAAGAACTGATAATTATCAATCTTTTTTACTTGATACACCTACATAATTGCAGACATTTTGTCATTTATTATTGACTTGAAGCGGTAATCAACACTCCTATTTAAAGTCATTTTGTCTGTTTTTTAGCAGTTATTTTACTCTTGGTGTAAGATTTGTTGAAAATTTCCTAAAATTTTAAATGTTTAACCTAAAATTTGGAGGAAAAAAAATGAAACTATTAAGCTCAAAAAGAAATCTACCTGCTTTCAACAGCTACTTCGATGATTTCTTCACCAAAGATTTAATGGAATTTCCATTGAGAAAAATTGCCTCAACAGCGCCTTCTGTCAATATTAAAGAAGATGATTCAAAATTCATAATTGAGGTTGCTGCTCCAGGCATGAATAAAACCGACTTCAGCGTGAATATAGATGGTGACACAATGACCATTAGTTCAGTAAAAGAAAACAAACAGGAAGAAAAAAATGAACGATACACCAGAAAAGAGTTTCATTACAGTAGTTTTCAAAGAAGTTTCACTTTGCCCGAAGAGCTAATCAACTTAGAAAAAATTACAGCCAACTACGATAACGGAATCTTAAAAGTTGAACTTCCAAAATTGAATGAGGCAAGAGTAAACAAAGTTAAGGAAATCAAAGTCGGTTAAAAGATTAGACCATATTAGGTTCACAATAAATCCCACAGGTATATCTGCGGGATTTATTGTTTATAGTAAATTCCTTTCCCTACCATTAATGAATTCAATGCTTTCAGGAAATTCGATTTTTCATCAAGATATTCAAAGGCCAAAGATGCTGTCTTTCCGTTTTTAAAAAATAATTGAACGGAAGTTGTTTCATTTAACAATTGCTTAATTCCATGGAAATGAATCAACGATGGTTGATGAGTACATTTTACTATCCCCCCCTGACCCAAAGCCACATAAAGTTTATTCGGAGCAATTGCGAATACCAGAAATAGAAAATCTTCGGCCGTATTGAGTGCAATAATTGAAATAAAAAAAATGGCCTGAGGAACTAAGACAAAAAGAATAACTGTGGATACAAGCAAAATGGATACTCGAATTAAAAAAAGAGTTTTTATTTTTTTCACGTATTCTTTTCCCAAAGGTGTTTTAAACTGGAAATCACTTTCGTTTGCCCCCTTTCTAACAAAAGACCACCTAAGCACCAGCCTAAGCAAAATCATAAAAAATAGCACTACCGAAACTATTTTAAACAACAATTCTTTATTTGGGATATCGTATTCAGCATCATCGTGATAAGTTATAAACGACAAGAACATCCCCAGAATGTAAATTAACATCACAATCCTATCCAAAAATCTACTCATCAATATGCCGTATTTGTTTCTTTTTCTACCGCTGGTCTGCCAAACTTCATCCACTCAGGCATGGGCTTGTCCATTAAATAATAATCAAAAAACTGTTGCATACGAATGCTTAAATCTTTTCTGTTATGACGCTTCATCAAATTGTGGTCTTCGTTATTGTAATTCAACATCCAAACGGGTCTTTCAAGTCTTCTCAATCCCATATATAACTCTATTCCCTGATACCAGGGAACTGCTCCATCTTCATCATTATGCATTATTAGTAAAGGTGTGTTTACTTTATCTAAATAAAATAAGGGGGAATTTCTCAAATACCTATCCCTATCTTCCCATATATTCTTCCCAAGACGACTTTGTCCTTTTTCATACTGAAACATTCTGCTTAGCCCCGTCCCCCATCTTACGCCACCGTATGCACTGGTCATATTACTTACGGGAGCTCCGGCCATAGCCGCTTTAAACCTGTTTGTCATCGTAATGAACATGGCTGTTTGGTATCCTCCCCAACTCTGGCCCTGAAGGCCTAACCTATTCTCATCAATAAATCCATAATTTGCCAATATATAATCTGTTCCACTCATAATCGAATTATAAGCAGATTGCGCTGGCTCTCCTATTTTGTAGGTAATATCTGGAATAAAAACAGCGTAACCCCTACTTAGGTATTCTGTAGGATTAATAACCGAAGCAGATGGAGCCGGAGCATAATGACGATGAATCATATCACTATACTTTTCGTAGTAATAGACCAAAAGGGGCATTTTAGCCGTGCCTATTCTATTCTCAGGTTGATAGAATAACCCTTTTAAGGTTTCTCCTGTTGGAGATTTCCATTCCACTAGCTCAACCGTTCCCCAGAAATAATCTTTTTGATGCGGGTTGGTGTGGGTTACAACTGATAGGGGTGAAAATTCAATATTAGTGAAAACAATTTCCGGATACCTATTGAAAGTAGACGAGCGATAAATCAGCTTATCGGCCGATTGAGCTTTTTTTACTTCAACTATCATTTCAGCTTCTTCGCGAATTATTTTAACCCGCGGAGACTTAACCTCTTTCAGGTAGCCAAATCTGGTTCTTTTATTGTTTTCGTTAAGGGCTGAAACAAATAAGGGTTTATCGTAAGGTAAGTACGGTTCTTTGTAATTCATTTTTCTAACTCCGTAAGACCACCTCTCATTCCTTCCTGATGTTAAGTTTAACGGAACTCTACTTCCATTTAAACTAACCCACCACAGATCATATTTATCGTTAATTATAGCACTAAGAGAGTCGCCTGTAAATCCACTAAAACCATAAGGTTGTGCATGTGTAGGCACATCATTATCTTCCTGATAGAGTGGATACGTTATTCCGTCTGAAATTATTTTTCTTTCTCCGGTTTTCATAGCATAGCTATGCCACAAACTATCTTTAAAGTAAACCAGATAAGCCCCATTGGGAGATAAATGTGGCCTATAAGCGTGTTTCTCTAATATTTTTTTGCGTTCACCTGTTTCTAAATTAACTGAATATATATCGCTATACCAGCCCTCCCAAGTAATTAGTTTTTCATAGGGTTTGCCGGTTTCACCCATGGCAAAATTGTGTTGAGAAAACTCTGGTAGAGAAACCGTTTCCATTTGTTCGTCAGCTAATTGTATTATTGTGCCCGTGGCAATATTAAAAACGGCCAGATAAGACTTATTTTTCGCTTCATTCAGCTTTTTTAATTGCTCCGGTTGAATAAGGGGGTCTGACCAATGCCAAATATCGAGTTTCACTTTTTCTTCCTCGGGGATGGTATCTTTTGCTTTTCTAGGGGGCTTGGGGCAAGAGCCAAAAAATATTCTTTTACCATCATAAGAAAATTTAGGCTTGAATTCGCCACTCACCGTCCATTCATCAGGAAAGGCAGGATTTACAGTATCACTCACTAATTTGAGCGTTTTATCTGACAACGACCAGGTATAAAGCTTAAACAGCTTCCTATCTGTTGTGTCAGGGCTGTATACAAAGGACAATTGTTGCCCTTCTCTGTCTGTAGCAATGTTTTTGATTATCCCCTTACCTGCCATGACTATGTATTGTTTATTTGTTCGGCTATCAAAGGCTATTGCATAGCAGGAATCAGACTCCTTTTCCTTATTTTTTTTTTGCTTAACAACTGCAAGCATCTCCCCCTGCTCTGACCACTCGTATTCAGAACCATAGTCTATTGAGTGCTTTTGGTTTCTCACTGGATTATAAACATATATAACTTTTAATTTTTCGGGCTTGAGCGCTTGGGGTTGAGGTTTCTTTCTTAAAAAACACTTTTTAGTTTTTGTGGTAGGCTGTATTTTTTTTTCTTCTACCATAAATGCCAACCATTCGCTGCTTTCATTAGGCACCTTATAAGAGAGCAGATTAGGAAATTTTTCAGTAGTGTTAGTTCTGATTACGTGCACGGCAAGACTATCTTTTGGAAAATCTTCTTTTTTCTTTTTATCAATTTTCATTTTTCTAATAGTATCATATTGAGGAACAACCTTAAAAACAACAAATTGACTTGATGGACTAATCTGAGGATTTTTCCCTCTAGGAAACTCTCTTCTTTCATAGGTTCCGTCTATAAATATATGGAGAACCCCATCCCCTTCCTGAGGATTTATTTCGTAGGTAATAAAATTCCCATCAGCAGATACGGCTGCGTTGTATATTCCCTTCCAACTGTCATAAACTGAATGATCTAAAGGGGTTTTTTGTGAATAAAGTATTTGTGTTAGAGCTAAAAAAAGTAGGAGGATAAGCCTATTCATACCAGTAAAAGTTTAATCTGATAAATATAACAACCCAAACCGAGAATTTACTGTAATATGTCGTGTAAAATTTTGTGCGAACTCATTTCACCCATTTCCGGCATGTGTATGTGGTAATAAGTTAATAGCTTGCCAAGTAGCTCCTGACGTGTTTTATAATGAGAAGAAAGAGCACTGCAAACCGACAAACCATTTCCCAGTAATTGCTTGAAAAGGTGGAGGGATTCTCCTTCTAAAACATCGTGTGGGGCGAAATCTATTGAATGAGAGAAAACTCCTTCAGAAAGTGAAAATGTCTTATATTCTTTCAGGTTCTGGATTAAGGGTGCAAATCCTGCAAATTTCAAGAAATTACTTAAAAACCAAAGATGAAAAAAAGGAGAAAAAGACTGTTCATCAAATTCTTGCAAACTGTTTTTAACAAAAAAATAGGTTTGTGAATCTGTCTCCTCGATTTTCAGAACTTTTTGTAGAAATTCTGAAATAAAAATTCCAACAGAATTTTTAAGAAAGTTAGTATTTATTGACTTGTAAGGGTAATTAAGATTGGCTTCTTTACCCAGAAAAAGTGATTTATCCTCTTTTTTTATAAAAACAACCTCTACTATATTCAATGGTTGTAAAACGCCCTTTGCCCTACCCTTTTTATAAGCTGCTTTATAAAGTAAACTAACTAGACCGTGTTCGGGAGTGAAAATTCTTACAATAACAGAGGTGTCACCATATTTAAGCGAATGAATGACTATACCTTCTGTTGTAATCAACATGACTTACTTTATAAAAAGCACTTTACCTACAGCACTATTGTCTCTGTTTTTATCTGCCGCAAATATAAGGTAAACACCAGTTTGCACCCTGTTTCCTCTCAGATCATTTCCAAACCAAGTTGCCTGCCCGCCGTTCGATGTGGTTCTGTAAACTAAGTTTCCCGACACATCCGTAATTTTTATATCACTGTCAAACATCAATCCGGTAATGGAAATAGGCCCTTGATACCCTGAGTGTACAGGATTTGGAAAGACGCCAATTTCAGTAAAAAATTCTTTGGGCTGAGTAGCATCGCTTCTATAAGATATTATACCCTGTTCCGTTGCAAAAAACACTTCTCCATTTGTTGGGTTGATGGCGATTGAAAGCACAGAGTTAGACAACAACGGACTGTTTTCTCTTGTAAATTGATGTATCTGTTCTGTCCCGTCTGCCGACATTAAAAAGACTCCACCGTTTGCTGTAGCAATCCATTTTCTATTTGCTCCATCTACTTTAATGTCATTAATCTGCTCTGCTCCCAATAAAAGTTCTACATTCCCCCCTTGTTCAATAAGTATCGGCTGTGCGTCATAGTTTCCTCCGTTAAACGCTTGTGAAGGATTGAAAATCACAGTCAACCCGGCTTCGGTACCTATCCAAAGCGCTCCATTGTTGTCTTCCTCAATGCAGTTTACATCATCAGATGGTAAATTGCCTTGACCAAATACTGTGTTTAAATTCTTATACTCATCATCCGTTTCATCTAGAGGAGTATCGTTAAAATTATAAGCAACAATACCGCCATTTCGCAAAGCCATCCAGATATGATTATCACGAGTAAGAAGCATATCCATAACTCCTTTATTTACAGAGGGTGATCCACAAAAAAACGACTTCCATGTTCCATCTGATGTTAGCACTTTTAACGCATTCGATACTCTGGAATTGGCCACCCAAAGATTTCTATTTTCGTCATAAAGCACAGGACCGCAAAAAATATCAGTGAGCGAGCCAGTAACCAAGTCTATACCTGAGTTAGAGGCGTTATAACGTTTATATAGAGTACCATTTTTAAATTCTAAAAGTCCCGCTTGAGAATATGTTCCTGCAAATGCATGGGTAGGATCTATAGGGTCTATATATATATTCACATAGTCAGATACTGAATCACCTATTATAGCAAGTTGAGCATCTGTCTCTTTGTTGAATGCTTTCCACTCACCATTAATATAACTAAAAGCCCCATCGCGCACATAACTTCTACTAAGAGCATTTCCAGATACCCTTCCAGAAGCAACCCACAAGGCATCTTTTGTGGCCGCAAGGGCGTGTGCTTTATCTGTGTAAGGCCCGCTTGGTGATAATTTGGTTCCTCCAAAATTGCCTGGAGATTTGATTAGCCCATTTACTCTGTCAGCTATAAAATATTGTGTACCCGTCCATATAACCTGATTAGGTTGTGGAGCAAAATTACCTAGTGTGAAATAAGGCTCTATGAATGTGCCATCAGGGTTATAAATATTTGCATTGAAATTATGTGAAAATATTAATCTTCCCTTTGTATTATCTATGCTCCGCACATCTTCTCCGGACATAAACACTTGCCACGTTCCGGATGATTTCACATAAACCGTATCATCATTATAACCAGTATTAATTTGATTTACATATAAATCATTAAGTCCCGATTCAATCTGGTTATATACCGCATTAGGCAAGCTCAAGCCATTATCTCTACTCCAAACATTAAAATTAATTAAGAAAGGTGAGTTTTGCGAAGCTCTGTATATGCCGCTTTCTGTAGCCGCCCAGATAGAGTCGTTATAAAACTCAATATCGTTAACCTTTAAGTTTGAACCATTAGGTCCTATCATATAGGTTTCTTTCACCTCTTCCCTCTCAGTATCTATCACCACTATGCCAAAACCACAAGAAAGATAGGCATACTCATTGCGTATTTTGATATTATATATGCCTTTATCGCCTATAATCGAGCTATTTTTAATCGCCGGTATGTTTACAATTCTATTAGACTTTATCAAATCAATATTGCCATTAACATAGGAAATAATTGTTGTTTTGGTAGTTGGTGAATAAGCTACTTTGGAAGGCGCCACGTCGGATAATCCCTCTGCAGGAGAAAGCCGCTCAACGCTGTTGTCTGAAAGGTGATAAATAAATACCCCGTTTCTAGTTGCTGCAAAAATTTTATCCCCTGCTTCTACCACAGACACAACATTTCTGTAGGGCAAATGATCGCGCCATTCCCCCACAGCTACCTGGGAATCAGCACGGAAAAAGAACAAAAGAATTACAAAAAACAATAATACTCTCATATTAATAATTGCTAAACTCAATGAATAAACAGCGTAAATTAAAATCTATTGTTTAAAATAACTAATTTTGACGCTCCAAAAGTTTAGGCCCCGTAGTTCAACTGGATAGAATATCAGATTTCGGCTCTGAGGGTTGAGGGTTCGAATCCTTCCGGGGTCACAAGTCAGAGTGAGAGTAAAAGCAGTTACTGCAAACTCCACTCTGTTTTTTTTTGGTCATTTTATTTTTCTGAAATAGCCTTTATGCCGGGCAGTACTTTCCCTTCAAGAAATTCAAGCATAGCTCCCCCTCCGGTGGAAACATGACTCATTTTGTCGGCCAACTTAAATTGATTAACCGCCGCTACAGAATCACCACCACCTATTAAAGAAAAAGCTCCTTTTTGAGTGGCTTCAGCAATAGCATAAGCAATAGCTTTGGTTCCTTCTGCAAAGGCAGGCATTTCAAATACTCCCAACGGACCATTCCATAAAATGGTGTTTGATGCTAACAAACAGGCTTTAAACTCTTCTATAGACTTTGGCCCCACATCCAACCCCATCCATCCATCAGGTATTTCGTTTGTAGAACATACTTTTTTGTCAGCCTCATTGTTAAATGCTGTTGCAGTAACCGTATCAGACGGCAGTAAAAGCCTCACTCCTTTCTTTTTGGCTGCATCTATTATTGATTGTGCAGTATCTATATAATCCTCTTCTACCAATGAATTTCCGGTTTTTCCTCCTACAGCACGAACAAAAGTATAAGACATGCCCCCTCCTATTATGATGTTGTCTACTTTGTCCAGAAGGTTATTTAAAATCATGATTTTGGAGGACACCTTGGCTCCTCCCACAATAGCAGTTATAGGCTTTTTACCGCTATCAAGTACTTTATTTACACTCTCGATTTCTTTTTCAAGCAAATATCCAAACAACTTATCATTTGGAAAATATTTTGCCACAATGGTTGTAGAGGCATGCGCCCTATGGGCTGTTCCAAAGGCATCATTTACATAGACATCTCCATGTTTAGCTAATTCTTTTGCGAAAATATCATCACCGGCGGTCTCTTGCTTATAAAATCTTAAATTTTCAAGCAACAGTACTTCGCCTGCTTTTAGTTCAGAAGAAGCTAAAACGGCTTTTTCTCCAATACAATCGTTTACAAACTTCACTTCAACACCCAAAGCTTTTGATGTTGCAGAGACAATGTGCTTTAATGAATACTGCTTTTCGGGGCCACTTTTGGGCCTCCCAAGATGCGACATAAGTACTACGGATCCACCATCGTTCAATATTTTCTTTACAGTTGGCACTGCTGCCCTAATTCTTGTATCATCGGTAACTTCGAGCGTATCCTTATTTAACGGTACATTAAAATCTACCCGTATTAATGCTCTTTTCCCTCTAAAGTTATAATTATCTATTGCTGCCATGAGTGCAAAAATAAAGGTAAATTTTCTATGGGCAATAGATAAAGCATCGCTACCTGTTAATAATGAATTAACACTCTATTAATCCCATAAACTAATATTTGCGAAATGAAGAAAAAACAATTGATTTCTTTGATTATTCTTGTACTGATTTTTTCTTGCCAAAAAGAGGAAAATAGAAATTCTGCAATTAAGTTCGACTGGCAAGGGCATAGGGGGGCAAGGGGTTTAATGCCCGAAAACTCGGTAGAGGGTTTTCTTCATGCTTTACAATTCCCCGTAAACACGCTTGAACTAGATGTTGTAATTAGTGCCGATTCACAAATAGTGGTTTCTCACGAACCTTGGTTTTCAAATCAGATTTGCCTCTGCGATAGGGAGGATAACCTATTTCGAAAAAACTATTCAGAAATTCAAAATATTGACTGTGGTAGTAAGTCAAATGCTAAATTCGCTCATCAAAATCTTTTTAAAACCGAAAAACCAACCCTAGAAATGGTGGTAAATGCCGTTAATAATTATTGCAACAATCACGGTAGAGAGTTGCCATTTTTTAATATAGAAATAAAATCGCGAATTGAATGGGATGAAATATACACTCCTAAGCCACTAGAGTTTATATTACTGTTAGACAGAGAATTAAAAAGGTTAAAAATTGACAACAAAACTTGCATACAATCTTTTGATACGAGAATATTAAACGAAATAAATCATCAAAAATTAAATTATAAAACAGCTTACTTAGTAGAAAATACAGCCCCAATAGACAGCCTTCTTAGCTTGTTGAATTATACCCCGGATATCTACAGCCCCTACTACAAATTGTTAAGTAAATCTGATGTTCAGAAGATAAAATCAATTGGCATGAAAGTTATCCCTTGGACGGTAAACACTAAAGATAAAATTAAAGAATTAATCAACTGGGGGGTAGATGGTATTATTACTGATTACCCTAATTTAATCAGTGAAATTGAGCTGAAAAATCAGTAAATATTTCTCAAAAAAAAATTAGGCTATTCATATTCATTTAAATAATCTTATTTTAGCCGACCAATTTTTTTTAATAAACCAAAAATATTATGACATATCTTTTTACCTCGGAATCTGTATCTGAAGGCCATCCTGACAAAGTAGCGGATCAAATTTCCGATGCGCTAATCGACCACTTTTTAGCTTTCGATTCTGAAAGTAAAGTAGCCTGCGAAACCCTTGTAACAACAGGGCAAGTAGTTTTAGCTGGCGAAGTAAAATCTAAAACCTACCTAGATGTACAATCTATCGCTCGTGAGGTGATTAAAAGCATCGGTTACACAAAGAGTGAGTATATGTTTGAAGCCAACTCATGCGGCGTACTTTCTGCTATTCATGAGCAATCTCCTGATATAAACCAAGGAGTTGAGCGTAAGAAAAAAGAAGAGCAAGGGGCTGGAGATCAGGGCATGATGTTTGGCTATGCCAGTAGAGAAACAGATAATTTTATGCCGCTTCCTTTGGAACTTTCTCATTTGTTGCTGAAAGAATTGGCCACAATTCGTAAAGAGGGAAAAAAAATGAAATACTTGCGTCCTGACTCTAAATCGCAGGTAACTATTGAGTACGACAACAACAATCAACCTCAAAGAATTGATGCGATTGTACTCTCAACCCAACATGACGACTTCGATTCAGAAAAGAAAATGCTTGACGCTATCAAAAAAGACGTTCAGGAAATACTTATTCCACGTGTTAAAAAACTCTTACCAAAACGAGTTCAGGATTTGTTTAAAGGCGACTATAAATTATACGTGAATCCTACTGGTAAATTTGTAATAGGAGGTCCGCATGGCGACACAGGTTTAACCGGTAGAAAAATCATCGTAGATACTTACGGAGGGAAAGGTGCTCATGGCGGAGGAGCATTCTCCGGAAAAGATCCTTCAAAAGTAGATCGCTCTGCCGCCTATGCTACAAGACATATTGCAAAAAATATGGTTGCAGCCGGACTTTGCGACGAAGTGTTAGTTCAAGTAGCATACGCTATTGGAGTAGCTCAACCCGTGGGACTATATGTAAATACTTATGGTACAGCCAAAATAAAGATGAACGATGGTGAAATAGCTAAGAAAATCGAAAAGCTATTTGACATGAAGCCTTACGCTATCGAAACAAGATTCAGACTAAGAACCCCTATTTACTCTGAAACGGCCGCATATGGGCATATGGGACGGAAAGCAGAAATAGTTGAAAAATCATTTAAAGATGGATCAGGAAAAGTTAAGAAGGTTAAAGTGAAACTTTTTCCTTGGGAAGAACTAGATTATGTATCTAAAATAAAATCAACGTTTAAATTGAAATAATAAAAAAGGAGGCTTTAGCCTCCTTTTTTATTAAGTACTTTTACTTCTGCCTGAAGAATATTTTAATGGGAACTCCTTTAAAATCAAAATGCTCTCTTAGTTTCTTTTCTATATACCTTTTATATGGTTCTTTCACATACTGAGGTAGATTACAAAAAAATGCAAAAGCAGGTGAGTGAGTTGGTAATTGTGTTACAAATTTGATTTTCACATATTTTCCTTTATATGCAGGCGGAGGATAATTCTGAATTACTTCCAACATTACTTCATTTAATTTTGCCGTAGGAATTTTTTTGGTTCTGTTCTTATACACTTCAACAGCAGCCTCCAACGTTTTTATTAATCTTTGTTTAGTAATTGTGGATGTGAAAATTATAGGAACATCATTAAAAGGGGCTATAGTACTTTTTATTCCCTCTTCAAATTCTTTCATCGTATTATTTTTTTTCTCAACCAAATCCCACTTATTTACTACAAAAACAACCCCCTTACTATTTTTCTCAATAATGTAATAAATATTAAGATCTTGTTTTTGCATGCCTTCCGTAGCGTCTATCATGAAAATACAAACATCACAACTTTCGATTGTTTTGATAGACCGAATTACAGAGTAGTATTCAATATCCTCCTGAACTTTTGCTTTTTTTCTTATTCCTGCTGTATCAACCAAAATCATGTCAAAGCCAAATGCCTTGAAATGAGTATCAATTGCATCTCGGGTGGTACCTGAAATCGGAGTCACAATATTTCTCTCCTCACCAATTAGAGCATTAAGTAATGATGACTTCCCTACGTTTGGCTTTCCTACAATAGCTATTCGAGGCAATTCAGGTGATTCTTCATCCACTTCGTCTTTCTCAAAAGAACTAACTAAAGCGTCTAGTAAGTCTCCTGTTCCTGATCCGTTTATGGAGGATATTGAAAAAACCTCCCCTAAACCAAAACTATAGAAATCTGCAGCATCAGCAAGCCTGTTTGTTGTGTCTACCTTATTAGCTACTAAAAAAACTGGTTTCTTAACTTTTCTAAGAATCTCTGCCACTGTTAAATCCAAATCAGTAATTCCGGTTATAACATCGACCACAAACAAAATTACATTTGCCTCTTCTATGGCTATAAGAACCTGTTTTCTGATTTCTTCTTCAAAAATATCATCAGAACCTGTTACGTATCCCCCTGTATCAACAACACTAAAGTGTTTGCCATTCCACTCGCTTAGACCATAATGTCTATCTCTTGTAACACCACTTGTTTCTTGTACTATAGCATCTCTGCTTTCTGTTAATCGGTTAAACAAGGTAGATTTACCCACATTGGGTCGGCCAACTATTGCCACTAAATTTCTCATCTCGCAAAGGTAGTGTTTGTATTGAAGAAAAAATGATTTAAAATTGATACCCGAATCCCTTAAGTTTACGCTCTTCATTGCGCCAGTTTGGATCAACTTTAACGAATGTTTCCAAGAAAACTTTTTTTCCACAAAAATCCTCAAGTGCAAATCTACTCTTTTCTCCAAGCTCTTTTATTTTAACCCCCTTATGGCCTATAATTATGCCTTTCTGTGTATCACGCATGACATAAATTACCGCCCCAATCCTAATAATATGAGGTTCTTCAACAAACTTTTCAATTTTTACCTCGCACGAATAAGGAATCTCTTTATCATATAGTTCCAAAATATATTGTCTAATCGTTTCAGAAGCGATGAATCGAAGGCTCTTGTCTGTTAAATCTTCTTTATCAAAATAAGCCGGAGATTCCGGTAAGAGCTGATGTAATTTATTCATTAATAAATCACAACTTAGTTTGTGCAGAGCCGACATAGGCAATATTTCTGCTTTTGGTATTCTGGTGTGCCATTTTTCCACCCACTCATTTAGCATTTCAGAGGATATATTGTCTATTTTATTTAGAATCAAAATTATCGGGATATCAAGCTCATTAAGTTTTTCGATGATATGCTCCTTTGGGTCAATATCTCTGGGGTCTGTTACATATAACAAAACGTCTGCATCTCTTAAAGCTTCTTGAACATAGTTCATCATACTTTCATGTAGTTTATAGGCTGGGTCTACAATTCCCGGGGTATCAGAAAACACCATTTGAAAATCATCCCCGCTCAATATTCCTTTTATTCTATGCCTAGTTGTTTGTTTTTTAGGGGTAATTATAGATAATCTTTCGCCCACTAAGGCATTCATCAACGTAGATTTGCCCACATTTGGATTTCCAATTATATTAATAAAACCGGCTTTATGTTTCATCTTTTCTGTTTGCATTTGGTTTACAAAGAAACGAATTATATATTTGCACTCACAAAATCGCGGGGTGGAGCAGTTGGTAGCTCGTCGGGCTCATAACCCGAAGGTCGTAGGTTCGAGTCCTGCCCCCGCAACTAATTAAAAGCCACTTGTTAAGAGTGGCTTTTTTGTTATATCTTCTAATATATTTACTACTTACGTACTTTGTTTCGAAAAATTCAACAAAAATTTATATCGTATTTACCCCCCAATCTATAAGAAGGAATTTTATCTCATACCGTGCTTTCTAAAAAGATGGTTTGATAAGTTTATATATAAATAACGCTCACTCATTTTTTTTGCCCGATAATTAATTATTTACTCAAAAAGAGTTTAGATATTATACTTTTGCATACATGAAGGCTATATTCTACTTTTTAACTCTGTGTATATGCATCGGTTGCGACCATGCGGGTAAATCTATCCCCGAACAAACTGATAAAAAAGAGCCTGACACATGTAGCTGTACTGCATTAATATTAGATGAAACATACAACCATAAATATCTTTATGAAAGAACCAAGCCCTATACAGGTGTTTGTATAGATAAATTTCCAAATGGAAATTTTAAAATGGAAAGACATTATAAAGATGGAAAGGTACACGGCTTATTCAGAGAATGGCATATCAACGGTACTCAAAAAAACGAAGCGTTTTTTGAGATGAACTTACAAAATGGCAAAGCTACTGTTTGGGATGATGCTGGTAGCATAATATATCAAGCCGACTACACAAGAGGAGCTGTTGATACGGTTTATATATTAATCCCAAGTGCGTTTGATTAACCTAGCAGCATAGAACCTTGTTCCCATTCCTTCATTTTTGCATCTAACTCTTTTTTGGTTTTTTCATACTTCAAAAAAAGTTCTGTCGATTTTTCAGGAAATTCTGATATTTCTTTTTCAATCTCGACGAGATTATTTTCTATATCCTCTATTTCCCGTTCAATTTTTGCAACCTGATTTTTAATTTTCTTTTCGTCTTGTAGTGAAGACTTTGTATTAGCGATTTCTTTCTTATTAGCTTGTTTAGCTTCGATTTGTTCATTTATATCCTGCTTCTCTTTATAAGCAAGGAAATCTTTCACCGAATCGAAATGAACTACCACTCGTTTATCTTTTATTTCGAAAACTTTATTAGTCAATCCATCCAAAAAATCTCTATCGTGCGAAATCAAAAGAAGGGTTCCTGTATAAGAACTAAGCGCTTCCTTTAACACTTGTTTTGAAGGAATATCCAAGTGATTTGTTGGCTCATCAAGAACTAAAAAGTTATACGGCTTAAGTAATAATTTACAAAGAGCTAATCTTGTCCTTTCGCCTCCTGAAAGCACAGAAACTTTTTTATCTACATCTTCACCACTAAACATAAAAGAGCCAAGAATTGCCCTTATTTTTATGCGCACATCCCCCTCAGCAACATCATCAATTGTTTCGAATACGGTTTTCTTTAAATTTAATTTATCCGCCTCGTCCTGTGCAAAATACCCTAAGCTTACATTATGACCAATTTCAATATCTCCTTCATAAGTTTCACTTTTAGTAAGTACTTTAACAAGTGTCGATTTTCCTAATCCATTTTTTCCAATCAATGCGACTTTATCTCCACGAATAATTTGCAAGTCCATATTTTTAAAAATAGTCTTATCCGGATATGATTTAGTCACTGATTTAAAATCTGCAACAACTCTTCCTGAACTCTGTTGAAAATCAAACTTCACTTTAAGAGCCACATTATCTTCTTGTTCAACTTCAACTACATCGAGTTTATCCAACTTTTTTATTAAACTTTGGGCAAACGATGCTTTGCTGTTTTTAGCTCTGAATTTATCAATCAGTTTTTCGGTCTGTTCAATATATTTTTGTTGATTTTTAAAAGTCTCCAGCTGAAGCCTTCTCTCTTCTTCGCGTTGCACCAAATATTTTGAATAGGGAAGAGGGTAGTCATATATCTTCCCATCTCGTATTTCAATTGTACGATTTGTTATGTTGTCTAGAAAAACCTTATCGTGTGAGGTTAATAATATGGATCCGGAAAATGTTTTGAGAAACCTCTCTAACCATTGAATTGATTCGATATCTAAGTGATTTATCGGTTCGTCCATCAAAAGTATATCGGCTCCGGAAAGTAATAGCTTGCCCAACTCTGCACGCATTTTCCATCCGCCGCTAAATTCTTTCAACTTCCTATTAAAATCCTTGTCTTCAAACCCAAGTCCTTTGCAAATTTTCTCCGCATCTTCCTGAACGTTTACTCCCCCAATCAAGTTGTATCGTTCGTGCAAATCACTTAGTCGGTTTAAAAGCTCTGAATAATCATCACTTTCGTAATCGGTTCGCTCAGTTACCTGTCGCTCCACCTCTTTTAATTCTTCTTCTAATTGAGCTATTTCTGACGAACCAGAAAGCACTGTTTCCATTACTGTGCTGTCTAAGTCGTGATGCATGGTTTGTGGCAAATAGGCAATCTTTATTCCCTTATCAACTTGTATACTGCCAGAATCTATTAGTTGAAGACGCATAATAACCTTAAACAAGGTAGACTTACCTGCTCCGTTTTTTCCGGCAAGCCCAATCTTATTGCCTTTATTAATTTGAAAAGATATACCATCATAGATGGCTCTTCCTCCAAAATTGAGTGAAATGTTGCTAAGTGTAATCATAAAAAGAAGAAAGCTCATTTGTCATAAGACAAATGAGCTTTCAAAATTACATTATAAAAATGATATTACAGATGCCAAAGATCGTGTTCGAATCTAAAAATATCTTCTTTAACTCTCTCTGATTCTAAAAGTGCGTCAATACCCGTCCATGTAGGATTAATTCCTCTATCGAAAACATTGGTTTCTTTATGTACATAACTACCAAACATGCGTTTCCAAAACAAGTCATCAAATGACATTCTCATTGCATCGTTTTTGGTGTTGTATACAAAAAAGTTTTGAAACACATACCTACATTCAGGAAAGTAAACCCAAAATAAGTTTTGAGAACCCATAATATCACCTGTAACAGGATTAGTTCTGTATATAACAGGTGATATACCTATAATTCTAACATCCAATACCGAACGCTGCTTATCGAAGAACCAATCTTCTTTAACCTCATACTTAACTATGTTTTTTGCCTCAATAGGTATAAGCATTTTCTTAGTTAACGGGTCACCGGTAACCGCATCATACACAGGATCATCATTTTCATCTAAGGAATCTACTGTTTCTACAAAGTAAAAATAGTTGTTCATTTTTTCTTTGTAATCCTCATTGTTGTAGTTTCCTCCAGGAGGCTTTACAGGATATCTGAACTGATCGTCAAAGTCTAAACCATTTAAATCGTATAGGGTAATTGATTTTTCGTCTAACGCAGCCCACTTAATTACATCCCATAGTGCCATGCGATCTGATATAGGTCTTTCAGGATAATACAAAGGATGGTTTATCTTTTCCTTAAGGTCAATTGTTCTCCATACTCGCTTAGACCAAATTACATCAGCTTCGCGAAGAGGGACATAAGGAATTACCTTTTTCGTTGGTATATGTTCCTGAACATATATACCGTCAAGCACTCCAGAGGATGAAATCCCCTGAGAAGGCAACTGAGCACTTACGTTGCCAATGATGGCTGTAAGTCCTAAAATTAATAATCCATTCTTTTTCATATCCTTCAATTTTACTATTGAACTTTCCAAGCGGCAGCACCAAGTTCCTTGACAAGTCCTGTGCTACTTTTTGCTTTTATTCCGGTAAACGTAATGGCACTACCTTTGCCCATTTTATTGATGGCATCTTTCATTTGCCCACTTAAACGGCTACCTGTAGTCTTCATCGGTACTACTTTTCCATTTTGAACTGCTAGCATTTCAAACTCAGTAACATCCCAAGTAACATTTAGAGGCGAATCTTCATATTTCGCATTAAGACCACCATAGTTTCTCGCATCGGCCAACCTTATTGTCGATTTATTCGCAGATTGCTGACCGAAAAATACCGTTGGAGTTGGCATTTGAAAAATTCTAAATACCATATCTCCTGTTTTCTCTTTTTTGCCATCAGCTGTTTCGCCAAAAACTGTAATAGTAGCTTGTTTGCCGCCAGAAACTTTAGCAATATAATGTCCCGGCTTACCATCCGGAGATAGTGTGCAACCTGAGCATGTAGCAGAACTCTTTGGAAATCCAGAGGCTGTAGCTTGAATCTTGTTTGGATAACCAATGTACAACACGTTTAACTCGTAAGCAGAGATAACTCCCATTGGCTGACCAACAGAATAATTATATCTCCATGGCTTCCATTCCTCAACTCCTTTAACTTCAACTGCAACATCTCCGTAAATAGTTTGATCTCCCGGACTAGCGCCTCTTAAATTCAATATTGAGCCGGCCATACCCTCAAAAGTTTGCATGTTCTCTGCTTTTTTAGTAGAGTCATTTACCCAATACCTCAATTTCATAGCTTTAGTTGAGTCATAGGCCGCAATCATTACTTTAATGCCTACGGAGTCTCCAACATTGATGTAGCTTGATCTCGCAAAAGAAAGTGGCTCAATTTTGTTGAAGTTAAACATCTCAACTTTAACCTTGCTTGCCAAATGCTCCAAGGCGATAGACTCTGCATTCAAAATATCTGATTTAAGTGCCGTAAATATTGCTGCTGCTGCTACTACTGGAGCGTGGTCAAACTGAGCTGCAATCCACGGATACTTCTGGGCGTGATTCATTTGATGCACAGGCAGTGTCAACATTTTGAAAACACTTTTAATTCTTGAAGTATCTTCAGGATTAACCGTTTTAAAGGCCTCTTTCAAAGCTGCATCCAATTCGGCATATTCACCAGGTAAATCAGGGCGAATTGTGGGTGGTTCAAACGAAAATTTATTACCCTTGTCTTCGTATTCAGCCATCATCTTACAAAGTCTGTCTCTGTATGAATGAATGCTGTCTAATATCGCCATTCCTCTAGGTACAGGTTGATTCATGTTTCCTCCAACGAAAAGAAATGTAGCAACATCATAGTTGTCTTTGGCACTAATATCAGTCAAAGAACGAACTGTCTTCCACTTTACTTCTTCACCTGATTGAAGCCTAATAGGCCTTCTAAAGTCGTCTTCAATCACCCAGTCGCCACCCTCAGGATGCCTTTCAACTGCAGTAATCATATCTCCAGTTTCTCCAACCAAATAGTTAGATATGCTGTTGGTCCATAAGCGTACGTTAATGGCCTTGCCTTGCCAAAATTTAACGTTTTCTATTTCTTTTGGAGAAGCTTTCGTAGCTTCTAGCGTAACGAGTTTTTGATCAAAAGTACCAAGCGTTCCATCATTCTTCGAGTCGTTCAAAATATTACCTTGACCAATCTTGGTATCAAGAGTAACAAACGCTTCGATAATTTCTTTAGATACGTTAAGAGCCAAAAGAGCGGTAAGTACTAGGTACATCATACCAATCATCTTCTGCCGCGGGGTTTCTTTACCACCTGCCATAATTTAAGTCTCCTTTATTATAAAATTTATACTTGTTATAATAAGGGAAATTAACCCCTGTTAAAATTCATTGCTGAAAGCATATTTCCATATACGGTGTTCAGTGCCGTCAAGTTCTTAGACAATTCGGCCATGCTCTCTTTGTACTTACGAGTATCTTCAAGTGAATCGTGAAGATTAGTCATAAGTTCAGATATACCACTATATAATTGCTGAGTAGCTTGTAAGTGCTCTGAGCTGCCTTTTAACTGCATTTCGTAAACATTATTTAATGAAGCTAGATTTGTAGATACTTTTTGCATCTGCTCTCCAAAAGAAGCTCCTTCTTTTTGTGTACTGGCTAATCCCATAAGGGCTGTAGAAGCCTCCTCATAGGCTCCAGATAATTTACCAACTCTATCAGAAGCATTTTTCAAGCTGCTTACGTATTCTTCTGTAGCAGAAGATGCGCCGGTAACTTCACCAAGTTTATTGGCATTGTCGCTAAGACTTTTTAAGCCTTTGCTCAAACTATCGATTAATTCGCTGTCAATTTTTGCTTCAGCCAACATATTGTCTAATTGCTCAGTAATGGACTCATTAGCGTCATCATGAGAACCTGCAATGGCATGATGACCATGATCATCCCCGTGTCCTAGAGCCAATTCCGGATATACAAGTGTCCAATCCGGGTCTTCATGTATGGGTTCAAATGCCGAAAAGATAAAGATTACGGCTTCTGTAGTAAGACCAACTACAAGCATTGGCCCTGCTCCCGGCCAGTGCATGATTTTAAACATCGCACCTATAATTACAATTGCCGCCCCGAAACCGTATAGTTTCGACATAAATAATTTCCATTGCTTGCTTCCTGGTTTCATAGTTTTCCTTGCTTTTAAATGTTAAACTTTGTTTTTATTTGTTTTGAATTAACGGGTTTGCTTTTTAAAGTTACAAGATGTGGAAAGATTAAATATCCCCTTCTTTATCTCTTCCACCTCTGCCTAAGTAAGTAAGAACACATCTATAGCCTATATAAGATTTAGCCGAATCTTGATATTCGAAGGTTCTGGTACCGGTTTGTAGATAGTACCCTATATCCTTCCAAGATCCTCCTCTAATAACTTTTCTTTTCATAGAGGGTGTGTCATGGTCTAAGGCGTTGTATTTGTACTCAGGATTTAAATCGTGAGAAAATTCGTACATAGACTCATCGAAAGCTGTGCTTGTCCACTCGGCAACGTTACCAGCCATACAATATAATCCATAATCATTAGGATGGTAAGAATTTGCTTTCACTGTATAGAACCCACCATCTTCCATATAGCGTCCTCTCATTGGTTTAAAGTTACCTAAGAAACACCCTCTTGAGTTTCTAATATAAGGGCCTCCCCATGGATAAGGACTTAAATCTAAATCGCCTCTTGCTGCGTACTCCCATTCAGCTTCTGTGGGTAAGCGAAAATCCTGAACCATGATTTCGAAATTAGCATTTCTCCACGAATTGTATAGTTGAGTTCTCCACACACAAAAAGCATTTGCTTGTTGCCAAGTTACACCAACCACAGGATAATCGTCATAAGCAGGATGCCAAAAGTATGCATTTGACATTGGCTCATTGTATGAATAGGTGAAGTCGTGTACCCAGCACAATGTATCAGGATAAACATTAATAGTCTCTTTTACGATAAACCGCGAACGGTCTTTATGTCCTCTTATAGCATTGTTTTGACCTTTGTTATTTCTAAAACCTAAGTCCAAGTCTTTACCCCTCTGAACTCCTGGATCAACAGGAAATGGAACATCGCCATCTTTAAGAATTTCCCTATGTTCATCATCGGCCTCATACTCAGAGTTCCATAATTTTTTGATAACCGGACGTCCCTTAATCGCAGCTTCTTGATAGTCTATCCAATAATAGTTAAAGTTTAATTTTCTTGGATCTATCTCTTTTCTGTTGTAAAATCTCTCTCTGTCAGGATAATACATTTGAGCTAAAAGCGGGATATTCTCTTCTGTATCCCAGCGCAATCGAACTCTCCAATTTAGATTCCATTCTGCCTCATCTCGTTCGTTTAAGTCATCGTCGTAAGTAGGAACTAAATAAATCTCCGGAGCATCTTCAGCTAAAATTCTTCTCGCTATTGAATCTCTTACATAGTAAACAAACTGACGATATTCATTGTTTGTTATTTCCGTATTGTCCATATAGAAAGCAATTATGGAGACAGTTTTAGAGCGAGTCTGATGAGCAAAAGGCACATCTTCATCACTTGCTCCCATATTGTAACTTCCAGCTGGAATGTATACCATACCGTAAGGATCCGGATGATACCATGCGGGTCTGTTTTGTACCCCGACTAGCTCACCCCTGTTGCCACCGGTACAACTTTGTAATACAGCCCCTATAATGGCTAAACCTAAAATCTTTTTCATGCTACCTCTGATTTTAATTTCCGTCATTTGCTTTAACTCTTGCTTGTTGAAACTTCAGACGAAGTGCTTTTAACGCTTTGTGATTTTTAAGGTTACAATTTTTGTTAAAAAATTATAAGAACCTTGGGTTCTTGAACTTGGTTATTGGTTTTGGTTTGTCAACATTGAAACAATAATTCAACATTAACTCATGGCTACCGTTACTGTAATTTTTAAGTTGAGATGTAGTTACATCATAAGAATAACCTATTCTTATGGCAGAACCATCTTTAAGAGTATGCTGATAACCCAACATTGGTGCTATAGCGTCTTGTAAGCGATAAGAAACACCTAACCATACTGTATTCATGTACATAGCCATCATATTCACATCCACTATAGTAGTCGCTATATCTGTTTTAGCCATAAGGTTAGGCATAAGGGTAAAATCCCCCATAACATATTCGTATCCTGCCATAATATAGTAGTGACGAACTGTTTGAATATTGATAGTACCCAAATCTGCCTGAGATAAATGTGTGGCACTTAAACCAACATATAAACTATTAGGAATTCTGTAGTATAATCCAAAACTAAAATCAGGAACTGTTTCTTGTGCATTATCTGTAGTAATGGTAGGGTCGGTGCCTTGCCAAGCAGTGCCGTTATCAGGAGTTACCCATTGTGCCTTGATAGACTTGTTTACAATACCTCCGGAAGCACCGATACCCAAAACACCCGGTCCCAACCCTAGGTGGTATGAATAAGAAAGTCGGAGAATGTTATTAGACTCAAAGCCCAATTTATCGTTAAAATAGGAAATCCCCAAACCACCCTTCAAAATATCTACAGGTAATGAAACATTTAGCAATGCCGTTCTGGGAGCATTATCAAAACCTGACCATTGTTGTCTTCCGATTAATGTTCCACAAATTTTTCTATTTACACCTGCATAGCCAGGATTGATAGAAAGCTTGTCAAACATAAAATGAGTGTACTGCGGATCCTGTTGAGCTTGAGCTGAAAAGCCTGCTACTACAGCGAAAATAGCAATGTAAATTTTCCTCATAAAGATGATTTTTTAACAATTTTTAGGCGTTACACCTATGTTACAAGGAGCTAAAATAAGTGATTGTTTTTGTATTTCAAAAATGTTTTTTGACAAAAGTTATATTTTTCAACATTTTTCTTTTGAAATGTTTGTATTACAACAAGGCTAATCTAATGTTAATAACCTGTTGATTACGTGTTTAAGTACTTTCATTCGAGAAATACTCCCAGCATTTCTTTCTAAAAAAGTTTTTGATAAGCCCTCCACCATACATCGGGCATATTGTTTTGGGTTGCATTCAAGTAATCTTCATACGAGCAAGGTACGAGTTGATGGCGTTGAAATCTGAATTTTTGGTCAGGTGGATAAGGCACTTCTATCCACCATCTATTTGTCTTTTCGCTTTTATAAAAAATTAATTCGTGTTGCCCTTGCTCTAATGAAACTCTATATTTTATATAATCCTCTTTTGAATCTGAGGGAAAATCATGTTTTCTGTTTAAATAGCCATCTATAAAACACCATAAAATTTGCCCAATCAAAGAGGCTGAAACCTGGCTTACATCTTTTAGTGGAGAGTACCCCCAAAGGCTAAAACTGGTTAACTTATCACTCATTCCTGCATACCTTGCTAACTGGCAAATCTCTTCGCCGTACCAGCCGTTAGGTTGGTTATTAATCGCGGCACTAAGCTCTGAAAATCTTACAGAAGATAAATCTACGCTTACTATATCGGCATAGCGAATAAACGGCTCAGCTTTTTTAACATCAGATTGTGCCTCGCCCAATCTCAGGCTATCAAAATAAAGTTTATCTAGCAAATCAATATTTTCAGGGCTATTTAAATAGGTTTGATAACCTATGTTGCAATAATTAAACAACACATTGGGCTTCTGAACGATTATATGTCCAACATAATTATGCGAGGCCAAGGCTTCTTCATGATTGCCAATTGAAACTTTGCCCGAAATCGAAACTAAGTTGACTAATTGCTCCAATCTTTCGTAGGCCTTATACTGATAAAAAGTATTTGCCACATTAGAGCCGATAATTATCGGAATTACTTTTCTTTTTACTAGTTCCGAAATAACCTCAGTTAATGCATAAGCAGTATCTTTTTCTGTTTCTCCCGGATAAAGATTTCCAAGGTCGACCAATGTGGAATAATCGGCTTTTGTGTATAACGAATAAAACTGTTCTCTAACAGCATCTGCCGCTAACAATCCCAACTCAACTTCTTCTTTGTCTACTATTCCTACTATCGCTAATTTAGCCTGTGTATAGTTGGGAAAGTCTGTGCCAATAAACACATCAATCTTATTCCCTGCCTGAGATTCGTGCTTAATATTAGCTAAAACATTTTCGCTAATCGGCTTGAAGAATATGGAAAGGCCTTTCATTTTTTATCTGATTTAACAGGAATTTTATTTATAATTTCCATACAATCTTCGTAGGTTAGAGCGGATGGTTCTGTCCCTTTAGGAATTCTATAATTATTCTTCCCCTTCTTTATATAAGCTCCGTATCGTCCGTTAAGAACAAATAGCTCAGTGTCTTCTTTAAACTTGGATATATACTTATCTTTTTCTGCTTGTTTATGATTCTCTATAAGTTCAATAGCCCTTTCTTTGCTCATCGTTATGGGGTCATCTTCCCCTGTCTTAGGAATGTTTACATAACCTAATCCATGCTTGATGTATGGTCCAAATCGCCCCACACCAATTGAAACCGGCTTTCCATCGTAAACTCCAAGATCACGAGGTAATTTAAATAAATCTAGAGCATCTTCTAGTGTTATTGTGTTTATGCTCTGTTCCTTGTTAATTGAGGCAAAAGTTGGTTTCTGTTCATCGGTTGAATCGCCTATTTGAACCATTGGTCCGAATCTACCTAATCTCGCATAAACCGGTCTACCGTCAGGATGATGCCCAAGTAATCTTTCTCCGGTAGCTCTTTCTGAATGTTCTGAAGTATTTTCTACCGTTTTATGGAATGGTCCATAGAAGTTTTTAAGCATTTTAGTCCACTCTATAATACCTGCGGCAATATCGTCAAACTCTTTTTCCACCTTGGCTGTAAAACGGTAATCCATAACATCGCCAAAATTCTCAAGCAAAAAGTCATTTACCACAATCCCTATGTCCGTGGGAAAAAGTTTATTCTTTTCAGCTCCGGTTATTTCTTTATGTACCGAACTGGAAATTGATTTATCCTTAAGTAAGACTTTAGTGTACTCTCTCTCTACACCGGGTCTTTCTTCTTTAACCACGTAGCCTCTTTGCTGAACTGTAGATATTGTAGGGGCATACGTAGAAGGCCTACCGATACCCAACTCTTCTAGTTGTTTTACCAAGCTAGCTTCTGTGTATCTAGCGGGTGGCCTTGTAAATCTTTGGGTGGCCGTTATTTCATTTGAAGTAAGTTTTTCACCACTTTTTACTCTAGGAAGCATTCCTTCTGCCTCATCCTGATCATCATCATCATTTCCCTCTAGGTAGACTTTTAAAAACCCCTCAAATTTGATGATTTCGCCATTAGCAACAAATTCCTCTTGTCTTCCTGAAATATTTATTTTAATCGTTGTTCTCTCCAGCTCGGCATCAGCCATTTGCGAAGCTACAGTCCTTTTCCATATTAATTCGTATAATTTTTTTTCTCCTGAATCTGCTCCTGTTGTATGAAGACTAAAGTCTGTCGGCCTGATAGCTTCGTGGGCCTCCTGTGCATTTTTGTCTTTTGTTTTGAATTTTCTAGGATTAGAGAAATCTGTACCGTAAATTCTTATAATTTCATCTTTTGCTGTATTTACAGCTGTATCAGAAAGATTTACACTATCGGTTCTCATGTAGGTTATTTTACCTGATTCATAAAGCTTTTGAGCTAATGTCATGGTTTTAGAAACAGAGTATCCTAATTTCCGACTGGCCTCTTGCTGAAGAGTAGATGTAGTAAAGGGAGCCGCGGGAGTTCTTTTGGCCGGTTTTGTTATAAGCTCTTTAACAGTAAACTCACCGGAAAAACAGCTTTTTAAAAATTCTTCCGCTTCTTTTTCTTCAGAAAAAGATTTGCTTAACTCTGCTTTAAAAGACTTTCCCTCTGATGTTACAAATATACCTACTACTTTATAAGAGTACTGAGATTGAAAGTTTTCAATCTCTCTTTCTCTTTCTACTATTAGTCTAACGGTAACTGACTGAACTCTACCTGCAGAAAGAGATGGTTTTACTTTTTTCCAAAGAACAGGTGAAAGTTCAAAACCAACAATTCTGTCTAAAATTCTTCTCGCTTGCTGCGCATTAACCAAATCAATATTAATTTCTCTTGGGTTCTCAATGGCTTTTGTTACAGCAGTTTTGGTAATTTCGTTGAAAGTAATCCTTTTCGTTTTTTTATCCGTTAGTCCGAGCGCCTCATATAAATGCCAAGAAATCGCCTCCCCTTCACGATCCTCATCCGTTGCCAACCAAACCATTTCGGCTTCTTTAGCGAGTTTTCTCAGCTCTGTTACAACTTTTTTCTTATCCGATGAGACCTCATAATTTGGTTTAAAGTTATTTTCTAAGTCTACATTGAGTCCTTTCTTAGGTAAATCCCTAACGTGACCAAAACTTGATTTTACTGTAAAATCTTTACCCAAATATCCTTCAATAGTCTTCGCTTTTGCAGGAGACTCAACGATTACCAGATTTTTTGCCATTATACCAATTTTTGGTTGTTTTATTTTAATTGCGGAAGTGCAATTTTCTGAAATTAAATCTGTAACTAAAAACAACCCTCGCAAAAAGAGGTTTTAAATAATCATATATACATTTGGTTTTCATTTATTTATCCTGGTAAATAATTTTTTATTTTCCTGATTGAATGACATTTTGACATAAGTCGAAGTTTTGAGTAATTTTGCACCTATGTTTGAAGGAGAAAAAACGATAGAGGAAACCCGGCAGGGTGAAGCCACAATGATTGCCACCGAGAATACCGATGGTAAACGTAAGTTGTATTTGGAGAGCTACGGCTGCCAAATGAATTTTTCGGACAGCGAAATTGTTGCTTCTATTCTTATTAAAGAAGGATTTGCCACTACCCGCAATGCCGACGAAGCCGACGTAGTATTTCTGAACACTTGTTCCATTCGCGACAACGCCGAACAGCGAGTAAGAAACCGCCTGAAAGAATTCAAAAAGAAAAAAGAAGAAAAACCCTCCTTGATAGTAGGCATACTAGGTTGTATGGCCGAGCGCCTGAAAAAAGATTTATTGGAAGAAGAACAACTGGTTGATTTGGTAGCCGGGCCCGATGCCTACAGGGATTTACCTAACCTCATCAGCGAGGTGGAAGGCGGGCAAAAGGCCGTAAATGTGCTCCTTTCCAGAGAAGAAACGTATGCCGATATCAGTCCCGTGAGGCTCGACCAGAACGGAGTTAGCGCGTTCATATCCATAATGAGGGGCTGCGATAATATGTGTTCGTTTTGTGTAGTACCTTTCACTCGTGGAAGAGAAAGAAGCCGAAATCCGCTTTCTATAGTTGCCGAAGCGCAAGAACTGTTTAACAAAGGATACCGAGAGGTTACCCTGCTAGGACAAAATGTAGATAGCTTCCGTTGGAATATGAGCAGCAAAGGTGAGGTAAAAGATTCCAATCAACCTACTACCAACTTTGCACAACTGCTAGAAATGGTGGCCTTAGTAAATCCTCTGCTGCGTGTGCGCTTTTCTACCTCACACCCCAAGGATATGACTGATGAGGTACTGTATACGATGGCGAAATATCCCAATATTTGTAAATATATACACCTGCCTGTGCAGTCGGGAAATACCGATATTCTTACCAAAATGAATCGGGGCTACAGCCGCGAGTGGTATATGGAGCGCATCGCCTCCATTCGTCGCATAATGCCCGATTGCGCAATTTCTTCCGACATTATAGCCGGATTTTGCAGCGAAACAGAAGAGCAGCATCAAGACACTATCTCGCTGATGAAAGAGGCTGCTTTTGATTTTTCGTATATGTTTTTCTATTCTGAAAGACCCAAAACACTGGCAGAAAGAAAATACGAAGACGATGTGCCGTTAGAAGTAAAAAAGAGAAGACTAAACGAAATTATAGTCGTACAGCAAGAGCTCTCGCTTGCCAGCAACCAACGCACAGTAGGAAAAGTGTTTGAGGTACTGGTAGAGGGCGACTCCAAGCGTTCGGAAGATTTTCTTTGCGGCAGAACCACACAAAACACAATGGTAGTGTTCCCCAAGGAAGAAGACATAAAAAAAAGCGACTATGTAAATGTATTGATAGAAAGTTGCACACAGGCTACATTGATGGGAAAAATGGTAAAATAGATGAACGTATCCACTCAACAAGTAAAACAACGCTTCGGCATTATAGGCAACAGCGAAGGAATGGATCGAGCCATTCGCGTGGCGCTGCAGGTTGCCCCTACCGATATGTCTGTACTTATTACCGGCGAAAGCGGAACGGGTAAAGAAGTAATGCCGCAGATAATCCACCACTACAGCGCCCGCAAGCACCACGAATACATCGCTGTGAACTGTGGCGCAATTCCCGAAGGAACAATAGATTCCGAACTGTTCGGACACGAAAAAGGCGCATTTACCGGAGCACACGACAGTAGAAAAGGATATTTTGAAGTAGCCAACGGAGGCACCATATTTTTAGATGAGGTGGCCGAGCTTCCCCTCACCACTCAAGTGAGACTGCTAAGGGTATTGGAAACAGGGGAATTTATCCGGGTGGGCTCTTCCAAGGTACAAAAAACCGATGTACGCATCATTGCCGCCACCAACGTAAATATGCTTGAAGCCATTCGCAAAGGCCGATTTCGAGAGGATTTGTACTACCGTTTGAACACCGTCCCCATTTCCTTGCCTCCTCTGCGCGAGCGGCGAGAAGACATTCATTTACTGTTTCGGAAATTTGCCTCCGATTTTGCTGACAAATACAGAATGCCTACAATTAGACTGGATGAAAATGCAGCTCAATTGCTTATAGCTTACCCTTGGCCCGGTAACATCAGGCAGTTGAAAAATATTACCGAACAAATCTCTGTTATAGAACAGACTAGAGATATTTCTGCTGAAATTTTAAACAATTACCTGCCTAAGCAAACCAGCGTTCCAAGTGTTGTAAATGAAAATGGTAGCAAAGACCCTGATTTTTCTGAAAGAGAGATACTCTACAAAGTGCTTTTCGATATGCGTAAAGATATAACAGAAATGAAAAAAGTAGTGTTGGAACTTTTGGAAAGCTCAGAAGGAAACTTAAGCGTTCAGGAAAAGACCGCAATCATAAATAAGTTACATAGAGATGTTGACGGAGTTTCTGAATCAGCAGTTGAAGAATACTACCCTGTAATCACTCAAGCATTACAAGAAAAAACTCAGGTTTACCATCAAAATATTGACGAACACGAAGAAGTAGAAGAGTCATTATCTTTAGAAGAGCACGAAAAAGAATTAATTGAAAAAGCCTTGGAAAAACACAAAGGAAAAAGAAAATATGCCGCATTGGAATTGGGTATTTCTGAAAGAACGCTTTACAGGAAAATTAAAGAATACGATCTTAATTAAAAATATGAAATACCTCATAGGGATATTACTTGTAGCTACAGGGTGTACTGTAAGATATGGGTTCACAGGAGGGTCGGTTCCTTCCGATGCCAAGACAATATCCGTTGCATACTTTGAGTCGAACGCCCCTTTAGCTGCTGCAAATATGAGCCAGCTCTTTACAGAAAGACTGCGTGAGCTTTTTCTAACGCAAACCAACTTGGATTTGGTTACCTCGGACGGACACCTACATTTCGAAGGTTTTATAAGCCGATATGATGTAACACCGGTGGGAATTCAGGCGGGGTCTGAAACTGCCTCACAAAACAGATTAACCATAGCGGTAAAGGTAAAGTACATAAACACACTTGATGAAAAACAAAACTATGAGACAACATTCAGCCGTTTTGCAGACTTCAGAAGTGATCTGGAACTATCAAGTATTGAAGAAAGACTGATAAGAGAAATCAATGACCAATTAGTACAAGACATCTACGACAAAGCCTTTAGTAACTGGTGAGAATAGAAAAATTTTATAGCTTGTTGAGCAATCCGGCTTTGATGACACACGAGAATGAAGTGGAGTTAGAATCGGTTATTGTTGATTTCCCATATTTCAACCTACCTCATATCTTACTAGCCTTTCAGAAAAAAGCACTCAAAGAGAGTAGTTATCAGGAATACCTAGCAAGAAGCGCTGTTTACACCGGAGATAGAAAAAAGCTCTACGAATACTTAATACAATCCGATTTAAAAGAAAAAATTGAATTAGCCATAGAGCAATTAACAAACGAACATATAGCTTCAGAAGAGGATACTAAAATCTCAAACAACTCCTTAATAGGTATTGAAAAATCAAACAAAAAAGAAGATGCTGACCTAACAAAATTAGAAGAAGATATCTTAGCTGAGGCTATAAACAACAGCATACAACTTGAACTACAAGCATACAAACTGGAAGAAGCTATTGAAACAAAAAGATCAGCGGAATTAATTGAACAAGAACGTACCGAAAGAAAAATACCACGGATTGATGAGCCACGAAGTTTTAATGAATGGTTAAATTTATCTCGTATAGAAAAAATTGAAACTCCGGTTAAAAAATCAAGGCGAGAAGAAATTGCATCGTTAGTAGACCAGTTCATCGCCAACGAACCAAAAATCAGTCAAAAGAAAACCGAATTTTTCTCGCCCGGAAATATTGCAAGAATGAGTTTGGTAGAAAATGATGACTTTGTAACCGAAACATTGGCCAAAATCTATCACCAGCAGAAAAATTTTGAGAAAGCAATTAAAGCCTATCAGCAATTGATTTTGAAAATTCCGGAAAAAAAGAGTTTCTTTGCAGCCCAAATTGAAATTTTAAATCAAGAAATAAAACAAACTAAGAAATAAAATGGAAACGTTTTTTACTATTTTAATTATCATCGCAGCCATATTATTAGGGCTTGTTGTATTAGCACAAAACCCTAAAGGTGGAGGGCTTGCTCAGGGATTTGGCAATGCGAGCCAGCTTGGTGGTGTTAGGAATACTACAGACTTTTTAGATAAAGCAACTTGGACTTTAGCATCAGTTGTTGCTGTTTTGTGCTTGGCTTCGTCATTTATGACCGGAACAGGTGGCGGAAAAAAAATTGAAAAAAATGAAGTGGAGGCTAATATATTAAGTGATGCGCCTCCTGTTATATCTCCGGCAAAAGAAGAGGTTCAATAATTGAATTTTTATCTCATTTAAAAATGTCAGTATGTCATAGATATACTGACATTTTTTTTGTCTTTAAACTCGTTAAATGACATTTCTGACAGTTAAAACAGCCATAGAAGGGATGGCACAAAAAATGAGAAGGAGAATTGTGGTTTTAAAAACCAAGTAATGTTTAACAATTAAAAATCTATAATTAATTATGTCAGTAAATTTTAAGCCTTTGGCAGACAGGGTGGTAATAGAGCCCGCTGCTGCAGAAGAAAAAACCGCTGGCGGTATCATTATTCCCGATACTGCTAAAGAAAAACCAAAAAAAGGAAGAGTTGTAGCCGTTGGTGCAGGCAAAAAAGACGAACCAATGACCCTACAAGTTGGCAACGAAGTTCTTTACGGACAATACTCCGGAACTGAAGTAAAAATTGATGGCAACGACTACCTTATAATGCGTGA
Source organism: Flavobacteriales bacterium (assembly GCA_046295395.1). Taxonomy (GTDB): domain Bacteria; phylum Bacteroidota; class Bacteroidia; order Flavobacteriales_D; family JBKBNH01; genus JBKBNH01. The sequence continues at coordinate 160,475 of JBKBNH010000004.1, read as the reverse complement.
GTCTGACGTTTACGGAATAATTAATTAATCATTAAACAAAACAAAAAATGGCAAAAGAAATAAAATTCAATTTAGAGGCTAGAAATGCCTTAAAAAAAGGTGTAGATGCTTTAGCAGATGCAGTTAAAGTAACCCTTGGTCCAAAAGGACGAAATGTAGTAATCGATAAAAAATTTGGTGCTCCACACATCACCAAAGATGGTGTTACGGTGGCAAAAGAAATAGAACTTGAAGACCCTACCGAAAATATGGGCGCTCAGATGGTAAAAGAAGTGGCCTCTAAAACCGCAGATATTGCCGGCGACGGAACCACTACCGCTACCGTGTTGGCGCAAGCCATTATTACGGCGGGGCTTAAAAACGTAGCCGCCGGAGCAAACCCAATGGATTTGAAGCGCGGTATCGACAAGGCTGTTGCCTCTGTGGTAGCAGAACTTAAAGCCCTTTCGAAAACAGTAGGCGACGACAACGAAAAAATTAAGCAAGTGGCTACTGTTTCTGCCAATAATGACGAAGCTATCGGCTCCTTAATTGCCGAAGCTATGAAAGTAGTAGGCAAAGACGGAGTTATTACTGTTGAAGAAGCCAAGGGTACTGAAACCGAGGTAAAAACAGTAGAGGGTATGCAATTCGACAGAGGATACTTATCTCCTTACTTTGTAACCAACGCCGAAAAAATGGTTGCCGAAATTGAACATCCTTACATCCTTATTACCGATAAAAAGGTAAGCAGTATGAAAGAATTACTTCCTGTTTTAGAGCCTGTTGCTCAAAGTGGGAAGCCTCTTTTGATTATTGCCGAAGATGTAGATGGCGAAGCATTGGCTACTTTGGTTGTAAACAAACTACGAGGAGCATTGAAAATTGCTGCCGTAAAAGCTCCTGGCTTTGGCGACAGAAGAAAAGCTATGTTAGAAGACCTCGCTATACTGACCGGAGGTACTGTAATTTCTGAAGAACGTGGATTCAAACTTGAAAATACCACATTGGAAATGTTGGGTACTGCCGAAAAAATAGAAATCGACAAAGACAACACAACGATTATAAACGGCGCCGGAAATTCGGAAGAAATAAAGGCCCGTGTAGGTCAAATCAAAGCTCAAATCGAAACCACCACTTCGGACTACGACAAGGAAAAACTTCAGGAGCGCTTGGCCAAATTAGCCGGTGGTGTAGCTGTACTTTATATTGGTGCCGCCAGCGAAATGGAGATGAAAGAGAAGAAAGATCGCGTGGAGGATGCTTTAGCCGCCACCCGTGCTGCTGTTGAAGAAGGAACCATACCCGGAGGTGGTGTAGCTTATATCAGAGCCGGAAAAACACTTGAGGATTTAAAAGGCCTTAACGAAGACGAAACAACCGGTATCTCTATAATAAAGAGAGCCATTGAAGAGCCACTTCGTCAAATTATTGCTAACGCCGGTGGCGAAGGTGCAGTAATCGTACAAAAAGTACGCGAAGGAAAAGACGATTTCGGTTACAACGCTAGAACCGAAATATTTGAAAACCTATATCAGGCAGGGGTTATTGACCCAACAAAAGTTGCCCGTATTGCTTTGGAAAACGCCGCTTCGATAGCTGCTATGCTATTAACTACAGAGTGTGTAATTGCAGATAAGCCTGAAGATGAAAAAATGCCTGCGGGTATGCCCGGTGGAATGGGTGGAATGGGCGGAATGATGTAGTGTCCAACCGACCATTCTAAATATTAAAATCCCCGAATCAGATTTGATTCGGGGATTTCTTTTTTAAAATAATCCGAGCTATTCTACCTCACTTCTTTTAGCTCTACCTATGAAAAACCCTCAACCTACTCACAAGCCCAGATTACTTAAATCTATTAATGCAAAAACATCCCTGCCTTTAACACTAACTTTTTCTATAACCTAAAAAGGTTTTTTATCAATATAGCAAATCAAGTCTTTAACTTGCTCGTTAAGGTCAGTATAACTTAAATATGCATCTGCACCCATTGATAAGTATATATTTTCTACATCATCATATGCATAATCGTTTACCACAATAATTCTGCTCGAACGATTAAGCGAAAAAATTTCTTGGATACATTTTTCATGATTAATTCCTACTGTTGACACATCCAAAATCACCACCTCCGACCATTTCACTAAGCAATCAAATTCTTCGAGGTTTTCTTCGTTTCTAAGAATGGGAAATATTGTAATAGCAACTTTGTGCTCATTATGAAGCAAGGAAGAGAGAGCTTCCTTAATTCTTTCATTATGTCCGATAAGCAGAACTTGCATGGTTACCTAATTTAACAATACAAAGGTCTTATATTCGAAACAAGAAAAAATAGGGTTAAAAGCCTAATTTTGAAATAGGTGAAAACACTTACATATGTGTTTTCCACTTTAACTACTTACTGCTGTCTAAAACCAATATACTGTGGTAACAAGATTGAAACAACCCCGGTTTTAATATCTGTTTTTGGGCTTATATAGAGTATATTCAAGCTCAATTCACGAACTATTAACAATAATCCGATGGTAATTGCAAGAATTTTACTTAGCTCAAGGTTTTTCAAAATCTTTGCCTTCCAAAGTTTACTAAAATAATTGGTGAATAGTGCAGCCCATAGGGTTAATGGCAGGGTTCTCATCCCGAATATCAACATAAACAAGGTGCCAATATATCAATATCCCGTTGCAGCAGCACCAGCCATTGCCAAATAAACTATACACTAGAATTTCCCCAAGTGGGGCTGAGTGATACGTTACATCCATTAAAAAGTGCGGTGAAGAAGAGGGTGATTTCTGATGAATCGTGCCCCTTGTTCTGAGAATTGTAGCCTGTATATTGCTTCTTGTAATCAAAAGTCCGGTTACCAAACTCATTATTAAAATTAAGGCAATTCCCTAACCAGTAAAACAAATCCACCGCGACGTTTTACTTCTTTTAAGTGAGTATGATGCTCTACCTCATGAAGCCTGTCTATACGAGTAACTAAATAAACCGGTTTATCTATCTCCCCGTGCAGCTGCCATTCCAAGTGTTTTTTTTCGGTTTCTGTATTCAGAGGTTGCTCAAAGTAAAAAAGCTGTGCATAGCTTTTATAACCTATCACATTTACGTACACGTCTTGTCCTTTTAGCTCTTTGAAAAATTCGATTGCCGGACGCTGAGAGAATGCCTCAATCTCTGGTACAACCTTGTTTAAATAAACACTTAAAAACAACATATTGAGTAACGATAAGCGAATAACTCCATGCAACACATGCCTGCGCGTATGAGCAAACATGATTACAAAAAACATCGCTAAGTAAAAAACGGCAATGTACTTAAGCGAAGGGTCTGCTTCGGTAATGGTATTCAATGCAGCTACGGCAAACTTATCCTTAATGTAGGGAATAATCCACTGGGGGTTTTCAAGCAGCAAGGGAAGAGCGAAAAACAGAACAGAAAAAACAATCCCTACTACCAAAATAGCTACCTGTAATCCTTTGCTTAAAATCTGTTGTTTTTCGCTTATCTGGAAAATGTGTAAAGCAGCCAAATACGACAGAGGAAGATAACACATAGAGGAATAGTGTACAATCTTGGTTGTGCTAATGCTAAAAAGTATCAGTACCACCCAAAACAAAACAGCCATCCATTTTCTGAACTGAAACACATCACGCATACCCGGCTGAAAAAACATGGGTAAAGCATAAAAAGACATAGGAAAACAACCAAGCAGAATAACAACAAAATGATAATAGAATGGCTGCGCATGACCAGCCACAGGTTCGCTAAACAGTTCTATTTGATACTTAATAAACTCTATTAAAAACCAGGGACCATTCTGAGTAGTTTCGTAACCAAACCAAAGTGTAGTAACTAGTAATGTACTTGTAGCAAAAACAAATATGTCCCTGATATTCGAAATCCTCCTAAATCTTTCAATTGACCAAAACACCAGAAAACTTAAAAGAATCAGCAAAAAACCAACAGGCCCTTTCGTAATAATCGCCAACCCTATACTTACCCCAGCTAGCGAAGCGTAAATTCCGGAACGTCTTCCCTTACTCTCATTTATGGTTCGAATTAAAAAATAAAGCGAAAGAAAAATAAAAAGATTAAAAACTGGGTCAATAATTCCGGATTTTGCATACAGGAAAGGTAAAATAGAACCGATATAAACCAATGCCCATATAAAACCAAAATTTGAATTATAAAGCCTTTTACCTATAAGATAAAGACTTATAACACTCAACATACCAAATAGGGCATTTGGAAATCTGGCCGCATATTCGTTTACTCCAAATAGCTGATATGATAACGTTTGCAGCCAAAAGAAAAAAGGAGGCTTCTCTTGAAATGGCTCAAAATTTACCTGCACCTGAAAATAATTACCCGAAACAAGCATTTCTCTAGATGATTCGGCAAAATTTATTTCATCCCAATCAAATAAATGGGTATAAGAAACAGGGAAGAACAGCACCATTGCCGCTGCCAACGCAAATAAAATAAAATGGCTATTTTTAATTTCTAACGACCTCATTAGCTTAAAAAGCGACGATTTAATTTTTCGAATTTATTCAAATATTTGTTCGAAATTATAAATCCAATACTACCAAAAAATAAACCTATAAAACTACCCAACAAAATGTCTTCCACGAAATGCTGCCCCAGAAACACCCTTGAATAACCTACAAAAATGGCCAATAAAATGAATACTATTTTGAAAAATTGTTTCCCAGATGCAAAAACAGCGATTACTCCATATAAGGCAAAAGCACCCGTAGTGTGTCCCGATGGAAAACTATTACCAACTTTCAATGTAATAAAGTCCGGTGGACTTAGTATCGGAGAATTCCACAATACGATAACCGGCCTATTCCAATCGGGAAACACCATAAGTTTTAAAAACTGGGTAATTAAAACCGCCAAGATTAATCCCAGCAGAATTGAAATTGCCGATTTATAGCTCTTATAAATGGCTAGCAACAATAATACAGCAACAATAGCGGGTCCTTCAGCAAACTTGGTTAAGTTCGCAAAAAAACTATTAAAAAAAGGCTTGCCCACATTGTGAAATAAATCAAAAGCTAAGATATCTCCTAATAGCAGTAAAGAAGCTATACCACCCAAAAGAAATACTAAATATAGGACAAGAATATACAGATTATCAGAAAAAAGTTTAGGTGTAAACATTAAGCTTCCTTTTTATACATGGGGTGAACATAAATACCTATGCGCGCAAAAAAATGCCTGAAAGATGTTCCCAAAACTCCAAAACCGTATTTCATACTTCTGCTGAAATTTATCGATGAAGCCTCGTCAAAATACTTCGTAGGACATGTAATTTCGGCTATCTCATTTCCGGCAAAAAAAAGTTGCGATATCATTTGATTATCAAAAACAAAATCGTCCGAATTTTTCATATAATCAATACTCAACAGAGCTTCTTTGCTAAATGCCCTGTAGCCGGTATGGTACTCCGATAGCTTTTGTCCAATCAATATATTTTGTGTAAGAGTTAAAAATCTGTTAGCCACGTACTTATACACTGGCATACCTCCCTTAAGTGCTCCTTTGCCCAAAATCCTAGACCCCAAAACTACAGGATAAACCCCTTTAGCTATCAAATAAGCCATACTATGAATTAACTGAGGGGTGTACTGATAATCGGGATGCAACATAATAACAATATCCGCCTTTACTTCTAACGCTTTGTTATAACATGTTTTTTGGTTACCTCCGTATCCCTTGTTTTGATCATGTCTGATTACATGTTGTATCCCCAATTGTTTGGCCAAAATTGCTGTATTGTCAGTACCATAATCGTCTACAAGTATAACTTCATCTACTATGTCAAAGGGAATTTCACGATATGTTTTTTCCAGCGTCTTGGCCGCATTATATGCCGGCATTACTACTACTATCTTTTTTGAGTCTATCATTATTACTTCTGTTCTATTTTGCAAAAATAGCTTATAAATTTTAGCTTGGTTATTTGCTTGGTTATTTGCTTGGTTATTCTATTGTTGTATAAATCTATAATTAACAACTAAAAGAATATAACTTTCTGTAGCTTTAGCAAAGCTAATATTTACTAAACATAATTTCACCCATCAGAAGCCGTTTCCTATTCTTTTGTGTAATTTAGCCCTGTTATTAAATATTTTGCTTTTCGCAGTAACAGACATAGAGAGCACAGGAGGCAATATTAGCCAGGGCAGAATAATGGATATTGCCATTTTTGTGACTGACGGTAAAGAAATTCTTGAAGAATACAACTCCCTTATAAAGCCGGATAGGAAGGTGCACCGGTATGTATCTAAACTAACCGGCATAAATGACGAAATGCTTATTGACGCTCCAACCTTTAAAGAAGAAGTTGAAAAAATAGCCAAGATTACTCAGGGAAAGATTTTGGTTGCACACAATGCAGAATTTGATTTCGGGATGTTGCGAATGGAATTTGCACGTACTCAAAGACCTTTTAATAGAAGAACCCTATGCACAGTAGAGGCCAGCAGGGAACTTATACCCGAGCACAAATCATATAGTTTGGGTAATTTATCTGATGATTTGCAAATAAAAGTAGAAAACAGACATCGTGCACACGGAGATGCAATGGCAACTGTAGAAATTTTAAACTACCTGATTGGAAAAACTGATATTCAATCGGTTTTAAAATTTGTAAAAGACTGGTAGATAGATTTGTATAAACATTAATTCTCTTTTAGATACTTTTATAAAAATAATACAATACCTAGCTTAGTGAAAAAAATCAAATTGGGTTCTAAAGAAATGGATTTATCTAGCATTAGCGATTTGCTTTTTGAATCGGCTACAGAGGGTTTAATCTTATTTGAAGAGGGAAAAAAAGTGTTAGTTGCCAACCCCGCGGCTGAAGAAATGTTTGGCTATGAAAAGGGGGGCATGACCGGGCTACCTCTTGAGGATTTAATCCCCACGAGTGTTAGGCCACACCACGCTAACTACAGCACCAACTACATGAATGACCCCAGAAAACGCTCTATGGGAAAAGGACTAGATTTAAAGGGCAAAAGGAAAAACAACGAAGAATTTCCGGTAGAAATAAGCTTAAATCATTTTAAAGTAGCTGATGTAAATATTGTAATGGCACTTGTGTCTGATATTTCTACCCGAAGAAGAATTGAACAAGAACTTAAGCAACTCAACGAAGAGCTCGAAGAAAGAGTAAATCAAAGAACCGAAGAACTTCATCGTTCTCAGGAATTATACAACCTTATTTCCAGAAACTTCCCCAATGGAACCATCAAGGTACTTGACCCAAGTTTCAATTATATTTTTGCAGAAGGAAGAGAATTATTCAAGTTTGGAATCACCAGTAAGGATTTAATCGGCAAGTCTTACATAGACCGCCTACCAAAAGAAGTAAGGCCTACCGTGCTAAATGTACTCAATCAAGTGAAAGAAGGTGCTCCCGGACAAGTGCACATCGAGTACGAAAACCACAATTATGAAATAAATTGTGTCCCACTGATGGGTTCTGCCGGAAGAGTTCATAGTCTTTTAGTGGTTGAAATGAATATTACCCCACTTAAATTAGCCGAGGCAGAAATCTTAAAAGCACTCAACCAGGAAAGAGAACTCAATGAAATGAAGTCGCGTTTTGTGGCAATGGCATCTCATGAGTTCAGAACCCCTTTAAGTGCCATCCTCTCATCTGTAGATTTGATAAAGAGGCTAAACGAACAACAAGCCCCTGTTGATAAAGTCGAAAAACATATAGCTAGAATTAAAAGTTCTGTTAAAAACCTAACCTCCATACTTAATGATTTTCTATCACTCGAAAAGCTAGAAGCAGGCTTGGTTAACCCCGATTACAGTAGAATAAACATCAGAGAATTAATTGACGAAGTAGTAACAGAAGCTATGACTCTGAGCAGCAAGAGCATTTCAACCAAGATAAATACTGTAGGAGATTCAGCAGTTATTAGTGATAAAAATTTTCTACACAATATACTACTAAACCTACTATCGAACGCAGTAAAATACAGTAAAGAAAATGGAAAAGTTACAGTAAGCATAAAGGTTAGCCCAACGAATTTCACCATTGCCGTGTCAGACACAGGAATAGGGATTCCAAAAGAGGAACAGAAACTGCTTTTCGATAGATTTTTCAGAGCCAGCAATGTTACAAACATCAAGGGTACAGGGCTAGGGCTCCATATCGTTAAACGATACCTCGATATTCTTTCAGCAAGTATTAAATTTGAAAGCGAACCAAACATAGGAACCACTTTTACTATTAAAATACCCAACCATGAGCAAAAGTAAAATTGCCGTAATTGAAGACAACGAAGATGTTCGCGAAAACCTAGTAGAGTTACTGGAATTAACAGGCTACCAAGTACAAGCTGCTGCGAACGGCAGAAAAGGTATAGAAGTAGTTAGAAGTTTCTGTCCCGATTTGATTCTTTGTGACGTCATGATGCCCGAATTAGATGGATACGGAGTAGTCCATATACTGGCAAAAGATCCGGAAACAGCTTCAATTCCATTTATCTTCCTGACAGCAAAAGCAGATAAAATTGACTTTAGAAAGGGAATGACTCTGGGAGCCGATGATTACATTACGAAACCTTATGATGATACTGACCTGGTCAATGCAATAGAAACCAGACTAAAAAAATCAACCCTATTCAAATCCAACAAGTCGAACGATTCTGTTAAAAACCTATCCGATTTACTGGAAAAATCAAACACTTTAAAAGTCAAAGCTAAAGACAAGCTTTATCATCAGGGAGATTTACCAAAATCCGTTTACTACATTAAAAAAGGAAAATTTAAATTATTCAAAACAGATACCTACGGTAAAGAGTTTATTACAAACATAGTAGAAAAAGACAATATTATCGGATACACACCACTCATAAACGGAAATGAACAAGCTGAAACCGCAGAAGCCCTAGAAGACTCCGAAGTTCAATTTTTTACCAAAGAAGACTTTTTAAAAGCTCTAGAAAACAATAGTGGTGAGATGTTGAACTTGCTAAAGAAATTTGCCAAAAACATTACAGAACATGAAACACGCCTGCTTTCTATGGCCTATGCTTCGTTAAGAGAGCGTGTAGCCGACAGACTGATTGACTTATCCAAAACAGAAAATGAAATATTTCTGTCCCGAAACGATATAGCCAACAGCATAGGAACCGCAACTGAATCTCTAATAAGAGTCTTATCCGAATTTAGAGCTAATGGCTGTATTGAGATGACTCCCAAGTCCATAAAAATAACAAATAGAGCCAAACTAATCTCTCATTCAAGCAGCATCTGACAAAAGTCAAACAATATACTGATTTCTATCAACCCATTTCAAATTAGTGTGTTGCACCTTTGTAACGAATAAAAAACTATCGTTATGAACAAACACAGAATTTCAGCAGTCGTAATTTTTATTTTGATTATGGCCTTCCCTTTTAGATGGGCATTCTTTTTGAAATCCAGCGAATTCAATGTTCCTTCACTGCTTTCATTCGTATTAGTTCTTGCTGGATTCGCTTTGACAGGATTTTTCTTTCATCTTGCTTCACAAAGTAAATCTCATTAGTTACTTTTACATCAATGAAAACTATAATTATACCAACAGACTTTTCTGAAAATGCTCGTCATGCTATTGGCTATGCCGTTAATTTATTTGGAAAAGAAGATGCAAAATTCATCTTGTTGCATGCCTATAAAATGCCTTCAGCAGCAGCAACGACCCTAATATCACTAGACGATATAATGGAAAAGGATTCTGTTAGCCGGCTGGAAGAAGAATATAAGAAAATTTGCAATGAATTTTATTGTGCTATCCTCCATATAGAACGCAAAGCAGAAAAAGGTGACTTGGTCGATGTTTTGAAAAAAATGATGACTCTTCATAATCCAGACTACATTGTGATGGGAACAAAGGGAGCCACAGGATTGGCAGAGGCACTACTTGGCTCAGTTGCTTCTTCTGTAGTTAGCTCGAGCTTGCTACCGGTAATTATAGTTCCTGATGGGGCATCGTTCAAGGGGTTAGAGAGCATAGCTTTTGCTGGAGACAACAAAGAAATCGAAAGGTTTGATACCGTTTCTCCACTTATTCATTTGGCAAAAGCTCACAATTCTACTGTTAAAGGTATTTACATACAATCCATAGAGGATACCGATAAAAATGCCAAACCAAACGAAAAAGTTCCGAAAGAACTGCAAAGCATCATTAGTACATGGGAAATAATAGCAAGTGAAAAAGTGGAAGAAGGAATTAACCTATATCTTGATAATTACCCCACTGATATGGTTGTTGTCGTATCTAGAAAACATGGATTTTTCTACAGACTCTTCCAAAAGAGTGTTACCCGAAAGATGGCCCTACACAGCGAGATACCAATGCTTGTTCTGCCAGAGAGATAAAATAACAAGCCATTTAATTGTATAATAATAGAAAGAAGGAATAATCCTTCTTTTTTTGTTTATCAGTATCTTTAACGAAACTATACTACAAAATGATTACTAAAGCACTAACAGCCATATTTTTAGCCCTCTCATTCACGTCAATAAGCCAAATTAGTGTCTCAGATTTTTCTAAAAAATTCCCAAATGACGACACCAAAGCCATACAAGCTGCCTTCGACTATCTGGACTCTTTGGGACATGGAAGTCTGGATTTCGATGGAACAAAAAAATACAGGATTTATAAATCCATTGAACTTCCGAGGTACAAAACTTCAGGAAGACGCATTTTTGTAATAAACGGCAACGGATGCGAAATAATTGCAAAACCCGGATTCTCCATTTTTAACCGAATCCCTAAAGACCAAAAAGAAGCCTTGGAAAAAATGATGTCTACCCGGTTTTCGATTAACGACTTTACGTTTACTCAGGGAGACAAAGCCATAAATTTAGGTGCAACCTTCGGCAGCAATATAAATAGATGCAACTTTGTGGCACAGTACATTGCTGCCATCGATATTCAGTTTGGATTGAGTACAGAAATTAATCACTGTATCGCTACAAATTGCAAGAGCGATGCCTTTGTATTACGCACGGGCGAAGATTGGGGAGGAAACACAAACAACAGCCAGTCGAATCACTCCGTAGTAAACATGTGTAGGGTATACGCTGCAAAAGGAGCCAAAACCAGCTTTAAAATATTAGGCTCCGGGGGAGTTGCTTTGCGCGATATTATTTCTGAAGGCTCAAACGAAGTTGACTATGCGGTATATTTCGACAAGCTAAGCAGCTCTACCGTAAGAATGTTCAGTATCCTTAATTTTCACCTAGAACATTCCGCAAAAGAAGCTGCCATATACATCAGAAACACAGGTGTAACAAGTATTGAAGGAGTGTATTACCAAAAAGCTTATGCTGAATTTCCTCTTATTCATGCCGCCGCAGGCACAGACTTGGTTTCGCTAAAATATATTCCACACTATGTGGCGGGCACAATATTAAAAGCAGATAACAACGATGTTATCTGGAGATTAGAACACTGCCACAATAATTTTTATGAAGCCGCTAACTGGAGAGTAAAATCAAAAGAAGGGTATCAAAAGAAAATCCCGTTCTATATGAACGGGATTAAATTCAGAGGACAAAATGTTAAATAAGCAAGGCTACTTGCCTCTGCTTGTTGATGTTTTTCTAGTTGTTGCTACTTTCTTACCGCCATCAACAGGCTTGGCAGATTTTTTAGGAACAGCAGCAGTTTTCACTTTTGTATCTTTTTCAACCTTTGGGGTCGTTTTTTTAGTTGCTGCTTTTTTAGGAGAGTCCTCAGCCTTTCCGTCTGATTTCTTTGCCTTTGGCTTTTCTACTTCTTTCAACTTCAAATTTTCTGTGGCATGAAGCTGATTATACCACTGAAACAATTTTTTGATATCTGAATTGTAAACACGCTCTTTATCAAATTCGGGAAGAACGGTTTCCAAATATGCTCTTAGTTCATCATTTGATTTGTTGTGGTCAATCGCTTTCCCACCTTTTTCTTTGTCGTAAATATTCTTAAAAACAACAGATAGCGACACGTCTTCCGAATAGGTATAGATAGAAATGTCTTCCAATGCGCTTATTCTGCTACTTGCATACGCAGGCATTTTTTTTCCATCGGTTAGCGATTCTACTATGATGCTACTTCTGCCGTTAGCAACCACTTTATAAAGCCCGGGCTTTCCTGTAATTGCAATGATTCCACTTAAATCCATTTATCTATTTTTATTTTATAAAGCACAAAAATATAATTATTCCGAATTAACGGTGCATCAATTTGTGAGTAATTGACGAATCTCCTGAAATTAGATTAATAAAATACACACCTGAAACGTAACTTTCTGTGTACAGAGTAAACCTTCCGTCATGTGTTACAAGTTTATTCAAAATAGTTTTTCCCAAATTATCGTAAATCAAAATCTGAGTGCCTGCCTTTGCTCCATAAATAATTATTTCGTTGTCAAACGGATTAGGATAGACCAATATCTTATCAATAAACACCTCACCAACAGCGGTTACTGCATATGGATTTGAAAACGAAGAGCAACCATCCGCATTTATTACTTCTACCACATAGTTTCCTAAAGGGGGATTTACCAAGATGCTATCATTTGAACTAACTATCGCCAAGCCGTTAAAATACCATTGAAACTCATCTTCTATTACGGATGAGAACAAGGTGTCATTTTGGTACAATATTACTGGAATCTGAGGTATTGAAAGCTCTGTAACAGAAAAATAAAGTGTGTCTGAAACGCATCCACGTTGATCTATTCCATAAAACCAGTTCTGTCCAGGCTGATTTACAGTTAAATAAGAATTTAACGAGCCATCTGACCACGCATAAGAAAGATAATTTGCATCAGGGACTAATTCTAGGCTATCTCCCTCACAATAGGCAAAATCAGACGTTATAACAGGAGTGTTTAGCGAAGAAGCTACTGCTGCAAAAACATCAATTTTACCAGCACCCCAAAGCACGTTGGGTAAATTCATCCCGGTATGTTGGTCATTATAAGTGGTAGATGTAATTATTGTCTTAAAGTAATTTGCATCCAGTTGCGGACAACGTTCTAATAACAACGCTCCGGCTCCGGCAACAACAGGTGAAGCCATAGAGGTGCCGCCATTTCTAATATGCTTGCCCCCCTGAGCAAGAAAACTAGGGTCATTTGCCGCATAAAAACCCTGTAAATTTACCGGACAGGCACTGAGAGTGCCATTTCCGCTAGCAGCAATATCGGGCTTCATATATCCTAGTCTGTTGGGCCCCCGGCTACTGGTTGTTGCCCTCGTTCCCGGAGGTTGACTAAACACTTGAAGATTACCTACCATATCTATATAGCCCATCGCATTATTGTAATTTGCCGTAGTAATTACCTTCGGCGAACAAGCCCAACTGCTCACTATACTTTGCAGCGTATCAGGAAATTTATAATTAACTATATCAGGAAAATCGATGCTTGATGGCACATTCGTAACCATATCATTTAAACGAAACCACTGCGCCGACCAGGTGTCGAAACGACCATTTCCGGTAAACGAAAGCCTGAAATTATAATCAAGAGAATCAGGGCTGGGAATAGATACATAAAAAACATACTGCCCCCCTCTAAGCTGAGCTGAATACTCAACATGAGCAATTTTGTTACCCGCATTCATTATGCTATCATGCACGGTTCCACCGAATAAATCACTAACATTATAGTATTGCGTACTGCCCCTAAACTGAAAGTTTGGGTTAACCTTATCTGCTCCAACAGAAAAATAGATTTGATTAAAATCTGCTGTATCTGCCCATATTTCCAGCAATACCCCCGGCACCCCAAGTGGAGAGTTAGATGAATTCACCTTGAACCAAGTAAACGTGGTGTCTGATGTTACATCATATCCTAAATGATAGGCAGGCATATGCCCCGAATTACCTGCAGCACACACCATAAGTCGCCCTCGTTTAGCATCTATCAGGCTGTCTATGTATAAAGCCGTTGCGTCCAACCCATCGTGCGAGCCTAAATAAGTTCCTAAGCTGGCATTAATTACACACGGCATCCCTTCTGCATCGGCAACACGAAATATGTAGTCTACCGCATCAGCAATAGTAGAAGTCCAGTTGGGCAAGCTAAAATTTGATTTTACAATTACAAGATGAGCATCCGGAGCCACCCCTTTATGTGTTCCCGTTGCTAGCCCATTACCCACAGCACTGCCCGTAACGGTAGTGCCATGCCCCTGCGGATTATTATGTACCGCCTGCCCGGCATTAATCATAACACTGTCGTACTCTCTACCATAACCAAAATCAGTCGGGGTAAGCACCGGGTCAAAACTTTGCGAGTGATCCCATATTTTCAAAATACGGGTAGTGCCATCCGGGTTTTTAAAATCGTCATGATCTAATTCACACCCGTCATCTATAATACCCACTATCACTCCCTTGCCTGTAACTGGGTAGTTTAAGGGTGTTATAGGGATATGTACATCGTTAACCCTATTATTGGTTCGCATAGTGTCATTAAGCAAATCTGGGGCATACATATTAAAATCAATCTCCCATATAGCGGAATTTTCCAACAGATTGGTCAATCCCGAAAACGAAATGGTTACAAAATGATATTCTTTTACGCTCCCTTTATACACCCCATTGTGTTTCGATAAAATCTTTTTTAATTCGTTTACCTCTCCTTTCACAAACAAGCTCACCTGCTCTTGATTTTCCCTATTTTGATTTAAATAAGAAATTAGCCAAGGGTTAGCTTTTTGTTGTGAAAAACATATAATTGGAAATAAAAAAACAACTATCAGAAATCGATTCATAATTAAAAAATAAGCTATTTAAATTTACGAATTTCGCAAACTAAATCCATAAAAAAAATTGTAAGCCAAAGATTATTAGATTATCTGACGAGTAATAAATTGTAGAAACTTATTGCCTAAATTTGTACATGCGCAGATTTAAAAACCACCTATTGATTGCTTTTTCAGGGTTATCATTCATTTGTGTTCAGTCTCAGGAAACCTTTAAAACAAATGGTCCGAAAGAAAAGCTACATACTATTTATGCATTCAAAAACGCTACCGTTGTTGTATCCTCTTCAGTCAGAATAGAAAAAGCTACTTTACTTATTCAGGACGGTAAAATCATAGAGGTTGGCACAAATGTAAAAATGCCAAGCGGTGCAATCGTTACAGACCTTGAAGGCAAATACATTTATCCTTCTTTTATTGACTTAGACGCCAACTACGGGCTTCCTGAAGTTAAAAAAGAACCCTGGAATCCCATACCTCAATACGAGAGTAACAAAAAAGGTGCTTATAACTGGAATCAGGCCGTTGCGCCGGAAGTTAATGCCTCCGAACTTTTTAATACTGACCTTAAAAAAGCTGATGAATTTCGAAAAAATGGGTTCGGAGCAGTACTAATTCATCAGCGAGATGGTGTAATCAGAGGTACTTCGGCGGTAGTTTCACTAGCCGATATAAGAGAAAACTCCACCCTCTTGAAAGAAAAAGCCGGCATGCACTTCTCGTTTAACAAAGGTAGTTCCCGACAAGCATTTCCTTCCTCCCAAATGGGAAGTATAGCACTTATAAGACAAACTTATCTGGATGCAAATTGGTATGCAAACTCCAAAACTAAGACGGAAAAAAATATTTCTCTAAACGCGTTTAACGAGCATAAAAATTTGCCACAATTCTTCGAAGTTCAAGATAAACTCGAAATTCTAAGAGCCGACAGAATGGGCGACGAATTTGGTGTTCAATACATCATAAGAGGAAATGGAGACGAATACCAGCGATTAGACGAAATTGCCGCAACAAATGCCACGCTTATTGTTCCGGTTAATTTTCCCAAGCCTTTTGATGTAGAAGACCCCTATACTGCCATGATGGTTTCCCTGTCTGACCTCAAACACTGGGAATTGGCTCCACATAACCTAAAATTGCTCGAAAAAAGGGGAATTCGATTTGCCATTACAGCCAATGGAACCGAAAAAAACGAATTCTTAAACAATCTACGAATTGCAGTTTCGAAAGGGCTTACCGAACAAACCGCATTAAAAGCTTTAACCGAAACCCCTGCTCTATTAGTGGGATTAGAAAAACAAATCGGGAAACTGGAGAAGGGAATGCTCGCCAATTTCTTTATTTCTTCAGGAAATATTTTTGACTCGAAATCTATCATTTACGAAAACTGGAACCAAGGCATTCAATACAAAATACATGAACTAAAAACAATAGACTTGGCCGGAGACTATGAACTTAACTTAAAAGGAGAATACCGCACCATTAAAATTTCGGGCAATCCGGGAAACCAAAAAGGCACCATAGAATACAGCGAAATTGTGGACAGCTTGAATAAAGAAGGTAAGCCCCTATTCGATGCAAACGGAAAACCCATTAAAACCAAAGCCCAAAAAACAGAAGATATTAGCCTTGTGGCTGAAGGAAGCAGGATATCCTTCAGCTTTAACACCCGCTCCGATAGTTTTTATCGCTTCTCGGGCTCCTGGTTCGAAAACGGTGGCATGTGGTATGGCGATGGGCAAGACCCCACAGGAAAATGGTTTAAATGGTCGGCCATAAGAAAATCTACTTCCAAAAAAGCTAAAGAAGATTTACCCGGTGTTGTTACAGACACAGCATTGCCATCAGCCATTATTTATCCCTTTGTAACCTACGGAAATGACACCCTGCCCAAGCAGGGGCCTTACCTTATTAAAAACGCAACCGTGTGGACACTCGAAGAAGACGGAATTTTAAAAGAAGCCTCTGTTTACATAAGAGACGGAAAAATAGTTCGAGTAGGGAAAATTCTCGATATAACCGACCCAAAAGCTATTGTGATTGATGCCAAAGGAAAACACGTAACCCCGGGCATAATTGATGAGCACTCGCACATTGCCATAAGCAAAGGTGTAAACGAAGGTTCTGAGTCGGTAACTGCCGAAGTAAGAATTGGCGATGTAGTAAATTCCGATGACATCAACATATACAGACAACTTTCCGGAGGGGTAACCGCCGCTCAATTACTCCACGGATCGGCAAATGTGATAGGTGGGCAAAGCGCAATCATTAAACTAAAGTGGGGGTCTGAGCCGGAAAAAATGAAAATTCAGGCAGCTGATGGCTTCATTAAATGCGCATTGGGCGAAAATGTAAAACAAACCAACTGGGGCGAATACAACCGTATTCGATATCCCCAAACCAGAATGGGTGTGGAACAAATTTTTTACGATGCGTTTTACCGTGCAAAAGAGTACGAACAAAGCTGGAAAAACTACCAAACTTTAAGCGGAAAGAAAAAAGCCGAAGCAGAAGCCCCCAGAAAAGACTTAGAGCTGGAATGTCTAGTAGAAATACTAAACAGCAAGCGCTTTATTTCGTGCCACAGCTACGTGCAAAGCGAAATCAACATGCTGATGAAAGTAGCAGACTCCATGGGCTTTAGGCTAAACACTTTCACGCACATTCTGGAGGGATACAAGGTGGCCGACAAAATGAAAGCACACGGCGCAGGAGCATCTACCTTTTCAGACTGGTGGGCATACAAGTACGAAGTTAACGACGCCATCCCCTACAACGCCTCCATTTTAAACCGAATGGGCATTACAACAGCCATAAACAGTGATGATGCCGAAATGGGAAGAAGACTAAACCAAGAAGCTGCCAAAGGAATAAAATACGGCGGCATGAGCGAAGAAGACGCTTTAAAAATGGTTACACTAAATCCTGCCAAATTACTGCACCTAGACAAACAAACGGGAAGTATAAAGGCCGGCAAAGATGCCGATATCGTAATCTGGAGTGACCACCCACTATCTATTCAGGCAAAAGCCGAAAAAACTTTTGTAGATGGTGTGCTATATTTCGACCGTTCTAAAAAAGATGAGCTAGAAAAAGAAATAGCCGCAGAACGAGCTCGAATCATTGCTAAAATGCTAGAAGCCAAAAAAAATGGCTCGCAAACACAATCCGCTTCTTTCAAAACAAGCCATGCACACAAATGCTGGTTAGATGGGCATATCTCCGATGAAAAATTTTAACCTACCAAAACAACCCTAATAGGTGTATCGTTTCTCTGAAAAATGAAATTAAAAACAATATATTTCCTCTTTTTGCTTCTGTTTATGAGTTGGTCTTGTGTGCCTGCACAACAAGAAATCACAGAATCAGACAGCACAGAGTTAGCTTCACCACGAAAAGAGACTACGGAGAAAGAAGAAATTTCACTTTCAAAATTAGTTGACTCATTGAGCATACACAAAAAAGAATTGTGGATTAAAGTCTGCAAAAGTGACTACAAACTGGAGGTAAAACACGGAGACAAAACCGTGAAAGAATTTAAAATTGTATTAGGCTACAACCCTGTGGGTGACAAAATGATGCAGGGCGACTACAAGACCCCCGAAGGCATTTTCAAAATTCGCGACAAATACCCGCATCGCAACTGGACCTATTTCATGTGGGTAGACTACCCCACTAGCGAATCTTACAAGCGGTTCGAAGAAAGAAAAAGAACCGGAAAAATTCCCCAAAGTGCCAAAATCGGGGGAGAAATAGGAATTCACGGTGTTCCATTAGGCGCCGACCACTATATTCATCAGGGTATAAACTGGACTTTCGGATGCGTATCACTAACAACAAAACACATAAAAGAACTATATGACAACATCGAAATTGGCGCAAAAGTGGAAATTATTCCTTAGCGTAGTAGCACTGCTTTTTACACACGCTGCAGTGGCACAGCACATCCCTGGTCCCGTGCAGCCTAAGTCCGTTCTGCTGCTTAACGGCAAAGCACACATCGGCAATGGGGCTGTAATATCTCCGGCGGCTATTGGTTTTAAAAATGGTAAAATCACTATGGTGCAAAATGCGCAAACTACCCACGTAGACCGCTCACTCTTCGACACCATAATCGATATAACCGGAAAAGAAATCTACCCCGCATTCATTTTGCCCAACACCCCCCTCGGGCTGGTAGAAATAGATGCCGTAAGAGCCACCGTTGACCAGGCCGAAACTGGCGATTTTAACCCCAACGCACGCTCCATCATCGCTTATAATGTCGACTCTAAAGTAACCCAAACCGTGCGCACCAACGGAGTTCTGGTGGGACAAATCACCCCGCAGGGCGGATACATTACAGGCTCCTCTTCCATTGTACATTTTGATGCCTGGAACTGGGAAGACGCCGTGTATAAAAAAGACGATGGCATACACCTCAACTGGCCCTCTGTATTCAATTTTGGCGGCTGGTGGGCCGAACCGGGTACCACTACAAAAAGCGACAAATACATGGAAAACAAAAACCTGATTGAGTCCTTTTTCAAACAAGCCAAGGCCTACCACGAAATGGGTACGCAAGCCGAAAAAGACCTGCGTATGGAAGCCATGAAAGGCGTATTTACCGGCAGCAAAACTCTTTTTATAAATGCCAACTATGCAGTAGAAATTACCGATGTGATTCGTTTTAAAAAAGAATTTAGCATTCCTAAAGTGGTAATTATTGGCGGATACGATTCGTGGCTGATAGCCGACCTGCTGGTAGACCACAAAATTGCGGTAATCCTGCGCAGGCTGCACACGCTACCCATAAGAGAAGACGATCCGATTGATTTGCCCTACCGCCTACCGGCTCTACTCAAAGAAAAAGGCGTACTATTTTGCCTTGGCTACGACGGCGATATGGAAGCCATGGGCTCCAGAAACCTTCCTTTTATTGCCGGCACAGCTATGGCCTACGGACTCAACGAAGAAGATGCTATTGCCTGCGTATCGGCAAACACAGCTAAAATACTAGGAGTTGACTCCATGCTGGGCACATTGGAAATAGGCAAAGATGCCACACTATTTGTAAGCGAAGGTAACGCTCTGGACATGCGAACCAACAAACTTATACTGGCCTACATTCAAGGTCGAAAAATAGACCTGATAAACGACCAAGAACGCCTCTACAACAAATACAACCAAAAGTATTTTGGAAATTAGAAAAACAACACCAACATCTGTAGTATTAATACCATAACTCCTTCTGAAAATACCATATCCTTGTAATAGACCAAGCGTAATAGATTCAAAAAACTAGTGGAATACAAGCCGATTCTCATTACTCTGAAAAACAAACTGGATTTGGATTTTGAATAATCCAAAAAATTGTATGCGGATAGTTGTTATATATCTGAAAAACAATTCTTTTTAAGAAATTTTCATACCTTAGTTTATCAAAACCAATTTGCAAATAAACTCCTTCGGGTATTGCGTAATCATCATGGGGGCAATGCTATTGTGCAATAATGCAACAGCGCAAGGTCACAACATAGATTCACTATGCACAGTAGTCAAAAGCTCCGGCAATACCCTCGAAAAAATAAAAGCAACAAATCAATTAAGCCGCGAATTTTACCTCAAAGCAGACTACGACTCCGCATTGTATTACTCCACTCAGGCGAAACTAGCCGGCGAAAAAGCGTCAGACAAAAAGGGTATAGCAAATGCCCTCAACAATACCGGGAACGTAATGCTCGCAAAGGGTGAGTATAAAGAGGCACTGGAATCCTTCAATAAAGCCTTGGAAATATTTGAGAAAACAGAAGATAAACAAGGTATCGGAAATTGCTACAACAATATAGCCAATATACACCTCTATCGTGCGGAATACGAACAGGCAACTCCTTACTATGAAAAATCCCTAAAAATTCGCACCGAAATAAACGATAAACAGGGCATCGCAGACAGCTACAACAACATGGGTATTATTGCTTATTATCAAGGCAATTACCCTTTAGCTCTAAAAAATTACTTGAATGCGCTTAAATATTTGAAAGGAATAAAAAACCTTAACGGTATAGCTCGTTCATATAGCAATATCGGTAGTATATATTTTAGGCAAGGTGAAAACGAAGAAGCATTAAAAAATTTCTCAGATGCTTTGAAAATACAAAAAGAAATAGGCGACAAACAGGGAATTGGGCGCTCGTACAACAATATAGCCAGCATCCACTTCAGTCAGGGAAAACACCCCGAAGCACTAGAGAATTTTATTCTATCTCTTAATATAAAAAAGGAAATTAACGACGTGTCCGGTATCGGTGCTACCTACATTAACATAGGTAGCATATATTACGTTATGGCTATGCAGCCCAATGTTACTAAAAAAACGCAAGACAGCTTGTTTCAACTCTCAATAGAATTTTATTCCAATGCCCAAAAGGCTGTGGAGCTTGCCGGCGACAAGCAAGGTCTAGCCATGACGTACAATAATATTGGCTCGATTTACATTTCACTCCAACAGCACGATAAATCGCTTGAATACTTGTATAAAGGACTTGCCACCTCAAAAGAAATCGGTAGTAAAAACGATATCAAAGCAAGCTATCAAGGATTGGCATCAGCCGATAGTGCTATGGGCAACTGGAAATCGGCTCTCGAAAACTATAGATTATTTATTGCCTACCGAGACAGCTTAGTGAACGAAGAAAACACAAAAAAGATAGTAGAAATACAAATGAATTTCGAGTTCGAACAAAAGGAGCTTGAGACAAAAGCCGAACAAGATAAAAAAGAAGCTCTTTATGACGCCGAAATCAAAAGACAAAAACTACTAGGTTGGTTTCTGGGTGGCGGAACCCTATTAGCCCTGCTTCTTTCCGTGGCATTCTTCAATCGACACAGACTAAAACAAAAACACGAATTTCAAAGAAAATTAAATACACAACAAAAGGAACAGGCCATGGCCGTGATGGAATCACAGGAACAGGAGAGAAAACGAATAGCGGAAGATTTGCACGACGGGCTGGGACATCTTCTGTCCACCGTGAAATTAAACTTACAAGCCCTGCCAGAAAATCAGAAAAAATATTATTTCAGCATTCTTCAACTCCTCGATCAAGCCACGGGAGAAATTAATAATATATCTTTCAACTTGATGCCCCAGACTTTAGAAGAGGTAGGACTGATAGCAGCACTCGAAGAAATGACTAACAAAATAAAAAAATCAGGATTGGTAAACATCAATTTACATATACACGAATTTGACGAATCACTCCTGCCAAAGCAAATAAAGTTTAACATATACCGTATTCTGCAAGAGGCGGTAAACAACATATTAAAACACGCCGAAGCGCAGGAAATTAATATTCAAATCATTAATCAAGAAGATAACCTCACCATTATGGTAGAAGATAATGGGCGGGGGTTTAATGTGCAAAACCTCAACTTAAGCGGCAGGGGATTAAGAAACATTGTGTCACGGTCTGAGTGGTTGAACGCCACGCTGTCTATTGATTCCACCCCTGACCACGGAACTACTTTAACCATAGAACTTCCCACCAAATGATTAGGTAATGGCTATAAGAATTCTAATAACAGACGACCATCGTATTTTCATTGACGGGATGAAGGCATTGTTAAAAGAATTTCCCGAAGTAGAAGTCGTGGGCGAAGCCAAAAACGGAGTAGAGGCTATGAGGCTAACCCTGAAGATGAAGCCCGACATTGTTTTGATGGACGTACAAATGCCATTGAAAAATGGTGTAGAGGCTACGGCAGAAATACAAAAACAACTTCCCAGCACCAAGGTGATTGCACTTACCATGGCCAATGAAAGCATATACATCAGAAAAATGCTAGAAGCAGGAGCCTACGGATATGTGTTAAAAGCCATAGACAAGGACGAACTTATTGCCGTTATTAGAAAGGTTTATTCGGGCGAGAAGCATTTTAGCGAAGAGATAACTAATCGATTGGTGAGTTCATTTAATGAAAAGTCAAAATCCGCTGTGTCTCTGTTAGACTCACTTACCAAACGTGAACGAGAAATACTAATTCTTATCGCAAGGGGGTATACCGACAAAGAAATTGCAGAGCAAGTTTTCCTTAGCCCACTCACAGTTGTCACGCACAGAAAAAATTTGCTTACTAAGCTTGGGCTAAAAAACAAAGTAGAACTTACCGGATTTGCTTTTAAAAACGGTCTGATGAGTTAATCAACGTGAAGAGTCTACCTCTTCTTCAGCTTTATTCTCCAAACTAACCAAGTAGTAGCACTTCCTCCCGGGTTGTTGTTGTTAGCTGGATAGAAGAATGTGGAATCAACCCCATAGATAGACCACTCCTGCCTGTTCTTTTTACTTTTCTCAATTGTCCACACCAAATCCCCTTGCACTCCCGATTGATTTAAAGCTCCCTGCAAGATGATACGTTTGTTTTTTTCGTCTGTCACCAGCATGTTCTGGGCAGAAATTGTATCGCCATTTGCATCGACATGAAAAAAGTCATACAATCTGCTGTCCTTAGAGGAGCCTTCAGATTCTTCGTATATGGTAAGCGTGCCCGCATTATCCACCGTTTCGTAAATCTCTTCCGTACCATCCTGATACAGTATCGCACGTTCCGATTTCTCAATATCCCAGTTAGCGGTCAATCGGCCCATCATTTTCTTTTCCTTGTTGCAGTTGCTGAACAAGAGCAACCCCAGGAGCATCATTGTTGGTGTAGTAATCTTTTTCATTATTGTGCTTTTCCTATTAGATAAAATATTCCGAAACCATAAGAAAACCCTTTAAAGTTAGTTGACTGTAAACCCTCTCTACGAGAAACATGACCTTCGGGGTCATTTACGTACGTTTCATAATTCGATGGAAAATCTTTTGGTTCCAACTGGGTACTACGTTCATCTACAAAACCCCGTTCATTTTTATTTGGCCCTGTTACAATAGTTGGTATCAAAACACGTGTGTACATGACGTACTTCTTATACTTGTAGCTCGCCTGAACACCAAATTCCATCGTTTTTATGTCGCCTCTGTATAATCCGTTCAACTTGTACTCGGTGCCGTAGCTCTCTACTCCGTTTTGATGAATCGTTGCGTACTCTATCATAACCTTGGTGATGTTAGTGCTATACAAGCCCTCGAGCCAATATTTGTTATCCTTAAAAGTCATTCCGAAAGAAAGGTTAACCTGATTGCTCGTAGCCCGCAAATTCATCACCTGAGACATCCCGTTCTTAAATTCCACTTTGTTCTTGGTCTTACCCGCACCAAAAGCATAGTCGGTGCTTGCCGTCCATTTTTTGTCGTTTTTACCCCATATAAATCTCATTCCGCTTGTGGTAAACGTTTGCCCCAGTTCGGTCCCTTTGTATTGGCTAAACCCGGTGGCAATATCATCTGCCCACATTTTGTTGAACTGAACCACGAATTGATTAATCCCATTAGGATTAAACCTCGAAAAAGCGTAGTGCGAACCCGTATACATTTTTTTCATCTCAAAAAACTGAGCCCATCCCACTGAAACTATTCCTGCGGCCAGCACAAGTATCAAAATTGTTTTTTTCATAATCGTGAGGTTTTTTTGATTAAAACTTCTCTACAATATTATGGAGGTTGCTACTAAAAAAAATACCCCCAAAAGAGGATATTTAAATACCCCCCATTGAGGTGATGTATAAATGAACATGTTTTTGAAAATTTGCATATACTATTTAAAACCAACACTCATGAAAAAGCAAAAAGACTTTTTACTATCAGGAATCGCTATTTTTTCGTTGTTTCTATCTGTTTCTTGTTCCAAGCAATACAATTGCAGGTGCGAAACCAACGATGGGTTTGTAACCAGCTCCGAAATCAGTGAAGGCAGCAGAGATAAGTCCGAGAAAAAGTGTAAAGAAATGGAATACACAAACACGCAGATAGTGGGCGGACAAACCGTCACAACCACCAACACTTGCGGACTGCAGTAGTCCGTATTACTCCCAAACATACCAAAATCATGAACTATTTACAGATTCTATTTTTTCTGACAATTGTCACCCTCATTTCCGCATGCAAAAAAGAAAGAAGAAACTGCAAATGCTGCGACAACAATGCCGACTGTGTAATTTACACCATGGAAGAAGGGACAAAAACACAAAACAAAACCGAATGCAGGTCATTTGAGTTGCCGGGAGAAATCACCTGTGATCTACAATAGCGTCATCAGGAGGTAATACTCATAATTCCAATGACTTACTATTTAATTTTGTAATTTTACGCAAAACTTAACCCCCATTATCTTAGATAGGTTAGCAGAGTTTTATTAAATTCGATTTTCTAAAATCACTCATTATGAAAAAAATAACCATTTTTTTACTTACAGTTACACTTCTTTTCTCGGGCATATATGGATGTATGTCATACAAAAGAGTAACGCTAAGCAGCCCTGAAACATTCTCCAACAAAAAAGTAAAAGAGGGATTTGGCAATTATAACGTTTACCTGCATGACGGAAACAAAACCTACAAAGTAGAAGAGCCATCCATCAACGAAGATGTTATTTCGGGCATTGCTGTTGCCATAGGAAATGAAGAAGAAATAAATACTATTCGCAGCACTAACAAAGTAAAAGGCAAAAATGACCGAAAATACGACCTCAATATATACACCAAGAGTTCGCTGTACAGTTCGGCAGACTCGCTCAAAAATCAACCATATGTACTGGAAGGAAACGGACTCACATTTACCGACTCAGCCGGATTCAACAAGTTCGAGCTTAATGTAAAAGACATACAGCACGTAGACATGTTTGCTAGCGACGAAAAAAGCATAGGATTGGTAATTTTATTTATTCTTCTGGGATTGCTTGCCATTGCCGCCGTAATCTGGATGATTATAGCCATGAGTGTGCACGGCAGCAACGAAAGCGGTAAAGCAAGTGCCGGATCAAGCGAAAGCAATAGCAACAGCGATAGTGGTGGAAGCGGAAGCGGGTCGTGCTATGTAGCCACTATGGTGTATGGAAGCTACGATGCCCCCGAGGTAATGGTGCTGCGTCAATTCAGAGATAATTTTCTGCAAAAATTCTATTTTGGCAGATTGTTTATCCAAATCTATTACAAATACTCGCCCCACTTTGTGGCTAGGTTTAGACACAACCAGACCATCCACAAACCCATACGCTTTCTGCTGAACGGATTTGTATACCTTTTGGACAAAAAATAATTCCGTATTTCAAAAGAATGAAGTTGAGGCATCTCATAATATCCTTCTTTTTGTCTTGCCCGATTTGTTGGAAAAACACTTCGGCACAAAGCAATGTATCGGTAAAGTATTTCGGACTCACCGTTCATCCGTTTGGCGATTATTCTGCCAACTTGCAACCCTATAAGTTAGACAAAAACGCCTATTTCGTAGCCAATTTTGGTGGTTACGCCAGCTACGAACGCTTTGTGTGGATTGATATGCTTTCTGTAAAACTAAAACAAGGAATATTTACAGATTGCTCGGCAGGCATGATGGGTGTATCGCATTTGGGTGTGCAAATGAATCTTTTACAAAAAAACAAACACAAGTTGAGTTTCGGTATCGGTCCGACACTGATTTACCGCGAAAGCTGGACTCGATTTTCGGAGTACGAAGAATCCGGATTTTGGCACAAATATGATTCACCTCGGCTTGGCCTTATACAGTACAAAATGATTCTCTACGGATGCGAGTTTGAATACGACTACACTATTTCTGAAAAAACTGATTTGTCCGTGGGATTCACCCCCGGATTCCCTTTTGCCTTCACCTTCTCGTTCGGGGTAAAACACTGGTTCGACAAAAATTTCAAAACCCGGCTTAAACTCGTAACTCCACCGGAGAGAAAAGAAAGTGATAAAAGCATTACAAAATAGAATAATTTATTGAGCATCCGTATTTTTTAAATGCCTGTCAATTTTTTTGAATTGCTGATTGTCAATTAAAAAAATGATTTGTACATCTGCAACAGATAAATTTTATTTCAGCCCATATTACTTGCTCGCAAGATGACCGAGAGTTTTTATTTGTCTATTAAGTTATAAATTAAAAAGTAGGCTTTGATTTCACAAAGATTAGCCCGAATCTACAATAGTAGAAATTTGAAAGCCTTTGTAGGTTCAGAAATAAACGAGTGTACAGATCTATCTACAATAGTAGAAATTTGAAAGCCTTTGTAGGCATCCATTTTAAGAAATTTAAGCCTCCGATCTACAATAGTAGAAATTTGAAAGCCTTTGTAGGCTAAAATAATAATGTTAACGCTACTCAACGGATCTACAATAGTAGAAATTTGAAAGCCTTTGTAGGCTAGAAATACGAGCCGTCTATACGCCCATCTACAATAGTAGAAATTTGAAAGCCTTTGTAGGCTTTTCCGATAAAAAAAGTGTTGAATTTGGATCTACAATAGTAGAAATTTGAAAGCCTTTGTAGGCTCTATCGCTAACAAATGTAACATAAAAACGGGATATAATCAAGGTTTTAAGAAAAACTTGGATGGTTTCGCGCCCCCCCCGTTTAATTTTACTTAGTCAAAAAAAGAGGGTAAAAAACTTATTTTCAACCAAATAATCAAACTTAACTTGTGTAAGTAAAAAGCCCATTACACCAAGGTTTGTAATATCAAACAAAAATAAGGTCTTTGTCTATCAGTCCTGCGCTACCATATCTAACGGTATCGTTATGATTAGCCCTGAATATATAAACACTATCTCCGGGCTGAAATTTTTTACTAAAATTGGCTTCTATAGTATTTTGTACTATGTCAAGTATTCGTTTGGAGTTTTGTATTTCAAAAACCGAAAACTGAACTCGAACCCCATACTTCTCTAAAAACTTAGAAAACTGCGTACGGGTTTTATTCTTTGAAATGTCGTAGGCTACAATAATTACGTTACTCATAATCGAAAGTAGGATATTGATTTACACTTTTTTTTCCCATAAAACAACGATAATACTGTTGTATATATCTGTATATCTCAGACTTATTATTTATGATTGCTTCATAAAATACTCTTGTGTACACTCTTCGATGTTCTGACTTTAGGTAGTTTGAATTTTTTACTAATTCAAAATCAGTTGGTTTAAATGTGCCGTATTTGATTGATTTTCTAATTTGATGCTCAATAATACACCGAAAAGGCTCCATTAAATCACAAACTAAACTTTTTCGCCTGAACCAAAGTTGATGGTACACTCCTATATAGGGGTCGAAACCAAAAAGCCTAGTCATGCTTTCTATGTAGTTAAACAAAATGGTATAACCTATGTCTAATGTAGCATTTATTGTGTCTTGCTTTACTCTTGGCATACGGTTTTTCCAATCAGCAAATTCAAAATAGGCCTGAAAATAGAGTTTTGCCACTTTACCCTCTAACCCCATAAGTTCGCGGTAATCAGACACATCTTCCATTAGAGCAATGCTTTTTTCGATATTGCTTTTTGCTAACTTAATTTTGTCGGTCTTTTCTCTAGTTTTGTTGAGTAAGCTCCATTGATTATGCGCTTTGTTAATAATAAGCTGCTTGGCTATATCTAAATTTCCTTTAGGAAACTCAAATTGTTTTTTTCTTAAAAGAAAATTGGCTTCTGCCATATTGCCAAAGTAAAAGACTGGTCTAAAATTGGGCTTCATTACCACAATGGGAATACCGTGTTTGTTGCAACTTTCAATTAAAGCAGAGGTTAGTGTTGTATGGCCTACCACCATCAAAGCTAATATTTTTGAAAACGGGAGTTTTGTGATTGCCTTTTCCGTTTTTGTATCGTAGAGCATAAGCCGACCTACGGATACTTTTAGGCTTTGATGCTCTGTTCCGTTTATTACAAACAGGCTTCTATTTTCAATGTCTTTATGCGTAAACATGATCTTGATTGGTTTTATCGCAAAGCGAAGCATAGATACAATGCTTGCACTTCTCGGGGTTTACATTCAGTTGAGTTTCAAAATCAAATCGGGCAATTTTTCGGATATGCTGCCTCAATTCTTCCACCTCTTCCTTTGTTGGTTTGGCAACTCTTATTCGATTATTGTTCTTGATAGAATGAAAAAACAAGCTGTCTACCGGGTATCCCATTTCTTCTAGGGCTATATACTGTGCCCAAATTTGATAGTAGTAGCCTCTGTAAATAGTTTTGAGCATAAATTTGCGCTCCACCAATTTTTGCTCCTTCACAAAATATTGGTCTATTTTTCCATAAACACCCAAGCGGTTTGAAATAATGTAAACCCCGGAAAGCACTTCATTTCGCTGCTTTCTTTTGTCATCGTCTATTGTGTTATGAGCCGTTTTCCCTACTTGTTGAGGACTTGCGCTATACACTTCTTCCCTACTGCTATCAAACACTTGGTGTAGATAAATAGAGTAAGGGCAAAAGACAAAATCGTTCAGATACGATATTGGTAAATACGTTTCCATAGTGTTTCAATATGTCAAAGAACGGGGTGTTTACAAGTATTGTACCTTTTTAATATACAATACTGTTTTTAAGTAAGTTAAACTTATTCTATAAATTCAAAAAGATACTTTTCTTCAAAATCAACTTCCATCTTTTTGAGTAGTTCTAAATACTCTTCTTTAAATGTTCTCTTTCGATGATGTTCCTTTTGATTCATCACATATTTAGCTACATTATCTATCTGTGAATGACTATATGAAAAAACACCATACCCTTCTTGCCATTGGAATTTGTGTTGTGTAAATGCATTGTCATTGATAAACATATTGCTTGATTTTTTTATTTCTCTTACTAAATCGGCAATACAACAACTTGGTTTTATGTTAATGAAAATATGTATATGATTACTCACGCCATTAATCGCCAACATTTTTTGCCCCTTAGACTGTACAATACCTGTAATGTATTGGTACAAGCGTTCCTCCCAATGGGATTTTATAAGTGCTTGTCTGTACTTTACTGCAAAAACTACTTGTATGTATAGCTGCGAGTATGTGCTCATATCTTTTTTGTACTTTGTTAATTCTTCGACCCCTCTGGGGTCGGACATTTTTTACCTATCTTATAGTTACAAACCTGCGATGCCTTCGGCATCCTCATTCACTACACAATCCCGAAGGGATTACACGTCTGTAACTCCTGTGCGAGATATGATATGCGACCCCCAAAGGGTCGAACACTCTTTTACACCTGCTCATGCCTTACAAACCTGCGATGCCTCTGGCATACTCATTCACTACACAATCCCGAAGGGATTACACGTCTGTAACTCCTGTGCGAGATATGATATGCGACCCCCAAAGGGTCGAACACTCTTTTACACCTGCTCATGCCTTACAAACCTGCGATGCCTCTGGCATACTCATTCACTACACAATCCCGAAGGGATTACACGTCTGTAACTCCTGTGCGAGATATGATGTGCGACCCCCAAAGGGGTCGAAGATACTTTTAGGGTCGCACATATCTTACAAACGTGTGATGCCTTTGGCATCGTTTTATACTAACATCATTTTTTTACTTTTTTTCTGTACGTACTCCAACCATTCTTTATTGCTTATGGCCAATTTGAGTTTTTTGAGGTCTTCGGCTTTTTTTATCTGCTCTACTACCCACATACCTTTTCGGGTAATGTTATATGCTCCGTTGGCATCGGCATCTTTAGGCAGTCCGGCTTTTGCTTCGCGGCTATGATAAAACTCGCCATCTGAATTTGCAACAGGCGAAATCAAATAATCTACTTCACTATTGGTAATGCTATTACGCATTTGCACAGTGAGTTTAAACAAGTCTAACAAGCCTTTTAAAACTTCTTTATCAGTTTGAGTAATTATTTGGTTTTTAATACATTTTCCATCGCCATACGTTATTTTATATTTTCCGAAGAAATCTTCAAATTCTTGGGTGAGATTTACCTCTTCATTTACCCAATTGTTATTGGCATCAGACTTACGATACGTTAATATTCTATCGCCATAAGAGCATATTGTCCAGTCTAATTTTGTACCCTCTGCTTTGGGATTAAATTTACTATAATCATCTACTTCAAATTCAAAATAAGCTTTTGCAGTATTGTAACGGATACTTTTAAATTTTTCGAAAAATTTTTGTGCCTTATCTACGTTTTCGTACTTGGTGTAAAACAGATTTACAAAACCCGTTACCGGATCCATTTTACTGGTGTTCCAAGCGGGAACATAGAACAAAAATCCACTTTGTTTACCCATTTTCTGGAAGCTTTCAAACTTATTAGTAAGCTGTAAAGCATTTAAAACGCCGCCCAATTCTTCGGGATTTTTCTTTTTGTCGGCCAAGTAATTGAGTTTATCAATCAGCATTTTTTCAAATTTCTGATACACTTGTTTTTCTACTTTCTGTCTGCCACGCATAAAGCCCATATTCAAATCTTCTAACACCACAATGGCATTGTACTCCATAATGAGCTGAGCTATTTTATGTATTACCTGACTGAGATAACCTTCTTTGAGTTCTTTAATGGTTTCGATGGTTTGCCAGTTTTTACGTGCCTCGTCTCTGCCGCCCTCTTTTTTGTCTAGCAGGTTTCTGTAGTTGGTGCGGTATTGGTTGCCGTTGTATTCGTTTACAATTTCGTTGAGCGAAAACTGCTGCTTTATATTGCCTTGGAGATCAATAAGCGTAAGGTAAAGCAGATGGCGTTCGCCACGGTCAATACCAATGATGTGTTCGATTTTGTTTTGTTTGATGGCTTCGCCTACCAATGAGTTGATATTATTGACTCCGGCAGCTTTAAAATTGAGCGTTATGGGAACGTGAAACTGAAATTTATCTACCGTAAAACGCTTGTCTTTTATAATGTCATAACCGAAAGTACTTTGTTTTTTGGTGTTGAGTTCGTTTTTATTGGCAATGGCTTCTTTAGCTTTATGCACAATTTTGTTTTCGGCTTTAATACTGGATTTTCGCCAAAAAACTTCGGCTTGTCCGTTAAGTTTATACACTACATCTGCCAGATTTCGTTCGTCAAAAAGCATTCTCCAATACAGCGTATGCATATTGGGTGTGCCTTTAGCGTAGGGCGAAAAATCTTTGTTGTAAATCTGAAATAAATAGAGTTTGCCTTGGTTAACGTAATTCAAAAGTGTATCCCAATTAATTTTTTCCTCTTTTACTTGATAACAAGAGGTTTCAACGTCTTTATAAAATTGAGATATGTCTATGTATTCGTTAGTAGGCTTCCATTGGAAATCATAATGTTTATAAGACTCGTGATTAGTAAAGCCCAGTTTAAAATAGTCAATCAACTTATGTAAAGAAACCCTGTAATCTTGTGCATTTATTTTTCTGTATTCGGTTTTAAATTTTCCGCCATCATATATATCAATTACAGAATCTATAGGGAGATTGTATTTCCCTACAGCAGGTGCGTAATTATCACCTTTTGAACGAATAAATAAACGAGGGATATTTTTATTATCTGGCTTTTGAAAATCTAAAATTATCCTTCTTGCACAATTGGTCTCATAATTATCTTTTAATTTTTGCTTTTCATCCTCTTTCAACTTTTTATCATTAATGGCTAAGAAATAGTTGCCGTTTTTCTCAAAAATCAACCCTGCCTTACTATCGTAATCCTGTGCCCATCCATTCAAAAAATAACTATTCTCGAAATTGAGTTTTATCTTCTCCATCGAGTATGGCTTTTTGGTCATATAGTTGCGTACCATATTGTAGAGCGGAGTGATGGTATCGTCCAAGGTTTTCCAAAGGACAGAAAAATCACCATAGAAACGGTCGTCTTTTTCGGCTTCATTGCCTTTCCCCAAAAGCGGTTTTACAAAATGCTGTACATCTTTTACCCTGTCTAAGAGTGCTTTAATTTTTTCTACCGTTGGTTTATCCTGTGCTAAGTCTTTATTTTCAGGATAAGTTTTGAGTACGTCTTCTACTTCACTATAAGCTTGATTTAATCGGTCGAA
Organism: Flavobacteriales bacterium; assembly: GCA_046295395.1. Lineage (GTDB taxonomy): Bacteria > Bacteroidota > Bacteroidia > Flavobacteriales_D > JBKBNH01 > JBKBNH01. The sequence continues at coordinate 127,816 of JBKBNH010000004.1, read as the reverse complement.
AAGTGTTAGTTCTACTTCTTCAAACCTGCCCAACGAAGTAAAATAATTTTGGATGGGTTGGTGGTAGTTTTTATTTTCTAACAACAGCAAACATTCGTTTATGTAGGCAATAGAAAAACTTTCATTTTTCTTAAACGCTTTCTTTTGTTCTTCTTCGTATTTCTCAGTGCCTATCTTGTGTTTTCCTTTGTAGTTGCTATAATAGTCTGCATTAAACGCATCTTCAATTACACCCCAAGTACCAAATAATTTTTGAGATATATTGGTTAGCCCCAAATCATTTTTGATATAAATTTTAGTCAAATCGTAATCGGGCAGTTGTTTCAACAATTCAACTAACCCTACTGAGTTTTCTCCTTTTAAAACAAAGTTGTTTATTTCCTGATATGCTTTTTCAATACTTTCCAGCACTTCGGCATCGTCTTTAAACTGTTCGGGTAAAAACGAAGCGGTATTTCTATCGCTTAAAATTTGCTTGTAAAGTGGTTTTAACTTGCCTATTCGTTGGCTTTTGTCTTTGGTTTGTTGGTTGTGCAGATTTATATATTCATTCAATCCCTGAATTTTTGTTTTTCCATCTTCCGATGCATAACCACCCAATAAATGATTGTACTTATCAATACCCAACTGCGTAAGTGTATCGTTAAAGTAATTTATTTCAAACATTTCTTCAATGCTGTTCACTTGAATTATCGATTCTAAATCGGCTACTATTTTTGAGAATTTATCTTTAATCGGGCTATTTTTAATTTTCTCAAAAACAATAGCGTTATCAATAAATTTGGGCAGGTTTTGATGAATCAATCTAAATGAAATAGCAGTTGATTTATCCTCAGCCGAATACATATTGGCTCTATTTTCGTGGAAACCTGTAAAATAGGTAGTAAAATTTTCAAACTCTCCTACAATTTTGAGTTTGTCCTCATCGTCTTTTACAAAGTCTTTTAAATCCTCTTTTATAAGTTCTTTTGCAAACAAATTTTTAAATCTGCGTTGCATATCTGTATTCGGATGTTTTGAGAACCGTTCAGCAATTTGTTTTCTCAACAAAGCCTGAATCAAGTCAAACTCTTTCTTTTGCTCATCGTCTTTTTTGGCAGTTTTATACAATTCGTCAAACCTTTCTAACTCATTTAAACGAAGCCCATCCAAAGCAGAATTGATAAATACCTTGTGGTAATCGTCAATAATTACTTTTACTTGTTTGTAATATTCCGCTCGATTTTCGTCCTCTTTAATCAAACCATTATTCTCGATATTTTCTAAAGTTTTTCCTTGCGGAATTAGTTCAAACCTCAGTGTTTTAGAAAGCGGATACACACTAGTAAAATCTGCTAAATGTTGTTTTTGACTCATAATTAATGGGTTTTAAAGTTTCTAAATTTAGTTATTCCACGCGTAAAGAAAATACAGCAGACCGTAATCTATTTACGGAGTAAAAAATATTTAAACAATTAATTTAGAGACAGACACATTGTACAACCTCCCTTAGCTCCTCCGCTTTATTAGTGCCAATCAACACTTTTCTACCAGATTTAAACTCAATTTGCAGCCCCTGATTTCCGGAAACGTTAAAAGCCTTTCCACTTGCACCATAGCGAATTCCCCAGCCACCATATTCGAGCATTGGTTTATAGGTTCTTACCTGAGCGTTATCTATATCTTGCCAACGGTAGCAGCGATAGCTAAAATGAAAAGGGAAAAACTTAAAGTAGATACCCGTTTGATCTATTTTGGTTTTTAAATTAGCTGATAGAAGCAGGGCACTAAACACACCCATACCAATAGTTAGAATAACAAACCCCTGATTGCTCATTGGGTTGTTGCCTATCGGAATTTCTAGCACCAACTGAACAAACAAGCCCAACCAGCAGAATAAATTCATGATTAAAAATAAAGCAATAAGCCAAATTTGCCTGAATCGTTGAACTTCTATAAAGACCGGATTTGAATTCATAAGGCTAAAAACAATGCGATGGCTAAAGTTAAACTTATTCTGCTGCCGGGCAAAAGAAAGACAAACAATTTGAGCTATTATAATGGGGTACTGCTTAACTTCGCAAAAAAAATTACACATGACTGTGAAGCGGATACTAAGAAGAATTTTGGGCTATTTCTTAAGGGGGCTTCTATTTGTAGTGCCTATTGCTATTATAGTTTATGTTTTTTATAAACTGTTTTTTGCCATTGATGGGCTGCTGGTTAAAATTTTTCCCGAGGTAGTCGATTTTCCCGGAGCAGGAATTCTGGTTTTTATTATGGTAATAACAGTGGTCGGATTTGTGGGCTCAAGTTTTATCGCCAAACCAATTATTAACCAGTTTAAAAAATTTCTGGATAAGCTTCCTATGCTCAAAACCATCTACACCTCACTAAACGATTTGCTCTCGGCATTTGTGGGTAAGAAAAAAGGCTTTAATCAGCCTGTTTTGGTAAAGATGAACCACGATTGCGACCTTGAAAAACCGGGTTTTGTTACCGAAGAAGATTTACATCAACTGGGAATTGAAGGCGATAAAATTGCTGTATACCTTCCTCATTCCTACAATTTTTCGGGCAATCTGTATATCGTTCCTCGGGAGAATGTTACACCAGTAAACGGAGTAAAACCAGGTGAATTCATGAAATTTATTATCTCCGGTGGCATTTCGCATTTAGAAGATGAACGAGACAAAAAATAGCGACTTAGGCACCCACTTCATGCTGCACTTCATTGTGTTCATTTGGGGGTTTACCGGTATTTTAGGCAAACTAATAACCCTTGAAGCACCACAAAAAGTTTGGTTTCGCATGCTTATCGCTGCCATTTCTCTGCTGATTTACCTTGCGATAACCGGAAAAAAAATACTGATAGCCCGAAGCGGAGCAATACGCTATCTGCTCACGGGACTTATTGTGGCGGCACACTGGGTAACCTTTTTCGCAGCAATAGACGAGTCAAATGTTTCGGTGGCGCTTGCGTGCATTTCTACCACGGCATTTTTCACTTCTTTTCTGGAGCCAATCATTCACAAAAGACCATTTAAGCTCTACGAAATGGCTCTAGGACTACTTGTGGCGTATGGTATTTATGTAATTACCGAAGCCGCCGGACATTATTGGCTGGGCATTACCCTTGCCCTCACTTCGGCCTGTCTGGCAGCATTATTTTCTGTATTGAATTCCACTTTCGTAAGAACAGAAAAAGCCGAAATTATTACCACCTACGAAATGATTGGCGGCTTTATAGGAATAAGCCTTTTTACTGGAATATACTATCACGGCAATATTGCATGGATGGCCATCTCAGCGCCTGATTTTTTGTGGCTATTGGTTCTGGGTATAGTATGCACCGCATTTGCCTTTGTGGCCAGCGTAACTGTAATGAAAAAACTTACACCGTTTACCGTTAACATGGCCATTAATCTAGAACCTATTTATGCCGTGCTAATTGCACTGGCTCTTTTTCCGGAAAGCGAAAAAATGACCGGAGGGTTTTACCTAGGAGCTGCTATTATTATTCTATCTGTGGTTATAAACGGATTGATTAAACGCTGGGAACGATTCAAAGCCAAAACAGCTTTAAAAAAGCAACAAATTCAATAGTAGTATATTTGTTGTGAAATGACATATCTTCTCGCCCCATTTAAATTTTTGTATAAAGTCTATTTTGGACTCATATTCTGTGTGTTTGGAATTTTATTTTATCCCGTTTTCATTTTCTTACTCCGAACCGAAAAGGGAATTCCGGCTGCATGGCAACTAAAAAAAATCTGGACAAAGTGCATTCAGGTATTCACGTTTATGTGGCTAAGCATCAAAAACAAACACAATTTCCCTACAGACACCCCATACATTATCTGCGCAAATCATGCATCTTACTTGGATATTATTTTGATGTATTCCATCGTTCCTCAGTGCTTCATATTTATGGGAAAATCCGAATTATTGCAATGGCCACTAGTAAATGTTTTTTTCAGAAATATGGATGTTCCTGTATACAGAAACGACAAATACAAAGCGGCAAAATCTCTACAAATAGCCGGAAAAAGACTCAAATCGGGCTACAACGTGGTAATTTTTCCGGAAGGAAAAATGCCACCCAACGCACCTAAAATAGACAAATTCAAAAACGGCGCATTTAAACTGGCCATCGAACACCAAATTCCCATAGTGCCTATTACTTTTTTAAATAATTGGTTGCTCTTCTCCGACCACGAAGACGTATTTCGATACGGACAACCGGGAATTGCAAAACTAATTGTACACGAACCTGTAGAAACAAAAGGGCTTACTGAAGAAGATTTAATAAATTTGCGCGACCAAACCAGAGAAATAATTAAAACCCCACTCTATGAGCAAGGCTATTACAGAAGAAACCGTTGAAAAACTGGCCACCTTGGCAAAGCTTCAGTTTACTGATGAAGAAAAAGTTAATTTTGTAAACGACCTCAACCGAATTGTGGGTTTTGTTGATAAACTACAAGAGCTAAACACCGACAATGTAGAGCCACTAATTCATATGAGCGATGAAGTAAATGTCATGAGAGAAGACGATGCAGAAATTACCATCACTCAACAAGAGGCCTTACTTAACGCCCCTAAAAAAGACTCTGATTATTTTAAAATACCAAGGGTTTTGTCTAAGAAATAAACACCCCGAATAGCGCTAACAACCATGGCAAAAAAAGTAAAAGCCGCAGAAACCATCGCCGTATCTACCCGATACGTACTGCCAAACGACACCAACTCGCTACATAACCTATTTGGAGGTAAATTACTGGCCTGGATGGACGAAATTGCAAGCATTTCTGCAAAAAGACATTGCCAGCGAGTTGTCGTAACAGCTTCGGTAAACAATGTATCCTTTAACAAACCCATACTGCTAGGAGATTTGGTAACACTAAAAGCCAAAGTATCTAGAGCTTTCAACTCATCCATGGAAGTTTTTGTAGATGTTTTTGTAGAAGACCACCGCACCGGAAAAATGACCAAAAGCAACGAAGCCATCTATACTTTTGTAGCTATAGACCAAGTGGGCAGCCCCATAGAGGTTCCGGAACTTGAAGCCGAAACAGACGAAGAAATTGCTCGTTTTGAAGGCGCACTTCGAAGAAAACAGTTAAGCTTAATTCTAGCCGGAAAAATGGATCCGACAGAAGCTACCGAACTTAAAAAACTCTTCTTTGGTGAATCGAAATAAACTTAATTTGATATGCTTAAAATTACTGCACAATTCTGCTCTGCAATTTTTAAAAAAACAATACTCGATTACCATACCATCGATCACGTTGATGCCGAACTAAAAAACCCCTACCCACAAAACTCCATGGAGCATATTCTTTATAACAAAGCGTGGATAGATACGGTTCAATGGCACTTGGAAGACATCATACGAGACCCTCAAATAAATCCAATTGAAGCTCTGCAAATCAAACGTAGAATTGATACTTCAAATCAGGAAAGAACCGATATGGTAGAAAAACTGGACGACAAAATTTTGGCTGAATTTGCTAATGTAATCCCTGCTGCTGATGCAAAATTAAATACCGAAAGTGTTGGCTGGGCTATAGACAGGCTCTCTATTCTTTGCCTCAAGCTCTACCACATGCAAGAACAAGCAGAAAGAATCGATACCAACGAAGAACACAAAAGCAAATGCGCCTTTAAACTTCGAATACTTCAAGAACAAGAAATTGATTTGAGCCTTGCGCTAAATCAACTTGTTGAAGATATTGCCGAAGGAAAACGCAAAGTAAAAGTGTATCGGCAAATGAAAATGTACAACGACGAAAGCCTGAATCCGATTTTGTACAACCGACAAAAATAGATGAGAATACTCGTCATAAGATTTTCTGCTATGGGCGATGTAGCCATGCTTTCGCCGGTTATACACAGCCTATTACAAAAAAATCCTGCACTATCAATCACCGTACTTAGCCGCCCAGCATTCGAACCCCTATTTGGCAAACACGAAAGATTGCAATTTTTCGGCGCAGACCTCAAGAATAAATACAATGGAATTGGCGGTCTGCTAAAGCTCTACAAAGAATCAAAATCATCGAAATTCGATGCAATTGTGGACGTGCACGATGTGCTTCGGAGCAGAATACTCGGCTTATTTTTCAGCACGTCCGGGCACAAATTAGTGCGTTTTGACAAAGGAAGAAACGAAAAAAAGGCAATTACAGCGAAAAACAAAAAAAACACAATCCCTCTTAAACATACCACCCAAAGGTATTTCGAATGTTTTTCATCTTTGGGACTATCCACGGGATGGTCAGAAAATCCACTGCCCGAATTAGGCTTAAAAACAGAATCAACCGAAACCCTGATAAAAGAAAAATCAACAGCAAACAAATGGATTGGTGTAGCCCCATTTGCCCGGCATGAATCCAAAATTTGGGGGATAAAAAAAATAGAAGAAGTGATAACTATTTTAAGCCAAAACCCGAATTTTCGATTTTTGCTTTTTGGTGGCGGCACAGAAGAGATTACACAACTTAAAAAACTACAAGCCCGAATTAAAAATACTATCCTCATAGCTGGAAATTACTCGCTAGAAGAAGAACTCGAAATTATGCGTCACTTGGATTTAATGATAAGCATGGATTCCGCAAACATGCACATGGCCGCTCTTAGTAATTGCAAGGTTGTTTCCATCTGGGGCCCTACACACCCTTCTGTTGGATTTGCAGCACTGTTCAACGATAAAGGCATCGTTCAAGCAGACATATCATGCAGACCATGCAGCACCTTTGGTGCTGTAAAATCTACTTGGCAAAAGGATTGTGCAAAAAAATCGATGGAGGCCATAACACCACAAATGGTTGTAGAAAAAGTTAAAGCCCTGTTGCAATCATGAGATTGATAGACTCTCATAGCCATTTGTATTCTGCAGAATTTACTCACGACTTGGATGAAGCCATTGAAAGATGTCGAGAAAATCATATTGCAAAAGTATTGTTGCCCAATATAGACGCTTCGTCGCACTCAAAAATGATGCGTCTATACACCGATTTTCCGGAATTTTTCACCCCCATGCTTGGTCTTCATCCTTGCAGCGTAAATAAATCGTTCGAAAAAGAACTGTCAGAGATATTTAGCCACTACAAACCCAATATGTACTGTGCTATCGGCGAAATTGGAATAGATCTGTATTGGGATCAAGCATTCCTTAAAGAGCAAATACATGCGCTTGAATTTCAGATTGAATTTGCCAAAAAGCATAAACTACCCGTTGTGTTGCACGTAAGAGATGCGTTTGATGAAGTTTTTGAAGTAGTTGACCGTTTACACGATGAAAATTTATCCGGTGTATTTCATTGCTTTACGGGAAGCATAGAGCAGGCTGAACACATAATGGCCTACAAAACCTTCATGATGGGAATCGGAGGCGTTGTTACTTTCAAAAAATCGGGACTAGATGAGGTTGTAAAACAAATTCCTTTAAAGTACTTAATTTTAGAAACAGACTCCCCCTACCTTGCTCCCGCACCAAATCGGGGCAAACGAAACGAAAGCAGCTACCTTAAACTAATAGCCAAAAAACTTTCAGAAATTAAAAATTGTTCCCTCGAAGAAATTGCTGAGCAAACAACAACCAATTGCTTGAAAATTTTCCCAACTTTATCCCTCTAAATAAGAGCACATGAACAAATCGAAAGTACTACTGGTATATACAGGCGGAACAATAGGCATGATTCAGAACGAGGAATCAGGCTACTACAAGCCTTTCGATTTCGATAACCTATTGGAACAAATTCCTGAACTCAAAAAAATTGACGTCGAAATCTCAGCCATTTCTTTCGATAAGCCGATTGATTCTTCTGACATGAATCCGGAAATTTGGGAAAAACTGGCTGATATTATTTTCGAAAACTACGCTTCGTACGATGGTTTTGTAATACTACACGGAAGCGATACCATGTCGTATACCGCTTCGGCGCTGAGTTTTATATTGCACGGACTAAACAAGCCCGTGATTCTAACAGGCAGCCAATTACCTATAGGAGTGATAAGGACTGACGGAAAAGAAAACCTGATTACAGCCATTGAAATAGCCGGAGCAAAAATAAACAACAGACCCATAGTTCCAGAAGTAGCCATATATTTTGAATACCAACTTTTTAGAGGAAACCGAACAGCTAAAATAAACGCACAAGGCTTCGAGGCCTTCGCTTCTTACAATTATCCTATCCTTGCCAAAGCAGGAGTACACATCAACTACAACCAAGACGCCATAAAGAACTACGACGAAAAGGCTTCATTAACCCTAAAAAAAGGCTTCTGCAGGGATGTTATAGTTCTAAGAATTTTCCCGGGAATTAACGAAACCATTGTAGATTACCTATTCGATGCTCCCGGTTTAAAAGCAGTAGTATTACACACATTTGGATCGGGCAACGCCCCCTCTAACCCTGCTTTTATCAAAGTGCTTGAAAATGCAGCCGAACGAGGAATTTTAATGATTAACATTACCCAGTGCCCTAGTGGCTTTGTGGAGCAAGGCAGATACCAAACCAGTAGAAGTTTTAGCAATATAGGAATCATTTCGGGAGGAGATATGACCATAGAAACCGCTCTTTGCAAACTCATGTTTTTGCTAAACAAAGGTTATTCTACTGCCGAAATAAGTGAACTATTCACCAAAAACATGCAAGGAGAAATAACCGTAATTTCATCTATCTGAAAAAACAAAACCGGATACTTACTAATAATCAGGCACTAAAACTTAATGAGTTCATAAAATTTAGCAATCGGCATTCTAAATCTATATTTTTTTGTAATTTGGCGCACTTTGTTGAGGAGAGGTGTCCGAGTGGTTGAAGGAGCACGCCTGGAAAGTGTGTATACCTCAAAAGGGTATCGAGGGTTCGAATCCCTCTCTCTCCGCAAAAGAAAACCTTCGGGAGTATTAAGTTTATGTTAAGTATGTAAATTTTATACGCCCGATAAACTTTAAAACGGCACCATAAACTAAATTCGCATAATAAAAAACAAGTAAAACTGTTAAAAGTAAAAACCAATCAAAAACTGTATGAAAAAGGTAATCTCTCTAATTGCATTAACTGCAATGTTCACTTTCAGCGGAAACTTCACTTACGCACAAGACGAAGTAATTGAAACAGAAGAAGCAACCGAAGTAGTAGAAGTGGAAGCTCCTGCTGCTCCTGAAGCCCCTGCTGAAGAATCAGCTACAACGGCTAAAATCGAAGACGAAAGTCTAACCATCACCCAGCAAATTAAAGTTAAATTCGTTGAAGGTGGTCCTGTGTTCATGTCTTTCGTATTAGCTGCTCTTATTTTTGGTCTTGCACTATGTGTAGAAAGAATTATCTACTTAAACATGGCTACCACCAATACCAAAAAATTATTGGCTGATGTAGAAAATGCACTTAACAGTGGGGGAGTTGATGCAGCTAAAGAGGTATGCCGAAACACAAGAGGTCCTGTAGCAGCTATATTCTATCAGGGATTAGACAGGGCTACCCAAGGCGTAGAACAAGCAGAAAAAGCTGTTGTATCTTATGGTAGCGTGCAAATGGGGCTTTTAGAAAAAGGACTTTCTTGGATTGCACTTTTCATTGCTCTAGCTCCGATGCTTGGTTTCATGGGTACAGTAATCGGTATGATTGATGCCTTCGGTACTATTGAGGCAAAAGGCGACGTAAATGCTGCCGACGTTGCATCAGGTATCAAAATCGCCTTGATTACCACTGTATCGGGTCTTATCGTAGCCATGATTCTTCAAATATTCTACAACTACATAGTAGCTAAAGTAGATTCATTGGTTAACCAAATGGAAGATTCTTCTATTTCGTTAGTAGATATGCTAGTTAAACACGAAGCTAAAAAAGCTTAAATTAATATAAAGACTTAGATTATGAGTAAAGCTCTTAATACAGGTTTGTTTGCACTAAAAGCCATTTTGTTTCTGGTTGGTGTTGTGTTGTTGGTTATCATTCTTAAAAATGGTGACCCTTCAGACATCGATACAGAGCAAGAGGGAATTAAAGCATACAATGCCTACGTAGAAAAAAATCAGGCAAACCCTGAAGAATCCCACATAGAGATGGGACAAGCAATTAAAGAAGCAAAGGTGGCCGACATTACATCAGGTGTTGGATTGGCTATTAACTTCACTATTTTCATACTTGTAGTTACTGCTATAGCCGTATTACTTTTTGCTGTATTCTCTATAGGTATGGACTTTAAAGGAGCCATTCCTTCACTAATAGGTGTGGCACTATTCATAGGTGTACTTCTATTGGCTTACCTTTTGGCCTCTGATGACATTCCTTCAAGCGTAAAGGTAGGTACTGCTGCCGATTTCAAATTAGCATCATGGGCTGTAATTACTTTTTACTTATTAGCCGGTGCCGCAGCCATCGCCTGGATTGGTGGTGAGCTAATGCGAATCTTCAAATAATCAGAATTATGGCTAAAAGAGAATTAGAAGAAATCAATGCTGGGTCGATGGCCGATATCGCCTTCTTGCTTCTGATTTTTTTCTTGGTAACTACAACCATGAATAGACCAAAAGCACTAGAGCGCTCTCTGCCTCAAAAAATTGATAATCCCGAAACATTCGTATTTAATGAACGTGACGTGTTCGAGGTTCTAGTAAACAGTCGTAACGACTTGTTGGTTGAAAACAAATATGTTTCAATAGAAGAACTTAAAGATTTGACAAAAGAATTTTATACCAACCCTAAAAGATTGGATAATTTACCACAGCTAAGAACAATCAACGAGGCCATTTGCAACGAAAAAATATCCGAAATTAAAGCTGGAATGGCAATAAAATCTGATGATGCTGCTCTTGCAAATCAACTCACGGAATGGGAAGATAAGTTGGCAACAGTTGGACTTATAGGTGAGTATAAAGAGCTACCTAAAGTTGCATCTATCCGACTTCAAAGTGATAACGGCACTACTTACGATATGTACTTTCAGGTGCAAAATGAGTTGGAAGCGGCCATTAATGAACTTAGAGACGAATTAAGCCTAAAGAAATTCGAAGTAGAATTTAGCGATTTAAACCCTAGGGACCCCAAAGATCAGGAAAAGGTAAAAGCCATAAGAACTGTATACCCTCAACGTATCGTAGAATCATACAGAAACGTTGGTGAAGGAGCACAATAAAAGCATTTATAAGTATGTCAAAATTCAAAGAGAAAGGAAGTAAAAAAACACCGGGAACCAGTACTGCTGCTCTACCCGATATCGTATTTATGCTTTTGTTCTTTTTCATGGTAACTACCGTAATGAAAGAGAAAACCGCAAAAGTTAAAGTTGAACTTCCTAAAGGAACCGAAATATCTAAACTTTCTAAAGATGATCCGATTAACTACGTTTATATCGGCAAATCACTTACGCCAGAAGAACATGGAAGTGGAGACCGTATTCAATTGGACGATGATATCGTTCCTAATGAATTAGCCGTTCAGCAATGGATTCGTCTTAAAAGAGATAATACCGATGAAAACAAACAAAGCAGAATGATTACCAATTTCAAAGTAGATAAATACGCTAAGATGATTACCGTTAACAAAGTAAAAGAACAACTTCGTGAAATGGAAGCCTTGAAAATCAGCTACTCTGCAAACGAAAAGAAATAATTTCACTTTATACAGCACAAAAAAAGCGACACTTTAAAGTGTCGCTTTTTTTGTGGAGAATATCGGAGTCGAACCGATGACCTCTTGCATGCCATGCAAGCGCTCTAGCCAGCTGAGCTAATCCCCCGCTTTTAGGTTGATGCAAAAGTAGAAAAAATATTTATAAAACAGGAAGAACACTACACATCAGTCTATTTTTTAAAAAAATAAGTCTCAACAACTTGGCTAAGTTTTTATTTAATAAGGAATTAATATCTTTGGCATATTGCTGATTTAACAAAACCATGAAAAAATTACTAAGTCTTTTAGCTCTTATTCTTCTTTTCGCCCCAACTACGCACGCTCAAGTTGAAGAAGACGATGATGAAATTGAAAACTACGATGATTTTGGCTCTGCCGACGGAAAAGAAGTTAAACGTTACTGCTCTCCAAAAATTCATGGACTTGCGCCGGCAAAACTCGTCTCCATTGGATACGATTTTCAAGGGCCAAACTCCTTATCAACCGGAAGTTTTTTTAATCAACCGGAAGATGTAACAAACATTCAGTCTGCTCACGGTTTTAGATTTATTTCAAGTGTGCCGGTTGTTTCGCACAATAAACTACTTATAAACGTAGGAGCCACTTACATAAGAACAAACTACACAATAGACGAGCCCCCCATTAATCCTCTATCACAAAGTATAAAGGAAAACGGGCTGAACACAATGGGATTGAACACAACTATTTTCAAACCACTAAACGAAACTAATTTCATTTTGGCTTATTTTGCCGGCGACCTGAACGGCGACTATAGGTTAAGCGATATGCAACCTCTGAGCAACACTAAAATAACGGGAGTAGCCCTATATGGTTGGAGACCTCACGACAGAAGACAATTCGGTTTTGGTGTTACACAAACATACAGAGCAGGAGAAGTAAACTACCTGCCCGTAATGATGTACAATTATACTGCCCCAAATAAAAAATGGGGAATTGAAGCCCTCCTTCCCGCCAGAGCTCACTACCGCAGAACATTTAATGCACGAAACATATTGTTGGCCGGTTTCGAACTAGAGGGGAATGCATATAGGCTGAACAATAAGCAGGGATTTTTTCCAACTGCTGATACTTTGTCTCAAACAATGGCTCATTACAACCCGGCTAATCTTGAGCTAAAACGCTCAGAAATAAGAGTTCGGTTGATTTACGAAAAATCGCTTACAAACTTCATTTGGCTCTCTGTACAGGCTGGCTACATTGTAAACTACAACTATAGTATCGATAGTGGCGACTTTTACCGGGGGCTTTTTGGGGAACAACCCTACGTGATGGAAAATAAATTATCGAGTCCTCTTTACTTCAACTTCAGTATAAATCTGGTAAGTCCTTAAAAATCGAGTTTCAGTTGCTCCGGCAACAAGCGAAAAGATTTTCTGTGGTGAATACAACTACCCGCTTGCTTTATGGCTGAACGATGATCCCGAGTTGGGTATCCTTTGTTTTTCTTCCAATTGTATACCGAATATTCATCGTGCAAAGATTCCATAATTATATCTCGATTGGTTTTTGCCAAAACAGAGGCTGCCGCAATAGACATGTATTTGCCATCGCCTTTTATTACACATGTGTGTGGGATTTCTTTATAGACGTTAAATCGATTACCATCAACCAGTATGTGTGAAAAATTAAGAGTCAGTTTATCCAATGCACGGTGCATTGCCAAAAAAGATGCATTTAAAATATTTATCTCATCTATTTCCCGTGGAGAAACAATTCCTACACCAAATGCTAGAGAACCCTTTTCGATAATAGGTTTTAGTAACATTCTTTGTCGCTCTGTAAGTTTTTTCGAGTCATTCAGCAATTCGTTTTTAAACGACTTTGAAAGAATAACAGCAGCAGCAACTACCGGCCCGGCGAGGCAGCCTCTGCCAGCCTCATCGCACCCGACCTCCAACTCGGTTTTATGTAAGTAATTCTTGAGCATCAGAATAGTTCTACAACGGTAATCAATTTGTTTAAAAATAGCCGCCCAATTTTAAAATAAAGTTTATCAAATCAGGTTAAAAGATTATCATTACAACAGCTAAAATAATCACATAGATTTTGGAATGAAAAGGATTAGTTTGCTTTTATTACTTTTGCGCCACTTTTAAAATTTGTATATGACAAAAAATACACAAGAAAGCGATTCGCTGGATTTTATAGCATTCGTTTGGTCATGGAGAAAACAGTTAATTGTAATTGGAATCGTTGCGGCTATTGTATCTGTAATTGTCTCTCTTATGCTTGAGGACAAATACGAATCTGTCGTGACATTATATCCGGCAAAATCAAGCCGAGTAACCTTCTCAAATCTAAATACAAAACCGGATGATGCTATTTCGGCTTTTGGCGAGGCAGAAGAATCAGAGCAAATGATGCAGCTTTTAGAGTCTGCAGAAATCAGAGACTATATTTTGGGTAAATACAACTTAATGAGCCACTACAAAATCGACTCTACAGACAGATTTAAGTTTACGAAACTTTACAAAAAATACAAGAAAAATATCCAGTTTGAGAGAACTCGATTTGGTTCTGTTTTAATTAAGGTTTTGGACGTTAATCCGGTGAAAGCATCAGACATGGCCAACGATATTTCTATGATGTTTGACTCGGTTAAAAACCGGATGATTAGAGAAAGAGCCTATGAAGAATACGTAGTAAAAAAACGCAAAGTGGAAGAGCTGAAAATTCAGGTTGACTTGATGCTTGACACCATGAACAGATTAAGCGAGATGGGAGTTGTGTCAGGTTCTGCAAGAGCTGCTCTAACAGAAGCTTTAGCAAATGCAAAAGACCCAAAAACGGCAGATGCAATAAGAATTCAAATTCAAAACTCTGATAAATATGGAAGCTTGTTGGGTTCTTATATCTACAAACTCGAATTGCTAAACGATAGGCTTTCAGACTATGAAGCGGCTTTTGAACAAGCAGAGGCTGATGCAAATATGGCCTTCACTCATAAGTTTGTAGTAGAAAAAGCATTCCCCGCAGAAAGAAAAGCATGGCCTGTAAGATCCGTTATGGTTATCGTATCCACATTTGCTGCCTTGTTCTTTGGTGTGGTTATTCTGTTAATACTCGAAAAAATCAGAAAGCTAAAAGCGGCCGGGTTGTAAATGTATAGTCTCCCTACCGATAGAAAAACTACCGGACTACTCTATCTACTAAGCCTGGTATTTATCCTCACAGGAGGGCTTCTTTGGTATTACGAGTTTTCATATTTTCAACTCTTACCATTTGCGCTATTATTGATTTACACCGCCTTGTTTAAGCACAAACAGCTATTTCTATTTGTGGTTTTTTGCACCCCTCTGTCCCTAAACCTCGAAGAGCTGGAGGGAGGAATTAGCTTCTTCTTTCCCACTGAACCATTGCTTTTTGGCATTATGCTGCTGCTTATTTTTAAGTATGCCCGAACCGGGTTTCCCGAACCCAAAGTAATGTCGCATCCACTAGCTTTGGCCATATATTTTTATTTGGGCTGGCTAATTATTACCGTAATTACAAGTGTTGATGTTTTAGTTTCTTTCAAGTCTGTGGTGGCTAGAGTGTGGTTTATTATCCCTGTTTTTTTCTTCGGAGTACCTTTCTTTTCGGACAAAAAACAAATTTACCGCTTTGTATTTCTGTTTCTAGTATCGCTTTGTATAGTAGTAATATACACTGTAATTCACCACTCTACATATGCCTTTGGGCACAAAGAAGGTCATTGGGTAATGTGGCCGTTTTTTAAAGACCATACCTCTTACGGAGCGGTTTTAGCCATGTTTTTCCCGATAGCCGTTGCCTTGTACACGGACAAAAAATTTGGATTTATTACCAGAATGTTTATTCTAGGAATAATCGGTATTTTGGCTTTGGGTATTATCCTTTCCTATACACGTGCTGCTTGGGTAAGTTTAGCAGCAGCAGCAGCCGTTTGGTTCTGTTTTGTTCTAAGAATAAAGTTTAAATACCTCCTTTTTTTAGGGCTTTTTTCGGGCTCAATACTTTGGTCTAACTACGTAGAAATAAGCCATCAGCTCCAAAAAAATAGAACAGAATCCAGCAAGGACTTAGGTGAACACGTTCAGTCTATATCAAATGTTTCGTCTGACGCTTCAAACCTTGAAAGACTAAACAGATGGAACTCTGCTCTAAGAATGTTTAAGGAAAGACCTATAGTAGGTTGGGGACCGGGAACATACGCCATGCATTACGCTCCTTTCCAACATTCTAGCGAGCTCACTATAATCAGCACAAACTTTGGCGACTTGGGTAATGCTCACAGTGAATACCTCGGCCCGTTAGCCGAAACAGGATTTATAGGACTTATTTCTGTGTTGATATTAATTTCTGTGATGTTTTATAAAGGTGGTGTACTTTATATAAAACTAAAAGATGACAGACTTAAAAAAGTTGTTATGGGTTTATATCTGGGATTGGTTACCTATTTTACTCATGGAATACTAAACAATTACTGGGACACAGACAAAGCTGCCGTACCAATATGGGGATTCGTAGCAATTTTTACAGCTATTGAATTATACCATAATAAATCAGAGAAATCTGCAACTGAGTAGTGCTGTGTCATCAAGAAAGGGCAAATCACCCTTATGCTCTTTTAGCTTATTCAAAATAAGATTGTTTAACTCATCCATACTCAACAAGTAGTTTTCGTGAATAAGATTGGTGAGCCTTTCGATTTCAAAGGGTTCTCCTGCTTCATTTTCCATTTCAACTAAGCCATCAGTATAGCAAACGATAACCGAGTTTGACTCCACAGCAACTAATTCTTCTTCAATTGCAGGAATTTCTTTCAACATACCCAATCCTATACAGCCTTTATCCAACAGCCTGGCTGTTTTTCCATCGGTCAAAACGGGTGGATTGTGTCCCGCATTGATGTACTTTAAAATTCGCTTGGTACAATGATAGTAACCTACGAAAAAAGTGACAAATTTTTCTCCCTGAGCCGTTTTCATAACAGTTTCATTCAGGTCTTTCACAAATTCTGATAAGGTCAGCTGTTGGTGAAATCTTAATAAAGCCTGCACATTAGCCTGAAAATTACTCATCAACAAAGCTGCTGACATGCCTTTCCCGGATACATCGGCAATACACAAAAAGTACTCTTCGTTATTTAACTGAACAAAATCATAGTAGTCTCCGCCTACCAATCGTTGACTTTCATAAAGCCCTGAAGCATCAATTCTGTTATTGGACGGTAAGTTTTTGGGATACAGCATTGCCTGCATCACCGCAGCTAATTCTAGTTCTTTTTTGGTACGCTCTTGTTCAATTGCATTTTTGGCAAATCGTTTATTCTCTATAGCTACCATTATTATGTTGGTAAGCGTTTGAATAAATGGCATATGCTTAATCGTTGGGCTTATTTGTATAGAATTCTCCTCTAAATCGCCAATGAGCAAATAAGCCAAAGGCTGAGATTTATGAAAAATAGGTATTACGATATCAAAATTGTCCAATGCCGAAACACTGGAAGACTCTATAACCGTAATGTCTTTTATATGATATAAATCTTTTTCTACATTTATCTTTTTTTCTATTCCTTTTACACCAAACTTGATAAGGCATTGCCAGGTCTCGTCTTTATTGAACAATGCCAGTCGATTTATACCCAGTTGCTCTCTTAGTATGTACTCGTATAATGAAAGTAATTTTTGAATAGAATAATTCTCGTTGATGGCATTTGTTACCTCCAATAAGGAACTTAGCTTAAAATCTTTAAGCTGCAACTTTTCCAACAATTTCGAATCTTTAGCTTCAGGCATCTTGTTTATTTAGTTTTTCGATAATTTCCGGTAGTTTTTTTATGTAAGATAGCTCCCTGAATTTTTCACGATACTCGTCGGCCGGACTACCAAAATAGGTTTTCCCTCCTTCTACAGACCTCATAACACCACTCTGTCCTAAAACTACGGCTCCTTCTCCTATTTCAATATTACTAGGAATACCCACTTGCCCCCAAAGGGTAACTCGATCTTTTATCACAACGCATCCGGCAATACCCACCTGCGCAGCAAATAGGCAGTGCTTGCCTACGAGGGTGTCGTGTCCTATATGTACCTGATTATCTAATTTAGTTCCCTCGCCTATTGTCGTATCTCCGCTTACGCCACGATCTATTGTACACAAAGCGCCAATCTCTACATTGTCTTCAATAATAACTCGACCACAGGTATGCATCTTATTATATCCATCCGATCGCTTTTGATAATAAAAAGCATCAGCCCCAATCACTGTGTTTGCATGTATAATCACATTATCACCAATCACACAATTATCATAAATAATTACACCTGAGTGTATAAAACAATTTTTACCAATAGTTACATGCTTACCAAAAGTTACTCGCGGCTGAACAATTGTTCCCTCTCCTATGTTCGCTTCTTCCACATCAGACCACCGCCCGAAGGGAGAAAAATATCGAGTTAGTTTATTAAAATCCTTAAACGGGTCATCCGAAACAAGAAGTCCCTTACCTTCAGGGCATCCCACTTCTTTGTTTATAAGCACGGTTGTAGCGGCTGACTTCAATGCCTTTTCGTAATACTTTGGATGATCTACAAAAACAATATCGCCCGGTTCTACTACATGTATTTCGTTAACACCTGTGATGATATGGTCTGGACTGCCTACAAAAGAACAGTTCAATAAATTTGCTATTTCTTTCAGCGTATGAGGCTTAGGTAATTTCATGCTTATTGGAAAAATAAGGCATAAAGATAGGAACTAAAAACGGAGAGGAATAAGTGTATTAATGTTATTTCTTTTCAAAAATTAAAATATCCTGAAAATCGAGTGTATTGTCTTTACGAGAACTCCATATTCCCGGATAAAAACTCTTTAGGTTCAAACCTGACTCAGAAAAAACTTTTTTAAGCCAGTCTATTTCAAACGCTACATTAGCTTCCTTAACTTTTTCGTCCATCAGTGCATAGCCTTCAAAAGAATAGTCAAAACGAAACGAGTTATTCTTCATAGCAGGGGTACTAATATCATCCAATACAAAAAATGTGGCAAAACAAATACCTCCCGGTTTTAAGGTTCTGCTAATTTCCTTCAAATAATTGCTGGTGTCTTCAGGCAACATGTGCGTAAATACCGAGGTCAAAAAGCAAAAATCAAAGTCCGCATCAGGATATGGAAAACGAAAGTTACTTGCTGTACGGGGCGTATCTAAATTGTATAAATCATTCTTCAGCGGAGTGTGTTTAAACTTAAATCGGGTATCTGCAGAGGTTATATTATTCTGGCACCACTCCACTCCGGTTCTTACAACATCAAACCCCTCATAAGTGCCTTTTTCATTAAGGTAACCCACAAGTGGCCTTGCCATTCTACCTATGCCGCTACCTATATCAAGTACCCTATGTTCAGGCTTTAATCCACCATATTTTTTGAAATAGTTTAAGAATGTGTCTCCCTGTTTCACAAAATCCCCCGAACCGGTAAAAATCAATCCACGTGGCGGAACCATAGGCGGCCTTTTACCTGTAATTTTTTCTACAATGTCTATAGGAAGAAAAAACAGCCTTCGGGCTATAATACGCTGCTTGACATTTAAACTATAGTAAATTTTCCTGACTATACTCACTCTGCAAACTTACTAAAATTTAAGTCCATACTGCATCATAAACATTCTGGGGGGAGCAACATCAGCAGGCCTAGTAGAATATTCTCTATTTAAAGCATTCTTAATTACAAGAGCTAGAGTAGAGCCTTTTGTAATCTGATAAGATGTTCTGAGGTCAAAAATCCAATCTCCTTTTGCCCTAGCGGCTCTATACTCCTTTAACCCCGGAACTATTTGCACTCCACCAATTATGCTCTCTTCAAATACTGCATCAATATTTTGCATAAAACTGGAATATCTAGAACTTATGCCAATACTAAACTTTTTGTAATCTGCCTGAACATCAGCCTTAAAAAGGTGTCTGTTTCTGTACTTGAGCAAATAGTATCCGTTTTTATTTTGAGTTGTATCACTTAAAGTTCTCTTGTACTCTTCGGTATTGTTGAGGCTTATGGGATCTAAAAAGGTGTAACCCGTCAAGCCGCTTATTTCTACTTCTCTAATTTTCATTTTACCCATAAGGGTAACCTCGCCTCCCAAAATTCTAGCACTTTCATTATTCTGTGCCTGAAAACCAAGAAAATTGGTTAGCTCATACCCCTGACTCATCAGAGCAAACATTGTTGCCACATCTTGCGGGTCGTTTAAATTAAAAGGTCTGTTTGTTAGAGGGTTAAATGCCCCAAAAGTAAATTCCATCATGTCATCGTAGCGATTTATGAATCCGGCAACATCTAAGTAGCCCATAAATTTACCGATTTTCATACCTTGCTTCACACCTATTTCTCCTGACCAGCCTCGCTCAGGGGTTAATTGACTGTTTGGAAAAATATTTAACAAGCCAACCGAGGTAGATACAAACTTTTCAGCAATAGTAGGAAATCGATAGCCTTGCCCGAAAGAGGCTCTAAAATATGTTTCTTCAAATGGTTGATAAGTTAATCCTGCTCTTACAACAGGCTGAACGGGTAATCTTATAAAATCATCTCCTTTTTTAATGCTGAAACTAGACTCCGATTCTTCGTCGTCTATTCTAAAATACTCTGCTCGCATACCCGCCGTTGCAGTCACTCTATTCCATTTCTTATCTAACTGAGCATAAGCTGCTAGATTATTGGAATTGTGGTCGCCATATAGTTCTGATAAAACTTCATTGTAAGTACCGGTAATACCCGTGGTAATCACATAACCATTTTCCCATTTTTTCTGGTAATTTAAGTCTATAAAATAAACGTATGCTGTTGCCGCTTGATTGGTGTTGTTCACATTTTCGGTTCTGTAAAATCTACTGCGCACATTAAATTTATCGCCTTTCTTATTGAAGTAAGTTAGGTGAGGATCTAAATTTATTCTATAACCCCTATATTCAGAAAGCGTTGTAGTAGCTGTATCCAGCAAACCCTGAGGATACAGAACGCTATCGGCATTTTGCCAGATAAAAAAGATTGTTCCCTGAGTTATAGTTCCACTCCCGTTTAAACCATAGGAAAGTCCGTCGTATTTTTTGCTTCGGTATCGGGTATTGAACGATATTCTGCCTCTTGAATCATTTTCTCCTAATCTATAGCCTTCGTCATTTGTGAAATTCCCACTAATTACAAAGTCTAAGTTATTCTTTATTATTCTGGAATGACTAAAGTTAAACCCACTCTCTTGTTGAATTTCTGTTGCTTTCCACGGACGCTGATTTCTACTGTCAATCAAACTATCTCCTCCCGACTTACTTATACCTCGATATCTAGCGTATGGATTATCATATACTCCACTAAAGATATTTATTTTGGTTTTTGGCTCTACCGAGGGCCAGTCTGAACGTATATGGATAACCCCATTCAAAGCCGACGAACCATACAATACAGATGAAGCCCCCTTGATTACTTCCATTTGAGCAATATTCTCAAAAGGAAGTGCCGTCCATTTCACATCACCGGCATCACCGGTTAGCATAGGCACATCGTCCACCAAAATTAATACCCTACTGCCCGATCCGTAGCTAAACCCACTACCGCCTCGTATGCTAATTTGGTTTTCCTGCACGGTCACACCGGGAACCATTTCTACAATCTGTTCAGGAGAAGTAGTAACCCTACTCTCTATAAGCTGAGGCTTAATTACCTGAATAGATACAGGTACATCTCCAATTTTCTGATCATACCTTCCGGCAGAAACTACTACTTCGTCAAGCACGGCTTTCTGTTCTGCCAGTTTAATATTAAGAATCAACTCTTGCCCGGCCTTAAGTATTACCGACTTTTTTTGATTTTCATAACCTACATACCTGAAATTAATTGTATAGATACCATCGGGTAATTCGATTTTGTAATCCCCGGTTGTGTTTGTACTTACACCTTTTCCTTCTGCGTAAACTACGTTTACCCCTATTAACCCCTCCCCTGTTTTAGCATCGGTAACTTTACCTTTCAGGGTTGCATTTTGCGCTAATGTCATGAAAAATAAGGCAGAAAACAGTGTAGTAAATAACGCCCTCATAAATTTTGTTAAATAAATTATGAGGTAAGTAAGTAATTTATTCTAAATCCACCAAACAGTAAAGGGGTATAGTTATCAAAAATATATACAGAAAAGCAAATTTAACTGATTGGAAGATTAGTTTCATAGATGAATTGAATATCCTAACTTTAGCCCCAATGTAAACTGTTCATAAAATGAAGAAACAACTACTTTCATCTATTGTGGGGCTTCTATTTTGTAGCGGTCTTGTGGCTCAAGCTCCAAAAACAGTAACCCCGACCACAATCATTCAAAAAGTTAAACCAACACGAGACGAAAGCCGCTCAACAACCTGCACTGCCGACACCATTCACTATGGATTGCTCAAAGAGCAGTTAATCCCCGCTGTGCCTGCATATTACTTTATATTTCTTGAAGGAGATTACGGGGATGTTGCTTCCCAAGCTTTTTTATTGAACGGTAGCATAACTATTAACGGTGTTGATTTTGTTTCTAGAGTAAACAGTGGCAGCATGGTTAGCTCAATACCAACTAACGTGGCTCTTTACAATGTAAATGCGAACAATCAACCCACCACCCTGATTACATCTACTACTATTACCGTTACAGGAACCACCCAAACCTGGTATACGGCAAACTTCGCCACTCCAGTTACAGTTTCAAATAATTATGCCGTTTTAATAACACCAACAACGGGTATGTTGGATGTTTTTGCAAACAATGCCGCAAACAACACCTATGGAGAAGGTCTGGGCTATTTGTATTACGACAATCTCTGGTACACAAATCAATCGGCTTTCAATCAAGATTTCGATTACCTATTTGGCCCGGTGGTAACTTATCCGGTAAATACAAACTACTCGGTGTCTGCTAATCCGGTGTGTGTTGGTACAGCAATCAACTACATCAACACAACGTCAACCAATGTAGTTGAAAGCCGATTCTATAACTTTAACAGGCTCCGACATTATTGGAATCTAGCACCTATCGATTCTACCTTTGTTTGGGATATGGGAAATGGTTCTCCACTTATCTGGATCTCAAACACCAGCTACACACATCCAAATGCCGGAACCTATGATGTAGATCTTGTTACTATTGGAGGCTTTTGGAATTTTTGTGTCGATTTTCATTCAACACAAGTGATAATAAACACAGGCTCAACAACTATCTCTGCAGGCGGGCCAACTACATTCTGTGACGGAAATAACGTTGTACTTACTTCTAACGGAAACGGTGGCGGACCATTTCAATGGTTTCTAAACGGAAACCCTGTTGGAACAAACTCCAATACCTACACAGCTAACACTACCGGGACTTACACCGTTCAATATACGCTAAATGGCTGTACAGGTTTGTCAAATGCTATTAGTGTCACAGTGAATACACCGACTACTCCGGTTATATCCGCAGGTGGAGCAACTACATTTTGCGTAGGCGGAAATGTGAATCTTTCGTCAAGCGGAACAGGTAATTTTCAATGGTTCAACGGTGCATCTCCTGTGGGAACTAATGCCGCAAGCTACTCAGCCTTAACTTCAGGATCGTACACTGTAGAGTTAACCGACCTAAACGGCTGTTCTGCCACCTCTAACTCAATTTTAGTAACTGTTAATCCATTGGATGATGCCAGTTTCACCTACGGAACAAACACGCTCTGCGCAGGAGGAGGCAACGTAACTCCAACAGTAAACACTGTTCCCGGTACATTTAGCGCAACTCCCGTCGGACTAAATTTCGTTAATGCTTCAACTGGCGAAATAGACATGTCGAATACTGCTAACAATAACTACTCTATTACCTACGGCACAAACGGAAGTTGCCCAAACAGCTCAGTTCAAATCCTAAACATAACCAGCAGCCCAGAGGCTGAATTCGCTTATGCACAAGCTAGTTACTGTCAGAACGAAGCTAATCCATCTCCTGTTTTTGTTCCTGGAGGTAGCGTCGGCACCTTTAGCGCTACTCCTGTAGGATTATCAATCAACGCAAACGGAGAAATAAACCTAAACTTAAGCCAACCCGGAACGTACACGGTAACAAACAGTATAGCTGCTTCTGGCGCATGCCCTGCAGACAGTCATAGTGAACAAATAGTTGTAAACGAGACGCCTGTCGCAGTTGTTTCAGGTGGTGGTAGTATTTGTGATGATGGTGTTACAACCATACCTGTAACTATAACATTAACCGGAAGCGCCCCATGGAATTTCACCTATTCGGACGGAACAAATACAATCCCTGTATCCAACCAAGTAACTTCTCCCTTTGTAATTAATGCAAATGCAAATAGCACCTATACCGTTTTAATCGTTTCAGATGCTAATTGTGCTTCAGGAAGCACAAGCGGTTCTGCAAATGTGGTTTTCAATCAAAATCCAGCCGCATCACTACCCTCTTATCCCAATGTTTGTGATAATGCCTCGCCCTTCACGCTAACAGGAGAAAACCCTATAGGAGGTATTTATAGTGGCCCGGGAGTAAATGTAGGTATTTTTGACCCCTCTTCATTAAGTGCCGGAACGTATACAATTGATTATGATTATACCGATGGTAATGGTTGTTCGGGAAGTGCTTCTGCACTAATAGAGGTTATAGCAAGTCCGATGGTTTCATTGGCTCCATTAGCAACTATTTGTGTGGACGCTGCTCCGGTTAATCTATCCGGAAGCCCTACCGGCGGAACCTATAGTGGAAACGGAGTTTCAGGCAGCACATTCAACCCCACAACAGCAGGAGTTGGCAACCATACCATTACATACTCTGTTACAGCCAACGGTTGTACGGGAGCCAACTCTCAGTCTATTGTTGTGGATGCATGTACGGTATTAGGTGAAAATTTTATCGACAATCTTCAAGTTTATCCAAACCCAACAGAAAATTTCATTACATTGAGTTTTAATAACACGTCAAATCATGCTCTGGTAATAAGATTTATGACCATTGAAGGTAAAATAATTTCAACTGAAAATTTTGGCACAGCCTTCAGCTATGCCAGAACGTATGATGTAACATCTCTTGCCAAGGGAACTTACATTCTACAAATTCAATCAGAAATTGGAACCACTAATCAAAAAGTTATAGTGAAATAATGTATTGGTAAAAACTTAAAAAAAGCCGCACACTAAAATGTGCGGCTTTTTTGTTCTCACCCATTTAAAAATTTAAACCAAATTTGAACGTTCTTCTATTTGATCTGTACAGCCCCACATAAAAACTACTTCTTTATGCTTCGTAAAATCACTCTATTCAGTCTTTTAACCCTTTTCAACCAGGGGTTTAGCAGAAATTTATCCCTCAATTTTTCTCCCGGAAGCTACAACGGTGGAGAAGTAATAGTAAATGCATACTCGTACGACTATTCCTATCAGAAACAAAATTCTCAGTCCATATATTTTACCCTCTATAAGGTTAACAATCCACAAAACCACATCAAAAAATTTGCTCAACAAAACGCAATCTTTAGCCAGAATGAGCTAAAAAAAGAACAAAAAATTAAATCATTTACCGAAACCTTAGGGGGGAGTTACTATTACCGAAACAAAAGTGTAAATCTTGGCAAACTGGATCCGGGAACTTACATTTTACAAGGAATTATCGGAGGAGAAATTGCCCAAATTCCGCTTTTTATCTCTCAAAACAAACTGGTTTTGCGAAGTGTAAATGATGAAATATTGTGCATTATGTCCAACAAAGGACAAGATATCATAAAAGCTGATAAAATATGGGCTTATTATAATAATACTGTGTTTGAACCAACTAAAAAATTTGGCAAAATTTCAGCAATAAAAATATCAAGCAGTGACTATTGGTATAACATTCCGGTATTTGCTTTAGCAAATGGAGAAATTACCGTTTCCAGTCAATACTACGATTGGTATAACAGAAATAGTAATCAAGGCACAATCTCCTCGTACATCTACCCTGACCGAACGGTATACAGACCCGGGCAAACAGTTTATTTTAAGGCTGTTGTTCGTGAAAAGACAGAAAATGGATATGATACACCCAAAGATTCTTTAATATTGGTAATTAAAGACCCACAAAACAACGAGGTATATCGTAAAAAGTTTAAACCAGACACATATGGTTCTTATGTAGACAGTTTGCCCACAAAAAAAACTAACACACTTGGAGAATACGCATTTACGATAGAAAGTAAAAAAAGTGACCCGTATGCTTATTACTATAATCAGCAAAATGAATTTAAATTCAGAATTGAAGAATATAAAAAACCTGAATATGAAGTAAAAGTAAACACTGATAAAGAAGTTTACCAAACAGGCGAAAAAGTACAAGTTAAAGTTAAAGCAGATTACTTTTTTGGCGCACCTGTAGCCGAAGCCACTGTTACTTACAAAGTGCTCAGAAAAGAAATGTACAGACCCCATTACTACCGCTACTGGTGGTATGATGATTATTACGGTAGTTACACACGATATAACAACGAAATTGTAAAAACCGGGAGTGGAAAAATAAACCCCGATGGAACTTTTAACTTCGAGTTCATTGCTGATGACAAGGTTAATAGAAACGTTGAATATGTGTTTTATGCATCAGTTACCGATGCCAGTAGAAGAGAAATAACCGGATCCAAAAATGTTACGGCCTCATATACCGCTTTTGAAATCAGCGCACGCTCAGAGCAATATTACTATTGGATGAATAATCAACCGGTCGAAATTAAACTTGAAGCAAAAGATTTAATAGGTAAACCAGTTCAAACTCCTATTAAAGTTCAAGTGTACAAATCTTATTACCGAAATGTAGGCAAACCATTAGAAGAACTCGAAATAAAAACTAACACTGATGGAAAAGCCACTTTTACTTACAACGCCAAACAACAAGGGTCTTATTACTTCAATTTCGAAGCGACAGACAACAGAGGTAGAAAAATAACCGCTTCCTACTACACCTACGTTCTTGACCCATCAAACCCCAACCTATCGGAAGAAGAAGCCCCCAAAAAGGCTCAGATAATTTTAACTCAACATGAATGCGCAAGTGGTGACGATGTTGATGCACTTATATACATACCTGCAAAATCCGCTCTACTAAATGTTTCTACCGATCAGTTTTGGCAAGTAGAAGAACTCAACAATAAGAAATCCGGATTTTACCCCGTTAAGATAAAAACCCCTTCATACGCATATGGAAATGCTGAAGTAAATATATTTTACTTCGAAAATGGGCAATACAAATCTGAAAGCACAACCCTTACTATTCTACCGAAAGACAAAATGCTGTCTATAGAAATCACTTGGGATCAGGATAAATACAAGCCGGGACAAACCGCTTTCGCTAAGGTAAAAGTTAAAGACTACAGAGGAAGACCCGTATCAAACGCATCACTCTCAGTAGCCACAGCAGATGAAAGCCTTTTCTCGATCTATCCCGATAATTTAAGCCCAATAGAAAACTATTTTTACAATACCGACAAGAAAAATACCGTAAAAAACCTATCAGGAAATCATAATGTTTACGGTTATGGCCAAAAAGCAACTGCCGGTGAATTGAGAGAAGTTTGTGCAGATGGATTAAACACCAACGTTCTGTTTGAAGGAAATTCTAAAATAAGCTATTACAGACTTCGAAGTGACGAGTCAGAAACAACCGTATTAGAAGGTTTTGTTGGTGATAAAAAGACAAGCTCTGCTTTGGCAGGAGCAAAAATTTCTGCAGGAGGCAAATCAACCATTACAGATAAATATGGTTATTTTCGACTAACCGGAATGCCTAAAAATATACCTATAATCACGGTTGAAAAAGGCGAGGCCGAACTGAGGCTTGAAAAAGTAACACTTAGCCCAAAGCAAAACAACGGCTATGTTTTTATTTTGAGTAACAAAAAAGAGAAAATAATTATTAATCAACATATTGAAGATGCTGAGTTTGAATTCGCAGACATTGCTGTTCAAGAAAATGCCCGAGAACCTTTAATGGATGAGATTGCTACCACTGGCGCAAATGCTCCTGCCTCCAGAGCAAAATCATCCTACACAATTGACTCAAAAAGTTTACGCCGTGAGGATGCAGACGAAAACTACAAGAAAGACAAGGACATCACACCTCAAGACCAGTTACTAACTCCTATCGTGCGTTCAGATTTTAGAGACGCCATTTGTTGGAAAACAAACCTTACTACCAACGCATGGGGCGAAGCCGACGTAAAAATTGAGCTTCCGGACAACTTAACCACATGGAGAACAACCATACGAGTAGTAACTGCCGATCACTATTTTGGTCAGGCCACCTCTAAAACCCTTGTTACAAAAGACCTTTTAGTAAGAATGGAGACTCCTCGCTTTTTCACTCTTGGAGACAAGGTGGCCATTGCTACTACCATACACAACTATCTTCCCTCTACACAAGATATAACAGTGAGTCTGGAAGCTGATGGAATAGAAGTAAAAGGTACTAAACAAAAAATCAAAATAGCTTCAAAAGGTGAGCAACGAATTGACTGGAAAGTGGATACGAAATGGATTGGCAATGCATCGCTTACGGTTAAAGCCTCCTCAAAAGACGATGCAGACGCTATGAAAGTGGATTTACCGGTACAACCATACGGATTAGAAACAATACACGCAAATTCTCTTATGGTTAAAGACAAGTCAACACAGTCTATGAACTTACTAATTCCGGAATACGTTGAATTAAACACAGCCTCTGTTCAACTAGACTTGTCACCTTCTATTACATCTGCCCTATTGTCCTCAATAGATGATTTAATAGGATATCCATACGGTTGCGTTGAGCAAACTATGAGCAGATTTTTGCCAAATGTAATCGTGGCTCAAACACTAAACGAAATGGGAAGCGACTATGCCTCAACCATCGACAGAAACGAATTGGTAAAAATGGTAGAAAAAGGCGCCGAACGACTAGGTGAGCTACAGCATACCGATGGTGGCTGGGGCTGGTGGGAAAGTGATGCCACACATCCATTTATGACGGCATACGTTGTAAACGGACTGTATCAAGGGATGAAAGCCGATATGCCCATACCTGCTAGTATGCTTGAAGGTGGTAAAAACAGTCTGAAAACCCAGTTAGCCAAAAAACACGATGGACCAACCCAAGCCTACATGACCTTAGTGGCTATGGAGTGTGGAATGAAAGATCAATGGAAAAACATTCCTAACGAAGTAAGCAACGCCTATGAAGCTGCACTTTGGCTTCAAGCAGCGCATTTTGCTAAAGATTTAAAGGCTATAAATCATTTCAAAGCCTTACTCGAGGACGCTGCAATAAGAGAAGGTGGATTAGTTTACTGGGGTGGGAAAAAATTCTATTACAGCTGGCAAGACGACAGAGTGGAAACGACTGCAAATGCAATAAGAGCACTGCTGTTAACAGATGAAAACAACAGGCATATTGCCCCTTCTGTGCAGTGGTTAATGAACCAACGAAAAGGAAAAAGCTGGCACAATACAAGACAAACAGCCATGAGTATTTTCGCATTAAAGACTCTTATAAAACAGGAGATTAATGCAGATATAGCAGTAATTGTAAAAGTAAACAACCAACTGGTAGATAAACTCTCATTCAAAGGAAAAGACGTATACGGAAAGGGAAAAACTATCGAATTAAAAGCAGAAAATTTTCTGGTTTCAATTAGCGATAATGATGATAAAATGAATGTTCTTAAAAAAAGAAAAAACACCATAACCATTGAGCAATCCGGAAAAGGCCGTCTTTATGTTAACGCAAAATTGAAATACTACTTAAATGGAGAGTACGCAGATAAAGAATCCTCGGTAAATCAACCTTTTGCTATAAAACGGGATTATTATAAACTTACGGCAGAAAAATTAGCTAACGGAAGTACTGTTTACAGAAAAGACAAACTAAACATGCACGAGGTTAAAAGTGGCGATATTCTTATGGTTGATGTAAATGTAAATGCAAAATCAGGACAAGAATATATACTAATTGAAGACTATATACCCGCAGGCTGCGAGTTTATAAAAGATACTGAACCTTATATAATTAAAGGTGGTAACACGCAAAACATTATGAAAGAACATAAAAAGAAAGCCAACAACTACTGGGGATGGTGGAGTTATTGGTACACACACAACGAATTTAGAGATAACCGGTTGGCAATTACCGTTACTAACCTGGGACAAGGAAACTTTAACTATAGCTACATCATGAGGGCTCAAATTCCAGGAGAGTATAAAGTAAACCCAGTAATAAGTCAGTTGATGTATTATCCTGAAATAAGAGGATTTAGTGACTTTGTTTCAATAAGTATAATAGAATAAGAAATAAAGGAATCAAAAAACAGAAAAGCTACTGAATATCAGTAGCTTTTCTGTTTTGGCACACTAATTGAAATAAGCCATGAAACTCAAATAAAATAGCCATGAACGAATTAAAAGACCAATACCAAGCATTAAAAGCGCTAGCAAAACAATTACTGCTCATCGGAAATATTCAACAGTACATGTATGTACTTCAAGAAGTTCAACGCGTAGAGTCCATCTTGGTGAAGTGTTGATTTTTTTCCAAACCTTGCTAACCAAAGAAGAGCCGCTACGGGAGTAGTGGCTCTTGCTTTGTAAAGTTTGGCACCTACGCTAAGGGCGGGATTTTTACCCCAAAACTTGATTTGAAAAACTAATGATTGATTAACCACAGAACTTGTCTTTGGAACACGAAACCCCGCCTTTTGGGTAGGTGCTGTTACGGTGCGTTTTTCTTGTCATTTTAGTATTGTCGTCCTGTTTTACTTGGGTCTTTTAGGTCTGTCCAGAAAATATGAATTGGTTCTCCTTTGTCTTGTCGTCCGTTGTTATTGCTGTCAAGTTGTGCAAGCACAAACATAAAGTCGTTGTCGGGGTCGTATTCTGATCTAAAAACTGAATAGTTTCTGGAATGAGTGCTTTTTGTTTACCCTTTATTTGTGTAAACCTATATCAGGACAAGACAGTAAATATTTCATATTGTCTGTCTTTTTAAAATGCCACATAACTCATCTGTTTGCAAACAGATTTGGTTTTGAATAATATTAGAATAAAAAACTAGTGAAAATAAATTTTTACTCCAAAAAAATCCCGGTCAAACCGGGATTTTTAATTAGCTATTGTCAAAATTACTGTTTAATAAACTTAACAACTTGTTGCTTCTTTCCGACAGTCATTTGCAACATATACGTTCCTTGTGCTAACTTGTCTGCATTGAAAGTACGCTGATGACTACCCGCTATCAATCCCGCCCAACGGTAGCTATCCATTAATTGTCCCTGAATACTAAATATCCTAACCTCAACATCAGAACGTTCTGCCAAATCAAACCCAACATTTCCAATACTTGAAACCGGATTAGGGAACAAGGTCAACTCAAAACCTTCAATTTTTGGTTTAAATGAAGTGTAATTAGGGATATTAACCAACGTTCTACTTGACCAAATACCTCTACCGTGAGTTCCTAAATATATTGCTCCAGGATATTTTGAACCATCAAAAAAGGTTCTCCAATCCTGACGTACGTCAAACACAGGAACCAATCCAAGGTCTTCATTATGAGATGCCCATGTGTTTCCTGAACCAACATTCGTTGAACTATATACACCAAACTCGGTTCCTACAACCACGGTATTTGGATTATCTCTATCTATAATGGCTCCAAACATTGGCATAGCTGGTAAGTTTCCACGTATAGAAACAAAGTTTCCGGTTGTATTGGTAGTAACATCAGCATTAGTTGAAAGAAGAATGTTGGTAGACGCACCATACCCCCCCGCAGTTATTACAACTCTTCCTGGACTCTGCTTATCTACTGCAATTGAGGTTATTGCCTGGGCCATAGTATGTATCAACTGAACATCCAACTGCGTTTCTGCGTAATTTTGAGTGTAGGCCGAGTCTAGCCCTTTAATTCTATATACTCTACCTCCCCATGTTCCAACATAAAGTATATTTCCGTCTTTAGAGAATTCTAAACACTTAACATCTTGCGTATTTCCTTGGTTTGGTCCCAATACTTCCCACCACTGTGGAGAACTTGAAAAATTCAAACCTCCCCTGGTAATTAATACCCTATTGTTTTGACCAATGCCTCCTGTTGCAACAGCAAAAATAGATTGTACACTGTCAATTAGGTGAAGTGTATCATTTGCCAAATAATTCCCATCAGAAATCCAAGTAAGTGGCTTGCTGAACGTATTACTAAAATAGGTGAGTGTATCTCCAAGGTTTAAGGCATCCATAAGAACAACGCTTAGAGTATCACGACTGTCCTCATCCTTTGGATCTTCCCATAGCCTTAATACCGTAAAGAAAGAACCTGCGTTCTGACCAATTGTAGCACCACCAAAGACCGGCAGATTAATTCCTGTCCAATTGTTTCCGGCATCATCAGAACGTAAAATCTGTGAATAGTAAATAGAAGCAAACATAGCCTTTGAGTTCATATAAGAAATCTCGCACTGAAAACCATCACCTCCAACTACATCACGAAACTCATAAGCAGTCGTTCCGGTACCATCTTTGTATAAAGTTCCATTATCCTGCGTACCTCCCATCACATTTCCATGCTTATCGTAAGCTATGGCATAAAACTGTGTAACATTATACCCTCTATTGGAAGGAAAGAAAATATTTCCTTTATCCAATGATTGGCCTATTCCACCATCGTTTCCTATATATAGTCTACCATCATTATCCCAGGTTAATCTGTGATTATCCGCATGCACGTATATCGGGGTAAATGGAGGAGCGTACCATAAAGATATTCTGTTAAAGTTTCCTGATGTAAGATTAGAATTCGACTGAGGCTCATATTTCCATAGATCAATTCCTCCAATAATATATTCTCCTGGTCTGCCAGGCACATTGGTTATAACGTTGTTATAATTCCCTTGCTGAGATAACGAAGTACCAAAAGGATTAATTAAAGTGGATCCTCCGGGAATAACTTGCGTCCAAGTTGCTCCATTATCGTAAGAAAAGAATGACCCACCAAAAGAACCATTTGATCTTGACATAGCGCACATCATAGTGTATGCTCCCGGATTCTGAGAACCAGCAGGAAGTTTTTCATGAGAAATTGCATACTCCGTTCTACTAATTCCACTTCCTACAACTTGTCCGGGACCTGTCCCCGATTTATCTACAAAACTCAACCCTCCATCATTAGACACATAAGTTCTATAAGAACCTGAAACTCCCCCACACACGAGGTGGTTCCCATCGTTAGATATTTTAACATCCTGAATATTTGTTGAAACGCCTAATCCAGAAGGCACAGCACCCACTGTAAAATTTTCTATTGGTTTCAAACTTTGTCCCTGAGCACAAGCCCATACCTTATTAGGTTTGGTTTTATCAGCAATAACCTTATTAACATCCCAATTTGATGTACCAGTAAGATGTTGGAACGTTGCCGCATTATCTGTAGAGTAGTAGATACCATTTCCGGGAGAGGTTCCGGAAGTTGCGCTACCAAGCCCCCCCTCAAATGAGCTGGCTCCAGTAGCAACATATATAGTTCCATTGGGAGTTATAGCAATTGATGCTATACACAGCCTATCAGCAGCATCATCAAATGCTTGTACTCTTTGCCAAGTATTGCCTTTATTGTTTGACACAAAAAGCCCCCCGGTAATCGCCCCAGCAAAAACTCTATTTATATTGCTTGGATGAATTTCAATTGCTCGGGTTCTGCCTCCTATGTTATCTGGACCCTCCTCGCTGAAAACTAATCCTGCATTCTTTTCAAAAAGAATCATTTTCAATTCGTTGAGAACTGCAAAATAATCTGCAGCTTCAAACTTACCAGTATTCACGTTTATTCTTAGTTTGTTGTAAAATTCCGCAGCATCATTAAATCCCTTTGCGGCAATTTGAGCCTCTTGGGTTCTAGGCTGATAAGAAATTTCTTTTTCGATATTCTCTTTAATTAAATAGGCAGCTGAAACTGCAACAAGAGCTAAACCGGAGATGTAGAGTACATTTTTCTTCATGGCTATCAAGTCGTTTTCGTGTTTCCAAAAATTGGTTAGTGCTAAAACAAGCGTTTAAAGGTAAACAAATAGTTTTAACCAAAAGTTCTAATAGGTAACAAAAATATGCATCCTATTTAACATTGGCTTAATTGAAAGCAAAAAAATTAGGCAAAGGGTGAGTTTTTGTGTTAAACGGCTATTAAAACAGGTGCTTTTCCGCATGATAAGAAGATCTTACTAGAGGCCCGCTCTCTACGTATTTAAAACCTTTTGAGAGTGCTATCTCTTTATACTCAAGAAATTTTTCGGGAGTAATAAAATCTATAACGGGTAAATGCTTGGGCGTGGGCTGCAAATATTGCCCGAGAGTAAGGATATCAACACCAACAGAGCGCAAATCATCTATAGTCTCCAGCACCTCTTCTTCGGTTTCACCCAAACCAAGCATCACTCCTGATTTAGTCCTCATGCCGCCTTGCTTTAGTCTCCTTAAAACCTCAAGACTTCTGTCGTATTTCGCCTGAATTCTTACCTGCTTGGTAAGCCTTCTTACTGTTTCTAAATTATGAGAAACTATTTCCGGAGCTATGTCTATTATTTGTTGGAGGTTTTCCCATTTGCCGGCAAAATCAGGAATCAACGTTTCAAGAGTTGTTTGCGGAGACTGTTTTCTTATTAATCTAACCGTCATTGCCCATATTTCAGAACCACCATCTTTAAGATCATCCCTATCAACAGACGTTATCACCGCATGTTTAACTCCCATTAACTTAACTGACTGAGCTACTCTGGCTGGCTCAAAAAAATCTACTTCCAGAGGTTTTCCGGTAGCAACAGAACAAAAACCGCAAGAACGTGTGCAAATATTGCCTAATATCATAAAGGTTGCAGTACCTTCTCCCCAACATTCCCCCATATTTGGGCAGTTTCCACTTTCGCAAATGGTATGCAGCTTATGCTCAGAAACAATGTTTCTAACTTTTTTATAATTCTCTCCGGTGGGTAGTTTAACCCTAAGCCATTTGGGTTTGGTTTTTTTTACCGAAATTTCAGACTCCACCACCTCTCTCTCCATTTTAGAAATATTTTTTACCTATTTGCAAACCAATATAGAAACTTAAGAAGAAAATTTTGTCGTTATTATACGCCATCATAGGCACCCGTGTCGGGTAAGCGTCTAACGTAGCACCAAGCTCTAATGACTTAATACCATCACTTTCGTAGCCGTATTCAAAATTCAAACCTGCTTTAACAAAAGCTCCAGGATGAATCCTCACTTCTCCCCATCCTCTTCCGCCTCTTGCCCTTCCATATATATTAAAGGTATTATGAGCCTCGGGATCGTATCGCTCTTCAACAACTCCTGAAAAATTAATCCCCTGATCAAATTTCAATATCTCAAGGTAAACTGGTCTCGCAAATCCAAGCGATGGACCTCCTGTTAAAACATATGAGATTTCGACACCTGATGATCGTAACTTTTCATAAGCAACTTTCCTCACTCCAATTTGTGGTCTTATTATATAAAAGTAATTTAGCTTTCCATAAACATATCCCCTGCTGCTCTCATTAAAAACATTGTATGATTTCACCTCCTTAGGGTGCTTCATGTTCAAAATATCCACACCATAAAGTGTTTTTTTTAGATAAGTCTTGCTTTTCCATTTGAAACAAGAAACTCCCCATCCATCAGAATGCAGAAATACAGAGGCATAATCAGCTTTTTTGTAAAGAAATTCGCCTTGTTCAACTGCGGGAAGTTGAGCAAAAACATGAAAAGCATTCAAAAGAATGAAAGTAAGTAGTATTTTAGCTGTTGTTCTCAATAGAACAAATTTACTGTTTTTTTAACAACTGCAAATTACGAATGTTTATGTCAACAAGCAAGACTCTGTATTTAAAAAATCTGAGAACCGAATCTATTCATACAAAATCAGGTGAAAAAATTATTTCTGATGCACCGACTGATAACTATGGGAAGGGCGAAAGTTTTTCACCAACGGACTTATTAGCCACATCACTAACTAAGTGCATGATAACGATAATGGGCATATACGGAAACAACAATGGTATTGAGTTGGAATATGCCGAAGCCGAAACAACAAAAATAATGGAAAGCATCCCCCGAAGAGTAGGTGAAATAAAAATTAATCTTGGATTGAAAATAAGCCCCGATAACGAAGCAAATCGAACTAAAATGAAAACAGCCGGACTAGCATGTCCGGTTGCAAAAAGTCTTCACCCGGACATTTTACAAACGATTCATTTCGAATTTAAGTAAACGAAAAAAGCGGAGTTTTTCTGCTCCGCTTTGTATAGTGTAAAATAGTTAAATCAAACTCTTACAGATTCTTCCTGAATATTCACTTGCGATTTATACGCAGGACAAGTACCTTTTTTCTTTTTAAAAAGAAAACAAGAACTTAATGAAACCGATACAATTGCTAATAATAACACTGTTCTTAACTTCATCTTTGACACAAATCAAAAACAATACCAATTAGTCTAATGCATTTTCCACATCAACAACTTGCTCCAAGTTATTATCATTCGCCGTCTTCTCTTTGTAAGCGGGGCATGGTCCGTGAGAACTTGAAGAACAAGCTGCAAAAACAAATGCGCTCACAATAGCAATAAGTAATGTTTTCATAGGTTTTAAGTTTAAAATTCAGTAAATAGTGCTGCAATTTCACAGTTAAAAAACACTCTTTACTAAATACTTGTTTAAATTTGAAGCAGCAATTTAAGTCAATTTTTTTTCATGTTTTTACAATTGTTGAAAAAAATAGGAGTTATTAACAATTAAAGTTTGTGGCATGAGTTCATTAATAAATCCCAAAATAGACTCCTCTTGGCTTAAAAAACTGGAGAACGAATTCAGTTCAGATTATTTTACCGAACTTAAAAATACACTTGTAAACGAAAGACGGACTTACACTATTTTTCCTCCTGGGAATGAAATATTCAGAGCATTTGATTGCACTCCTTTTGAAAAAGTTAAAGCCATAATAATCGGGCAAGACCCCTATCACGGAAAAGGCCAAGCCAACGGGCTGTGTTTTGCGGTAAAAAAAGATATAAAACTACCCCCTTCTTTAAAAAATATATATAAAGAACTTGAAGACGATATTGGCATAAAGCCTACTACTCACGGTGATTTAACAGCATGGGCACTAAGTGGTGTTCTAATGTTAAACGCTGTGTTGACGGTAAGAGAATCCTCACCGGGATCTCACCAAAACATAGGATGGGAAAGATTTACCGATTCCATTATTCGCAAACTATCAAATGAGAAGGAAAATCTAGTGTTTATACTTTGGGGGAAATTTGCACAAGCAAAAGAATCACTAATAGACGAAAAAAAGCACCTAATACTTAAAGCTGCGCATCCCTCTCCTTTCTCTGCTCATAACGGCTTTTTTGGTTGCAAACATTTTTCCAAAACCAATTCGTTTCTCAAAGAAAAAAATATAGAACCTATCAACTGGCAAATAGTTTGAAAAAAGCTATATCAATAGGTATCTTCATCTCGGCGTGCTTCATTACGCATAGCCAGATTCAAATCGACATTAAAACAAGCGGGTGCACAGAAAAGGCATCGAAACAACTACCCAAAACCGCCAAAGACAGCCTTGCTGCTATAAAAGAGCTCGAAAGAATTAGGCTGGATTATATTGAAAAAGGATATCTTGAGGCTTCATTTGATTCGCTAAAAATAGCAACCAATACACTATCAGCCACATTACATTGTGGGGAATCATACACGTTTGCCGAATTAAATTTTGACAGAGAAACCGAGCTATTACTTGCTGTTGCAGGGGTTAGAAACAGTCAATTCCGAAACTTCACACTAAGCCCTATGAAATACAGACGTCTTACAGAAAAAATAATCGAATATTATGAAAATCATGGCTATCCTTTTTGCTCTGTAAAGATAGACAGCATTGAAAAACCAGATTCAAAATTAAAGGGCAAGTTGATTGTAAACAGAGGCCCGAGAATTCTTGTTGACTCAATTGTATTCAAAAATGAGTTTAAGACAAATCCTCAGTTAATAACACAACATATTGATATAAATGTCGGCTCCGACTACTCTGAAAAAACATTTGCAAACATAGGGAAAAAGCTAAAAGAAGTGCCTTATATACAAACGCTTAAGCCTGCAGAAATAGAGTTTCACGATTCAACGGTAACACTCTATTTAAACATAAAAGACAAAGCGGCAAGCTTATTTAATGGCGTAATAGGTGTTTTGCCTGATGAAGCTACCGGAAAAATAAATATTACCGGAGATATAAAATTAGTACTCAAAAATGCCCTGCGTCGTGGAGAAACTATAGATTTAAACTGGCGAAGCATTGCCGGAGGAAGTCAAGATCTGCGAACCAGATTCAATTATCCATACCTTTTCAAAACTAAATTCGGATTAGACGGTAGATTTAATCTTTTCAAACGCGACAGCACTTTTTTGGAATTAGACAGAAGAATTGGCGTTCAGTACTTATTCAAAAGTAACACCTATCTGCAAGTAGGGTTTCAAAACAAAGAATCTGACATAATAAGAAAGGTAACCGTAATAAGTGCCAATAACCTACCCAATCTATTAAGCTCTAGAAGCAACTCATATGCTCTGACCTTTCACACAGAAAAACTTGATTATATATACAACCCGCTACGCGGAATAAGTATAGAAATTACAACTGCAGGTGGAATAAAAAAATTTCTTCTTCCTGCAGATTTTGACCCTACCAACTTGCCTTCATCAATAGAATTGACCACTAATCAATTTCTTGGCAATATAGATTTTGCCGGCTACATACAAATAGCAACAAAAAGCACCATAAAATTAGGTATAGTAGGGTCCGCCAATATAAATCCTGTTATTTTTAGTAACGAAATGGCGCGATTTGGAGGATTAAAAACACTAAGAGGATTTGATGAAGAATCATTAAGTGCAACCTCTTTTGCAATTTCTACGTTAGAGGTTCGCTACTTACTGGAAGAAAACTCAAATGTTTTCGCCTTTTTAGATATGGCCTGGTACGAACAAAAACTAATAGACGGATACAGAAACGACACTCCATACGGATTTGGGGGGGGGGTAAGTTTTCAAACCGGTGCCGGAATATTTTCTGTCACATATGCTCTTGGTAGTCAACAAGGAAACCCCATAATTTTAAGAACCGGTAAAATACATTTCGGTTTTATCAATTACTTTTAGCCCGTGAAAACATTATTACTAACCCTAACTCTTAGCAGCAGCGTATTTTTTGGTTTTAGGAATCCATCGGAAACACCTGCGTTTATGGATTTTTTAATGGAGTATGTTGACCTTAAATATCCCACCCAGCAATTCGAAAGCTTTGTTTACGTTGGAATTCAAAGACAAAAACTTTATTACATTGAAAAAAACAAAGTGTTAGCTGAGTACACAGTTAGCACCAGTAAACATGGCTTTGGAAATGTCGCAAATAGTTTTAGAACCCCGGACGGGCTTCATACCATATTTGAAAAAATAGGAGACAACCAGCCCATGGGCACTATATTTACCAATAGGGTTAGTACAGGAAAAATCGCAGATATAGAAAAAAAACCTATCTCCTCTGGCAGAGATGAGATTACATCACGTATTATAACGCTAATTGGTGAAGAACCGGGAATAAATAAAGGAGGGTCTGTGGATTCTTATGCTCGATGCATATACATTCATGGCACACCGGAAGAAGGCTTGCTGGGGCAACCTGCTTCACATGGTTGTATCAGAATGAGTAACGAAGACGTGATTGATTTTTACGGCAAGATAAAACCCGGAACAAAAGTGCTAATTCTGAATAATTAGACATTATTTTTTCACACCTGTTAGCTTCTTTATTTCGCTTAATTTCATTAGTGCTTCCACCGGGGTAAGTGTGTTGATATCGATGCTTGAAATCTCGTCTCTGATTTGAACTAGTATAGGGTCATCTAACTGAAAAAAGCTTAATTGCATGGAGGAATTTTCCACTAGTTGTTTGGTTTTGTGCTGCATTTCTTCAGTACGCTTGGATTTTTCGAGCGTAGTTAAAATTTCTTTTGCCCGATTAACAACCTTTTGTGGCATTCCGGCCATTTGTGCAACATGAATACCAAAACTATGTTCGCTACCACCGGGAACAAGCTTGCGCATAAATATTATTTTACCGGAGGTTTCTTTAACGGAAACATTAAAATTCTTTATTCGCTTAAATGCAGAAGCCATCTCGTTCAACTCGTGATAATGCGTAGCAAACAGTGTTTTCGCTTTTATCTTTGGGTTTTCATGCAAGTATTCAGCCGTAGCCCAGGCTATGGAAATACCATCGTATGTACTAGTCCCTCTGCCTATCTCATCAAGTAAAATCAAACTTCTTTCCGATAAATTATTCAGAATACTTGCTGTCTCATTCATTTCCACCATAAACGTAGACTCTCCTGAAGAAATATTATCTGAAGCTCCTACACGAGTAAAAATTTTATCCACTAATCCAATATGAGCTGCTTCTGCCGGCACATAAGCTCCAATTTGTGCCAGTACAACTATTAAGGCAGTTTGCCGAAGAATGGCCGATTTACCCGACATATTTGGCCCGGTTATCATGATTATTTGTTGACTTCCTGTATCCAAAAAAATGTCATTGGCTATATACTCTTCTCCTACAGGAAGCTGCTTTTCTATAACCGGATGTCGACCAGCCTTGATGTCAATTTTTAGACTGGTGTCTACCTTCGGTTTAATATAGTTGTGCTCAACTGCATGGTTAGCAAAACTTTGCAAAACATCTAGTCTTGCACATACTGAGGCATTGTGCTGAAGTGGCTTTATATAATCAGCAAGAGATTGTACCAATTCATTAAACAGTCTGTCTTCTATTGCTGCCATTTTTTCTTCTGCACCTAATATCTTTTCTTCGTATTGTTTAAGTTCCTCTGTAATATACCTCTCTGCCTGTGTCAAAGTCTGCTTTCTTATCCAATCTGCAGGAACTTTATCTTTGTGTGTGTTTCTTACCTCGAGGTAATAACCAAACACGTTGTTATAAGATATTTTCAGTGATGGAATTCCCGTACGCTCTGTTTCTCGCTGTTGAATTTGCAGAAGATAATCTTTGCCTGAATAAGCTATTTTTCTTAGCTGATCCAATTCTTCATCAACCCCATCAGAGATAACAGCCCCCTTATTTAATAATGCAGGAGCATCTTCTTTTATTTCTTTCCTAATTCTATCCCTGATATAGTTACACGTGTTTAGCTGATCTCCCATTCTCTTAACAATAGAAGATTTTGCGTTTTCTGAAACTGCTTTTATCTCTGCTATCGCATCTAAAGCATTTAATACCTGTAAAACTTCTCTTGGATTTATTCTTAATGCTGATGCTCTGGAAATAAACCTTTCCAAATCGCCGACCTGATATATTAGATCTGCCAAGACTGATGCCATATCTCTATCCTTTATAAGATAGTCAACGGCATCAAGCCGT
This sequence comes from Flavobacteriales bacterium, assembly GCA_046295395.1. Classification (GTDB taxonomy): domain Bacteria; phylum Bacteroidota; class Bacteroidia; order Flavobacteriales_D; family JBKBNH01; genus JBKBNH01. The sequence goes on along the minus strand of JBKBNH010000004.1, from coordinate 86,689 downwards.
TCATTAATAAGTTTCTCGTCCTTTAACGGTAATGCTATCCAACGTTTTAAGAGTCTAGACCCTAGGGGTGAGCGAGTTCGGTCTATCACTTGCATCAATGAAACTCCTCCCTCGTGAAGCGGAAATAAAAGCTCGAGGTTTCTGATTGTAAAACTATCCATCCACACGAATTTCTCTTCCTCTATCCTGCTTATTGAGGTAATATGAGCTATTTTATCATGGTGGGTTTCGGCCAGATAATGCAGTGCGGCTCCAGCAGCAATTATTCCTGATTTATAGTGGTCTATTCCAAAACCTTTAAGCGATTTGGTTCCAAAATGTCTAATTAATAATTCGTAAGCAAATTCTTCTGTAAACACCCAATCATCTAATCTGTATGAATAGTATTTTTCACTAATTAACTCTTCGTAACGTTTATGAAACTGCTTTTGGTAGATAACCTCGCTTGGGCGAAAACTTCCCAACAGCTTTTCTATATGACTTTCATTACCCTCAGCCAAATAAAACTCTCCGGTAGAAATATCCAAAAAGGCTACTCCATTTGATGTTTTCCCAAAATGCACCGCTGCCAAAAAATTGTTTGAGTGGTGTTCCAGTACTTTGTCGTTTAAAGAAACCCCAGGGGTAACTAATTCTGTAACTCCTCGTTTTACAATAGTTTTTGTAGATTTTGGGTCTTCCAATTGATCGCATATAGCTACGCGTTGTCCGGAACGAACCAGTTTGGGCAAATAGGTATCAAGAGAATGGTGAGGAAAACCAGCCAGTTCTATCTTAGAACCACCGTTATTTCTAGATGTTAAAGTTATACCTAGAATACGGGCTGTCGTTATAGCGTCTTTACCGAAAGTTTCGTAAAAATCTCCCACGCGAAAAAGCATTAAAGCATCCGGATACTTGCCTTTAATTTGATTATATTGCTTGATCAAAGGGGTTTCCTTATCCGCTTTTATTTCTTTTTCTTTGCTCAACTTTTCTATGAGTACTATTTCCGTCAAAAATATCTTTTTTGACCGGATTTTGAAATTTAAGATATTGACAATACGTATCCAGAACTACTTTAAGAAAAATCTTTTTCTGATTTAGATATCTTTGGGGAAATTTAAACCCAACTCCTTTGAACAGAAAACTTTTTGTTTCGGAAATGAACAGAATCAGCACTGAAGAATTTCAAAATGCTGATAAATTGCCTGTAATCCTAATTTTAGAAAATATAAGAAGCCTTCATAATATTGGTGCTGCCTTTAGAACTGCAGATGCCTTTAGAGTTGAGGCTATTTGGTTGGTTGGCTTTACAGCTCAGCCTCCTCATCGCGAAATTCAGAAAACAGCTTTAGGAGCAACCGAATCCGTAAATTGGAAATATTTTCCGACAAACGAGGAAGCTTTTGGCGCTGCCAAAAGCCAAGGATATAAACTTATTGCTTTAGAACAAGCTGTAAAATCAACACCGCTTCAGAATTTCAGCATATCACCACAACAAAAAACAGCTATTGTACTTGGCAACGAAGTTGAGGGCACCAGCGACTTATGCATAAACCTTGCGGATGAAGTGGTTGAAATTCCTCAATTTGGCACCAAGCACTCGTTAAATGTTTCGGTTAGTTGTGGGATTATCCTTTGGGAAGTATTTAAAAAATATACCGACTCCGGAATCAAATTCTAAAAAAAAGAGCCTTGCAGAAGCAAGGCTCTTCAATATTATAAATACAACTCCCCTTAGAACGAAGGACAAGTAATCGTACGGTAAGTCTTACGCTTAGGCTTACAGGGGAAGTTAATTCCCATAGACAGTTCATGAGAGCCTCCCGAGGCCATTGTTAATTTAGAAACTGTAACATCGTAGCTATATCCTATTCTAAATACATTTGTTTCAATACCCAAAGAGAGAATAAAAGCATCACTATCCCGATACCATGCCCCTAAGGTAAGAGCATCTTTCTTTACATAAAGCCCTAGTAATAATTGATTGAACGTACCCTGGTTTCTATACATGATATTAGGTGAAATCTTGGCTGAGTTTGTGGTATATTTCCCCCCTGGTCCGGCCATGTCGATATTAGTACCTGCATGTAAAGTAAACTTCATTGGTAATTTCGAATCACCACTAACAAGTGATTCGTTGGGTTCGTTAATATGATGCGCTGCAAACCCTGCAAAAAATGTCTCACTAAATATAAGTGCTCCGGCAGAGAAATCAATATTAGAAACTGTTCCTCCTCTGGGTACATCATTGGTTTGATAAACAAACCCTCTTCTCGGGTCTATCATATCGCCAAATGTTAGTTTGTTCCAATCTAACGAACGCTGAAAATAGGCTGCCTCCAACCCGAAGTGGGCAGTGATTTTTCTATTTATGTTTACTCCGTAAGAATAGATACCACTTACTCTAGTTGTGTTAAGCGTTGCCTGACCCGCTTTGTCGTTCATTACAATAAGTCCTAAGCCCCCGTAAAGTGCCTCTACTCGCTGATCGTATGAAACAGAGTTGGTAATAAAACTACCTGTAATCCCTGGCCACTGATTCCTATGGTTCATATGAATACGTGGACAGTTCTTAGTTCCTGCGAAGGCAGGATTCAAGTACAAAGGGTTAGCATAAAACTGAGAAAACTCAGGGTCTTGCGCTTTGGCATCAAAGCTAAACAGTCCCAGTATTAAGCAAGCTAACAGTATGTGTATTTGTTTCTTCATATGCAGTGTATTAATCGAATTGAAGAATACTTTCATTTTTATTAATTTTTCCAAGGATTAGTTTCATGTTTAATTCGTGTGAAATCATGAATTTAGAATTTGCAAGTGATTGTGTCTGATCAACAGCATACATCATCCTATATCTACCGGAATCAAACCCCGCAGTCAGTCTTCCTGAGCTTTTTGTGCTTAACCCGGCTCCTCCTACCAAAACACCATATCTCACTACTGACGCCATCCACAATTCATTATAATCGCCTACAAAATTCGCCACTACCGATGGTGATATAATCAACTTAGATTCAGATGATTTCTTAAAATCGGTTCCTGCTTGTACGGAGTATATATAAGTTTGGTTTAGAAATTGTTTAGAAATATCATTCCCAGCATACAGGCCTGTTGAACTTACAGATGAAATACTGGTGCCTATATGGAAATACTTTGTGTTTAGCCAAGCCCCCATGCCTCCTCCATAAATCAGAGTGGTATTGTTAAAATCATTATTTGGCGTATTTCTCAAAAGACCTCTGTTTAGTTCTAAAACTTCCAAACCTACAAGTTTTTCTTTATTTAATGAAATTTGGGATAAATTTCCTTTGGCACCTAGTGCAAATTTTGCGTTCCTGCCTAACTTAATAAATCTGGAATAGCCAACTGCCACTTCGGTGTTTTTAATTACGCCATTTGCTATATCAGTAGCCGAAACTTGTAAAGAATATGCGCTTTTTTCATTTAGCTTAGCATCCAAAGAAATTCTATTAATGAGTTGTTGCTGCTCATTTCCATGCCACTGCAATCTGCCATTGTAGGAAATCCTGTTGTTGTTTTGCGAACCTGCCAACGCCGGATTAATCTGAAGCATATCTGCATCAGACTGAATAAATATAGGGTCACCATAATTAGTAACTGCCACTTCTTTTTCAGAGAGTACATCGAAGAAATTTTTAAGTCTACTTCCTTCTTGTAGCTTGTTCTGTTTTGCAAGGTCTTGTTCAGTCTGCTCTCCTGGCGAGAGTTTTTGTTTCGCAATATTAAATCTTTGAGATTTAAATCTGGTTATTCGCTGCTCTTTTCCGGCTTCAGTTTCAAGTTCAGAAACTAACCTAACAGCCTCAATGGTACTTATTTTTTCAACATCCTGAATTTCAATTAAGCTCAAGATCTCAGAAGACAAATTGCCTAAAAAATGTTGTGCCTTTACTCCTGTAGTTTTTGTGTTGAAAACATTAACGGTATTAAATCCACTTGATGTGTTTTTATTAAGAGTGGTAGTTGATCTTGTTCCGAAAATAAAATCGTCTTCAGATTCGAATATCGCATGATTTGAACTCAATGTGCGGGGGCTATAAAAGGAGGTGCCGGCATATTGAAACAACATAAGCAAGGAAAACAGAAGTACAACAGAGGCCGCACCATACCAATAAAAAGGGACTCCTTTCTTGTCTTGTTTCAAGTGCTCGTAAGAAGGAGTAAAATAAGGCTCTTCTGCCGGAAGATTATAAGAATCTGCCCACACATCAAACTCTTGCTGATACTGAGGGTTCTTAGTTAAAAACTCTTGAAACTCAATTTTTTCGTGGGTTGTAAGATTCCCTTCGAAATAATCGAACATCCATTTATCAATATTTCCTTTGTGTATAATCACGCTACGAGTACTGTAAGGTCTTTTAGTATATTTTTCACCCTTTGTCTTCCTCTGAAAAGATAAACTTTAACTTGTGATTCAGACAGATGAAGAATCTCTGCAATTTCTTCGTATGCATAGCCCTCCATGTCGCGAAGCAGAATAATGGATTTTTGTATTGGGGGCAAAAACTCCATCACTTTGTCTAGTGTATCTCTTACTTCGAATGACCCTTCATTTACGAAGGGTTCGTTGTAATAAGCGTCATCTAAGTACTGCGGTTTTTTCTTTTTTAAAAAATTAAGCGATAGGTTGTAGGCCGTAGTGAAAAGCCACGCTTTCACTCTTTCTACATCTACACCAGAGCGATTTATCCAAAGCCTTTCAAATGCATCCTGCACAATATCGTTTGTATCCTCGTAGTTTTTCACCAAACGAAAAACAAACACATGAATGCGCTTAGCATAAGTATCAATGGATGTGTTATATTCGCTTCTGTTCAATTTCTTAAAATTTACCGCTGCAAAAAGTAACGCTTTCAAATAGGTGAAACAATTGGAGTATACCAAAAGTTACAATTGTAGCTAAATTTTATTCTAAGGTATATATTTTTTTAATACAGAAAGCGCGTGACAATCAATTAAAGATGAAAAAATTGTGTGATTAACAAGTTTTCTATAACTTGGTGCAAGAAAATACAACACAATATATGGAAAACATCAAGCGCCTTTTTGACATTCCCTACTATCAATTAGAAAAATATCCTAATGAAGACTGCCTAGCAGGAAAGGAAAACGGTAGCTGGAAAAAATATAGCACAAAAGAATATTTGGAACTTGCCAACTCGTTCAGTCGCGGGCTAATTTCACTTGGTATTCAACCCGGAGACAAGGTGGCTTTAATTTCTAACAACCGCCCCGAATGGAACATTGCAGACATTGGAATTTTACAGATTGGTGCAATTGGTGTCCCGGTGTACCCAACTATATCTGAAAATGACTACAAATTCATATTTAATGATGCAGAAGTTAAGCTTTGCGTTGTTTCTGACAAAGAGTTATACGACAAAGTTGCTTCGGTAAAAGGTGAAATACCTTCCCTAAAAGAGGTGTACACTTTCAATGAAATTCCCGGGCATTTGCATTGGACTGAAATCGTGAAAGCTGGTGCAATTATTTCGCAAGATGAAGTAGAAGCCAGAAAGGCAAATGTAAAGGAAGAAGATTTAGCAACACTAATTTACACTTCTGGGACAACCGGCATGCCTAAAGGTGTAATGCTCTCTCACAAAAACATAGTAAGCAATGCGAAAGCCTGTGTAAGCCGACTACCTTGTGATGAAACCTCTATTGCTCTGAGTTTTCTTCCCGTATGCCACGTATATGAAAGAATGTTGTTGTATTTGTATCAATTGAGGGGCGTTTCTATATACTTCGCCGAGTCACTTGAAACTATAAAGGATAATATTGTAGAGGTCAGGCCTCATGTGTTTACTGCCGTTCCTCGGTTACTTGAAAAAGTGTATGACGGTATTGTAACCAAAGGTACCGAAGCCGGAGGTATAAAGGCGGCTATATTTCGGTGGGCACTTAAACTTACAGAAACATACGAATATGGCAAGACTCCAAACTTTAGCAGAAAAATTGCAGACAAACTGGTTTATTCAAAAATCAGAGAAAAATTAGGCGGTCGAATTTTGGCTGTCGCTTCCGGTAGTGCAGCCCTACAACCCCGTTTAGCAAGGTTTTTTAACGCTATTGGGATACCCACTTTCGAAGGATATGGATTAACTGAAACTTCACCTGTGGTAAGTGTAAATGCCGCCTCTACCGGAGTGAAGTTTGGCTCGGTGGGAAAAGCGCTTGATGGTGTTTTTGTGAAAATTGCCGAAGATGGAGAAATCCTGACCAAAGGACCGAACTTAATGATGGGTTATTACAAGCGACAAGACCTTACCGCAGAAGTGATTGATAGTGACGGGTGGTTTCATACCGGCGATATAGGCGAGCTAGATAACGAGGGGTACTTAAGAATAACTGATAGAAAAAAGGAGATTTTTAAAACATCAGGTGGGAAATATGTTGCTCCGCAACCAATTGAAAACAAACTAAAAGAATCACGGTTTATTGAACAGGCTATGGTGATTGGCGAAAATCAGAAATTCCCCGCAGCCTTTGTTGTTCCCTCCTTTGCTTTTGTTAGAGAATGGGCAAAAATAAAAAGTGTAAATCTACCTGAATCTAACGCTGATTTAGTTAAAAACAAAGAAGTTATTGCGCGTATTGGACAAGAAATTGAAGAATGTAATACCTCTTTAGGTCAATGGGAAAAACTTAAGAAATTTGAGCTTTTACCGGCTGAATGGAGCGTGCAAACAGGTGAGTTAACCCCAACACTAAAACTCAAGAGGAAAGTAATCATGAGCATGTACGAAAATCAGTTTAATAGGATTTATGCCGATTAAAATTATACGTTTATTCACTGTTTTTATTGTAGTTATTTTGCTTTCTTGCGGAAACAGAAAAAAGACCAACGCAGCAAAAGACGACTGTATTAATCCAGCAAAAATTGACCCTGCTGCCATGTGTACTGCGGATTACAACCCGGTTTGCGGTTGCGATAATAAAACTTATAGCAATGCATGTAGGGCAATAAACAATGGCGTTACCCGATGGATGCCGGGAGAGTGTAAAGAGTAAAGGTTTTATTAGCGGTGTGCCACATACCGGTATATAATGGCTCCTGTTTGAGTAGTTTCTGCTTCGAAATTTTGGTTTATCCGGGTTTTTATTTTGTCGCGGGCGTATTTCAAAGCTTCATTGCGCAAGCAGTCGTTTTGCGTATTTGTTCTGGATTCATCAATATCCGCTGATGTTACTTCACCTTTACGGTTTACCCTAATGGTAACCACAACTACCCCTTCTACCTTACATTTGTATGCCGGCTTACCCAAAGCAAGCGCATGCCTGCCTTTTAATTCGAGTGTGGCTGTAGCAGCTATTTCTTTTCCGTAACCTGCGTTTTCGTTTTCTTTTACCCCCTCTTTTATAAGATTTTTGTCAATTTCTTTATCCGTCTTAGTAGACTTATTATCACCGAAAGTGCTAGACTGTAATGTGTTTTGACCTTTTCCACCATCTCCTGCGCCTATCTCGCCACGCTCCACTTTTGCTCGTTGATACTCTTTTGCTTCGAGGTCCCTCAGTTCCTTCCACACCTGCTCTTCTACTTTAGCTTTATTCACTCCTCCTCCATCTGTAGACGATGTATAAGTTGTTTTCTCCAAGTTGCTGTTTGCTGTCACATTCATCAACTTTACCGACTCGTACTCTTCCATATTCATGGGGTCGATAAGCATTTCTTCATCCTGCTGAACTTCCTCTCTGAAATCGTAAGAAGCAATTTCCTGTAATTGATTCTGATAAATGGGATAACTGATGTAGGTCTCATGTAAAACAACAATCAATACAATATGAATCATCAACGTGGTAATGATACTTACTTTATTCTTCCATATGTACTCTGTAACAATCAACTTTTACTGTATCAAACTTAACTGATCTAATTTACTAATCACCAAAAATACAGGATATCCTACGCTCAGTATCCACAATATGAGAATCGCAAATTTATACACCAACCCCATGTCCTGATTTATCGGATAACTCAATAAATTTTTAACATTTCCTATAAGTACGTCTTCGTTTACCAAAGGTTCATATCTATCGGGGTCGATGTGTTTTTTAAAAGGTGAATTTCGGATGTATTCTGATCTGATTTTCCAATACTCTTCATCTGAAAGCTCGCCAAATGTTTTACTAAGGTTAAAGCCTTTTTCATACTCCAGTTTTTTACGCAATTTATTTGCCTGAAAAAGTAACCGAAGCCGCATAAAAACTATGGCCGCTATAAATACCATCAAATATGTTTTTGATACATAAGACACCCAAAGCAGCAATGCAATACTAGCTATAAGGAAAAAATACCTTAGTATTTCATTTTTACCAATAAACAAGGTTTCGAGCAATCGCCCTCCATCGAGCGGCTCTACAGGAAATAGATTAAACACATTTAGCGACATAAAGATAAGGCCTGCCCACTTCATTTTATCCTGATTAATTTCTAGCCCCCAATAGAAAAGCAATATCCCGATTATAATTCCAGGAACAGGCCCCGCAAGCAATACCCAGGTTCGCTGAGCCTGAGTTACATCTTCTTTTTCACCTGAAACCATAGCGCCCATAAAAGGAATAAAAAACATATTTACATCCTTGTAGCCAAACGATTTCATCAGGGTAAAGTGCCCCATTTCATGAATAAACAGCACGGTCACGATGAGAATAATAATTTCAAGATTCCCCTGAAATAAAATCATGAATAGCAGAACAAAAAGCACCATACTGAGAAGCGAACTCATCCAGTTGGTAGGTCGAGGTTTAGGTTCAGGCTTGGGGGGATAGTATGTGTATTCTTCTTCTGTCATAGCTTCACAAAGTTAAGGAATGATTGCAAGTATTGCGACCAACAGCCATTTTTGTTGATAAGGATATCCATTCGGAAATATAAGAATTCAAGGCAAATTGATGATTAACCTTACAAAATTTAGCTTAATGATTAACTTTGTTACTGAATAATTTGAAATATGCATAGAGTTTATTTAGACAATGCTGCAACAACCCCCATGGCAAAGGAAGTGCTGGATGCCATGCTTCCTTTTATGCAGAATGATTTTGGAAATCCATCGTCTACCCACGCCTTCGGAAGAAAAACAAAAAGCGCCATAGAGCAAACCCGAAAAAAAATAGCCGGTTATTTAAACTGTGAGCCGGGCGAAATTATATTTACATCAGGCGGAACAGAGGCAGATAACATGGCCCTAAATGGCTGTGTAGACGCTTTAGGTGTAAAGCGAATTATAACCTCTCCATTAGAACATCACGCTATTTTGCATACTGCCGAGCACCTCGCTAATACCGGAAAAGTAAAACTCGAATTGGTTAAGGTAGATGAAAAAGGTCATGTGGACTTGAATCACCTTGAAGAATTACTAAAAAACAGTGAAAAGACACTGGTTACACTAATGCATGGGAATAACGAAATAGGCACCTTGCTTCCCTTGCAAAAAGTTGCTGATTTATGCAAAAACTATCATGCCTATTTTCATTCGGATACTGTGCAAACCATGGGTCATTGTCGTTTTAACCTAAAAGACTCGGGCATTCACTTTTTGACTTGTGCTGCACATAAATTTCACGGACCTAAAGGCGTGGGATTTCTTTACATGAACAAGAAAGTAAAACTACCTGCAATGATTCACGGAGGCTCACAGGAACGAAATTTCAGAGGAGGAACAGAAAATCTATACGGAATTGTAGGCTTAGGCAAAGCATTTGAATTGGCTTATGAAAATCTGGAAGAACACCAGAAGCATGTTTCTAATTTAAAACATTATCTGAAAGAACAACTTGAAAAAACAATACCCGGGATAAAATTTAACGGTGAAACCATTCCGGAGAAAAGCCTCTACACTGTGTTGAATGTGTGTTTCCCTGCGAACGAAACGAACTCTATGCTACTGGTTAGTCTGGATCTGTTTGGTGTTGCCGTGTCGGGAGGTAGCGCCTGCTCTTCGGGAAACAATAAAGGTTCTCATGTTTTAGCCGGCATTCGTGCATCCGAACTTTGCACATCAATTCGTTTTTCGTTCAGTAGATATACAACTAAAGCAGATATTGATTTTGCCCTAGATAAAATAAGAGAACTTGTATTAGTAAAAGTCTAAATGCTAGGGAAACTAACCTTTCTAGGAACAGGAACATCACAGGGTGTTCCGGTAATAACTTGCGAGTGCGATGTGTGCATATCTACCGACAACAAAGACAAAAGATTGCGAACCTCAGCACTTATAGAAGTTGGTGACAAAACAATATTGATAGACAGCGGCCCTGATTTCAGGCAGCAAATGCTCAGAGAAAAAGTAAAATCACTGGATGCAATACTTTTTACCCACGAACACAAAGACCATATAGCAGGAACGGATGATGTACGGGCATTCAATCATAGGCAACAACGCACCATGGAGGTGTTCTGCACTTTACCGGTAGAACACGCCTTAAAAAGGGAGTTTCACTATGCCTTTGAGCCGGTAGACAAGCGCTATCCGGGGGTTCCTAGTATAAATATAAATTCTATTAAAAACTATCCGTTTGAAGTATCGGGAGTAGAAATAACTCCTATTGAAGTATGGCATCACAAAATGCCAGTATTGGGTTACAGAATTGGAAACATGGCTTACATCACCGATGCAAACCGAATAGAAAATGAAGAATTAAAAAAACTGGAAGGATTGGATGTGCTCGTTTTGAATTCGCTGCGAAAAAGCTACCACATCTCTCATTTTACCCTCGATGAAGCTGTTGCGTTGGCAAAAAAACTTAAGCCCAAAATGACCTATCTCACTCATATAAGCCATTTGCTGGGTAAACACAATGAAGTAAATGCCGCACTACCCGAAAACATAAAATTAGCTTTCGACGGACTCAAGGTTGATTTTTCTTAAGTCTCCAATCCTTCATCCAGAGCGGCCTTAAGCACAGAGCACCCTTCTACTCCAACAGACAAACGCACCAAAGAATTGGTAATTCCTCTTGTTATACGATCCTCCTCTGGAATAACAGAATGCGTCATACTGGCTGGATGTTCGATGTAGCTAATTACCGAACCCAAGCTCACAGCAAGCTCCATAGGCGTGTCGGGGCGGGCAAAATAATTCATCAACTTTACTCCGGTATCAAACCCTCCTTTTACTTCAAAAGCAATCATACCACCGCCATTTCGCATTTGTTTTTTACACAATTCGTATTGAGGATGGCTCAACAAACTCGGGTACCAAACACGTTCAATTAAGGGATGTTGTTCAAGATATTTGGCTAATTTTAGTGCAGTATCACATTGTCTTTCCATTCTTATACCCATCTCTTGAATGGTGAGGCTATTAAGCCAACTATCAAATGGAGATGGTGTTGGCCCGAAATCCTTGTAAACGGGGAAAACATAATTACTAAAAAACTCATAGGGGCCAATAGCCGCCCCTGCGATAGAGGCCGAGTGACCATTCACATACTTAGTGAGTGAATGAATGACTACATCTGCCCCCAAACGAAGTGGCTGCTGCAAGTATGGCGAACAAAATGTATTGTCTACAATAAGCATAATCTCTTCCGGTTCTGTGATTTTTGATATCGCCTCGATATCGCACAGTTGAAGCGTAGGATTGTCTGGAGTTTCTATAAGCACGGCTACTACATTGGGGTGCTGCTGAATTGCTTGATAAATTAAAGAAACATCGGTAGCATCTATAAACAGGATTTGTACACCAAAACGATTTTGCAAAAATCGCATGAACGAATCGGTACACCCATAAACATTACCTACAATAATAGCGTCTCCAGGTTTTACAAACCCCATCACAACAGAAGATATGGCTGCCATTCCCGATGAGAACACAAGCGAAGCTATGGTTGGGTTAGTTTCATCCTTAGACAGAGCATTTTCTATAATATGCTGACACTCGAGTTGAAACAAAACCTTCTCCAAATATTCGGTGTTTGGATTTCCCAATCTGGTGTATATACGGGCATAAGGTTTTTCTCCCGAAGGTGAGTGTCCCACAAAACGAGAAGCACCATCTGCCACATCTTTAAATTTGAATGTTGATTTCTGGTGAATATTTGGCAAACCGGTTCCCACACAAATAGCGTTAAACTTTTCTGCATCCAGTTGTTTTTCCTGAGTCCGAGCATAAGCTTTTTTACGTTCTACCCAGTTTGGCCACCAATCGAATCTACCTTTCATCTTCGCATTCTTTGTGCAAAAATACAGGAATTATAATAGTTAGAATCAAAAAAGCCAGTAATTACTGGCTTTTTTGATGAAGTTTAGAATGATTATTATTTACTCAAATTATTAAAAACTTTGGTTTCATACATAGTAAGTGTTTTATAATAAATACCATAGCCCTTATCCGAGAATATCATTATGTCTTTTTTGGTGGCATCAAACGAGAAAGTATAAATGTTGCCCACTTCGCTTGCCACACGGTAAGTATTAAACGTGCCGTCAGTTGTTCTGCTCAGTATTTTATACAAACTAGTAATATTATCCGTGGCGTGAATAAACTCGTTATTATTAATGAACATAATAAAAGAACAATAAGAAGTTGATTCGTACTCTTTGGTGATTTTAAAATCCTTGTCGTATTCGAATTCCTGACGGGTAGCCAATGGCCAAACCTGCCCCATTTGAGTCATCCCCTGAAATACCACAAGAGCAAATGCTAAAGCAATAATTTTTTTCATGATTTTATTTATTTTGATAATTCAAAGCTATAGCAAATGAAAAACTCAAAAAATACGTATTTATACGTAATTAACTTTCTTTTGCCAACCCTGCACCCCGTTCTTTGGCTCTATATATAGCATCTTGAATCAGGGTATTTAATTTTCCCTTTTCGAACACTTCCAGAGCAGCTTCGGTTGTGCCACCACGAGAAGCTACAGTAGTTATAAGTTCGTCGAGGTTTTGGGTAGAAGCGTTAAGTTGGTGGAACGCGCCCAACATAGTTTGTTTTACCAATGTTGCTGCTGCTGAATCCGAAAAACCCAATTCTTTTCCCGCCTGAATCATCGCCTTTACGATGTAGAAAAAATAAGCCGGCCCACTTCCGCTAAGGGCGGTCACCGCATCCATAAGTTTTTCATCTTCAAGATAGAGTGTTCTTCCGGTAGAGGAAAATAGTTTTTCTGCATTTCTTATATCGCTTACTTCAACCTCGTCAGAAGAGCAATAGGCTGTCATACCAAAACCAAATTCTACCGGAGCGTTGGGCATTGCCCTTACTGTTTTGGTATGATTAAGCGATTCTGCAATATTCTGAAGCGTTATCCCAGCCATAACACTTATAACAAGCGTTTGAGGATCTATTGCGTTATTTAACACCGGCTTTACTGCCGGAAAATCTTGTGGTTTTACTGCAATCAATAAAATATCAACGGCTTGTTGCGTCCAAAATTCCAGAATATTTGTTCCTAGATACTGTGCTTCCAATGCTGGTTTTTGGGTATTGTTTTTTTCAATTATAGTTATATTCTTAGGCAGAGCAAGCCCCGATTTTAATATCGTTTTAAGGTAAATTTTTCCGATGTTTCCACACCCAAATATGGCTACTTTCATGATACGAAGGTAAATAAACCCGGTATGATTGAAGAAATTTTGTTAATTTTCTTTCCTGCTGAACATCTCATTAAATAGGCAAAACAGCTCAAAAAACGAACACTTAAAAAAACAAATTGCAAAAATAATAGTACTATGTATTGCATAATACTGTTTTATATAATATCTTTACCCCATAAATAAAAAATACCCCTTATGAATATTGAGAATACACAGGCACAAATGCGCAAAGGAATACTGGAGTTTTGCATCTTGTCTATTCTCAGCAACAGAGAGGCATATCCTTCCGGCATCATTGAGGAACTGAGAAAAGCCAAACTGATTGTGGTAGAAGGTACCTTATATCCTTTGCTCACCCGATTAAAAAACGCAGGACTTCTCTCCTATCGATGGGAAGAATCCCTATCTGGACCCCCGCGCAAGTATTACAAACTGACGGATACAGGAGAAGCTTTTTTAACCGAACTAAAGACCACTTGGAGCGAATTGCACCAAGCTGTGGAACAATTATCAAAAAATTAAACTAGATTAAGATGAAAAAAACAGTAACAGCAAACATAGGCGGATGGGTTTTCAATATAGAAGAAGATGCCTACGAAAAACTAAATCATTACCTCGAAGAAATAAAAATCTATCTATTTGGTGATGAAGGTTTAGAGGAAATTATGCGCGACATCGAAAGCCGCATAGCGGAATTGCTAAAAGAGAAAAACCCAGGTGTAATTACCATCGAAAACGTAATCGAAATAACAGGTATAATGGGAGCTCCAAAAGATTTTGGCTCAAGCGAAGAGCCACTGCAACAGGAATACAATTCTCCCAAAGTGGAAAAGAAAACACAAAAACGTTACTACCGACTAGAGGAGGACGCGGTATTTGCCGGGATATGTTCCGGATTAGGCGCCTATTTTGGTGTTGATCCTGTTTTATTTCGCATTCTATTTGCAATCATGACTATTGCCGGAGGTAGCGGAATATTAATCTACGTTGTGATGATGCTAATTACCCCTGTGGCAAAAACTACTGCCGAAAAACTAAACCTGAGGGGAGAACCGGCAACAGTGGAAAACATCAAACAATATTTTAGCGAACTGAAAGACGAAGTTAAAAGCCAGAAGTTTAAGAACCGAATAAAAAGTTCTGTGAAGAAATCTTCTCATGCTGTGCATGGAGTGGCTCGGGTGATTAGCAAAATAGTAGGCTTTGGCTTTATTTTGGGGGCAATTGCCATAGTAATGCTCCTTTTTGTTTTTCTTTTCGGTCAATCAGGATTTTTGCCCTTGTCAGGAGCAGAAAAAAACTTATCGGCATGGGATTTGAGTAAAATCGTATTTACCGGCTCTCTCACGCACACATTCTTTTGGATAGGTGCTTTTCTACTTATTGTTATACCCATATTAGGAATGTTTTCTATCGGATTAAGGCTTTTGTTTGACGTAAGAACCAAGCTAAAAGCACTGGGTGTTGTGTTTTCTTCCTTATGGTTTGCCGGGCTATTTACCTGTATTACCATAGGAGCTCAAACAGGGCTACAATTCCGGGAAGCAGGAGAAGTGAGCTACAAAGTAGCATTAACAGAAAACCAACACGACACCCTTAGAATCGAACTGGAAAAAGACATTATTTTTTCTGATCACATTCGGTATCATCACGGTATTGGCAACGATTTGATTAAAACTGTAGAAAATAACATTGTGCTAGGATACCCCAAATTAAGCATAAAAGAAAATACTGCTGACAGTACATTTAAAATAACCGTGGTACAATACGCTAGCGGTATGAACCAATCCGAAGCTATAGAACGGGCAGAAAATATTTCTTACATACTGAGCAATATCAATAAGCAAATAACACTTACCCCGCATTTCAGTTTACCCGCCAACGACAAACTCAGAGGGCAGAAAGTGGAAATAATAGTGAAAGTACCCCAAGGTAAAACGCTTTATCTGGGCGAGAACATAGACCGAATTACACGAGGCATTAAAACCAAAGATGGTATTAGAGACTCTAAATTATCGAGCAACTATTGGACCATGACCAAAGATGGCCTGAATTGCAACAACTGCGATTTTTCTGATGATGAAAAACCCTACGGAAGCAGACTTATAAAAAACAGTTACTAGGTAAATAGGTCTTTAATAGCCGGGAGACTTGTAATGTTTTCCTTATATTTAGCCAGATGTTAGCCAATGCTAAATATGTCAGCAACAGAATGAAAACAAGATTTATAGTCTATATAATTTTTTTATTAACTGTATATGCTTGTTTTCCCCTAAAACGAGTTTACAGACTAATTAATCAAAAAGAAAAATTTATCTGGACAAATATATATGAAGACACAAGGTATGTTCTGATAATCGATAACAATGAAGGAATTTGGTTTACTGGTAGAATTATCATTGGCTTCAAGGACACCCTTTATTTAAAAGGTTTTGAGAAAGGAAATGTTCATCCCACATCAGTAAATAAAGGTTATAACGGCATTACAGACAGCACATATTTGGGACATATTTTTATTGATACTAAAGGTTATACAGGTGATACTGTAATAATAAATAATAAGGCTGACTCTATTAGACAACTTCCAATAAACTTCAGTCTTTACAAATCGAAAAAACAGTAATTTCAAGAACTACGACCTTACTTTTTTTTGAAGGATTAGGTATTCTTCACCTCTATTACTGTAATCGTACACAAAGCAAAATCACGCTGTAAAATCAAAATCAAAAATGGTAGAAAGGTTGGTTTTAAGTTTGTCTTTTACCTCTTGCATATCCATTTCTCTACCCAATTCCTGCCTAAGCGAAGTAACGGTTTTGTCTTTTATGCCACATGGCACAATCATATCGAAGTAGTTTAAATCGGTATTAACGTTAAAAGCAAAACCGTGCATAGTAACCCAGCGACTACACTTTACACCCATGGCGCAAATTTTTCTCGCCTTTTGTGGATTTTCAGCGTCCAGCCAAACACCGGTAAGCCCCTCTACCCTTCCACCGATAATTCCGTACTCCTTTAGAGTAAGAATAATGGTCTCTTCGAGGTAGCGCAGGTATTTATGTATATCGGTAAAAAAATGATCGAGGTCGAAAATGGGATAACCCGTAATTTGTCCTTCGCCGTGGTAGGTAATATCACCTCCCCGGTTTATTTTATAATAATCGATGCCTCGTTGTTTCAGCACATTTTCTGTAAAGAGCAGATGCGCTTCATCGCCGCTTTTGCCCAATGTAAATACATGGTTATGTTCGCAAAAAAGCAGATGATTAGGTGTAATGGTCTGCTGTTCGGGAGGTAAATTACGGTTGACTATTTTGATGGCGACAATTTCATCAAACAAGGCAGTCTGATAGTCCCAGGCCTTTTTGTAGTCGATTCGCCCCAAATCTTGAAACTTTACATTGCGCATCAGTCGAAGCGAGAAAGTTTTCCTTTTAAATGATCTATCACTTTTACTTCTGTAGGGTCAACACCTTTAAGGTCTGACAGGTAAACAGACACCCAGTCGCCTATCCAGCTTAAATAGAGTGTTTTCGCTAGGCGGTTTTCGCCTTTGGCAAACACTTCGTAAATATGGGGAGTATATTTGAAGAAAATCTCTTTGCTGGTTTCCATTCTAAAAGAGGTTCGCTTGTAATCGTTGTGGTCGCGAATGAGCAATACTGCAAGTTGATCAGAACCGCCTGCCCATCCCACCAATTCGTTGTGATTCATTTCGGGAAGCACATGATGCCAGCAGAGCATTTTAGCATTTTCGTTGATTTGTTGCCTCCATCTTATTATGAGGCCTTCGTAGGCCGCATCGGCATACAAAACCGGCGTTTTAGAATGTAAAAATGCTGCTATATGCTTTGCATTGGAAGTGATTTCTTCTTTGTTATTTTCTAAAAATACAGCTGTTTCTCCTAAATAATCGGTATATTTTTCACTTACCAGATTAAACCCTTCGAGTAAAAATAGTAAAGAAGTAATTGAATAAGCCAGCATAGCCCTCGGGGGATTGCCACTAGGTATAACAATGTGAGGATAGTTGTTGGCATTGGCCATTTCTGCCAGTTTCCCTCCTGATGTAACAGCAGCAATAGATGCTCCTTTTCTTTTGGCATCATCCAAGGCGCTTAGTGTTTCTTCTGTATTTCCTGAGTAGGAGCAGGCTATTACAAGTGTTTTGTCATCTACAAAAGTGGGGAGAAAATAATCATTGCAGATTACAATAGGTAGTTTGCAATCATCAGCCACCAACTGAGAAATTATTTTGCCTCCTATCCCCGAGCCGCCCAGCCCGGCGATTAGTATGTTGGTAAAGCTTCTGTCGTAAGGTTTTATATCTGCATTTATGCCTATATTTAAAGCATCTGTAATGTGCCGGGGAACACTATCTACTAATTCTCTCATATTCATCGAATGACTGAGCCTTATTGCTCAGGTTTTTTAGAACGCCGAAATTACGAAAAATATTATTCTTCTGTTTCGGCAGCTGTTTTTCTGTGAAAATGAGGTTTAAACTAGCTTCTGTTTCTTTAATAGTTACTTCTGTTTACCATCCCCAAGGCTTTGTATGCCCTAAGTTTGAAACGATACAACAAGAGATAGGTAATAGGCACCACAACCAATGTAAGGAAGGTGGCAAAAGTCAATCCGTAAATAATTGTCCAACTCATCGGGCCGAAGAACATCACGTTATCTCCTCCCACATATATCTGCGGATCGAACTGAGTAAACAATGTGATGAAATCGATGTTTAGCCCGGTAGCCAGGGGCAACAATCCCAAAATCGTGGTGATGGCTGTGAGCAACACCGGACGAAGACGGGTTTGCCCAGCTTTCACAATGGCGGAGACAACATCTTCCATGGGCAACTCTTCGGTTTCATCCAATCCGAGTTCTTCTTTTCTGCGACTGCGCAAAAGGTTGGTATAATCTATCAATACGATGGCATTGTTTACCACAATCCCTGCCAACGAAATAATACCAATCATGGTCATGATGATTACGAAATCTTGACGAAAAATGACCAATCCCAAGAATACTCCAATCAAACTGAGGATTACGGCGGAAAGGATAATCGCAGGCGAAGAGAAAGAGTTAAACTGGCTTACAATAATCAACAAAATGAGAAATACCGCAATAAGAAGTGCCGTGCTCAAGAATTTCATTTCTTTCTCTTGGTCTTCCTGCTGTCCGGTAAACTTAAAGGTAAACCCGGTATTCAGCATTTTCTCGCCTGCTTCGCTTTGTGCAAAATCATCTAATTCCGTTTTGAGTTCCTCTACCACTACATTGGGATTGTAGCCTTCTTTTACGTTGGAGAAAACGGTAACTACATTTTCTAAATCCTTTCGTTTTACGGCACTGTACGTAGATGTTTTCTTAGGTTCTTTGATTACCGAACGAATGGGAATGCTGAGCAATTTTCCCGTATTGTTTCTGAACGTGATTTTTTGATCTAAAATCGCACTCAGGTTATTGCGATACTCATCCGAATAGCGCAGGTTCACATCATAGGAGTCGTCGCCTTCTTTGTAAGTAGAAATATCTTTTCCAAACAATGCCGTTCTGATGGCCATCGCCACTTGTGCGGTAGTGAGCCCGTAAGCTCCGGCTCTTAATCGATCTACTTCTATAGGCAATTCGGGTTTTCCGGTTTCTATATCGAGTCGGAGTTTTTCTACTCCTTCCACGTTTTTGTTTTCTAAAAAGATGCGGATTTTCTCGGCTTTTTCAATCAATTCCACGTAGTTGTCACTTCCTCCCACTTCGATATTAATGGGTGGTTTTTGAGGTGGTCCGTTTTCTTCTTTAGCGGCTATTATGGTTACGTCGGCGCTGAATTTCCCCGTCAATCCATCCTGAATGGCTTTCAGTGCTTCGCTTGTATTCAATCCTTTGCGTAGTTTGGCTTCCACAAAGTTGATAACAATGCGCGCCTTATTGGGCGAGGCCCCCATCTGCACTCCCTGCATAGGATCGCCTGTGCCCTCTCCTACTTGCTCAATAATGGATTTAACAATGGGGATATATGGTTTGAGCAAGCTGTCTATTTCGCGCTTTATATCGATGGTGGTTTGATTGGTTTTCCGAATGTCGGTACCAATGGGGTGCTCAATGAACACGTTTACGTAATTGGGTTCGTTTTCGGGGAAGAACAGTATTTTGGGAGGAACAACACCTATAAGAATGAAGCTGAAAATGAGTAGCCCGAAAGTACCGAGAAAAACTTTTCTTGGCTTTTTGCCCACTAAAGCCCAAGCCAAAAATGAACTGTACTTATTTTCCAACCGGGGTAAAATTTTGTTTTGAAATTTTAATGTGGCCGGAGTTAGTACGTAAGCGTTTAGTATGCCTAACAGACCTATAACAACAAGTAAATTGCCCATTCCGGTAGAGCCAAACACATGGAAAAGCAACCCTAAGCCTATCAATAGGGCAATGGTCTTGAAAAACTTCTTGCCAATAGGTGTGTGCTCTTCGATTTTCATATACATGGCTGCCAGCACGGGATTGATAACAAGTGCTACAAACAAAGAAGAACCGAGTACAATGATGAGGGTGATGGGAAGGTATTTCATAAATTCTCCCATAATGCCGGGCCACAATGCCAAGGGGATAAATGCAGCCAAGGTGGTAGCTGTAGAAGCAATAATGGCTAAAGCAATTTCACCTACTCCTTTTTTGGCCGCCTCAAAACCATTGTAACCTTCGGTTCGCAAGCGGTAAATGTTTTCTATGGTCACAATGCCATTGTCTACCAACATACCGAGGGCGAGCACCAGAGAGAAGAGTACCATAACATTTAGTGTAACTCCGGCTGCACTGAGCAGCATGAAGGATAAAAACATCGACAAGGGAATGGCGATTCCTACGAAAAGGGCATTCCGCAAACCCAGGAAAAAAAGAAGTACCAACACCACCAGAATCACTCCGAAAATAATGGAATTCTCTAGGTTGCTCACCTGCTCTCGAATCTGTACGGATTGATCCATGGTAAGGGTAATCTCTAGGTTATCAGGCAGCTCCGAGCCTTTCATTCTGTCGAGCATTTCTTTGATTTTGTCTACCGCATCGAGGAGGTTTTCTCCCGAACTTTTCATCACATCAAGCATCACCACAGGATTGTTAAACTGGCGAGCGTAACTGGTTGTGTCAGCATCGCCAAACTCCACATCGGCCACATCGCGCAAGAAAATGATATCATCGTCCTCTTGTTTTACCACAATGTCTCTTACTTCTTCCCAGTTTTTGAATTCGCCTTCTATTCTCAGGCTTCGCTTGTACCCATCGGCATCTATTTCGCCGGCACTCAGCGTCATATTTTCTCCCGTAACGGCATTTTCCACGTCGCTGAAACTTACATTGCGTGCTTCTGCATCGGGTTTCCGAATGAGTATTTTGAGTTCTTTCTCCTGAATACCGCGAATTTCCACCTCATTTACTTCTGCCAGCGCTTCTATTTTGTCTTGTAAGTATTCGGCATATTTTTTCAGTTCTTCGACCGAATATTCTCCCGATAGATTGATGTTGAGAATGGGGAATTTGGAAACGTCCATCTCAAAAATATTGGGCTCGGCGGGCAAATCTTTAGGGAAATCTTTTTTGCCCCGAGCTTTGTCTACAGCGTCTTTTACCTTGCGCAAGGCATCGGAAGGCGACACCTTAAAATCAAATTTCACCTGAATAGTAGAATACCCATATATGGAGGTGGAAGTAATCTCATCAATATCTTTGATGGCGTTGATTTCCTTCTCTAGGGGACTAGTTATTTTATCCTGAATAAATTCGGGCGAACTACCGGGATAAGCCACTCCCACATAAATTTCGGGGATTTGCAATTCGGGGAAACTCTCGCGGGGCATGCTCATGTACGACAACATCCCTCCCAGTAAAATAATCGTCGTAATTAAATACACTGTTTTGCGATTGTTTACCGCCAGCGTAGACAATCCAAACTCTTTCAGCACACCTTTTTTATTTTCTTTATTTTCCATAGCAGACCTGTATTTACAGGAGAATTAATAGGTTCTAACTTCTACTTTTTTTCCGTCGGTCAATTTACGTGCACCGTCAGCCACTACCCTTGCTCCGGAAGATAGTCCGGACAAAATTTCCGTAAATCCGTTGTAAGATTTCCCAACCACAATCTCCGTTTTGGCAGCTTCGTTTTGGTCGTTTAATACAAATACAAAAGTGCTGCCTTTACTGTCTTCCAGGATTACGTTGCTGGGCAGCACTACCGCCGTACTATCGTAATAATCTCTCACGTGAACGGAAGCGATAAGGTTAGGTAGGTAGGTTTCTTTAGATTTTTGGATTGGAATCTCCACATTTACAGTGCGGTTAGTTGGGTTCACGTACATTCCTATTCGTTTAATCACTATATCGGAAATGGTATCGCCGATAGCGGGGAAAATGAGGTTTACTTTGTTTTTACTGTTTAGGCTAGCTATGTATGCCTCAGAAACTTGTGCTACCACCTTCATTTCTTTGTTGTTTACCAAACGAATTACAGGTGATGCGGGGCCCGCCATTTCCCCTTCGGTAGGGAAAACTTCGTCCACATAACCGGTGAATGGGGCTTTCACATAGCTTTTGCCTTTTTGGGTTTTCAGACTCTCCATGTTTTTCTTAAGCGCCTCGTAGTTGCTTTTGGCCTGCTTGTATTCCGGCTCAGTCCCCACACCTTGTTTGTAGAGCGATTCTTGTTTTTCGAAAATGTACTTGGCGAGTTCTATACGCTCTTCGAGCTCCTTCATGTTGCTTTCCAAAATGGCTGCATCAATGGTGGCAATGGTTTCTCCTTGCTGCACCAGTTGACCTTCCTTCACTCGGATGTCGAGGATAATTCCCGACATTTCTGCCGTGAGAATGATGTTCTTATCGGATTTTAAGCTGCCTTGTACTTCAAAATAGTGTTCGAAAAAACGATTTTCGGACAAAACGGTGTAAACAATGGGCAATCGTTCAGTACTAGTAGTATCGAGTTCGGCTATCTGATTGTTTAATGTTACCAGTTCGGCCTTCAGTTTGTCCCGCTGTTCAATGAGCTTGACCAATTCTTTGTTTTCATTTCCGGCAGAGCAGGAGGCTAGCAGAATTAAAAGGGTTAGGGGAAGATAGGTTTTCATTCGTTTACTTTGATTGGTTAGTAAGTTGGTAATATGCATCGTGGGCAGGTTTAAGTTTCATTGTGCTTCTCATTTTTCGCACCTGTTTAGAACACAACATTATTTTCTCTTGAATCCTGTATTTGCTGTAGTCTCTAGAGTTTTCCATACAATTTATCCAGAGCAATTTTAGTGATTATCAGATTGTAGAGCGCATTCACCCGAGCAGCTTCGGCGTTCAGATACTGGTTTTGCACTTGGGTAAGCTCTAATCCCGATGCCACTTTTTCCTTGAATCTTATTTCGGTTTTCCTCAAAATTTCAGCGGTTACTTGAGCTTTTTTCTTTTCACTTTCGTATGTATCAAGTGCTCCGCTAAAATCGGATTGCAACTTGAGTGATTGTACCTTGAGGCTATTTTCGAGTTGGTCGATGGCCGTTTGCACTTGCTCGGTTTTGATTCTCGCCTGACTCACTTGCGACATACGCATACCGCTACTGAAAATAGGCACTTGCAAACTCAAGCCCCAAATAGTGGCCGGAAACCAATTTTTATTTTTGTCGAAAAAGTCAAAATCGTTGCGAAATGCCTGTTGTTGATGGTTAAAAAAAGCGCTGAGGGTGGGCATATATCCGGCTTGTTTGTTTTTCATATCCAAGCGAGCCAACGAATATTGCACTTGCATAATCTGATAATCTACGTTAGACTGTACATCGAAGGCAGCTGTCATAGCCGATTCGGGATTAATCCCCTGTACAAATACCGAAGCATCGTCTGTAAGTGATATTTCCGTGTCCAGTGGCAAACCCATATTGAGTTTAAGCAGGTTTTTGGATACTTCGAGTTGACGCTTAATCTGATCTAGGGCATTTTTCACGGTAAGTACGTTTACCTCGAGTTGGTCGGCATTGGTACTTTCTATTACCTTGTTTTCGGCTAAAATTTTCGTGTCGTTCAGCAGCTTTTGCATTTTCACATAAGAACTATCCAGAATAGCCACATTTTCCTGCAAAACCAAAATGGAGTAATAAGACTGTGCTACCATTTCTTTCACATCAAGCTCGGCTTTTTTCACGTCTTTTTCGGCTAGGAGCTGGTAGGTTTTGGAAGCCTGCAAGCCCACAAAATAACTTCCGTTGAAAATCAATTGATTCACCGTGATGGCTCCGGTTACGTTATAGTCGGTACCAAATCGCAATCCTACCAACTCGTCGGCGGGAGCCGCGGGATTAAAGGCATTGGCAGGTACTACAGTGGTGGGAATGTCGATAAAATTCTGAAAGTTTCCGGTGGCTTCTACCTGAGGTAGCCCGGAAGCGGTAAGTTCCCACACTTTTTTTCCGGCAATTTCCTTTTCCAATTGCTTATTGATGATGACAGGACTGTTTTTCAGCGCGTAGTCTTGTGCTTGCTTCAGTGAATAACCCTGCTGTGCAGCAGCAGAAAAACCGGTAGAAAACAGACAGAGGTAAACTAAAAATTTCATTTATAAACGGGTTTGTTTTTTATTTACAATTTCATTAAGGTATTGGAGTCCTTTTTCGCTCGCAATTCCGCGAATATGATAGCGGGTGACTTCCCAATGAATATGCTCAAAGCTATACTTGCCAAAAGGAAACACGGCCGGGTCGAACATGATGTCGATTTTGGCGGCAAATAGTCGGGAGATAATATCAGCGTCGAGGTTGTTGCGGTAAAGTCCCTCCTTTATTCCACGATCTAGGTTGCGGCGAATATGCCCCACGACCGTTTGGTACTTGTGCTCTTCAAAACGCTTCCAAGCTTCTGGGTAGTATTTTTGCAAATCGAAAATTACGGAGGGGTGTACCTGATGTAATTCCTCACTGACATGACGGCTCACAGCGATAAGCTCCTCAATAGCATTCTCGCAGGCACACTCAATGTTTTGCAATAAACACTCTTCGTGAAAGCATTTGCCATCCATTACCTTATGCACAAGGTCATTTTTGTCGGACACGTATAGGTAAAGCGTTTTTTTCGACACCTTGAGCTCACGGGCAATGTCGTCCATGGTGATGCTTTTCACCCCGTATTGCATAAAAACACGGGCTGCCCCTTCTAATATGGGTATGAATTTTTCGTCCATCAGGGCACAAATGTAGAAACAAAAAACACGCTGGAAACATTTTTGATGTTTTTTTGTTTCCTAATACAATCCTTTTGCCCGACTTCTCAAATAAAAAAGGGCTGCTTGGCATGCCAAGCAGCCCTTTTGGGTTGTAATATTCAGTTACCTTTCTTACTTCACTGTCACCTTTTGCGTAGAGATATTCACTCCATTTACAGAAACCGCCACCAAGTAAATACCGGAAGGTAAGCTATCTAGCATAACGGAAATGGTTTGAACTCCGTTAGGTGCATTTAGTGAATACACCTGCTGCCCCATAATATTGAAGAAAGCAACCGTCACCCTTTGCAAGTATTCCGATTCTTCGTTAATCACAATGTAAAGTTCCTCATTTGTTGGGTTTGGAAACAACCTTACGGGTTCTTTTAACCACTCATCAACCTTATTCTCAGAGAAGAAAACAGGGGCATGATTGGAAGCGATAAGGGGTTCAATTTGGTAGTTGAAGTTCATGTCGAAAGCCATAGAAAGGATGGCCTCTGCCCGCACACAATTTGTTCTGTCATTGGGGTCGTTGGCAATGTCCTCTACTGCTTGTCTTTGTACGGGGTCTGTTGCCACAAGCTCTGCCGGGCAGTTGTGATTAGCTGCATCAATGGAATAAGTCACCATTCTGCAAAAATTATCGTGTCCTGTTTCGTTTACTATCTCTGTGCGTGTAGAATCGGCTCGGGTTAAGTCTCCGTCGAGCAAGTATGCATCGCAAAGCTGACGGGTTCTCTCCAATCGGCCTTCTTCTCTGAGTATAACAATTACGCTGTCTAATCGGCCTTCTATCAAAGTATCGAGCAGGTAAATGGAAAGCAACTCGTCGATGTACGATTCTCTTGTCACTCTCATTTCATCCATTTCGTTGATGAGATAGGTCATTGCAGATACGCCTGTTTGGGCATTGCTTAGTTGTTTTTTTATTCCGTTGGGAATATTCATAGCACTAACAGCATTCCACACCTGAGAGGAAACAGGAGAGTTTGCCCCGATGATTTGATTAAGGTGTCCTGCAGCAGGATTGGTAGCTATGTATGCGAGAATAACATCGTCTGTGAGATATGGCGAAGCTGCCAAAAGCAAATCTTTCAACTCTCCCGCAGGTAGATTACCACTTATTTGTTGCAGAAGATAATCTGTGTCGCCTCCATCTATTAATTCTTCTTTTATGGCTATTTCGTCTTTGATTATTTGCATTTGGCTACCTATAAACGAGATGAGATTTACAGTGGGCAAAGTTCTTATTTTGGTAGGACAAGAATTCGTCTCATCAAAGTAGATAGGAGTAGCACCCGAACATTGCTGTGGAACGGCAATCGGAGTGTAGTAGAGAGGGGTAGTTATCAAATCTGCATGATGTGCGTAGTTAAAACTCAACACTCCGGTATTTACCCATATATCATTGGTTGGGTTAAATGTAGAGTGGCTGAACTTATTCCCCGCAGGAGTTTTGACCGCATCCGGATTTAGGTGAGAGAGGCAATGGCCTTGTTGGTAAGCAATTCTACCTGAAGCTACGCCTAAATCTGCCTGATAAATATCATCGAAAAAGGTGTTGCACTTCCATCTCAGTCCAATGTTATTGGGATTAGGAAGGGCGGGATCGTACACTTCACTGTTAATCTTTTGAGACTGTCCTCCCACTCTTATGCCGTGAAAGGTGTTTTTGTAAATCTCATTATCCAGTACGCCTGAATTATCCACCACTATACCGTAGGTATTCCCTCCGGGTGTGGTTACATCGGGGTCGTTAAATTCGGTAAAGTCGTTTTCCATCACTTTATAACCCGAGCAAGTAACCAGATGAAGTCCTAGGGTGTTGAGAGTGAAGTTTGGTGCAAGTGAGCGATACACTTCAAATTGGTTGCGCTGCACCACCAAGTTGTTGATTCCGGAAGAAAATATCCCCGTGAAATTATTGATGAAACGGCTTCGATCTACTTTAAAGGTGATGAGCGGATTAGAAGAAGAAGCAATTACTCCTCCTCTCAGGTTTTCAAATACACTGGGGATTGTATTGGAACAGTTCAGTATGTTCACGCACTGTTCATCCACAAAGAAACGCGCCCTCAGCGCCAGTATGCCATTGCCGCGAGCCTGACCGAAGAGCTCGGGAGTGTAGTTTTTGAATTCGCAGCCGAAAAAATTTATATTGTCCACTTCTGCCAGAAAGGCGTGTTCTATGATAGAGACTCCGGGCTTGTTGAGCAACCCATCGGTAGTAAACTTGGTGAGGGTAAAACGGCTGATGTTTTTGAACGGATAGCTGCGTAGCTCTACATCGCGTTGATTGTTTCTAAAGGTGCTCCCCGCTGCAATTATTACCCCTCCTCCATGAGAAAGGTCTATCGCAGTGGTGGGGTACTGCCTATATGCTTTAGCTCCTGTATAGGCATGTTCTATTTTCGAATTATTAACCATATAGAGTGCACCCTGCGGACTGGTGTGTACAGTAGGCGATAGGTTTACTATGCCTTGGTTCACATTGTTGTGTCCCCACACCTGTACTCCCGGCCACATGTAGCACTCTCCGCATCGGTTGTCGGCTGTAAATACGGTATTGTCCAATATGAGCTTACCACCGGGGGAGGTATTGGTGAGCCCGCGTTGTACTACTACTCTAGAGGTAGGTGAAAAGTAAAATGTCATTCCCTGTATTCTCACCACGGTATTGTGAGGGATGATAATGTCTTGATTTACGTACACCTCTCCGGTAATACTGCCAAAGGGGTTGTTGCCCGCCCCGGGCGACCAGGTGGCAGTGGTTGTGGCAACAAAGGGGTCTTTTTCTTCAAAGGTAAATTCCGCAAAGAAAGGGCAGCAGTTGTCTTTGTCTCCTTCGTTAAGTGTACAGTCGAAACAACCCGTTACACAAGCTTGTCCGTCTATTTGGTTGGGAAGAAGATAAGCGGTTTTAAAATTTAAATCAGAAAGATTGTAAGTGATAGATATGGCGCTGTTGTTCCATGTGGCAGAAGCCGGATTGTTTGGGTTGGTTAGCGTGGCTAACCTGTCGGCGGTTGCCATATAGAGTTTCCCATCTACGGCTACTTCCAGTTGCGAAAACCGAAAATCCATTGCCTCGCTGAGGGGAATGGAGAGTAGAGGCGAGCTAGTTCCCGTACTTATGTTTATGTATTCCACAGGGAAAGGGAAATTTACCGCATTTGCGGCAACGTTATGTGTTAAATAGAGGTATTCACCCGATGGCGAAAATTCTACTCCTCTTATTTCTAATCGCTGCTGAGTGGGCTCAAAATAAAAAAACGGCTGATGCGTTCCTGCAATTAAATTTCCTGAGGCATTCAGGTCGGCTACAAAAACACCGTTGTGGTCACTCTTGATAGTGCCTGCTATGCGGTAGCCACCGTTGTAAGGAATCACTTCGAGTTCGCCGCGTTCTGTCCAATGATCCCAAGTAGAGGTGTTGGGCACCAAAGTTGTGCCGTCAAGCGAATAAAACCCTTGACCGGAATGGGTAAGTCCTGAAGGGCTGAGTACATATTTTCGAATATTTCCTATGGCGGTAGAAACAAATATAAAATGTTCCTTATTGGCATTAAGGGGGGTGATGGCAAACATAACTCCTCCATTTTTCCCCGATCCGTGATTATCGTTATATGCAGGGGGTAGAGAAGATAGGTTTAACGCAGTTTCTCCTGTGGGGTACATGAGTAGTTCACCCATGCGGGAAGTGTTGTAGGTGGAGCGGGGCAATTCCAAATCTAATATGGCATAATATGGATTAACGTCTCCTTCGCCAAAGCCGGGTTGAAGAGCGGGAACACCGTCAGCAGCGAAAATATAGTACTTTTTGCAATTGCCGGGGTCTTGTACAATGGACACCCCCGAGCGCCCTATTATACGGTTTCCGTTCACTGCCGTCATTTCGTTGATGGTATAGCCCTCATTGTCATACACCACCCCATCTACCACAAAAAAACAGCAGCTCGCCCGTTACGGGGTTATACGCCGCATTGTGAGAGTACTCACTCTGCTGACCCGAATAATTACCAAAACCTCCGGGGGTGGGGAGGGGAAGGGAACTAGGTAATCCAAAATTATAAAGCGAATTTGGAAGTGTCCAAATAGGACTTTGAGCCTCAACTAGAGAGGCATAACAAAGCAAAGTTATCACTGTACTTCGTAAAAGTAGTTTCATTTTTTTCATAAGATTTTGTTTTTTAGCAGGAGCAATTTTCAAAAAATAAATCGAAAATCCAAATTAATTTGTTCTATATATTTATTTTTAGTTCTATTTTTGATTTATCGGCATTGGTAAATGTAGGAACGGTCTTAATAAAGTCTATAACCCTTTTTTATTTATTGTAACTTTGCGAAAGATGAAAAAATTAGTTTTAGCGATAATAATTTTTCTTGTATTTACTTGTGGTAAAGGACAAACGGTCTTCTATCAAGATGTTTTTCACGGAGGAATAACCGCAGATGGATTTACTACAACTTTGGGGTCAGGAACTGGTTTCATTAATGTATCCATATCATCAGGCAGTATAATAAAAAAAGCATTTTTGTTTTGTGGCAGACATGGAGAGGCAGAACCAATTACGATACTATTCGAAGGAAATCCTATTGAATTTAATAGTCAGAATATAGTTAGTTCTCCCTTTTTATCACCATTCTATGCAGGTGCAAATGGTATGGGCTATGTTCATTGTGTAGAAGTAGATAATTTGGTAAACCCCTCGGTTAACTCATATCAAATTAATATCCCTAATCAACTTTTGACCAATGAAAGGTTTACCGATTTTTATCTCATAATAGTATATGAAAATCTAACTCTTTCAAAATCTAACATATCAATATTGATTAATGATAACGACATCGATCAATATGTGACATATCAGTCAAATAATCTTAATCCCATTAATAATTCATTTGATGTGGGAATGGCAATACATGGGGGTTACATGTGTGATACAATAGTTGAACCCACGTTAGTTTATTTTGATGGTAATTATCTAGGTAAAATAGGTGGAAATGATTACAATAATAGTGCGATTTGTGGAGGAGTTGTTGGATCATTCAACTACGAACAAAACACTCTAGAGGGATTGGGAGATGACATTGCAAATAGTCAGGTAGCTGCTAGTGATGGTTTGGCTAATATCATGAATCTTTTGAGCAACAACTCGAAATCCGTTAATGTGCTTTTTCAAGTTCAAGCCGTAAATAGTATTCACTATTCAACTAATCCAGTATGGTCTGTATCTTTCACCTACACCACCCCCTGCGATACCTTCACTGCTGCGGTAAACGCCGACACGGTGGTGTGTATGGGAGAGAGTGTACAACTGCAAGCCACAGGCGGACAAGCCTACGAGTGGCTGCCGCAAACCGGGCTTAGCTGCTACACCTGCCCCAACCCCACCTTTGTGGGCGACAGCACCACTCATTACACTGTGCGTATATGGAACACCGATAGTTGCAGCGTGGTGTATCCGGTAAGGGTTACCGTGCTACCCTCTCCACAGAGTGCTACCCTCACTGCCACACCCACCGCTTGCGGCGATACCACAGGCAGCATAACCGTAAGCGGAGCAACAGGGGGCACACCGCCCTACACCTACTCTATAGGCACGGGGGCACAAAGCAATCCACAGTTTCAAAACCTTAGCCAAGGGCAGTATTATTTAACCCTTACCGACTCCAACGGCTGCATCCTTACCGATAGCGCCTATGTAGCCGAAGAAATACAAGTAAATGCCTCCTTCACAGCCACCCCGCAAGAAGGTATAGCTCCACTGGCAGTAATCTTTACCAACACTTCTACAGGCGCCACCCACTACACTTGGTATATAAACGGTGACACGCTCTACTCTACGCACAGCAATTATACTTTCGACACAGCGGGTGCGTATGTCATTACTCTCATCGCTTACAATAACCACCCCGCCTGTGCCGATACGACCTACCTTACCATTCATGTGTATGACGAAGTGAGTCTTGTTGCCCCCAACATTTTCACCCCCAACGGGGATGGAAATAATGATTTTTTTACGGTGCAAACCCGGGGCATCACACAGTTAAGTGCCACCATATACAATCGATGGGGAGCAGCTTTGTGGTATGTGGAATTGCAACCGGGAAACGGCACCAATCAAGTACAGCTTTGGGATGGTCGCACCATAGGTAGCGAGCTCGCCTCAGAAGGAGCATATTACTACAGCATAGAAGCCCAAGGTGTGGGCGGAGAAATCAAGCAATTTGGCGGAACGGTGTATTTGGTGAGGTAGTTTTTCATTTCGAGGTAAAAACTTGTGATGGTTTTGTACATTTGGTGAGTATAAATTAAATTTTCATAACTATGAAAGTAGGAGATAGAATTAGAAACCTTCGGAAAGAACGAAAACTTACACAAGAAGAAATGGCAACAGTGCTTAACATTTCTCAGCGAGCCTACAGTAAAATGGAAAATAATGAAGTACAAATAACCCCCGAACGATTAGAAGAAATAGCCAAAGCATTGAATGTTGAGGTTAGCCGCATACTTCCGAGTTTACAGCACCAAATCATTGAAAAAGTAACTCATAGCCAAATTGGTAGCGGAAAAGTAATTAATCAAGCTAGTGATAAAGAGCGAGACCTATACGAACAAATTATTCAAGCCAAACAAACTGAGATTGACTACCTTAAAAAACTACTTGAATCCTACCAAAAGTAGTAAGTCCAGAAGAAATAGACGCAATAAAAGAGACATTAAGTTCATTTGAAAAAAATAAATGCAGTGTAGAATATCTCATACTTTCTTTTGTGGCTTAATAACAATTTTGTCAAGTATTTCTGTTGTGAAATTTTCGTCTGCTCAACAAGTATTTTATCAAAATATACTTAACGGAGAAATAGTCTGTACTAGTTATTCTCCTGGTTCGCCTTCAGGAACTTTCAGCGGAAATTTTTTTATCCCCCCCCATCTTCAGGAAGTGTGATTGATAGGGCTTATATACTAGGGGGTAGGGTTGGAAATGCCCCTGATTTAAATTTGGTTTTTAATGGGGATAATTATCAATTTAATTCATCAAATCAAGTTTCCTTAAATTTTAATTCCCCCATATATGGTGGGGCATCAGCAGTTCACGCTCTGGATGTTACAAGTAGCGTTAATCTATCAACGACGAATTATAATATCAGTTCCACTGATAATCAAGGATTATCATCAAACAAGTATAGTGATTTTGTTTTGCTAATCATATATATGAATCCTGTTTTACCCAAAATCGCAACATCCATTCACCTAAATAATAATGATTTTGGTGCCACTAGTTTAACCTACGGACTTCAAAACATACCCCCCGTAGATAATTTAACAGATGTAGGATTTTCTATAATTTCCACCTACTTATGTGATACCATCCAAGATGGAGAGTTTGTGTATGTTAATGGAAATTTATTGGGATTAATTGGTGGAGATGATATAAATGCAGGCACTTGTGGTGGCCCTATAGGCTGTTTCCATTATTCTAATAACACATTAGATGGTCTTTGTGACGACTTCGCAAATACTTTTGTATCAGGATCTGATGCTATCGCCAATATCCAATCATTGATTCCTTTTGGAGCCACTTCTCTAAATATTATTTTTGAATATCAAAGTCCTACTTGGGTGTTAGGTGTCGGCTCTAATATTATTTGGGGGATGATTCTCACCTACACCACCCCTTGCGAAGTATTTTCTGCCACAGTAAGCAATGATACCGTGGTGTGTATGGGCGAGTCCATACAACTGCAAGCCACAGGTGGGCAAACCTACGAGTGGCTGCCGCAAACCGGGCTTAGCTGCTACACCTGCCCCAATCCCACCTTTGTGGGCGACCGCACCACCCATTACACCGTGCGTATATGGAACACCGATAGTTGCAGTGTGGTGTATCCGGTAAGGGTTACCGTGCTGCCCTCTCCACAGAGTGCTACCCTCACTGCCACACCCACACCGCTTGCGGCGATACCACAGGCAGCATAACCGTAAGCGGAGCAACAGGGGGCACATCGCCCTACACCTACTCTATAGGCACGGGGGCACAAAGCAATCCACAGTTTCAAAACCTTAGCCAAGGGTACTATTATTTAACCCTTACCGACTCCAACGGCTGCACTTACACCGACAGCGCTTATGTAGCCGAAGAAATACAAGTAAACGCCTCCTTCACAGCCACCCCGCAAGAAGGTATAGCTCCACTGGCAGTAATCTTTACTAACACTTCTGCAGGCGCTACCCACTACACTTGGTATATAAACGGCGATACGCTCTACGCTACACACATCAATTATACTTTCGACACAGCGGGCACCTTCATCATTACCCTTATCGCTTACAATAACCACCCCAGCTGTGCAGACACGACCTACCTTACCCTTTATGTGTACGATGAAGTGAGCCTTGTTGCTCCCAACATATTCACCCCCAACGGCGATGGAAATAATGATTTTTTCACGGTACAAACCCGAGGCATTACACAATTAAGCGCCACGATATACAACCGATGGGGGGCTGCGGTGTGGTATGTGGAATTACACCCGGGTAATGCCAGTCAAATACAGCTTTGGAATGGTCGCACCATAGGTAGCGAGCTCGCCTCGGAAGGGGTGTATTACTACAGTATACAAGCCCAAGGTGTGGACGGAGAAATCAAGCAATTTGGCGGAACGGTGTATTTGGTGAGGTAAAGGCAGAAGCTCCTGTTTTCTAATTGCCTGCGCACCACATCCTATTATTTCTCTTCTACTTGGGCACCATCACGGTGATGGTGTAATCGTCCAAAAGAAAATGTTCTTCGCCGCGGTTCCAAAAATAAAGCTTGATGCGGTCGTTGCCGTCCACCGAGTTGGGGAACCATATTTTGTGGTGGGCAGTGAACCAAGTGTCTGTTTTTTCGGTAGGATATTCCTTCGCCCTGAAGGTAAAATAGGCTTTGGTGCTGTCTGAGTCCGGCGGAAAGGAATGAAAGGCATAAAGTACTTCCCCCATATCGTGAGGGTGAGTAATCTTGTAGCGGTAGGTAACCTCTATCCACAAATGCCGCACGTAATGTTTCTCCTGTGGATAAGTAAATTCCGTGCCGCCGAGCCACAACTCTCCTCGGGTATCGCGATGCCCAGCGGGAAACTCATCGTAAGTTTCCACATACTTATGAATCGTATCAAACCCATTGGGCGCAAAAGGAGGAATATCATCTATGCCACCATAGTAATTCATGTGTTTATCGGATGTTTTTAAAAACAAGTAAAAAAACTTATCTCTAGTCATGTTGGTTATATCGGTAATGCCTGCATAATACTGGTAAGCATAAACCGTTTGCAAAATAGAAAACAGAAGGGCAAACGACAAGACCAACTTACGCATAACCACGCCAATGTTTGAAATCAACAAAGCCAGCAGGAGTGCAAAAATTACGGTTATATCTACAAAAGGCCTCAGACTATATGAGTCGCCGTATGTCCAGTTCCACCACGAAGCAGTAACATAGGTGAATGTAACGAAAAACAACACCCCCCAAATGGCCTTGTATTTACTCTGCTTAAATAAAAAGAAAAAACCAAATAAAGCAATAAACAGTAGGGGAGTATAAACAAACAATCCTCTTCTAAAACCAAATAACACCTCAACTATTTGTGGATTAGTAAAATAAAAACCCTCTTGCTTATACGACCACTGATTCCACTCTCCAGTTTGCAAAAACCAAAACAATGCCTGTATAAAAACGGGTAATGCCAATGAAACAACTATAATAAGGAGGGGCTTGGGCATGAAAAGCGACTTTATGAAACGGAAGAATGCGGTAAAATTTTCGAAAAATGCCGGAATCAGGAGTACTATCATCACATTTACCGGTCTGGTAACAATAACTAACCCCAATAAAACCGATGCAATAGCCACCCATTTTCTAGAAACCCCGATAGACAATTTATATACTGCATAAAAGAAAGTTGTAATAAGAAAAAAGGAATACACATGCGAGAAACTTCCTTTTATTATGGTATAATACAATAGATTTGTACCAAAACAGACCAACAATAAAACCCATATTAAATAGTTATCGGGCAGGTGCAGTTTTTCTTTTAGAAGTTTGTAGAGAAAGTACAGTCCGGCTAGAAAATAAAAAATAGCCGATAAACCTATAAAAAGTGCATAGGGTTCGGAGTAGCCATCTACTTTGTAGTTGAAAATTTTTGCCGAAAAATGTCCCATTAAAAAGAATGGTGTTTCCAGCACGGCGGTTCCGCAATAATAACGATTGATAAACCCCTTTTCTGTGGGAATTGTAAATAAACAATCGTGTTCGATGTAGGTTAAATTTTTATCAATAAAAAGCTTAGGCAAATAGGCATAGTAACCTTTTCCATCGCTTGATATAACGTACTTCCAACCATCACCATCATGGGAAGACCATTTAAAAAAGAAAAAAGCCCACGTATAAAACAGGGCTATGAGTATAAATACGTATTTTACTTTTCGGCTCACTAATAAGGAAACGAACTAGTTACCCAATTCGCTGTAGAATTTGATACGCATCATGCGTAGCTCCTCTTCCGAATAAATATCACCAAACTCGTTTATGGCCTCGTCAATAGAATCGGTCTCTGCCTCAGAGAAGTAGTCGAATATTTCTTCCTGACATTCATCCTCTATTACCTCATTTACATAATAGTCGATATTTAATTTTGTGCCCGAATTTACTATCGACTCCATTTCGTCCAGAAGTTCGGGCATATTTATACCCTTTGCTCTTGCTATTGCATCAAGCGGCATTTTCCTATCCACATTCATAATAATATGAACCTTAAGCCCAGATTTGTTCACTACAGATTTCATTACAAAATCTTCGGGTCTATCGATTTCGTTTTCTTCTACGTAAGTTTGGATTAAACTGATGAATGGTTGTCCATACCTAGCTGCTTTACCCTGTCCAACTCCTGAAATCTTGGTAAGCTCCTCTTGTGTAATCGGATATTGTGTAGCCATCTCTTCGAGCGAAGGATCTTGAAAAATAACAAAAGGAGGTACGTTTTTCTCCTTAGATATTTTTTTTCTTAATTCTTTAAGCATAGTAAAAAGCGCCTCGTCGGAAGCTCCTGATCCCGCTTTGGTATTCAGAATCACGTCGTCCTCTTCCATTTTAGAGTAATCGTGCTCTTTAAGCATGATGAAAGATTCTGGTTGCTTTATAAAGGCTCTGCCTGCGTCAGTTAATCTTAAGATTCCGTAATTTTCGACTTCTTTGTATAGTAAATTTTGAATCACAGACTGGCGGATGGCTGCATTCCAAACAGCTTCCGAATGCTCGCTCCCGGCGCCAAACTGATTAATTTTATCATGTTTGTATGTAAGTATGTCGTTAGTATATTTGCCGGTAAGCAAATTCACCAGGTATTTTGCCTTGTGCTTTTCTTTCAACTCACCAATGGTAGAAAGTAAAAGGTGGATAATGTCTTTCCCCTCGTAACGCTCCCTCGGGGTTGCACAATTATCACACATATTAGAGCATGTTGTTTCATCATATTCTTCTCCAAAATAGTGAAGCACGAATTTTCTGCGACAAACAGATGTTTCTGCATAGCCAACCATTTCGTTTAAAAGTTGTCGACCAATTTCTTGCTCAGAAACGGGCTTTCCGTAAAGAAATTTCTC
The DNA here is from genome assembly GCA_046295395.1 of Flavobacteriales bacterium. Classification (GTDB taxonomy): domain Bacteria; phylum Bacteroidota; class Bacteroidia; order Flavobacteriales_D; family JBKBNH01; genus JBKBNH01. The sequence goes on along the minus strand of JBKBNH010000004.1, from coordinate 50,257 downwards.
AAGTTTCTCTATATCCTTGTAGCTGTAAAATGCTACACATATTCCTTCACCCCCATCGCGCCCGGCACGACCGGTTTCCTGATAGTAACTTTCCAAGGATTTTGGTATATCATGGTGTATAACAAATCTTACATCCGGTTTGTCAATTCCCATGCCGAAGGCGATAGTAGCTACTATAACATCAGCTTCTTCCATCAGGAACATATCTTGGTGTTTTGCCCTAGAGTTGGCATCCAGCCCTGCATGATAGGGCAAAGCATTTATCCCGTTTACCTGAAGTAACTCAGCAATTTCTTCTACTTTTTTCCTACTCAAGCAGTATATAATCCCCGATTTTCCCTGATAACGCTTTACAAATTTAATAATCTCTTTCTCCACACTTAACTTAGGGCGAACTTCGTAAAACAAGTTAGCCCGATTAAATGAAGATTTAAAAGCCGTAGCGTCAGACATACTCAGGTTCTTTTGTATATCTTGCTGTACCTTGGGGGTAGCTGTAGCGGTTAGCGCTATAATGGGTATGTGATCTCCAATGGAGTCAATCATTGGGCGAAGTTTACGATATTCCGGGCGAAAATCATGCCCCCACTCAGATATACAGTGAGCCTCATCTATGGCAAAGAATGAAATTTTATTATCAAGTAGAAAATCTAGATTTTCTTGTTTATTCAAAGATTCAGGAGCCACGTACAACAGCTTAGTCCTTCCCTCTTCCACATCTTTTTTCACCTGAGTAATTTCTGATTTGTTTAACGAGGAATTTAAAAAGTGTGCTACACTATCTTCTCCGTAAGTATTACGTATTGCATCAACCTGATTTTTCATCAATGCAATCAGAGGCGAAACCACAATAGCGGTACCCTCCATCATAAGAGCGGGCAACTGATAACATAATGACTTACCACCACCGGTAGGCATTATGACAAAGGAATGATTACCGTCTAGCACATTTTTTATGATTGCCTCCTGCTGTCCTTTGAAAGTATCAAAACCAAAGTATTTCTGCAATGCTTCTTTAATGGTTGTTTCTTCAACTAACATTTAATTATGATTTTTTGGTCAACGTATAAATATACAACAATAATTTGTTATAAAACACCTATTCCGTAGAAAAAGGTGTTAAATTTTACCAAAGCTAAACAACAGCCGCTCAATAAAAACAGGTATTTCGATAGAATGCTAAATAAGCCACATTTTCTAATATTTTTGCAAGATTAAATGGAAGTTGAAGATTCAGAAAATAAATTATCTTTTTTAGGGCATTTGGAAGAATTGCGCTGGAGGCTTGTAAAATCTGCTGTTGCGGTTTTATTATTTAGTCTTCTGATTTTTCTTTACACAGAACCCATCATGGAAAATGTGTTTATCTCCATGTCAAAAACAAACTTTCCTACATACCGGCTGCTTTGCTTTTTATCTAACTCCGTGGGAATGGATGATACTCTGTGTGCCAGCGAAATTAAAATAAGCCTGCAAAGCACTGCCGTTACAGGTCAATTTAGCACCAATATATATTTTGCTATTTTGGGTGGTATCTCCATCGCCTTCCCGTTTATCTTTTACCAGATATATGGTTTTATAAAACCCGGGTTAAATTCGAACGAGTTGAAATACTCCAAGGGAGTAGTGTTTTTTGCCAGCGTATTGTTTGTTTTCGGAATTGCATTCGGTTACTTCGTCCTTTCGCCTTTGTGTGTGCAGTTTTTTGGCAACTATTCAATGAGCAGCTCAATAAAAAATGACTTTACAATTGATTCATACATGTCAATAATTACCCGAACTACTTTTTATACCGGTATATTTTTTCAATTACCCATAGTTTCCTATATTCTAACCAAATTAGGTATTATAACCCCTGAGTTTATGCGTAAATTCAGAAAGCATGCCCTTGTAGGAATACTTGTTCTGTCAGCCATTCTCACCCCCCCCGATATTATTAGCCAAATTATTGTTGCCGTTCCTGTATATGGATTGTATGAAATTGGTATTTTGGTCTCGGCATCGGTCTTAAGAAGAAAAACAAACTAATTCCCTTCAACACATGAGTACGGTTAAAGAATTTAACGACTACCGCAGTAAAATGAACGAAAAGCTGTTGAGTAGTTCAAATCTAGATATCAAACGTTTTTTTAACCTGGACAGTTCCGTATACAAAACCGGTGCTTTGGATGTAAAAACAAAAGAATTGCTAGGACTTGTTGCATCTATGGTTTTACGTTGCGATGATTGCATAAAATACCACATTCAGCGCTGTTATGAAGAAGAAATAACCCGTGAAGAACTTATAGAAACCTTTTCTATCGCCTTGCTTGTTGGTGGTTCAATCACTATACCACATACCAGAAGGGCTCTTGAATTTTGGGAAGAACTCTCCGAATAAAACAACCGCTTGAATAAATTCCTGCTATATTTTTCTTTGCTTTTTGCCTTGTCATCTTTGTGCAATGGAAATGTTTTGGCTCAAAAAACCAAAGTATCGGGAAAGGTTATAGATAAAATTACCGGAGAGCCGCTTCCTTTTGTAAACATCTCTTTTAAAGGAACCAAAACAGGAACCACTACAGATTTAGACGGAAATTATAAACTGGAATCTTACTACGCTTCCGATACTTTAGTGGCTTCATTTGTAGGCTACAACAGAAGAGAAGTAAAAATATTGAAAGACAAAGAGCAACGAGTGGATTTTCAATTGGAATCCTCCTCCAAAGAATTGCCCGACCTTGTAATTAAAGCAACAAATGAAAATCCTGCTCATATTATTTTTAAACGAGTAATAGCAAACAAACCCATCAATAACCGAGAAAAGCTAGACTCCTACCAATATGAAGTGTACAACAAAATTGAGTTCGATATTAATAACATGAGTGATGAATTTATGAATAGTAAAGTATTCAAAAAATTCAATTTTATTTTTGACAATATTGATAGCACCGCAGATGAAAAGCCTTTTTTACCTGTATTTATTACCGAATCTATTTCCGACTTCCATTATGTAAAAAAACCTAAAAACAGTAAGGAATTTATAAAAGGAACTCGTGTTTCGGGAATCAACAACGAAAGCATTGCACAGTTTACCGGAGACATGTATCAGCAAATTAATATTTATGATAATCATGTGTCGGTTTTCGGCAAAAACTTTGTAAGCCCCATTTCCGATAACGGGATTAGTTTTTACAAATACTACCTTATCGACAGTATGTTTGTTGAGGATTACTGGTGTTATCAGATAGATTTTATTCCTAGAAGAAAAGGTGATTTATGTTTTGACGGAACCATGTGGATAAACGACACCAGTTATGCCCTAAAAAAAATTGAGGGTAATATATCAGGAGATGCTAATATCAACTGGGTTAAGGATATGTTTTTTAAGCAAGAGTTTGCTCAGGTAATAAACGAAGTGTGGATGCCCGTAAAAGATCAACTGGTAATAGATTTTAATATTGCTGATAAAAAGATGGGATTTTATGGGCGTAAAACTACTAGTTTTAAAAACTTTGTAATCAACGAACCTAAAGATGAGGCATTCTTTGCAGGTATAAAAACGATTGTAGTAAACGAAGGCGCTACAGAGCAAGACAACAGCTTTTGGGAACAAAATCGACACGAAGAATTAACACAGGCGCAGCAGGGAATTTATGATATGATTGACACATTGGGTAATTTACCCATCGTGAAAACCTACATCGATGTTATACAAACCATTATAACTGGCTACAAAGTTTTGGGAAAAGTAGAACTCGGATCCTATTCTTCTATTTACAGTTTTAACGTAGTCGAAGGTCACCGATTTCAATTTGGAGGCAGAACTAGTAACGATTTCAGCAAAAAAATCGAACTATCGGGCTATGGCGCTTATGGCCTGTGGGACAAGCAATTCAAATATGGTCTTGGTACACGATTTTTTATCACCAAGCAACCTCGCAGGCTAGTTCAAGTATACTACAAGAATGATGTCGAACAAATTGGTATTAGTCAAAATGCCTTCAGAAGCGAAAACATCTTAGGCTCTTATATACGCAGAAACCCAAACAATAAGCTCTCATTTACCGAAGAAATACGGGCGAGCTATTTCAGAGAATGGTTTCAGGGAATGAGTACACAGGTATTATTCAGAAATATATCATATGCTCCATTGGGAATTATTCCATTCACTAAAAATTTTGAAAATCAAGGATATGCATTTAACTTCCCTCAGGTTGTCAGCTCAGAGGTTTCGCTTCATGTCCGCTATGCGGCAAAAGAAGAGTTCCTCTCAGGAGAGTTTAACCGAATCAGTTTGGGTACAAAAAAACCCATACTGGAGGCTCAATATACGTATGGGCTAAAAGGTGTTTTTGGAGCACAATACGAATTTAGCAAACTTGTATTAGGACTTAAGCACAAATTGCCACTCGGTTATCTGGGAACAACATGGTATTCAGTTGAAGCAGGTAAAATATGGGGTACCCTGCCATTTCCTTTGCTCGAAATTCATCCAGGAAACGAAACCTATGGTTATAACATCAGCGCTTTTAACATGATGAACATTTTAGAATTCGTAAGCGACGAATATGTTTCGTTTAATGTAAGGCATCACTTCATGGGATTATTCTTTAACAGAGTTCCTTTGCTTAGAAAACTAAAGTGGCGGGAGGTCTTCAGCATAAAGGGTATTTACGGAAGACTGGATGAAAAACACCTCTCTATCATGGATTTACCGGGTTTTACTTCTACCTTAGCAGCAAAGCCATACTTTGAAATGGCCGCAGGTATTGAAAATATATTTAAGGTATTCCGAGTGGATATTCTTTGGAGAATGAGTTATTTGGATAATAAATATGACGGAATAAATGTTTCCCCTATAGGAATAAGAGGAAGATTACAAATTGATTTTTAGCATGCGACTTTACACCGAAAATATAAGGAAATCATACAAAGGGCGAGCAGTAGTTAACGGTGTTAGCGTGGAAGTAAATCGTGGAGAAATAGTTGGGCTACTGGGGCCGAACGGCGCGGGTAAAACCACTTCGTTTTACATAATTGTCGGGCTAGTGAAGCCTGATGAGGGTAAAATTTTTTTGGATGATGTTGAAATTACCCGCATGCCGATGTATCAGCGAGCCCAGCTAGGCATAGGTTATTTACCGCAGGAAGTTAGTGTGTTCAGAACCCTTTCGGTAGAAGATAACATAAAAGCCATCTTGGAAATGACTAAACTGAGTAAGTCCGAACAAGCTCAAAAGCTGGAAGAGCTTATAGAGGAGTTTAGTTTGGGGCACGTTAGAAAAAATCTGGGAATTAAACTCTCCGGAGGCGAAAAACGCCGAACTGAAATTGCTCGAGCTTTAGCCAATGACCCAAACTTCATTCTTCTAGATGAACCATTTGCCGGAGTTGATCCTATTGCCGTTGAAGATATTCAGCGCATTGTGGCTAAATTGAAAAAGAAAAACATCGGGATTCTCATTACCGACCATAATGTACAGGAGACACTTTCTATAACCGACAGAGCCTACTTGCTATTTGAAGGAAGTATTCTAAAGCAAGGCACAGCAGAAGAGCTTGCCGCAGACGAACAAGTAAGAAAAGTTTATCTCGGCCAACACTTCGAATTGAAAAAAAAACAAGTTGAATAATCGTGTCGATAAGGTTTCTTATATATCATTTTTTACTTCTATTCATTATTATTTCGAACAATGCTTTTTCCATCGAGCCTGAGCAAGATAAGTATGAACGACTAACAAAAGAATTCTACCAAAACCTCTATACTAATAAACAACGTGCAGTAGAGATTAATGATACTATCTACTATCTCTCCAAAAAAGAGAATAAAAAACTATACCTCTACAGCTATTATCATAATAGTGCTTATTTGAGTTATGTAGAGTCTGATTTTGCTAGGGCTGCTGTTTATTTCGATAGCACTTATATGGTTTCTGTTGAACTTCAAGACACACTTAAAATCACCGGTGCCATCATGAACAAAGGAGCTATGCACTACAGTATGAATAAGTATGCTGATGCATTGGAGTGCTATTTGAAGTCGGGAGACCTGATGAAGAAGTACAATCCAAAACAGTTGCCCGGATTGTATGGAAACATAGGGATGCTATATTCGGATATTCAAAATTTTGACAAGGCCATTTATTATTTGGAGTTAGCTATTAGTATGAATAATGAAAATAAGGGGGATTCTTTTGAAGACATTAAGCCCCTCAATGTGCTAGGTATTATATATAAACATAAAGGGGAATTTCTTAGAAGTAAAAAATACTATCATGTTGCATTAAGTTTGGCAGAAGAAGCGGGAGATAAATACCTGCGCGACAGGGGTGATATACACACTAATTTGGCAGAGCTGGAAAGAATGTTGGGCAACAAAAAGCAAGAATTCTACCACCTCGAAAAGTCGTTGGAACTTTATCAGAAAACTAAAAATAAGGATGGAATGTCTACAGCTAAAATTGGCCTTGCTAAGTACTATGCAGAGCAAAATAATATTCCACTTGCCGAAAAATTTATAAAAGAAGCCAAAGAATTGTCGGTAGAATTTGATGTTTCTATGCGTTATAAAATGCAGTTAACGTCTTTGTATGCAGAGATAGAAGCTAAGAAGGGAAACTATATTAAAGCGTTTCAATATATGTCAGAAGCTTTTGTGCTGAATGATTCGTTGCATCAGCTCATGAATTTGGAAGAGGCTTCTAAAATGGAGTTGCAATTCAATTTCAACCTTAAAAACACCCTTGATTCACTCAAAAGAGCCGAAGAAGCAAAAATATTGGAATTGAAGCTGGCCGAAGAAAAGGCAATCACAGATGCCAAATTATATAGGCAACGAATATTCACCGGAATAGCTATGGGCGGAACCTTGTTTCTTCTTGTATTTGCATTTGTATTATACAAAGCTTATCGAAACAAAGAGAAGGCCAATCAATTTATCCAAAGCCAGAAAGAAATCATTGAAGAAAAGCATAAAGAAATAACCGACAGTATAAATTACGCAGAACGTATTCAGAGAAGTTTTCTAGCTAGTAAAGATTTGTTAGACAAACATCTGAAAGATTACTTTGTGCATTTCAAGCCAAAGGAAGTGGTAAGTGGTGATTTTTATTGGGCATCTCTGCTCAGTAATGGGCATTTTGCTTATTGCTGTGCCGACAGTACCGGGCATGGAGTACCGGGAGCTATTATGAGTATTCTAAATATATCTTCACTAGAAAAGGCTATTGAAAAAGAAGTTGAGCCACATAAAATTCTTCACAAAACTCGCCAATTGATAATTGACCGACTTAAAAAAGACGGTAGTTCGGAAGGAGGGAGAGATGGCATGGATTGCTCTCTAGTAGTAATAGATCCGAATCGAATCACCATCAGATTTGCGCTAGCCAACAACCCACTTTGGATTGTCCGAAACGGTGAAATCATTGAATACAAACCTGACAAAATTCCGGTAGGTAAGTACGACCGTGACCAAGAATCGTTTACTTTACGTACTGCTGAAATCCAACCCAACGATCTCATATACATCCTCACAGACGGATATCAGGATCAGTTTGGTGGACCTAAGGGCAAAAAACTCAAAACAACCAACCTTCAAAACTTGCTGCTGAACATTACCCACGAATCCATGCCTCGCCAAAAAGAAATACTCAACGAACACTTTGAGAACTGGAAAGGAGACTTAGAACAAGTAGATGACGTGTGCATATTAGGATTCAGAATTTAAATTTAATAAAAACAAAATTATTCAGCCACACAATCATTTGCTAATCAAATTTTTAGCATACATTTGGGCATGAAGGAAATTAAATCAACCCTATTCTTACTAATAATTCCACTATGCCTATCTGCACAAGGAAAAGAATACTTAGACTCCATTTACAGACAAAGTAAACTAGAAAAAACTGACACTGCAAGATTGCGCCAACTTTCACTTGTCGTAAGCAATTGCTTTGATGATTGCGAAAAATACAACCATGAAATATTAGAAATAGCCTCCAAACAATTAAAAAGAGTAAAGGGAAAAGATTTAGATTTATTTAAAAAATATTATTCAGATGCTGTAAACAATATGGCCTATTACCGCGCTTTAGAAGGTGATATTGAAAACGCGATGATACTTATAGATAGCGCCATTACATTGCGAAAACAAATGGATGATACCCCGGGGTTGGCTGACTCATATTTAACCAAAGGTTATCTTTTAAAACAAAAAGGTAAAATTACCGATGCTCTTGACTTTTATCACAAATCACTCGAAATGTCAAGAAAAGCCTTTGACACTCTTCAAATGGCACATGCACATATGAATATAGGAGCCGCCTATGAACTGCATAAAAAATATCCAGAAGCTCTAAACATGCTTGAGCAAGCAAGACGGTTATACAAAGCCATTTCTTTTTATCATGGCGAAAGCGGTGCTTTAAATGGAATAGCCTCTATTCAAAATACGTTGGGTAACGCCGATGAAGCAATAAAAACCTATTATCAGGCACTTGATTTACTAAAAAAATTGGATGAGAAATACGGCACCGCAATTATTTTAAATAATATGGCCATACTTTACGCCGGACAAAATAAATATGATCAGGCCTTGGATGTATACAAAAAATCATATGAACTTCGAAAAGAAATAAACGATCGCGACGGCATGTGCTTGGTCACGTTTAATATTGGAAAGATTTACATAGAAAAAAAAGACTTAAAAAATGCAGCAAAATATGCTGAAAAACTACTGAAGCTAAAAGAGCAAATGAACTATCCAGTTATTAATAAAAATACATACGAACTACTGTTTATGGTAAAAGAAGCTCAAGGCGACTATAAAAATGCTTTGAATTATTACAAAACGTACCATTTCTGGATGGATAGTTTAAACCATTCGTCTTCAAGAGAAGCCATAATTCGGTCTGATGAACGCTTTAAAAACACCCTGAAAAATTTCGCTGACAGCATAGAACTTCAAAAGCAAATTGACCTCAAAGACGAAGTGATTGCGCGAGAAAACACCGAAAAAGAAATTGAGCGTAAGCAAAAGTTAATATTTCTTGGCGGGCTGTCTTTCTCACTTGTATTGGTATTCATAACCCTTGTCGGCATAACAAGATTGCGTAAATCAAATCAAATTATTGTTAAACAAAAAAAGGAAGTAGAACACCAAAAAGAATTGGTAGAGGAAAAAAATAAAGAAATTACGGCCTCTATTAACTATGCCAAAAGAATTCAAGAAGCAATTTTACCTTCGCGATATTCGCTGTCAGAAAATCTCAAAAATGGCTTTGTTTTATTTAAACCAAAAGATGTGGTAAGCGGTGATTTCTATTGGCTTGAATCTTACTCTCCTGCTAAAACCAAAACAGATAATCTTAAAGAGGAAGACAAACAAAAAACCATTTATTTTGCCGCAGCAGATTGTACAGGGCACGGTGTTCCTGGGGCAATGGTAAGCGTAGTTTGTAGCAATGCCTTATCCAAAGCCCTACTTGAAGAGAAAATAACCGAGCCCGGAAAAATTCTTTATAGAGCAAGAGAACTAGTGGTAGAAAGGTTTGCAAAAAGCAGTGAAGATGTAAAAGACGGAATGGACATATCACTTTGCGCTCTACAAGGCAACACTCTCTACTGGGCAGGAGCAAATAATCCACTGTGGATAATTAGAAAAGGAATGAACGAAGTAGAAGAAATTAAACCAAACAAGCAACCCATAGGCAAAGTAGACAACCCGCAACCATTTACCACACACACTATAGAACTTCAAGAAGGTGATACCATCTATGTTTTCACTGATGGTTACCAAGACCAATTTGGTGGTGAAAAAAGAAAAAAATTTAAAACTTCACAATTGAAAAAATCGCTTTTAAATATACAAAGCAAAACAATAAACGAACAAAAATTGATTTTAGAAAAAGAATTTGAAACATGGAAAAGCGACATAGAACAAACCGATGATGTGTGTATAATAGGGGTTCGCTTATAAATGAAAATTACTAAACTGTCAAAAGTTTGTCAAATCTAATAATAGCGTTAAAGATTAAAAAAGTAACTTCAAGAAATGCTAAGGAAATAGCACCCCATTACAATCTAAACACGTTTCCTGCGGTATAGTAGCTCCATAGTGAGTATTAATTGCTTTAATAAACTCTATAGCCAGCATATTACTTCCTTTCTCTGTCGGGTGAAAACCATCCAGAGAGAAAAACCCCCCGCTGACAAACTCGCCACTAATATTCACAGCATTAGCCGTAAAACCCTGATTAACCTTTTTAAAAAAACTATGCATATCTACCAAAGCAATCCCGTACTGTACGGCCTTTTGCCTGATTATTTGATTGTATTGACTAATGGTATAGTCGAGTAGAGTAACTTCAATAGAATCTAACGAATATTTATCTGGTATAACCTCGATTAAAAGCCCCATAAATTGACACTTAACACTATCTAAAGGAATCCCCAATGTAATGAACTCTCCGGGCAACATGTGACGATAACCATCCGTTGCCGCAGCATCCTGAATAAGGAAAAAGTTTTCACCCTCTACAAAATTAATTTCTTGAAATCCACCTCCAAGGTGGTACAAATCGTTTATTGAATCTGCCTGATTTTTAGAAAGGTTCGCAGCGTTAGGCTTTATCAGGGTATAAAATGGAAATGAGCGAAAATCAGGAATATTAGCAATTACAGCCTGTCCCTGAGCGGCAGAGGTGGAAGATAGTATATTATCCAACTCTGCTTCAAATTGAGCGGGAGAGATAAGCCCTACTCCAACTCCGCCAAATCGCGCAAAACGATATATGTTTTCCATACCGAGCCATATTACCGAAAAAGAGGCGTTTTCACTTTGCACCTCAGATAGCGCAGACTTTGTGCCCACACCCGATGATATCCTGTGCAAAAACAAATTACCAACGGGCCACTCGTTAGATTGAGAAGAATTAATATACTCAGCAGTATTCATATAGGGAATAGCCCAATTTAGCGACTGATGACTTATGGGTTGAACTGAGACCGAAATATTACTGTAAAATAAAAAATCTCTTTTTGGACCGAGCGAAGTAACCCCTTTGCAATCGGCACGGTCGCCAAGTTTACTTGCTGTTAAAAAGTCGCTTTCCCAAGGCTTTAAGTTGTATCCTATACTAAAGTTAGTTTGCAAAAAAGCTTGTTCTAGTGATGGAGTAGAAACATGTTCAAATGCGCGATTTATCAATGCTGCTATGGAGTATTGCTGGCTTCTGGCAGAAAGTGCCCCGTCTTGCAGTCCCCCCAAATATCCATCGCCAATGTATACAACTTTGTCCGTTTTCGCTGCGCCAGCAGAAGCAGGCTCATTTCTTAGGTTGGGTTTACACCCGATAAAAATCAAGTGAAAAGCAAAAAAATATAGTAGCAGTTTACGCATAATCAACATCTAAAGAATTTACGGCGACAACAGCTTTAATTTGAGGAACGGCTTTCTTAACGGCCTCTTCCAGTCCGGCTTTCATAGTCATAGCACTCATCGAACAAGTGCTGCATGCACCCAGTAATTTCACCTGAACAACCATATCATCGGTAATCCCTACCAACTCCATATTTCCACCATCTGCCTCTAAAAATGGGCGAAGTTGTTCCAATGCTTCATTTACCTTCTCCCCGATTTGTTCTTTGGTTAAAATACTCATTTATCTAATCTTGTATGTAACAAAAATACAATAAAATACAATGCTAATGCTATCCAACTCATTTTGCTCGTAAAGCCGAGAAAAAAAATTTCAACTAATGTCTAACTTCTCAATATTTTAAAACCAAGTAAAAGCGCTAGTGTTGATACGTCGTTTCTACCAGCTTGGTTGGGGGCAAATGCTCATTTCTCCAGTTTACCTGTTTCACAAAAGCATCCGTAAGTTCTTCAAATGCTTGTGCTGTAGGGGTGCCGAACTGCAACACGGCTGGTCTGCCAGCATCTCCGGCTTCGCGAATGCTTTGCACCAAAGGTATTTGTCCTATTATCTTCACATTCAGTTGCTCTGCAAGTCCCTTGGCGCCATCCTTCCCAAAAATATAGTACTTGTTTTCGGGCAACTCGGCAGGAGTAAACCAACTCATGTTTTCTACTATACCCAACACAGGCACCTGCACCGAATCAAGCCTGAACATAGCTACTCCTTTGCGGGCATCAGCAAGCGCAACTTCCTGTGGAGTGGTAACAATAAGTGCTCCGGTAAGCGGTGCCACCTGCACAATAGTTAGATGAACATCGCCCGTACCGGGAGGCAAATCAATAAGCAAATAGTCCAGTTCCCCCCAGTTTACATCTTTAAACATTTGATTGAGTGCTTTGGTAGCCATAGGTCCGCGCCAAACTATAGCTTGGTTAATATCGGCAAAAAAACCTATAGACAGCAATTTTACCCCGTAACTTTCTATAGGCTCTATAAGCTGCTTTCCGTCAATCTCCACTGCTTTGGGTTTCTCGTGTACACAATCAAACATAAGCGGTACGGACGGCCCATAAATATCGGCATCTATCAACCCTACCTTAAATCCTTTTTTGGCCAAGCCAGCAGCTAAGTTTGCCGTTACGGTAGACTTGCCCACGCCCCCCTTTCCGGAAGCAATGGCTACAATGTTTTTCACCCCAGGCAACACTTTTCGGTGCGCTTGTTGCTCATCCTTGTTAAGCCCTTCTACTTCGCATTTTACTTCCACATCTTTACCCAAAATACGACGCAGGGTAAATTCTACTGCCTCTTGCATTCTGCGACGAGCGTGCAAGGCGGGATTTACTGACTTCACATGCAGCGAAATCGTATTTCCTTCGACCTGCAAATCAGAAACAAAATTTAGAGCCACAATGTCTTTTTTAAGTTCGGGCTCTATCACATTCGACAATGCCTCCAACACAATTTCTCGGTTCAGGTTGTTACTCATAATCTTAATTCTTCACTTGGGTTCCAAAACAATTCTTCAAAGTTAATCACTTTATCATTCGCTACACTTACTCCTTCCTTTTCCAGTAATAGCTGCATATCATTCGACGAAGCGAAATGATTTTTTCCGGTGAGCATTCCATTGCGATTTACTACCCTGTGAGCCGGAACGTCTTGCAGCGTGTGCGAGGCATTCATCGCCCAACCCACCATACGCGAAGACCTTTTTGCCCCCAGATAGTTAGCAATGGCTCCGTAAGAAGTAACCCTCCCCGGAGGAATTAACTTCACCACTTCCCAAACAAGTTGAAAAAAGTCTTTGTTTTGTTCGCTGATTTTTTGAATGGCCATGAGCACGAAGATATGAATATAGCTCTAATGATAACAGCGATTTAAAAACAGAATACATTTCGATTGATTGCAAAATAAGTATATTCGCATCCTTAATTATTATTGTATGCAACCTATCAGAATGGTTGACTTAAATAGTCAATATCTAAAAATTAAAGCCCAAATTGACAAAGCCATAATTGATGTTGTGGAGTCTACCGCATTTATAAACGGTCCAGAAGTAAAGGCATTTCAATCCGATTTAGAAAAATACCTAAATGTAAAACACGTTATACCTTGCGCAAATGGAACCGATGCTTTGCAAATAGCTATGATGGCTCTGGGGCTAAAGCCCGGCGACGAAGTAATTACAGCCTCTTTCACTTATGTAGCAACAGCCGAAGTAATTGCCCTATTGCAGTTGACTCCCGTTTTGGTAGATGTGCACCCCGAAACTATGAACATTGAGCCGGAAGCCATTCGCAAAGCAATTACACCTAAAACCAAAGCCATTGTTCCGGTACACTTGTTTGGCCAATGTGCCGATATGGGTCCCATTATGGAAATTGCCCACGAACACAATCTATACGTGGTAGAAGATACTGCTCAAGCTATCGGCGCCGATTACAAGCAAAAAGACGGCAGCACCAAAAAAGCAGGCACCATAGGCACGATAGGCTGCACTTCTTTTTTTCCCTCTAAAAACTTGGGGTGCTACGGAGACGGCGGAGCCATTTTTACCAACGATGACGATTTGGCCGGGAAAATAAGAATGATTGCCAATCACGGGCAAAGCTTGCAATACGTACACGACAGTATTGGTGTAAACTCACGCTTAGACAGTATACAGGCAGCTATTTTGAGAATTAAACTGCGTGACCTCGATAATTACGCCAAAGCTAGAAATGTCGCAGCTAATTATTACGACAAAGCTTTTGCCGGTAATCCGAAGATTAAAACACCAGCCCGAGCTGCTAACTCTACCCACGTTTTTCATCAATACACATTGCAATTAAACGACGTGGACAGAAATGCCCTGCGAGAACATCTTGCCGCCAAAGATATTCCGGCAATGATATATTACCCTATTCCGCTTCATATGCAAAAAGCATACACCGATCCTCGCTACAATGAAGGAAATTTTCCGGTAACTGAAGCCTTGTGCAAATGCGTAATTTCCTTACCTATGCACACCGAACTAACTGAAGAACAATTAAATTATATAACCAGCTCTGTGTTGGAATTTATAAAATAAACACAACCTAACAAATGAAAATAGCCGTAGTAGGAACAGGATACGTAGGATTGGTAACGGGCACTTGCTTTGCTGAAACCGGAAATAACGTAACCTGTATCGATATAGACAAAGAAAAAGTAGAAAAAATGCGCAACGGAGTGGTTCCCATTTACGAACCTCATCTAGATGTGCTTTTTGAAAGAAACATCAAACAAGGAAGGCTTAAATTTACAACCAACCTGAAAGAAGGTATAGAAGATGCCAAAATTATTTTTCTTGCCCTGCCAACACCTCCGGGTGAAGATGGTTCTGCCGATCTTTCCTACGTATTAGGTGTGGCAGAAGAACTGGGCAAAATTATAAAAGATTACAAAGTTATTGTAGATAAAAGCACCGTACCTGTTGGCACTGCCGAAAAAGTAAAAAATGCCATTGCCAAAAACGCCTTGGTAGAATTTGATGTGGTTTCTAATCCCGAGTTTTTGCGTGAAGGATTTGCAGTAGATGATTTTTTAAAACCCGACCGTGTAGTAGTAGGCACATCGGGAGCCAGAGCTAGAGCATTAATGGAAGAACTCTATAAACCTTATGTTCGCTCAGGAAATCCTATAATTTTTATGGATGAGAAATCGGCTGAGCTTACCAAATACGCAGCCAATGCATTTTTGGCAACCAAAATTACCTTTATGAACGAGATTGCCAACTTTTGCGAAAAAGTGGGTGCCGATGTGGATATGGTTCGCATAGGCGTAGGTTCCGACAGCCGCATAGGTAAGCGGTTCTTATTTCCCGGAATTGGTTACGGGGGTAGTTGCTTCCCAAAAGACGTGCAGGCACTGGCAAAATCGGGTAAAGAGGTTGATTACAACTTTAGTATAATAGAAGCCGTAATGAAGGTGAACGAAGACCAAAAGCTAAATCTGATTCACAAAATTAAAAAATACTACAACAACGATTTAAGCGGAAAAACTTTTGCCCTTTGGGGACTGGCATTTAAACCCGATACCGACGACATTCGTGAAGCCCCAGCTTTGTATATGATAGATGAATTACTGAATGCAGGAGCCAAAATTCAGGCATACGACCCCGAAGCAATGGGAAACGTAAAGAAAATTTACGGTGATAAAATAATCTACTGCACAGATGAATACGCAGCTCTAAATGGAGCAAATGCTCTATTGATTGCTACCGAGTGGGGGGTGTTCAGAACTCCTGATTTCGATAAAATCAGCACACTGCTAAAAACAAAAACTATCTTCGATGGAAGAAATCTGTACGACCTAGAACAAATGAAAAAAATAGGATTTCATTACGAAAGTATCGGAAGAGAAATTATTGGCTAGTATATCCGAAATAACACGCCGAAGCAGCCCCTGATTTTCGGGGCTGCTTTTTTATCCATCAATTTGTACTGTTCAATCAACAAACTGTACCATTTAATTTATAATTAAAAAATACCTGACTATCAGAAGCATCCTTTTTTAAAAAAATACGTTTTACCTATTAGGCCGCCGTTCTTTTCCCTTCATTAGCAACCTCTAAAACCTAAATATTATGGAAAAAATAGGCTTTTACTTTGGCAAATTCATTGATTTATTAATCGAAATGCCGTTTCTCGTTGTTTTGGTAATAATTATAATCGCCATCGCCATAATTGCACAGTGGGCTTTGTACGAAAAAGCCTCACAGCCCGGAGTTTCGTGTTTGGTTCCCGGATGGAACTTTGTATCATTCATGAAGATTGTAGGCAGACCGACATGGCATGCTGTTTTCGTAATTTTGCCCCTTACTATTTTGTTTGCTGTTGGCATTGTATTTATAGATGATTTTGCCACGCTTATAAAATCAGGATTTTCAACTGCTGGAGACATGATTTTTCCGTTAACTTTATTCGCTGCTTCGTTAATTACTCTAGGTATTTTTATGGCAAACGTATACGTAGAACTTTGCAACAGCTTCGGCAAGTTCAGCACTTCCGATTATGTATTAATTCTCCTTTTTAACGGATTTTATGTATTTAATCTTGGGCTTTCATACAAAGAAAAATATTACGGTCCCGCCTACCACAAAACAAAAGACGAAGTGATTGAAATGGGAGCGCTTAATGCTGCATAGACTCTACTTGAATGTATCACTTGAAAAAGCCGATAAGTCGGCTTTTTTTATTCCTCACCTTTGGGACAATTTAACCGGAAGAAGCTAACTTTAGCCCGAAGAGCGTATCCTATCAAAATGCCGAAAAAAGTAATTTTGTCAATAGTGCTGTTAGTTGTATTAACCATAGGTTGGTTTTGGTATAACTATAAATCTGAGCATCACATAGGGCAGACAATCGACAGCCTTAACGGAGTAGAGGTATATTATAATGGCAGAGTAGGCCATGTAGAAGGTAGAAACACTACAGCCGATGGATACAACTTGGGACAAAAATACCAGTGTGTGGAATTTGTAAAACGGTACTATTACGAATACTACAAACACAAAATGCCCGAAAGCTACGGACATGCCAAAAGTTTTTACAATACCAAACTTAACGATGGCTCCTTCAATAAGGAACGAGGATTAACCCAGTACGCCAACCCAAGTAAAACTAAGCCTAAAATAGGCGACTTGCTGATAATGGGCGAGACCACTTTTAACTCATACGGACATGTAGCCATTGTTTCCCGTGTTTCGGAAAACTCGGTGGAAATCATTCAGCAAAACCCCGGACCCTATTATCCTTCGCGGGCTACCTATCCCCTCTATTCGGAAAACAATCTTTGGCGCATCAAACAAAAAAACGTTTTGGGCTGGTTAAGAAAGCTGTAAACGATTTGGTCAACAAATTTTAAAGAATGTACTGGTATCTTAATCTCGATCACCACACAGAAAAACCAAACCGCCCGCAAGTCGATGACTTGCGGGCGGTATACCATAACTGTTTTAAATTTACGCTTAGAGCTTACCTAATTCCTGTTTAACCAATTCAGAAATTAATTTACCCTCGGCTTTGCCGCCTAAGGTTTTTACTGCTGCACCCACTACTTTACCCATATCAGCCGGACCGGTGGCTCCCGCAGAAGCTATGAGCTCCTGTATAGCTTTGCGCACTTCGTCTTCACTCATCTGGGCGGGTAAGTATGCTTTGATAATTTCGGCTTGTACCTCTTCTACTTCAGCCAAGTCTATTCTGTTTTGTTGGCGGTAAATAGTGGCCGATTCTACTCGCTGCTTGTAAAGCTTCTGAAGGGTTTTGAGCTCAACATCCTCGCTTATATTGCCTCCTGCGCCTTCTTTGGTCTCTTCAAGCATCAGCGCTGCTTTAATAGCACGAAGGGCTTCCAGCTTTTCCTTCTCTTTAGCAAGCATAGCCAATCTTATGTCGTTGCTTATCTGATCTTTTAGTGACATGCTAATCTACGTTATCGTGTAAAAATGAATTTCCGATGCTTAACCCTGCTCTTTTGTTGCCATTTTCATCAACCTCTTCGTTAAGAGTAAATCGCGAAACGTTGTCTTCGGAAGAATGAGGCACATCATCGAGCCTTACATTTCTACGCTTAAATGCAGGTTCGTTTTCCATTTCGCTCAATCCCGAAGGGGTTTTAAGCTTAAGGGTAACTTCTTTGATTCTTGCTAGGCGGTCTTTTGCCAAATTTTCGTTCTCCTCTGCCACCGAAGACTTACTTACAACAGGCTTAAAAGTTTCCTCCTCTTTTTTAGCTTCTTCTTGGTGTGCATTCCATAGGCCCAATTGAGGCTTTGCTTCCTGCACAGGCTTAACATCTTCTTTTTCTTCCTCTTCCTCAAGCAATACGTAACGTATCTTTTCTTCCTCTGACTCTTCAATAACTTCTGCTTGAGCAACAGAATTATTCTCTATAGGCAACTCGAAAGTAACTTCGTTGGTTTTTTCTTCTTCCACCGTGTTTTTCATTACCAGAAAAGGCTCTTCTTCTTTACTCAGTTCCGTAGTGCTTTCGCTTGCAGATGTTTCAATCGGAGCAGTAAAAGACTGTGTTGGGCTGCTCAAAACAGCAGTAACTTCCTTAGCTTCTTCATCGAGTTTGTGTATTTTTTTTTCGGGCTCCTGCTTGGGCAACCCGGTGTCAGGGGCTACGTTAAATCCAGTGGCTATAACGGTAACACAAATATTGTTCCCCAGCGACTCGTCGTAGGCATGCCCCCAAATAACGTCAGCTGTATTGCCTGCTTCTTCCTGAATGTAGTCAGTAATTTCAGCTATTTCGTCCATGAGAATTTCTTCGTTTCCGTAAGTTATGTTTAGTAGTACATAGCGAGCTCCTTCAATATGATTATCGTTTAGCAATGGTGAAGAAAGAGCCTGTTCCACGGCGCGGTGAGCTCTATTTTCTCCCTCGGCAGTAGCAGACCCCATGATGGCTACTCCACTGTCGCGCATTACTGTATTTACATCGTTAAAATCAACGTTGATTAATCCGGTAACGGAGATCACATCGGCAATACCTTTTGCTGCTGTAGAAAGCACCTCATCTGCCTGAGCAAAAGCATTGCGCAGGGATAGGTTTCCATACATATCGCGCAGCTTATCATTGTTAATAATAAGTAGAGTATCTACTGCTTGGCGCATTTCTTCAAGCCCTTCTTCGGCTTGCTGGCGACGCTTGCGACCTTCGAATACAAATGGAACGGTAACAATGCCCACGGTAAGAATACCCAGTTCTTTGGCAACCTTGGCGATAACAGGAGCAGCTCCAGTTCCAGTTCCACCGCCCATTCCGGCTGTTACGAAAACCATTTTAGTGTCTTTTTCTAAAAATGCTTTAATGTCATCGATATTCTCGATGGCAGCATTTTTCCCGATTTCGGGAATAGCTCCCGCTCCTCTGCCTTCAGTGAGGCTTGAGCCCAATTGGATTTTAGTTGGTACAGGGCTTATAGCTAGAGCCTGTGCATCGGTATTGCAGATGATAAAATCTACTCCCTGAATACCTAAATTGTACATGTGGTTTACGGCGTTGCTGCCCCCACCGCCGACTCCAATCACCTTGATGATTGAGCCTGATAAATCTGGAATTTCAAATTTCATAGTTATGGTTTTTGATTCTTCTTAGGCTTGCGCTTTAGAAGATGGTTGGTTACTTAATTAATCTACATCCTCCTCGAAAAATCCCTTAATCTTATCGATAAATGAAGGACCTTTTATTTTAGCAGAATGGGTTCGGGTTTGTTGTATTTTGGCTAAGTGTTTTTCATACTTTTCGAATCCTTTCAACACCAACCCTACGCCTGTGGCAAACATTGGGCTGACTACGTGCTGAGCAGAATTTGAACTCAGGTGTTCATTCGGGTAGCCTACTCTTGCATCAAGTCCCGTGATGTATTCGAACAATTGTGTAATATATTTCAACTGCGAACCACCTCCGGTTACTACAATGCCACCAATAAGTTTTTTCTCGTAGCCTGAATTTTTTATTTCGTAATAAACGTGTTCTACAATTTCTGCCATTCGGGCGTTGATGATATTCGACAGGTTTTTAATGCTGATTTCTTTTGGCTCACGACCTCTTAGCCCGGGAATACAAACGATTTCATTTTCTTGTCCTTTGTGCGCAATGGCGGTGCCAAATTTAGTTTTTAGCAATTCGGCTTGACGCTGCATAATGGTACAACCTTCTTTAATATCCTCGGTAATAATATTTCCGCCAAAAGGAATTACAGCCGTGTGGCGAATGATGCCATCATGAAAAACAGCAATGTCTGTGGTGCCTCCGCCTATGTCTACCAACACAACTCCTGCCTCTTTTTCTTCTTCGCTCAAAACGGCAACGGACGATGCAAGGGGTTCAAGAATCAACTCAGCAACTTCTAGTCCGGCTTTATTCACACATTTGTATATGTTTTTTGCCGCAGCAATTTGTCCAGTTATAATGTGAAAGTTGGCTTCAAGTTGAATGCCCGCCATTCCGATAGGGTCTTTTATTCCTCCCTCTCTGTCTACAATATACTCCTGAGGCAACACGTGTATAATTTCCTCACCAGGAAGCATAACCAGTTTAAACATATCGTCGATAAGTGTATCGACATTCGCCTGATTAATCTCTGTTTCCAAACTTTCGCGGGTAATCATTCCTCTGTGCTGAAGACTTTTGATATGCTGTCCGGCAATACCCACGTTAACGACCTTAATGTCTACACCAGATTTCAATTCGGCCTCTTCTACGGCGGCTTTTATACTTTGTACCGTTTTTTCGATATTGGTAACCACCCCACGGGTGACTCCAATTGATTCGCTTTTGCCTACACCGAGAATTTCTAATTTTCCGTGCTCATTTCTGCGGCCTACCAAACAAGCGATTTTGGTTGTTCCAATGTCGAGGCCTACTACAATTTGTGATGCGTCCATAATTTTAACGTTTTGAGCAGATTATAAGTTTGTTGTATTTTAAAGTTATTGTATCGTACAGATTTAGTTCTTCGGGCTTTACTCCTTTGGTATAAAACGCCTCCAGTTTCTTAAATTTTTCAGTGTAATCTTCGATTGTTCCAAATAGAATTCTGTGATCGGACACACGTGAAATAAGTTCAAACTCCTGTTTTGAATTCACATATACCTGAGCAATAAGAGCGCTGAAAAGCGAATCCTGCTTAATATATTTGGCTAGATGATAGATATCACCTAACACATATACCTTGGTAAGCGAATCGCTGGCTTCTGCAGTGGTGATGTCGAAATTATAAAGCGGATCTTCTATATATCCGTTAAAAACCAAAACCTTGGCTGTGTATTGTTCGGAAGTAGGCATGGATTTACCCTCTTCATCTATATATGCACTTATGCCTCTGGAATTAAATATTCTCACTATAGGATTGCGTTGCTTTATTTTTATGGTAAGGTTTCCGTTGTGATTTTTATAAACCTCCGCATTTTTAACCCCTGGAACTCCATTTAAAACGCGCTCCATACGGTTTACGTCAATCTCTCTAAGAGTTTCTCCGTTAAAATCGAATCCTATATTCGATAGTTCTTCCAACACGTTATCTTTGGTTACAAAAAGGTGTCCGTATGCCTGTTCTATATATATATCGGGGGGGTGAACTACGACAGTATCTCGTTTAGACTCTACAAACCCAAATAGAAAACCGACTCCAACCAAGTAGATAAACCAAATAGCTATTTTCAAAAACCGCTTCATGCTTCTACTTCGATTAATAATTTTTGCTTTAAGGGTTCTATCAACCTGTCTATATCGCCGGCACCTAAGGTTAATAATACTTCCGGATGCAAGGCAAGTACTTCGCTTTCCAGTTCCGTTTTGCTTACCAGTTTTTTCACATCTGAAGTTATCTCATTCAGTAACATAGTCGAGTTAACTCCGGGAATTGCCACTTCTCTGGCGGGGTATATATCAAGTAGCAACACTTCGTCCAACAAGCTTAAACTGTTGGAAAAGCTAGTTGCAAAATCTCTGGTTCGGGTGTATAAATGCGGTTGAAAAACACCTGTAATTCTCTTGTTAGGGTAAATCGCCTTAACAGAGTTAATACAGGCTGATAATTCCTCGGGGTGATGCGCATAATCATCTATAAAAATGAGTTTTTCGGTTCGGATGATGTATTCGAATCTTCTTTTTACTCCTGCAAAACTTTGGAGTGCTTCTCTAATGGTGTGCTCAGGCACATTGAGCAATTGGCAAACGAGAATGGCTGCAAGGGCATTTTCTACGTTGTGTAAACCCGGTAAACCAAGTTCCAGATTTGAAATTACTCCCTGTGGCGATTGTACATCAAACCGGTAAAGCCCATTTACTAACCCGAGTCTTAAGGGATAAACATCTGCGGAATTTCCTTTTACATTGTAGCTAAATGTTTTTTCAGTGTTTACAGTAAGTCCCTCCTTTTTAATCAGTATACCTTCGGGCTTAATTCGCTGTGCAAATTCGTTAAAAGCCATCTGCAAAGCATTGTGCTTACCATAAATATCTAAATGGTCGGCATCCATAGAGGTTACTATGGCAATATTGGGATTGAGTGTCAAAAAAGAACGGTCGTATTCATCTGCTTCGGTAACGGCTACGGGGTTATCCTTGTTGCTCAAAATCAAGTTTGAGTTATAATTGGTTGAAATTCCTCCCAAAAATGCATTGCATCTTTTTCCATCACAGTGTAAAATGTGTGCAATCAGCGAGGATGTGGTTGTTTTGCCATGCGTACCTGCAACTGCCACGGTAAATTGGTTTTCTGTAATCATTCCCAGCAAGCGGGAACGCTTAACCACATCGTAGTCATTATTTAGAAAAAAATTCAATAAAATACTGTGCGAAGGAATTGCCGGGGTATAAACAATCAAAACATTTTCCTTTGGTAATGAGGCAATCTGAGCTATTTCAGGTAACTCGTCTTTGAAGATGATTTTAATTTGTTCGTTAATTAATTCATCGGTAAGTGAAGAAGGTGTTTTATCGTAGCCGCTAACCGACTTGCCCTGAGCCCGAAAATAGCGCGCAAGGGCACTCATGCCTATGCCCCCTATTCCGAGGAAAAACAAATGCGTTATTTTACTCAAGTCTTTATACACCTTTATTCTTAATTAACTTTAACACTTCTTTTGCGATATCCTCATCTGCATTGGGTTTTCCTAATAATTTTACTGCAGCAGAAAGAGCATTTCGCTTT
Organism: Flavobacteriales bacterium; assembly: GCA_046295395.1. Classification (GTDB taxonomy): domain Bacteria; phylum Bacteroidota; class Bacteroidia; order Flavobacteriales_D; family JBKBNH01; genus JBKBNH01. The sequence goes on along the minus strand of JBKBNH010000004.1, from coordinate 27,160 downwards.
TCTTGATCTTTTACCAGCGATACTATTCCCGAACCTAATTTCCGAACTGCATCGATATCTTTTACAAGCATAGCCGCTTGTTTATCAACAAGAGACATTGCATTTTTTGTTTGGTGGTCTTCGGCAACGTTAGGGGAGGGTACAAAAATGGTGGGTTTGCCAACCAAGCATATTTCTGAAATAGACATTGCCCCGGCTCTGGAAACTATCAAATCTGCTGCGGCATAAGCCAAATCCATTCTGTTAATAAAAGCATTTACCCAAAGTCCATTGGTATTTTTGTGTTTTATATATTCTTGTATTTCTTCAAAATAATACCTGCCTGTTTGCCAAATTACTTGTATATTCTCTTGCTGAATTTGACTCAGACAAGTTTTTATGCTTTCATTTATAGTTTTTGCCCCAAGACTTCCCCCTATAACTAATGCTATGGGCTTATCAGGCGAGAGTCCAAAAAACGAAAGTGCTTCTTCTCTTTTGCCTTCGATATGTACAACCTCCTTTCTCACTGGATTTCCCGTGTGTATAATTTTGTTGGCCGGAAAAAACTTATCCATATTATCATAAGCTACACAAATGGTAGCTGCTCTTTTTGCAAGGAGCTTATTTGTTAGACCGGGATACGAATTTTGTTCTTGCAATAAAGAGGGTACTCCAAGCTTTTCGGCCATTCTTAGTGTAGGGCCGCTTGCATATCCACCAACGCCAACAGCAACATCAGGCTGAAACTCCTTGACAATGGTTTTGGCTGCTTGTAAACTCTTGTATAGCTTGAATGGGAAGGCCAAGTTTGCCAAGGTTAATTTTCTTTGTAACCCAACTACATCTAATCCTTTAATCTGATAACCCGCCAAAGGCACTCTTTCCATCTCCATTTTACCGTTTGCTCCTACAAATAAAATATCCGCATCCGGACGCAATCGTTTAATTGCATTAGCAATAGCTATTGCTGGAAAAACATGTCCACCTGTTCCGCCACCACTAATTATTATTTTTAGAGTTATTGAGTTCATGCTGTAGCCGGATTTTCTATTTCGGTTTCATTTTCTTGATAAACTGTTTTGCTTACACTGAGTATAATTCCGAGAGCAAAGCAGGTAAATAAGATGGAGGTCCCCCCCATACTAATCAACGGAAGTGGCTGTCCTGTAACAGGCAAAAGATTTACCGCCACACCCATATTAACTAATGCCTGCAAAATAAATCCTACACTAAGCCCCAATACCATAAAGCCCCCGAATTTACTTTCCGTTTTAAGTCCGATTCGGATGGCTCTGAAAAATAATATGATATAGGCCAACAAAATTCCTATACCGGCTATAATTAAACCAAACTCCTCAAGCGCCGCTGCATAGACAAAGTCGCTCTGTGCAGAATAAATATCATTTTTAATAATTCCATTTCCCGGGCCGGTGCCAATAATTCCTCCATTGGCAATGCCGAGTTTTGCCTGAGTTGCCTGATAATTTTCTTCTACATTACCCGAATCATAACTGGAAATGCGGGTTACCCAAGTATTTAATCGCGGAAGCAAGTCGGGATTAACAGTGTTAACTAAAAGCAACAAACCAAACAACGCCAGTGCCCCACCAACCATTGCTGCCAAGTGCTTTAGTGCTGCTCCGGCAATAAATAGCATGATAAAACAAGTAGCAAATAATAACGCTGCTGTGGAAAAATTAGCAGGAAGTATAAGGATGCATATAAAACCCATTGGGATAAGGACTGGCAACAAACCCTCTTTAAAATTTTTGATTTTGTCTCCACTCATAGCTAATTTTCTAGCGACATATATAACCAGCATCAGTTTGGCTAAATCTGAAGGCTGAAACCCCATTATCCAACGTGAAGCCGAGTTTACATTCCTTCCAAATAGTAAGGTAACCAGCAATAGAACAGCTGTAACCCAAATGGCTATAACAGATAATTTCGACAAATACTTAAAACTCATATTCTGAACGTATAACATAATAACCAATCCCAATACTATCATTCGGGCATGGCGAAAAAGAAACTGCGAAGCATCTCCATCCGCAATACGGTAAGCTAAATTCGAACTCGCACTGTAAGCCATCACCAAAGAAAACAGTGAAAGTAGAATTACCACAGCCCAAATGACTTTATCGCCTTTAAGATATTTATCTACTCGTATCAATTATTTTACAACTCGTTTACTAATTTTTCAAACACTTCTCCTCTAAGCCTGAAACCACCAAACAAATCGAAGCCCGGAGTAGCCGGACTAAACAAAACCGCATCGCCTTTTTGCGCCCAATCAGCAGCGCAAGCCACGGCTTCTTCTAAGGTGTTTTTGTGCGCATAAGTGTCTACCCATGTCGCATAGCGATATTTTAAAGTAGTTTCGGGCTTTCCAAAACAAATAATACTCTTCACTTTGTATTTAACCATCTTATCCAACGCACTATAGTCCTGATATTCTTCTGCTGAAGCGATAATCCATACTAGTGGCTTTTGCATCAATTCCAATGACAAATAGGCGGTTTCTATGTCTGTTGATTTAGAATCATTTATCCACTCAACACCATTTACCAAAGCAACCGGCTGTAACCTATGAGCTACATCGCCAAACGATTTCAAACTTTCGACACGACTGGCTCGAAGTTGATTTACCTGATGTATAAGTTTTTTAGTATCCATAATAAAAATCTTTAAAGCGAACGAACCGCTTGTTTAAACTGATTACCTCTATCCTCATAATTTTCGAACAAATCGAAACTTGCGCACGCCGGAGAAAGCAATACTGTTTGCCCTGATTTAGCAAGCCTGTAGCCTAAAGAAACGGCCTCTTGGGCCGACCCTGCATCTACAATTCGCTCAACTATATCGCCAAACGCAGCATGAATTTTAGCATTATCAGTACCCATACACACAATTGCACATACTTTCTCTCTTACTAATTCGGCTAACTCGGTATAGTCATTTCCTTTATCTACACCTCCTACAATCCATACTGTAGGGTTCTGCATACTTTCTAAGGCATACCAAGTAGAGTTAACATTGGTTGCTTTCGAGTCGTTTATGAATTCTATGCCATGAACTTTGGCAACAAATTCTAAACGGTGTTCGATGTTCTGAAAATCAGAAAGACTTTCGCGGATAATTTCCTTGCGAACATCGAGTATTCGTGCAGCTACTGAGGCCGCCATCGAATTGTAGGTGTTGTGCCTACCTTGTAAGGCTAAATCGTAAATTGACATGTTGGTAGTGGTTTTATTTAGGTTGGTGATTAGTTCTTTGTTTTTGACATAAGCCCCTTCTCCTTCAATTAAATTGAAAGAAATCGGGTATTTTTTTGCTTTAATTTGAAATTTTGGAAGGTATTGTGTCGTGATGGCGTCATCAGCACAGTAGATGAATGAGTCCGCAGGAGTCTGGTTATTCAGAATTCTGAACTTTGACGCTACATAATTCTCAAGTTTATAATCGTAACGGTCAAGGTGATCGGGGGTAATATTGGTTAATATGGCAATATCTGCTTTGAAATTGAACATACCGTCTAACTGAAAACTGCTTAATTCCAGCACGTAATAGTCTTTATCGTTTAGCGCCACCTGTCGCGCAAAGCTTTCGCCAATATTACCTGCAAGACCAACGTTAAAGCCCGCTTTTTGCAGAATATAATAAGTAAGTAGTGTTGTAGTTGTTTTGCCATTGCTTCCAGTAATACATACCGTTTTGGCTTGTGTGTATCTGCCGGCAAATTCTATTTCGGAAATAACCGGAATACCTTTATGCAGTAATGAAGCAACCAAAGGCGCTTTATCAGGAATTCCCGGGCTTTTTATTACTTCACTGGCGTTTAAAACTCGCTCTTCTGTATGCATTCCTTCTTCCCACTCAATACCAGCTTCATTTAACTCTTTTTTATACTTATCCTTAATAATTCCCTTGTCAGATACAAATACAGCATACCCGCGCTGCTTAGCCAAAATAGCTGCACCGGTTCCGCTTTCGCCCGCTCCTAGTATGACAAGATTTTTATTCAATTTTTAGCGTAGTTTTAATGTTACTATCGACAGTACTGCCAGAATAATTCCCAGAATCCAAAATCTTGCTACTATCTTGGCCTCATGAATTCCTTTTTTCTGATAATGGTGATGTAATGGCGACATGAGAAATACCCTCCTGCCTTCACCGTATTTTTTCTTTGTGTATTTAAAATATGCTACCTGAATCATCACGGACAAATTTTCAATTAAGAAAACTCCACACAGCACTGGTATAAGCAACTCTTTTCTGATGGCAATGGCGAAAGTGGCAATGATTCCTCCAAGGGCAAGGCTTCCCGTATCTCCCATAAAAACTTGAGCCGGATAAGAATTATACCAAAGAAAACCTATACAGGCACCAATAAATGTGCTGATGAAAATTACTAGCTCTCCCGTATCGGGGATATACATGATGTTGAGGTAATCAGCAAATATGGCATTACCACTCAGATAAGCAAATATGGCTAGGGTTGTTCCTATAATTGCTGAAGTTCCCGTAGCCAGCCCGTCTAAACCATCTGTAATATTAGCTCCATTGGATACGGCTGTTACTATAAGTATTACAATCGGAATAAAAATTAACCAGGTGTAATCTTTCAAGCTGGCCGGTAATAACCATGAGTAATCAAATTCATTTTTCTTAATAAAAGGAATAGTTGTTTTAGTAGACTTTGTTTCTACCCATTCGAAATTTTTAGCTGCTCCATCACCCGTATCACCGGCTTCGGCTAGTTCTATCTGATGAGGCGTGGCGTCTTTGTATACTTTCTCTTTAATTACTACACCATCATGAAAATAAAGCAGACTTCCTACAATTAACCCAACACCAACCTGGCCTATAATTTTGAATTTTCCAGCTAGTCCCTGTTTATTCTTTTTGAAAACCTTTATATAATCATCCAGAAAACCAATGAGCGCCAACCAAATTGTGGCCAGAATCATAGTGATGATGTATATATTATCCAGTTTAGCGAAAAGCAGTGTTGGAATCAAAATAGCCGACACTATTATTAAACCACCCATAGTAGGCGTTCCTTGTTTTTGCTTTTGGCCTTCAAGTCCAAGATCTCTGACCGTTTCGCCTACCTGTTTTTTGTGCAAGAGCGAAATGAGCGTCTTACCAAAAAATAGCGAAATAATCAACGAGGTGATAATTGCCATTCCCGCTCTGAAAGATATGTACTGAAACAAGCCCGTTCCGGGAATGTCAAAGTGAGTATCTAAGTATTGAAATAAGTAGTATAGCATTATTTTTCAAGTGTTTGAAAGGTTTCATTTAGTATTTCAAAATCGTCAAATGGGAAAATTTCGCCTTTTATCTCTTGGTATTTCTCATGTCCTTTTCCGGCTACAAGTATTATATCCCCTTTGTGTGCCATACTACATGCAGTTCTTATAGCCTCTTTCCTGTTCACGATAGAAAGTGTCTTTTTGTAATGAACCACATCAACCCCTTTTTGCATATCTGCTATTATGACCTCTGGGTCTTCGTTTCTGGGGTTATCGGAAGTGAAAATGATTTGATTACTCAACTCGCAAGCTATTTTCGCCATTAATGGGCGCTTTGCCTTATCTCGATTTCCTCCGCACCCCACAACCGTAATAACCATTTCGTTTCCCGTTCTGATTTCCTTTATGGTGTTAAGTACGTTTTCTAGTGCATCGGGAGTATGTGCATAATCCACTATTGCGGTAATCCCGTTTCTAGATTTTATGTACTGAAACCTGCCTTCGGGTGGAGTTAAATTACTCAGCGTGGCCAATGTTGTTAGTTTGTCTTCTCCTAAAAGAGATGCAACAGAATATGCCACCAGCGCATTGTACGCATTAAATGTTCCTATAAGCTTAACATGGGTATCAAATCCATCGATATTCAATTGGAGACCTAAAAATTGGTTTTCCAGAATTTTGGCTCTGAAATCAGCCACATTGTTAATTGCATAACTACGTTTCTTCGCTTTTGTATCGTGAATCATAGTTTCTCCATGAGTCTGGTCTGCATTGGTTAGAGCAAAAGCTTCTTCGCCTAGCATGTCAAAAAAGCCCTTTTTAGCTTTTATATATTCATCAAATGTTCCGTGATAATCCAAATGATCGTGTGTGATATTGGTAAAAACAGCTCCGGCAAACTGTAGTCCGGCTATTCTATGCTGGTGAACAGCGTGCGAGCTAACCTCCATAAAACAATGGGTACATCCCTTCTCTACCATCTTTGACAGTAACTCATTAATTTCCAAAGACATTGGTGTAGTATGGGTAGATGGAACGACTTCCGTATGAATTTTATTTACCACTGTAGATAAAAGCCCACAGCGCTTGCCCAATAATCTGAATAAATTATATAGCAGAGTTACGCTGGTTGTTTTACCATTAGTTCCCGTTACGCCAATTAATTTTAATTTTTCAGAAGGATTATCGAAGAAATTAGAGGAAATAAAACCTAAAGCTCTGGCGCTGTTTTGCACATGTACGTAAGTAATATCCGGGCGTAAAGAATCCGGTAAATTTTCGCATACAATGGCTATGGCACCATCTTCAATTGCCTTTGAAATAAATTGATGACCATCCGTCTGAGTACCTTTTATGGCTACAAATAACGAATATCCTTTTACCTTTCTGGAATCATACTCCACGTAGTCTATAGCAATATTTGTAGGACCTTTAATGTCTACTATTCTTACTCCGTATAATATGTCGCGCAACAATTTCATTATTTCAATTCCAGTTTAATTAGTTTTCCTTTTTCAATTGCGGAACCGGGCTCAAGCGATTGCCCCCGAACTTTACCACTTCCCGTCATATATACCTTTAAACCTGCATTTTCCAATAGATATAATGCGTCCTGAAGCCCCATTCCTTTAACATTAGGCACTTTGTTTTCATGTGGTCGTATTGCCGTAAACTCTATATTCTTATCGTTAACTCTAGGAAACACCCACTCGGCACCCGAAGCCTTGGCGCAAGCTATGTTTAGCCTTGAGCAAAGCATAGATAATTCACTCTGTTCGCCTGCCATAAAATGAGGTAGCTGACTTGCTTTTTCCTCTTGTTGAGCAAGCAGGGCTTCTTTTTCTAGTCCCGAAGCATAAACTATATCGGCAATTTCTTTAAAAACTGTTCCTGAAACTACAGCCCCGTAAATATTTCTTGTAGGGCCTGATATAACTACAATACAAGAGTATTTGGGGTTATCTGCCGGAAAATACCCGCAAAATGAGGCTTGGTATTTTGCATTGGCATACGAGCCACTTGTAGCAATTTTTGCAGTACCTGTTTTTCCAGCAATCTTAAACCCTCTGGCTCTAATATTACTAGCCGTGCCTCGCTCTACAACCGACTCTAGCATTTTTCTGGCTTCTACCAACGTAGTATCAGAAGCGATTTTTTCTTTTAAAACAACCGGGGCAAACTGCTTAATTGGTTTTTCACCCCTTCTGATTTCCTTCACAAATAAAGGCTTCATCATTTTTCCGTTATTAGCAACAGCATTGTAAAAAGTAAGCGTTTGCAGAGGAGTTATTAGCGACTCATAGCCAATTGCCATCCATGGAAGTGTGGTTCCATAGAAATCCCTGTCACCCGGATTTTTAATTTTTGGCTTGCCTTCTCCCTTTATTTCTACACCTAATTCTTCTCCCAAGCCCATTTTTCGAAGTCCATCGGTAAATTGTTTTGGGTTCTCTTTATAAGCATTGTTTATTATTCTTGAAATAACATTTGACGACTTGGCAAATGCATCCTCAATAGAAATTTTCCCGTAAGTAACCGGGTCGTGCAAGCTCTTGTTATAAAAAGTGTATACTCCAGAAGCATTAACTGTATCTGTTAATTTTATTTTCCCATCTTCCAAAGCAACCATTAAAGATGCCAGTTTGAAAGTTGAGCCGGGCTCTGTTGCATCTGCCACTGCTATATTTCTTGCTTCAACAAAGTTCCCCGACTTATCTTTCATCAGATTTGCGATTGCTTTTACATAGCCTGTTTCAACCTCCATAAGTATAGCGCAACCCCACTCGGCTTCTTGCTCTCTGAGCTGATTAGCCAAAGCAATCTCAGCAACATCTTGAATATTAATATCTATGGTAGTGTATATATCTGCTCCCTTTTGTGGATTCAGCAAATACTCATCATCTATGGGGCGCCATAATCCACCGCGAACCTTTCGCATCATTTGCTTACCATTAACGCCATGCAAATAATCATTATAGGCCCCCTCTATACCCACGTAAATAGAGTCCCTTTCATTTTCAATCACATATCCCAAGCTTCTTAAAGCTAAAGAGCCATAGGGCTTCACTCGCTCCTCTTCTCTAATAACAATTAATCCGCCGCGAAACTTACCCAAACGGAAAATCGGAAACCTTTTAAGGCTTTCTAGTTGATCATGGCGAACCCTGTTCTTTATGTGATAATATTGATTCTTTTTGGCTCTTTGAGCAACTAAATCTTTGTGCCACTCAACTTTGGTTTTGTTTGGAAACAACTCTGCCAAACACAATGCAAGCGAATCTACTTTATTGTTAAATAATTCGTTATCGATAGTTACCAAATCAACGTATACCTTGTACCTAGGGACAGAGATAACCAATGCGCTTTTCTGTTCATTATCAGCATATATATTACCTCTGGGGGCTTTTACCTCAACCAATGTCGTAGTTCGTTCTTCTGCCTCAGAAACCCAATACTGACGCTCGACAACCTGTATGCGAACTATCTGCACCAAAATTGCAGCGGCAAAAACCACAAACCCTAAATAGATTAGATAAGTCCTAATTACTATGTCTTTATTCTCTTTCAATTTGCTTTATTCTCAAAAAATCCTTTTTCTACTTCAATAACTTTGGGTGGGTCTTTTGCCTCAAACAACCCCATCTCTCTTACTGCTTCTGCAACTGTTGACTGAAGGCTCAACTGATTTAATCTTTCTTTTACCGACTGGAGTTCTGAATACAATTCAGCCCCTTTTTTCTCTTCATCTACTGACCTTCTTAGCGTGTTGTCTACATAGTATCCGTAGCCTATATAAAACAACATGATAACAGTGATGTACAGCAGGAATCCTAAATTTGAAAAAACGCTCCCCCTGCCCAAAAAATCACCCGAAAGAACATCTTTAGCCGGCCCTGTTACATACCTGCTTATCCAACCCTTTTTCTTTTTGGGCTTTTCCTGTTTTTCTTCTTTTATTTCTTTGAATTCATTCATTTATAACTTTTCAGCTATGCGCATTTTTGCACTTCGGGCTCTAGGGTTTTTACTTATCTCATCATCATCGGGTGTAATAGGTTTTCTAGATATTTCTGCAAATGGCTTGATTGGATTTCCGTAAAAATCCTTTACAGACTCACCTTCAAAATTTCCGTGCTTAATAAAATTCTTAACCAGTCTGTCTTCCAGCGAATGATAGCTTATCACAACCAGCCTTCCTCCGGGCCTTAGTATCTCTACAGTTTGTTGCAAAAAATCCTGAAGCACCTCCATCTCTCCATTCACCTCAATTCTAAGCGCCTGAAAAACACGAGCCATAAAACTATTGATTTGCTTACCTCCAAGCGCATCAAGCGCAGCCTTCAACTGGTCTGTTGTTTTAAAAGGTTTTTCTTCTCTCTTTTTTACAATTTGCCATGCAACTCTACCAGCATTCGGCAACTCTCCATATTTTTTGAAAATAGACTTTAAATCAGCCTCTTCGTAGGTGTTTAAAACCTTGGCTGCGGTGAGCGAAGACTGTTTATCCATACGCATATCCAGCGGGCCGTCAAAACGAATAGAAAACCCCCGTTCACCGGTGTCAAATTGATGAGAAGAAACCCCCAAATCGGCAAGAATCCCATCAACCTGCTTCACCCCTTCGGCTCGCAGGAAATTCTTCAGATATCTAAAGTTCTGATGAATAATTGTGAGCTTATCATCGTTAACACAATTAGCAACAGCATCACTATCCTGATCAAAAGCAAAAAGTTTCCCAGAAGAAAGCTTATTTAAAATTTCAGACGAGTGCCCGCCCCCACCATAGGTCACATCAACATAAATTCCTTCGGGAGAAATGTTAAGGCCCTGTATTGCAGCATGTAAAAGAACTGGTATATGGTAGCGTTGATTATTCGTCATCGCCACCGAGATTTCCCATAACGTCTTCGGCCAATGAGCCAAATTCGTCGTACCCCTCATGTATCATAGCGCGATATCTCGCCTTATCCCAGATTTCAAACTGGTCTATGTTGGGCACTAGGACAACCTCTTTGGTTATACCAGCATATTCGAGCAAATTTTTCGGAAGCAGAATGCGCCCGTTTCCATCCACCTCCACTTTTGTGGCTCCATTCTGGAACATGCGGATGAATTTCAAATCTTTTGCCTTAAAGCGGTTTAACTTTCGGAGTTTATCCATCACCCTTTCCCACGAACTCATCGGGTATAGGTTTAGATATCCGCTTAAACCCCGATTAATGACAAACTGCTCTTTATCGGCTGCATCGAGCTGCTTACGCAAAGCCGCAGGCACCGAAAGCCTCGCTTTGTCATCAAGTTTACACTCAAATTCTCCAATAAAAGCTGCCATTAAGCGTGTTTAATTAAGGCGTAAAAATATTCAATTCATCCCACTTTATTCCACAATTTACCACTTTGTGGATAACTTTCAAACGTAAAGATAAATAATATGTTTCGATGAAAAATAAAAAATCAATATTAACAAAGGATTTACGAAGTTTTAGTTTGTTGAAAACTTAGTGGGAAAATGTGGGATAGTTATAAACATTAAGAAGTTAAAAGACACAACAAGATTAGCCTCCTTCAGTTAAGAAATCGAGAAAAAATCTAAAAACAATGAAAAAATTAGTGCTTTATGTATCGAACAATGGTATATAGAATAAGCAGCACCGCTACGAAAAATGCAGTTCTTCCTATGAAATCGCCATGCCGCGAATAATAGGTTCGCTCGTTATTTATTCTCACCTGAGCCTTTAAAACAGCCGGCTCCCACCAGGAGGTTTTTTGCTCCACTTCACCCCATTCGTTGATGATTGCACTTATACCGGTGTTTGCTGAACGGACTATTGAGCGTCTATTTTCTATCGCCCTTAACCGTGCATAGGCCAAGTGTTGCTTGTAGCCCGGAGTATCGTCCCACCAGCCATCATTAGTCACAATGGCTATAAGATTTGCTCCTTTTTTAATATAATCCGTAACGTACTCACCGTAAATCGACTCATAACATATTACTGGAGCTACTTTTAAATCGCGGTTATACAAGTCCGATTCGAATACAACAGGCTCAGGGTCGAAGCCCAAATTTCCACTTGTGCCCCCCATTTCCAGAGCCAAATCGCTCAAAAAAGTAAGGGTATTGCTAAATGGAATTTTTTCCACCCCCAATACCAATTTTGCTTTTCGGTAAAAATCATACTTATCCAAACCCGATTGTATCTGTACGGCTGTATTGTAATACTCCACAAATCCTTTTTCGTCGGATAGCGATTCTGCTGCATAAGAGGGCTTTTGGTCGGTAAAAAAATAACGATGAGTAGAAGCTCCGGTAATTAAACGTAACGTTTTAAACTCGCGGGTAAGCAAAGAAATGTCCTCTACAACCTGAAATTTACCAAATGCCTCCTCATCAAGAGAGAATGGAATAGCGGTTTCAGGGGTAACCACTAAAGCCGTTTTTTCAGTGAGTTCGCTTTTAGCTAAGGTTGTTATTCTTTCTATTTGCTCTTCAGGACTCAAGCCTCCCTCAAATTTCTCTTTATAAGGATCTACATTAGGCTGCACCACTACCACCTCTTTATATGTTCCGCCTTTAATTTCTCTTTTGCCAAAAACACTAAAAGAAAGCCCTAAGGGCAACACAAATAAAACCAAAACAAGTATTAACAAGCTGTATTGTTCATGTATCTTTTCACGATTGAGATACACGTTACGAAAAAGTTTAAAAAGAAACAGATTGATTAAAAACACCCATAACGACCCCCCCAATACTCCTGTAGTTTCGTACCACTGAACCCAATTTGGCTGATTTGCAAACACATTGCCCATAGTAAGCCAAGGCCAAGAAAGTTCCCAATGAAAATGGCACCACTCAAAGCCTAGCCAAAACAAAACAAAGGCAACGTCACCTTCTTTTTGCCCTACAAATCTTCGGGTGAGGTGATACAACCACATTGGCACCGCCATGAGCAAGGAGTTGAAAATAACCGCCATCGCCATCCCTCCCCCGGAGGCGAAATATATCCACCATGTGGTGCTTAAATTGAAAACCAAAAAAAGTGTGACCGCGAGGGTATATATTTTGCGAGGCTTTAATCTTTTACGAAAGTTGAAATCCTCTACCCACAAAAAGGGAATAAAAGCAACAAAAATCAATGGAGTTAAATCCCCTATGGCAGGCCATGCCAACGAAAGTAGTAGTCCACTGAGTACAACGCTACCGTATCGCTTGGTTTTGTTCATGAGGGCAAAGGTAGGTTTTAGGAAACAAAAAATCCCCGCTTAAGCGGGGATTAATATTTTAACACACATAGTGATTATCTGGTCAAAATAACTTTTTCAGTTATTCTGCCTTCCGGAGACTCCATAATGATAAAATACACCCCGGTAGCCTTATCACTTATATCAAACTGTAAAATTTGTTGTGATGAAGGTTGAGAGAATTTATACATCACCAATTCTTTACCAAGTAAATCCGTAAGGCGGATATTCAATGAACTTGATAACTTATATATTTCCAAAGTAAATTGCCCCGAAGTTGGCATAGGATATATCTTATAAATCATTGATGACAATTCATTTACTGAAGTTGAGGCTTGATACTCGCCCGATGCTGACGCCTCACAGTCCGCTCCGCTAGTTATTACTACAGTGTATTCACCATCACCTGTCATGGTTATAGAGGCTGTATTTCCTCCGGGGATTGCGTTACCCTCGTAATACCATTGCACAGTACTACCTCCCGGCACGTTAACAGACAAGAAGTTTCCATTTTGAGTTATTATCGGAGTGGCGGGCAAAGGATTAACGGTAACAGTAACCTGAGCCGTATTCACACAACCGCCGATTCCTGTTCCAGTAACTGTATAGGTGATGTTTGACGTAGGAGAAGCCGTATGAGAAGCACCTGCTCCCAATCCATTATTCCATGAGTACGTATTTGCCCCGGTTGCATTTAAATTAACTGATTCTCCCTCGCAAATTGCATTTGGGCTTGCTGTTGCAACAACATTTGGCAATGCAACTACTGTAACATAATTATTCTGCGTAATAGAATTAGTACCATCTGCATTGGTCACCTGAAGCGTAACATTGTATGTTCCTGTTGTATTATAGGTAACTGTTGGATTTTGCACCGTTGATGTAGCCGGAGTTCCACCTGGGAACGACCAGTTCCACGCTGTAATATTCGGAGTAGATTGGTCTGTGAAGTTCACTGTTTGCCCCACACAAATCGAATTGGTGTTAGAACTAAATCCGGCAGTGGGCGGAGGATTAGGAGTTGGAACTCCGATTATATTTATATTGTCAACGTATAAATTATTTCCGGTAGTTCCGGCATTAAAGGCTTCGAACTTAATCAGAACTTCGTTTCCTATAAAAGCATCCAAATTCACAGAGAAGCAGTTTGCGCCCACTGTCCCCATGCACCACTCGTTAGAGTTTTGCGGATTAAACGCCTGATTACTGGTTGTTGCCGTAGCAAAAGTACCCGTTCCGTTTTCACCGTAAGCAACTACTCTTGTGTAGGTGCTTCCGCAATCGGTAGAAACGTAAATTATCAACGAGTCAGAACTGGATTGGTCAAAACGACGATAGGCATGCTCAAACGTCATATTAATCGTAGTATATCCATTAAAGTTTAATTTCGGACTAATCATGGCATCTCGCTGAGCCGCTTGTGTATATTGATAAAAATCCATTTTAGCGGCACTTGTACCCGGAGATGTTCCGGCAACAGTCACTATCGCCCAGGTAATATCGTTATCAGGGTTTTCAATAGTCCAAGTACCGTTAGAGAAAGGGCTATTACTGAATGACTCGATAAACGGAAGCGATAATGCGGAAGTATGTACCGTTACTACACTTTGGTTACTGTCGTTTGATGTATCATCATCCGTAGTGCCATTAGGTTGTGTTGTATAAGCTGTAAATGTGTTTAATCCGGATGAAGCTGTAACAGTTGGCAAAGTAACATTGGTGATTTGTCCTGAAGCTAAATTACCAATCCAATTGAAGACCTGTAGTGTTCCTCCGGTAATCTGGTAATTAATAGTAGCTGAAGTTAATGCATTGTTTCCATAGTTTCTGAGTTGTACTATAGGAGTTAAACTGGAATTACACCCGATTCCCGAAGGAGACATCACCTGGCTTATCCCGGCATCATTCATCACTGAGGGGGAAATGATACAGAAATTGTGAGAAGTGCCGTATCCAAAATTGGCATTGGGTGCTGTCATTTGAAATAGTGTATTACCGGAACCATCAACCATGTAATAGTTCCCGTTAATTGCACAGTTTTGCCACTGTGCACCATACATGCCATCACCGTAAGAATCGGCTATATTGAATGTGTAGCATCCCACCGGAAGGCAGAAAGAATGGTGGTTTGTGTTGCCATTGACATTATTTACGTATGGCCCTCCTGAAGCAACTGTATTGCCCAAAGTATTCTGAATGTTCCAGGTTATCTCGTTTCCATAGCAGTCGGTGATAATTGTAAGCGTAACTGTTTGTCCGTTAGGATCTGCCGTAAATGATAGTGAACTGGCATCGTTAGATGGATTCTGATCAGGCTGTCCATTCGGCATCGATGTGGCGGCAGTAAATGTGTAAGTCCCATTCGCTCCATTTTGAACCGGTAAGGTGACGTTGGTGGTTTGCCCAGTAGGCAAACTTCCCGTCCAGTTGAACGTTGCTGGAGTTCCATTCCAGTTGTAATTTATAGTTACAGATGTAAGCGTATTACTTCCAAAGTTTCTGAGCGTAACCTGAGGCGTAAAGCTAGTTCCGCAAACGGTGGCAGCTGGTGAAATTATAGCTGTAATAGCTGCATCACGCTGAAAAGAAAATGAACTTGCGCAGATCATTGCCTGATGCGCGTTAATTCTTCCTGCTCCCAGATGGCCTATGTAATTTGGATTAACTGCATTAATATTGTCTGCTGAACTGTACAAACAGTTTATTAAATCTTGCTGGGTTGCATTGGGTGCGTGCGACTTCATCAAACCAAGTAAGCCCGCCACAAGCGGAGAGGCCATAGAAGTGCCTTGAGTTACTTGATAACCCGTAGTTTGATTGCAACTCAAAATACTAGACCCCGGAGCAGAGATATTAATCCAGGTACCATATTGGGAAAAATTAGATTTTGCATCATTTGTTGTTGTTGAAGCTACAGCAATTACATTATTATATGCTGCCGGATAAAATTGTTGATTGGTGTTATCATTCCCTGCAGCAGCTACTAATATAGCCCCCATGTTATATGCATTATTGCAAACATTTTGACCATAATTTGAAAAACCCGCGCCACCCCAAGACATGTTGATAACATGGGCACCATTTTGAGCAGCCCATGTAATACCTTCATATCCATGAGTTAAGGCTCCATTGCAGTTTCCTATTTTTACAGGCATAACACTCACATTAAACCCTATAGAAGCTATACCAATAGTGTTATTTGATTGGGCTCCTACTATACCAGAAACATGGGAACCGTGAAAACCATTATTGCTACCACATGGTCTAGGATTGTTTCCCCCCGTAGGAGCGTCATAACCTACCACCATTTTATTGGTTAAATCGGGGTGATCTACATTAATAGCATTATCGGTAACAGCTACAATAATATTGGCCGAACCGGTGGATATGTCCCATGCCTGCTGAGCATTTATCCTAAAAAGTGACCATTGTCCGTTATTTGTTTGATTTACAAAATATTGGTCGTTTGGTGTTAGGAAGTTTTTATGTAATTCTTTTTTTTCTGCATACTCAATGATAGTATTTGCAGCAACATCTTTAATTAAATCCTCTACCAACTCAATATTTGTAAAATCAATTTGATAGGTATTTCTGAGCAACAAATCAGAATGATCAGGGTGTAGTTGAGTAACTTCAATTATTCCATATTTATGTTTAAGCCTGTTTAAAAAATCTACTTTCTCGTAGTTCACCTGTTTGTCTTTCGACTTGATAGAAACTCCTGAGTTAGTCTTAAACTGGAAGACTACTTTACCATCTTGATACCACTCATAAACGGTTTGGCTAAATGCTGAATAAGCGAAAAATAACAGAAAAAACAGGACTAAGAGTCTAGTTGTTCTCATGGCTGTTGGTTTTAAATTTTTATATGTTTTGGAAATAAATAAATCTACAAAAAGAGCGAATCGGGGCTAACTACGCCTGGTTTCATTTAATCGATAATAGATAAGAAAGTCTGCCATAAAGCAATATTTTAGCGATTGCATGGTTCAATTTTAATGATTTAAATCGACAAATCAAACCACTTGTTTAAATTTTAACGAATTGTTGAAAAGAAAGCAGAATGTTATCTAGCGTTAAAAAACAATCCGTATAAACAAGCTAAAAGAGAAATGAAATCCCTAAAACATAAACCGAACCTGAGCTCTAACCTCGGTTCTGCGATTCCCCTGTATTTCATTCAGTCCACTTCCTATAGTGGCTAAATTGGTATAGTAAAATTGTCCTATTCGAAACCAAAAGTCGATTCCTTTTTTAGGGGTATACCGGGTTGTCAGATAAACCCTTGACCCTTTATTGTTGTGCGCTAAGATGCTGTAGTAATACAATACATCGTTTTCGTATGCATAAATGCGGGTATCGTAATTATCTGTTTCGAAAATCGCATAACGAAAACTAAAATTAAAAGGCTTGCCTAAAGGCTTATAAATTACATCTTGATACATTAAAAAGCCTTTATATCTCTCTCTGTCCCGACCATCCCAAGTAACTATTTCCGCCCTGCTTCTGAGGCTTAACTGATCATTCACCTTTACATTTATGTTGTATCGGTAATTTGTTCTTACGGTAGCTACTACAAAATCTATTTCATCGAACTCATCTCTAACGTTGGCATCTTTAGTTTTACGACGAATGCGCCCATACATTTCCATGTTTCGCTTAGGCTTCCAATTGAGTTGAATTAAATAATCCGAACCATGAGTAACTGGTTTTTCAACTAAGTATCTCATCCAAGGAAAAGTGAATAAATCGTAATAAGCAACTAATCTCCATGCCGAATTTGGCCGCAATTCGAAGCCAGAAAACAAGCCTCGCTCATTGAGTGAGTTGCTAGACTCAGAAAACACATTATACATAAGATTCTGAAAATTTCTCTGCACATCTCTATAAACAAAGGAAGCTGATAGTTTTGGATCTATAGCAACCAATGCACCATGTGCCTGTGCCATACCTCCATTCTGTGAGCGCGAAACCTCTCCAAAGAAATTATAATTTCTAAGAATATAGTTATAATCCAGTCCCATCACAGCATTCGATTTTCCCGTAAACTCAAATTGATTGTAATAGGAGAGATTTCGATTTAAAATGCCTGTAAACTCAGAATAATAAGAAGTCGCACCCAAATTCAACCGTTTAGTTTTGTACGCCAGATGCCCTCCTATGTATTGCTCACCTATGGAGTGTTTGTTTTCAACCTCGCGGGGTGTACGATGCAACCCCGTCTGCTGAAATGAACTCACAATCACCTCATCTTGTACTTGGTTAGAATCGGCAGTGCTGGCAGCAACTACATTTGCGTCTCTGCGCTTGTTAGAGTAAAACGCTGTTGCCTCCCATTTACCAAACGCACTTGTAACGGCTGCTCCGCGCATAAATCGATTTTCATCTACCGAGGAATATGGTCTTATGCCAAAAGCATTTCGCTTAACACTAATTATTTCTGAAGATTTACCAAATGCCAGCCCCGACCACATCGTAAGCCCCTGACCAAACTCAATATGATAATCACCCACAGCCAAGGCTTTAAGTTTGCCATAATCACGTAGATAAAAATGTGCCGAGTAAAAATCAAAACCTTGTTTTTGTGTGCCTCTGAAAAATTCTTCTCCGGCATCTTTTTCTGCCGTTATACCAAAACTCACGTTGTTCAAATAACGAAACCGATAGCGGGTGTATATTCTATCGGGGCTGCCTAAAAATCTTGCATTCGGGTTGTTTTCAATTTCTTCTTGTGTTACGGGAGAGAAACCTTTTTGCTGCTCCAAAGTCCTTCCCCACCTGAGGTAGTATTCATTCGTCGACCTGTCGAGCATTTCTTTAAATGTTACATTTCTCTTGTCTATATCTGCACTTACTTTTACAAAAGGCAAAATCCACTGTATAGTTTGTAAATCAAACCCGGAAACAGCCTGAAGCTCATACATACTCATAAGTTTTCCGTTTCTTATAATATGATCTTTCAGATTATTAATCTGCACCTCAGTAAGCAAGTATAACTGCCTTAAATCTTCTGTGTTTCGAGGGTCGTTAAGATTAATCGGATGATCGTAATAATGAACAAGGTTGTCGAAAAGGGTAATAAAATCAAGATTTTCTTCTTCGTAGTTTTCAGCTATTAACTCTACCCTCTGCTCAATAATTTCAATTTTAGCAGGGTCTACTTTCTTGTCTTTTTTTTGAGCAAAAGCAAAACTAGGCAAAGCCAAAAAAACAAAAGTCAATATACGTTTCAGCGATTTTGCCATACCCCTAATCCCTGCTTTTCTCCTTTAAAATTGTAACTCAAGTTAAACGTCGGCGTAAAACCGAGAACCTGATGGTATTGTGAGGCAAAATCAATTCTCACCGATTTAAGCAGAAGACCAAACCCAAAAGCGGCCCTATTTGGGTTAGATGATATTCCGGCTCTGAAAAATATCCTTTCTCCCGCAAGGTATTCTATTCCAGCTTTTACAGAAGCCGGGTAAAACATATCTTTTTCCACCTCTGAGGTAATGAGGGTTTTCTCCGAGGCTCTATAGCCTAAGCCTATGCGCAAAATGGTTGGGATTCGCTCTTCAGGAGCGTCTGTAATTTTAGATTGGGTCGGATTAATAAGCTGAAAAGCAAAAGCCAGTTCTTTTGTCAACAAAGCCTGCATACCTAAATCCACACTAGGAACACCCTTATTGCCATAATTATTACCAAAACGAAGGCGGTGGTAGTTCAACTGCACTCCTCCGGAAATATTGCTGCCTAACTGGCGCGCGTAAGCAAATCCGACTTTTGAACGAGAATAAAGGCTGTACCCAAAACTCGAAAATCCAAACCCAAAAACACCCGATTTTTCGGTTGGCAACACAAAAACGCCTCCTGCTCTGTTGAGCTCGTTTACCAAAAAACGGTTCTCTACAAACACACCGGCTTCAGCTGCCGAAACCCAGACCAAACCCGCCTGATTGTTGTAAAAACTAAAGGCATCCGACATAAACAAAGAAGAACCTCCCTGTGCCGCAGCAGCAGCACCGCCCGAAGAAAACTCCTGAGCATTAAGTGCTGTTAAACCGGTTATAAAAAATACAGCTAGCGTAAAACTTTTCATTCTTGCCAATTGAAGACACAAGGTAGGAAAGTTAAAGTAAAATCGTAAACGATAAAAGATTAAAATTTAGTTATGTTTTCTAATGCGGTTGTTTTAGCCAAAAACAAATAAAACGGTTCATAAAAAATCCCCCCTGAAAATTCAGGGGGGACCGAGTTGGTGCTGCTTACTTTGTTAAGGATGTTAAAACTTTAAAACTAGAAACCTATGAGACGAACACCAACTGTAAAAGGATATGATTCGGGGCCTCTGTTTTTTTCAAAAAGGGTATTCACACTATAATTTGCAAAGGCTACAAAAGAGCCTACCCCAAATCGCACACTGGCATCGAACAAAAACGGATTAAGGTGATAGTGTCCCTTCACTTTGTCTGTGTAAGTCTGCCCCTCTACCTCATATTTTTGTTTTGTTTTAGAACTTATTCGGTAATTAGCCACACCTCCCGCAGCAAAGTGAAAACTTTTATCGGCTAATTTGCCCGGCATAACTTTTAAATATAACGGCACCGAAATGTAAGATGCTTTTAATAAATTCTTGGAGTAAATTCTAAGCGAGTCCTCCGAACCGAATACTTCGAGCGCATTGTAGCCAACTCTTACATTATTCTTAAATCCGTAGCGGTTAAACCTAAAACCCAATCCCGTCATTAAAAACAACTTATTCTTAATAATTGGTTGATTGTACTCCATAATATTAAGTTGAATAGCGATATTTTTGGAGTAATCCAAATCCATGTAATTATTTAATCCGTTGTCGTTCAATCTATGGCTTGGCGAAAGCAAACCATTTACGCCCAACTCAAAACCGGACCAATGATTTTCGTGTTTAAAATTTTTAGCCTTGGGTGCTTTCGTTTTGGTTGAATCATTAATTACAATAACCACTTTCGTCCCCATAGAAATTCGGGTTGTATCTGTTCCGTCAAATTGCGTAAAGGCAAACAACGGGAAGACGGATGCGATAAGTGTGTAAATTTTCGTTTTCATAATCTTGGTTTTTGAGTCTGTTTTTTTTCTTTTGTCTTCTTTAATTCTACCGACGTCTTTGCAGAATTTTATCTCGTTTGCAATGTGACGCTCATCCTCTCAATAAGTTACAGCGCACACTATTTTTTAGCTACAATTCTTTTGTATTCGAAGGTCCCCAGCTTAAATCCGGTAGTTTTAGTTTCCTCTGTTTCTGCCTTAATAATGGGCGATTCCTTCCCGGTTATTTTTTGATACGAATAGGCAAAAACCGACTGAACATCATTCTCTTCAATTCTGATAGTGGGGTTTGGTGATTCCACACCAATTATTTCGCGTGTTTTTAATGCTAAAAATTCCGGTATTGTCAGTACATCTTTCTTACTTTCCGGTTGATTGAAGGCCAACTGCTCATCAGTCACACGCGGTAGGTCAATTTTTTTAGGCAATTCAACAGAATTAACCTGAGTGGTTACTGAGGATATTCCTCTTTTAGAAACATGACGAATCTTTTTATCATTCACGGCAGTTGAACTTACAACACCTTGAGATTCATTTTTTTTCGGCAAATAATTTAGCGGCTTATTTATCAAATGAACACCTACATTTTTGCTTTGGGCATAATTAAATTTGATAATATCTTCGGATAAATCGGTGTATGACATTTCATTAGTATCAGTACGTGGCAAATACATGCCGTTTTCTTGATTTAAAAATAAAAACGACCCTATTAAAAGCACTACAGAGGCGGCAGCAGAATATGCCCAAATCGGTATAACACGGGGAGCCTTAACAAGCAGTTCACTCCTGTTTGGAAAGAGAATAATTTCTTTCTCAAACACTGATTTTTGATATTGATTAAACTCTTTCTCGAATTGGCTGTTATCAGCTACAAAACGAAGCACTTCCTGTCTTTCAATTTCAGTTAATTGATTTTCTTGAAAAGCTATAAAATAATAGCTCCGGTTTTCGATATTTATGCCGCCGCGAATCAATGCCGCCTTTTGCTCAAACTTCACTTGCTCTTTTGATAAAACAGGAAGTGCCATATCAAAATCAACCTCTAGTTCCGGATGCTGAGCCAAAAACTCAAACAATACTATCTCTTGCTCGGCATTCAATCTGCCTTCGATGTAGTCAAGCATGAAAGCCTCGTAATTTTCTATCGAGATTTTTTCGTTCATAGTACTGCCTCCAATTTTCCAATTATTTTCTGCAAATGCTGCCGTGCACGAAAAATGTACACTTTCACCTGCGACTCGCTTAATTTTAATATTTCTCCTATCTCCTTGTAATCGTACCCTTCGTAGTCGCGCAACAATACACACGAACGTTGTACGTCGGGCAACTGATTTAAGGCTTTTTGAAGCACCTCATTCAAATCAGGCTGTGAGGGGCTATAACTTGCTCCCGGCAAGATAGATCCCTCGTAATCATGCTTTCTTTTTTGTTTTCTGGTATAATCAACAAAAGCATTATAAACCGACGTGAACAGGTAGGATTTAATTTTTTCAGCGGCTACGTCCTCTCGTTTAATCCAAGCTTTTTCAAAGGCATCCTGAACCAAATCACGCGCCAACTCTTCGTCTCTGGAGAGCTTGAGC
Source organism: Flavobacteriales bacterium (assembly GCA_046295395.1). Lineage (GTDB taxonomy): Bacteria > Bacteroidota > Bacteroidia > Flavobacteriales_D > JBKBNH01 > JBKBNH01. Next base: position 5,031 of record JBKBNH010000004.1, on the reverse strand, counting down.
ACAAAGCGGTACAGACCATCGCTGTGGTTATTGACTGCACTATTGTATTCGGCGGGTGTCATGTTTTGTGTCCGTAAGACGCCTATGTTTTAAATTAGTTACAGGTAGCCGAAAAAAACAAAGATAAAACATTCCCCTACCACATAATTAATTGACTTTATGAACTCCCCTCCGTCCTCCCCACAGGGGAAGTGAATAGCAAGTAGAGGGGGCGAACAATTGAACAACGAATAGCGAAGGGAAGTTGAAAATTTCGAATACGGGATTTCGGAAATACTAAGCGAGTAGTCAAGTAGAGATGATGAACATGCCTATGCACCTTACAACCCACAACTCAATAACTATTAACTCAATAACCAGCAACCAGTAACCCATTCAGAGCAGGATGTCAGTTCGAGCGTCCGCCAGCCGACAGACAAGTCGAGAACTTTTTATGAAAAACGTACACATAATACCTGATACATTGTACTATTGTACTTGCCCCCTCCCAACACTAAGGTATAACATAATAATAGTGCGAGAGGCCGGCAAAAATTCCAAAGCCACCCTCCACATTGGTGTGCACTCTAACCGGTTCGGCAAAAGGATTTCCGTGAGAGTTCCAATAAGCCATAATGGTTTTTTTATACTTGTAAAAATCTTCGCTTAAACGGCTCAACACAATTAGGAACTTATCGTTATTAGGAAAATCCTGATAAGTTTCACAAGTAAATACTTTGGTTTGCCCGTTAAACAAATTGTCGCTAAAAGTTACCGCTTCATTCCAGTCGTTATCCTGATCCGAGGATAAATCGGAAGAATTTAAATGCAATTTATAGTCGTAATAAAACGTATCTACAATATTTCCCATCCAATCATAAGTGTAATCTTCAACCCGCTGAATAATGGTAACCATGTAGTAGTCTTGCGAAAAAGAGGGGTCGTTAAACTTAATTTTAAAAATCTTAAATTTACTCCATTCACTGGTTCTACTTGAGGTGTCAACCTGTATTATCGGCACCGGTTGTTTTGCTAATCCGGTAGACGATGCATTTGGATAATTTGGCGCAGAAGCCGAAATAGTATAATTCACATTTGCCACCAGGGTTGCTGTAGAGGTGTAAAAACCTGTTACTGCATCATAAGTAAGTGGCGTGGTTGTTCCATCGGAACCGGATATTATAACGGTGGCGTTTTCAATGTCCGAAAGCTGTCCGTTGTCTATCACACTTAAACTTCTGGTTAGTTTAACCGCCCATGAGCTGTCCGGCGTAAATGCCGAATTGATGGTAATTTTTGGTTGCTTTATTTCGCTGTCGAAGGGAATTTCTTTTGTACAAGAAGCGAAAAGAAACAAAGTCGCAAGAATATAAACGCTGTATTTCATAAGTAGGATGATTTTTTTCTATTCTAAAATTTAAAACTATAAGCAAATGCGGGAATAATCGGGAAAAGGCTAACCTGATAAAGCCCCCTATTTCCCTGCGTATCGTTGTCGAAATAAAGGAAAAACGGATTTTGACGGCTGTAGGCGTTGTAGGCGCTAAAACTCCAGGTTCTTTCTCCCCATTTGGTTTTCTTGTGAAGATTCACACCAAGATCTAATCTGTGGTAAGCTCCCATTCTGTAGTTGTTTCTGGAAGAAATGTGCTCAACATTGCCACCACCGAAAAACGAAACCGGGTCTAACAAATCCTGATAGCGCTCCAGCGCAAGTGTAACGGCATTTCCGGTGCCATACACCCAAACTACGCCCACGTCAACTCTGTCGTTAAACTTGTGAGTTACTGCCAATCCAATATCGTGCCTTCTGTCGTATCTATAAGGAAATTTTTCTCCTAGGTTAATATTGGCAAACTGCCTGTTTGTCCAAGAAAGGGTGTAGCCAATCCATCCCGTAGTTTTGCCTACTTTTTTCTCCAGTAAAAGTTCTCCACCGTATGACCAGCCTATACCACTTTCAACCTTCTCTTGCCAGTCTTTGTCATTTCCAAAAAAACTTGCTCCCTCTTTGTATTCTATAAGGTTATTCATGGTTTTGTAATAGGCCTCAATAGATAATTCATAATCTTTTTTCACCGTTCTGGCATACCCCACAGCTGCCTGTGCCGACTGCTGAGGCACAACATTATCTGTAGCCGGAACCCACAAATCTGTAGGCAAACCAATAGATGTATTGGTAAGTAAATGCAGAAACTGCGACATGGTTGCAAAACTGGCTTTAACAGAAGAATGCTCATCGAGCAAATATCGGGCAGCCAATCGAGGTTGAGGTACAAAATACATTTTATTTCTAACTACAAATCCACTTAAATGCGCTCCCACATTGAGGTTCGTTCTGCTACCAAGCTTTATCTCGTCTTCTATGTAAGTGTAAAACTCATGTGCAAACTGTTTTGCTGAGCCAAATGAGGTATCTATAGCGTTGGCAGCATCACCGGTTTGCTTAAACTGGTTAACTCCGGGAGTAAAAGTGTGGTAAGTTTCTCCCACCCCAAAACGAATATAATGATTGGGCGAGGGTATATAGTCAAAATCTATTTTGCCGCCCCAGTCTTCAATACCTGAGAAATAAGCAAAAGAGGTAACCTCTTTATTATTAATACCGACGCCTTTTTCGGTTTCTTCACTAGAAAATCCTACTAAAAATTTATACCGGCTGTAGGTAATTGTAGTATTGCTAAAAAGCTTGTCGTTGATAACATAATTCCACCTGAGGGCATTAATAATATTACCCCAGTTCATTTTACTTTCGTCTACCGAGGCATATTCTATCCCTCCATCTAAATAGCTGCTCTTATTTCGAAAGTAAAACTTATCATTTCCAAAATAGCTGCTTAAAAACAGTCTGCTTTTGTCAGAAAAAACATGATTTAATTTGGCGTTTACATCATAGAAAAAATACCCCGAAGGCTGACCGTTGTTTTGCGCTTTTATTATGGGTTGTGCCAAAAGGTCAATATAGGTTCTTCTGCCCGATACTATAAACGATGTTTTGTCTTTTTTAATAGGCCCTTCGAGGGTTAATTTGGATGCGATAATTCCAATGGAGCCCTCTCCGTGCATCTCTTTCATATTACCTTCTTTCATTCTGATGTCTATTACCGAAGATAATCGCCCCCCGTACCGAGCAGGAAAACCACCTTTTATCAATTGTACATTATTAATGGCATCTGCATTAAAAACAGAGAAAAATCCAAATAAATGAGACGCATTATAAACGGGAACTCCATCGAGTAAAATGAGATTTTGATCGGGACCACCACCACGAACATACAATCCGCTTGTACCCTCGCTCCCCGATTGTACCCCCGGTAATAGTTGAATGGTTTTCATCACGTCTTTCTCTCCCAAAAGTACCGGTAGCGACTTTACTTTGTCCATAGATAAATCTATAGAGCTCATTTGTGTTCGGTCTTGAATTTTTTCAGCTTGTGTTGAAATAACCTCAAATTCATCCAATTCAACAGACGATTTCAACAATACATTCAGTGCCGTGTCTGACCTAAGCACAAAAACATGAGTAACCGGCTGATAACCCACATATGAAAATCTGACCACAACGGTGTCATTAGCCGGCTGGGTAAGACTAAAAAATCCATAGGTGTTAGTTGATGTTCCTTGCCCCGTTTTAAGATTAAATACCGAGGCGCCTATTAACATTTCTGAAGTTGACGCATCTTTTAAATATCCTTTTATCGTTTTCTTTTGGCTACAAACCAAGACTGGCAACAGAGCCAGCAAAAGCAAAAGACGCTTCATTAATATGCTGTTTTATGTGTGACGTTTAACAGGTAAAAACGTTACAAACGTATTTCTTTTTGTCGTATTATTTACAACAGAAAATAAAAAAGGCTGTTCGTTTTGAACAGCCTTTTTTGCTAAAATATGTCGATTGGTGATTATTTTTTCACCAATCTCTTCCAAGTATCAGTTCTTCCTATCATAGAAACGCCTATGTAACCTCTTACATCCATCGTGTTATCATCCTTAAGCTTTATAACGCAGCTGTAGGTGCTACCATTTTCAGGGTCATAAATTGTTCCATCCTCCCAAGTGTTGTTTCCTTTGTAAACAAAGTCTTTTAAAATTCTATAACCCATAAGTGGCGTAGAACGTAAAGATTCGTCCGGATTGTTTTTGTCTACTTTAGCATTTCCTTTCTCATCGTTAGGTTCTTTTAACCAAACAATTTTTCCGTAGTATTTCTCTCCTATTTTGGTTACTTTTATTTTAGCTTTTCCATGACTAGGCTCCCAAACTCCAACCAGCTTATCGCCTTCGGCAGAAGTTTGCGGTGTTAGGTAAGAAGAAAAGGCCAGTAAAAAAACTGCTAGTAATGAAAAGATTAAGACTTGAATTTTGTTTTTCATGATTTTATATTTTTTTTGAAATTAATTACAAGGCTTGTGCCATTATTTTTTTTCTTTGGCTCTCACGGCCATTTTTACTTTCCCTGTTATTGAAATATCATCATCTGTATATTCTTCTTCTAACCTCAGGTTGGCATCCATAACTAGATTGAGTGTTTTTAGATTGGCTACTTTTTCGAATTCCACTTCATTAGAAACATTTAGCACCAATGTGCTTTTTCCTTTTTCCACGGGATTAATCACTGCTATATTTTTCATATCTATCCCCTCGGCTACCAAAAGCATAGCAATACTCTGAAATTTATCGAACCCGTCTTCGCTTGAAGAGCTAAGTTCAATTGATGTGATGGAAAGCCCTTTAATTCGCTCTCTTTCCACGCCATTTGCCTCAGGATTAAAAGATATAGAAACACTTGTTTCATTAGGCCCGTCGAAAATAGGCCCCTCAAACATAAACTCAACTTCTACTTCGTCCAGTGGCTCATTTACGTAGTTACCACAAGAAACTAAAAGCAAGGCAAATGAAAGGATAGAAAGAAATTTAATTGTTCTCATAATTTGTATATGTATGCATAGGCTCTGGGCAAACATACAAAAAAAAGATGATTCCCCGCAATCGTACCACTAGAACGTAAATAGATTACGTTGTGTGAATGTAATTTTGCTTTAAAATTAAACA
>JBKBNH010000003.1:0-287540 GCA_046295395.1 Flavobacteriales bacterium | reverse complement strand
CATGTAGATATTACAAAATGAAAGTACTTGATAGTCATAAAAAAGAGACTATAAATGAAACGATTACTGAAAATATAGATGAAAAGTCAATCATATTCTCAGATAAAAGCACGAGTTATGTTGATATTTCAGAGCTTGTTGAAACACATATTATGGAAAAATCCACAAAAGAAACTACCAATGAAACTTTAAAATGGGTGCATATTGCAATTAGTAATGCAAAACGCAATCTTTTAGGGGTTTATCACAAGGTAAAAGGAAAATATTTACAGCTTTATTTGGACGAATTTTGCTATAAACTCAATAGAAGGTACTTCGGAGAACGTCTATTTGATAGAATGGTTGTTGCAGTTGCAAATAATTACTGGTAACATTGCGGGGAATCATTAAAAATTAAACCAAAGTTTCACTACAGCGTAATAATAAAATGAACCCTAATTAATCTATTGAAAAAAAAGATTTTAATACTACTGTCTCTGTTTGTTTGTATCGGGCTTTGGTTTGGAACAAACGAAATTTTACAAAAGGCCAAGTCACTTCCCGAAATTACTAATCAGGATTGTTTTATTTTCGAAGAGGACGAAATACATCCCGACCTGACGGAAGATAATGTTTGGCGCGAAATTAATCGGCTGGAAATTATAGAACCTGAAATTGTAATGAAACAAGCTATAGTAGAAACAGGATGGTTTAAGTGCACTAACTGTTCACTAGATGCTAACAACATTTTCGGCTTCAGATATAAAAAGAAATATCTTAAATTTAATCATTGGACAGAAAGTGTAAAATATTATAAGAAATGGCAAGCTAGACACTACAAAGGTGGGGACTACTATTTGTTCTTGGAGAAGAAAGGATATTCACACAGTTCAACCTATACGAAATACCTAAAATCAATCGATATCAACAAAAGCTTAATTTTTGTTGATAAAATATTTTTTTTTTATACCTTTCCGACTAATTTACTCTAATATAAGTTGTAAATATGAATAAATTTTTACTCGGACTTGTTGGAATATTTCTCTCAGTTCAGGCTTTTTCTCAAGCACCAACAATGGATTGTCCAGGAAACATTGTAGCAGACAATGACCCTGGTGTATGTAATGCCATGGTTACGTACCCGGCTCCCACATGCACAAGTAATTGTGCCGGAGCTACAATCACTCAAACAGATGGAACCGGTCTAACCTCAGGAAGCACATTCCACATCGGTACCAATATTCAGGAATACACCATCACAAATATGGATGGAAGCAACACCTGTACATTCACAATTACTGTAGTGGATGTAGAGTCGCCTACATGGGACAACTGCCCAGGGAACTTCACAATAAACACCGAACCCGGGCTGTGTGGTGCAACAGTAAACTACATTGTTGCAGCATCTGACAATTGCGGGACACCTTTCTTAACCCAAACCGATGCATCAGGGTTATCATCAGGTGATTTTTATCCATTTGGCGACCACCTTCAGGATTTCCATGCTAATGATGGTTCAGGAAACGATATTCAATGCAACTTCATTGTTACTGTTGAAGACAATGAGCCGCCCATTTTCACTTTTTGCCCTGGTAATATCGTCATAAACAGTACTCCCGGTGATTGTGGAGCGATAGTCAATTACACTGCTCCATCAGGAATCGATAACTGCCCTAATCCAACTATATTTTTAAATACAGGTTTGCCAAACGGCTCTTTATTTCCGGTTGGTTCAAATATTCAACAATATATTATTCAGGATATTAGCGGAAATCAAGCTTTTTGTACTTTCGAAATATTAGTAATAGACATCGAAGCACCGGTGTTTACAAATTGTAACCCGATTACAGTAAATAACGCATCGGGGCAATGCGGTGCAAACGTAACATTTAGTGTACCTACAGCTAATGATAATTGTGCAGGGGTGGGAGTTGCTCAAACTTCAAACCTAGGTTTCGTTTCAGGCTCATTTTTCCCGGTTGGAACCACAACTATAGGGTATACTGCCACTGATTTAGCCTCCAATACCGCTACCTGTAATTTAGATATTATTGTAGTGGATGTAGAAAACCCTACCATAGCGTGCCCTCCTACCATTACGGTTACTGCCCCAACAGGCCAGTGTAGCGCTGTTGTAAATTTCACTACTCCTACTGCCAGCGATAATTGCCCCGGAACAATTGTTACCCAAATCGATGCTACCGGACTTTCCAGTGGCTCTTCCTTTCCTGCAGGAACAACTACACTTACTTTTCAGGCTACAGATGGAGCCGGAAACGTAGATGTGTGTTCGTTTAATGTTGTGGTTAACGAAACGACTCCACCCACAATTACGTGCCCCCCAAACCAGCAGGTTTTTACAAATACTAGCTGTCAGGGCACTTTAGGAGACTACACTACATTAGCCTCTGCTACAGATAATTGTGGAGGTCCTGTTACTATAAGTCAATCTCCTGCTCCCGGCTCAACAATAACAGGTGTTGGATTACCCCAAACAGTAACTCTTACTGCTATTGATGAAAGTGGCAATTCTGCTTCTTGCAATATGCAAGTAACGCTAATCGATAATATTGCCCCCACTGTAACGTGTCCAGGCAATCAATTTGTATCAGGCAATGCTAATTGCGAAGCTTTATTACCCAATTTAACCCCGCTTTTATCAGCTACCGACAATTGTACAGGAACAATTACAAAAACGCAATCTCCTACAGCAGGCACAACCATAACAGGAACAACTACAGTAACACTAACGGCTACAGATGCATCAGGAAATTTCTCATCTTGTACCGTTGATGTGTTTGTTGTCGATGGTATAGCCCCTACTATTGCCTGTCCGGGTCCGCAAACATTGTTTGTTGGTGCGGCGTGTAGCGCAAGTTTACCGAATTATACCTCACTGGCTTCTGCTTCTGACAACTGTGACCCAAATCCTGTTGTAACACAAAGCCCAATACCAGGAACAACACTCACAGGAGTTGGCTTCATACAAATAGTAACCCTAACTGTTACAGATGCTGGTGGATTACAAACATCTTGTACTTTTAATGTTACGTTAGCTGACAATACACCTCCTACAATAACTTGTCCTGGTCCGCAAACAGGATTTATTGATGCAAACTGTCAATTTACCGTGCCTGATTACCGCGGATTGGCTAACGCCTCCGACAACTGTCCGGGAGTTGTAAATTTAACCCAGCTACCGACTCCCGGGTCTATTATTAATGGAGCCACCACTCATACCATTACTATTAACGGTACTGACTTTACCGGAAATGCAGGTTCTTGCTCATTCCAGCTTACCTTACAAGACACAATCAGACCTTTTATCTCTTGCCCTGGACCACAAACACTACTTGTTGATGCCAACTGCGAAGCTTTACTGCCCAGTTATATTGCTGCAATTGTTGCATCAGATAACTGTGGAACTCCGGTTACCGTAGTTCAAACTCCTGCTCCCGGATCAACCATTACCAACGCAATGTCGCCAATAAATGTGGCATTTGTTGCTACTGATGATTCAGGAAATCAGGATTCTTGTTTTGTAACAATAACATTACTTGATAATATTATCCCAACAATATCCTGCCCACCAAACCCAAATTTACCAGTAACAGCCAGTTGTGATGCACTGCTGCCAGACTATTCATCAATCGCTGTTTTTGCAGATAACTGTACAAATACAAACGATATTATTTTTACTCAATCACCTCTACCCGGACTTAGTCTTTCAGGAGTTGGCACAACTCAGGTAGTCCAAATCACCGTAGAGGATGAATCAGGCAACACAAACACATGTTCATTTCAAATTACTCTTGCAGACACTACTGCTCCGGTTATAAATTGCCCCGGAAATCAACAGATAAATATTACTGCAAACTGTGAATTTGTAATGCCTGACTATACAAGCTTGGCAGGGGCTACAGACAACTGCGATGCAGCACCGGCTATTACGCAATTTCCTGTAACTGGAACAAGTCACTCGGGAATTGTTGAAGTTACACTTGTAGCTACTGATGCATCGGGCAATACAAGCAGTTGTACGTTTGATGTACTTCCTAACGACAATCTTCCGCCAGTAATAACCTGTCCTGGAAACATTAGCACGTGCAACCCTATGGTTAATTTCCCCGCGCCAACAGCTATTGACAACTGTGGTGTTGCTTCTGTTGTAAGAACAGACGCAAATCAAGCATTAGTAAGTGGCTCCATATTCCCTGTAGGTACTACTGTAATCAGTTACGAAGCAACTGACGTTATTGGAAATACAAGCTCTTGCTCCTTTAATGTAACTGTTTTTGAACCGGCATTTGCTGATGCAGGACCAGATGTAACTATTGAAGAGTTTAATACAGCCCAACTAAACGGAACCACATCTGCAAACAGCACATTTACATGGTCTCCTGCTGTATTTTTATCTAACCCTAATACACTAACCCCTACCTCATCAACTACCTCTACGATTACTTACACCCTAACGGTAACCACTACAAATGGATGTATAGCTACAGATCAGGTAACAGTATTTGTTAACCAGATTAACGAATTAATAATTAACAATATCATCACGCCAAATGGCGATGGTAAAAATGACACCTGGGATGTAAACAAACCCGCTTTAATTAGTGGATGTAGAGTAAACATATACAACAGATGGGGAAAAGAAGTATGGACAAGCAGCGCATACAACAATGAGTGGACAGGTGTAAACATGAGTGGTGAAGAATTACCCGAAGGAACTTACTACTACGTAATCGATTGTGTCGATGGTGCGTCATACAAAGGAAGTATTGCCCTTATGCGCTTAAGTCAACAGTAGTCAAAACTAATTTGAATAAGATGAAAAAATTACTCTATACCCTGATAATCGCCGGTCTTGGATTTACTTCATTGGCTCAGCAGATGTATCATACTAACTTTGTCAATCAAAACAAGGTGGCAATTAACCCTGCATTTACCGGAACATCTTTTAATTTTGATGTCATTGGAGGTCAAAGGCTTCAATGGACTGGAATCGATGGATCACCAAGTACCACATACTTATCTGTAGATGCTTTAGCTAAAAACACCATGGGAATAGGTGGAAATATCGTGATGGACAGAACTAACATGTACAACTATATGAGTTCAAAATTCAATTATGCTTACCATATTGAACTAGACAGGTTTTCGTGGGTGTCTTTTGGATTAGGGATGGGGGTAATGCAAAGTAGTTTTGCTCCCAAGGATGTTATTGCAACCGACTACACAGACGAATTAATTCAAAAAAATGTAGGTGGGTTAGGTTTTGATGCTGACTTTGGAGTTGCTTACTTTAAGGAAAACCTTAGAGTCGGTATTTCTATTCCTCAACTGCTTCAAAACAGAATTAAAATTGAAGAAAATGCGCTAATCGAGAGTTTCGGACTAAGAAGACATATAAACTTTTTTGCTGCTCTGGATTTAGAAATGGACGATAAATTCACTGCTACTCCATCGTTTAACCTCAGAGCCGTACCAAAAGCAAGTAGTCAATTTGATTTAGGTGTAATGATTACTTACGACAAAACTTTTTGGGCAAATATTGCTTACAGACAGCAATCGAGCTTTATTATAGGGTTAGGCACCCAGTACAACGACAAATATTTATTTGGCTACAGCTATGAGCTTCCATGGTCGGGAATAACCAAATATGGTTCAGGTAGTCACGAAATTTATTTAGGATATAGAATTAAATCCAACTACAAAGCCAAAGGGCCGGCCAAAAAGGTAAGTACTAAGTTACCAACGGTTCAACCGGATAAAATAGACGACACAGAAGAAAAAGAAGAAAATTAAAGATTTAAATAAAATAAGTGATAAGGATACCCTTATCACTTATTTTATTTAAATTCGTGGTCAGGATATGAGCAGTATTGAATTAAAAGAAACCAGTCATTCACCTAGGGTGATTTGCAAACTCGATGGTGAAATAACGTTGTACGGAAGATCTATTCCGGAAAACGCTATTGATTTCTATATGCCAATATTAAAATGGTTGGAGAACTACAAAAATGCTCCTGCCAGTGTAACCAATTATACTTTTGAACTAGATTATATCAACTCCATATCTTTTAAGATGATATACGAAGTACTAAAAGTCGGAAAACAACTTAAAGAAGCTGGTCATACAGTATATGTAGAGTGGAAATACGAGGATGATGATGAAGAAATTCTAGATCAGGGTAAAACCTTTGAGCAAAAATCCGGTCTAAATTTTAAATTTACTGCTGTCTAATTACACATTAATTCTATTTTTGCAGCGTTCTTTGCCCAGGTGGTGAAATTGGTAGACACGCCATCTTGAGGGGGTGGTGCACTACGTGCATGCTGGTTCGAGTCCAGTTCTGGGCACTTAATACATAAAGGCCGACTTAAATCCTATAAGTCGGCCTCTATCATTTAATCAATTCCTAACTTTATCCGCTATTAAGACAAAATGAAACACTTCAACCACTTAACTGTACTGGAATTTGCGGGAGTACTTGCAGGGCCTTCTGTAGGAATGTTTTTTTCAGAGCTCGGTGCAAAGGTTATAAAAATAGAAAACAGAAATAGGGGCGGCGACATGACCAGAAGCTGGAAACTCCCTATAGAATCTAATGAAGATATCTCTGCCTATTTCTGTGCCGTGAATTACAATAAAGAATACATCGACTTAGACCTTACTAATGAAGAAGACCGCAGAATCGCCTATAATTTGATTAAAAGTTCTGACATTGTTTTAAGCAATTTCAAAGCAGGAGATGATAAAAAACTAGGATTAACCAACGAGATAATCAAAAACCTGAACCCTTCTTGTATTATAGGTAAAATTAATGGGTTTTCATCAGACGAAAACAGAGTTGCATTTGATGTGGTTTTGCAAGCAGAAACCGGGTATATTGCTATGACAGGAACAAACGAGCAATCCCTTGCTAAGCTCCCCGTTGCTTTTATTGACCTTTTCGCCGCACACCAACTAAAGGAAGGTATTTTAATTGCGCTGATTGAAAAACTACAAACCGGCCGTGGAGCTATAATTGAAGTTAGCCTTGAAGATGCAGCAATAGCATCACTGGCCAATCAGGCCTCAAATTTCCTCATGCGCAATCACATTCCAAAACCCATCGGAACAGAGCACCCCAACATTGCTCCCTATGGGGATTTATTTTACGATCGAAATAAGACCCCTTTGCTTTTTGCCATAGGCACCGACAAACAGTTTGGCTCACTTTGTAGCGTTTTGGGACTAGATGAACTGGCAAAAACAGAAGCGTATAAAACAAACGCCGGACGCATAAAAAATAGAAACTCCCTGATACTGGAAATACAAAATGCCGTAAGTAATTTCGATAGAGAAAGTCTTATTAAAGAGCTTACAAGATTAAAGATTCCTTGTGCTTCAGTCCTTGCCATGAACGAAGTTTTTGAAAAAGAAAGTGCTCAAAACTTGATCTTAGAAGAAATAATTGAAAATCAGCACACAAAAAGAGTGAAAACTACCGTGTTTAAAATTTCACAGCTATAGAACTACAAATAGTTACTTTCCTGCCCAAGCCGTAAGCATCATCTCCGGTTTAAAATAGGTTTGCGCAATACGTTGTATTTCAGAAGCTTCAACGCTATTCACCTTATTAAATAGTTTTTCGTAGTGTGTGTAATCCAATCCTCTGAAGTAAATATTTTTGAATCTCTCTGCTTGTTCAAAAGGCCCTTGCGTGTTCCGCAAAAAACCACCCAAGGTGTAGTTTATTACCGTTTTTAGCTCGTGATTATCTACCGGCTCATTACAGAGTTTGTTTAACTCTTTATTGATTTCGACAAGTGTTTCTTGAGTAGACTCACCTTTTACCTCGGTTGAAATTACAAACATCGTAGCTCTTTCCATGGCAAGAACACCAGAGCCTATTCCGTAGGTAAATCCTTTATTTTCTCTGATGTTGCTCATCAATCGAGAGCCAAAATATCCACCTAAAAGCGTATTGTATAAACTTATTAAGTGTAAATCATCGTCCCCAGACTTCACAGGAAGCGTTCTTCCTATTCTTATCCCACTTTGTAAAGCATCTTCTTTTTTTACCTGAATGGTGCCCAACGAGGCTGACTGGTAGAAAGGTTGATTGTTTACCTGCCTGACAGACGACCACCCTTTGAATGTGCGCTGAATCAATTCATTTTCGTTTTTGCTGATTTTACCTGAAGCCAGAATAAAAGACAACTCTTTTTTGTAATATTCGCTGTAAAATGTTCTTAATTTTTCGACATTCAATTCGTCATAAGCTCTTAAATTAACCGAACTGCCATAAGGGTGATTTTTAAAAAGTTCTTCTGAAAAACGCATTCTGGAAAGTGAAGCAACTTTTTGCTGATTTTCCATAAACTGCTGCTTAAAGCTGTTTTTTTGAATGTCTAGTTCTTTTTCAGGAAAAGCAGGTTCTGTGAGTAATTCGAAAAAAACAGGAAGTACATTGGGTAAAAACTTACTCATCACATAAAGTGTAATGGTAGCTTTGTCTGCATCGGTATCCGACTCTAAATAAGCTCCGTAAAAATCAAGCTTATCGGCAATTTGCCTAGCATTGTGCTTTACCGTACCCTCGCGAAGCATTCTATTGCACATGCCCGCCAAAGTTGGATTTTCATTCATAGCAGTACCTGCAGGAAAAATTACCTCTATTCTAACCACTTCCTGAGAGCCTGCATTTAGCATATACAATTCCTGATTTGAATCATACTGCTCGGGATAGATAAATCGTGGTGCTGAGATAGGCTGTATTTCGGGGGCTGTTACGCTGTTCATATTACTTTGTTTTTGCCAGATAGAATAAGGCATTTTCATTCTCTTTTCTGAATAACTCGTTGGCCATTTTTTTCAAATCATCAGGGACCAATATATTGTAGTTTTCTATATCTGTATTAATCCGATTAGCATCTCCCAATAGCTCATACTGACAGAGTGCCATGGCTTTATTCAGAATACTCATTTCAGAAAACAAGTGTTCGGCTTCGAGTTTGTTTTTCACTTTTTGCAGCTCCTTGTCAGAAACAAGTTCTACTTTGAGTTTATGCAATTGTTCATCAATGGCTTCTGAAGCCTTTTTGGGGTCGATTCCGGTTCTTATTTTCCCACTAACGATAAACAAGCCTCTGTCAAAACTTCCCATCACGTAGGCGCTGATGTCGCTAAATAGTTCTTGCTCTTTTACCAAGGCATTAAAAAGGCGGCTAGAATTTCCACGAGAAAGAATGTCGCTGAGTAAATCGGTAGCATGATAGCCCTCTTCTGTACGTGACGGCATATGCCATGCCTTCATAATTAGGGATGCGGGCACATCACGCTCTACAATCAGTTCCCTATATTCTGCCTGAGCGGATTCTTTGGGCAGATTTCGAATGTATGGTTTCCTTTTCTTTATGTCCTCGAAATATTTATGGCAAAGTTCTTCTACTTTCAATCGGTAAATATCGCCACTAACACACAAAATAGCATGTTGGGGGCCATAATGTTTGTAAAAAAAATCTTTTACATCCTGAAGTTCAGCAGACTCGATATGACTAATTTCTTTCCCTATGGTCGGCCATTTATACGGATGTTCCTTGTAAGCCAAAGGTCTCATCAATAGCCATAAATCACCATAGGGCTGATTTAGATATCGCTGCTTGAATTCTTCTATTACAACTTTCCTTTGCACTTCCAAGCTGGTGGGCGTAAAAGCAAGTTGTTGCATACGATCCGACTCTAGCCAAAATGCTGTTTCTACGTTAGATGCAGGTAAAATGTCGTAATAATTGGTAATGTCGTTTGAAGTAAAGGCATTACTTTGCCCACCCACCAATTGAAGCGGACCATCAAAATCGGGTATATTTGCACTGCCGCCAAACATAAGATGCTCGAACAAATGGGCAAATCCTGTTTTATCGGGAATTTCATCCCGTGCACCAACATCGTAAAGCAAATTTACAGCTACCATCGGCGACGACACATCCTGATGAACAAGTACACGAAGCCCATTTTTAAGTGTAAACTTTTCAAATTCAATCATACGACTTTTTAGAGATTAAAAGAAACGTTATTCCGTTTCCAATACAACAAATACTTCTTCATTTGCCTTTTTCATCCGGTAGGTTTCGCGGGCAAATTTTTCCAAAGCCTTTTTATTACCGGTGAGCTCTTTCAGTTTAGACTTACTTTCCTCTATTTCTGCTATCATCAGTGAGTTTTCTCGCCTAAGGTTATTTAACTTCTTTCGTTCTTTGAAAAGCTGTAAAATACCTATCTCTTCAAAAACAAACAAATGAACCAGAAGTCCCAGTGGTAATAAAATATACTTGTTTTTAAGAAAGGCTGGTATTCTTTTCATATACGTACAAATGTACAAGCTATCACAGGGTGGTAATACCCGGGACTGTATCAGTTTTAAACACACGGATGTTTTTAGCTAATTATTTTTTAAACGTGGCAAACATCTTAAGTGTTAAATCCATGAAAAGTATTTTGGGGTTTGCATTGCGCTCCAGATGGTAATGCGCATCGTTAAGAAACTTGGTTATGTTAGGCAAATTAGAAAGACTTATATGGGGGGCAAAATTCTTTAAAAATTCCAATTGTGATGGTGCTGCCTTGAGCATTTCTCCCTGAGTAAGCTTGGCTGCCATGCTTTTACGCAGCATTTCGAGTCCGTAAACCAAAAATGCTTTTTGGGTTTCTCTGCCATGTTTGGCTAATTCTTCTACCCAGTTCAACGAATCTGAGACATCGCGCTTAAAGCAAATTCTCATCCAGCGTACAAACAAATCAAAAAAGTGCTGAGCCTCGGCATTGTCGTTGTATAGTGCCATTGCTTTGGCCATACTGCCGTCTGACAGGGTTGCCAGCTCAACTGAAGTAGCTCCATCTACTCCTCTTTTTTGAAGCTCGGTAATTATTTCCTCGTCATTAAACCTTCTTATTCTGACGAGTTGCGTTCTACTGGTAATGGTTGGTAAAAGCTCTTCGGGATGTGCTGACACCAATAGAAATAAGGTTTTATCAGGTGGTTCCTCCAGTATTTTAAGCAACTTATTTGCTGCGGCGGCATTCATCATTTCGGGCAACCACATCAGAAGTACCTTATAACCGCCTTCGTATGATTTTAGAGAAAGTTTCCTGAAAATATCTCCGGCCTCCTCGTTGGCAATAATGCCTTGTTTGTTGTCCGAACCAAAATACTTGTACCACTGATTTATGGCCATGTATGCATTTTCCTTAAGAGCCTCTCTCCACTGCATAATAGCATCGGTACTGATGGCTACCTTGTCCGTTTTAGACAACATGATGGGATAGCTGAAGTGTAAATCAGGATGAGAAAGGGATTTTATTTTTTGACACGAAGCGCACTGCCCACAAGAATCTTCCTGTGTTTTATTTGAACAAAAAAGATAGGAAATGTAAGCCAAAGCCAAAGACAACCCCGCATTTCCTTCCGGCCCGGCAAAAAGCTGAGCGTGAGCTATCCTACTCTGATTAACAGAATCCCTCAGCAGCAATTTTACTTCGTCGTAACCTGATATGTCTTTAAACTGCACATGGCAAAGTTAACCGCAATTTTGCGAATGAAAAATAATAGAAGAACAGATTTAAACTTTTACTTTGTAACCAAATTTATGAGTAACTTAAACCTCTCTGATAAATGGGATGCTGCGAAGCATTTTCTGCGAAAACTATCGGGAAAAATAATCCGTGCATTGCTTTGGCTTGCTATTCCTTTGTTTTTTATTTTTTTGTTTCGCATAGAATTGGCTACCGGGCTTGCAAATTGGATGGTGTGTGAAGACGAACCGCAAGCTGCCGATGCTATTTTGGTATTGGGAGGAAATACCTACGACCGCGCAAGAAAAGCCCAAGAATTATTTGATGCCGGTTTCGCTCCAAAAATTATTACCTCGGGTGCTAATTCTGCCTCGCCCGATTCCATTGCCACGGGCAATCAATTATCTGAAGCCGAACTCACAAAAATGGCTTTGATAAAAAGGGGGATAGATAAAAAAAATATACTATCGGTAAACAAAGGTACCAGTACTTTCGAAGAGTCGGTAATCCATGCCGCCTACGCAAAAAAAAATGGCATTAAAAAACTAATAATAGTTTCGGATAAAATGCACCTGCGCAGGATAAAACTTACGTTTGAGAAAACGATGAAAACTGCTGGGGTGGAACTCATTCTCATAGGAGTATCCAATACCCGTTTCGATGAATTTTCCTGGTGGAAAACCGAGGAGGGATTGCTTATGATGGTAAGCGAGTGTCTAAAATACGTGTACTACGTAATTAAGTATTGAGTTACTCTACGATAAGTTTTTTGGTAACAGCCATATCACCAACTTTGAGATTTACAAAGTAAACTCCCTTAGCAAGTGAAGATACATCTAATACCAAGTCATTAGCCACAGAGCCAAAAGAAATGCTCATCTTCTTACCTGTTATGTCAAAAAGAGCTGTTTCTTTTACTGTTCTTCCATTAAGATTAATAAAGACCTTATCCGAAGAGGGATTTGGGTAAACAGACACATCTTTCAAGGTTTTAGTTTCTTGAACAATTGTAGGGGCTGTAACCACGATGGTTCCCGACATATTTACTCCGTGCACATCGCAACGATACTGATAAGTTCCTGCAATAGTAAATTTGTGCTTATACACCCATCCTGAAGCGCCCACAGTATTACCAAAAGACTCGGGGTTAGATGGATAAGTAACCGTAGTACCATTAACATTGTGTGTGCCACCTGTGTTTTCCCAAACAACAGTATCGCCCACTTGAATGGTTAAATTGTTAGGAATAAAAGACATTCCATTTGCCTCAACAAAGTGATTGTTTTGAGCCACAGTTGTAAAACCAAAAGCAAAAAACAGAATCGATAACGTATAAATTTTTTTCATGGCATTAAAATATTTAGTCTAAAGTAAGTAAAATTTTAATACAATTGTTTAATTCTGAAAATTAATCCTAAAGCTATCAAACTAGTAGCCACACCTATATACCCCAATACGGAGTAGTTTTCAAAGGTGCCATCGGGCAGCTCTACCATTATAAGACCTCCAATATAAGCGGCTACCGCAGACCCCAAATGCTGTATTGCCGAACGAATACTCATAAATGCTCCCCTGCTGTTAGGTTTAGCGGTAGCTATTACTATGGCCGTCCCAGGTATCATTCTGCCGCCAGCAAACATAAAAAACATCACTGTAGCTATAAGAACGACTCCTACAGAAACAGCTGGCATGTGAGTAATCCAGAGTATGGGGATAAGCGAGAGTATGAGCAAATATGTAAACACTCTGGGTTTTCCGTATTTATCGGATAATTTACCGATGATGGGCGAAGAAAAAATGGTGATTAACCCTCCGGTAAGGTATATATAAGTGAGTTGGGCCTCTGTAAACCCCACATTTGCTACCATGTAGGGACTCAAAAACGGAATAAGTGTAAATTGACCAAACAGCAGAAAGACCATAAAGACTAATGCCGTAAGCTGATTTTTATCTTGAAAAGCATCTTTTATTGCCATCCACGCATTGTTTTTTTGGGAATTATTTAAATGCTCTCGCACATTAGGTATGGTATAGTGCATTAGAATATAAATCGGCAATCCTAAAGCCACTATTCCAAAAAAGGGCATTTGCCAGCCGAAAATCGTACCTAGATATAACCCCAACGGCACCCCTAGCGCTGCTGCACCGGAAAATCCGGCCATCACAATTCCCATGGCTCTGCCTCGCCTCTCGGGGGGTACCACGTCGCCTACAATGGCCAATACTAAGGCTCCTATAACTCCGCCAAACATTCCGGTAAACACGCGCGCAGCAAGCAACCATTCATAAGAATTGGCTAATCCACAAAGCAATGTACCTACTATAAATCCGATGTAAAGCACATTTAAAAAAGGCTTTCTGTCTAGCTTATCAATAAAAAACAGCGAAGCAAGTCCTGATAAAAAAGCAGTAAATGTGTAAGAAGAAATAAGCAAACTCCACTGGTGGGGGTCCAAATCAAAAATGCGCTTAAACTGAGGGCCAAGCGGCATCATAATCATAAAATCAAGTATATTGGTGAAGTTAATAACCGCCAAAGTGATTAACATATAAAGTTCGCGGCGCGGCATCGATAAAAATTAAGTGATAAGTAAAATGAACAGTTCAATTGGAAAAAGGGTTTAGCGCATTTTTGTTCTTTTGGCAAGGTATCGGATGAGTACTTGATTAAATCCATCTTCAATAGGCGTATCTACATAATCAATTCGGTATTGAGCGCATTTGTGTTCGAGTTCTTTGCGATAGTCTGCCATTGCTTTTTGGTAGTTTTCTTTAATTTCGGAGGGCGTGAGTTTCATTTTTTCGCCCGTCTCCATATCCACAAAAGTGTAGGGTCTGTTTTCGAAAGTAAAATCAACCTCGGTTTTTTTATGTGCCAGATGAAATAATATTACTTCATGCTTATTGTGTCTTAAATGTTGTAATGCCGGGAAAATGGATTCCAAACTGTTGCTATCGTCCAGCATATCAGTAAACAGCACCACAAGTGAGCGGCGGTGAATCTGCTCTGCAATTTGATGCAGAGCATCTACGACAAATGTTTTGGTGGGTTTTTCTGCCTGATACTGATGTAGCCTTTTTCCCAATTCGTTAAAAAGCAGCTTTTGATGGCTAAATCCCGATTTGCATTCGGTTTTCAGTTCAATGTTCTCGTTAAACAGGCTAACGCCCACCGCATCACGCTGCTTTCTGAGTAAATAAATAAGTGCAGCAGCAGCTTGTATGGCAAAATTAAGTTTATTATTGGGCGTGTTTGCCGGATAGTACATAGACGAAGATGTGTCTATGACTAATTGGCAGCGCAGATTGGTTTCTTCTTCGTAGCGCTTGGTGAAAAGTTTTTCTGTGCGTGCAAATAGTTTCCAGTCTATATGCCGAGTAGATTCTCCGGTGTTGTATAGCCTATGCTCGGCAAACTCTACCGAAAATCCATGAAATGGACTCTTGTGTAGCCCGGTAATAAACCCCTCTACGGCCTGTTTGGCCAGTAGCTCAAGATTGCTTAGTTGGCGAATTTCTTCTTGTTGAATATTACCGTTCAAGATGTCTGTTTATAAAGAAAGTCGGTTATAGGACTCCCCCCATAACCGACCCCTGTTGTTTAATTTAATAAATTAAGCGTGTGTAGTAAGTTTCTCTGCCAAGGCTGCTTTGGGTACAGCGCCTACACTTTTATCTACTATTTCGCCGTTTTTGAAAAACAAGATGGTAGGTATGCTTCTGATTCCGAACTGAGCCGCAATAGATCCATTTGCATCTACATTTACTTTTCCTACTACTGCTTTTCCTTCGTATTCTTTAGATAGTTCGTCTACTACCGGACCCACCATTCTACATGGACCACACCACTCTGCCCAAAAGTCTACCATTACTACTTTGTCTGATTTCATCACGACTTCATCGAAGTTAGCTTCGTTAATTTCAAGTGCCATTTTATAGTGTTTTATTAGATAAATAATTCCCCACTAAGGTAAGGATTTTTTACAGAGATTAGTCAAAACTCTTGCCGATATTTTTTAACTGCCTTAATGTCAGAAAAGGCGTTTATTAATTTCTGATTAGTTTTTTGGACACGCTTCTGCCCTCTTTATCAGAAATCAAAAGCACATAAGTTCCTTGGGGCAAATCACTACCGTTTATTGTGAAATAGTTTATTCCTACTGTCATCAAAATGGTTTTTGCCGGATACACCAATCTTCCGGTAAGGTCGGTAAGTTGTATTTTTAATTCTGTTTTTTGCGTGAGATTAAGTTGTGCAATAAGCTCGTTGCTAAAGGGGTTTGGGTGAGCAGAGATTAATTGTAACGGCATGATTTCTTCTGCAACAGACAAGCCAAAATCAATGGGTAAGCAGGGTGCAAAAGCAGGTGTTACGTTTGGTCTTAAAGAGGGTGTTGCCGCCTGCTCTAAGTGCCTTTCTCCATCTAGCACACGGTAGGCTTCGCCAAAATATGCACTGGAATTGGTATCTAACTTGGTGGTGATGTAATACCAGTCGCCTTGTGTGCGTTGTTTGTTTATATCTAATATTAAAAAACCGTGTTTGGTTAAGTCTACATACTGAATGTGCGGATTGTTTGATTTTATAATGGTTGTACCAAACCCTATGGCAAATCCGGGAGAAGTGATGCTGGTGGTTACAAATTCTACTCCGGCAGAGTTGGCCCCCGTACTTGTGTTGTATCCTGCCAGCGGCAAATCATTTGCCCAACTGGTATGAATATCGCCTGTAAGCACCACCATGTTTGGTATGTTGTTGTTCATAATGTGGTTGTAGAGTTGCTCCCGCTCATAATTGTAACCATCCCACTGATCGCTATTTACAATCACGCCAAAAACTTTAAGGGGGGCCATCATCACTTGTTGCCCTAGCAAATTCCATTGTTTAGTAGAAGCCGATAATTCGGTTGTTAGCCAGTTAAACTGCGTTTGCCCAAGCAAATTTCGGGCGGGAGAGTTTACCAACGAAGAAGTAACTCCCACTTGCTCATCGCGGCCTTCTAGTCGAGTATCGAGCATATAGAGTTTCACTAAGTCGCCATATTCAATGGTTCGGTAAATTTTTGGGCTGCCCGGCTGTGGTGTACGAATAGGCATCCATTCGTGGTACGATCGCTGCGAGTTGTATTTACGGACAGACCAGGGCCCCTCTGTTGCCGGGTCGTGATTGTCTGCGCCATTCATATAGGCGTCGTTGGCGCTTTCGTGGTCGTCCCACACGGTGATAAACGGGTACTGTTGATGCAGTTTTCTCAGATCTTTATCCAGACGGTAGTGCGAATACCGGAGGCGGTAGTCGTCGAGCGAAATTACTTCGTGAGCCGGTTCGTGTTCTCTGTCGGGCATATTAGCAGAATACCCCCCTACCTGATATTCGTATATATAGTCACCCAAATGCAGCACCACGTCGAAATCGTTACGCTGCATTAGGTGTTTGTATGCATTAAAATAACCGTGCTGATAATTGGAACAAGATACTACTGCAAACCGAAGGCTATCTGTATCGCCTTGCGGAGCGGTTCGGGTTCTACCTCTTACGGAGTGTCTGCCCAATGCATAGAAATCGTAATAATACCAAGTGTATGGCTGCAAACCGACTGCGTCTACTTTAAAGGTGAAATCCTGCAACTCGTAAGAAATACCCATGCCCGATGCCACTATGTTAGTCATACCGGTGTCGGTGGCAACTCTCCAGTTTACCTGCACCTCGTCGGTGGTTAGGGTGTCGGATGTTATTCTAGTCCAGATGATAACTCGGTCGTGCAGCGGGTCGCCGGATGCCACTCCATGGTAAAAAGGCGCCAAAGCAGAATCGGGCTGACCGCGTTGGCTTTGGGAAAATACAGCACCAATAGACAGATATAGAAAGAGAAATAGTAGGTTTTTCATGTTCTAAATATAGTCGATTTATTGTAAATATATTGTGAAAAAAAATTAAATATTCGTTAAATAAAAAAACCGTGATCAGTTACCCGAACACGGTCTCTATGGTCTAAACTTTATAGGGGAGGTGTTACTTTTTAAAATTATGGGCTACGATAAGATTTTTGGTTCCATGCCCCCAACTGTAGAAGCCCTCTCCTGTTTTTACGCCAAGTTTTCCGGCTGTAACCATGTTTACTAACAGCGGACAGGGAGCGTATTTTGGGTTTCCATAGCCTTCCTTCAATACACGTAAAATTGCCAAGCACACATCTAGCCCGATAAAATCGGCCAGTTGAAGTGGCCCCATCGGGTGAGCCATACCCAGTTTCATTACGGTGTCTATCTCTTCTACTCCAGCAGTGCCTTCGTGCAGGGTAATGATGGCTTCGTTTATCATAGGCATCAGAATTTTATTCGCCACAAATCCCGGATGATCGTTTACCTCTACAGGAACTTTACTGAGTTTTTTCGATATTTCCATCACCTGTCGGGTTACCTCGTCAGAGGTCGCATAACCACGAATAACCTCTACCAGTTTCATTACCGGAACGGGGTTCATAAAGTGCATGCCTATTACCTTATCTGGACGTCTGGTTTGTGCAGCTATGCGTGTGATGGAAATGGACGAAGTATTGGTAGAAAGGATGGCATGGGCGGGAGCCAGTTCATCCATATCGCTGAAAATTTTGAGTTTCAACTCTACGTTTTCTGTAGCGGCTTCTATCACCAAATCGGCAGTTTTTATACCCTCTGCTAGTTGTGTGTGAGTAGTGATGTTGTTCAGAGTATTTTGCTTATCGATCTCAGTGATAGACTCTTTGGTAACTTGCCTATCGAGGTTTTTTGCTATAATCGTCAATGCCTTATCTAGCGATACCTGCGACACATCTACTAGCGATACTTGATGACCGTGCTGAGCAAACACATGTGCTATACCGTTGCCCATAGTTCCCGCACCAATTACTGTTATATTTTTCATGACTTTTTGGGGTTTATTTTCTGTTTTCAAACCTACGCAATTTTGTTTGTAATACCCATTGGCGGCATTTAATTTTATACCTGGTATCCCTTTTGTGAAGAATTGGTTTTTGCTCTTTACTTCCAAATTTATTAACTCCCGATTCTGTCTAAGTTGTATTTTTATTTAAATTGAATCGACTTTAGTCGATTACTGTCGTTTGTAAGTATTTGCAACTGTTTGTAAGCGCTTGAAAAACGGAAGTATCAAATGTTGTGCTTCGTTGCCTCTGTAGCGACCACTTTTGTCATTCTCCAATTTCAAAAAAAAGCTGGGCCGTACATATGCGAACAGACATCAGCGACCACAAAACAGTCGGGGGGTGGATTACTCCGTAGTAGCGCAAATACCTAAGATGACAGGAGTAATGGCCCTGCGAGCGAAGGACTTCACATAGTGAGTATTGATAGGTTAAGGCAAGTTGAAATACGATGATTTCACCTATTAAACACAACCGTAAGATTGTACTATGAAGGGCCGTATGAAATGCGCTAGCATTTGTAAATACCGATTAAAATCAAACATTCCAGGAACAATCGAGAGGTTCATGCACGGTTCTGTGATAGGCTTGGGGGTGAGGACTCCCCTTTACCTATTCGACTTTTTTATTTTATATTCAAATTTTAGTATTTTCAAGTTCCATAAAGTCAAAGTTTGTGAAGCAGTTATATTTTCATTTTCACTTCTTACTATTAGCTTGTCTTTAAATGATTTGATGTACTTTGTCCATAATTGTCCTTTGGAGTCTTTTAGTAAAAAATAGAACCCACTATCACCAATTCGATTTCCTGCCGATTCTAAGATAAGCTCCCCATTATTTCCAACTTTAGGAGTAAGAATTACGGTTGCACTTCCATTCGGTAATGGGAAAATTGCTTTTATACAAGTTTTGCCCGAGGGAATAACGCAAGTTTCATATACACCTGAATAAACTACTTGTCCTGTTGACTGAAATGCTCTAAGCCAAATAGTCCTTTTAACTTCATTTGTTTTTTTATCTTTTAGGTAGATTATTTCACTTGTTAATGTTTCAGAGTTTTCTATACTTCTAATTGGTACATTTAATTGTTGTATTCTTTTACTGAAAATGACTCTTAGTAATAAACCAAACATTTTAAAAAATGGATTCCATTTTACTTTTAACTTAAGTTCGTAATCAGCCGTGTTTTGATAAAAGTCAATTACATTTTGGGATAATACTTCTAATTCTTTTTCCGACAAATTTAGTTGCTGTATTGATTGAATTAAACCTTTTCCATTCTTTTGGTTGTCAATCGCTAAGTGTTCTTTATCTGCTAATTGCTTAATAAATTTTACTCCTATACCATTTAATTCGCCAAAAGGACCTAAAAGCCAATTCTGTTTTGATTTGTCAATTTTCTTTCCAAGAAGCATAACCCATTGTTGAGTAATCCAATCTTGAAAGCTTTGTTTTTTTAATGCTATTCCCATTTTAGTTTTTCACTTCAGTGCGGGGAATAAAATTCGACTGACCTTTCCAACTGCCAAATTCTGCAATAGGTTTAAATCTTAAAGTAGTGAATTCAAAATGGAAGTCTTTTCTTTCTCTTTCTTTCATTGCGTCAGAATGTCTTTTGGGCTTTTCAACAGAACTATGTCCGTGAACCATATCGGTCATTTCCTTTTCAGTTTTCCATATTGAAAAAGTTGAGACTGTGTTTGGAAACTTTACTGATGCCAATGAAAGTATCGTTCCTGGATGGTCCCTTACTAATTTTTCAACAGGTCTTCCTCAATGAATAAATCTAGGTACGGCAAAAGGCTTCATTCTTGCTATCGTTACAGCAACCACTGGTGAATTTGGGCTTTCTAAATTGTCTTTGTAGTCTGGTATTATGAAGCCACTAAATTTACCCCATTCTCTGATAAAAGATAAACGAACGTACCAACCTTTTGCCAATGTTCTTCCAAAACTATCTTGTTCTAAATAATTTTCTAGTGCAATTTCATTTTCCCATTGCATAAACACTGCTACTTGTCCTATTAAGATTCGTGAAGGAGATAAAATTGGAGAACCTAAAGTCATAGCAGTCATAAATTCTGAATGAATAAGTCCTTTTGTGCTCTTTTCTATTGGATTTGAAAATATCCCCTTAATCGATACTAAAAATGGTAGTTCAATAAGATGATATGAAAATACACTCATTTTAATTTTCTATTGAAATATTACTATTAGTCGGATTTCTCAAATTATGCCCAACGGCAGTTTCCGCCGGATGGCGAGTAAACTATCCAAAAACCATCCTCATAAAACCAACTGCAAGTTAACTTCACCCAAATATATCGATTTTAAGCTTTCTTATATAGCAATTTTTGAAAATGATAATCATAAATGAACAGAAAAATCAGTTCTTAAATAGCTGAAAAATAAAGGTCAAGCCCTTTGAGGAAGGCTTTTAATACATTTTTATCCAAAATATTGAAAATTCTGCACAGATTGTGTGTAATCATAAAAACGAATTGACGTTTCATATAATAGCTAGGCTGGATAGAACCATTTTCTGAAGGAGTCCCAACGTTTTCGCTAAATTGATTTCAGTTGTTTGGTATTTTCTTCCATTTTTTTATTATTTTGACAAAGGTCATTTTACATGGAGAGGCATTATTTGATGTAAATTAAATTCGGTTTTTAGGATTTCTTATTCTTAAAGTTTCAACTATGATTCCTAAATAAGAAGCAATATGGGTAAGAGGAATTTGATTTGTGGGATGAGTATCTGATATTGTGTCATTGGCCAATGACAAAACTAAAACTATAAAAATAAGGAGGGAGCATTTTTCTAAAACCTAATGGCCAGTATCGATATATCGTCGGTTTGTTCTAAGTTGGCTTTCCAGTTTTTGATTGTTTGCTCCAGTTCGTTAAGTTGATTTTGCAGGGGTAGGTGGTGAGTGTTTGTAAGTAATTCTTGAAATTGCTTGTATTTAAATTTTTTTCCCGCAGGGCCACCAAATTGGTCGGCATAGCCATCAGAAAACAGATAGAGCGTGTCGCCCGGCTCTATTTTAATCTCATACAAGCTAAAGGGTATACGTGAACTGAATTTACCTATGGGTTGCTTGTCGGTACTCAATACGGTTATTTTTTCGCCTCTCAGGATCCAGATTGGATTCATTGCACCGGCATATTGTATGCGGTTGCTGCCTTTTTTCATGGAACATACGGCAATGTTCATCCCGTCGTTCAGTTCAGACACTTGGTTGGTAAATGTTTCGGAAACTACATCTACCAGTTTGTCTAAAATAAGGTGCGGCTCTGTGATGGCATAGTCGTTTATGCAGCGATTTAGCGAGTTGTGACCAATCACACTTAACATGGCACCTGGTACTCCGTGTCCGGTGCAGTCGCCCAATGCCCAAAAAAGCGTATCGTTTTTTTCTTCAATCCAATAAAAATCACCGGAAACGATATCTTTGGGTAAGTATAAAATGAAATGTTCCCTGAAGTTAGCTTTAAATTTTTCTTCGTTGGGCAAGATGGCATCTTGTAGGTGTTTGCTGTATTCTACACTGTCTCTAATATTGGTGTAGGCTTCTTCTATGAGTTGGCTTTTTTCCTGAATTTTTACATTTTGTTCGGCAATTCGGGTATTTAGTTTTTTGGTTTTAATATAACTCCAAACCACCCCCCCGCAGATTACAATAAACACAGTCGAGAGTATAATGAGTATATTGATTTTTGTTTCGTTACGCTCGATGGCGAGTGTTTTTTCCGAAATGATTTTTTCTTTTTCTGCCAGTTTCAATTGTTCTTCTAGTTCGTTTATCTTGTTTATTCTTTCGATAGCATACAGCTCGTCTTTTATTTCGTTAAACTTTTTTTGGTATTCAAAAGCCTGTTTAAAATCACCTTTTTTTTCATGCAGTTTTACCAGCATTTCGTAAGATTCTTGTAATTCATGCATAAGAGTATTTTCTATTGACACGGAAGCACTTTCTTTAAGTTTACTTTCTGCTTCTGTGTATCGGTTCAGTTCGATAAGTGGCATGGAGCAAAGCATAAGTATGGTCGCTTTGCTGTCTATCATATTGTTTGTTTCGGCATAAGTAAGAGCAATTTCGTAAGCCGTGAGGGCTTCTTTGTAGTTTCCGGTAGAGTAGTGGTACATGCCGAGGTTTTGATGGTAATAGTACTTATCGCTATATGATAGGTGCTTATAGAGTGAGTGTAATTCTCTTAGCGATTCTTTAGCGTTTTCGTGTAATTTGAGTTTTATATGTCGGTTGGATAAATTGAGCAGGCTGCCTATCAGTCCTGCGGTGTCTGAAATTTCCCTGTAAATGTTATTTGCTCTACTTAGGGCTTCTAAACCCTCTTGATGATTGCCAATGCGGTCTTGTAGTATAGATTTCAGTGAGAGGCATCTGGCGAGGTCTTTCAGGTTGTTTTGCTTAGATAGCAACATCTCGGCTTCTTGCAACATTTTGCCTGCGATTTCCCAGTTTGTTTTTAGCAAATAATATCGCCCCAGACAGAGTTTGGCCGCGGCAAGATCAATCTTGTTGCTCGTTTTTTCAGCATCAGAAAGGGCAACATTGCAAAGGCTAAGGGTAGAGTCAGGGTAGGTGTAGTAAATTTGATTTGCCAGTTTAATGCGCTCGTTTTGTTGAGCCTCTAGTGCAGTGGTTACTAATGCATACAGAGCAACAACGGTGAAGTGTTTCAAAAATAGCCTCATATGGTGCAAAGATAGTTGTTTTGAGTTTAGGAGTTTTTCAACATAAGATATAATTGCCTCATTTCAACAGCTTCTTTTACGTCGTGTACCCGCAGTATGTTTGCGCCATGCTCAAGCGAAAATAAATTTAGTGCACAGGTTCCTGTTATAGCATTTTCGGGGCTGATATTTAAAGACTTATAAATCATAGATTTTCTGGATAAGCCAACCATAATCGGGAGGTTGAATAAACTGAAATTCTTGAGTTCGCGCAGTATCCTGAAATTTTGTTCAGTAGTTTTGGCAAACCCAAAACCGGGGTCTATAATAATGTCGCATATGCCAGCTTTTTTCGCCTTGTTCACACAATCGCTTAATTCTTTTATTACTTCGGAGCTAATTTGGTTATATTGTGTTAATTCCTGCATGTTTTTTGGGTTGCCTCGGGAGTGCATGCAGATGTAAGGACAGCCTGAATCTGCCACTGTTTTATGAAGTGTGGAATCGCCTTTGCCCCCGGTTATATCATTGATAATCGCTGCCCCGTGTTTTATAGCTTCGGAGGCTATTTTGCTTCTGTATGTGTCTACCGAAATAATGGTTTTCGGGAATTTGTCAAGAATAGTTTCAACAGCGGGAATAATTCGCTCTAGTTCGGTTTCTTCAGAAACCGGCTCGGCTCCCGGGCGGGAGGAGAATGCCCCCAAATCCAGCCAGTCGGCACCTTCTTTCAGGTGTTTTTGGGCAAGTTTTAGTATATCTTTTGTTGCCTGAACTCTTGAGTTGGCGTAAAAAGAATCAGGAGTTATATTTATAATTCCCATAATAACAGGTTGTTTCAAGTCGAACAACTTTCCTTTGATTTGCATCGTGTATTTCTTGCTAAAATATGTATCTTTCACGCCTCAAAGTTATGAATCAAACAGCTAATCAATATAAGTCGGCAGCCGCTAAATGTAGAGATATTTTTAGCAAGAAAAATTCAGATTACGGAACAGCCTGGCGCATACTGCGGGTAAGTTCACTTACTGATCAGGTTTTTATCAAAGCACAGCGTATTCGAACCTTGCAAGAAACGGGAACCACTAAAGTGGGCGATGGAGTAGAACCGGAGTTTCTGGCAATTGTAAATTACAGTGTGATGGCGCTGATACAACTTGATTTGGTGAATGACGAACGCATGGATATTGAACACCAGGAACTGCTTAACCGCTACGATGCCAAAATGAAAGAGGCGTTTGAACTGATGGAAAACAAAAATCACGATTACGGCGAGGCCTGGAGGGACATGAGAGTAAGCTCGTTAACCGATCTTATCTTGATGAAACTTTTGAGGATAAAGCAAATTGAAGACAATCAGGGAAAGACATTGATTTCTGAAGGAATTGACGCAAACTTTTTCGACATGATTAATTATGCTATTTTTGCTTTGATAAAAATGGAGTCAGGAGAAACTAAACAGTAAAGGAGGGCAAAGATGTTTCAGAGAATTTCTATTCCGCGTTTGGCAGGTTTGTTCTACATTTTGGGGGCTTTGTTCTTCCTTATAAGGGGTGTTACAATTGCTGATGTCGTGGATGAGTTTAACATATACTGGATGTTTACCTTCAGTAGTTTGCTTTTGGGAATATTACTCAGCGTTAATGAGAAATCGGAACGAACAGCTCTTTATATTTCAAGAATTTTTGTGGGAGTATTGTTTATAGTGTCCGGCTTAATCAAGGCCAACGATACACTTGGGTTCTCTTTTAAGTTGGAAGACTACTTTCGTGAAGACGCTCTCGGCTGGACATTTTTTCAACCTTACGCATTGTTGCTCTCTGTTTTGATTTCTGCGGCAGAAGTAATGCTCGGACTTGCCGTGCTTATTGGAGCATTTCCTAAACTTAGCTCTTGGTTGTTGCTATTTATGACTATTTTCTTTGGGTGGTTAACTTACTACACAGCCGAGTGCAACGATGCACAATATCTGGTCATGAAAACCAAAGAAAGTTTTTCTCGCTTTTGTGTTACCGATTGTGGTTGTTTCGGCGATGCTTTAAGAGGGTCAATTGGTCGGTCACTTACTCCTTGGGAGTCGTTCTATAAAGATCTCACCCTATTTTTTTTCGTGTTTGCGATATTTATAAAAAGAAAAACGATAGAACTAAATGATTTTAAAAAGGATCTAATTTTCTTTGCGCCCACTATTCTATTAGTGGTATTGTTTGCAGGAGGATTGTTTAGTTGGCATTTCCCTGCCTTTTTCACGGCACTTTGTTTTGTATTTTATATTCTGGTAAAGAGGCTTGCTGAAAAATCGAAACACAAACAAACGGTAATTGCATTTACAATGGGGATGTTTTCTTTTGGTTTTGCTCTAAGCACACTTAACTACCTTCCCAATAAAGATTTTTTACCCTATGCAGTAGGCAACGACCTGAAAACTGAGATGTCAACGGCTGAAGAACTTGGGCTTAAAGCACCGATTTATGCTTATGAATATACACTAGTTTTACCAAACGGCGAAAAAAGAGAAATTCTGAGTACCGACTACATGTCGCAAAAGATTTGGGAAGATGAAAAATGGAAAGATGCCGAAATACAAACAGGTGCTCAGAAAAAAATAGAAGATGGTGAGCATGAGCCCACCATTACCGATTTGCATTTTGAAACACCCTATTCTATGCTCGAAAAATGGCAGATGGATGAGCCAAAAATTCAGGATATTGTGGATATGGAGTACGATCCAGGTTATGTAGAACGATATTATGTAGTAAGGCATGCGGAAACCGCTGAAGAAAAAATGGTGTCAGGAACGGGGCTGGAAGAGTTAAAACCTGACTTGCTTTGGGCTGTGGTAATTCAAAAAGATAGCGTTATTTCTGAGCAGAACAATCCTTTGATTGATGTTACCTCAGTAATATTTAAACAAGACTACTGGATTTGGTTCGTTTCCTACAACCCCGATAAAGCCGGTGAGAGTAAAATTGCCGAATTGGGAAGGCTTGCTGGAGAATACAGAACCTTAGGTATACCCATTAATCTATCCGCACCAATTTCTGTAGAGCAAATATTAGCACTGAAAAAACAATATCCGGCATTTAATCAATTGTTTTATGGTGATGGCACAGAACTTAAAAAAGTCGTGCGTTCTAATCCCGGAGTTGTACTTATGAAAGGTTCCGTTGTTGTTCAAAAATGGCATTACAATGCGCGACCTACGACTAAAGAAATACAGTCTCTCATCAATAAATAGATTAGTTTGTGTTTAGATTCATAGTTAAGAAAGTTATTTACGGATTTGTAGTACTGTTTGGAGTAGTTACGACTGTATTTTTTTTGTTTAATGCAAAATCAACAAACCCCGAGTACCTGCTTGGCGGACAAAATGCGACGAAAGAGGTGCTTGATAATATTCGTAAAGATTTAGGACTCGATTTACCCGTAGGCAAGCGCTATGTACTTTACTTGAACGACCTGTCATTTATATCCATACACAACGCTCAAGACGAAGAAAGTCGTTTTTATTTAGACAAAGAAAAGTATGACGCCATGACACTTTTTAGCGTAGGTAAGGGAAATGTGGTAGTACTTAAAGTTCCCTACTTGCGGCAATCGTATGTTACAAAACGTAAGGTCGCAGATGTAATTATTGATAAACTACCCAACACTATATTACTGGCTGTAACAGCCATTACAATAGCAACCTTTCTGGGAATACTATTAGGTATATTTGCTACCATATACAAAGGCTCGTTTTTCGATAATTCAGCATTGGTGTTTGCGGTACTTGGTATGTCGGCACCTTCCTACGTAATGGCTATTGTAATCTCTTGGCTAGGAGGTGTAATTTGGACCGAAATCACCTATCTACCTTCCTTTCCATTCTTTCTTATGATTTTTGGAGCTATACTCGGTTACTTTGTTGCTAAAGCCAAGCCTAGCGAAAAAGGAAAAATCGATTTGAGCTATATATTCAGCATGGCAGGCAAGGGATTGGTTTTGGGGATAGGAATTTGGCTTCTAGCCAGTATGATAAACTCTTTTATGAATTCGGATTGGGTTCCACTCATGTCGCATTTTATCCAGTTGCCCGGAACCGGACTTAACATTACCGGAGCGTTAGTTATTGTAGACGATTACACAGGGGAAGATATTTATGCGTGGAAAAACCTTATACTTCCGGCTATAACCTTGGGAATAAGGCCTCTTGCCATTGTAACTCAGCTAATGCGCAGCAGCTTGCTCGATGTCTTGTCTCAGGATTACATCAGAACAGCCAAAGCCAAAGGACTGGCGCCATTCTCTGTTATAATGAAACACGGGCTTAAAAATGCGATGAATCCCGTTGTAACGGCTATTTCTGGTTGGTTTGCCTCTTTGCTTGCGGGTAGCGTTTTTGTCGAGCGGGTATTTGATTTTAAGGGGTTGGGAGACGAGGTGGTTTCTGCTTTACAAAACGATGATTTACCCTTGGTTATGGGAGCTGTATTGGTGGTGGCAACTTTTTTTGTCATCATAAATATATTGGTAGATATAGCTTACGGTTTCTTGGATCCGCGAATTAGAATAAGATAAGTACTTCATGAGGAAAAGATACGTTATAGGAAACTGGAAAATGAATCACGATGCCAATGCATCACTAGAATTGTACACAGAGTTGAAAACGAAAATTTTGTATTCAGCGCACAAAATAGTTGTTGTGGCACCTCCCTCTGTATTTTTGGCCAAGTTTGCCGATTCTTGTTCTAAGGAACTCAAACTTTCTGCTCAGAACGTATATTTTGAAAATAATGGAGCTTTCACTGGCGAGGTGTCGGCTTCAATGTTAGCATCATTAAATGTAGAGTACTGTTTGGTAGGACATTCAGAGAGAAGAAACTTGTTTAACGAAATAGAAGCACAACTTTCTAAAAAAGTAGATGCCTTATTGGCAAACAAAATTACGCCAGTTTACTGTTGCGGCGAAACCATGGAAGAAAGGGAGGGGAAACGCCATAAGGAGGTTTTGAATCAACAAATAGAAGAGGGCTTATTTCATTTAAATTCACAAAGTTTTTCACAGGTGATAATCGCATACGAGCCAGTGTGGGCTATAGGTACCGGACTTACAGCAACAACCCAACAGGTAGAAGAGATACACGCCTACATAAGAGATATGGTAAAAGGTAAATACGGCAGTGACGTGGCTGAAAATTTATCTATTTTATACGGCGGTAGTTGCAAACCCGAAAATGCGGCAGAATTGTTTGCCTGCAAAAATGTAGATGGCGGATTAATAGGAGGAGCAGCATTAAAGGCCGATTCTTTTCTGGCAATTGTAAACGCTCTTTAATTATGGATTACATAGAAGTAGAATTTATCCTGCAACCGTTGCTGCCGGCAAGGGAAGTATTGGTTTACGAACTAAGCGAACGCAATTTCGACACTTTCGAAGACACCAAAACTGGTGTAAAAGCATACATTCCAAAAGACATTTTCAGTCCCAATCTGCTTGAAGAATTACAGACTTACTCTATCGATGGACTAGACTATTCTTTTGAAACAAGAGAAATACCTACCCAAAACTGGAATGCAGAATGGGAAAAAGATTTTCATCCCATTTACGTCAATGAGCAGTGCACTATAAAGGCACCGTTTCATCAAACCGAAGCAAAACCATACGATGTAGTTATTTCACCTAAAATGTCATTTGGCACCGGACATCACGAAACTACTTTTTTAATGGCAAGCGAGCTATTTGAGCTTCAACTAACAGATAAAAAAGTACTAGACATGGGAGCAGGAACCGGTATACTAGCCATTTTAGCCTCTAAACTCGGGGCCATAACCATCGATGCCATAGATATAGAAGATTGGATTTGTGAAAATGCAGAAGAAAACAAGCAACTCAACAATACTCCCAATATCACTATTGAAAAAGGTAGTGTGGAATTGTTGCGCAACAGACTATATAACGTTATTTTAGCAAATATCAATCGAAATATACTGGCAGAACATATGCAGACTTACGCTTTGTGCTTGGAAAAAGAAGGGATATTGTTGCTCAGCGGCTTTTTTACTTCCGATGCCGACATCTTAATACGAGAAGCAGAGAAGTGGAGTTTGGCAGAAGAATTGCGTAAACAGAAAAATGATTGGTGCATGCTCAAGCTTAAAAAAATTAATTTATGACTACTTCATTCAACAAGTTATTTTTCCCGATAATCTTATTTCTGCTTTGTAGTAGTTCATATGCTCAGCCGTTAAGCTATCGGCAAGATCCAGTTAAGTTTCTGGATGATGTGGAAAATACCCTAGCCGTATACGATAAAAAATATGCCAAGGAGTTTGTTGTAAATTTTGCTCCAATTTGGAATGGCTCATATACCGACGACCAAAAATCTATAGTTTACCGCACAGCAAACACATTTCTCGATAAAAAATTTAGGGCTGTACCCGAACTCAAAGACTATTTTACCTGTCTTATGCATTTTCCGAAACACAATAAATCGACTCAGGACTTTAAAGACTGGCACTACAGTTTGGATCAAATGCTGTCAGGAAGAGACAAAAAGAAGGCAACAGATTTTGTAAATATGCTTGCCAACCTGTTTGAATTTAACTACATATATACCAGCTCATCTACAACCTGGAAAATCAGTAAGTCGAATTATAAATTTAGCTACGATAAAGCCCCTGTAATTGATATCGAAAATGTGAATCTGATTTGTTTTTCTAAAAACGACAGCTCCGTGGTATATGCCACTTCTGGGAAGCTATATCCGGCAACCGATCAATGGGAAGGCGAAGGAGGAAGAGTAACCTGGGAGAGAACGGGTTTACCTAAGGATAAAACGTATGCCGACCTGAGGTACTACAAAGCAAGCTTGAAATCAGCGGGCTTTTCTGCCGACTCGGTGGCAATGTATACTACCTATTTCGATAAGCCATTACTCGGAAAGCTTCAGGAGCGAGTTTTATCTAAAATAAGTGATGACAAATCAACTTATCCGCAGTTCGACTCTTATGATAAGCGCTTGATTATTAAAAATATTTTCCCGAACTTAGACTACGATGGTGGATTTTCGCTTACAGGAAACAAACTGAATGGAAAGGGTTCAGCAGATGAATTAGCCAGAATCATATTTTACTTTAAGGATAAACCCTTTCTTATTGCCAATGCCTTATATTTTACAATCGATCCCAGAGGAGTTTCTTCTGATAAAGCCTCTATAATGTTCTACGTAGAGAAAGATTCTATATCTCATCCGGGACTGGAGTTGAGATACACCAACAGCGACCAGAAACTTACTTTGATTCGCGGAGAACAAGGACTAGCTCAATCACCCTTCTACAACTCATACCATCGCATGGATATGAAGTTCGAAGCACTCTACTGGAAAGTAGGAGACCCTATAATGGAGTTTGCTCCCATGTTTGGCAGCACCCGTTTAACTGCCGAATTCGAATCGTCTAACTTTTTTAGTCAGACTCTTTACGACCAGCTCACAGCAGCTTACGGTACCAATCCGCTATCGGGAATTAATGTTTACGCCAACAAAATTAAAGAGTACGACTTTGATGGATTAAAACTTGCGTCCCATTTAAAAATGGAGTTTCGCGATGCAGAATTACTTTACTTTAAATTGACAACCCTCGGATTTATTCGCTACGACAGTGAGAAAAAATGGGTGTATATGAATGATAAACTTCAAAAGTACACACGTGCCAGAACCGGAAAGCAAGATTACGATTTCATTCAAATTATCAGTGAAGACAAAAGCAATGCAACTCTGAGTTTACTAAGCTACGATCTAGAGATAAGAGGCATTAAAAGTGTGAAAATAAGCGAAAAACACTTTACTTCAATTTATCCCAAACAGGGGCAAATAGTTGTAAAAAAAGGACTTAATATGGCCTTTGATGGAACAATTAATGCCGGTAGAACAGAGTATTTTGGGACAGACTTCACGTTTGATTATGCCGGGTTTAAATTCAATATCAACCAATGCGATTCTATGCGCTTACGCGTATTTCCAATAAAAGGACACGAAGACAAAATCCCTAATTTGGGAAGACTTTATACAAAAATTGAGGGTGTTAAAGGACAGATTCTGATTGACGACCCCAAGAATAAGTCGGGTATAGACGAAACTAAAAACATGTACCCCATATTAAAATGCACCAAAGAAACCTATGTATTTTTCGATGAAATGTCTATACAAAGAGGTGCTTACAAACGAGGAGTATTCAAGTTTGTTATCAGCCCGTTTGAGATGGATTCGCTAAATACTTTTTACAACAAGGGAATAGCCTTCGATGGGGAGCTAGTTTCTGCGGGTATTTTCCCAACATTCAAGGAAACACTCCGATTGCAAAACGATTATTCACTCGGCTTTGTGAGAAATACCCCCAAAGAAGGGTATGCGCTATATAGCGAGAAAACCAAATATACCAACGAAATACGACTCAATAGAGGCGGTTTACAAGGAAGTGGTGATGTTGATTTTCTTACTTCGCATGCAGAGGCAAAACAAATTACATTTTTACCCGATAGCTTAGTGGCATTATCGGAAGTTTACGTGAACAAAGGGCAAAAATCGGGTCCGGAAGTGCCCGGGGTGATGGGACAAAATGTAAGGGTAACTTACATCCCGAAAGACAAGATGCTCTACGCCCAATCAATTCGAAAGCCTCTGGAGTTTTTCGATAACGAAGCAAAGCTAAACGGAAGACTATCGCTTAGTCCAAACGGAATGACCGGAAGAGGCCTGATGACGTTTAAAACAGCTGAGTTACTCGCAGAAACATTTAAGTATAAGTACAAAGCAATTGACAGCGACACAGCATCTTTTAAACTACACACTATAGAGCAGGAAGACAACTCTGTTGCTTTCAAGACAGATAACGTGAATGCACATGTAGACTTTGAAAAACGGGTAGGGGAATTTAAGTCAAATGGAGAGGAGTCTTTTGTAGATTTTCCTGACAACCAGTATATCTGTTATATGGATCGGTTCAAGTGGTTTATGGATAACGATGACATAGAGCTTGATGCTAAAAAAGAAGGCGGTATAACGATAGACACGGATTTGGATTTGGCAGGATCGAACTTCTATTCGGTTCATCCTAATCAGGATTCGCTTAATTTTCGGGCTCCCAAAGCGCGATTTGACGTGAAGAAAAGAACCATAACCTGTAGAGAAATGGCCTATATTCAGGTTGCTGATGCACGAATTTACCCGGATAGCGGCATAGTAATTATTCGTAAAAAGGCAGTGATGGATCCGCTTAAAAACGCTTCAATAATAGCTAATTACATAACCAAGTATCACCAAATGTATGAGGCGAATGTAAAAATAACCGCCCGCAAAAAGTACCATGCAAGTGGCTACTACAATTACATTGATGAAAATAAACTACCCCAGAAAGTGTATTTTGCTAATATTCAGCCCGACACTTCATTCCAAACGGTTGCTGCAGGGGTTATTCCGGAAAAAGATAACTTTATGCTCAGCCCTCACTTTGCATTTAAAGGAAATTTAGAAATGTACGCCAGCAAGAAAGAGTTAACTTTTGAAGGAGAAACCAGAATTTCTCACGAATGTGCAGGATTAGAGAAAAATTGGATGAAATTTAGGGCAGAGCTAGACCCAGATGATATCTATATACCAATTGCAGATATGATGATGGACGCACAAGGCAATACTTTAGGTACGGGTATAATTTTGAACCCCGATACGATTCAGATGTATTCCACTTTCTTATCCATGAAAGGCAGTCCCAAGCACATTGACATATTCAAAGCCAACGGATTTTTACGCTTCGATAAGCGCGCTCAGGAATACCAGATAGCTAACAGAGAAAAATTGAGCGAACGCAGTTTGCCGGGTAATTTTGTTTCGCTAAACACCAATAGCTGTCTGGTAACGGGCGACGGAAGATTTGATTTTGGAATGCGCTATGGACAACTAAAAACAACCCCTATCGGAGAAATGACAAACGATATGGTGAAAAAGGAAATGACCATTAGAACTACTATGGCCATCACTTTCCCGTTTCACGAAAATGCTCTTGAGAGAATGGCTAAACAAATCAGAGAATATCCCGATTTGCCCCCCATTGAGTTGGATAAGGCTAAGGTTTTTGAAAAAGGAGTTCGTGATTTATTAGGCCTTGAAAGAGGAGATAAGGTTATATCAGATTTGAATATCCACGGTGAAATTAAGCGATTTCCTGACGCATTGGTAAATTCGATTTACTTGGCAGATGTGACTTTCGAATGGGATAACGAAGAAGGTGCTTACATATCCAAAGGCAAAATAGGTATTGGCACAGTACTTAAAAAAGAAGTGTTCCGCTATGTTGATGGAAAAGTGAAATTAACCAAAAAACGAACAGGTGATGTGATAGAAATATACCTCCAACTGGATGAAAACACATTCTATTTCTTCCGATATACCAAAGAATTGATGGAGGCAGTATCATCTAACAACGATTTTAACTCGGCTATTTCTGATTTGAAGGCTGACAAAACAAAATTCAAAGGCTCCAAGGGAGAGGATGATTTTCAGTTTATGTTGAGTACAAAAACCAAAGCAGCAGCTTTTATTCGCCAATTTGAGTAATTTTCAGCCATGTTATTTAATTGGGATGTACTTATTTGGATTTTACCCGCCTATTTGTTTGGCTCAATACCCACTGCCGTGTGGGTTGGTAAAACTTTTTTTGACGTTGATGTACGTGAACACGGTAGTAAGAATGCAGGAGCCACAAATACCTTCAGGGTTTTAGGCAGAAGAGCGGGCGTTCCTGTGTTGCTATTCGATATTTTTAAAGGGTGGTTTCCGTGCTTTTTGTTCCCCAAATTTACTCCATTAGAAGCAGACACCAATCTTTATATTAAGCTGCAAATCATGCTGGGTGCAGCAGCTGTTGTTGGCCATCTTTTCCCTTTGTTTGCCAATTTTAAAGGAGGCAAAGGAGTCGCTACCATGCTTGGAATATTATTGGCAATTCATTTGAAAGCTGCGTTAATCAGCTTTGGAATATTTAGTTTTTTTTACGTGACCTTCAGTTATGTTTCACTTGGAGCAATTATGGCTGCTGTATGTTTCCCGTTTTTATTGGTTTGGGTGTTTAGGAACCAGCTCGAAGCGTTGAATTATTTCGCTATTGCTGTCTCCTCGATGTTAATAATAACCCACCGCAAAAATATTGATCGTTTATTGCGGGGAGAGGAAGGTAAAATGCCTATTTTGGGAAAGAAATCGCCTAAAAACTAAACCTTTTTATACTTTAGGTGTACAAAGCCCGTAAATTGAACCACTTAATTGAAACAAAAGCAATCATATAAATACATATTAGTCGGTCTTTTACTAACTGTTTTTAATGTTGTTTTTGCACAGCAATTTAAATCCGAACAAGAGCGCATTAAATATGCCGATAAACTCTTCGAGGAAAAAAAATTCATCGAAGCAGAAGCCCATTACCTACAAATACTAAGTTTGAACAGAACCAGTTCCGAATACAATTTTAAGTACGGGACTTGTTTGCTTTTTAGCGATGCCGATAAGGAGAAATGCTTGAATTACCTCAGGTTTGCTTCAAAGCAGGCTGATGTGGATATTCGTGTTTTTTACTACATAGGGCGAGCTTTTCATGTAAATTACATGTTTAACGATGCCATCAAGGCGTATGAAGATTTTAAAAAAAAGGCAGATGCCAAAATGCAAAAAGACCTCCAAGTAGACCAGTATATAAGTATGTGTAAAAACGGTAAACGCCTGCTTTCGAATATTTCGGAACTAGTGGTGCTGGATCGTAAGGAGGTTAAGGAAGATAAGTTTATGTACTCCTACGACTTATCCAATATTGGTGGCAAGATTCTCATTACCACAGAATTTCAGACCAAGTACGACCAAAAAATGGGGCATAGAGCTGTGGTTCATTTTCCGGCAAATCAGGAGGATGTAATTTTCTTTTCGAGTTATGGTAAAGATGGTGTTACAGGACTGGATCTTTACCGAATCAGAAGACTTCCGGATGGCTCATGGTCTGACCCTCAGCGCTTACCCGACAATATAAACACCCCTTACGATGATGATTTTGCCTTCCTTCATCCTGACGGCAGAACTTTTTATTTCAGTTCGAAAGGCCACAATACTATGGGAGGATATGATATTTTTAAGTCTACCTACAACAAGGAAACCAACACCTTTACCCGCCCCGAAAACCTCGATTTCAAAATAAACACTCCCTCAGATGACTTTCTCTATGTAGCAGACTCCCTTAACAAGGAAGCCTTTTTTGCTTCAAACAGGGCAAATAAAGGAGGTTATTACAACGTATATAACGTTAGGGTAGAGGTGATTTCTGTTATGAATGTAATATTGGCGGGTAATTTCAAAAACGAGATAGATAAGCTTACCAAAAATGCCACTATTAAGATTCGTGATCCTATAAGAGATGTAGAAGTGGGCGTGTTTAATTCATCGGCACAGAATGGAGATTATATAATAATACTACCCAAAGGTGGTAAGTATGAGTTTATTGTAGAGGTCAAAGGCAGTAAGACTCATACAGCTGTGGTTGACATACCCCTCCAGAAAGAAATTAAACCCCTCAAGCAGGAGATTTTGCTTGTTAAGCAAAACAACGAGGAGAAGTTGATTATAAGAAATCTTTTCGATCAAGAAGTAGACAATGCTTCTGAAATTATCTCTCAGGCAATGAAAATCATAGCGAATCCTGATGTTAATACCGATCAGTTTCCTGATGTGAAAGAGCCCGTTAGCCAAGATATTGATGTAAATGTGAGTGACGCAGAACTAGTTTCTATGGCCGAAAAATGGGCCGCAGAAGCTAAAGAAGAAGCAGAAAAAACAGCAGAGAAAAAAGAGCAGGCATACAAAGTTGCTGCAGACAAACTGAGCGAGGCTGAGGAACTGCTAAACGGAGCAAAATCGAAACTGACAGAAGTAGAAAAAACGAAAGACGAGAAAGAGAAGCTTATACTTTTAAAAGAAGCTGAAGAGCTTCTGGAAGTAGCTTCGATTGAAAAAAATCAGGCTAAAACGGCTGTGAGTTTAGCTATTGAATTAGAAAAAACAGCAATAATAAAGGCCGAAGAAGCAAAAAAATCTGCCCAATATGCACAGGGTATAAAATCTGCTGTTCAAAGCAAATCTCCCGAACAAGCCGTAAAACAGCTTCGCGAAATGCAAAACTTTGTAAACACCATTACAGACGTGGATGTTAACAAAGGAAACACTTATGATGAAGCTAGAGAAAAAGCAGTATTGGCCCAAAAGGAGGCTGATAAAGCCATGATAAAGGCCAATAGCATCAGAGAAGAGCAGGGAGACTTACGGAAAGATAATACACGTCTTCAAAACGAATTAAAGTCAGCAAAGAAAAAAGATGAAAAAGAGAAAATCCAACAAAAACTCGATAACAACAATAGGTTAATAAAAGATTTGGATAACGATTCCAAACAAGCTTATACCCGATACGAAGAACTTCAAAGAACCGCGTCTAAACTTGAAAAAGAAGCCGAATTACTAGGCGATATGTATAACAAAATTGAATTTACCGATTCTAAAGGTACTCCACTTACCAATCAACAAAAGGAAAATATTAAATCTAAGGTAAACCAAACCGAAATAGACCAAAACATAGCACAAACATCGGCCAGAGTACAATCCGAAAAAAACAAAACACAAGAACTACTAGCTCAGAAAACCCTAGACACCAATCCAACCAACGGAGCCATATCTTCAGAGGCTACCCGCTACAAAACATTTGAAGAAGAACTTGCCTCATCATCAGGCTTGTCAGGAGATGAAAAACTAAAGAAGCAAAATGAAATTAATCAGAGCTGGATATCAAAAATAGACTCCGATTTAAAAGAAATTGATAGGCGGATAACCAAAGAAAAAAATGCTTTTAAAAAAGAAGAGCTCGAAATGGAGCGAGAGTCGCTGGCTGCGCTGAAAAGTGAAAAGCAACAGGCTATAAAAGCAAATCAGGAAACACTTGCAGCAAATTCGGGTACATCTACTTCTGCAAGTACAACCAGCAAAGAGTCCTTGATAATAAAGGA
The DNA here is from genome assembly GCA_046295395.1 of Flavobacteriales bacterium. Taxonomy (GTDB): domain Bacteria; phylum Bacteroidota; class Bacteroidia; order Flavobacteriales_D; family JBKBNH01; genus JBKBNH01. The sequence goes on along the minus strand of JBKBNH010000003.1, from coordinate 250,305 downwards.
AGAAGAGGCAATTTCTGCCGGAAATACAGCCGAGGCATATTTGGCCAGAAAGTCGTATAACGAACAATTGACTGAAGAAAAAGCCGAACTTGAAAACAAATTAAAAACGAGTAAAGGCAAAGAAGCTAAAGAGGTTAAAAAGCAACTGGATGAATTGAACGATGAAATTAAAACTTCTGCAGATAAAGAGTCGCAGCTAAAACAACAAACTATTGAACAAGCACTTGCCGAAACCAATACCGAAAGCAAGCTAAACGAGGCCAGAGTAATATCCTCTTCGGTTAAACCAACCAATGAAAGCGAGGCAAAAAGACAAAACCAAGCTATAGACAAAATCGACAATGAACTGGCAAATAAAGAAATTGAATTGGTAAATGCCTTGCGCACAAAAGGCATCGACCCGACTTCGGATAAAGAGGTTGAGGCAGAGCTTGCTGAGTTGGCAGCCGTTAGAGATAGATTGAATCAACGCAAATTGCAAAACGAAGAAGTAACAGGAAGAGTAGCTTCTACCGAGCCTGTTAATAATGAGTCGAAAACAACAAATCCTATTGTCGCTGACGCAAAATTAAACCAAATGCAATCGGACTGGGAAAAGACTCAAAGTACTAACCCCACCAGTACTGAGGCTTACACAAAACGTATCGAACAAAGTGAAAATTATATCGAGGCATTAGACGATAAAATAGGATTAACCCAGGCAGCCCTTAATAATACTACAAACCAAGCAGATCGCAACGACCTTCAAAATCAACTTGAGCAGCTAAACACCGAGAGGAAATCGATAACTCAGGCTATTGAAAAAGACAAGAACGCAAAGACTCAACTAGAGAGTCAACTGGCTTCAGCCACTAAAACACCCGAAGTAAAACTTAACGAAACAGCAAAATCTTCAGCTTCAATTCCTGTTGAAGAACTTAGATCACCTAACGCAAAGCGAATTGCAGAAACAGCCTCAAGAGAGAATAAAAAGATTGAAGACTTAGTTGCTAAAAAGATGCAGTTAGAGGAAAGCGTATCTGCTACAACCGACGAAAAACTCAGAAAAAAGGATGAAAAAGAACTCGAAAAGATTAATCAGCAGTTGAATACCACACAGATAAACAAGTCTAATCAATTATCTAAGGCGCACGAAGAAGAATACAAAACTCTAAATGCAGAGAATAAAAACCTTCGTTCACCGGAAATTTCAATAGAAGAATTATCGAAAATTGATGAATTGTCAGAGAAATCCAACGATAATTTTAATGAATCAAGAGCATTGAGAAACGATGCTAATAGTATTAAAAATCCTGAAGATAAAGCTAAAAAACTAGAAGAGGCCAATCAAAAAGAAGTATTGGCAATTCGACAGATGCAGGAATCGAATGAATTGGTACGCAATGCCGACAAATCACTCTCTCAGCCATTGGCAACCACGACTTCTAAATCACAACAATTCGATGAGGTAGCTAAAAACTACAAAGCAAGCAACATCTCAGAATTTGAAGTAACTACCTCTTTAACCGATATAAAACCAAGCAATCTAAATGCTGCGAATGAGTTGACTTCTCAACAAAAAAACATTAATCAAATAAAACAATCGGAGGAAAAGATAGAAGAACTTGCTGCGCAGTTGGAAAACCAATCTAACCCAAAAAATCAGCAAAAAATAGCCAAACAAATAGAGGCAGAAGAGAAGAAAAAAGCGACAAAAGAAATTCAGGTAAACCCAGCTTACGAAAAAGCAAATGCTATTGAATTGGCTAGTGCTCAACGCGGAAATCAGAACAAAAAAGAGGCAGTTAGAGCATCAGGTATCAGCGATGGTGAGGATTTGAGCATTGCTCGCAGACATGAACAACTTGCTCAGAATAAGTTAAACGAGGCAATAAAACTAAGAGAGGAGTCTAAAAAAGAAAAAGATCCGGTTACCAAAAGCGAGAAACTTAGAAGTGCCATTGCAGCAGAGCAATCCGCTATCAAGCATTTGCAGGAAGCAGATAAGATTTACGGCCGTCTGCTGGACGAGTATGTGGTTCTGCTATCTAGAAGTAAGGATGCCGGTGATAAGCCCTTAAGCTCCGAATCTATCCGTTCCAAAGCAACTGCTTTTGACGCAAAGGCAGATGATTTGCAAGAACAGGCAGATGCATCGCGAGACAGTTTACCAAAGGCACCCAAAAATCAATTAAATGAACGCACCCAAAGAATAAGCGACTTGGAAGATGCTGCAAAAAGCAACAGGGTATTGGCAAGCAACATGAGATTAGCTGCCAAAAACAAGGAAGCCGATGAAGAATTAAATGTTGTTTCTAATTCAGCTATATCCGAACAAGAAGCACTAATTATAAGAACTCTGCCCGAGTACGATATCATTTACCAAAAACAGGTCGAAATAGATAAGATTGAAAAGGATATAGAAAGCAAACAAAACGAACAGATAAGACGGGCAAAAGAAATTGAAAAGAATGAATTACTTGCCTCTCAATCCAGAAGCGCGGCTCAGGCAACACGAGATAAAAATGAACGCGCAGAACTCAACACAAAAGCAAATGAATATGAAGCAAAAGCCGAAGAGTTAAAATCCACTTACGATAAATTCGACTTAGATATTCAATTAACTATGGAGCAGCGCAAAGCTTTGATGAAGGAGCGAAATCAACTGGTTAACAGTGTTGAAGAGAGAAATAAGGCGAAAGTAGCAGCTTTGTTAATGTCTAACATGGATAAAATACCGGTGAAGGCCCCGGTAGTAATTCCTACAGAAAACATTCTAGCCTCGAACTTTACACCGCCCTCGGTGCTTACGCAGCAAATTTTCGCTACAACAGAAAGGCCCGTATACAACGACTCGAACCCTATTCCGATTAATCCGGAAACTCCCAAGGGATTATTCTACAAGGTTCAGGTTGGGGCATTCAGAAGACCCGTTCCCAATGAAACGTTTAAGGAATTTGCACCTGTTTCTGCTGAACAGATAAACGATGGATTAATTCGTTATCAGGTGGGCTACTTTACTGAGTTTGGAGTGGCCAACAACGCCAAAAATCAAGTAAGAGGCATAGGTTATTCCGATGCATTTGTTGTTGCATTTTATGAAGGCAAAAGAATTACACTTGCCGAAGCCAGAAGGATAGCAGAAGGGCAGGAGCCTGCAATTGCAGCTAATTCAACGATTTCGCCAATTATCACCACTCCGACAAATAATCAAAATACAGGAGCAATCACTACCACTACCACGCCTTCAACACCTAATCAAGTAAAGCAATTAACCAGCTATTACGACGCTGTTCCTAATGCTGCAAAAGCTAACCAGGTAGAGGTTATTCAGGGGTTGTTTTATACCGTTCAGGTGGGGGTTTATTCAAAGCCTGTTACAGCCGAACAGTTGTTTGATTTAAGTCCACTGAACTCGGAATTAACCCAAAATCAACTGGTAAGATATACAACCGGAACATTTATAAACGTGCCTGATGCTGCTCAGCGCAGAGATGCTATCCGAGAGATTGGTATAGCCGATGCTTTTGTGGTGGCTTACTACAACGGCAAGAAGATTACTACAGCAGAAGCCAACCGGCTTTTACAGGAAAACGGATCTTCTATTCTGGCAGTAGATGCAGATGGATCTTTACGAAAAATTACAACAACACCCACTTATCCTTCGGTAAACAATACCACAATCGTTCCTGTAGTGCCCACTCCAATTCCCGCAGCAGATATTAAGTATGCTGTCGATTTGGGCGAATATGAAGGCAACGTACCCGGAAATATAGCTAATGTGTTTATTACCAATCCTGAGATAACCGTAAATAGCGAAAAAATTACCGATACACGTTCTCGTTACACCACAAAGCAGTATAACACAAGAGTAGAAGCCGAAAGGGCTGTGCAAATCTTCCAATCAAAAGGAGTTGCTGGAGCCAAACTGATTTACTTTAAATCGGGAACCGAAGTATCGGAAGAGGAAGCCATGCGAACCGGAGATGAATCAAAATCAACAACCCCTAAATACAGCAATATTATTTACCGGGTTTATTTGGGAGAATACGGCGACAATGTTCCGGGCAATGTATCCATGGCTATGATTGAAATGCAGTCAGAAGGAATTGAACCAGTTAAAAAAGCAAGTGGCCGAACAGCATACCTTGCCGGAAAATACAAAACAGAGGAGGAAGCAAACAATATTCGTCGTAAATTTGCAGACGCAGGAATAGGCTCTGCCGTAGTAAAAGCCTATTCCGAATCAAATGAAATAAGTTTAGAAGAAGCCAGACAGTCCAAAAACAATTGATGCTATGGATACTATGGAAATTACTGAAACCATCGAACTCGTTAAAGAAGTAGAAGAACTTCTGGATGAAAGTGAGATTGTACTATACAACGATGATGTAAACACCTTTGATCATGTTATCGAGTCATTGGTCAAGTACTGCAAGCATGACCCCATTCAAGCAGAACAATGTGCTTATATTGTACATTTTAGTGGCAAATGTGGAGTGAAAAAAGGCACGTATACCAAACTGCGCCCTATTTGTGAAGCGCTTTTAGATAATGGTTTAAGCGCAGAAATTCAATAATCAGATGAAAAAATACGCGTTACTTTTCTCCCTTGTGGCTTTTACTGTAGTTTCTTGCACAAGAGTTCCAATAACCAATAGAAAACAGTTGAATTTGCTGCCCGAGTCAGAGCTTATTGCCATGGCGAAAGCAAACTATGCCGAGTTTTTGGCTTCGGCAAATGTGTTGCCACTAGGCGACCAAAGAGCAGCGAGGGTTAAAAATATGGGAGATAAACTGGTTAAATCAGTAGAGAAATTTTTAAAAGACAATCATCAGGAAAAGAGGATAAAGGGTTTTGAATGGGAATTTAAAACTGTACTAGACCCTACGGTAAACGCTTGGTGTATGCCAGGAGGAAAGGTATGCGTGTATACTGGTATACTCGACATTGCTACCGATGATGATATGCTGGCCGTTATAATGGGGCACGAGTTGGCACACGCAGTAGCTCGACACGGTAACGAACGCATGAGTCAGCAACTTTCTGTGCAGGGAGTTGGTTCTTTGGCAGGACTCAACAAAAACAATCCTGATCAGGCTAATAATCTCTTTAAGCAATCTTACGGAATAGCTTCTACCTTAGGAATTTTGAGATTTTCTAGGCGCCACGAAACAGAATCTGATAAAATGGGATTAGTATTTATGTATATGGCCGGATATAAACCCGAAAAGGCAGTTGATTTCTGGGAAAAAATGAGTGCCTTGAGCGGAGGGGGAAAACCGCTCGAGATTTTAAGCACCCATCCCAGCGACGAAACCCGAATCAAAGACATCAAAGAATTTCTACCCGAAGTTCCTAAGTATGTTAAATAGTTGTATATTTGCGCCCTCTTATTCGGCTCTGTAGCTCAACTGGATAGAGCATCTGACTACGGATCAGAAGGTTTGGGGTTCGAATCCCTACAGAGTCACAAAATTCCTGGCACAGTGTCGGGAATTTTTGTTTTTTACACTTTTCATTTCGATTTTCTGAGTTTTACAGTATAAATTCCGGTGGAGTTAGTTTCCGTAAACTTTTTCTCCGTTTACAAAGGTATTTATAATTCTGGCTTTAAGTATTTCTCCTTCAGGGGCAGTCATTAAATCTTTATCGAGAATGATAAAATCGGCCAGTTTCCCGGGTTCCAGTGAACCTTTTTCGTGTTCTTCGAAATTGGCCAACGCAGCCCAAAAAGTCATTCCAAGTAAAGCTTCTCTGCGGCTAAGGGCATTGTCGGACAAAAAACCGCCCTTTGGGTTTCCGTTTCGATCTTTTCTAAACACAGCAGCATAGAAAGTGCCTATAGGACTGTAATCCTCTACAGGGAAATCAGTGCCAAGAGCAATAATACCGTTCTGCTCTAACAGTATTTTGTAGGCGTACCCCTGTTTTAAACGCATTGCTCCCAAACGCAGTTCCGCCCAGCGGTAGTCTGATGTGGCATGCGTAGGCTGTACCGAGGGAAGTATAGTGTATTGCCTGAAAAGTTCGAAATCTCGCTGGTGAATAACCTGAGCATGCTCAATGCGCCAACGTTTGTCATTTACTCCGCCAAGTATTTCGCCGTAAACTTTTGCCACCAGCCTTACCGCAGAATCGCCAATACAGTGGGTGTTTAGCTGAAAACCGGCATTATAAACCTGTCGGGCATATTTTTTTAGCGTGTCAGGATGATACATCATGATACCGTAGTGGTTGTTTTCGGGCATATCGCTGTAAGGTAAAAGTAAGCAGGCTGTACGCGATCCCAAACTACCGTCTCCGTAAAATTTAAAGGAGTTGATATGGAGTCGTTCGGTTTTAATCGGTCCGGTTTTTAAGTAGTGCTCAAAGTTTTCTCGATTGTCTGACAGCATGGCGTATATACGCATTTTCAGTCGGCTTTCGGCATGAAGTCTTTCAATAATATCGAGGTCACGCTTAGTAAGTCCGGCATCATCAACCGTGGTTAATCCTACTTCGAAGCATTTTTGCTGTGCTAGCAACAAGGCATTTATAAGTGTACTTTTTGTAAGAAGAGGAATACTATCTCGAATTCGGTGTATGGCTTTGTCGTACACGATTCCTGTCAACCCGTTTTCGTCAGTATCTAAATGTCCGCCAGGTACTTTTGTGTTTTCATCGAATGCCAGAATTTTTAATGCTACAGAATTGGCAATGGCAGCATGCCCATCTACTCGGGTAAGTAAAACGGGTCTGTCGGGGAAAAGTGAATCCAACTGATTTTTGTGGGGTAATATGGTGTTTGGCCAAAGCGTATGATCCCAACCTCTGCCTACAATCCATGTTTCGGTATGCTTTTTACCATATTCTGATAGGGTGTTAAGCATTTCATCGTAGGTTTGGGCAGATTTTAAATCTACTTGTAGTAATGTTTGGCCTAATCCAAGGAAATGACAATGGGCATCGATAAAACCGGGATAAATTATTTTTTTCTGTACATCGTGATAGGAATCTGCCCAGTACTTGTTTAGTATTTGCCTTTCGGGTCCTAGTTCTACGATCTTACCATCTTTTATGGCCATTGCCTCGTATTGGTTTTCTGCCACATCCATACTGTAAATGGTAGCGTTGTGCACTATAAGGTCAACCTTAATACTCTTCATACAAGAAGAGAGTGTCAACATAAATACGAGTGAAAAAATGTACCTCATAATCGGGTGAAATTACACCTGCAAGGTACATTTAATTTGTTATTTGCCCGGAAAATTTGTTTCAATTACAATTTCTTTCTTAACCCATTTTCGGTTTTTTTTATCCCAAAACTCGGGTATTTGTTTAAGTAGATCTTCCAGTGATTCGGGTTGTTTTCTCGATGTGCGAACTTCATGGTCGTTAGTCGTGCTAAAGGTTATGGTGGTATAATACATATACATACTGGCTTCCGGATTCATGCTTTCTTCTATTTTACTTACGGCTCCGTTTGAATGGAATTGAAGCCTATTGCTTATCGAATAATTCGGATGTACGTCTTCAGCTTCGAAGGTTTGACGACCATATAAATCGAAAAGCTCAATTTTTCGTCTACTGTCTTTCCAAGGGTGAATTTTTACTGAAACTTTTCCGTTTACGTAGTAATGAAAAACAGTGTCATTTTCATTAGGCTTGACTTGAGGTAGCGGTTTGTCTTCTTTTTTTTGTTTAGGCTTTTGTGTTGGGGTTTCGGTAGTTTTTTTGGAGATATGGGCAAAGCAGAGGAACTTTCTGTTGTGGAGACAGTAGTTTGAGTCAAACTGTTTTCCGATTCTTTTTCTTTTATCTGGTTTTTTAGTTCGGCTATTTCCAATTGTAGGGAATCAAGCTGAGAACTAATACTGATTAATTTTTCCAGCGAATTATCGTATTGTGTTGCCTCCTCTTGGGATTGGCAGGATATTAAGTATAAATAGCAATAATAAATATACACAGGTATTGTTCATGTAAGCTTTTTAAAAACGCCTTCCAAACATGAGAATAAAGTAGTTATGTACGAAAATAAAGTATCCCCACAAGTAACATGTTCTTCTACCAATCGCGGTACAAATCATTATGTAAGCACCAACCCAATCAATCTGTTTGCCTGATGTCGTATTTCTTCTGGATAGACTCTTTTGAAGCATCACCATTTATATATTCGGCAATAGTTTTTCGTTTAAAATCATCATGGTGAAAAGTGAGTTTTCTTTTGGGCTTATCAGAGGTCTGATTTTTTTTACTGATTCCTCCATATCTTACCAGTAATATTTTGCTATGGCTAGTGATAATCCTATCAAACACTGTGTTTATAAAGTATCTACGATTCAATTTGTAGCAAAACTCATTGAGATACAGTTGTAAATATTTTCCTTTGATTTTATGAAACACGCCAAGCAAAGTTCTTGTGGCGTTACTTAGTGCAGTATGCTTCTGTTGGAAGTTCTTCCATAAATCTTAGTATATTTATTTTGTTTTTTCTTCAAAACTAGATGCCTACACCGTAATTTGTTTTCGGTCTGGCAATTTGTGGAGGAATCAGTTAGTAGAAAGTATTTTTCAACAATTAGTTAATTTGTTAACAATTCAGTGGGCTGAATGAATCATATTGGCTAGGTTAGCGTAACGTATAAAGTTATACATTGTTTGCAGTAATGAAATTGAAGATGAAGATGAATTGGAAGGTACTTGCAGTTTTTGTTTTTGCGGCAAGTTTTGCAAATGCCCAGAAAAACTATAAAAAAGAAGACAAGCGACTTTACAAAGAAGCTGAATTTTTCATGGGGATTGAAGATTATTCTTCGGCTATTAAATTACTAGACTTAATTTATCCCATAGATCCTGATTACGCAGAGGTGAATTATTTGCTCGGTCTGTGTCATTTTAACGTTCCCGGAAATGCAAAAAAAGCTACTTTCTATTTAGAAATAGCCAAGTCCTTGGGTTACACAGAGGCTTATTTCTGGCTCGGAAGAGCGTACCATGCCGACCTGCGTTTTTCTGATGCTAAGAAATCGTATATGTACTACAAAGCAAAACCGAATAAACTACTTTCTGAAAAAGAGATTTTGTATTATATAGAAATCACTAAACGGGCAGAACATGCTGTGGAAAATCCTGTTCATGTAAAAATAGGCAATATTGGCCCGGCAATAAATACTGGGGCAGACGAGTATATGCCTTTTGTAAATGACGATGAAACTAAAATGTATTTTACATCTAAACGTCCTAATAATACCGGTGGAATTGCCAATGATGGTAGTTTTTTCGATGATGTGTTTTTGAGTGAAAATAAACAAGGAATGTGGACAGCAGCTTTGCCAATTTCCAGTCTAAACTCAAATTACAATGATGCCATAGTTGGTATTTCAGCAGATGGAAGTTCAGTAATTATCAACCGGTCTGAAAAAGGCAGAAGCAGTGGCGTTCTTTATGTGGCTACTTTCGAAGAGGGAGTCTGGTCTAAGCCTGTTTTGTTGAGCAACACAATCAATAGCTCTCACAAACAAACCAGTGCAACATTTGTAGGTGATGGTAGTGTTATTTATTTTTCATCCGATCGCCCCGGCGGGTTAGGGGGAAAAGACATATGGAAAACCAGACGATTGCCTGACGGCTCTTGGGCTGAACCAATAAACCTAGGAGGGCCTATCAATACTCCTTTCGATGAGGATGCTCCATTTTATCACCCAAATGGAGAGTATTTGTATTTTTCTTCAAACGGACACACAACTATTGGCGGACACGATGTGTTTAAAGCTAAAGCCCGCGGCGATGGTAGTTGGCAAACTCCTGAAAATTTAGGTTACCCGATAAATAGCGTAAACGATGATGTTTATTTTACCATTAGTCGTAATAATAAAAATGCTTATTTGTCTAGCTACAGAGATGGAGGAGAAGGAGGCAGCGACATTTACCGTGTCTCGCTTATTTTCGAAGATAACTACCTTACTGCTGTAAAATTGAAACTAAAAGACAACAACGGACAAATGTATAACGGTGCAATTTCATTGTTCGATAGCAAAACGGGCGATTTATTCGGAGAGTATAAAGCAAACAAAAACAACGAATTTATTGTAATTGTAAAGCCCGAAATAGAATACGATTTCGAAATAAATACCGCCACGGGAGAGACCATTAATACAACGCTGTTTATTTCTTTAAATGAACTCAATACCGGAGAAGTCTTCAAGATTTATGAAATGGGAAAATAATTCCACTTTCCTTAATAGAATTTTACTTGACTTGGCGGGGGCACTCAGTTTTAGCAAAATGCTCAGTGTAATTTAGCAACCTTACAAAGGTTGATTTTCACATGATTTTATAAACAACCTCTAAAACAGGATTTCCCAACTAACTTATGTAATTCGTGTTTTCTATCTTCCTTTATCTTAAGTTAGATTTATACTTCCTAACAAAAAATTCATGTACATTTGGCACCTCATGAAAGAGCCTCTTATTCACACTTTTTCCAATGGTTTCAGACTAGTCTATTGGCACATTCCCGATGCCGAAGTGGGGCATCTGGGTGTTACAATTGAAGCCGGAACTCGTGATGAGTTACCCAAAGAACACGGGTTGGCTCATTACATAGAGCATTGTATTTTTAAAGGAACAGTAAAACGAAAGGCTTACCATATTCTTTCCCGACTCGATGCTGTCGGCGGAGAACTAAATGCCTATACTACCAAGGAGGAAACCTGTGTTTACGGGTCGTTTCAATCGATGCACTTTGAGCGAACCATGGAGTTGATTGCCGATATTACGACAAACTCTACGTTTCCCTACAGGGAGATAGAAAAGGAAAAGGCGGTAATTATAGATGAGATAAAGTCATACAAAGATAGTCCGGACGAAATGTTGTTCGAAGAATTTGAAGAACTCCTTTTTAATGGACATCCTCTGGCAAATTCCATTTTGGGCACGTCTTCGTCGGTGAAAAAATTCAAGCGCGAAGACATCATGAACTACATCTGCCGCAATTATCATCCCAGCAGAATGGTGCTAAGTGCCGTGGGAAGCCCTTCACCCAAAAAGGTAATTAAGTGGGCCGAAAAATATTTTCAGTATTTTCCGGCATCTACTCAGATGAGGGAGCGGGTTCAACCGATACCCGTCAAGCCATTTTATATACATAAAAAGAAAAAAATATATCAGCCCAATTGTTTGATTGGTGCCCCTGCATACAGCGCAAAAGACGATAGGCGAACAGCGATGGTGTTACTCAACAATATATTGGGTGGTCCTGGAATGAATAACCGCTTGAGTCTCAATATTCGCGAGAAATACGGCATAACTTACAATATCGAGTCTAACTACAACCTCTATTCAGACACGGGATTGTTTAGTGTGTACTATGGTTGCGATGCGTCCAGCGTAAGCAGGGTTACAGATTTGGTAATGGTCGAACTGAAAAAAATGCGAGAAATACCATTGGGTAAAATTCAACTGCAACAGGCTAAGCAGCAATTAAAAGGTTATATAGCACTTTCTCAGGAAAGCAGGTTAAGTATGATGTTGGGTTTAGGGAAAACATTACTGTTGTTTAACGAAATAGACCCCATTCAGGAATTTTACCATAAAATAGATATAATCACTGCCGAAGATATTCAGGCAATTGCTCAGGAAGTTTTTGCCGAAAATAATCTATCCTCACTTTATTATCTACCCGCTTAATTATGAATTTTATCGACGAAAAGCTGGAAGAATTTGCTCAGGCACACACCTCGCCTGAGCCACAGTTGCTTTACGAACTCAACAGACAAACACATTTAAAAGTTCTTCAGCCTCGTATGCTTTCGGGTCATTTGCAAGGGGCTTTTTTAGCCATGCTTAGCCATATGATAAAACCCAAATGCATATTAGAAGTAGGAACGTACACAGGGTATTCTACTCTCAGGCTGGCAGAGGGACTTTGTGCAGAGGGGAAAATTATTACCATCGACATAAATGAAGAACTGGAGCCTTTTACCAAAAGTTTTTTCAATAAATCAGACTATAAAAATCAGATAGAGTTTTTACTAGGAGATGCGCAAGAAATTATTCCCAATCTGGATATTGCCCCTGACCTTGTGTTTATTGATGCCGACAAGGACAACTATTCAAACTACTACAATTTGGTTATAGAAAAAATGCCATCTGGCGGATATATCATTGCAGACAATGTGCTATGGAGTGGTAAGGTAATACGGCTCATTGCAGCCGACGACAAGGATACGAAAGCTCTTGTAGAGTTTTGCAAAATGGCGCAAGACGATCCGAGAGTAGAAAACATGCTACTGCCGTTTAGGGATGGGTTAATGCTAATTAGAAAAAAATAAACCATGAATAAAGAACTTTTACTTTCCGATGTAATCAACCACGTAAAAACCTTTCACGAGGCATTTGGTATCAGCAATAGCGAGTTGCCCACTTCTATCTCTCAGGATGATTATCTTTTGAGATATAAACTAATGCGCGAAGAGAATGAAGAATACCTTGAAGCAGCAACCAAAGGAGATATTGTAGAAGTGGCAGACGCATTGGGCGACATGCTTTATATACTCTGCGGAACCATATTAAAACACGGTTTGCAACACAAAATAAGTGAAGTGTTTGAAGAAATACAGCGTAGCAATATGAGTAAGCTCAACGAAAACGGCAAGCCGATTTATCGTGAAGACGGAAAGGTGCTAAAAAGCAACCTCTACTTTAAACCGGACATTAAGAGCATATTGCAACGGTAGTTTTTACCCGACTAAAGCCTTTTCTAAGGCTATCATTTTTACCAAAGCTACGGCACTTTCAGTGCCTTTATTTCCGTGTTTGCCTCCAGCCCGGTCAACCCCTTGTTGAAAGGTATTGTCTGTAAGTACACAAAAAATAACCGGTTTACTGTATTTTAAGGATACATCTTTAATGCCTTGCGAAACAGCTTCGCAAACAAAATCGAAGTGGCGTGTTTCGCCCTGTATCACGCTTCCTATGGAAATAACACCATCCATTTCGGCGTACTCTAGTTGCCACTGCGAGGCTAGGGGAAGCTCGTAAGAACCTGGAACCCAGTCTACTCGTATGTTTTCAGGTTTTGCCCCTAAAGATAATAAAGTGTCGTATGCACCTTTATAAAGGTTGTAAGTAATTTCCTTGTTCCACTCAGACACAACCAAGCCCAGTTTCATGCCTTTGGCCGAAGGAACATCTGTGCCGATCTCAGAAAGATTTTTACCGGCTGTTGCCATTATTTACCTGCTTTTTGATTAGCTAGTTCAATGTATCGGTCTATGCTGTTTGCCTCTCTTGCTGTTGGAAAATCTGTTTTAATACGTTCGTAAAGTCCTGCGGCTTTATCAAACTCGCCAAGCAACTCATGAGCCAAAGCAGCCTTCATAAGGTAAACCGGAGCAGTTAAATTATTTTTTGAATGATTTACTGCAGCCATATAGCTTTTTAATGCTTGGCTAAAGTCGCCCAACTCGATGTAAGCATCGCCCAAGGCACCTTTGGCTACGGCTCCAAGTAGCTCGTCACTGAATTTTACATCTTTTAGCGCGTTTACCGCATCCTGAAATTGCCCCATATTAAGGTAAGCAATCCCCATTCCGTACTGGGCAATTTCGCCACCTTGATAGCCGTTGTATTTCGATGCGACCTCGGAAAACCCTCTGTATCTTCCTAGGCTATCGCCGTTTATCGCTTGGTTGTAATCTTCTCTGTCTAATAGATAGTACTCAGACTTCCATATAGCCTCTTTAGAAGCTGTGTTTTTGGGCTCGTAAACAAATTTTTTGTATCCAATAAATCCACCCACTATAAGTACAATAGCCCCCCCAACACCTAGTATTATTTTCTTGTTTCGATCGTAAAAAGAATTGGCTTTTTCCAACAATTCTTCAGGCTCTACAGGGGTTATGGTTTCTTTTGTCATGTCGTTTTTTCGTTGTGAGTTGCAAAAATAGACTTTTTTTTATTCTGTGGCATGATATTAATTAAATTGTAAGCAGGATTTAATTTACCGGATTATTTCAGGTTGTTTTTGGAGTCAGAAAATAATTTTACAAGTTTAAAAACTTTTCTACATTTGACTCGCAATTTGGTTTCCGACTTGTTCGGAATTAAAAGGGAATCCGGTGTAAATCCGGGACTGTTCCCGCAGCTGTAAGCCCCTTAGGAGGTTGTCGCCGTCAAAAATGCCACTGTTTGCCATTGGGCTAATGGGAAGGCGCGGTAACCGGGGCAAGTCAGAAGACCTGCCTAGTTGCACCCAAATTTTAGACTTTCGGGATAGAAGACTAAAAGGTGAAGAGATATACATTACCTAAGATGTAAATTCGTTCATTTTTTTAATGCTTTTATTCCTTTTTTAACCATTTTAAAACCTTTAAAAAATGAAAAAAGGAATGATGATTTTGACTGCTGCAACTTTGCTGGCAGTAGTAGGAGTGAAAAACACAACTGCTCAAACTACCATTGATTTTGAAGACTTAACTCTGCCCGGAGCAGATTCCGAGTGGGACGGCTCTGATGAGTCGGGAGGATTTACCTCCGGGTCGGCATTCTTCTCTAATTACTATAACACAGCATGGGGTTCTTGGTCGGGGTTTGCCTATTCCAACCACACCGACAATGTTACTTCCGGATTTGGTAATCAATACAGTTCATATCCCGGTGAAGGATTTTATGGATCTCCCAACTACGCGGTGTTTTACTCGAGTGGTACGATTACATTTAACCAAAACCAACAATCAGTAGAATTGGCAGGGGTGTATGTAACCAATACTACCTATACTGCGATTGATATGAGAGACGGAAGCGTTTTCAGTAAGCAATTTGGTTCGCCTAATGGCGCTGATGGCAACCCCGATGGCACCAACGGCGAAGACTGGTTTTTACTTACTATTTATGGATTGGATGAAAATGGAGATACCACAGCGAATGTGGAATACTACCTAGCCGACTATCGATTCCCCAACAATAACGACGATTATATCGTAGATACATGGGAATGGGTAGATTTAACCAGCTTGGGGGCTGTCTATGGGCTAACGTTTGGACTAACATCATCTGATGTGGGACAATGGGGCATGAACACACCCGCTTACTTTGCATTGGATAACATCGAAATACAAGGATTTACAGGATTACCTGCTTTTACTGTTAAGGACGTTAAAGTATTTCCCAATCCTGCTGTCGATTACATAGAAATTAGCTCTACCCGCACAATAAATCAAATCCGTGTAATTGATTTAACCGGACGAGAAATAATGAACAGCTTGGGAGATAGAGTGACTAGCAAAGTTATCACTACTGATGCATGGCCTGCAGGAGTTTATTTTGTGCAACTTGCTTCGGGCAATGAAACAGTTACCAAAAAAGTGATAAAAGAATGATAAAAAATGCTGATATACAACGGTTTGTTTGCTGTTTGAGTTTGCTGTTTGTGTTTCAGTCATTGGTGGTCGCACAAGGACCTTATGCTCCACCCGCAGGACAGCAAGGAACAAGAGCCATACATAAAGATAGTTCTGCTGTTATAGACTGGGCAAGCCAATGTTGGGTACAGCGAGGCTGGCTCGATATTGCCGATAAGTCGATGGGGTTTGTGTCTGCCGGCACAGAAACCAATGCAATAGGAGTAGCCAACGGGCAAACTGTAAGTTTGGGCGATAGCGGGATAGCCGTGGTAAAATTTACAACACCTTTGTACAATAACGTAGGCTGGGATTTTGCTATTTTCGAAAATGCATTTGACGATACTTTTTTGGAACTCGCTTTTGTAGAAGTGAGTGCCGATAGTGTCAACTGGTACCGTTTTCCGGCACACTCACTAACACAAACAAATACTTCTGTTGGAAGTTTTGGGACAATAGATGCTACAGAGGTTAATAATCTTGCCGGCAAGTATCGTGCGCAATATGGTACTCCTTTCGATATTCAGGAGATTGAGGAAGCGTACTTGATTGCGCTTCCTTTCATCAATTATGTTCGCATTATTGATGTAATAGGCAGTATTGATCCTGACTTTGCCAGTTACGATGCTCATGACAATGTTATAAATGATCCTTATCCTACCGCTTTTTCTTCGGGAGGTTTTGACTTAGATGCTGTAGCAGTAGTATATACCGGGGTTCCTTCATCAGTTAAAGACGTTGATTTTACTTTTAGTTTTCACCCCAATCCGGTAAAAGATTTACTCACAGTAGAAGGGAATCGCACGGCCGTTTTCACCCTGAAAGATTTTTCAGGAAAGATTGTTGGATACTTCGAAAAACAGGAATACCTATATCGGATAGATGTTGGAAATTTGCCTACCGGTATTTACTTTTTGTATTCTGATAGGGTTACTATTCCTCAGAAAATAATAAAATACTGATGCGCTATTGGATTCTAATAGCTTGTTTGTCTTCTATTGCTTTGCAAGCCCAGGACTCTACTATGCAAACTATCGTCTTACAAAAACCTGTTCAGATATATTTCAATAGAGTTGAAAAACAAGAGATTAAAAAACTGGACAAGTTGCCGGCAAACAATTTAAGTGGTGCGTTGCATTTGAAATCATCGGCATTCATTCGAAACTATGGACAACCGGGTATAGCAGGCATTTCTTTTCGTGGTACTTCTTCTTCCCAAACGCAGGTGCTGTGGAACGGAATACCTGTAAACTCGCTTACACTTGGTCAGTCTGATTTGTCGGTGCAGCCGTTGGAATTGGTTAGCTCACTTTCTGTAAGCACCGGAGCGGAGTCGCTGGAAAACACAAACGGAGGATTAGGAGGCGTTGTAAACATGAATTCTCACCCCGCTTTTTCTAATGATGTGATTGTTACATCGTCATTTGCATCTTTTCACAACAAACGTTTGGTTGTACAATTGAATAATCAAAAACACGAACACGCAGGGGAAAAAACTTCTGCGAGTAGTTTTCGTTTTTTTGCTCACCATGGTAAAAACGATTTTCTCATTCGCAACAGAACTCTTTCGCCTTATGAAGAAGTTAAACAAGAAAATGCACAAGTTCAGCAATTAGGTGTTTCTGGAGATATCCGGTTAATTCGAGCCAAATCGCGTACCCAAATATCGCTTTACGGAATGTTAAATGAGCGCGATTTACCTCCTGTTCTGGGTGCGGTTAATCATCGGGAGCACCTCACGGATAACCAATTCAGAGCACAGGTTGACTGGAAATCTTTAGGTAAAATAAACCTTTATGTTGCGTTTGCTCATATTTTTGATGATTTTAGCTATCACCAATATGCTACCGATATCCATAGCAACGTGAAGTCTCAGTCGCAGCATCTGAAAGTGAAAATTAAAAAAATATTTTTGGATTACATTGATGCAAATGCTGAAGTTTGGTTAATTAACGAATCGGTAATTTCCTCTGGTTTTAGTTCGCACACGAGTCGTTTCAGGCCTTCTTTTTTGTTAAGTTTAAAACGAGTTCAATACAATGAAACTCTTCGTTGGCAATGGGATTTTACTGCCCGCCAAGAGTGGTTTCAAAATAAGCTTATGACAACTGCTCGGTTGCATAATAATTTTACGCTTTCTAAAAAAACACCCCTCAAGTTCATATCTACGCTTTC
The DNA here is from genome assembly GCA_046295395.1 of Flavobacteriales bacterium. Taxonomy (GTDB): domain Bacteria; phylum Bacteroidota; class Bacteroidia; order Flavobacteriales_D; family JBKBNH01; genus JBKBNH01. Next base: position 232,767 of record JBKBNH010000003.1, on the reverse strand, counting down.
CAGAAATTACCGCATCCCGACTTTCAATGATTTGTATTGGCAGCCTGGAGGAAATTCCAATTTGCAAAGTGAAATAGCACATGCTGCGGATGCGGGACTTCTGTGGAAAAAAATATTTAAGAGTGATTTCTCGCTTAAAACAGTTGGTTTTGTAAATCAAATAGACAACTGGATTCAATGGGTTCCCGGACAGTCGGGATTTACCGAAGTTCGCAATGTGAAACAAGTGCTCATTCGGGGAATAGAATCCTCATTGGGGCTGAATAAAAAGACCAAATGGTTTCAATGGCAAACAGGATTAAGACACACTTGGGCTGTTTCACAGGAACTTAATCCTATCGATGAAAATCTGAAAGGCAAGGACCTTATTTTCTCGCCTCGTCATGTGTTTAGCGGAAACGTGGAGATGGGTTTCAATAATTGGTCGTTACAGTATTTCCAAACTTATACTGCCATGTCGTATTTAGATGCTTACAACTTAAGTTATATGCCTTATTTTGCACCCGCTACCTTAGGTATTAGTAAGCTATTTTCTTTCGAAGAAGGGTTTTGGTCGCTTACTTTTTTTGTTCACAACCTATTTGATGAGGAATATCAGGTAATGCCCAATCGTCCAATGCCGTTAAGAAATTACGAACTCAGATTGAATTTTATTTTTAAGTAAAGCTAATGAAACACAATATATACACATCGCAGCACTTTACCTTACTTTTTGTAATGTTCTGTGTATTCATTTTCTCATCTTGTAAGAAGAAGGAAATAGGTCCGCAGCTACCCCATGAAAATCCGATAGAGGCCTTACAAACAGTAATTATTGGTAACGAAGGTAATTACGGGTGGGGGAATGCTTCACTTACACTATACAATCCTATTGAGCATACTACCTCACAACATAATCAGATAAGCGGTGTAACTATTGGCGATGTGGTGCAATCTGTACTGATAGAAGAGGATGATATTTTTGTGGTGGTAAATAATAGCGGAAAGGTAGACCGATTGGGTAAAAACTTTATACATAAAGCACAAATTCCCGGCATGAACAGCCCTAGGTATATGGCAATTTATAACCAAAAAGGTTTCGTAACCGAATTGTACAGCAATGTCATTTATGTAATTAATCTTGCAACCAATACCATAAGTGGCCAAATTTCGGTTAGTGGGCATACAGAAGATATTATTTCATTAGGGAACAAGCTGTATGTTGCTCAGCCCAATAAGCATCAATTGTTGGTTATTAACCCACTTACAAAAGAAGTAGAAGACAGTGTGGCGGTGCAAAACGCACCTTCGTCTATAGTAGTGGACAAAAACAACAAAATATGGGTGAAGTGCAGCAATGCGCTGGTGAGAATTAATCCTGTCAATTTACAAATCGAGTTTACACTTACCTTCCCTCAGGGGAGTAATTTGTTTAGATTGGCGATTAGCCCATCCAAAGAAGATTTGTATTACTTTCTGAACGGAGATTTGTATAAACAACCCATTTCTGCCACTATTGCTCCTTCAGTCTTTTTTGTTTCGGCTCAAGGGAAAAATTTCTACGGACTTGGTGTTAACCCATACTCGGGCGATGTTTACGTGGCCGATGCGCAGGATTATGTGCAGCAAGGGGTAGTTTATCGCTACGATTCATTAGGGAATTATCAATTTCAGTTTCAGGCGGGTATTATTCCGCAGGCATTTGGCTTTATCCAAAAATAGTTATTAGTAAAGAATCGAGTAAATTGCCGTATCGTTTAACGGAATTACCAAAGAATCGACAAAAGAGGTAATCACGTTGTTTTTTGTTCGAAACCATTTTAAAACAACTTTTTGGTAACCATAATTGAGGCACGATAAAGAAGTGTCGACACTCATGCCGGTGAATGTTTGAGTAGTGGCAAAGCAGAAGTCGAGCTTGTTTACGGCGCCTGTTGCTATTTGATAAACAAGCTTATCATCTCCGTCGAAAGGATTCACATTCCTTACGTTTATTTTTAACACACCTTTTGCATAAAAGGGTAAAATAAGGTTAGTTACTTCTCCTACGGGAAAAGCACTCGGACTTTTTGTTTCTTCGGTGAAGTAATAATCAGGGTGCTCTGCTCTGAGTCTATAGCTAGAAGCGTTACTGTTTTTAAATTCAAAACGAAACTTTCCTGTAGCGTCTGTTGTTTGCTTGTCAAGTGTATTGTAGGCAATGCTAAATGTTCCCGATACAGGTTGCTGCGATGAAAGATCAACCGAAATACCCCCCACGCTTGTATTTGTAACCGGATTGAGCAATACACCCTCGACTATAATCGTGTTTTTATTTTTTCTACAACTTACAAGCAACAGTAGAATTATTAGCCAATATGTAGGTAGTTTTAAACTCATTCTGTAACAACTTAACCGTAAAATTACATTATTTAAAGTTTAAGTTATAAATAGCATTGCGCAAAACAGTCAAAACATGTATTTTCACACCCCATTAAAGTAAACGAGATGCAACAAATAAAGTTTGGAACGGACGGTTGGCGGGCCATTATAGCTAAGGAATATACAGTTGAGAATGTAATACGTATTTCTATTGCTACTGGACTGTGGACTAAGAAGAATTTTAAATCACCCAAGATAGTAATTGGACACGATTGCCGGTTTGGTGGCGAAATGTTTGCAGAAACGGCTGCAAAGGTATTTGCTTCTCAGGGAATTAAAGTAATTCTAGCAAAAGGTTTTGTATCTACACCAATGGTAGCTATGGGCACCAGAGATTTGAAGGCATCACTGGGAGTAGTGATAACTGCTAGTCACAATCCTCCGGCATATAATGGCTACAAGCTTAAAGGGTATTACGGTGGACCGCTAACTCCCGATAAAGTAGAAGAAGTTGAAAAATTGATTCCTGACACACATCATTTTAATGACGATGAGCACGACATGACCGAATTGGTAAAATCGGGCAAAGTGGAGTATTATGACTTAGAAAAACACTACATAAAAGCTGTAGAAAAGGCGTTTGATTTGGATGCCATTCGCAATTCAGGATTAAAGCTTGCCTTTGATGCGATGTATGGAGCAGGGCAGAATGTTATAAAACGTATTTTACCCGATGTGGCATCGCTACACTGTGAGTATAACCCCTCCTTTTATGGACAGGCACCTGAGCCTATTCATAAAAATTTGCTCGAATTTTCTGAATTTATCAAAAACAGTGGTGATATAAATTGTGGATTGGCTATCGATGGCGATGCTGATCGTATTGGTTTGTATAACAGTAAAGGTGAGTTTGTAGATTCACATCACATCATACTATTGCTTATGAATTACCTCCACAAGCACAAAGGGCTTATGGGTAAGGTAGTAGTGGCAGCATCTACCACACCCAGAGTTATAAAACTTGCCAAGCAATGGGGTTTGCCTACCGATGAGGTGAAAATCGGATTTAAATACATAGCCGGACAAATGATTACCGAAGACGTGCTGATAGGTGGAGAAGAGAGTGGCGGAATTGCCATCAAAGGTCATATCCCTGAGCGAGATGGTATATGGATGGGGTTAGTTATATGGGAGTTTATGGCCAAAAGCGGTAAGTCGCTCGAAAAGTTGATAGAAGAAGTATATGCATTAACCGGTGAGTTTAAATATTGGAGAGATGACCTGCATATTTCCGAATCGCTTAAGCAAGAAGTAGTCAGCAAGTGTACTAACAATGAGTATACCTATTTTGGTAACTATCAGGTTAAAGAGGTGCAGATGATTGATGGATACAAGTTTATTTTTAACGAAAATGAATGGCTCATGATTCGTGCATCGGGAACAGAGCCTGTCCTCAGGTTGTATGCGGAAAGCAAAACGCTTGACAGGGCTTTGGATATACTCAAAGCATGTAAGAAGACCTTGGGTGTTTAAACCATCAAAGCGAATTATTAAAAAATCACAACAGCATAAAAAAGCCCGAACAAGCCCAAGCCTATTCTGTTTATTAAACGTAATTTTGCAAACGAAAAATCTAAAGTAAAAGCTATGAGCGAAGAAATTGAAAAAATGGATTGTTTAATTATTGGTTCCGGCCCCGCCGGATATACAGCAGCTATTTATGCTGCAAGAGCAAACATGAATCCTGTTTTGTATCAGGGTTTGCAACCCGGGGGGCAGCTAATCACTACCAACGAGGTAGAAAACTTTCCTGGCTATCCGGAGGGGGTTACCGGGCCGGAGATGATGATACAATTGCAGGCTCAGGCAGAAAGATTCAATACTAGTGTGAGAACAGGATGGGTAACCAAAGTGGATTTTACAGGACCAATCCATAAGGTTTGGGTAGATGATACCAAAGAAATTCACGCTAAAACAGTAATTATAGCAACCGGAGCTAGTGCCAAGTATTTGGGGTTGGAGTCTGAACAACATTATTTGAACTCTGGCGGAGGTGTTTCGGCATGCGCTATATGCGACGGATTCTTTTATCGCGGACAAGAAACTATTATAGTGGGCGCAGGAGATTCGGCATGTGAGGAGGCTCATTACCTTTCTAAATTAGCAGCAAAAGTTACTATGCTTGTTAGAAGCGATAAGTTTCGTGCTTCCAAGATAATGGCAGAACGGGTGCAAAACACCCCAAACATAGAGATATTGTATAACACCGAAACAGTAGAGATTTTGGGCGATGGTCAGTCTGTTAGCGGAGCCAAAGTTAAAAACACGTTAACGGGAGAAGAAAAGGTGATTCCTGCAACCGGATTTTTCGTGGCAATAGGTCACAAGCCCAATACAGATGTTTTTAAACCATTTATCGATATGGATGAAATGGGATATATAAAAAATGTACCCGGTTCTACTAAGACAAATGTGCCCGGAGTTTTTGTGAGTGGCGATGCCGCAGACAAAACCTATCGACAAGCTATCACGGCTGCTGGAACAGGGTGTATGGCTGCACTAGATGCTGAGCGATACCTTTCGGCCATGGGGCAATAAGAATACATAAAACATTATAAGTTAAAATGCCGCTTTTAAAGCGGCATTTTTTATATTTCTAAGAAAGGATATTGGGATTTCAGTTCTTCTTTTTCTTTTAATATTTTTTCCTGAAAGCCTATCGACTGAGGACTCTCTGCATGAAGGGTTCTGTGCTGCGTAGCTTTTTTTATTCGTTCTACCTTAGTAATAATATCCAACGTAGATTCTGAAAAATAAACTGAGGCAAATCTCCCCCACACATAGTCTACTGCTTGTTTTGATGGATGAGTCATATCTTCTTTATAGAACCGATAGTCGCGTAAATCATCAATAACCAGTTCATATGCAGGAAAATAGCTTGTGCAATCAAACCTTCTGATGAGTTCATGAACGGCAATGTTTAGTGTGGCTTTGCTCCAATTATTTTCTACAAAGCCTTCCTTCAAGTAGCGTACCGGACTGATGGTGAGTATTATTTTGATTCTTGGATTTAAATCGGTAATGCGGTCAAAAGCAGAGGAGAGTTCAGAAATAATTTCGTTGACACCCAGTTTTCGTTTGTTGAAATATCGTTGTGGAACCTTGTGGCAATTAGCAACCACTTTTCCACTCTCTGCCCACTCATATATCCAAGCCGAGCCAAAGGTTAAAATTAATGTATCGGTATTTAGCAAATCCTTATGTGCCAGTCTGATGGTAGAGTTTATATTTTCCAGTACGTTATGAACGTCAGTTCCCGAAAAAGAACCATGATGGTTGAAACTGTGCCATAAATTAGCGTAGTGGTACAAGTCTTTTTCGGCATAAGTTTTACACTTAATGATATCTTCTAAGCTGTTTTTTATGGAAATAGGATTAAAGAGTATGCCGTGGCTATTTAGGTTTGTTTGAAAGCCGGCGGTTTTCATTCGCAAACCCATTTCTTGGGCAAAACAAGAGCCTATTAGCAAGGTTTTACTGCTGTGTTTTATCGATGAATCCGATCTTTCGAGTTTAAATTCTGTTCTGAAGCTTTCCATAAACAGCGGAAAGTTAATAGATTGTCTTTTATTTGAAAAATGAAGTTTTAAACACATTATTTAAAACAGAAGCTTGTTCAAAATTTTCGGGGCTGTAAGGTTTAATTGTATTGTCTTCAATCGCCAAAATTTGGTGAGCCATCTTGGTCAGCAGAGGAATGTCGTGCGAAGAAAACAGAATCGATTTTTTGGTTTCGTTCACAATGTCTCTCAAAAGTAACATGAGTTCGTTTTTGTTTACCCAATCAAGAAAGGAGGTGGGTTCGTCCATCAAAATTAGTGGCGTATCCTGTGCAAGAGCCCTAGCTAACTGTACTTTTTGCAATTGACCATCGCTAATTTCATGCAGCCTGGCTGTTTTCAAATTTTCCAATTTGAGCAATGAAAGGGTGTCGAATACTGTTTTTTTATCTAGATTACCAGCTTGGCCCATCCAATTGAGGTAAGGATGCCTGCCCAACCAGATGAATTCCTCTACCGTCAACTCGGCGTAAATAGGTTGGCGAGTTAGAACTACCGAAATGAGTTTCGATTTTTCCTTCAGATTTATTTTTCCTGCATTTTTTCCTGCGATTAATATTTCACCACCAAGGGGTGATACATCACCCAAAATGGTTTTGAAAAGCGTTGTTTTTCCGCTGCCATTTAATCCGGTCAGGGCGACCAGTTGACCACTATTTAGCGTATATTTTTCCCATGTAGCCAGTGGTGAATAGGCCACATATCCTACGCAAAGGTTCGATATGTTAAGCAGTTCGCTCACAGATTTAGATGAGCTTTCTTTTTTAAAATTAAATAAATAATAACCGGGGCGCCTATTAGACTTAAAACCGAGTTCAGTGGCAGGCTGTATGCAGCAGAAGGAATTTTAGTGATAAAGTCAGCCAACAGAGCTAGTGTAGCACCTGCAAGAAAACACAGCGGGATGAGTTGGTAATGGTTGGTATTTTTATAAACCAATCTAATTAGATGTGGCGTGGCAATTCCCAAAAAAGCAATCGGACCACAAAAAGCGGTAATGATTCCTACCGAAACAGCAGTACTCAGGATGAGTGTTAATCGAGTTTTTTTCAGATTTATCCCCATGCTTTGGGCATATGATTCACCTGAAAAGAGAACATTGAGAGTTGATGATTTAATCCAAAAAACGAAACAAATCAATAGACAAATCGATACAAATACTCCCAATTGTAGGTCGAGGTTTGTTGCGCTGAAACTTCCCATACCCCAGATGGCAAAATCTTTTAGTGATGATGCCTGTGTGTGCAGAGAAAGAACACTAATAAAAGCACTTATGAATAAACTAAGCATTAAGCCTACGATGAGCAGTGTGGCAGTGCTCTTGGTATAAGCAGCCAGAGTAGATAGCAACAAAGTAACAGCCAAAGCTCCTAGAATGGCTCCACTTATCTGGGTGCTTTTTGAGTAGGAATCCAGAAACGGAAGAAGACTGGCTCCCAGCACAGCAATAGCTACCCCCAGACTTGCTCCGGAAGTAATTCCCAAAACCGAAGGCCCGGCAAGTGGGTTTCTGAAAAATGTTTGCAGGATTAATCCGCATACGCCTAATGTCCCACCTACAATTAAAGCGGTTATAGCCCTAGGCAGGCGAAGTTCCAAAAGTATAGAACGAGACAGAGAGTCGGTAATAGGCAAGGTTTTAAATGAAGAAGCACCAATCCATAAATTGATAAAAATCATTAACAGGCAAACTCCTATTAGTAGAATTAGTATCCATATAAACTTGCTTTTGTTCTGCATTCAGGCTGCTAAATTAATGGTTTAAATACAGCACTTAGTCATGAAAATGAAATTCATTTTACTTAGCTTTGTGCTTATGGCAGGCAATTCTTTTGGAACCCTTTTTAAATTAACCACTTTTGGTGAGTCGCATGGAGAAGCTATAGGGGGAATAATCGATGGATGCCCAGCCGGTTTGAGTATCGAGTCATCTTATATTCAATCAGTTTTAGACAGAAGAAAACCAGGGCAGTCGCATTTAACTACACAACGCAAAGAATCAGATTCAATTGAATTGCTCTCAGGTGTATTTGAGGGCAAAACAACAGGAACACCCATAGGATTTATTATTCGTAACAGCGATAGCCGCCCAGAAGATTATAATCACCTGAAAGAAAACTATCGGCCGAGCCACGCTGATTACGTGTACGATGCAAAATACGGTTTCCGTGATTATCGAGGAGGAGGTAGGTCTTCTGCTCGCGAAACAGCAGTAAGAGTTGCCGCAGGAGCTATAGCTATGCTTTTGTTAAAAGAGGTAGGTGTTAAAATCACCGCTTATGTTAGCTCTGTAGGCAATATTTATACAGACGAAAATCAGATAGATTTCTCCGAAATTGAAAATAACCTCGTTCGTTGTCCGAATGCCGGTGTAGCTCACCAAATGGAAGTGCTCATTGAGGAAGCAAAAAAACAAGGGGATAGTTTGGGAGGAGTCATAACTACAGTTATAGAAGGAGTTCCCGCAGGGTGGGGAGAGCCGGTTTTCGATAAATTGCATGCCGATTTAGGCAAAGCTATGTTGTCTGTCAATGCAGTTAAAGGGTTTGAAATTGGTTCCGGATTCAAAAGCTCCTGCATGAAGGGTTCAGAACACAACGATATTTTCGTGTCTTCGGCAGATGGAATTAAAACAACTACAAATCATAGTGGAGGAGTGCAGGGGGGTATAAGTAACGGACAGCCTATTGTGTTTAGAACAGCTTTTAAGCCCGTGGCTACCATTATGCAAAAACAGGCTTCAGTTAATCGGCAAGGAGAAGAAATTACTTTGCAGGCAAAGGGCAGGCACGACCCTTGTGTACTGCCTAGAGCAGTTCCCATAATAGAAGCTATGGCCGCACTTACTTTGGCCGACCATTTTTTAAGAAATAAATCTGCTAAATTCTAAAACCATAATGAAGTTTCGCTTAGCATTACATTGGCAAATACTAATAGGAATGGCTTTGGGAGTTGGCTACGGATTTTTAGCCTCTGCCAATGGCTGGACTTTGGGTACTAAAAACTGGATCGCTCCTTTCGGCGAAATTTTTATTCGAATGCTAAAGATGATTGCTGTGCCTTTAGTGTTAGTTTCATTAATTAATGGTGTGGCATCATTAGGCGATACAGCATCCCTAGGCAGAATGGGAGGGAAGGCTATCGTTTTGTATCTGATAACTACGGTTATAGCTATTACCATAGGATTAACAGCTGCAAATGTTGCCAAACCGGGTAAACTCGTAAGTGAAGAAACGGTTCAATATTTACAAGAGAAATACGAAGTAGAAGCCCAGAAAAAAATAAGCGATGCCGAAGCGGAAAAAAGTAAAGGACCACTAAATTCGTTGGTAGAACTTATTCCTGTAAATGTGTTTAAAGCGGCTTCTGATAATGGAGCTATGTTGCAAATCATATTTTTCGCCCTACTTTTTGGTATATCTCTAATTCTAATACCCGCTGATACGTCTGCTCCTGTTAAGGCCTTTTTTAACGGTGCTAACGAAGTAATACTTAAAATGGTAGATATCATCATGCTTTATGCTCCTTTTGGTGTTTTCGCCCTTATGGGAGGGATTATTGTAGACTTGGCTGGTGATGACCCCCAGAAAGCAGTAGAAATTTTACTAGCACTTGGAGGTTACTCCCTCACAGTGATTATAGGGCTAGGGCTTATGATAGTGTTTATTTATCCGGTTATGGTTCAGTTTTTTGGTAAAATCCCATACCTCAAATTTTTAAAAGGAATAGCCCCGGCTCAGGTGTTGGCTTTTTCAACTAGCTCTAGCGCAGCCACTTTGCCTGTAACCATGGAAAGGTGTCAGGATGCGTTGGGTATTTCTAAAAAAGTAACTTCTTTTGTTTTGCCTTTAGGGGCCACAATTAATATGGATGGAACCAGTCTTTATCAGGCGGTAGCTGCTTTATTTCTTGCTCAGGTATTTGGTGTCGACTTAACCATGACCGATCAACTTACTATCTTGCTTACAGCAACCTTAGCCTCAATAGGTTCTGCTGCGGTACCCGGTGCAGGTATGGTTATGTTGGTGATTGTTTTGGCAAATTTCCCACAGATTCCAGCAAGTGGAATTGGTTTGATTTTTGCCGTAGACCGACTATTGGATATGTGCAGAACAACAGTGAATGTTACCGGAGATGCTGCTGTTACAACTATAATTGCAGCGTCAGAAGGAGAAATACACCAAGCGAAAGAAAATGTTTAAAAAACTCATTTTAGTATATTTATGTATTGGCTTTTCCATAGCCATTGCTCAGAAAAAGGATGTCGACGACCCTTGTGAAGGAGCCGTAAATGACAAAAAAGTAAAAGCTTTTTTTGATAAATCACAGGACAAAAAGAAATACGAATACAAAGAGCGGTACAAATTTCTGAAAGATGCTGTTGCCATGGATGAAGACTGTGCTGTGTGTATTTGGGAACTTGCTAAAATGAGCCTTAACACGGCGCAAGTTAATGGAACTTCTTTTGAGATTCCCCGCAAATACCATATGATGGTGGAGAAACAATGCCCACTTTATCATGCAGATGTTTATTACAATCTGGCGGTAATGGCTTATTCCGAAGAAGATGATAAAACAGCTTATTATTACTTCAATAAATTCTTAGATTTTCCTACAAAAGATGATTCTAAGCTTAGTAAGAACTACGCCAAACAAATTAAGGATGTGCAGGAAATAATGCCTACGGTAGAGTTTTATGTTCAGTTTTACCATAATCCGGTGCCTTATAATCCTTTCGTAGTGCCCAATGTTTCTTCTCCATTAGACGAGTACTTACCCATGATTTCGCCCGATAACGAGTTGATGTTTTTTACCCGTAAATATGAGTATAAAAACAAGGGAGACATATTGAGCACTATTGAAGAAAAACTAATGTTAAGCAGAAGGGAAGATATCAACGGCAAGTTTGATGCGGGCGAACCCATGCCGTTTCCTTTTGATAAAGCGCCCAACCTAGGTGGTGTGTCTATTTCGCTTGACAACAAGGAAATGTTTGTGTGCAAATGCGAAAAAGTGGCCGATTATAATAATTGTGATTTGTATGTGACCCGATATAAAAAACTGGAGAAAAATGGCAAGGAATATTACGGTTGGTCAGAGCTTGAAAATCTTGGGCCAAATGTAAATGGCCCACGCTCTTGGGAAGCACAGCCATCCATTGGTGCTGATGGAAAAACTTTGTTTTTTGCAACCAACAGACCGGGAAGCAAGGGAATGGATATTTACTACACTGAACGGCAATCAGATGGCTCATGGGGAGTAGCAAAAAGCATCGGGTCGACTATAAATACAGCTGCTCACGAAAAGGCTCCGTTTATTCATTCCGACAGTAGAACATTGTATTTTGCGGCAGAGACAAATGATAAGCGACTCGGAGCAGGGGGTTATGATATTTTTTATACCAAACAAGATCCCACAACGGGCGAGTGGTCGAAACCCCGCAACCTAGGGTATCCAATAAATAATGAAGGAGACCAAGAAGGGTTAATTGTAAGTACCGATGGTAAGCTTGCCTATTTCTCGTCAAGCGGACACAAAGGAGCTGTTGGCGGTAAGGATATATTAGCCTTTGAAGTACCAGAAAAAGCAAGACCAGACAAAGTGAAGCTGATTAAAGGAGATGTGAGAACTAAAGATAAGGAGCCTATTTCTAACGCCAAGTTGGAATTGAGGTACGAAGACGGTAAAGTTTTAGAACAAGACTTAAAAACAGACGATGATGGTAAATATGTGGCTATGGTTAATATGGGTAAAGGAGACGAAGATGTGTTGATGATTGTAAAAAAAGAAGGGTATGCGTTTGAATCGATATTACTTAAAAAAGAAGAAGTGAACGAGCCGGTTGTAAAAAATACAGAACTTAATATAAACAAAATAGAAACAGGGCAGGCATTTACCATCAATGATATTTTGTTTGCCACCAAGTCTTATGACCTAAACGCAAACAGTAAAATGGTACTGAATGGTTTTGTTTCTTTTTTGAAGGGAAACTCTAAAATAACTATTGAAATACAAGGACACACAGACGACATAGGTAACGAGAATGATAATTTGATTTTATCCGAAAAACGAGCAGAGTCAGTAATGAATTATCTGATAACACAAGGTATTGACAAAAAGCGATTGAAGAGTAAAGGTTATGGGGAGAGTAAGCCAAAAGTTCCAAATGATTCCGACAAAAACAGGGCTAAAAACCGAAGAACAGATTTTATCATTCTTACTAAGTAGTAAAAAAATCAGAGGTGATTTCGAAAATAATCAGCTATTTTTACCTCAAATTATTTGATAATTATGAAAAAAAGCTTATTTATTATAGCAGTATTTGCTGCATTAGCGCAGTTAGCTTGCAGCGATTCAGCCCCTTCGAGTGCTACAGAACAAAAAAATGATATTGTTGCACCTGAAGGATATGAGCATTTCGGATTGGAGGCACTTGATGTGAATGGAGCTGTTTCTGTTCAGGAAATGTATAATACGGTGAACGAAAAGGGTGCATTTGATGGCAGGGTTGCAGCTACTATTACACAAGTTTGTCAGAAAGCAGGCTGTTGGATAAAAGTTGCGGTAAATGATAGTACAGAGATGATGGTTTTTTTCAAAGACCACTTTGGAATACCTATTCAGGAATCAGCGTCTAAGGATGTGATTTTTCGGGGTATTGCTAAAATGGACACGCTAAGTGTTGATTTTCAAAAGCACCTGCTTGACGATGCTCGCGAGGCAGGAGAAGAGGTTTCGCAGGAAGAATACGACGCTATCACCGAGCCTAAGTACAAAATTACTTTTGAGGCCGACGGAATATTGGTTAAGAAATAAATTTAATAGAGATAACAAAAAGGCACTTCAATTTTGAAGTGCCTTTTTGTTTAGTAATGGTTTTACCAACCTAAAATCTTGGCAAACATTAGGGGGGCGCATATAGTTGCATCACTCTCCACAATAAATTTAGGAGTATTTATATCTAGTTTTCCCCAGGTTATTTTTTCGTTTGGAACAGCCCCACTGTAGGAACCATAGCTTGTAGTAGAGTCTGATATTTGACAGAAATAACTCCAGAAAGGAATTTCTTCCATTTCCATATCTTGGTATAGCATCGGGACTACGCATATAGGAAAGTCGCCCGCTATTCCACCGCCAATCTGAAAAAACCCTACACCTTGTCCGCCACTGTTTTTAACATACCAGTCTGCCAACCAGGTCATATACTCTATACCTGATTTCATAGTGCTGGCTTTTAGTTCGTCCTTTATGCAGTACGAAGCAAAAATATTACCCATGGTACTGTCTTCCCATCCGGGCACGATAATCGGCAGGTTCTTTTCAGCGGCAGCAAGCATCCAGCTGTTTTTAGGGTCTATTTCGTAAAACTCCTTCAAATCGCCACTTAAAAGCATTTTATACATGAACTCGTGTGGAAAATAGCGATCCTCTTTTTCTTCAGCGCCTTTCCATTGTTTGTATATTTTGCTTTGCAGCCTTCTAAAGGCCTCCTCTTCAGGAATGCAAGTGTCAGTAACCCGGTTCAGTCCTTTCTCTAATAATTCCCATTCCTGTTCAGGAGTTAGATCACGATAATTAGGTATGCGTCTGTAGTGCGAGTGAGCCACCAGATTCATAATGTCTTCTTCAAGATTCGCTCCGGTGCAGGAGATTATTTGCACCTTGTCCTGACGAATCATCTCGGCAAGTATTTTACCCAATTCGGCCGTACTCATAGCTCCTGCAAGGGTAATCATCATTTTACCACCTTTGTTAAGATGATCCACATAGGCATTGGAAGCATCTACAAGCGATGCGGCATTGAAGTGTAAAAAGTATTTATCTACAAAGTCTGAAATTGGTTTACTCATAGTGTTAAGATTCAAAGTTTAGTATTTACAGTATTGGTTTAATATCCCAGTATTTTTAGCATGGACCCAGCATTTTGCTCTTTGGCAAACAAGGTAGTGGTATAGTTTCCGTCTTCATCCTTATCTATTAATACGTGTTTGGGGGCAGGGGTTAAACAGTGTTGAATACCCCCATAGCCACCTACAGATTCCTGGTAAGCGCCTGTGTGGAAAAAACCTAAGTATTGTCTACGGTCTCTTCGGTATTTGGGTAGATAAATAGCGTTGCTGTGTTGCTCGGAGTTGTAGTAGTCATCGCTGTCGCAGGTGATTCCTCCCAGAAATACACGCTCGTAAGTACTGTACCAGTTGTTTATGGGTAGCATAATAAATTTTTTATTAATTGCCCAAGAGTCGGGTAGGGTAGTCATGAATGAGCTATCAATCATATTCCATACTTCCCGGTCGTTTTGTTGCTTTTGTTGCAATACGGAATAAATAATAGCCCCGCTTTCCCCTACGGTAAAAGAACCAAACTCTGTGAAAATATTTGGCTCGGATACATCATTTTCATTACACATAAGCTTTATCTGGCTTATGATTTCTTCTATAACATATTCATAGTCATAATCAAACGAAAGAGAGTTTTTAATCGGTAATCCGCCCCCTATATCGAGCGAGTCAAGTGAAGGACAAATTTTCTTTAAGTCGCAATATACTTTCACACACTTTGCCAATTCGTTCCAATAGTAGGCAGTATCGTTTATTCCAGTATTGATGAAGAAGTGGAGCATTTTAAGGTCGAATTTATCGTGGCCTTGTATGTTGTTTTTGTAATAAGGAACAATATCGCGATAACCTATTCCAAGTCGGCTAGTATAGAAAGAAAGTTTGGGATCTTCTTCTGCGGCTATTCTCAATCCGATTTTTATAGGTGCTTTCACTAGTTCTTCGAGGTATTCCAGTTCGTAAACATTGTCAATAATCGGAATACTGTTTACAAACCCACTATTGGCAAGTTTTGCAATGTTTTCGATGTATAAATCGTTTTTACAACCATTAAACAGGATGTATTTATCTTTCGAAAAACGTCCTTCTTCGTGCAGTTTAAGAATAATATTGATGTCGAAAGCCGAGGATGTTTCCAGATGAATATCGTTTTTGAGTCCCTCGTCTAATACAAATTTGAAATGAGAACTTTTGGTACAGTAGCAATAGTGATATTCACCTTGGTAATCTACTTTTGCCATGGCTACCTTAAACAATTTCTTGGCTCGTTGAATCTGACTGGAGATTTTGGGTAAGTAAGAAATTTTTAGCGGAGAACCGTATTCTTCTATGATGTCCATAAGCGGAATACCATGAAACTCCAGGTTGCCATTTTTTACGCTGAACTCTTCTGTGGGAAAATCAAAAGTCTGTTCAACTAGATCAATGTACTTAGTTTTCATTTCGGCATAAGGGGGTTAATTGTTTGGTTTTTCAATTCAATTTTGGAGGTGCAAATTTTCACAATTTTTTCATTAAATACGCATAAATTTCGACCATTGCGTAAATATCTTCCTTGTGTACTTTTTCATTGGGGCTGTGTACGAAATCTTCGGGCGCGCCGATGAAGCACCAATCAATGGGGAAAGAAGAGCGTTGCAGAGCATTTCCATGGCTTCCGCCGGCAGCTTCTACCTCCAGTTGAAATTTGATTTTGCTTTTTTCTGCTAATGAAATTATCTTGTTCAGGTAAGAGCGTCTGGGAATTCCCGAGTCGCGCATGGAGATGGCTACACCTTTACCCGCACGAACACCTTCGGTTACCCATGTGATGTCGGAAATAAGAGCCTGTTGTACACCAAACTTTTCGAATATAAATCGCCCTAGATTTTGCGCAGAACCGCCTCCGTGTTCTTCGTAGCAGGTAAAGCAAATGAGTCCGTCTTTTAGATTTTCGGCGAGTTTTAGCGCATTAAAAATCCCTAGGCGGTTGTCCATATAACAACACTGAATGTAGTTTTTGTTTTCGCGCCAATTAGGTTTAAATACTAATTCTGTTCCTCTGTCTAATTTTCTGTCGGCTAGGTATTCCAGTTGTTTGTTTCCGTTTTCGTCTTCAAACACGACCAATTCGGCATCTACCAGACCCCTACTGTCGTTTCCTACAAGTTGGTAACCTTCTTCTGTTTTTGGGCCACCTATTTTTATGAGTTGCTTACCATAGCGCACAGTAAAACCAATGGAGTCCATGTGTGCAAATACGGCTGTTCGGGGGGCTCCAAATTCCAGGATAAGAGCGTCTTGCAGTTCTCCACCTTGATGTATAATAGGTTTCACACACCAGTTTTTTTTGTTCTTTTTTATGTAATTCAGTAAAAACTCTTTCAGGGCTACTTCATTCCCCGAAGGTGCGTGAATGCCACATAGTTCTCTCAGTAAGGCGAAGTTCATAATTCAAATATGGTAATAATTAACGGGTTTTAACGTTAACACAGGGTTAATTTGAAAAGCTAATTTGATTTTCTATTCGGTTTTGCCTAAATGATAAAGCGTGAGTCCGGCAATTGGCGATTCGGTTATAGTTCCCACAGAAATTCCGTATTCCGAGGCAACGGATTTTAACTGTGTTGAGAAGTAATACGCTATAGAACCTGTTGCGTGAAAAGGAATCGCTTTGTGTTCGGGTTGAGGACAGATATATAGCTCGAAAAAAGAGCGAAATGAGTGGAGAATGATTTCAGTTAAAACGGCTTCTTCTTTGTTTTGAAATATCCATTTTGCAAATCCTGCCATATACCGATTCGGAAATTGCCTACGGTAAATGTTTTCTATTATGTTAGCACGATCTATTTCAAATCGTGTCTCCATACGTTCTGCAAGTTGTTTAGGTAGCTGATTGAGTAGATAACGGCGAATAAGCTCTTTACCCATATGCGCTCCGCTACCTTCGTCACCCAGAATGTAACCTAGCGAAGGTAATTGGTTGATAATTTCACCCTTTTCGCTTACGCAGGCGTTAGCTCCGGTGCCCAGTATGGCTACTATGCCTTTTTGGTCTGCAGCTAAAGATCTTACGGCTCCAGTTAAATCATCTTTTATGTTTGCAACCGCATCAGGTAATAGTTCTTTAAAGACTTTTTTGAGCATGTTTTGAGAACTTTCTGCCTTACAACCTGCACCATAAAAGTGGATTTCTTTTACAGGAGAGTTTATTTTTGGAATTAGTTCATGCTTCAGTGTTTCCAGAAGGTTTTCAGGGGTGTATTGGTAGGTATTTAGTCCGGAGGTTTTTAACTGCGAAATTTCCCCATCGTAAGAAATGATGCGCCAATCGGTTTTGGTTGCCCCGCTGTCTGCAATTAAAATCATTTCCAAATTTAAACTTCTGAGTTGGAAGAAGCAAAAAGAAACTTGTTTGGCGACACTAAATCTGATTTTACGGCAAAAAGAACAATACCTGCGGTGTTATTTATGCCGAGCTTTTTCATGATGTTTTTGCGGTGTGTGTTCACGGTGTGTGCACTAAGATGAATCATATCAGCAATTTGAATGTTAGTAAATCCTTCGGCGATAAGTTTTATTACTTCGAGTTCGCGTTCGGACAAAGCAATTGGAGCACAAGTGAACTCAAGAATATCGGGGTCATCAACTGGAATTTGTTCTTTTTTGATGCGCTCCAGTATCTTTCCGCAGAAGAATTTATTTCCCGCAGCGGTGTCTCTTACTGAGTCGATGATTTCGGACACACTACACGATTTTTTTATATAGCTTGTTATACCTCCTTTAATGGCATCAATAATGGTGGTAGAAAGTTGATCATTGGTGATGGCTACAAAACGGGTTTTAGGACTCGCTAAAATAGCTCTCTGTATGATGTCTATTCCGAATTCTTCGGTAGTGTAGTCAATCAAAACAATTTGAGGTTTAAAAGCTTTGCAAATTGAAACCAATTCATCCTTTTCGCTTGCTTCGCCAAGTATTTCAAAGTCTTTGTTTTGCGACAGGATGGCTCTCAGCCCTATTCGAATCAGGTCGCAACTATCAGCAAGTACTATTGAAATCATTTGTCAAAAATTGTTTAGAATCATTTTAAATAACAAATGTATAACCTTAGTAAGAATTAAAAAGTGTTTGCGGGAAAAAGTTATGAAACAAATGTATTTTTAGTGTTGATAGCCTTTTTGTAGTTTAGTAAAAAAATGTTGTTTCGGTAATTTTGAATTGTTTAGTCCACCAAAATCACCTTGGTGTGCAGATCAGTCCAATGATATAGTTCTTCCAACTCGTCGTTATTTACACTTACACAGCCCCAGGTTAGGAGTTTTGGCCCGGTTTTATCCCAATCACCACTCCAGCCATGAATACCTATTCCACCTCCTAATCGGGTGTTTTTTGGTGGCTCCTTGCCCGATGCGTTGGCGTTTAAAATCTTGTTGTATTGATCTTGGGTAATAAGTTTGTCTTTCAATCCTCTTTGGGCATCGTGGTTGTTTGGGTAATTTAAGCGCATCCAGTGCGTGCCTAAAAAGCTTCCCCATTCCCCGCTAAATGGTCCTACTGCTTTTTGAATTACGGCATACTCTCCACTGGGTGTTTTGTTGTCACCTTGAATTTTTTTAGTTCCATCGGGATTTTGACCAAACGCAGCCACATATTTTTTAACCTGATTACCTTTTTCCCAACAAGTCAAGTCGAAGTTTCCCTTATCGATGAATATCAGCTTTTCTTCTTTGGTAGGTACAAGGCATTTGCGATATTTTTTAATAAAGTCGGAAGGCGCAAGATAATGCTCTTTCACCCATTCAATCGTTTTTCCGTGGCTACTAGGCCAATAGTCGGCGGGGTAGTTTTTCATAGGCGAATTTCTTATTTCAAAGTGAAGGTGAGCGGGATAAGCACCGCCACCATCGCCTATAGAGCCAATCTGTTGTCTTTTGGACACGGTGTCGCCTCTTTTGGTAAGTATGTTTTCCAAATGCGCATAAAGGGAGCAAACGGTGTCTAGCTGTCCATTATTGAGGTAACTGTGTTGCACTAAAACCACCCCGCCCCATGGTCGGCCAAAGTCTTTAGCCTCCAATACCAAACCTTTCGCTATACTATAAACCGGTTGACCTTTGTCGGTATTGCCTCCGCCAACTCCGTTCCAGTCTTCTCCAGTGTGGATACCCAACTCGTACACTTCGGCAGTTTTTACAGCGATATACCAACCGTTGTATGTTTTCCCGCTTACTAGGTCGGTATAGCTACCCTTGCCATCTGTATTGCCAACAGGAAAATCGAATCCATCGGCAAGTAAAAGGCTAAAATAAGGCGTATATTTAAAATTTAGTATTGCAGTATCAGATGTAAGCTCTTCCGGTGTGATAGAAATTAGTTCAGGATGTGTTTCTGTAGCTGCACAGCCATTTAATGTAAGGATAAGCAGCGCAGAACCAAGTGGATTTTTAATTTTCATAGTCAAACTGTTAATTTCTTTTAGGCATTAAACTTGGTAAAGCATTTCATCAACGGTAATTTAGTGCATTATGATAAAACGAATAGTATATACCGCATTAGTAACGTTTTTTTTAGCTTATGGTTATGTAGCTCAGGCTCAAATACAAAGAGGTAATCCTGCTCAGCAGAAAGACGATAAAAAAGAGGGGCAGCAACAACAACAGTCTACACCTGATTTACCTAAAAACAAATTGAAAGCACTTAATTGCAATGATGACTTGGAGTATGATCAGGGTAACAAACTAGTTTATACTAAGGCTAACCGCAAACCATTTAGCGGTACGTGTATTTCGTTTTACGACAATGGGAATTTGGAGCGTAAAGCCAAATTTTTCGAAGGCAAGGAGGTGGATACCAGTTACAGTTTTTACAAAATAGGAACTGTGCAAACGGTTACTGTATACAGAATGGGTATTGAGCATGGTGAATGGAAATATTTCTACGAAAATGGAAATATGGCCTGGCTAATGACCTATGCCAATGGTGAAAAAGACGGTAAAACGGTATACTACTATGAAGATGGCAAAGAGAAGAAAACCGAGAATTACAAAAATGGTATTCGTCATGGGGAGTTCAAAGAATTTAATAAAGAAGGTGTTTTGCAACGCCAAATTGACTATAAAAATGGTGAATATGATGGCGTTTTTAATGTTTATTATGCAGACGGTAAACCCAGATTGGAAAAAAAATATGTGAATGGAAAGCAGGATGGTGAAACGGTTGTGTATTACGAAAGCGGAGCTGTTGCTTACCGCAATTATTTTTCAAAAGGTGTAAAAACAGGTACATGGACTATGTTTTACGAAAATGGGCAGGAAAAAGAGGTTCAAAACTATACCAACAATGTGAATAGCGGGGTGTGGAAGTCATTTGCAGAAGATGGTAAACAAACTCTTGAACTTCATTATGTAAACGGCCAGGAAGTGAAACGTATTGAGTTTGATATTTTTGGAAAACCCAAAAACATTATTGAGAAAGAGATTGATGCAGGGAAGAAGAAGAAGAAGAAAGCTCCCAAAGAGAAAAAAGAAAAAAAGAAATAGTTTAATGCAAAACGATAATAGTGCTTCGGGTAAAACACTAGTGGTAGGAGCAAGCGAAAATTCCGACAGGTATTCTTTTAAAGCCATTTCGATACTGAGACTGTATAATTATCCTTTAGTGGCTATAGGATTGAAACCCGGAAAAGTAGCGGATGTGAATTTTATAACCGAAAAACTTCCTCTTCACAACATAGAAACAGTTACTCTGTATATTGGACTACAAAACCAACTGGATTATGAAGATTACCTGCTTCAACTTAAACCTGTCAGAGTAATTTTTAACCCCGGGACAGAGAATCCGGCTTTTGCCGAAAAATTAAGAAAAGCAGGCATCGAACCTATTGAAGCCTGTACTTTGGTAATGCTCTCTACCGGACAATATTGAGACTATGTTTATTCACGACAACAAACTTAGTTCTATGCACCAAAAGTACATTTCCGATTTAGAGGAGAAGTACAGTGAATCAGAAGCAAAAGCAATTGTGCGGGCTGTTTTTAATTATTTTTTTGGAGCCACAAAATGGAATTTGAGTCAATCATTGAGTGAATCGGAAATGCTCAAATTGCATTTCGCACTCAAAGCTTTGAAAAACTACAAACCCTTACAGTATGTTCTTGGTCAAACGGAGTTCTACGGGCTTACACTAAAGGTAACCGAGGATGTTTTAATACCCCGGCCTGAAACGGAAGAATTGGTGGATATGGTAGTACGCGAAAACCTCGGGTTTGCAGGCAGAATTGCTGATTTTTGTACCGGTAGCGGTTGCATAGCTTTGGCACTAAAATCTAAATTTAAGCAATCGGAGGTGTTTGCCTGCGATTTGAGTGAGACAGCATTACTTGTTGCACGAGAAAATGCAACCGCAAACGGATTAGATGTGAAATTTTCACGAATGGATGTGATTCACGAAATTTTTCCTGAGAAAGAACTCGATATAATACTATCTAATCCACCCTACATTCCCAACAAAGAGAGGCAAGATATGCATCCCAATGTATTGCAATTTGAGCCGCATTTGGCTTTGTTTGTTTCTGACGATTCTCCGTTGATTTTTTATGAATCCATCGGCAGGCAAGGAATGGAACTGTTGAAATTGGGCGGAAAGTTATATTTAGAAATACACGAAACGCATGGGCGTGAAGCAGTAGATTTATTTGTTGAATTAGGTTATATCAACACGCAATTAATCAATGATTTATCCGGTAAAAACCGTTTTGTAAAAGCTGAAAAGAAATAATTATGACTACTATAGATCCTCAGACACGTATAGAAGAATTAACTCGATTGCTAAACGAACACAATTACCGTTACTATGTGTTAAGCCAGCCTACTATTTCTGATTATGAGTTTGATATGATGTTGGAAGAATTGCAAAAACTGGAACAATCCTATCCTTTGTTTGCGTCAGAAAACTCACCCACCAAGAGGGTAGGGGGTGATATCACAAAAAATTTCCCCACAGTTGTGCATAAATATCCTATGCTTTCTTTGTCCAACAGCTATTCGGTTGAAGAAATTAGAGAGTTTTGCAGTCGCATACAAAAATCCATTGGAGGTGAAGTAGAGTATGTGTGTGAATTAAAGTACGACGGGGTGGCGATAGGAGTTACCTACGAAGATGGTAAACTGGTTAGGGCTGTTACCCGTGGAGATGGTACACAGGGGGAAGATATTACACCGAACGTAAAAACCATACGGACTATTCCTTTGCAGGTTTATGGCGATTTTCCGAAGGAATTTGAAATCAGGGGCGAAATTTATTTCCCGAGAGAAAATTTTGAGAAGCTAAATCGAGAAAGAGAAGAGGCCGGAGAACCCACATTTGCCAATCCGAGAAACACGGCATCCGGAACCCTTAAACTTCAAGATTCATCGGTGGTTGCCAAGCGAGGTTTGGATTGTTATCTCTATGGGGTATATGGTTCTGTACTTGAATTTGAGTCGCATTTCGATGCGGTGCAAAAAATGGGGAAATTAGGATTTAAAATTCCTCCGGTCAGTAAATCGTTTATCTCCAAAACTAAAACAATAGAAGGGATAGTAGATTTCATAAATTATTGGGATAAAGAGCGTTTTAATCTACCTTTCGATATCGACGGAGTGGTGATAAAAGTAAATCGCTATAATATACAAGAGGAGCTAGGTTTTACGGCAAAATCTCCTCGTTGGGCCATGGCCTATAAGTATAAAGCTGAGCAGGTTTCTACCGTTTTAGAGAGCATTAGCTTTCAGGTAGGCAGAACAGGCGCAATTACCCCAGTAGCGAATTTAACACCTGTTTTACTTGCGGGTACAATAGTAAAACGAGCCTCTTTACACAATGCTGATCAGATAGAACGACTTGATATTCGCCCTGGAGATACTGTTTTTGTAGAAAAAGGCGGTGAGATAATACCCAAAGTGTTGGGAGTGGATTTGAGTAAACGAACTGCATTGTCGGAGCCTTTCGGTTACATAACTCATTGCCCTGAATGCCAGAGCGAGCTTATTCGCATAGAAGGAGAGGCTCTGCATTATTGCCCCAACGAAATGGGGTGTCCACCTCAAATAAAAGGCAGAATGCAGCATTTTATCTCTCGAAAGGCAATGGATATCGATGGTTTGGGTGAGGAAACGATAGAACAACTTTATGAGGCAGGATTGATTACTAATATAGCCGATTTGTATGAACTAACCGCTGAACGATTACTGCCTTTGGATAGAATGGCCGAAAAATCGGTTGCTAACTTGATTCAGGGAGTGAAAAACAGTAAGTCTGTTCCGTTTGAACGTGTGCTGTTTGGTCTTGGAATTCGATACGTGGGCGAAACCGTAGCCAAAAAACTGGCCCGGTATTTTAAGTCGATAGAAAACCTGCAAAAAGCTACATTTGATGAATTGATTGCCGTAGATGAAATAGGCACGCGTATAGCTGAGAGTATTGTGGATTATTTTTCAAAAGAAGAAAATATTCAGCTTATCGAACGCCTTAAAATACATGAAATCACGTTTACTTCGGCAGTAGATGAAGCTAAAGCCAGCGAAAAACTTACGGGGCTTACTTTGGTAGTTTCTGGAGTATTTTCGATTTCCAGAGATGAATTGAAAAATGCCATCGAAGCAAACGGTGGCAAGATAGGTTCGGGTGTGACCGGAAAAACGGATTACTTGATAGCAGGTGAAAATATGGGGCCCAGTAAGCTCGAAAAAGCTGAAAAACTTGGAGTGAAAATCATTTCCGAGTCAGATTTTTTCACACTTATTAATTCCTGAATATGTCGCCAATTGTGTTGTTTTCTGTTGTGCTTACTTATTTTGCGATGCTTATTCTGGTATCGTATTTCACCAGTAGGGGGCAGGCGAATAATGCAACCTTTTTTAAGGCAAACAAGCAGTCGCCTTGGTATTTGGTAGCTTTTGGTATGATAGGCGCATCTCTTTCGGGTGTTACATTTATATCTATCCCCGGAACAGTTAGCAGTAATTCGTTTGGCTATATGCAGGTAGTATTAGGCTATTTTTTTGGTTATTTGGCCATTGCATTTGTGTTGATGCCCATTTATTATAAACTTAACGTTACAACCATATACACCTATCTGCAAAAGCGTTTCGGCTTATGGACATACAAAACCGGAGCTTTTTTCTTTTTAATTTCTAGACTGTGCGGTTCTGCCATTCGGTTGCTTTTGGTTGCTAATGTATTGCAGTTTTTTGTTTTTGATGACTGGGGTGTGCCCTTCGAAATTACAGTGCTTATTTCGCTTTTGCTTATTTGGGTGTATACATTTAGGGGAGGTATTAAAACCATCGTGTGGACAGACACATTACAAACCTTCACCATGCTGCTTGCTGTGGGGTTTACCATAGGGATGATTATGCAAAACCTCAACTGGAGCTTTGCTGATATGACTAAATACGTGTCTGACAGTTCTATGTCGAGGTGGTTTTTCTTCGATGACTGGAAGGCTGAAAATTACTTTTGGAAAGATTTTTTGGGTGGTTTTTTCACCGCCTTGGCTATGACGGGATTGGATCAAGATATGATGCAGAAAAATCTGACCTGCAAAAATGTGAAGGAAGCGCAAAAGAATATGGTTACTTTCTCTACGGTGCTTATAGGAGTTAATTTGATGTTTTTGGCATTGGGCGCATTATTGTATTTGTATGCAGAGCAGCAGGCTTTTAGTTTGCCGTTGGATGAGAAAGGCAAATTGATTAGTGATCAGGTTTATCCTACTCTTGCCTTGAGCGGCGAATTGGGTTGGTACACTGGCTTGTTATTTATAATAGGGCTTATTGCTGCGGCTTATTCCAGCGCCGATTCGGCTTTAACGGCACTTACTACCAGTGTTTGTTATGATATATTGAATATAGAGCAAAAAATCAATCAGGAAAAGCTCCGAAAACGTGTTCACGTAGCGGTTACAGTGCTGCTGTATTTAGTAATACTACTGTTTCATAAGTTGTTAGATCGCAATGCTATTTCTATGGTTCTCTTTGTTGCAGGGTTGACTTATGGGCCGTTAATAGGTCTTTTTGCTTTTGGAATTTTGACTAAACGGAGCTTATACGACAAATGGGTTCCCCTTGTGGCGGTATTGTCACCTGTGTTATCATATCTAACACATTACTTAGCAAATGAGTATTACCAGTTCAGTTTTGGCTGGATTCTCATCGGATTGAATGGTTTTATTATGTTTGGTTTACTTTGGTTAATTAGTAGGAAGTAATTTCTTTATTAATGCCTATCTGGTTTTGATGCCATTCTTTTATGAAGAAATAGAAAACAACGAAAAAGGGAACAATCTGTGTCTATTTGTTTCAGACAGGTTAAATACGGTAAAGATATTTTAGTAAAAAATAGAAGTTTACTGTTTTATCACCCTTAGATTAGCGGAAAGTTGATTGAGGCTGTACCTCACCACATATGTTTAATTACATTGGCAAACGCCAGTATGAATTGAGCAATCATCTAGGTAATGTGTTGACGGTAGTTTCAGACCGTAAATTTGCTCGAGACATAGACCAAAACGGGGAGGTTGACTACTTTGAACCAGACATTTTATTGACGTATGATTATTCACCATTTGGAGTTATTCTGAAAGAACGATCATTTGAAAAAGATGTATGTCAGGATGTATTATATTCAGACACGACTGTTGTTATTGATGATGACTTTAACGATGGTACAGTGCAAGGGTGGGTAGTTCTAGGAGGTTCCTTAATTTACAACTCAAACAATACGTTAGCCATAGAAAAAGATAATGGCAATACTTTGGGAGCGACTAAGCAATTTGCCGCCAGTCAAGGAGTTCATTATTATTTCAGTGCTTATGTTAATAAGGGAAATTGCAACGTTAACGCAGCAATAGAAATAGAAGTACGAGACCCTTCAAATGTTGTGCTTTACACAACTACACTTCCTAGTGGAAGTGGAACATTTACTTATGATTTTATTGCTCCAACTTCAGGAAATTACACTATTTCGTTTGAAAGAATTAACAATGCTTCCAATTGTATATTTTATGTAGATGATGTTTTAGTTTATGGAGTACAGGATATAACTATCTGTGAATGTGCAAAATATGGAGGTTTCAGGTATGGCTACAACAAAGGTTCTGAGAAAGACGATGAAATTAAGGGCGCAGGAAACAGTTACACAACCTACTTTAGGCAACTTGATACAAGGCTTGGCAGATGGTTATCAATTGACCCAGTTAAACAAGCTTGGCAAAGTCCATATAGTAGTATGGACAATAACCCCATTGGATTGAATGACCCATTGGGTAATTATGTCCCAACTGAAGTAACGAAAAAAGCTAAAAGAAAAGAGAATATTGATATCTATGGTGTTCCCGAAAAGGTTCAAAAATCATATAATCAAGAATATGGAATTAAAGTTAAAATGGTGGATGGAAACTTGATGTATGCTGGAGAGTATATTGAAAGAGTTGAAAAAGTCACCACTTTAGGGGGGGATATAAAACAGAAGAAATTTATGAGTCTGAAATAAAAGAAGGTTTAAAAGTTTCTCCCGATGCAAAAGCTTTAATGATGGAATTATTAGACCCAAATAAAAAAGCAGATATATCTTATAAATTCGATTCAAAAAAACACGATAGAGGGGAAATAAAGCCTGTTGTAACTCTTGATTCCGTTATAACGGACATACTTTTGTTACATTTTTTGAGAGGTTGCTGCGGAAAAAATCTTAATCTTCTCGGAATATTATATTTCTCATCTTCACTCCATTTTCTCGATATAAACCCAACAACCCGTTTAAACATTAATTAGGATATTTTAAAGAACAAAAAGTGCCATTTGGAACACTACCACCCTTAAATACACAAAATTAATTCTAGTCTAAGTTATGTTGATAATTCCATTTCGTTTTACAAAATATATACGTTCTTCTAGTAAATACATTATTTTCATTAATTTTAAATCTCTTCTTAATCCCATTACTAGGTGTAAAAACAATCTTTTTGCCATTTTTGCTCACTTCCCATTTTCCTTTTAACATCCATTTTTTTTCTTTAAATCCAACAAATGTAGTGTTATATTCGCCCGAATCTAATATATATAAGAGTATTACTTTGTCGCCAAAAGAATAACTCTTTTCTATTCCTATACATTTTTTGATACAGGTATAAGTTCCATATTCTATTTGTGCTTGAACATTGGTAATTAACATAACACAAATTAAGATAATTGATAATATTCTCATTTAAAAGTTTTTGGTCATATTAATTTCAAAATGCGTATTCGGGTCTTTTGGATTACCTAGAATCGTATTGCCTGTATCTTCATTTCGATAAATTAACCTTTGATAATTTTCTAATCCCATTTGTATTCTATACAAATTGACTTGATTTACAACTGGACCAGGTTTTGTTTTAAATTGGAAAAGAATATTTTCTTTAGACATTGGACTTGATTTATCCCATTCAAAATCATACTGCGTTGATAATCCGTGAATTGTTTCGTGTTCTATTACTCTTCCAAAGTTTAAACTTCTACGTGCTTCGTTACCTTTTACCCAATGTAGCGGTTGTCCGGCTGTGCAGTTGTCCGGCATGGAGAAAGGCTGGTCACAATTTGATTGAACGAAATAGGCATAATCGGGGTAGGTGGGTGATTCGCCGAATACTCGTGCTATATTGTTTTCGTCTACACATACTGCCGTATATTCATTA
Source organism: Flavobacteriales bacterium (assembly GCA_046295395.1). Taxonomy (GTDB): domain Bacteria; phylum Bacteroidota; class Bacteroidia; order Flavobacteriales_D; family JBKBNH01; genus JBKBNH01. Next base: position 205,272 of record JBKBNH010000003.1, on the reverse strand, counting down.
CAAGCTATACCGAAGGAGTTTACTCCCCAATCGGCTTCCATACGGGCCATAAAGGTAGATAGTCTTCCAGCTCTGCTTCTATCGTCAAAATGGGTATCCATAATTACGTTTTGAAACACGGGAATGTCTACAAAGTCACCCCTCCCTATAATGCTCATATACTGATGGTAGGGGTCTGACAGGGCCTCTGAAGACAACACCCCCAAGTCATCTGGGGCGTAGTAGCTTTTGCCTAAAATCATCATGCCTGCGCTGGTTCCTCCTATAGTTATTTGTTTATTGTTTATCAGGTGGTTAAGTGTATCGTTTAGCAGGGTTCCTCTCCAGTTGAGGTAGTATTGATACTGATCGCCACCGGCTATAAAAACCACTTCGGCATTAGCTACTTGAGTTAGCACATAAGGGTCGTTTGCAGCAGCTATACTGGGAATTAAAAGAGTTTCTACTGAGTTTACCGTAACGCCCAGACTAGAGTAGAGGTAAGAGTTGTAGCCGTCAGAGCCACTTGCACGCAATACAACCACATCTCCACTTTGAGCTCTCTCAAGTATCCATGTAATGGCTTCGTCGTTATCGCCACCACCACCGGGAAGTACGTATCCTTTTTGGTGTGTAGTTGTAACATCGTTTATGTTTCCTACTTTCCAGCTCGTGTAAGGCTGAGCGTAAGTATTGATGCTTATGAAAAAGGAAGCTAAAAAACTTAATAGAAGAATGTTTTTCATAAAATGGGTTTTTTATTCGACTAAACTAATAATATTGGGGCAAATTAGGACACACAATCTGATTTGCCTGTTTTTCTGAATTCCGATAACATGCGCATGAATTCTGTGCTTTTTTCGGCCTGAATTGAGATGATATCGTGGGTAACGGGATGTATAAAACTAAGACTTTCGGCATGCAAGAGCATGGTAGTCATGTTCCAGATGTTTTTAAATAGTTTGTTTTGTTTGTTGCATCCATGCGGTCTGTCGCCAATTATTGGATGAAAAATATGTGCAAAGTGTTTTCGGAGCTGATGCATTCTGCCGGTTTCGGGTGTGGCTTCTACCAAGCTGTATCGAGAGGTTTTGTGCTTGCCGAACTCAACCGGGATTTCAAATTTTTCGATAGTTTGGTAATGGGTGATGGCTGTTTGAGTTTTTCCGTCTTCACGGGTTAGCTCATAATCTATAGTACCCGAATCGGGGGTGTAGCCTCTTAGTAAAGCGCTATATTTTTTAGTTACACACCCTTTCATAAATAACTGACTTAGAGATTGATGTTTATTTTTGTTCAGAGCGAAAAGTAACACTCCCGATGTTTTTCTGTCGAGCCGGTGTACGGGGAAAACTTTTTGTTGTATTTGATCACGCAAAATCTGTATGGCAAATTCTTCGGCATCCCTTGCAATTGGAGACCTGTGTACGATTAGTCCGTGCGGCTTGTTAATAGCAATCATATTTTCATCCCGATACAAAACAGGTAGCACAGTATTATGGGAAGAGGTGTTGATCAACTAGGTAATTATCTTTTCAAAAAACGCTGAATAGATTTGGTTTCGGTAAGTGAGTTGAGAAATACTTCTAGGTCACCCATCTCTTCTTTGGTAAGGAAAAGTTTTCTAATGAGTGTATCGCGGTTTACACTACCGTGCATAAAGCTGTCGGGGTCGTTGTAGTATTCAATAACCTCGCGTAGGGTGGCAAAGCTCCCGTCGTGCATATAAGGTGCTGTAAGAGCGATGTTGCGCAATCCAGGAGTTTTAAACTTTCCCAAATCGCTGCTGTCTTTTGTTACATCAAAGCGTCCTTGGTCATTCAGGTTTTTACCGTTGTACAGGCCAATGTTTCTGAATTCGTCCGGCGTAAAATCGAGACCAAAATGACACTCAAAACACATGGCCTTACCTAGAAATATTTTATGTCCTCTTTTTGCAGATTCGCTAATGGCGCTTTCGTCGCCTCCCATCCACTTATCAAAAGGGGTGGCAGCACCTTCTAATGTGCGTTCAAAAGTAGCTATTGCCTTTGCCAGTGTATTTGCTGTTATGCCTTCATCAAAAAGAATGGCAAACGTTTTTTTATAAAAAGCATTTTTAGACAGTCGTTCTATCGCCTGCGGAATGGGTAAATCCATCTCTACCGGATTTTCTATAGGCCCTAGAGCTTGCTCCTCAAGGGTAGAAGCTCTTCCGTCCCAGAAAAACGAACTGCGAGAAAGCATATTCATAGCCGAAGGAGTGTTTCTGTTTCCTAATTTACCATCCACCCCGGGGCTAAGCGCTTCATTGTCGGCGAAAGCAAACTCAGGAATGTGGCAACTGGCGCAGCTAATACTGTAATCTCTAGACAAAATACTGTCGAAAAACAACTTTTCACCTAATTCGGCAATAGTTTTTGGTATTTCCTCTTCGTTTGCTGGGCTAAAGGCTAGTAAACCAAAAAGAGCAATAAGTAAACTGTAGGTTATTTTTTTCATTTTCAATGTGCAAATTTACGAAGTAATAGAGTTTGAAATCACTATGAACAGCGATTTAGATTCAGTCTACTTAAACACACCTTTACATTCGCAAACAAAAGAAGCGCAGAGCAGAATAAAACTAAAGTTTGTTTTTACATTTGTCTTTATGAAGTACTACAACAATATTCTCGAAACAATAGGCAATACCCCATTGGTGAAACTGAACGCCATTACCAAAGAGTTACCTGCCTTGGTGTTGGCAAAAATTGAAACCACAAACCCTGGAAACTCCATAAAAGACCGAATGGCACTAAAGATGATTGAAGATGCCGAAAAATCAGGTAAATTGAAGCCGGGAGGAACTATTATTGAGGGAACCAGCGGAAATACGGGAATGGGACTTGCCATAGCAGCAATTATAAAAGGGTATAAATGTATTTTTACTTCTACCGATAAGCAATCGAAAGAAAAGTTTGACGCTTTGCGCGCCTTTGGAGCAGAGGTAATTGTTTGCCCTACGGATGTTGACCCAGAAGACTCTCGTTCTTATTACTCCGTATCATCCAGATTAGAGAAAGAGGTGCCTAATTCGTGGAAGCCCAATCAATACGACAACCTGTCTAATTCGCAGGCACATTATGAAACAACCGGACCTGAAATATGGGAGCAGACTGATGGTAAAATAACTCATTTGGTGGTGGGAGTGGGAACAGGAGGAACTATATCCGGCACAGCCCGTTTTTTGAAAGAAAAAAATCCGAACATTAAAATCATAGGAATCGACACCTATGGTTCTGTATTTAAAAAATACAAAGAGACGGGAGTTTTTGATAAAAATGAAATTTACCCGTATGTAACCGAGGGTATTGGCGAAGATTTTTTACCTGCCAACGTGCGGTTTGATTTGATAGATACCTTTGAAAAAGTAACTGACAAAGATGCTGCGGTTATGACGGCACGCATTGCTCGCGAAGAAGGAATTTTTGCCGGAAATTCTGCAGGCTCTGCTGTATCAGGACTGCTTCAAATTAAAGACCAGTTTAAAGAAGGTGATGTAGTGGTGGTTATTTTTCACGATCATGGTACGCGTTATCTGGGTAAAATGTACAACCCCGAATGGATGCGAAGGATGGGATATTTAGATCCTAAAGGGATGACGGCAAAGGACTTGGTTTCCACATCGAATACCATGCCGCTGGTAACCATTGAGGCTGGCGAAACAGTGGGGAGAGCTATTCAGTTGATGCATGAAAACGATTTTTCTCAGATACCTGTTACCAAAGACAAGCGTATTATAGGCTCTATTAGCGACAATCATATTTACGAAGAACTGGTAAAAGACCCATGTGTGAAAGAGGGTAAAATAGAGTCTATCATGCAGCCGGCGTTTCCTTTTGCCGACATAAGTACGCCTATAGAATCTTTGTCAACCATGATTACCAACAGCAATCCTGCTGTGTTAGTAAAAGATTTTAAAACAGACAGCACCTACATTCTTACCAAGCACGATATCATGAAAGCATTGTGCTAAATTGAGGTATGAATCAGTCAAAAAGGAAGTTTACCGACCAAATGGATAGAGAGGTAGAAGTGAATTTCCCACCTCTCCGGATAGTTTCTTTGGTTCCCTCTCAAACGGAACTGCTCTTCGACCTAGGATTGGAAGAGCGGGCAATAGGTGTTACTAAATTTTGTGTTCATCCGCTGCATTGGCGCAAAACCAAAGATAGGGTGGGAGGAACTAAAACACTTGATATTGAAAAAATTATAAGCCTTAATCCCGATTTAATTATAGGCAACAAAGAAGAAAACGAACGGGAGCAGATAGAATTGCTGAATGGCTTGTTTCCGGTGTGGATGAGCGATATTTATAACCTCGCCGATTCACTTAATATGATTGCAGAAGTGGGGCAGTTGGTTGATGCAGCAGATAGAGCGGAGGAATTAAAAAAGTTAATTGAGCAAAAATTTAACTTGCCTTTTTACGGAGTTTCGCACAACAAAAAAGCCCTTTACCTAATTTGGCGAAAACCCTGGATGGGAGCCGGCAATCGTACATTTATCCATGATATGCTTGCTCGACTGGGATTTGAAAATGTATTGAAAAACGAGCGTTACCCCGAAATAAGCAAGGATGAATTGCAAATGCTTAGTCCTCAAGTTGTGTTTCTTTCTTCGGAGCCTTATCCTTTTAAGGAGCAACACGTAGCAGAAATTCTCCAACTATTGCCCAAGGCAAAAATATTCTTAGCAGATGGTGAAATGTTCAGTTGGTACGGAAGTAGGCTACTAATGGCCGCCGATTACTTTAGCAAAAACTTGAAATATTGGCACAAGTAAATCTATCAGATATTCCGTTGGTTTTCGAAAGCTTGCATGGCCGATCCACTAAACATGCGAATTATTCTAACCAATTCTACCAATGAGTGAGTATCCAGATTTTTGAAGGTAAGCTTGCCTTCGCCAATCAGCTTATTGTCTTTAAATTCAGTACATTTTAACCTGAATTTCTCGAATTTAAAGTCTTTCAAAAATGCTTTTACTATAAACATATCGGGTCTGTTTGGCAGCTCATCCAGCATGATTAAATGGTTGTAATACACATACATGCTTTGATATAAATTGTCGGCATTTCTCAGGTAAGTACTTTCTAATGAGGTAAAGTTGTTGGTAATTAGCACATTATTATCTTCAGTTTTAATGTAAACAGGATTATTGGCATTCTTGAAAACGTAGTATTTATTCTTGTATTCGAAGGCCTGATTGTGTTTAAGTATATCGAGCAAAAGATTTATGTTTTCTACTCCGAGTACAAGTTCTACTTTAGGTAGAATAGGGGCGTTATCAAAGCCGACTTTTTCTCCCGGTTTTAAAACTTCTAGGTTTTCGTTTATCATAAAGCCATTTATGGCTAAAATAAATTTACCGTTTAGGGGTTTTATAATCTCTTCAGGTATGTTAAAGCCTATATTGCCTTCCAGTTTTTGAATGGTTTTTTTGTTGAGTATTCCGCTTAGGAACATAAAACTAAAGTCAGAACGCAGAGCTTTAATGTCGTTGATTTTCACTTCACTACCCGGGGCCAAATCCGCTTCGAAGTGCATTTCTACTTCGTCTTTCAGGAAATTCATGCCAACTCGAATTTCATTAGCCTGACCAAGTAACGGAGAGCTTTCGTTTGGGCGAAATTTGCTACGTGCTCCCCAAAAACTCACTTGTTCTGTTTTAAAAGCTATTTGGTTGAAGTTTTCATTTGTTGCGGGAAGCGATCTACCATTTTTTTTCTTATCTACTAGCATGTTCAGTACCTCTACAGAGTTGGCCTCATCCAGTTCCAGTATGCCCGGAAAACCCAGTAACACCACAAAACTCGATTTGTCGAAAGCGGCATATTGGCCACCGTATACAACAATTGTATTCTCATTTATTTCTTTTATTAAACGGTAATCCGGGAAAGTAGAAATGTATTTTTGAAATGCTTTGGCAGACGAAAGCGCACCGCAAATACCCACTACAGGATATTCTTTTTTGGGGTCGTTATAGAAAAATACTGCAGTTTTAGAAAGCGGGTTAATTCCTGGGTTTTGAAATTCGGGAACATCACCATCTATCTTGTCGGGCATTATTTCATCGAAAAAATGAGGGTTATTGAGAGCCAATTTGAATAAACCTGATGCCACTTTGCGAGAATCGACTAGCAAAACGGCTTCTGCATCATCGGGTATAAATCCAAGTTGTCGGTGCTCGGGTTTTAACCTCAAAAAATAAAGTACAACAAAAAACACCATCAGAAGTATCCAAGGGAGGGTTTTAGTATAGAAGGCTTTTTGGTTCACAGAAATTTAGTTTTTGTTATATTCTATAAGCGCATTAAAGATATTTTTAAGCGCATTTTCTTTTTTGTCATCCAGTTCAATTATTATTTTATTTGAAAAAACATTTTCTTTTACCTCTATACCATTCATGGTAAAGGATTTAAATTTTTCGATAAATGGTTTCATGGCTTCCGGTATGGCATGCTCAGGATTGTTTCGCGTAAACTTGTTGTATTCATGGACTGTTTTATTCATGTCCCAGTAGCCAAAATAGTTTTTCGAAACCATTTTCTTTATATCGTCCGAAACAGCAGGGTAATTCATTTTCCCTTTACCCAAATCCTCTATCAGTCCAAAGTTGTTGGTGAAAAACACAATTCCATCATGGTAGGCAATGTAAAACTCTGAATTACTTTTTCTGCTGTAGCTGTAAGAGGGAGGGGTTACTTGGTAGTAGTGGTCTTTTTTTACAATAAGCTCCAGAGACTCGTAGAGTTTGAAGAATTTATTTAAAAGATTTTGATTGTCGGAAGAAAGCATAACTACGTATTCGGGCATGATTTCTTTTTTGGTTTCGGTAACGGTAGTCATGTTGAAGTCATCATCGTACTGGTAGTTTTGATAGGTTACATCAAACTCTTTAATGTCGGTTATTGCAGCTAATATGTCGCCTTTCACCAAAGAAAATAGCTGTTTTTTGTCAATAAACGTGTAGAAAATATCTACTCCGCTGGCAATGCCTTCGCCGTAGCGTTCTATAGACTCGAACATAGGGAGATAAAGTTGATAGAAAACCTCATCGGAGGCATCGGTGTTGAATGCCATTCCGCCAAGTCCCAATAATTTTTCGCCATTTATATACTTTAGGAAATTTGTATTTACTTTGCTGTCGAGCATTTTTTTGGTTACGGGACCAAATTTTTCGTTAGTCACGTTGTAAAAATTAACCTCAGCTTTACCCTCCTTAAAATTCATGTGCCCATAGGTGTAGTTGCCATCATACAGGCTCATAATCTTGCCGGTGTTTTTGTTGCCAAACAAGTTAAACGTATTGTTTCCGGAAAAAAGATTGGCAAAGGTGTTGGAAAACAGGGCAATGTCGTAAGAGCCTTTGTGGGCATTTGCAAAGTATTCGTTTTTTACCATAGTAATTCCGGGCCCCCCGGTAAATATTTCATCGAAAAAATAGGTTAGTATTTTTTTGGTTCGTTCGGCTTCTTTTTTCTTTTGATCCTTAAGCCGTTGCTCGTAATTTTCGTAGTAGTTTTGATCAGTTTCGGGTTCTTCGATATAATATTCGGGTTCGTAGTAGTTTTCGAATCGCCAGTTTTTGATGTCATATTTCATAAATACAACCACGTCTTTATTCCATATTAGGGCGTTATTGTTTCCGGTTAGGTATTGGTAGTTTTTGGTAACTACTTTTTCTTGTTTTTGAAATTTATCGGGAGCCATTTTGCGTACAAAATCATCAAATTTTTTCTTATCGCTTATTTTGGCAATAAAAGCGGTGTATTCTACTGAGTCGACATTGCGGTTAAACATGTGCATGGGTACTGCTGCTGAGAGCCCGAAATCATCGTTTAGGCTTACCGAAAGTAGCATTAAATCATCCACTAGGTTGTATCTTCTGTAACGAGGATAAAGTACATCTATTTCCTCGGTGTAAATTTCTTCTACTATAGCTTCGTTGTAGCCATAAATATTGTTATAGTCGTAGGGGGCTTTGGCCGCGTTTTCTACAAAGTAATTTGCTAGGGTGCTATCTAGATTTTTAAATACTTTCAGTGTTTTAATTTCTTGTTTGTTGATTTGTTTGCTAATTGAGCTTGTATTGAAGGTGATTACCGTGTTGCTTTGTGTAGGAATATGCTTTGACAACTCTTGAGCTTTTGCAGTTAGGCTGATGGTAGCCAGAGTGATAAGGGTGGTGAATCTCATTTTTTAAGGATTATGGTATTTTCTACTTTTTCTTGTTTTGTTAGGTTGTGCATGGTAGTTTGCATCATTGCGGCTTTTCCGTTGGCAGCCACTTTGTATGCCGGATTACTTACTTTTTCAATTTCTTTCTCAAACCTAAAGATACTTATAAATTTGGCTTGCCGCATAAGGTCAATATTTTTATTCATTTCGGCTTCCAGTTTCTTTTTTTCTTCTACCGGAGGTTCAGGGGCATTAATTCGCTTAAAAGTTGTTCCGTTAAATTGAAACACTTCTTTCATCAGTGTTGCTTTGCCGCTTTTATCACCTTTTTGCTGAATGGCATAAAGTGCTTCGTTTAATTCTTTAATAGAGGCAAATTCGAAAGTTAGTTCGGCAATATACTGACTCCAGTCTAGTTTAAAAAAAACATCGCTTATTCCTTTTTGCCTTTTCAATTCGGTTATATATTCATCGGCCTTTGTTTGTATTTCTGATTTTGACGGGAGTTTATTTTTAGCCAGGCTATCCACCATAAACATGCCGTTCAGTTTTGTTTTGCTCTTACTGGCATTAAGAATATATCGACATTTTCCACCGCCGTTGTTTTTAATTGTTATATCTTCTATCACGTCAAAACACGAAGTGAGTAAAATGCAACCTAAAATCAGAATTATGCTGCCTTTGTAGTTAAACCAATTCACAATGCAAACGTAATCAATTTTGACGTTAGCCTTGTAATGGACTGTTGCAAAAAAAAGTGTTAATCGGCTTTAGGGTCACTTTTTGTTCAAGAATTCTCGTTTATTGGGTTTTGTAGAGGAAACATTACCAGAATTTATAAACATTAAGAAATAATCGATTTTGAATTTTGGAACAATGAGTTAACAATATGTGAACCATGTAATTCTTACTGCAGGTTATGTAACCAACATCAATAAACTAGCAACTACATTTACGTTGGCTGAAAATAAGAAGCCGCTTTTATCAACTAGTATTTTGATTACCATCAACGACAGTAGTTATCAAGATTAACTTCAGGGGCAATAGGAGTGTACTACGACTAACCACATTTTATAAGAATTTATCATGGAAATAGAGACTAAAGGGTACAACTTAACTATCCCTATAAATAACTTTCACCTATCTTACGATGATGTTGGAGAAGGGAGTATTCCGGTAATTTTCTTGCATGGTTACCCTTTCGACAAAACGATGTGGCACTATCAACTTGATTTTTTAAAATCTTCCCATCGTTTAATCTCTTGTGATATTAGAGGGTTCGGAAAATCAACAGACGAGACATCACCTCTAAATATTGATTTGTTTGTTGATGATTTAATCCAATTCATGGATAAATTAAGTGTTGAAAAAGCAATTGTTTGTGGGTTATCTATGGGAGGATTTATTGCCCTAAATGCAGTGCAAAAATCTCCCGATCGTTTTGATGCATTGATTTTGTGTGACACACAATGTATTGCCGATACTGAAGAAATTAAAGAAGAACGCTACAAGACGATAGCTAACATAGAAGTTGATGGGGTGACTAAATTTAATGAAGAATTTATTAAAAGCGTGTTCAGTAAAAATTCATTTAGCCATAAAAAGGAGTTGGTAAAAAACCTTTATCGTGTGGTATTTTCTAATTCGAAACATATTATAACACAGGGATTGTTGGCGCTTGCTGAACGATCAGAAACCTGCTCTATTTTAAATGAGATAGCTATTCCAACATTGATAATTTGTGGAAGAGAAGATGAGGTAACGCCGCTTGTTCAATCTGAATTTATGAACGCATTTATTAAGGAGTCAGTACTGCAGGTTGTAAATAATGCTGGACACGTACCCAATATTGAGCAACCTGATGAATTTAATAAACATCTAATCAACTTTTTAACACTTTTAGACGATTTTAATTTTGAGAAAATTAATGGCAGTAAAAGGATGGTTTAATTTTGTCTTTGTTTTGCTCCAGAGGCTTAACAGCAAAATGTCTAAACAATGAAAACACAAAATCAAATCGGTTTGTATTGAACTAACTAAAAAGGCTTGGATTGTAATATTTCAGGCACTCGCCTTTTGGCGAAACCAGATTGGAGGTAATGAAAATCTCTTTCATAGATTAAAATATTAATTGATTTTATATGTTTTGTACATTTGTTACCCATTTAACAAATCCCGCTGGCATACGTGAGAAAATTATCGGTATTCGTAGTATTTTTAGTGTTAATCAACTTTGGGCTATCTCAACGTATAGGTCTGGTGATGAGTGGAGGGGGGGCTTCCGGATTGGCGCATATAGGCGCTTTGAAGGCGTTGGAAGAAAATGGAATTCCTATCGATTACATTACCGGGACCTCTGCAGGAGCGTTGGTGGGCAGCATGTATGTGGCGGGCATGAGTCCAAATGAAATGATTAGATATACACTTTCTGATGATTTTATAAAACTGGCCCTGGGCAGCCGAAGCAGCAATCAGCTCTACCACTATAAAAACCACAAATACGATGCGGGTTGGATTAAGTTAAACTTCAACCGCGACTTTAGTTTAGGTTCGTTAATCCCTACAAACGTAATTGATGCAACGCTCATAGACTTGGAATTTTTAGAAAAACTTTCGCCTGTTTCGGCTGCTACCGACTATAATTTTGACAGCCTTTTTGTGCCATACCGATGTGTGGCGGCTAATGTAAACAGAAAAAGCCCCATCATTTTTAGAGAGGGGCACTTAAGTATGGCTGTGCGGGCATCTATGAGTTTTCCGTTTTACCTTAAACCCATTACGGTTAATGGCGATTTGATGTTTGATGGCGGACTTTATAATAATTTTCCTGCTGATGTTATGTACAATGATTTTTTTCCGGACATAGTAATCGGTATAAATGTATCTGATACCGTGAGGGACGTGGCCAACCCAGACGATGTATTATCTCAGCTAAAAACCATGATTATAAATAGAGGTAGTTTTAATCTCTATTGCGAAAGTGCCATACTTATAGAGCCGGAAAACACATCAGGCACATTTGGGTTTGATAAAGCTCAATCTTCTATAGATGCGGGTTATAAAGCAGCTATGTTGAAGATGGATGAAATAAAAGCCGCTTTTGAAAGAAGAGTAACCCCAGAAGAACTCGCTCAAAGGCGTAGGGCTTACAGAATAAAGCTTAAACCTGTAGTGGTGCAGTCGGTAACATTTACCAATATAAACTCCAAACAGGCAAAGTATTTGGGAAAAACACTGCTAAAAAAAGGTGAGACTCCCAGTTTGGAAGTTTTTAAAAAGCGCTACTTTAAACTTATAGACGACGATAAAATCGACTTTATATATCCCGTAGCCAAGTATGATTCTGTTACCGGACAATACGATTTAATGCTGGATGTTAGAAGGGCAAAGGAATTCACGCTCAAGTTTGGAGGCAATTTTTCGTCAAGGCCAATCAATACAGGGTATCTTGGATTGGAGCATAGATATTTCGACAGGATAGGAATATCAACAGATTTGGAGTCTTATTTTGGTAAATTCTACAGCTCTGGACACCTAAATACAAGAATTGATTTTTCTGCTGGTGTACCATTTTACATTCAGCCTTTTGTTACCCTTAACAGATGGGATTATTTTAAGAGTTATGCAACCTTTTTTGAAGAGGTAAAGCCTTCATTTCTCATTCAGAATGAAAGTTACTGGGGTGTGAATATTGGTATTCCTGCCGGAATGCAGAATAAGGTTTATCTCGAATTTAGAAATGGAATATTGAGAGACGAATATTACCAAACCGAAAATTTCACAGCAATAGACACTACCGATGTAACAAAATTTTTGTTTAACAATATTGGATTTACGTTTGAAAACAACTCGCTCAACAGAAAATTATGGGCTAATGAAGGTTCGGCAGTTAAATTTAAGGCGCGCTATGTTTTTGGAACGGAACTAAACACTCCCGGCTCTACATCGTTAGATAGAACCCCTTACAGAGAGTTTCATGATTGGTTTACTTTTAAGTTAAGAGCAGAGAAGTATTTTAAGCTAAGCAAATATATTCGTTTGGGAATAGAAGCCGAGGGAGTTTACTCTACGCAGGATTTTTTCAATAATTACACAGCATCGGCACTGGCAGCACCAGCTTATCAGCCTGTAGCCGAAAGTAAAACTCTTTTTCTTCCCGATTTTATTGCTCACCAGTATGTTGCTCCCGGAGCAAAGCTGGTAATAGCTTTAACCAATAATATCGATTTGAGAATAGAGGGGTATTATTTTCAACCCTATCAGCGTATTATAAATACCCCAGGACAAATGGCCGGCTACGGTTTGCCTCTGGATTATAACACAGCAATAGGTTCTGCCTCTTTTGTATTTAATAATCCGCTTGGGCCTGTAAGTATCACCGCCAACTACTATAGCGGTTTTGAAGAGCCTTGGAGCATCTTATTTAACTTTGGTTATTTACTGTTTAACGAAAGAGGAATCAAGTAGATAGGATAGTCTTTTCTACACAGTTAATACCGTCAATCGCGGCAGAAACTATGCCTCCTGCATAACCAGCTCCCTCGCCGCAGGGAAATAGTCCTTCAACTTCAGGATGTTGAAGCGTCTCTTTGTCGCGCGGAATCCTTACCGGAGAGGAGGTTCTGGACTCTGGGGCATGCAACACAGCGTCGTTAGTGAGGTATCCCTTCATCTTTGAGCCAAACTCTTTGAGTCCCCCGGCCAGAGCTTCGCAAACAAAATGAGGCAGTGCATCCCAAAGGTTTACAGAAACAACTCCTGGTTGATAACTGCTTTGAGGCAAGTCTGCTGATTTTTTTTGCTCGATAAAATCAATCATTCGCTGGGCAGGTACGTGTTGTGTTTTTCCGGCTGAATTCCAGCATTTTTGCTCTATTTCCGATTGAAACTTCATCGCAGAAAGCGGTCCGGAATTTTGATTACGGTTATAATCTTCGGGTCTTATTTCAGTTACTATACCTGAGTTTGCATAAGGATTGTTGCGTTTAGACGGAGACCATCCGTTGGTAACTACTTCTTCTTGTTTTGTTGCGCAAGGGGCAATTATACCACCGGGGCACATGCAAAAAGAGTAAACACCTCTGCCGTTAACCTGAGCAACAAGACTGTAAGCAGCAGGAGGCAGTATATCGCCTTTTTCTTCACATTTATACTGTGTCCGGTCTATAATTTTTTGAGGATGTTCTATTCTAACGCCTAAAGCAAAGGGTTTAGACTCTATTAGAATTTTCTTGTTGTAAAGTAGCTCAAAAATATCTCTAGCGGAGTGTCCCGTAGCGAGAATTACATTTTTAGCTTCAATTTTAGTTTCATTTATTGTTATGCTTCTTATTTTACCTTTTTTTACCTCAATATCAGTCAGTTTTGAGTTGAAATGCACTTCTCCTCCACAGGCTTGTATATAATTTCTTATATTTTCTATAATTCCTGGAAGTTTGTTGGTACCTATGTGCGGATGAGCATCAATCAGAATGTCAGTCGATGCACCAAATTTTACTAGTGTCTCAAGTACTTTTAATACACTACCTCTCTTTTTGGAGCGAGTATATAGTTTACCATCAGAGTAGGTTCCTGCTCCACCTTCGCCAAAGCAATAATTACTTTCAGGATTTACAAGGTGTTTCTTATGAATGGCTGCCAAATCTCTTCGGCGTTCTCTTACGTTTTTTCCTCTTTCGAAAACAACTGGTTTTAAACCTTTCTCTATGGCTTGCAGGGCAGCAAATAATCCTGCTGGCCCGGCGCCTATAATTACTATAACTGTACCACTTGTTACATTCTTAATATCGGGCGAAGTTAGCTTGCCAAAAGGGTTTTCGTTTTTTTGGTGTACAGCCACTCTCAACCGGTAAACAATCTGTCTGCTTCGGGCATCAATAGATCGTTTTACTACGGTAAAAGTTTTGCTTTTTAGTGGAGTTAATTTGTTCAATTCGCTCTCAATAGCTTCTCTATTAAAAGCGTTTTCCGGAGTGAGGCTAATATCAATATAGTCAATAGACATAAAGCATCAGCCTTCGAAAGTTATCGAAAAAGTCCAAGTGCGAGAACGCAGTTTGTCTATCGGGCTGGAAAAGGCAGAAGGCTCCGGGTATAAAATATTTATGGCTCCCATGCTTAGTTTTAATTCAAGTCCCAGTTTGAAATATTCTAAAAAGAAGTCGAAACCACCACCTATTTCGTAGGTTAAATCTGTTTTTTTAATTTTTAGCACCTGGGTTTCGGGAGGTCCGCTGTTAGAGGTTTTTATATCACTGCTCATGTCAATCCCATATTTACCACCAGCCAACACATAAGATGCCCAGTTGTTGATTCGGTTAGTTCTGAACTTTAATAATAAAGGGAACTCTAAATAAGTTGGCTCCGGTTTTTTAGTCATCGAAAAAATAGTGTCTCTCCCTGGTGAATAGAAACGGTACTCCACCTCTCTGTCCTGAAAGGCGAGCGATGGCAAAAACCGCAATCTTACTCCATTAGTCAGTTTTAGTGAAGAAATAATACCGAGGTTAAAACCTGGTTTTCTGTAGTTTCTGATTGCAAGCGTAGTGTCAAAAGGCAAATTACCGGGGTGATGTGTAATCACAAAGTCACTCGAATTGTAACCGAGTAAAAATCCGAAATGATACTTTCGCTCATCAAAATCCTGCAGGTTTTTAATCTTTGGTAATTGTGTTTTTGCGCCAAACACAAAGCATGCAAGAGATAGTAGGGTTATATTTTTAACGAATCTGCTCAATTGTTAGTTACTGGTTTTCCGCTTGCGAAAGTAGTCTATTTGATGAAGATGTACAATAAACGTTTGGTATTGCTGTGTATTATATCCGATAGAGTAAAAAATACAATCTTTCAGCTTTTTAACCTGGGGAATGATTTGGCTCAGTTCGTCTAAATCTGCTACATTTGTCGCTCACGCTAAATAATACCCAAATGAAATTGACCAGGCGAACATTACTTTTCCTATTAATTTTTATTAAAACCCTTAGTCTTTCTGCAACGGAGGGAATGTGGTTGCCTTTGTTGATAAAGGCACTAAAAGAAAAAGACATGCAGACTATGGGCATGAAACTTACAGCAGAAGATTTATACTCCATAAACAAAAGCAGTATTAAAGATGCCATTGTACATTTTGGAGGCGGTTGTACTGCTGAGGTGGTGTCTTATGAAGGATTGATATTTACCAACCACCATTGCGGTTATGGTGAAATTCAAAACCACAGCACAGTTACAAACAACTACCTGCGCGATGGTTTTTGGGCAATGAGCAAAAAGGAAGAACTTAAAAATCCCGGACTTACAGCTACATTTATTGTACGGATAGAGGATGTTACTCAAGCTGTTACAGATGGTATAAATCCTGATATGGATTTAGGATCTCGCTCAAGACGAATGGCTGAAAATATCAAGAAAATTAAGTCCAAAGCTGTAGTCGGAACACACTACGAAGCTGATGTTAAATCGTTTTTTTATGGAAACGAGTATTACTTGTTTGTTACAGAAACATTTAAAGACGTAAGATTGGTGGGGGCACCGCCTTCGTGCATTGGTAAATTTGGCGGCGATACAGATAATTGGGTTTGGCCAAGACACACAGGAGATTTTTCTGTGTTTAGAATTTATGCCGGAAAAGACAATAAACCAGCAGATGTTTCTGATGATAACGTGCCATACCGACCAAGGTATTCATTGCCAATCAGTATGCAAACTCTACAAGAAAATGATTTTACCATGGTATATGGTTTTCCGGGCAGAACTACCCAACACCTGAGTTCTGAGCAGGTGAAATACATTATTGATGTTTCTAATCCTGCAAAAATTAAAATGCGCGAAGCATCGTTGGCAATTATTGATAATGCCATGAAAAGTAGCGAGGCACTTCGAATTATGTATGCGGCCAAACAGTCCAGAATAAGCAATGCATACAAAAAATGGATTGGAGCGAATATTGGATTGAAAGAAAACAACGCTACTCAAGCAAAACTACGGTTCGAGGAGGAGTTTACAAAACGAGCCAAAGCGGCAAACAAGTACACAACTACATTGGACAAGGTAAAAAAACAGCAATTGGTTCTCGAAAAAATTGAATTTCCGGTAGAAATGTTTTACGAATATTTTCATTACGGACCCGAAGCGCTCAGATTTGCTTCAGGTTTTCAGAATTTAATAGAGAATACAGCCCAACTTATTTCGGATACCCTTTTCGAAGATGAGTTAAACACAAAGATCAACGGGGCTAAGGGGTTTTTTAAGAATTACGATGTGGCTATAGACCGATTACTTTTTGAGCGATTAACCACCATGTATTTGTATATAATAAAAGACCCGGTCTACGGACTTAATATTGCAGAAGTGGGTTTTCCAAAGAAGATTAGCCAAGCTAGTATACCAACACTTACCAATTATATTTACAATACAACTGTTTTTGCCGATCAAAAGAAGTTCGAAATGGCATTTAAGGATTTCAACCCGAAAAAGGCTTTGAAATTGCAAAAGGATCCGGCTTATTTGCTGGGTAAATACCTGGATGAAAAATTTAAGTTTATTCTTCGTCCCGAGTACACTGTGGAGTATGTAAATATGGAGAATCTTATGGCAGAATATATGCAGGCTCAGGTGGAATTATTCCCTGAGAAAATATTCTCCAGCGATGCCAATAGTTCGCTCAGAATAACCTACGGAAAAACAGAAGGCTCTGCCCCAAGAGATGGCATGAAATACACCTGGTATACCACTATAGACGGTATTATGCAGAAATACAATTTTGGAATAGAAGACTTTGAACTTAATAAAAAATTTATTGAGGCATACAATCGTAAAGACTGGGGGCCTTATGCTCAAGAAGGTGAGTTGCGCGTTTGTTTTACAGGTTCTAATCATACAACAGGTGGCAACTCAGGCAGCCCGGCTTTAAATGCTTATGGACATTTAATCGGAATAAATTTTGACAGAAGTTGGGAAAGTACCATGAGCGATGTGATGTTTGACCCCTCGCGTTGTAGAAACATAATGGTAGATGTAAAATACGTATTGTGGGTAATTGATAAATATGCCGGAGCCGGACACCTAATAAAAGAAATGAATTTGGTAACAGATGAAACAATGCATCAAGAGCGTATTAAAGGACTTAAAGAGCAGGAGCGACGCTACAACGAAATGCTCAAAGATGTGCCTAACGAAGCCAATTACTATTTCCACCGGGCATTGATAAGAAAAGAATTGGGGTTGAAAATAGAAATGATGGAAGATTTGGAGTGGGCAGTAAAATACGATACTAAAAACAAGAACTATCAACTTAAACTGATACACGAACAAGCGTTGACAGGGAATGTAAAAAGAGTAAACGAATTAGTCGCTCAACTTGGTAGGCTCGGATTAAATGATGCTCAGCGTTCAGAAGTGTTGTTTGCTCAGGCAAAAGTTTATTTCCAAATCAACGACAATAAAAGAGCTTTGAGTTTGGCTACAGAGTCAATCAGTGCTAACCCAATTTTTGCAGAAGCGTACGAATTGCGCGCTAGAATATATAAAGCCATGGGCAACGAAAATGCGGCTAAACTTAATAGTGAAATGGCTCAAAAGTTAAGAGCTTAACCTATAAAATGTTTACACTGATTTAAAGTTAAGTTATTGCTTGGATAATTGTGTATTCTTAAATAAGTTCTACTTTTGCCATCGTGATAACAATGAAAAAACACCATCATAACAAAATCTCATCTTCTCGGGTGTGAGCGGTTATGGTATTAGTAATAGTATTTTAACTTAGCCCCTCCGAGACCGGAGGGGTTTTTTATTTATAAAATAAAAAAATGGAGACTTTGAAAATTGCAATTCAAAAAAGTGGCAGACTTAATGAAGACTCAGTAAATCTTCTTAAAGAGTGTGGTATTTCCATCTACAACGGGAATGATCAACTAAAAGCAAAAGCCGGTAATTTTCCTTTGGAAATACTTTATCTCAGAAACTCAGATATACCCCAGTATGTTCAAGATGGTGTTGCTCATTGTGCTATACTTGGCGAAAATGTAGTGATAGAGAAAAGAAAGAAAATAGAGGTGATAGAAAAACTTGGATTTTCCAAATGCAGACTAGCTATGGCTGTGCCCAAAGATACAAACTACTCCGGGTTAAGCTGGTTTAACAATAAGCGAATAGCTACATCTTATCCGCATACACTGAGAGAATTCATGAGCAAAAATAATATTCAGGCAGATATCCATGAAATATCGGGGTCTGTAGAAATAGCTCCCAATATTGGATTGGCAGATGCTGTATGCGATTTGGTGAGTTCCGGAGGGACGTTGTTCAATAATGGATTGAAAGAAGTTGAGGTGATACTGAATAGCGAAGCTTGTCTAGTTGTTAATACTGATTTGAATGGAGAACAAAAAACCATTTTAGACCAGTTATTATTTCGCATACAATCGGTGTTGAGTGCACGAAACAATAAATACGTACTGTTAAATGCACCCAATGATAAACTCGATGACATTATTTCGATACTTCCGGGTATGAAAAGCCCAACCGTACTGCCTTTAGCAGAAGAAGGATGGAGTTCATTACATACCGTAATAAATGAACAAAAATTCTGGGAAATAATAGATCAACTGAAAGCTAAAGGAGCTGAAGGGATTTTGATAGTACCTATTGAAAAAATGATTGCATAAAGTATGAGAACCTACATAAACCCGTCAAAAAAACAGTGGGAAGAAATAGCGAAACGTCCTGTTTTTGAGCAAAAGGATATTGAGCCTATTGTAAGTGCAGTATTGCAGGATGTGAAGCATCGTGGAGATGTAGCGCTCATTGAGTACACAGCTAAGTTTGATGGTTGGTATGGAGAAAATTTTGCTGTTTCGGAGCAAGAACTTGCCCAAGCAGAGATTGATGTGAATACATCTCTTAAGGAAGCAATCAAAAGAGCATCCGAAAATATTACAAAGTTTCACAACGCACAGAAAGAAAAAATCGAAGCCATAGAAACAGGTCCGGGTGTTTCTTGCTGGAGAAAATCCATTGCAATCGAACGTGTAGGCTTATACATTCCTGGGGGCACGGCTCCACTTTTTTCCTCGGTGCTTATGCTGGCCATTCCGGCAAAAATTGCCGGATGCAAAGAAATAGTTTTATGCTCTCCGGCGCCTAACGGCATTATACATCCGGCAGTGCTTTATGCAGCCAAACATGCAGGAGTAACAAAAGTATATAAACTTGGTGGTTCACAGGCTATTGCTGCCATGGCTTTTGGAACAAAAACCGTTCCTTCGGTGTATAAAATTTTTGGACCCGGAAACCAGTTCGTAACCAAAGCTAAGCAAATGGTTACCCAACACGGCTTAGCTATAGATATGCCCGCCGGTCCTTCAGAAGTGTTGATTATTGCCGATGCTTCGGCCAATCCTGTTTATGTGGCCGCAGATATGCTTTCACAAGCCGAGCACGGAAATGACAGTCAGGCTGTTTTGCTTACCAATTCACACAGTATAATATCGGCAGTTAAAGAAGAACTAAATAAGCAATTACTACAACTTCCCCGTGCCGAGTTTTGTAGAAAATCACTAGAAAACAGCAAACTAGTCTATTTTGAGGGAATGACTGCCTGTATGGACTTTTCAAATTACTATGCCCCCGAACACCTGATATTGGCTACGGACAGTGCCGATGAATTGGTGCATCAGGTAGTAAATGCCGGTTCAGTTTTTATTGGACATTACTCTTGCGAATCGGCTGGCGATTACGCATCAGGAACAAACCACACCCTACCAACAAACGGTTATGCCAAAGCGTATAGTGGAGTCTCGCTCGATAGTTTTGTGAAAAAAATTACTTTTCAGAAATTAACCAGAGAAGGGCTTTGCCATTTAGGCCCAGTTATAATGGAAATGGCAAAAGCAGAGCAACTAGAAGCACACAGCAAGGCCGTTGAGTTAAGGTTGAATAACACCAATTGAATTTGTGATGAATATTGAAGATTTTGTTAGAGAAAATGTAAAAAACCTGAAGCCATACAGTTCAGCAAGAGATGAGTTTAAGGGTAAAGCAGATGTGTTTTTGGATGCAAACGAAAGCCCCTTTAATACGGGGCTAAACCGCTATCCAAGCCCCATGCAGTGGGCTTTGAAAAACAGATTGGCAGAGATAAAAAACATTTTGGCTGAACAGGTTTTTCTCGGAAATGGAAGCGACGAACCCATCGATCTGTTGTTTAGGGTGTTTTGTGAGCCGGGGAAACACGAAGTTATTATTCCTGTCCCCACCTACGGTATGTATAAAATTTCTGCAGAAATTAATAACGTAGCCTACAAAGAGGTCTTTTTAACAAAGAATTTTCAACCCAACACTTCAGAAATTTTAAGTAGCGCAGGTGAAAACACAAGAATACTTTTTTTATGCTCGCCCAATAATCCTACGGGTAACCTGTACGAGCAAGAAATAATAGAAGACCTACTCAAAAAGTTTAAAGGTATAGTAGTTGTAGATGAAGCCTATGTTGACTTCTCAGACAAACCTTCCTGGATAACCCGTCTTGGAGAATTTGATAATCTGGTAGTTTTGCAAACCTTTTCAAAGGCATGGGGACTTGCCGGAATAAGGCTCGGAATGGCTTTTGCCTCCAAAGAAATTATCGGCTACATGAACAAGATAAAACCACCCTATAATGTAAATACACTCTCTCAGCGTATAGCGCTTGAGGCTTTGAATAATTCTGAGCAACACGATTCATGGGTCACGGCTATTCTTGCTCAGCGAGAAATTTTGGAAGGAGTTTTGCCAACTTTTCCGTTTGTTCAGGAAGTTTACCCTACCGAGGCCAATTTTATTTTAATTAGGGTAAACGATGCACGAAAACTATATAACTACCTGATAGCACAAGGAATTGTGGTAAGAGATCGGTCTTCTCAGCCCTTATGCGAAAGTACACTTCGTATATCAGTAGGGACTTTAGAAGAAAATGTGAAATTGCTCGAGTCGCTCAAAGCTTTTGAGTAGAAGTGTTGTTATTTATGTTTTTTAGCCTAATTTTAGGCTACTTTATTTAATCCTTGTGCGAGTAATCAAATTTATTTTGCTGCTTTTTTTAGTTGGGCTTGTTTCGCAACTTTATGCGAACAAGGTAGAAGAGTTAAGAGCCAAACTGAAGGATTGCAAGCAATCAGACACGAATTATATTATAGCACTTTTTTCTATCGCTCAACATTATGAATCCGTAGCAAGTGATAGTGCCGTGTTTTATGGGGAACTTGTTATCAAAAAGTCAAAAGAAATAAACTACCCCAAAGGTATTTCGCTCGGTTATAGTATTATAGGCGGTTTTTATAATGCCAAAGGCGAGTATCAAAAGTCTTTGGACTATACCATTCAAGCTTACAAGCTAGCAGAAGAGACTAAAGATTCATATGGAATGAGCAACCATATGAATTCGTTGGGAAATGCTTATCTGGGGCTCGAAATGATTGATAAGGCATTGGAATCCTACAAAGAAAGCTACCGAATTGCCAGTGAGAATGAAATAAATTACTTGATAGGAATTTCCTCAATCGGAATTGGAAATATATATCTGCAGAAAAATGACCCGTTTCAGGCTTTAGAGTGCTTTAAACAGGTAAATAAAAGCTTTGAGAAATTAAACAATACGGTATTAACCACCATCTCATTTACCTTACTAGGCGATGCTTACTTAGCTATGGAAGAGTATAATCTAGCCATGAGTTACCTACTAAAAGCCATTGATGGATATAATGAAGAAGAACAAGGGTATGAACTTGCTTCTACCTATTCACTTATGGGTGAATTGAAGCTTAAGCAAAACAGAGCTTACGAAGCTATTTCTTATTTTCAAAAAGCATTATTGATTTTCCAAAAACGCAAAGCATTGGATAATATCAAACACGTTTATCAACAAATCTCAGAGGCCTACCTTTCATTGAGCAGCTATAAAGAGGCACTTCATTTTCACAAGCTCTATGTTGCTTATAAAGATTCGGTGTTTAATACCGAAAACAGTAAAGAAGTTCTGGAAATAGAGGCAAAGTACGAAAACGAAAAGAAAGAAAAGGAACTGGAACTGAAAGAATTGAAGCTATCGGAGCAGGATTTAAAAATACAGGCACAGAATACACGAAGCAACTTCTTGATAGCGGGAATTATTATTTTCCTTGTTATGATGCTTATTATGTTTAAGGCGTACCGCGATAAGAAAAAATCAAACAAGAACCTAGAAGTGAAATCAGCAATAATTGAACAAAAAAACAAAGAAATTACAGACAGTATAAACTACGCTAAGCGAATACAGGCAGCTATTTTACCCTCGCATAGCACATTGAAAAAGTATTTGAATGACTTTTTTGTATTATATAAACCTAAAGATATAGTAGCAGGGGATTTTTATTGGCTTGAATCTTACGTTCCTCCTAGCGTCGGAGCTTCGGGTTTTGATAGAATCAGAGATAACTTTGAAGTCGAACAGAAGGAAACAGAACAAAACATGATTTTAATTGCAGCGGCAGACTGCACGGGACATGGTGTTCCCGGTGCTATGGTTTCTGTTGTTTGCAACAATGGATTGAATCGTAGCGTGAGAGAACATAAAATAACTGATCCCGGAAAAATACTCGACAAAACTCGTGAGATTGTCATTCAGGAGTTTGATAAAAGTGATGAAGTAGTTAACGATGGAATGGATATATCACTTTGCGCATTACAAGGCAATACGCTTTGGTGGGCGGGAGCCAATAATCCTCTTTGGATAACTCGAAAAGGTGCAGCCGAAGTAGAAGAAATAAAATCTGATAAACAAGCCATTGGCAAAGGAGATAACCTCAAGCCGTTTACTACCCACAAAATCGAATTGCAAAAAGGAGACTCAGTTTACATATTCACCGATGGATATACAGACCAATTTGGGGGTGAAAAAGGTAAAAAATTCAAGGCATCAAGACTCAAAGAGTTGTTACTATCCATTTCACATGAACCAATGGAAAAACAAAAACACCTTTTGAATCAGGCATTTGAGCAATGGAAAGGCGATTTGGAGCAAATTGATGATGTGTGTATAATAGGAGTAAGGCTTTAGCCGTCTCCGCAATTATATCATTCCGAGTAATCGAAACGAATAATCGGAATAGTGTATTATTGGTGTGATAATTTACCCCGTTAAAGAACGAGCCCTCAAATGTCTACAATAGCAGGGGTATACACCAAAGTTACAGAGTAAACATTAAGACTATAGCTGTATTCTCAATTACACTACCTCGATATAATCGGAATAAAAAGTGAATTTTAAAAAGCTTGACCGGAATCATGCATTATCTGTCTGTTCATAGTTTTGATGGACAGGCAGAAGTGGCATAGAAATATGAGCACAGAGGAGCAAATGGAAGATATAAGTCTTTAGCTTCCAAAAAAAAACTCAACTTTTTGTTATGCATGCTCTTGTGTAAACTGTAAATTTCGAACATGAAAAAAACATTAGTCTCTGTTATTCTTAGTATTAACCTCTGTTTTTTAGCATCCCAAAACACAGTGAAGGATTCACTGCTGATAGTTTTAAAAACAAATCAAAACGACACAAATAGGTTAAACACGCTGCTAAATTTGACTAACGAATGTTATTACAAGGGTGAATATTTCGAAGAAAGAAAATATGCCGAAGAAGCTCTTAAGCTCGCAAAAAAAATGAACTGGAAACAAGGAATGGCAAATTCATATAACAGTTTGGGAGGAGCAATGGAAGATTTAGGATTTTATGCAGAAGCACTCGATAATCACTTCAAAGCCTTAAAAATAAAAGAAGAACTTAAAGATACTATAGGCATAGCGACTTCGTATAATAACATTGGTATAGTTTATCTTAACCTCAAAAAATATGATGAGGCTATTAGTTATTATAAAAAGTCACTTAAATTTTATAAATATTCCAATGCTAAAAAATCAATGGCTAATCCTATGAATAATATGGGTATAGCGTATTTCAATTTGGAAGACTATGCTATGTCACTCACATATTATATGCAGGCATTAGAAATCCGGATAGACATGGGCGATAAGTATGCGATAGCATCGTCATACAACAACATAGGTAATTTATACTATATCCTAGAAGATTATTATGAAGCAATGAAATACCATCTTAAGTCACTTAAAATAAGCGAAGAGATAGGGGATAAGTACGGAATAACCACGTCATGTAACAACATTGGAAACTTATATGCTATTACGGGTAATGTGAAGGAAGGCAGAAAATGGATTGAGTCCGCTCTTGATCTGGCTTATGAAATAGGGAGTAAAAGTATAATCGTTAACAGCTATTCAACACTTTATCAATTAGATAGTACGGCTGGGGATTACAGAAATTCGTTGTTGAATTTTCATAAATTCATTATTTATCGCGATAGCTTGATTAACGAAGAAAACACTAAGCAAGCTACACAATTACAAATGCAATACGAATTTGATAAAAAGGAAACACTGCTTATGGCTGAGTACGAAAAGCAGAACACACTTAATTTAGCGGAAAAAAAGAGGCAGCAGCTTTACACAGCCTTAATTGCGGCAATTGCACTGGCGGTTACAGTAATTGCACTCATTGCATACAGGGCGCTTAAAATTACCAAAAAACAAAAAGACGTAATCGAAGATCAGAAACACCTCATCGAAGAAAAACATCGCGAAATTACTGACTCAATCAACTACGCAGAACGTATTCAGCGGAGTTTTTTGGCCACCAAAGAATTACTTGATAGAAACCTTAACGATTATTTCGTTTTATTTAAACCCAAAGACGTTGTTAGCGGTGATTTTTACTGGGCTTCAAAACTGAGGAATGGCAACTTTGCCATTTGCTGTGCAGACAGTACCGGACATGGAGTGCCTGGCGCGATTATGAGTATTTTAAATATTTCCAGTCTCGAAAAAGCCATTGAAAAAGAAAATGAACCACATCTTATCCTCAATAAAACTCGTGAGTTCATTATTAAGCGCCTTAAAAAAGATGGAAGTCCCGAAGGCGGAAAAGACGGAATGGATTGTAGTTTATTAGTTTTAAACCAAGACAAAACTCGCCTTACTTTTGCATCGGCACATAGCCTGGTTATTATGATAAGAGCGGGAGAAGTGATAGAATATAAAGGAGATAAAATGCCCGTGGGCAAGCACCAAAAAGACCAAGAACCATTTATCTTGCAAACCATTCAGTTGCAAAAGGGCGATGTAATTTATACCCTTACCGACGGCTTTCCCGATCAATTTGGTGGTGAAAAAGGCAAAAAATATATGATAAAAAACCTAAAACAATTATTTCTTAGTATTGCTCATTTGCCCATGTCTGAACAAGAGCAAAAACTGAAACAAGAATTTGCTGCATGGAAAGGAGAGAGTGAGCAGGTAGATGATGTGTGTGTGATTGGGATGAAGATATGAATTACGGGTAAATTTAAGAGGTTATCTGGTTTATTTAATTTTGAATGGAAACTTTCTAAAAAACAGAATAAACTACTTGCTCACTAAAGAAAAATAGTTATCTTCGCAGCCCGAATTACAAAAAAGTTATGGCAAAGAAAGCAAAAGGTAACGTTATTCAAGTGATTTTAGAGTGTACAGAGCATAAAGAAAGTGGTATGCCGGGTACTTCACGTTACGTAACTAAAAAAAACCGTAAGAACACTCCCGATAGAATGGAGTTGAAAAAATACAACCCAGTTCTTAAAAAAGTAACTGTACATAAAGAAATTAAATAATTGAGACATGGCTAAGAAAGTTGTAGCATCGCTTCAGAAAGGTGGTGGTAAAAACCACACTAAAGTTATTAAAATGGTAAAGTCTCCTAAAACTGGAGCCTATTCATTTAAAGAAGAAATCGTATTAAACGAGAAAGTTCAGGATTGGTTCAAGAAGAATTAAGACTCCTTTTCTTTTAAAATATTACAAGCTTCTGTTGGGTTACCGGCAGAAGCTTTTGTAATTTTACCCCCAAGCAAATATTTACCATGAGCTGGAAAAGTTTTTTTACCAAAGAAAAAAAGGAGATACTCGATAAAGGGTTGAAAAAAACCAACGAAAGTGTATTCTCTAAAATAACCCGTGCTATTGCTGGTAAGTCCACTATTGATGATGATATGTTGGATAACCTAGAAGAAATTCTGGTAACCAGTGATGTAGGAGTAGATACCACGTTGAAAATTGTATCGAGAGTTCAGGAACGTGTGGCCAGAGATAAATATGTGAGCATATCTGAACTGAATAAAATCTTACGGGAAGAAATAGCAGAGCTGCTGGAAGAAAACAATTCCGGAAACGAAGTTGAATTTACCGTTCCACCCGTTGAAGGCCCATACGTTATTATGGTGGTAGGCGTAAATGGAGTTGGTAAAACCACCACTATAGGCAAATTGGCGTATCAGTTTAAGAAAGCAGGTAAAGAAGTAGTTCTTGGTGCAGCAGATACTTTTCGGGCGGCAGCCGTAGACCAACTCAAAATCTGGTCAGAACGTGTAGATGTACCTATTGTACAACAAGGCATGGGAGCCGATCCGGCTTCTGTTGCTTTCGATACGCTTCAATCTGCAGTTTCTTCGGGAGCCGATGTGGTAATTATCGACACAGCCGGAAGATTACACAACAAAGTGAATCTGATGAACGAGCTGAGCAAGGTAAAAAGAGTAATGCAAAAGGTAGTACCTGCAGCTCCTCACGATGTTTTACTAGTTTTGGATGGTTCAACAGGTCAAAATGCTATAGAGCAAGCCAAGCAATTTACACTTGCAACAGAAGTAACCTCTTTAGCTCTTACAAAACTAGACGGAACAGCAAAAGGCGGAGTAGTTATCGGAATAAGCGATCAATTTAAAATACCTGTAAGATATATCGGAGTGGGGGAAAAAATGGAAGATTTACAAGTATTCAATAAATACGAATTTGTAGATAGCCTTTTTAGAGATAAAAAATAATTACAGCACACCAAAGACTTATGAAATTATTCAAAAACAAGAAATTTTGGCTATCGCTGTTACTATTAATTCTGATTGGAGGCTATGTATCCAATCGTTTTGTCAAAAAGAAAGGTTTTAGTTCCATTTTTGAGTTTATTTCAGTTGTGTCTTCGAATTATTTTAACAGCGAATCACCTGAAATACAACTTTCGTTAACTGTAGCTCCTGCAGATTGGAAAAAGCTGGCAACCATAGCAAAAGAGTCACTCGAAAGAGGAATTATTGTTCAACCCGAAGATAGCTATGTACCTGCCGAATTCGAATTTCAAGGCAAAAAAATACGAGCAGAAATTCGAATTAAAGGAAAAATGTCTGACCATGTCTCGGGCAAAAAATGGTCGTTTAGGGTTAAAACCAAAAAAGGCGACGCCTTTATGGGGCTGAAGCGATTTTCGCTTCAGCATCCGGGTACAAGAAATTACATCTACGAATGGCTTCATCAGCAATGGGCAGCTTACGAAGACTTTCCGCATGCCCGATACTTCTTTTTGCAACTTACGGTGAATGGCGAGAACTTTGGTGTTTACAACTTAGAGGAGCATTTCGGGCAGGAGTTAATGGCACACAACGAAAAGAAAAAAGGAATTGTATTCCGTTTAGAACCTGATTTATATTGGAGCCGAAGGCTAAATAGTCATGAGGGGTTTCAGTTCGATCAGGAGCACACATCTTACCAGTCGGCCAAGTGGGATGCTTTCAACGAAAAATCCATTCAGAAAGACGAGGCGCTCTATGCCGATTATCAAAACGTACTGGTTTTAATGGACGCCATGCGGCAGGGAAAAACAAAAGTTTCTCAGATTTTGGATATCGATAAATTTGCCCGCAGTTATGCTTTACTTGATTTGATAGGCGGGTGGCGCAGTGTTGACTGGAGCGATATTAAGTTCTACTACAACCCCGAAACACACCAGGTAGAACCCATTGCATACGAAAGTTTCAGTGCGTTTAAAATAAAAAATTTAATCGGCGATTATAAATTCAGTAAGCGCACGATATATCACGATTTTCACGAAGGACTTTTCTCCGATGAGGAGTTTTTTAAGCTTTATATTCACTACCTGGAAAAGTTTTCAGACAAAACCTATATTGACGCGTTTTTGGCAAAAATTAAGCCCGAGTTAGAAAAAAACTTACGCATTTTGAACAGCGAATTTCCTTACAAGAAGTTCGAACCGTCCATATACTACTACAATGCCGAAGTAATTAAGCGTTCGCTGAATATAAAAAAAGGTTTTCATGCGTATTTGGCTCAATCAGAAAGCGGAACGGAAGTAAAAATAGCACCGGTTACATCATTACCTATTGAGGTGATTGCTGCCAAATTAGATAACAAGCAAGAGATGAAGTTCGACAAGCCTATTGTGATAGAGTCCAAAGCGAAAGGAAGTGCTCTGAATTACGTTCAGGTTCAGGTGCATAACGAGGTTAAATCAAAAAGTGTAGTGCTTGTTTACCGCATTTTAGGTTCATCCAAAACACTGCAAACAGAGGTTTATCCATACGAGTATATCGATACAGACGAAGTGAAAAACCACTATACCGGATACGAACCCAATTGGCAGCACTTCGACTTTTTATATACCGACACAGCCTTAAAAACAATCCATTTCAAGCCGGGTTTGGCTAAAATTGATTCTATTTTGGTTTTACCCAAAGGCTACACGGTTGTGTTGTCTGAAAAAACAGCACTCGATTTTGTAAAAGGCTCTTTTGTTGTTTCTTACGCCACCATTAAGGCGGCAGGAACGGAAGATACCCCTTTGGTAATTATCTCCAGCGATAAAACCGCAGGTGGATTCTTGCTGATTGATTCTAAAGAATCTGAATTTAAACACATCAACTTTTCTGAGCTGTCTAATCCCAAGCGAGGTAATTTTTCGCATACAGGTGCAGTTAATCTCTATCAATCGCAAGCGCTGTTTAACCACTGTAATTTTATTGGGTCAAAAGCCGACAAGCAACTAGTTGCTTGTCGGAGTAAACTAGAAATTAAAAATTGTACGTTCTTAGCAGGAGTGGATGCTTTAAAAGCAATATACAGCACGGTTACAATTAATCAATCTCATTTTTTGTATCAGTTTGATGATGCGTTGATTCTGGTTGGATCCAAAGCAGAAGTAACTAACACCAGGTTTTCTAAAACAACCGGAGTAGCTATTGATGCCTCGGAGGGCAGCACAGTGCAATTTAAAAACATTGAAATATCCAAAGCCAAAAAGGCGATTAAAGCCAAGGATAATACTACTGTAAAAGGCAGTGATATAAAAATAAGAAAAGTGCAAACAGCTTACATTTCTGACAAAAAAGGAGATGTATTCGGGGTGTCAGTCATAGAGCTTACCGATGTGAAATTGGAAAAAGACGAGAGGCATCCAGCACAAATAGAAAAAAGTAAAAAATCCACTATACATATAAACGGAGAGGAGCTTTTTAAAGGCAAGGAGATAGGGAAAACAGTGAAAAAGAAAAAATGAGGCGTTTTGTTTTTTCGGTTGTAGTTGCATGGCTGTATTTTGAATGCGGTTTGCTTTTTGCGCAACAACCACAGGCTCTCAATCAAAAAACTATCGATACCAGTCAAACAGATGCGGGGTTTTCATTTATTGTAAGTGGACATTTTCATGGGGGATCCAACAATACGAGCGGATTTCCGGCATCTACCATTTTATCTTATATAGATGATTTTAATGCCACAAACAACCGTTTTATGATTTGTCTGGGGGACTTGTTTCTGGATGTTCGAAACGACATTCCCGTGTATAAAAGGGTTTTGATAGATAAGCTAAATAAGCCGCTATTTAACACTCCCGGAAACCACGATATTTCAGGTAATGTTTATCAGGAAAATTTTGGTAAAACCTACGGTAGCTTTCGCATTTCTCAGGCACTTTTTATTCTGCTTGATACCGAGTTGGACAACAGTTCCATAAAAGGAGAGCAGCTCATGTTGCTTCAGCAGAAATTGAACGATTTATCGGAAATCACTCAGGTTTATCTATTTAGTCACCGTCCGGTTTGGGCAGAGAGTTTGCCTGTTTTCGAAGGAGTTTTTCCCGATAATACCAAGTCGAAATTTGGAACAAACTTCAACGATGAGGTTTATCCGCTTCTGAAAAAAGCCCAGAACACCGCTCAAGTATATTGGTTTAGCGGTTCGCTAGGCGATGCGCCTGCCTCGTTTTTCTATCACAAAATGGCAGATGAGCAGATTCATTTTATTCAAACCGCCATCAGAAATTTACCCAGAGATGCTATTTTACGGGTTAATGTTGTTGATGCCGAAACATCCTTCAGTACCATTTCGCTCACGGGGCAGTATTTAGAACCCTTGCAGCATTACAACCTCCAATTTTGGCAGAACTACAGAAAACCCAAAGAATCTTTTAACTGGAGGCTGTTGCCTTTGTATGTTAAACAGATGATTTTTCACCGCTACTTTTGGTATGGGGCAGGTTTTTCGCTTTTACTTTTTATTTTGATTACATTTTTTAAAAGAAAAAAATCAAGATGAAAAAGGTGTTGTTTTTATATACCGAGTTAGCAGCATACACGCTTACTTGTTTTCGGCATCTTGCTTCAAATTATTCGGTTGAGGTGCATGTGGTTCGGTATCCGGTAAACAACGAAGCTCCCTTTGAGTTCGATTTTAGCGGTATAAAAGTTTATGAACGCAGCGATTTTTCGCGTAGTGGTTTAGTTGATTTGATAGAAACGCTAAATCCTTCCGTTATCGTTTGCAGTGGGTGGATTGACAAAGATTACGTGGCTGTTTGTAAGTTGTTCAGGCGCAGAGCGCCTACGGTTTTGGCGTTAGACAACCAATGGGAGGCCAAATTTAAACAGCACCTGGCAATGTTGCTTTCGCCTTTGTTGATTAAACCTGCTTTTTCGCATGCTTGGGTGCCCGGCGAGCCACAAAGAAAATACGTCTTAAAACTAGGCTTTAAAAAGGAGCGTGTATTAACCGGATTTTACAGTGCCGACACCCCCTTTTTCACTTCGTTGGGCAACCGCAACAAGGAGGATAAGCAAAAGAATTTTCCTAAGCGATTTATTTACGTGGGGAGGTATATCGAACATAAAGGCATAAACGAACTATGGGATGCCTACCGAAAACTGAGGAACGAGGTAACCACCCACTGGGAGTTGTGGTGCATGGGAGTGGGCGAATTGTATGACAATAGACCGAAAATAGAAGGGGTTACTCATTTTGGATTTGTACAGCCCGAAGAGATGGAGGATTTCATTAAATCAACCGGAGTTTTTATTCTTCCCAGCCATTTCGAACCCTGGGGGGTGGTAGTACACGAATTTGCTGCAGCAGGCTTTCCACTATTACTCAGTAGTCGGGTTGGAGCGGCTAAATCCTTTCTGGTAGAAAATGACAACGGCTATGTTTTCAATGATAGAAATGCTGAAGACCTTTTTATTTGCATGAAGAAAATCGTAACTTCACCTACTGAAGACCTTTTAAGAATGGGAGAGAGGAGTTCTGCTCTGGCACAAGGAGTTAGCCCAGATAGTTGGTCTTCTTCATTGTTAAGTATTTTAAGCGGAAATGAATAACACATTATTAATAACAGGAGGCGCAGGATTTATAGGCAGTTCGTTGGCAGAGCAACTAGCCCTGAAGGGCTACAAAGTAGTTGTAGCCGACAACTTAGTTACCGGCGAGTTGGCAAAAATACCTTCGCACGAGCAAGTTAATTTCTGTCAGTGCGACGTGAATAATTTCAGGGAATTGAGCGATGTATTCAGCCGCTATTCGCCCGATTATGTTTTTCATTATGCGGCATTGGTAGGAGTGCAGCGAACATTGCAAAATCCGCTGATGGTGCTTGAAGATATTAAGGGAATTGAAAGTGTGCTCAAGCTTAGTAAGGATTACCAAATAAAAAGAGTCTTTTATGCTTCTTCGTCCGAGGTATACGGTGAACCGGTTGAAATTCCTCAAAACGAATTTACTACGCCTTTAAACTCGAGACTACCTTACGCTATTGTTAAAAATGTGGGCGAAGCCTATTTCCGCAGCTATCAAAAACAATACGCACTCGATTTTACTATTTTCAGGTTTTTCAACACATACGGACCTAAGCAGAGTCGCGACTTTGTTGTTTCAAAATTTATAAATGCAGCCTTAAAAAATCAGCCCATTACGATACATGGCGATGGAATGCAAACTAGAACTTTTTGCTTTATAGATGACCATATTGAAGCCACGGTTAAAGCTTTTGAGCAAAACCTGTTTGTAAATGATGTGATAAATATTGGCTCGGATAACGAAATAACCATTTTGGAATTGGCGCAACGCATTATTCGGCTAACAGAGTCGAGATCTAAAATAGTACACTTGCCTGCCCTCGAAGAAGGGGATATGCGAAGAAGATTACCCGATAACTCAAAAATGCTATCCATACTTCAGCGTGAACTATTACCTTTGGAGCAAGGAATTGGCCGTATTTTGGCCGATAGTAAATTTATAGTTGACCAGTGTGTGGCATAAACGGAATTTTTGGTCTTAAGGATAAGCAGACAGCCGAGCAAAAAGTAAACGACATGAATCGGGCTACACGGCATCGTGGACCCGATAATTCAGCTGTTTTTTCTGATGATTACATTTCGCTTGGTCACAATCGCCTTTCTATTATCGATATTGGTTCGGCAGCGAACCAGCCCTTTGTTTCTTCTGATGGAAGATATTCGTTGGTTTTTAACGGTGAGATATACAACTACCGTGAAATTCGCCAACAGCTTTCCGGGTGGTCATTCACCACAAACAGCGATACCGAAGTACTGCTTGCAGCATACATAGTTCACAAAGAAAACTGCCTGCGGTTACTTAATGGCATGTTCGCCTTTGCCGTGTGGGACAGTCAGGATAAAACACTGTTTCTGGCCCGCGACAGAACGGGAATTAAACCACTGTATTATTTCGACAATCAGCAGATACTTATTTTTTCCTCAGAAATAAAAGGTATTTTGGCTTCCGGGTTGGTTAATCCCCGGCTCAACAACGATTCGATTATCGATTATTTTAGATATCAAACCGTTCATGCACCACATACTATACTCGATGGAGTAAAACTGCTCCCGGCGGGTTCATATATGCTTGCCTCACCCGAAGAGGTGAAAGTGAAAAAATACTGGTCTATTGTTCAAAACACCCGATTTAATGAGGTAAGCAGCTACAGAGATGCCTGCGAAAGGAATTATGAATTACTAAAGCAAGCCGTGAAAAGACGCTTGGTTGCCGATGTGCCCTTTGGAGCATTTTTATCGGGAGGAATAGATAGCGGTGCCGTTGTAGGATTGATGAGTGAAGTGCAATCAAGCATAAAAACTTTTAATATTGCCTTTGAAGAAGAACAATTCAGCGAGGCTGTATATGCAAGAAAAATTGCCGACAAGTTTTCTACTCAACACACCGAAATTGTACTCAAAGCTTCTGACCTCAAGAATATTCTTCCCGATGCCTTGCAGTTTATGGATCATCCCAGTGCAGATGGGCCCAATACTTTTTTGATATCAAAAATTACCAAAGAAAGTGGTGTTACTATGGCTCTGAGTGGTCTGGGCGGAGATGAGCTGTATGCCGGCTACGGCATTTTCAACCGTGCTTTGAAATTGCAAAAAACCAAATGGTTATTCAGTTTTCCAAGAGGAATCAGAAACGTGTTAGCTAAAGTAAATTACTCGCTTAAACCAGGAATAGCTTCTAAAAAAATTCAGTATATTCTCTCTCAGAACTACTTGGAGCCCGAGTATTATTATCCATATAGCAGACTTGCCTTATTTGACGATGATATCAAAAACCTTACAGGCAAAGAAAACTTACCCGTAAATCGGGTTTTCGAAAAGTTGCAGACTGAAATAGGACTCGGTTCAGCGGGAATTACTTTCCCATTGATAAGCAAAATCTCTTTAGCGGAACTGGAAACCTACTTGTCGCACGTGCTGCTAAGAGATACAGATCAGATGAGTATGGCGCACGCTCTCGAAGTTCGGGTTCCCTTTCTCGATCACGAATTGGTTGAGTTTGTGATGGGGCTACCTACAGAATGGAAAACTCCCACTACGCCCAAAAAGTTTCTCATCGACAGCCTAGGTGATTTGCTTCCCTCAGAAATAGTAAACCGTCCAAAAATGGGATTTACTTTTCCCTGGGAGATTTGGTTTAAAAATGATTTGAAAGAATTTGTACAGGACAACTTACAGGGTATTCAGCAGCGGGGGATTATTAAATCCGGAGCTGCGGATGAACTCTGGAAAAGATTTTTAAATAACGATCCCACTATCAACTGGTCCAGAATATGGCAGCTGGTTGTACTGGAAAACTGGTTAAAAAACAATAATGTCAGTAACTAAACCCGATATCCTGATTTTTTCTGATTGGTTTGAACCGGGCTTTAGGGCAGGGGGCCCCATTAGGTCGTTGGCAAACATGGTTTATGCCATGCGGCAATTTGCTAATTTTCACGTGGTTACTTCTAATGGAGATTTGGGTGTGATAGAGCCATACGAAGGAATAGAATCTAATGTTTGGATAGAACGCCCATACGGTAAAATTATTTACCTGAGCAACGAAGGTTACCACACGATGATTAATGAAATATTGAAACTTGACGTAAAGTATGTTTACCTAAATAGTTTGTTTTCATATAACTACACGATTAGCTTATTGCCTAAGTTAAAGAAACTGAACAAAAAAATTGTATTAGCTCCTCGTGGTATGTTAAGCACTAATGCGTTAGCTCAGAAAAAAGTTAAAAAATCTGTTTTTCTTCAATTGGCCAAACTCAGAGGATTATACAAGAATGTGCTGTGGCACGCAACTTCCGAAGATGAAGAAAAAGGCATAAAGAAATACTTTGGTGACAAGGCTCAGGTGGTACGAATTTCAAATTTCCCTGCGCTAAAACAAGAGGTGTTGCCATTGTCAAAAGCAAGAAGAGAAATTGTTTACGGACTGGTGGGTAGAATTGCTTCCATAAAAAATATAGATTTAGCCATAAGTTGGATGGCAAAAGTTCAGGGCAAGGTGCTTTTAAAAATTGCCGGGCCTATTGAAGATGCTTTTTATCTGGAAAAATGTGAAAAATTGGTAGCTAAATTGCCTTCTCACATTAAAGTAGAATTTTGCGGAGCGATGCAGCCTGCCGAAATGAGTGGTTTTTACCAATCCATACATGCGTTTTTTTTACCCACTCAAACAGAAAACTTTGGGCACGCTATAGTGGAGGCACTAGCTCATGGTAAACCTTGTATCATTAGCGATAAAACTCCTTGGAACGATATTCAGGACTTCGAGGCGGGCTTTGCTATTTCGCTTGATAAAGAGGATTCTTTTGTAAAGGCATTGCAAGGTTGGTCCGATTTAAATGAGGAACAGTACAAAAAGCTTTGCCTTTGCACACAGGCCTATTTTGATATAAAATTTAACCCCTCAGTGTTGATTGAGCAGTATCTAAAGTTGTTCGATACGTAATTTCCACAAGAGTTATTTGGATCTTGGATGGTACTTCAGTACCGTGTCAAACAAGAATTTACGGTCTAAGTGGGTGTAAATTTCGGTAGTAGTAATGGATTCGTGTCCCATCATTTCCTGAACGGCCCGCAGGTCTGCTCCATTTTGAATAAGATGCGTGGCAAACGAATGACGAAAGGTATGCGGACTAATACTTTTTTTAAGTCCTCTTTGTACTGCGAGTTGCTTTACAATGGTAAAAACCATAACTCGTGTAAGCGGCTTTCCTCTGTTGTTTAAGAAGACAAAATCTTCTGAGCCTTTGTTTATTTTTTGTTTGCTTCTAACTCTGGTCAGGTAGTCTTTTATTAGTTTCAGTGCGTAGGCACTCACCGGCACAAGTCTTTCCTTGTTTCCCTTTCCGATGATTCGTATAAAGGCATCATTCCAGTACAGAGAAGAAATTTTTAAGTCGACCAGTTCACTTACTCTCAACCCACAACTGTATAGCATTTCGAGCATTACTTTGTTTCGCTCGCCATTTGGGGTACTCATGTCTATAGTCGATATAAGTCCGTCTATTTCTTCTTCGGAAAGCGTGTCGGGTAGCTTTTTACCTAGGCGAGGCATTTCTAGTAGTTCCGAGGGGTCGTGTTCTATGGCTTCTTCTAGCAGTAAGTATCTATAAAAAGCCCTTACCCCCGATATCAACCTGGCCTGACTGCGGGGCTTCAGACCTTTGTCATTTATGTAGGCCAAGAAATGAGTGAGATCATTTAACGAAACTTGCTGTGGACTAAGACTTTTCTCTTGCTTGACAAGGTAATCGGTAAAGTTCAACAAATCGCTCAAGTAAGCATTGATGGTATTTTTAGATAACCCCTTTTCTAGCCTCAGATAGGTTTTGTATGACTTCAGGTATCTGCTCCAAGGTTCGTTCATATTCGCTAAAGTTAGCTCGATTGCACACATATTTAACGTAATTTTGAACAAACTTTCAACATGAAAATACTCATTATTAACGGACCTAATCTAAACCTATTGGGCACCAGAGAGCCCGAAGTGTATGGAAACAGAGGCTTAACGGCTCTTGAGAATATGCTTAAATCGAATTACACCGACATAGATTTTGTTTTTTTTCAGAGTAATGTAGAAGGCGAAATTATAAACGCATTGCATCAATCCGATGCCTATAACGGTATTGTACTAAATGCAGGAGGCTACACCCATACCTCTGTGGCTATAGGCGATGCGGTGAAGGCGATTAAAACTCCTGTGGTAGAGGTTCACCTGAGCAATACACTCAGTCGTGAAGAGTACAGGCATACTTCCTTTGTTTCAGCCGGAGCAGAGGGGGTGATTATGGGATTTGGTTTCTATAGTTACCGTCTTGCGGTGGAGTATTTCAGGATGGAAGAGGAGTAGAATTGACTTGTTTTTAGTCTTACTTTGGCTTAGCGGAGGCCTACCTCAAAGTTTGCAATTTGTCCGGAGGCTACCTAAGCAATATCAACGCAGACCGTTAATTGATTCGCTATTGTAGCAACTGCATAGATGTTCGCCGGTACTTACGCTATGATATAGACAAAGAATTTCCTAGCACAGTACGATTAGTCGCACAAGCCATTTGTTTTTTGAGAGGAAAATTACCGTCTTAGAATTTATCTGAGCTTAAAAGCTTTGCATCTAGATAGTTTGATGTTTTCCCGCTACCCGAAGGGCAGAATTTCGAAGCGTTGAGCCGCCTTTCACAAATGTGCCTTCTTTCTTTTCTTCTAACTCAAAATTGGGAATTTTTTTCGATTCGTGAATAAAAAAAGGTAGCTCTTTTTTTGATTGAATTGTGTCAATGTGGTTGGGCACATAAACTTCATTCTTTTTTCTAGTTTAATCTGAGCTTTTAGCCAGAGCTTCTTTAGTAAAGCTTACAATTTCCATCTAATTCCAAAAAAAAATTCTCTACCAAGAAGCCCTGCGTAGTTGTATGCTGTATCGAAATGCGGGCTGAAGCCGATGGGGTGATTTGGGTCGTTGTACCCGGTTAAGGGTGTAATGGGTTGAACAAAATCAAACAAGTTTTTTATACCACAGAAAAACTCTGATTTTTTACTTTTTGAGAAGTAATTTATTTGAATGGTGTGTAGGCTATATGTTTTGGATGTTAAAGGTCTGTTTTCCTGCGATAAGTTTCCTGAGTTATCTGTATCGTAGACGGCGGGAAGGTGCATTGAGCCTATTAATCTTGTGCTGTAGGTGAAGTCGATGTTTTTCTTTTTCCAGTTCCAAGTGAAAATACCATTTCCACTGATAGATGGAGCGTAGTTTAGGGGTTGGGGATGTATTTCTCCTGTTTCTGAGAGTTGGTTTATTCGAGTGTTTAAGTAAGTTAATCCAACTCGGTAGGAGAAAGGAAAGTCGAATTGTTGTGAAAAGGTAAGGGATGCCCCCATTGAGTAGGCACCTTCAGGAGAATTGGCATATCTTATTTCTCCGGCATTTTCGTAATCGGGAGTAATTATATTGTTGAATTGGGTGGCAAATATATCTGCATCTAGGTTTCCCTTATATTTTGTTCCGCTAATCACAGCATTCCAGTTAATCATTAGGCTTTGACTTCTTTCTGGATTTAGTTTTTCTTCTAGAATTACTATTCGTTGACCGGTTACAAAAGCATGGTCTTCGGTAAATAAATTAACTATTCTAAAACCGGTACCATAGTTTATTCTAAACGTAGACCATATGGTGGGGGAGTATTTAAGGCTTAATCGGGGCGCAGGAATAAATCCATGAACAGAGTAATGATCAGTTCTTATTCCTGCGGATAGGGATAGCTTTTCTGAAATATCCCAGTCATTCTGAATAAAAACACCTTTAATCCACTGGTTGTCGGGACTGTTTATGATGCCGTTTTCGGTGCTGTCTTGTGTGGCAAAAGTATTGTCGTCATATGCCTGTAATCTGTTTGTAAGACCGTAAGTCAAAAAATGGTTGCCTCTTTTTTTATTTCCTACCAGGTTAAAGAATCCGATTTGCTGTGAGGCTATATAATGAACATCGCCGTAGTAGCTATCCTGAAAGTGGTGGCTTAAAGAATAATCCATTCTTAGTTTATTATTTGCGACGAGATCAACCGAACCGAATAGTTCTGCACGTTGAGTAACAATGCTTTCGCCGTATATACTGTCGCTACCCCTGTATAGTTTATGATTATTTTGACTTAAAAAATCGGAGACTCCATTTCTACGGTCTTCATAATAATACTTGAATGCGGCACTGTACCTTTTTTTAGTATTAGTTTTTCCCGATAATTTGGTAAAAACCGCCAATCTATCGAATTGAACAGCGTCTCCAAAGCCATCTTTATTTCGGTCGTCAAAAAACCTTGATCGTCCGTAATGAATACCCCCTATTAGACCTGTTTTTTGTGTTTTTTTGCTGAAAAATGAATTTAAAAAAAGCTCCCGATGCGTGGTGCCCATAATGTCGCCACTTACTTTTTCGCTTTCGTTTGGTGATTTTGTTATTACATTAATCACACCGGCCAGTGCTTCAGAACCATATAAGGTGCTCATGGGGCCTTTTATTACCTCCACCCGATCTATCATAGAAAGAGGAATGCCATTTAGCCCATATACAGCGGCTAAATTACCGTATACCGGGCTACCATCTATAAGTAAAGCGGTGTAGGGGCCAGGTAAGCCATTAATGCTTATTGAGCTTGTGTTACAGACCCCACAAGCCATAACTTCTTGCAGACCATTCATCATGCCTACGGCTTGCATCAAATTTGTGGGGCTTCCAGCTTTCAGCAGTAGGGCAGGTTTGTAAACTTCAACTTTTACGGGGCTTTTGGTAATGTGTACTTCCATTAAACTAGGAGCTACCACCACTTCGTTCAGGCTAAAGATGTCTTCGTTTAATTCTATAATTCCAATATTAACACAATCTGTCCCGTCTTTTATCTGCACAGAAATAGTCTTTTTAGTGTATCCCACCGAGCTTATGGTTACACTATAGGTTCCGGATGGAATTTGTTTTACTATAAAAGTTCCGTCTGTAGCAGAAATTGTTCCGAGTGTTGTTTTTTCGAGTTTTATGTTAGCAAATGATACCCCGGAATTACCAGATAAAACTCTACCTATTATACAGCCATTTTGGGCATTAGAGCTTGATGAAATTAAGCTAACAAGAATTAATATTTTGATTACCCTTAATATAAGTTTATATTTTTATAAAAAAAATTTAGACAAATCTAAAAATAATTTACAGGATACAAAAAAAATGAAAAATAATTATTCACATCAAGGTATTAAAAAGCTAATTTGGATTATAGATAAGGCTTAGAATAGGCCTTCTATTGGGCCGGCGCCCTCACGGATAATTTCAACATCGCCATTTGAGCAGTCTATAACTGTAGAGGCGATATTTTTACTAAATCCGCTATCGATTACCAGATCTACCTGATTTCCCAGTTTTTGATGAATTACTTCAGGATCGGTAGTATAGGCTATAATTTCATCTTCGTCGTGAACAGATGTAGCTACCAAAGGGCACCCCAATAGTTTCACTATTTCGCGGGTAACGTTGTTGTCAGGGATACGAATACCGATGGTTTTTTTGTTTGTATCAAAAAGCTTAGGAATATTGTTGTTTGCCTCTAGGATAAACGTGTAGGGACCAGGTAGCGCTCTATTTAAAATTTTGTAGGTAGAGCGGTCAACTTGTTTTGTGTACTCAGAAAGTGAGCTCAGGTCGTTGAAGATTATTGAGAAATTCGCCTTTTTTAGCTTAAGTCCTTTAATCTGGGCCACTTTTTCTATAGCTCTTTTGTGCTCTAAACTGCATCCGATGCTGTACACCGTGTCGGTTGGGTATATTATTACACCACCTTTTTGCAAAACCTTAACCACTTCGGCAAGTTTGCGAGATTCCGGATTGTCAGGATGAATTTGAACAAGCATGCACTAAATTTAGTAATTGTTTTTTTCTGAGCAAAAAAAGGAGGTTAATACCTCTTTTTTTAATTATTTATTTTTCAGTAAATCTCTTATTTCGGCAAGTAAAACCTCTTCTTTGGTTGGTTCGGCAGGTTTAGCGGGGTTTTCAGCTTGCTTTATTTTCATACGGTTGAGGCCTTTAATAACCAAAAACATAAAAAATGCTACAATGATAAACTCAATTACAACCCCAATAAAGTCACCGTATTTTACAGTCACAGCTTCTCTTATTACAGAGCCTTCGGCACTTTTAACAGCGTCTTTTATAACAAATACCCAATCGGCCATATCTTTACCTTGAATCAGTCCGACTAAAGGCATTATCATTCCTTGAATAAATGCGCTGGTTACTTTGGTGAAGGCGGCTCCCATAACAAAACCTATGGCCAAATCGACCAAATTGCCTTTCATGGCAAAGTCTTTAAATTCTTTTACAAAGCCCATATTTATGGTTTTAAAAGTTCAAAGGTAAATGAAGAGTTACTTATATGTTAGTTTTAAAACAATGGGCAGGTGATCGCTAACTCCACCATAGTATTCATTACCTCCGTAGGTCCTATTAGGAGATTTTTCTCCTTTTTTATTGGTGTAAAGCATCCACTCACTAGAAAATATTTTGGCTTCTTTGGCTTTTAGTCCTTTTTTGCTTTTTAGCAATCCTGATGATACAATTACATTATCCAGTACCCCCCATTCTCCTTTGTAGAAATAAGTGCCTTTGCCTTTTTTGTGTAGACTATAGGTGAGATTGATTAATTCAGGAGAGCCGGAGTGCGAAATTTCCTTCGCTCGAAGTATCTCATAAACGCTCTTGTTGTCAGGGTAATCATTCATATCGCCCATAATAATAATTTTGGATTGAGGGTTAATCTTAAACAAAGAGTCGACTCTTATTTTTAATTGAGTTGCCGCAAAAATCCGATTAGGTTCAGATTGTTCTTGCCCACCGCTTCTTGATGGCCAGTGGTTAAAAAACACATGGATAGTATCTTGGAGAATAACGCCTTTCACATAAACGATATCTCTGGTGGCGGTTCTGGGTCCTTGGGGCAGGTAGATATTGATAAAAGACTGATGAATAGGTTTGAATACAGAGGTTTTGTATATCAGGGCTACGTCTATACCTCTTTCGTCGGGGCTGTCGCGGTGAATTATCTCGTAATCTGATTTTGCCAACTCACCTGATTTAATAAGATCATGGACAACATTTTTATTTTCTATTTCGCAAAGCCCCACAATTATCGGGTGTTTTTTCGGGTTAATCTCATGTATTACCCTAGCTAGGTCGTGTATTTTTTTTTGGTAGCGTTCGGTATTCCATTTTTTCTTAGTGTTGGGAAGAAAATCGTTATCATTTTTACTCAAATCTTGAATGGTGTCAAATAGATTTTCTACGTTGTAGAACACTATATCAAATGATTTTACTGATTTTGATTTGTTTTTTTCGACTTTCTTTT
Organism: Flavobacteriales bacterium; assembly: GCA_046295395.1. GTDB lineage: Bacteria > Bacteroidota > Bacteroidia > Flavobacteriales_D > JBKBNH01 > JBKBNH01. Next base: position 163,191 of record JBKBNH010000003.1, on the reverse strand, counting down.
CTTTTATTTTTTGAATAGGATTTGGCCCACTGTCTTTTCCGTGGTAAAAAAGCAGAAATATTCCGGTTGAAATAAACAACCCGATTACTGCGTAGGAAATTTTTTCTAATAATTTCATAGTACTAATTTACTCAAAATAATAGATGCTAAAGGTTTTGATTAGGTTAAATTTTCAACAAACCTTCAAGCAACATGAGTTTTATTCTGTAAGCAGCCATAACGGATAAACTGTCTGTTATTTCGCCATTCGCCACCATTTGATAAAAGGTTTCAAATGGTAATTTTTTTATTTGAAGTTGTTCTGTTTCTTCAGGTGTTGATTCGGTAAAGGTTAAATCCGTAGCAAGATATACAACTCCTTTCTCGTCGCTTACTGAGTTGCTTAAATGGGTTTTCTGAATGATTTGCCATTTGTTTGCCACTATTCCAGTTTCTTCCTTGAGCTCTCTTTTTGCCGAATTTATGGGGTCGCCGGCAAGGTCTCCTCCTCCTTCGGGAATTTCCCAACTGTAAAATTTACCTGGGTAACGGTACTGGCCAACTATCCATGTATTTAAGTTTTTGTCAATAGGAATGACACCTATTGCCAGATTTTTATAGTGAACCACGCCATATATACCCCGACTTCCTGAGGGAGTAATTACTTCGTTGTGTTCGACTCTAATCCAGTTGTTTTCGTAAGGAACGGTTGTTTCTTTGGTCTTCCAAGGGTTGTCTTCATTCATGTGGCGAAATTATGGCTTTATAATTACCACGAAATTATTCTATAAGTGATTTTATATCAATCGTATCGAATTTGAATTCAAGTTGTTTGGAGCTACTATGGTTAACCACAAGAGGCAAATGTTTCGAATATTCTTTTGGGACGTATAGATTATATTTTTTTTCACCGTTACTGCAGGTCGTTTCCCAGACACTTAGTTTTATCGCAGGGTCTACAATGTGTATCTCTATTGTTTTTTCATTGATTTCATTTTCAGGGTAAGAGGAGCTTAAGCTTATCTTAAACCGGGATGGATTTGCTTTTTCAATTTCACTTATTAGTATAGGGAACGGGCTATCCATGTATTCGTAAATCACTAGGCTATCACTAATTATTCTTCTTCCTGTATTGCCTTTATCAGAAGGACTGTATAGAAAATATTCAGACTGATAGACGTAAACCGGAAGCCATTCGGATGGTAGCCCTTGTCGGTTGTGTTTTTTTATTCTGATGTCAGGATATAATTTTTTTGCTCAGCCAAGTCTTCATTAATACGCATTTTATAATTGCTTCCACCGCTGAAATTAGCTAGGGTTTTGTATTCTTTGGAACTTTTATTTGTTTCGATATAAATGGCATGATAGCCTCCTTGCAAGCTGCGCTTTAAGAAAATGGTATCGGTAATGGGCCTTTTTTGAGTTCTAATTGATTTTAATGAATTTTCATTTTGTTGATCGATGAAGTTTTCGAGTTTTTGTTGATTCACAAGGTTTTGTACGTCAGCAATTGACTTGCTCATGTGTAGAATTTCTTTCTTTTTGACTTCTTCATCTTTTATCATATTTAGCACTCGAAATATGAGGTTCTTGTCATTTATGTTTGATTTCGAAAGGTCTTTTTCAAATTGACTTATATTAAAAGACAATGTGTCAATCAGGGCTAATTTTACTCCATTTGAGTTTATGATAAATATTGACCGGAGTATGTTTCTAAAGCTGTTTTACAGTCTCTATTGTCATTGGATAAATTGCTGTAGCCGAATAAACCTGCTTCTTTTTCTGTGTTTTTCTGTCCTGTCGAGTAAAATAAGACGGCACAAAACAGAATAGAAAATAATTTTCTTGTCATGAAATTAAATTAAAAGGGTTTGGCTATATGCCAAACCCAAAATATTGTTTCATACCGTTCTTGTACATCCCTTCAATTAGTACGCCTCCTTTTGCTTCGTTTAGCATCCTTATGGCTTCTTCGGGGGTGTTGATTTTTTCTTGATTTATTTTTTGTATAATAAAACCATCTTTGATACCTACGCTGCGCAATTTTCCGGGGTTTACTTTTTCAATTGCTATACCATGCGAAATCTTGAGTTGAGCTAATTCATCGGCGTTTAATCTTCGGAATATAGCCCCCAGTGCTTCGTATTTACTTATTTCTTCTTTTTTTACCAAGTTGGTTTCATTGTTTTTGTTACGTAGCGTAAGCGAGACTATTTCTTCTTTTGAGTTACGTTTAATGGTAAGAGTAACTTTGTCGCCTGGACGAAAACGTCCCACTTGCTCTTGCAATTCAGGAACATTATTCACCTCTGTACTGCCAACTTTCAAAATCACATCATTTTCTTTAACTCCGGCAAGTGCAGCCGCACCATCAGAAGAAAGGGCGACGACCAAAACGCCTTTTGGTTTTTTCATACCTAGTTCTTCTGCCTTTTCCTGATTGATGTCCTGAATACTAACACCTAAAAATGCTCGTTGAACAAAGCCAAACTCCAATAGGTCTTCCGTAACTTTTTTTACAATATTTGAAGGGACAGCAAATGAGTATCCAGCGTAAGAGCCTGTGCGAGATGCAATGGCTGTGTTTATTCCGATTAAATCGCCATAGGCATTTACTAGTGCTCCACCACTGTTTCCCGGGTTTACGGCAGCATCAGTTTGTATAAATGACTCCATGGGAATAATGTCTTTTTCCGGATTGAATTGCAGCAAGTTTATACTTCGCGCTTTGGCACTTACAATTCCTGCAGTTACTGTGGAGGTGAGGTTAAAAGGATTGCCTACAGCCAAAACCCACTCACCAACTCTAACTTCGTCCGAGTTGGAAAAGTTAATAAATGGGAGGTTGTTGGATTCTATCTTCAGTAAAGCCAAGTCGGTACTAGGGTCTGTTCCCACAAGTTTGGCCTGAAATTTTTGCTTGTTGTTCAATGTAACTTCAATTTTATCAGCATTATCAATTACATGATTATTGGTTACAATGTAGCCATCGTCCGAAATGATAACTCCTGATCCCGTTGCCTTTTCCGGTCGATTTCCGCGACTTCCACCCGGTCCCCAGAAGAAATCTAAAAAGGGGTCTTGTCTGTATGTATTGCTGTAGTGGGTAGTAACGTTAACCACGGCGTTTACTGTTTTTTCGGCAGCTACCGTGAAATCCAAAGAGGCTTCGGGTTTGTAGGCTGTATTTTGATTGTCGTTAACAGCCCAACTAACACTCCTTTCCTGGATTTGACTGCCTTCTATAGGTTGATTCTCTACTGTTTGTTGGTTGTTTTTAAGTAATAAAAATGAAATTGTGCCACCACCAAATCCGGTAAGCAGTATTCCGATAAAAATCATCACTTTTTTCATTGCCTTAATGTTTAAAAATTACTGTGTTAACTCTGTAAATGCGGTGTTTTGTTTATACCTTTGACTTCGGAAAATAAAAACGATTAACCCATTCATTTGTTACTTATACGCTTGTTAACTTATGTTAAGCCCCAAATTTAAGCCTTTTCTGTTTCTTTTCACCGGATTAATTATCGGTGTCTTGGGTGCTTTTACTTATTTTAAATATGTTTCTAAATTGTTTGACTCACCAAAACAAACAATTGTTTTTAAATCTAACGAGCCCTATTTGGTGGAGTCCAAATCTGTGGGGAAAACTAAAGTAAAGATAGATACCGTGGTTATTGAAAAAACGATTGTAAAAGAAGTGGTAAAAGATACGGTTATAGATAACGCTTCTCTTGTCGAATCGATAGACACTGTTGAAAATATTCTGGATAACACTATTGTGGTAAGGAGTGATAAATTGATTTCGGTCAAAGAAATTCCACTTGAGATAGTGAGCAAAAAGAGCAAGCAAGCCGATTTCGCAGACTCTTTGCTGGCTGAAAAAATAAATATAAAGCCCAATCCTAAAATAGATAAAGTTAAAACAGAGGTGTGGTCGTCTCCAATCAATTTTAAAGGCTATAAGTTTAGCCAGAATAAGCTGGTGGTATATGGAATAGAGACGGATGCATTAATAAAGGTTTATAAAGTTGAGAATACCTATTTTTTAAAAACTCCCGCCACACTCTACAAGATAATAGTTACAGAGGAGTTTAAAAAATGGGTAATTGCCGAACAGGAAGACTTAGATGCCGCGATTAATGGAAATTAAATTTTGGAAATACCACGGTACGGGAAATGATTTTGTGATGATTGACGACCGTAGCAATCGGTTTCCTCAGCATGATATTGATTTGATTGTGCACTTGTGTCACCGAAGATTTGGCATAGGTAGTGATGGGTTAATTCTTATTCAAAATCACGCTGATTATGATTTCAATATGGTTTTTTTTAATCCTGATGGCAGCCAGAGTTTTTGTGGCAATGGCAGTCGGTGTGCTGTTGCTTTTGCTCATGCCATAGGTATTGAAAAAGAACACTATCATTTTCTTTCCACCGATGGTTTGCACGAAGCTTATTTATTGCCCAACGGAGAAGTAAAGCTCTCCATGCACGATGTGAAAGGATTCGAAACTATAGGCAAGGATTTGTTTTTGGATACCGGGTCACCCCACTACATTCAATTCTGCGCAGCCGTTGATAATTTAGACGTAGTTTCCGAAGGACGAATTATCCGCTATAGTGTTAAATATAAGGAACAGGGAGTAAATGTGAATTTTGTTGAGTTTCAAAACGAAGAAATTTTAGTACGAACCTACGAACGTGGAGTAGAAGATGAAACCTGGTCTTGTGGGACTGGAGTTACGGCAGCAGCATTGGCAACTTCAATTACCCATCAGGTTCAATCTCCTGTAAATGTTAGAGTTAAAGGAGGGGCGCTAAAGGTGTTTTTTAGTAAACAAGGTGATGGAAGTTATGTGAATATTTGGTTGCAGGGATCTACTCAGCCTATTTTTCAAGGTGTTTTTATAAGTTAATTTATGAGGTTAAGTCCTGTTGAAGTTTTTGCCGATTCAAATGTAAACGATGGGTTATATCTCGTTATTCTTCACGCAGGGAGAATTCCTCCTCATCTAGGGTTATTGCATCAGGGGTTGTATTATTCATCAGCAGCTCACAAGTCTTATGTAGCCGAGCCCTCGGCTGTATTGTTGAAAACCATTCATCTAAAGTCTATACCTACACTATTAGTGAGATTAGAAGTAGAAATTTCTGCCAACGAGATGAAGGAGATATTTTTGTGCCAAGGGATGTTAAAAACGGGTGAAACCTGTTTAAACCCCATTCGTAAAGTTTTAAAGGCGAATGAGGTGAATTTTGTTTTCGAACTTTTGGATAGACTCCAAAAACGTGAAAGTCTGAAGGGCTTTTATGGACTGAATCTCGCCACAAATGCCGATAATTCTTTTGACTTGCCACACTATACCCTGCAAGATGTATATTTGCGTATACATGAACTCCGCATTAAATATGCTCAGTAACGAAAGAATATATCTTCGCGTACCTGAACCCCAGGATGTAGGTGTTTTGCTGCGATGGGAAAACGATTCTGATAACTGGCAGGTAAGTTATACGCTTATTCCTTTTTCCAAAAGAGTGATGGAACAATACGTGAACTCTGCACACGATTTATATTCGCAGCGAGAAGTTCGTTTTATGATTATCTGTAAGGAAATCAACGAGACGGTGGGGGCAATAGATTTGTTTGATTTCGACCCCTTTCATCAACGAGCAGGAATAGGGATTTTAATTGATAAAAATCAAAGAAAACAAGGATTTGCAGAAGCCGCACTAACCTGTTTGATGAATTATGCGTTTACCCATCTTCAACTTAACAGTCTTTATGCTTCTGTGGGAGAAAACAATCCGGTGAGTTTGCATCTGTTTACCAAAGTCGGATTTGAGTGTACAGGCTTACGCAAGGCGTGGATTAAAACTACAGAAGGATATATTGACGAACATTTTTTACAACTGATAAATCGTGGCTAAAAAAGGAAAAGGATCAAAAATCGCTTTGTTTTTATTGTTGGCGATACTGGGTGTCGGAACTTATTTGGGCTATCCTTATGCTAAAATATGGTGGGAAGCCAAGCAACCTGCATTGAATATAAAAACTACAGAAATTGATTTTTTTGTACCTACCGGAGCCGATGCAGATACTGTTTTGAATAGGCTGGAAGGGATGTTGGCTAATCCAGAAAGTTTTAGTCTACTAGCCGAAAAAATGAATTATTCAGGCAGCAATGTAGTGCCTGGAAAGTATGTGCTTAACTCATCCATGACCAACCGCGATTTGATTACCCACTTGCGTGCAGGGAGGGGTAGAGTAGAGGTGAATGTTACGTTTAACAATATTCGCCTTTTGGAAGACTTGTGTGAGCGAATGGCAGAAAACATAGAGGCAACACCCGAAGACCTTCTTGCTCTTTTAACTAATGAAGAGTTGCTTTCTAAATATGGCTTCAATAACCGCACAATCATCAGTATGTTTCTACCTGATACCTATCGCATGCAGTGGAACACATCAGCGCAGGAATTGATAGACCGTATGGCTACGGAGTATAAAAAATTTTGGAACGAAGACCGAAAAACAAAGGCAAAAGCACTCAATATGAGTCAGTCGCAGGTGGTTACACTAGCATCTATCTTATACGAAGAGCAAAAAACGAGACTGGATGAGCACCCCAAAATTGCCGGCTTGTACATAAATCGATTGCGCGATGGCTGGCCGCTGCAAAGCGACCCAACTGTCAAGTTTGCTTTGGGTGATTTTGAGAAAAAACGCATTTATTTTGCCGATTTGGAAGTAAATTCGCCCTACAATACTTACAAAAACAAAGGTTTGCCTCCAGGCCCCATTTGCATGCCGTCCAAGTCTGCCATTGATGCGGTGCTCAACTACGAGAAACACGGATATTATTTTATGTGCGCTCAACCCGGAGGAACGGGCTACCACAATTTTGCCAAAACCAATGCCCAACATGAAGTGTATGCCAAGCAATACCACCAATGGCAAAATAAGGTGGGGGTGAAGTAGTAAGAATGACAAAATTGAAGAACTGTTTTCCGGGGGTTTGAATATTATACATAATTGCTTATAATTACAGCAAAATAGGATTATGCAAAGTAATTTTCTTACCGAAATTTTTCTTCCGCTAGCCTTAGGCATCATCATGTTGGGGATGGGATTGGCGCTTACATTGGGAGATTTTAAGCAAATTTTGATTTACCCTAAGGCGGTGATTATTGGTTTGTTGAATCAGTTGGTTCTTCTGCCACTGGTTGGTTTTTTACTTATGTACTATTGGGAGCTTAAGCCCGAATATGCTGTCGGTATTATTTTGCTCGCGGCTTGCCCGGGAGGTCCCACTTCCAATCTTTTTGCTTATTTGGGCAAATGCGATGCGGCCCTTTCCATTTCGCTCACGGCACTGTCGAGTTTCATTACCATCTTCACGATTCCTTTTATAGTCAACTACGGGATGGAAATATTTATGGAAAAAGGTCAATATGTAGAGCTTCCCGTGCTGAGAACAATTTTGCAAATCATGGTAATTACTATTATTCCGGTATCCATCGGTATGTTGATTAGAAGTAAGAAACCCGCGTTGGCACAGCGAGCTGAACGTCCGGTAAAAATAGCCTCGGCTCTTTTTATCACTTTCATTATTGTAGGAGCTATATTTAAAGATAAAGACAATGTAATTCCTGCATTTCAGCAAACAGGCCTACCTGCGCTTTCGCTTAATGTAATTACACTGTTGATGGGATTTCTTTCTGCAAGGCTACTCGGTTTAAACTTTAAGCAATCGGCTACAGTTTCTATAGAGTCGGGTATACAAAACGGTACATTGGCTATAGCGATAGCCGCTAGCGCTACTTTACTCAATAATCCGCAGATTGCTATTCCTCCTGCGGTGTATTCTATCATAATGTTTTTTACGGGAGCCGTGGCGGTATCATTTTTTAGTAAAAGGAATTCTCGGGGAAAAGAAAGGAGGGCTAATAGTCCTTCTGATTGTACATAATACAGGTCGTTTTACACCACAATTTATAGAATTACTGAAGAGCTAGACGACTATACTTCACCTATACATGGAGCCTGCTATATTGGGCTATCGCTTAATTATCCGTTCTGAATATATTCCGTCTTTGCAACCGATTTTAGCAATATAAATACCGGAATTTAACAAGTGAATCTCAACGGTAGAATAGTCGGTAGCATTCAGTTGGTTTTTTAATACAAGTTTTCCGGTAAGGTCATAAATTTCAATGTATTCGAATAGAGTATTGCGAGCCAATATGTTAACAACATCTTCTGCAGGAACAGGAAACAGGTTTATTTTTTTTGTTTTTTTGAGTTGCTCGTCCAAGCTGAGTATGGTTCCGTTACAGCCATCTGCTACAGTAAATGATGTTGCAGTGTTTTGGCTATAGTTGATAAAATTCGGGGTTGAAACTGTATGAAGGGCATCTGTAGTTATTAGAGTGGAATTTATAGTTCCAATATTATCTAAGCCGCTGTTGAATTTATAGCAGTCTAATTCAAAGTGTTTATCTGTTCTTACTAGGTGGGCATCTCCAATGGTGCCAATATTAGTCCAAAGGCTGCCATTTCCGAAGCTGTAAAATTCAGAACCATTGTTGTGTAGACGATAGAAAAAAGCTCCTTCGCCAACCAGGGTTCCGTATGTTTTTGTGTAAAGTGTATCCAGATTGCTATCAACATTAACAACCAATAGATTACCCGAACAGTTTTGCACAGGTTTTAGCATGCCTATCACTACCAAAGAACCATCTTCTGCTTCTTGTATATCGTAGCCATCTTCTTCGTATTGATTTCCGTAAGTTTTACCCAAAAGAAAGTCCCCATTTTCAGAAAATTTAAGGATGAGTAAATCACGGCTGTTTAAATCTCCGGGAATAAGTGATGAATTGTAATTACCCACTAGATAAATGTTGCCATCGTTTGATCTAACTCCGCTGTTGAAGGTCACGGTGTAAGGGAAATTGTGTGTTTTTTCCCAAACTACTGTACCGGTCGGGGTTAGTTTAGAAAGAAGAATTTTAGGAGTTCCATTGCCGACTAATTGTGAGGCTACCAAGTGATTTCCATCTTGGGTGTCAAGTATTTCCCTGGGTATTACTATGGGGTTTGTGGGGGAGCTTATTGCTTTGGAGTGTTCGAGATTACCATTAAAATCAAATACGGTGTAAAGCGAATTTGTTGCGTTGATTCCAATAAGAGCAATTTTATTTCCGTTGAGTTCTAAAATTTTGTGAAGATTGGCTGCGGGTGGTCCCTGAATTTTCTTATGCCAGTGTATATTCCCTTGGCTATCGAATTTAAGAATGTGGCTGCCGACAGAGTTTTCTTGAACTATACAAGCAACAAAATCACCATTTGACAGAGAAAATATTTTGTCAATTGTTGTGCTCCATGGGGCTATAAATTTAGTCCAGTTTGCAGTGTAGTGGGCATTGAAAGAACCAATAGCAACTCCCAAATCAGTATTGAAAATGGCTATTATATTCCCTTGATTGTCAATATAACCATCGGTAGAGCCCGTGTAAGAGCCGGGTACCCCGAAATTTATTATGTTGTTGTTTTGTGCTTGTAAATTATTTAGCAAAACAAACTGCGCAAGCAAATAGATGTAGAGTATCTTTTTCATAGTGGTTTACGTATTTTGCTACCGAGATATAAAATCATAGTTTTAGTTTGGGTTAAATTCAGCTAAACAGGGTCAATTTTTGGTTTTGCGGCTAAAACCCTAAAATAACCCCACTAGTAAAGCGTGGTAAATCTATACCGTTAATATTGAGTTGTTTGCTTAGTCGGAACTGATTGTACAAAATGAATTTGCCCAGACCGATTTTAAATATAGCACCGTATTCATAATTATTTACATAATCGGGCTTGTAGTTAGTTTGAGTATTGTTACTTCTTCCTGTCCAGTGTCCGGATTTGTGTTTTAGGCGGTGCCTGTGGGCAAAATGCCAATTGGCATATCCACCCAGGTCGACGTGTTTACCCAAAATATCTCCTCGTTTTTTATCAAAATTAATACGCATCCAAGGCGCAAGACCTAAATTGAAAAAACTGAATTTTTCACGATTGAATGTACTGGCATCGTTTAACTGATTTATTTGCCCTACTTGAGTAACAGAAATATTTTTTGCATTCAGACTGTAATCAAAACCGAGTGCAAATACACGTGAAAGTTTAAGTTTAGCCGTATATCCTGAACTGAACATGAAACTTCGGTTAGGCAACCCCATTACTATGTTATCGGCAAGGTCGGGTTCGTAAATATCGTAGGTTACTCCAAAGCCCAAATAATAGTGATTATATCGCTTGCGGTTGGGGCCAAAGTCATTTTCGTAAATATTTTCTTCCATTAATTCTACGTTTAAGCTCAAAATAGGCTGTTGAGCTTTTGCTGCGTATGCAGTAGCGAGAATAGAAAGTGATAGAATTAGCTGTTTCATAAAAGTTTCTAAAATGTTTTTACATAGGTGTATCCCTTGTAGTGCATGCGAATCGTTTTTTTGCGTAGCTCTTCGTAAGGCTTGTGAAAGATATGTTGGCTTTGAACATTCAGAACTTTGTATTCTAGCAGTTTTCCGTCTTCGTCTTCCAAATGCCAGTAGAAATAGGGTGGTATTTTGGGCAGTGAGGAGTATGATGCAGAGTTGTAGCTTTCGTCTCCGATATGTATGTTTTGGTGTTCTTCTGAGATATAAAGGAGAAACGTAGCATGTATCATTTCAAAACTTTCGTCGTTAATTTTTACCCGAATAAGGTTGTTTTCTTCAAACACTTCGAAAGTAGGTTTTGATTCGGCTAAGTTTTTCATGGCTCTGTCCCCCTGAGGAGTACCGTAGCCATGAGCGTAATCGAAATAAGGGTAAAGATTGCCACTTTTTTCTACCGCAGCAAACAATTCCATTACTTTCATATCAGGATTACTCTGCAGTAAACAGGCTGCAAATCCTGCTGTAAGTGGAGAAGAAAATGACGTTCCGGGGACTTCTTTTACTTCATTTTTTCCTTGAGCTATTACATGTGCAGGAGCACAAACATTTGGTTTTAGCCTACCGTCGGCAGTAGGGCCTAATGAGCCGAAAGTGGTGTGCATTCCTGTCCAGGGGTTTAAACCTCCTACAGCCAAAACGCTATCGGCATCAGCCGGAGCACCAATAATAGTCCATCCACCACCGCCTTCGTTTCCTGCAGAGTTTACTACTAGTATACCCTTAGAAGCGGCCATGTTGCCTGCGCGGGTTATCATAGATGTTTTTCCATCCATATCTCTTTGGAAATACCTTTTATCGGTATATCCCAACGAACTGTTAATGATGTGAGCTCCATGTCGATCCGCCCATTCAGCAGCCTGAAGCCAATTTTCTTCTTCACTGTAGGGTTCTCTGCTCGCAATTTCGGTTCTTGCCAACAGAAAGTCTGAATCGGTAGCCATCCCTAGTTTCACGTCGCCATATTTACCTCCCACACACGAAAGAGTCATTGCTCCATGTGCATTGTAACCGTAAACAAATTCCTTGTTTTTTACAAAATCATAGGTAGCTTTTATTCCATTTCTATTTCTGATGTGACTAAAAGAAGTGCTGCGGTCCACACCGGGAAATCCGGCATCGAATATGGCAATTCTAATGCCCTTGCCATTGAAGTTTTTATCCTCAAAATACTCTCCTCCCATTAGGCTTATTTGCGATTTTGCTAGCTTTTTAGCCCCATCACTCATAAGGGTGGCATATCGACTTTCATTTTCGTAAGCGAGAGTAACCTGAGATTCAATTTTTACTATTTCTTTTACAAAGGGCAATTTGGCTACAACATTAATATTTTCACTATTAAAATACCCACAAATACCATTGAACCATCGGGTTACAGCTTTAATACTATCTGCATGTAGACTAACCTGGGTAAGGTAATCTTCTCTTACGGGTCTGTCTGTGTAATGATTCAACGGGATGTTATGTTTAATCCTGCGCTCAATAGCAAGTGGATGAAAATACTCGTGTGGATTAAAACTAACACCGTCTTTGTTTGTAAATAAAACCCAGTATTTATCCTGAGCTTGCGAAGAAAAAATGCCGGAAAAAAGCACCAGCATAATCCATGATTTGGATATAAAACGCATTTTGTTTTTTAGTATTTCAAGATTTCGTCTATAGCGGCAGATATTTTTTCGGCATTAGGCAGCATGGTTTGCTCCAGTATTGAATTAAGTGGAATTGCAGGCGTGGTAACAGAGCCTATTACTTTAACCGGAGCATCCAGATACCTGAAACATTCATTGCTTATTAATCCGGCTAGGCTTTGAGCAAAGCTGTTGTCAACGGGCTCTTCGGTTACCACTAAACATCGACCGTGTTTTTTAACGGTGTTTAAAATTAATTCTTCATCTAGTGGAACCAAGGTTCTTAAATCGACAATAGTGACTTTGCCGACATGATTTTTTGCCGCGTTTTTGGACCAGTAAACACCCATTCCGTAGGTGATTACAGCAACGGAATCTCCATTGTCGATGTGGTTTTTTTCGGCTTCTGTAACAGTTCTGCCTTTGCCAAAAGGAATAATATACTCTTCGTCTGGCTCAATGGTTTTTGCGTCTTCAGTCCCTTTTATTTTGCTCCAGTATAGTCCTTTGTGTTCAAGCATCACGACAGGGTTTGGGTCGTAGTAAGCCGCTTTCATCAAGCCTTTTAAATCTGCACCCGTACTGGGGTAGGCTATTTTAATACCTCTAATATTGGTAAGTACAGATTCTACGGAAGAAGAGTGGTAAGGACCGCCACTTCCATAAGCGCCAATAGGCACGCGTATAACGGTACTCGCAGGCCATTTTCCGTTTGACAGGTAGTAGGATCGGCTCAATTCGGTGAACAGTTGGTTTAACCCCGGCCAAATATAGTCGGCAAACTGTACTTCAACGATTGGTTTGCATCCTGTGGCCGCCATACCTACAGTACTTCCAATTATGAAAGCCTCCTGAATGGGCGTATTGAACACTCTTTCGTCACCAAATTTTTGAGCTAAGGTTGCCGCTTCGCGAAAAACCCCGCCTAATCTTCCTCCAACATCTTGTCCGTATAGCAGCGATTCCGGATGCTTTGCCATAATCTCCTGCACAGCAAATAAGGCACAATCTACCATTACGGTAGGTTCTTTTCCTGCTGGAATTCTGTTTCCTTTTTCTTCGGTTATGGGAGTTGGGGCAAGCATGTGTCTGGTTAAGTCTTCCGGTCTTGGGTCTTCTTCTGTCAGAGCTTTGGCGTAATCCTGAGCAACTAACTCCTTAGCCCCTTTTTCTATTGATTTTAGCTCATCGGCAGAGAAACCTAGGTCAATAAGTTTTTGAGTAAACTTGGGCAGAGGGTCTCGTTTGCTTTGTTCCTCTAAATCATCCCGATACCATTCTTTTCTAACTCCTGATGTGTGGTGATTTAGCAGGGGAACTTTTGCGTGAACAAGAAAAGGTCTGCGTTCTGCTCTTACGGTGTTAAAAACCTCTTGCAGTGTCAAAAAGCTTTCGAAAAAATCGCTACCGTCAATGGTTTTTACTTCTAGACCTTTAAATCCTTTAGCATAATGAGTTATGTCTTGAGCTCTTATTTCTTTTGCATTTGCAGAAATATCCCATTCATTATCCTGCACAAGGTAAACTATAGGCATTTTTTTAAGTACAGCCATTTGAAAGGCTTCGGAAACTTCTCCTTCTGTGCAGGAGGCATCGCCTAGTGAACAAACCACCAAGGGTTTTTCGTTGCCATAGTTCGGGGCTAAACCTTGATTTTCCATATATTGAATACCCATAGCTGCACCTGTTGCCGGGATAGCTTGCATGCCTGTAGCTGATGATTGATGAGGTATTTTGGGTTTGTCATCGTCTCTTAAGCTGGGGTGACTGTAGTAAGTTCTTCCGCCTGAAAAAGGGTCGTTTCTTTTAGCAAGCAGCTGCAGCATCAAATCGAAAGGAGTCATTCCTATTCCTAAAAGAATACTATCATCTCGGTAGTAGGGGTAAACAAAATCCTGAGGTTTTAATTGTAGTCCGCAGGCGAGTTGAATGGCTTCATGCCCTCTGGAGGTTGCATGAACGTATTTTGCTGTTACGGCTTTGTTCTCTTCGTAAAGCTCTGCCAAAGCATTTGCGGTGTGCATCAGTCGGTAAGCTTTTAGTAAGGTGCTTTCCGGGATGTGTTGGGTCTTTTTTTCTGTTTTAATTTTAGCTTCCTCCATCGTGTAATTCTTGTCTTGTGCTGAAAAGTGGCTATAAATATCGGTAAAATTCTTGGAGAATTTTTGATACTTCACAAGTAAAATTTGCCTAGTTTTATTTGAAAAGATAAGATAGTGAGAATAATTTCAGGGCTTTGTTTTCCATATTTTGTCTGCGCTTTGTAAGTATTCGGGAAGTGCCGCAGAGCCATACCAATTAGATAGTTTGATATCTAGTAGGTTGTAGTTAATAGCCGGATCTGATTTCATAAGCTCTTTAGTTTCCTCAAATGTAGAAACGTTTAATATTAATATGCCACGATAAGTGTTTTCATTTTTTCCAAGAGGATCGGCTACTATAAGCTTGCCTTGTTCGGCAAGGCAATTTATGTTTTTCATATGGCCTTTATATGAGTTGGTAATAAGTTCTTTGTTGGATGATTGATGGGCTCCTGTTTTAAGAATAACCAGCACGTAACTCTTTATTACGTAATCGTCTGCCCCAAGTTTATTTACAAGGGTTGAATCGTAGTTTGTGTTGGAGGCTTTAAATCCTGCAAAGGCTATAATCAGGGCAGTAAATATATTTTTTCATGGTTTAATTTTTAATCAAACTATGGTAATGAAAAATGAGTATTTAGAAGTTAAATTGTGCCTGAATTCTTAGTAGCCTGCCGCTTTGTGTGTTTACAGGGGTTCTTGAGTCTTCAAAACGTCTGTTTGAAATGGTATACATTAAAACTAGTTCGAAATTGGGTATAGGTTGCCATTCGGTGCCAATTTCAAATTCATTCACGGTATAGCTTCTGGCATCAAGCTCGTGTTTTTTACCTCCACTGTAGTAGTGGTATCTGCTAAAAGGAATTAAAATTTGGTCTTTGATTCTCAAAAAATAAGAACCCGTAGCATAGCCACCTTCCAGTTTTTTTTGTTCGATAGTATTATTAGCAGGATTGTATTCAGGACCTGTTCCAATGTTGTATTCGGCTTGGAGGCCGAAGGGTTGTGGATAAATAACAAAAGTAGCTGCGGCTCTGTTGTCCCAGTATTCGTATCTATCGGTGCCAACAACTGCTGCCGAAACGCTGGTTACAACCGATCTTCCATAATAGCCCTGAACAGAGGGTTCAATAATCTGTTTGTTTTTGAGTTCGAATGGATAGGTTACTCGCCCAACTAGGTGTGGATGATTATTTGCTTCATTTCTGTTTGCTGTTTGTCCGTTGTATGCGCCAAAACCAATTACGCCATAGTCACCACTACCTTTTAACCCAGAGTTTACTAGATAGGAAAAGCGCTTTCTTATCTTGATTGGAGCCCAGTAGAAAAACACACCAAGGTCTCGTTCGTTTGAGACGGCGCTGTTTAACCCATCGTTTCTGTCGAGCGGTAGTCGATTCTGGCTTGACTGCATGTTTTCAAAACCGAAAGGCACTTTACTTTGACCAATTCTAAAACGAAATTCCTTCTTTTTATCAAGCGACAAATCAAAATAAGCATCTCTTATTTGTGCAAAATGAAGTCCGTTAGTACTTGCAGAGGAAGCAAAGTCGGGTTGAATATACATGAATACATTTTCGTGAATCTGACCGAAAAATATCATTCGAATTCTTCTAAAGAAAAAACCACCATTCTCACCCCATGAGCGATCGCATTGTTCGCATTTTAAGTCGGGATTTGTTTCGAACAGCCTGTTATATCTTACCTGAGCGTAGCCCCTAAGGTTAATTTTTTCATACCAATCTTTTTTTAGTTTTTCAGCAGGTGAGTTAATGCTATCGTTATTTCCCTGTAAGGGATTCCAGTAGATTAGTGCAATAAAAACTAATAGGTTTTTTGGCGTTAGCATCGATAATTGTTGTTACACTGATGTTAATTGAAAATTTATTTAGCGCAAAAGTGCGTTAAGAAAACCCATGTAATGTTAATGTAATGTTATATCAAAATGAATTAAAGGTTTTAAAAATTAACAATCAATCTTTATTTAGTGGTTGATTTGCGCCTGAACTACTTGTTTTAATTGAAAAGTTGTGTTAAGATAATATTAACTGTGTTTAAATTAAGACTTCTGTTTCGTTATACTGCGCATTAAAAAATAACCTAAACTCAAATCAGATTCTTTGCCTACTTTTGTGGCAATGACTTCCGATATCCCTATAGTCAATCCTGCTCTACCCGATAGTAAAGTTTTTAAAGCTGTTTCTTTGGCAGCGGCAGAAATGGGTAGACCCGTTTATGTGGTTGGTGGTTATGTTAGGGATTTAGCTCTTCAAATACCTTGTAAGGATTTGGATTTTGTTATCGCCGGTAGTGGTATTGAACTGGCAGAGAGAACAGCTTTAATACTCGGAGTTAAGAAGGTTAATTTTTATAAAAACTTTGGTACAGCCGCCTTTCGTTATCAGGATTTTGACTTGGAGTTTGTTGGCGCAAGAAAAGAATCTTACAACAGAGATTCCAGGAAGCCCACAGTAGAAGACGGTACCCTGACAGATGATCAAAACAGGCGTGATTTTACCATTAATGCTATGGCGATTAGCCTTAATAAACAGGATTTTGGTGATTTGGTAGACCCGTTTAATGGCATGCATGATTTAAGAGAAGGAGTTATAAAAACTCCTTTAGAGCCTAATGTTACCTATTCGGATGATCCGCTCAGAATGTTAAGAGCAATTCGTTTTGCAACGAGGCTTAATTTTACTATAGAGGAGAATTCCTACAACGCTATAAGCACCAATGCTCACAGGTTAAAGATTGTTTCTCAGGAAAGAATTACCGACGAGTTAAATAAAATAATACTCTGTAAAAAGCCATCTAGGGGTTTTAAGCTTTTGTTTAACACGGGTTTACTTGAGTTAATCTTCCCTGAAATGGTTCGCCTTTTCGGGGTAGAGGAGAGAGAGGGGATTTCGCACAAAGATAATTTCTATCATACCTTACAAGTGTTGGACAATATTTCTGAGCACACGGATAAATTGTTTTTAAGGTGGGCGTCTATTTTGCACGACATAGCCAAACCTCCTACCAAAAAATTTGATAAACAAATAGGTTGGACATTTCACGGACACGAATATCTCGGTAATAAAATGGTGCCGGGAATTTTTAAAAGACTTCGTCTACCTCTTGATGCAAATATGAAATACGTTCAGAAAATGGTTCTTCTTCATCTGAGGCCTATAGCCCTAACCAAAGAAGAAATATCAGATTCTGCATTAAGAAGACTCCTCTTTGAAGCAGGTGAAGATATTGACGATTTAATAACCTTGTGCCGGGCGGATATTACCTCCAAAAACGAAGAAAAAGTTTCTAAATACCTGAAACGCTATGATTTGGTTGTAGAAAAATTAAAAGAAGTAGAAGAACGCGATAAATTGAGAAACTGGCAACCACCCATTAGCGGGGAGGAGATAATGCGAACATTTAATCTTAAGCCTTCTCGCAAGGTTGGTATTATAAAAGACGCTATACGAGAGGCTATTCTTGAGGGAGAAATACAAAATGATTACGCCGAAGCCCGTATTTTCATGTTGAGGTTGGCCTCTAATCTAGGGTTGAATCCTGTTTAAAAGTAAAACGCTACTGTTAAACAGTTAATAGTAGCGTTTTAAGGTGTTGGTCTAATTATCTTAAGTTGTGGTAAACAGCTTGTACATCATCATCTTCTTCTATCTTATCAATCAATTCCAGAACCTTATCCATCTGCTCTTCTGTTATTTCGGCATAACTGTTTGGAATTCTTTCCAACCCTGCTTTGATCACGCTAATGTTTTTTTCTTCTAGGGCTTTTTGCATGTTACCAAAATCGGTGTAGTCGGTACAAATAATCACCTGATTTTCTTCTTCGTCTTTTTCAATAGATTCAAGGCCACTATCAATTAGCTCAAATTCAAGTTCTTCGATGTTAGTTACTTGTTCGGCAGCAATTCTGAAAACACCTTTTCTGTCAAATAAAAAACTCAGCGAACCTGAAGTACCTAAAGTTCCATCGTTTCTATTAAAGTACAGTCTAATATTAGCAACTGTTCGAGTGGGGTTGTCTGTAGCAGTTTCAACTAAAATACCAACTCCAAAAGGACCGTACCCTTCGTATACAACCTCTTCGAAATTGCTAGCATCTTTTGCCGACGCACGTTTTATAGCTCCTTCTATTCGGTCTTTGGGCATATTTACGCCTTTTGCATTTGCTATAACCTGCCTTAATCTCGGGTTGTTTGTAGGGTCAGCTCCTCCGGCTTTAACAGCTATTGCTATTTCTTTTCCTATCTTGGTGAAAGCCTTTGCCATCTTGTCGTAGCGAGCAAACATTTTATGCTTTCGTTTTTCAAATATTCTTCCCATTTCAGCGTATAAATTAGATTGCCAAATTTACTGTTTGATTATATATCTGTCAATAGAAAAAATAATAGAGTACGGATTAATTGGTATACCATATATAAGGCGTTTGTTTTAAGTAAATTAATTTCTGTTTTGCTAATGCTTAGGGGGTTGAGTTTTTTTTTCAACATAGTTTTCTTTAAATATCTTTTATTTTTTAGGTGTTTCACGTTTGAAAAACCATACATTTGCAATATTGATTAAAGTTTATGAGTTGGTTTACGTTAAGCCATAATCTTTGAACTAAGTTACAATTAAATGAATTTCACTACTCTAAAATTCTCAAACTCTTCGGGAGATGAGTTTGTAAAAGTCCTTAACCGTCGAATTCGCTTGTATTTCAAAGAAAACAACTTAAGCAGAACAGGTAATTATGAAATGGTATTAAAAACCATTTTTATGTTTTCACTTTATTTCATACCCTATTTTGTTCTAATCTTTGGGTTTGTAACCAATCCTTGGATGATTACACTTATGTGGATTCTAATGGGGTTTGGTATGGCTGGCATAGGTTTGTCAGTTATGCATGATGCCAACCATGGAGCTTATTCGAGCAAAAAAACAGTAAATGACGTTATAGGAAGGGTTTTGATTTTTCTTGGAGGTTATGCGCCAAACTGGAAATTACAACATAATGTTCTGCATCATACCTATACAAATGTTCACGGTTATGATGAGGATATTGATGCACCCTCTTTTATTTTAAGATTCGATCCGCACCAAAAACGCAATAAGTTACATCGTTATCAGCATATTTACGCTTGGTTTTTTTATGGTTTGATGACCTTAATGTGGGCAACTTCGAAAGATTTTAAACAGTTGTTCAGGTATAAAAAAATGGGGATTACAAAATTAGAGAGTAATAATTTTGGGTTGATGCTCACAGAAATGATAGTCTCCAAGCTGGTGTATCATTTCTTGTTTTTGGTGCTTCCAATACTTCTTTTGCCGGTAGCTTGGTGGGTAACGCTATTGTTGTTCTTACTGATGCATTTCATAGCGGGGCTTATTTTGGCAATGATATTTCAGCCGGCTCATGTTATGCAAACAACAGAGTTTCCCTTGCCAAAAGACGGAACTATCGAAAACGATTTTGCTGTACATCAAATATTAACTACAACAAATTTTGCACCTGAAAATAAAATTTTCTCTTGGTTTGTTGGGGGATTAAATTATCAGATTGAACACCATTTATTCCCTAATGTTTGTCATATTCACTATAAGAATCTATCTAAAATTGTTAGAGAAACTACAAAAGAGTATGGTTTACCATACAATAGCCAGGATTCTTTTTGGGCAGCACTTAGGATGCACACTCAGATGCTTAGGCAGTTGGGTAGAGCCTAATAGATATAATTAAATAGGAAAGAGGTCGAACGGCTTTCCTGTCTTTCTGTTTTAAAACTTTTTATCTCTGCTTACCCTTCTTCTTTTTGAAGACTTTTCTTTTTCTTCACTTTGCACTTTTATGTGACTCCAGTTTTCGCCCGATTTTATTCTGTAAAGTTGCATTTCACTAATGTTAAACTGGTCGGCTATAGTTTTATACCGAATCCTTCTGTTTGGATCGAAAATTAGTTTTTTGAGTTTACTAACCTCTTTAGAGGATAGCTTGTGACCTTTTGAAGGTTTTCTGTTTTTCATTTTTTTTCGCCTTTCTAACATATCCGGATTTTTCTGGTTATGTTCTGATATATCTTTTTGAGATGCCCAACGCAGATTAGCTTCGTGGTTATTTTTCTTGTTATAGTCTAAATGGATTACAGCTGTGTTTTCTGGATTTGATTTTTTTATAAAATATTCGGCAACCAACTTGTGGATGAAGTAAGTTTTACTTTTGTTTTTTAGTCTAATAATTAGGGTTTTATACCCACCCAATATACCGCCTTTTAAAATTTTTCCATCTTCTATTCGCTCTTTAAAGCTTACCATTCTTCCATAGTTAGAAAGAGCATAGTTATTTCTTAATACACTATCTTCAAAAGGTATGTTTTTCCAAACTTCTTTTGGAAGAAACTTTAAATTGCGCTTAGTTTTTGCCATTTTGAAAAGTTTTTATTTTTAAAACAGCAGCCTAGCAATTTTGTTTAAAAACGGCTACCGTCCAACTATTTCCATTTTATATTACAACCCAAGCTTGGTTTTTGTTCAAAGTCTATAGCTTTATTCTCAATAAGGCAGTTTAAAGCATTCCTTATATCGTTTCCCGTTATCGGTATTCCATTCTCCGGCCTTGAATCATCAAGCTGTCCACGGTAGACACAACTTAGAGTGCTATCAAAAATGCTGAAATCCGGTGTGCATGCTGCACTGTATGCTTTTGCTACTTCTTGTGTTTCATCATATAGATACGGAAAGGGGAAGTTTTGGGATTTTGCCAGTTCAGCCATTTTTTGAGGGGAGTCTTCCGGATATTTTTCTACATCATTTGAACTTATGGCTATAAAGCCTATTCCTTTGGGGATATAGTCGTTGGCGAGTTTTACTAAAGCTTCTCTTATGTGTATAACAAAAGGACAATGATTACATATAAACATAATAACAGTACCTTTTTCTCCCTTAAGCACGTCTAGTTTTACTTTTTTTCTAGAGATTACGTTGGTTAATTCGAAAGAGGGTGCTTTAAAACCCAAAGGAATAATTGTTGTTGGTGTTCTTGCCATAATTAGTCGATTTATTAGCGTAATTTTGAAAACTTAAGTTCTAAAATTAGATGAGAACAAATATACTATTCATAACTTTATTAGTGTCGGTTAATTTGGTTTTTGCGCAAACGAACGAACCTCAAAAACAGCTTCGTATCATTTATGACGAGGCTCTTGAAAATGGGCACTCCTATCAAAACCTAGAGACACTTTGCAAAAAAGTAGGGCATCGTTTAAGTGGTTCTGAGGGGGCAGAAAAGGCCGTTAACTGGGGATATGAATTACTGAAGTCATATGAATTTGATACTGTATATCTTCAGCCCGTAATGGTGCCTAAATGGGTGAGAGGGAAGGAAGAAAAACTATCAGCAACAGTAAGTGGGAAAAAGATTGATATAAAGGCGAAAGCACTAGGAGGGTCAGTGGGTACCAATGACGTATTAAAAGCTCCTTTGTTAATTGTGAATGGTTTAGCTGCATTGGAAACGCTTACAGATGAAGAAGTCCGAGGGAAAATAGTTTTGTTTAACGAACCAATGAATGCTCGTTTTTTGAGTACTTTTCATGCATACGGAGCTTGTGTGGGGCAAAGAGGGCAGGGCGCAGCTAAGGCCGCCGAAAAGGGGGCAGTGGCGGTATTGGTTCGCTCTATGACATTAAAATATGATGATGAGCCGCATACAGGTTCTTTGTGGTATAAAGAGGGGGTGAAACAAATACCCGCAGCAGCAATAAGTACAAAAGCCAGTACAGAATTAGCCAATTGGGCGAGAGAATCGGAAGGGGCTATAGAAATAGCTTTGGAAATGCATTGTAAAACGGAAAAAGAGGTTCAATCATACAATGTAATAGCAGAAATGCGGGGCAGTAAGTCGCCAAATAAAATAATTGTTTTCGGGGGGCATCTGGACTCTTGGGATGTAGGGGAGGGTGCTCATGATGATGGCGCCGGAATTATTCATGCTATAGAAACACTTAGGTTGTTTAAAAAACTAGGAATCAGATCACAGCACACTTTGCGTTGTGTACTTTTTATGAACGAAGAAAACGGTAACAAAGGTGGTATTAAATATGCAGAGAATGTTTTGAAAAGTAGAGAAGAGCATATACTTGCGATAGAGTCCGATAGGGGCGGATTTACACCTCATGGTTTTAGCGTAGACGCTACAGATGAACAACTCAAGAAACTTAGAATTTTTGAACCGATTTTGAATGAGTATGATTTGTTTTACTTCAGGAAAGGGTATGGTGGTGTTGATATTAGCCCACTTAAAAATGGCAAGGTAATATTGGTTGGTTTGGTTCCCGACTCACAACGCTATTTTGATTTTCATCATGCCGAAACCGATGTTTTCGAAAATGTACATAAAAGAGAACTGGAACTGGGCTCTGCAGCTGTTGCAGGTTTTGTTTATTTATTCGATTTAATAGAGGCTAATCAGTTACCGACGACGGCTCTTCCTCTGAAAGAGTAACTTCTATTTCTTCGGCATTTAGGTATATCTTCTTTTTGTACTTAAGGTACTTTTTAGTTGCGTGTTTATAGTTCTGTGCAAAACGGTTGTAATCCAAAATTTGCCAACCCAGTCCTCGTCTTAGTGTTTCCAAATCAGTTTCTCGTTCCATTTTTCTTCTATAATTCAGGCTCTGATAGCTTAATCCGGTTTTCACAATTTGCCATCCGCTCATTTTTTCATAGGAAAGAATATGCGCCAATTCGTGGCCTAAAACTCCCACTTGAGCATTAAAATTAACACTATCTAATGGCACTTGAGGATTGTATTTATTGATAAGAATCAGATACGTTCGATTTTTTTTCTTCCCGAATACAGATAAGGGTGTAGGCCTAGCGGCAAGAGTAGTTTTTAGTTTTTTGTATCTGAATTTTATCTTAGTTTCTTTAAGTTCTGGGAAGTGTTTCAACGCACCAAGACAAGCTAACTCGTATTGCTCGATAAAATCTTTATTTCTGCCAAAAGTTCTTTTCAAGGAGTCTTTTTCTCCTTCTACTTCTTTAGCAAAAATCACCCTTTTTCGTTTAATTTTTTTGTCATTATCCTGACTAAGACACATGCTTGTTAGGCTTATGAAAACAAGCAATAAAAATACTATGGATTTTATCTTATTCAACTGCGTAGGTTTCTGAAATCATTTCCGGTTGGGTTTTGGAAGATTTTTAAATCAAATCTTTGCGCTGCAGATATGATATGATCAAAAATATCAGCCATAATTCGTTCATAGTTAACCCAATTTTTATCCTTGCTAAAACAGTAAATCTCTAGCGGAATACCGTTAGCACCTGGTTCTAATTGTCTTACCATGTAGGTCATCTCGGTGTTAATATACGGATTATTTTCCAAATACCGCTCTATATACTTTCTGAAAACACCAATATTTGTCATATGACGACCATTTACAAGTTCTGATTTGTCTGCTCCGGTTGACTTATTATGGGTGTCAATCTCTTCACTTCTACGCTCTATGTAGCTACTAATTAGTTGTATTTTTTTGAATCGTTCAACCATTTCCGGGGTGCAAAATGTTACAGTGTTTAAATCAATATGAATAGCTCTTTTAATCCTTCTACCTTCACTTTCGGCCATTCCGCGCCAGTTTTTAAAAGAGTCGGAAATGAATGAATAAGTTGGGATAGTACTAATCGTTCTGTCGAAATTTCTAATTTTGATTGTCGCCAAGTTAATTTCAAAAACATCTCCATCTGCACCATATTTCTCCATGGTAACCCAATCGCCAATTCTTACCATATCGTTAGCACTAAGCTGAATACTGGCCACAAACCCCAGTATGCTGTCTTTGAAAATTAGCAACACAACCGCCGATACAGCACCAAATGCGCTAAGAAAAAACATAGGTGATTTTCCGAATATTAGAGAAAAAAGAAGAATGGCTGTGACAATGAATACAAATATCCTCAATAGTTGCTCGTAACTTATAAGGGGTTTGTCTTTCAGATAATACTTTCTTTCTAACACTAGCCTGGCTGCTTTAAGTATAGAGAGTACAGAGCTACTTAAGGCAACCACTACCAGCGAATTGACAATTCTACTTAAAACAGTAAATGCAGAGGGATATTCTATGAAAATTTCTTCGTAAGAAATATCGAAAATAAGAATTGGAATTAAGAAGGTAAGCCTTCTAAAAAACTTAGCTTTTACTAAAGCATCATCCCAATAGGTTTTTGTTTTTCGGGCTATCGTTCTAATTTGAAAAATCAGGTACATTCTTAAAATCCACCATATTCCATAACAAATTAGACTTATCCCAAGCAGTAGAACTAAGAGGGTGTAAAGGTTAGCAGCATCCTCCCCGAAACCAAGTTTGTTGGTAAAGAAAAAATCTAAAGTTTCGTGAGCCGATTTCCAAAAGTCTTTCATAATGCTGCAAAATTAAGAATAAGCCTTGAAATGTAAGTAGATTAATATGCGTAACCAAAGAGGCTTTAAATTCAGGAGTACTAAAAAATTATTACCTTCGAACTCATGATTAGTAAATCGGCATATCTTTCAATTCTTTTTATTCTTTGCAGCTTTTTTGCAGGGGCTCAAAAAGAGGATTATAATTTGCATTTCGGATGGGCGCCTGCTTTTCATGCCGAGACAGTAATTAATTTTAACGATATATATATAGGGTTTGGCGCTGGAGCTGAGAATTATGATATCAACGCAGGGGCTAGGCTAAATTTTTCATTCAGACCCTACTACAAGAAAGTTCAAACAGAAGAGGATAACGGATTTATCTACCAGTGGCGCGAAAAGAGAATGTTCGTTTCGCTTGATTTAGATAAAAGAATTGGACGATTTAATTTGATGGGGGCTGAAACTAATGGTTGGATAGCCCTGCGAACAGCTTATATGTTTGGTGATTATGCGGGAACTAAAAAAGGAACAGAAGAGTATATAACTTTATCTCCGGTAATAGGTGTTTGTACTAATGTAGATCAGTCGGTGTTTTTTAAGTTCGGTTATGCTTTTTTAAATGATAAGACTCCAGCTATTCCAAACAGTAAACTTTGTTTCAATATAACTTACATTATTCCACGTGATTAAAATCGGTTTTTTTAGCTTGTCGGTTTTGTTTGCCCTATTTTCAACAGGATGTAGTCGTAGTGATGAGTGCGATCCTAACCGGTATTGTGAGCAACAAAAACTCGACTCTAGTTTTGTTACGGTAAAAGTAACCTATGCCACAGGGGTTGCCGTGCCTATCGAAATGTACGAGGGGTATATTGATGACGGTACGTTGTATTTCAGAGATACACTTTACGAAAACAAGGTGACTTATTACCTCCCTTCGGATAAACGGTACTCAGCCAGAGCTTATTACAAGCAGGGAGCTCAAACAATAATTGCAACCGATGGGGGCAAAGTAGCCGTGAAGACATTTTGGAATTGCGATGAACGCTGCTACAAAAGTAGGGATTTAACCCTTGAACTAGAACTTTTGCAATGAGTGGGTACCTTCTTTATTATCTTTTAATCAAGCCTTTTTCTTGGTTGCCTTTATCTGTACTTTATTTTATTTCTGGGGGAGTGTTTTTTATGTTGTATCATGTGTTTGGTTATCGCAAAAAGGTGGTTTGGAACAATATTTCTAAAGCATTTCCTGAAAAATCTAAAGAGGAGCAAACTATCATCATGAAGAAGTTTTATAAACATTTGAGTGAGATATTGGCAGAGAGTATAAAGTCATTCAGTATTTCCGAAGAGCAGGTAAAAAAAAGAGTTAAAGCTATAAGTACAAATATTTTTGACGACTACTTTAGTCAGGGTAAGAGTGTTATTATAACCGGCGGACATTACAATAACTGGGAGTGGTATGCACTCTATGTTGCTTTTCAGATTAAACATGATGTTTATGGGGTTTACAAACCCATTAAAAATAAATTTTTTGATAACCTGATGAAAAATTCTCGCGGCAGATTTGGTCTTAACCTCATCTCGATGGCCGAAACCAGAGAATTTTTATTAAAAGACCATGCAAAACCAGTTGCGATAATTTTGGGCAATGACCAATCGCCCTCCAACCCCGAAAGAGCCATTTGGACTACATTTATGGGAAGAAATACTGCTGTGCTTCATGGTACTGAAACTATTGCCAAAAAACATAACTGGCCTGTCATCTATGGAGAACTTATAAAACTCAAGAGAGGCTACTACCAGATAGAGTATCGGGTCTTGTTTGACCAACCTAGGGATACAAAAGAAAAAGAAATTACGGAAGCCCATTGTAAAGCTCTTGAAGATACCATAAGAAAGGCTCCTCAATACTACCTTTGGAGCCACAGAAGATGGAAGCATACCAAAAATTAACAGTATTGACAGAACTTTGCTTTTTCCTTGTGGGTAAATTGTTGGTTCGTGTTAAATAGTCTTGCTAGAAGTGACAGAATCAGTTTTTCACCTTCTTTTAAGTCTTCGCTGTCTAAAATTCCCTTCCCGTTAAAAATCAGGTTAAACTCACCACTACGGAGGTGCTTTATGGGGATAATTCCCGATGAAATAGTAAGGCTGTTTTCAGGGTGACTCAGGTTGTAGACTACTGCGTAAAATAATAGTTGAAGAGCCTTGTCTTTCTTTCTGAGTGTGTCAAAATTGTCAAAATCTTCGGATTTTAACTCGAGTTGTTTCGCCTCAACTTTTCCTGTTTTGTAATCCAAAATTTTAACCAACCCTTGACTTTGTTCAACCCTGTCGGCAAATCCTTTTAAAACTATTTTTTCTACGTGTTCTGTTGATAAAAGAAGTTCCGCTTTCAGATTTTCTTCCAGTTTAAGTAGGGTTGTTTTTCCATTTACACTAATTTTTTTACAGTCAAACTCCACAAAATTTAGGCACATTTTTTCAATGACTTTTCGATTAAGGTAGTTCAATCCCTTATCAATATCTTTGCTTTCGTAGGTTTGCAACATGGCTTTCTTCACATATTCAGCCAAGTGTTTTTTTTTGGAGTGTAGCTTTTCCGTACACAACTCTTTACCAACAAATTCTTCGTAAAAAAGCTCAAGCGAACGGTGAACCAAACTACCAAAAGTGGAGTATTCCATGGTTTCTTCTACTTCATCTTCGTTTTCGCGTAACCCAAGCAGATACTGATACATGAAATCAAGCGAGCAGTTTAACCATTTATTGATAGCAGTAGGGGAGACACCTTGTGCTGCGAGTTCTTTAAAATGTTGAACAAAGGAGTTTCCTTCGAATTTTTTTTTTTTAACTGTTGCTGCTTCAAAATTCCTAGGCGGATTATTTTTTTCCAGTCTCGGAAATTCATATTCCAGTTGGGTAACGAATCTACTTTGCTCTTTTGTTTCTCCGTTTTCTGTTTGGGCACTAAGCAGGTCAGCTCTGCAGCAGCGTTGAAGTAACCTGTAAAAGTGGTAGGCATACACGGCATCACGCTCCTTGTAGGTAGGTAGTCCATGAAATTTTTTCACTTCGTAGGGCAAAAAGGAGACTTCTCTGTTTTGTCCCGGTAGCACATCTTCATTAGCTGACAGCAGGTAAACTTGTTTAAAGTCTAATGCCCGGGTTTCTAAAACCCCCATTACCTGAATACCACCGAAAGGCTCTCCGTATAAGTCTATGGTTTCTTTCGATATATCGCTGATTAGTAGACGCCAAAAGGCTTTTGCATTCACCTCGAAGGGAACAGAAGACAGTTGCTCGTTGAGAGAGTTGAATACACTAACGAGTTTGTAAAGAGCAGCTTTTTCCAGAACAGAAGCAAATTCATGAGTCTGATTGAGTTGGATAAGCTGAAGAACAACCTTGTTTATTCTTGAGATAAATTCACGTGCGTTAGCAAAGGGTTGGAGCAGATCGAAAAGAAGCAGTTGTATTTTATCGTTAAACTGTTGTTTTATAAAGTTTTCGCCAACAAATATTCTGTTTCTTTCGGCCAAATGGCGCAATATCCAGCGGATGTCGAATCCTGAATCTAAAATTTTAATCACAGTGCTTAATAGCGGATGTTGCAGCAGTGCAATCAAGTCTTTATGATAAACCAATAATTTTCCCGAACCCTGTCTTTCATTTTTTTTCTGGATTTCAAGTATTTGCTTAATCAGGTTGTATGAACTGGTTTGTTTAAGTTTATACCCCATGGTTATATTCAGCTTATTCACCTTTTCCGGTAATGCATTTAGCAGTGCGGGCAAAAGTTTTTCGTCGGATAAAACAATAGCTGTATTTTCATCTAGATTTTCTTGTTCCTGAAGAAAATAAGCCAATTGCAGTGTTTGTGAAATGGGGCTTGAACAAGATGTGTGGGTTATTTTACTAATCTTTCCAAAACTAGATTCTTTAATAAATTTTCCGGAAGGTATTCGTTCTCTGTTTTGTCGGTAGAAATGCCCTGCTTCATGCATGCTATTGTCGGTTGTGTAGTAGTTGTCATAATCCCACAAAACGGTGCCTTTTTTACTCTCAGAAATAGTTTTTAATATACTGTTCTCGCTCGTTGAAAGGGCGTTAAATCCGGCTACATAGAGATGTTGTAAGTCAAGTAAATCAATAGTTTTGGCGGCCTGCAGAGCTGCTTTTCTATAAGCTATGCTTAGACTTACCAGTTGCTTTTTGCCTAGGTGTTCTTCGAGCGCCTGATACCAAATCCCAATTTTATCCCAAAATAGTAGAAACCTTTCTTGCATCTGAGACAGGTTTTCTTCCAATGCAAAGTTTAAATCAAGTTCTTTCAGGTTTCTTAAATCCGTAAATACTGATTTAGGATTTAGCATATAACGATTAATATCGTTGTAGTCGGATAATAACTGAGGAGCCCATTTAAGGAACTTATCAAAACTATCTGCCTTTCCTTTCTCTGCAAAACTGTATACCTGATAAAATTCGAACAGTAATTGTCTGCTTGATATTGGTTTTGATTCGGATAACAATTCAACCAACTCATTTAGTGTAATAACTTTTGGAGCCAATAGCGATTTCTGGTTTTCTTTTGCTAGGGATCTTTTAAGGAATAGTCCGGCTCGCTTAGTCGGTAAAACAACCGTTACTTTGTGCAGATTTTTTTCTTGTTCAGAGAGAATTATTCCGGCTAATTGGGTCAAAAAAGAAACTCTATTCATACGTTCAACTTGCAAACTGAAAAGCTAAGTTTATTCTTTTAGTTTAAATCCATTTCCGATGAAGGTAATAAATTCTTTGAATGTTTGCTTATTTTTAAAAACCTTAGCTATCACCTCAAATTTACTTCTTCTCTGAGAAGGAATGTCCTCGTGTAAAACCGGTGCATTGCTTTCGTTTTTACTTTCGTTAAAATCTGCTTCGGGTGAAAAAGGAGCCAGTTTGTCGGCTATTTGAAAATGCTCTTTTGATTTTTCGGCGTAGCCCAGTTTTTCTTCCAACAGACCTAAATTGTTATATGCTACAGCATCTTCGGGGTCTAAAGCGATACACATTTTATAGTCTTCAATAGCGCCAGCGGTATCTCCAAAAGCATCTTTGATAAATGCTCTGCTGCTATATCTGTAGCTATAATGTGGCTGAATTTCGAGGCTACGGTTAATGTTTGCTAGTGCATTTCTCTTGTCTTTCAGATGAAAGTACGATACTGCTCTGAGACTGAATAAATCAGCATCTTCTGTGTAAATAAGAAGCATTTTGCTAGTAAATTCTACCGTTTCGGCATAATTGCCTTTTTTCATCAAGGCGCTTGCCTTGTTGTATGCTTCTTCAGGAGTCATCTATAATAAACACTGTTAATTTAACAAAGTTCATAATTTATTAGATAAAATCCCATAAGTTACTTAACAAAAAAGCCTCTGCATTTTGCAGAGGCTTTAACCCGTTTTTAACATTTAAATAGAGAACTACTTATCCAAATCTTCAAAACTTACATTTGAATAGGTGTTTGCTACATCTGCTTGAACATTGTTTGAAGCAGTGTTATTTTCATTAGAGTA
The DNA here is from genome assembly GCA_046295395.1 of Flavobacteriales bacterium. GTDB lineage: Bacteria > Bacteroidota > Bacteroidia > Flavobacteriales_D > JBKBNH01 > JBKBNH01. The sequence goes on along the minus strand of JBKBNH010000003.1, from coordinate 133,070 downwards.
GGTATACTCTATAGTTTCGTAATTTCCGGTGGCTTTTAGTTCGTCAATTTTCTGAATAGCTTCATTTAGACCTTCTGTAAACTTCTCGAAATCTTCTTTATACAAGTATATCTTGTGTTTTTCAAAATAGAATTGCCCATCCTTGCCCATTCGTTTTTTACTTTCTGTAACGGTAAGGTATAAATCATTGCCTCGTGTTGTTTTTACATCAAAAAAGTAAGTACGCTTACCAGCTCGCACCGATTTAGAAAAAATCTCTTCTCGGTTGTTGTTTTCTACTTCCATCCTTCAAAATTTTTGGTTTCCGAGTACCAAATATAATACAGATAATTAGAAATAAAAAAACTTATAGATAAAAAAATGTGTTTAGTCGAAGAAAAAATATGTTCTATATTGGATTTTCAATCTCTGAAGCTTGTAGTTCGTAGAGTTCGAAATACGCGCCTTTTTGCTTAATAAGCTCAGCGTGGGAGCCCATTTCGGCAATTTCTCCTTCGTTCATTACGATTATCAAATCAGCATGTTTTACACTTGATATTCTGTGGCTTATGATAATGGTTGTTTTTTCGGCCATCAGCGGTTTTAGATTATTCAAGATATTTTTTTCGGTTTGGGTATCCACAGCAGAAAGACAGTCGTCAAAAATGAGTATTTGCGGCTGTCGCACAATGGCTCTGGCAATGGAAACTCTTTGTTTTTGACCACCGGATAGTGTAATTCCTCTTTCTCCAAGCAGAGTTTCAAACGAATTCGGAAATTCCATGATGTTACTGTATATATCGGCTTGTTTTGCAGCTGAGTATATGGACGCATCATCTGTATCCCCGTTTATACCCAAGGCTATGTTATTTTTAATACTGTCTGAAAATAGAAACACATCCTGAGGGACATAGCCTATGTTGTTTCTCAAGCTCCCAAGTTGATAATCAGCAATGGGCTTGTCATCAATCAAAATTTTACCATCGCTTACGTCGTAATGTCTACAGGTTAAATTGGCTATAGTTGATTTACCTGAACCCGTTCGGCCAATTATAGCCAGTGTTTGTCCCGGTTTTATTTCGAAAGAAACATTCTTGATAGCTTCTGTACCGGATTCGGGATAAACGAAGCTTACATTTGTAAAAGATATTTTACCTTTTATTCTTTCAGAATCATCAGCACCATCAACAATATCGGATTTTTCGTTCAAAAATTCATTTATCCTATTTTGCGATGCAGCGGCACTTTGCACAAGCGAAGTTACCCAGCCAACAGAGGCAAATGGCCAGGTGAGCATGTTCACATAGATGATAAACTCTGCTATATCTCCTGCATCGAAATCATTACCTCCTGCCGAGTAAACCCCTCCTGCATATACTGTTATCAGCGTGCTTAAACCTATAAGCATAATGATTATGGGCATAAAAAAAGCATTAACCCTGACTAGTCGCATAGATACTTCCTTATAGATTTCACTTTCGTTTGCAAATCTTTCAGCGAAAGGTTTTTGATTGTTGTATGCTTTCAATACCCGAATACCCGAAAATGCCTCCTGTACAAAGGTAGATAAGAAACTCTGTTGTTTTTGAACCTTGTCGCTCAGTTGATTAATTACCCTACTTACATAATAGATAAGAACAGATAAAATAGGCAGAGGAAGCAACACATAGAGCGAAAGCTCTGCATTTTTGTTAAACATAAAAATCAAAGTTAACACAAACAGAACAGCTAGGTTTGCTGTATACATAATTGCCGGTCCCAAATACATTCTAACTTTCGAAACATCCTCGCTAATTCTGTTCATCAAGTCGCCAGTGTTGTTTTTTCGGTAAAACCCCATGCTTAGCTTTTGATAATGGTCGTATATTTCGTTTTTCAGGTCATATTCTATGTGGCGCGACATTACAATTATGGTTTGCCTAGTAAAAAATAGAAATATACCTTTTGCAACAGACAAGCCTATGTAGAGCATTGCCAACCATATACTTGCTTTGATAATCGCGTCTTGTAGGGTTGTATTGCCTCTTTCTTCGCCCGTTAGTAAAATCAACCCGCTTTGCAACTCTTTTATAGCCGAGTTTACCACTTTAGGCATAAATATACCGAATAGGTTGGTAGCCAGTATGAATACAAAACCCAATACAAGTAGCCACTTGTACTTTAACAAATATTTATTCAGATAAAAAAGCGATTTCATACTATTTGGCTATTTTTGCAGTCCCTCTTTGCATCAAACATGAGGACAAAATTAGATAAATACTCTTTGAAATGGACACTAATACGATTAACAGTGTAACTACCGATAAAGTTTCGGTAATCGAAAAGATGAATTCGATGGGGCATGAACAGGTATTGTTCTGTCAAGATGAAGAAACAGGATTAAAAGCCATTGTAGCTATTCATAATACCGTTTTGGGTCCAGCTCTTGGTGGTACGCGCATGTGGAATTATGCTACCGAAGAAGACGCATTGATTGATGTGCTTCGTCTGTCTAAGGGCATGACCTATAAGGCTTCCATTTCGGGATTAAATCTTGGGGGAGGTAAGGCTGTTATAATTGGTGATTCTAGAAAGCAAAAATCCGAAGCTCTGTTCCGTAGGTTTGGCAAATTTGTTAATAGTTTAAATGGTAAATATATAACAGCCGAAGATGTAGGGATTAACCCTAAAGACATGAGTTATGTAGCTATGGAAACTAATTACGTTAGCGGTTTGCCCGGAAAAAGTGGAGACCCATCGCCGGTTACCGCCTACGGTGTTTACATGGGAATGAAGGCCTCGGCAAAATTCCAGTATGGCAACGATAATCTTTCGGGAAAAAAAGTTGTGGTACAGGGTGTGGGACACGTAGGAGAGTACTTAGTGGAGCTATTAGATAAAGAAGGAGCCAAAATATATATTAGCGATATACATGAAGACACACTTAAACACGTGTCGGCGAAATACAATTCTGAAGTGGTGGGAGTAAATGATGTTTACGATGTTGATATGGACATATACGCTCCCTGTGCGTTGGGTGCTACGGTAAATGACAATACACTTAGCCGCTTGAAATGTTCTATCATTGCAGGTGCTGCCAACAATCAGCTTGCTGAAGAAAAAATTCACGGAGAGCGGGTTAAGGAGATGGGGATTGTTTATGCACCTGATTATTTGATTAATGCAGGTGGCTTGATGAACGTTTATTCAGAAATTCACAACATAAGCCGTGAGCAAACGATGGCCATGGCAGAAGGTATTTACCAATCTACGCTGGGCGTGCTAAACAAGGCGGCTAAGGAAAATGTAGCCACTTATTTGGCTTCTAACCGTATAGCAGAAGAACGCGTTAGTAGTATTGCGAAAATAAAACAATACATCTAACCCGATTATAGAAGAAAGGCAACCCCAAATGCTAAACAGACGACATTTTAGAACCAAAGTACTTCAGGTTTTATACGCTACTTTTCAGGACGATAACAAGGATTATGTTGCCGGAGAGAAGGAATTGCGATTAAGCACCGAGAAAATTTACGATTTATATGTGCTATATCTTCAGATTTTTTCGGAATTGCGGTATCAGGCAATGCTCAGAATTGAAGAAAATAAATTAAAAAGAATACCTACACAAGAGGATTTAAATCCTAACATGCGTTTTGTTCAAAACCCGATTGTTGAACTACTCTCGCAAAACGTTTTTCTTAAAAGTGAAGCAGAACGAAGAAAAATTACTTGGATTGGCGATGCCAAACAGGATTTAATAAAAAAGCTATTCTTTTCTCTTAGAGAAGGTGAAATATACCAAAATTACATGGAAAAGCGCGAAGGAACTTTTGAAGAAGATCGCGATTTTTTGGTAGAGATCTTTAAGAATGATATAGCAAATTTTGAGCTTATACACAGTATGCTCGAAGAGCAAAGTATCTATTGGGTAGATGATATAGATGTGGTGTGCAGCATGGTTATTAAAACCCTGAAAAGCTACAAATCTACCGATGATTCTAATGTGAAACTTATTCTACTGTACAAAGATGAAGATGAAAAGGAGTTTGTCTTTAAACTCTATAAAAAAACAGTTCAGCGAGAAGAGGAAATTACAGCACTAATCAAAAGTAAACTTACCAACTGGGAGCTGGATAGAATTGCCTCTATGGATATGCTGCTCATGAAAATGGCCGTTACAGAAGCTATTGAGTTTAATTCTATTCCGGTAAAAGTTACTCTTAATGAGTATATTGAGATAGCTAAATTTTATTCTACGCCAAAAAGCAGTAAATTTATCAATGGAATAATCGATAAGATCTTTGCAGAGCTTCAAAAAAACGGAACCATAAAAAAAATGGGGCGAGGTCTTATCAATAATTAATTTGTATGAAAAAGTTACTTTTATTATTACTTGTAGCACCAATAATTTTTGCTGGCTGCAACTCTTCTGATTCTGTTCTTGATGTATCAGCAGATTTAATTGATCCGGAAAACCCTCCTGTTATGGAGTTTGAAGAGACAACATTTAACTTCGGCGATATAGCAGAAGGACAAACTATTCAACATGCGTTTAAGTTTAAGAATACCGGCAAGTCTCCCCTGTTGCTAAACTCTGTAAAACCATCGTGTGGTTGCACCGTAATGAAAGACTGGCCTAAAAATCCAATTAAATCCGGAGAGTCTGCCCAGATTAATATTGAATTTACAGCCAACGCCTCTGGCCAAACAAGGAAAACAATAACTATATTGGCTAATACTAGACCATCTACACTTAAACTTTACCTAGAGGGCAATGTAGTAGGCCCAACCGAACAAGAAACCAATACAGAATAATAAACAAAACAAATGAACAATTTACTATTACAAGCTCAGGGACAAGGAGGAGGTTTATCCACATTACTAATGTTTGGATTAATCATTTTAGTGATGTATTTCTTTATGATTCGTCCACAGCAGAAAAAGCAAAAAGAACTCAAAAAATTCAGAGAAAATCTGGAAAAAGGCATGAGAGTTATAACTATTGGTGGTATACACGGAAAAATTGAAGAAATCAAAGATACTGCCGTTATCATTGGAGTAGAGGGTGGTGGCAAGCTAAAGGTGGAGCGTTCGGCAATTAGCATCGACTCTTCTTCGCTTTTGACGGAAGATACGGCTAAGTAACTCTAGCAAATCGCAGCTAATATACTCATCGAAAACATAATAAACTTTTCGAATTGAAACCTCTAAAAGTCGGCATAACAGGTGGAATTGGAAGTGGAAAATCACTTGTTTGCCGACTTTTTTTGCGTCTAGGTATACCGGTCTATAATGCAGACGAAAGAGCCAAACAACTAACAGCTACTAATCAGGAAATAAGAAAGCAAATAGTACAATTATTGGGAGAAGAGGCTTTGAATGATTCGGGATTAAACAGAGAATTTGTTGCCCGGAAAGTGTTTAAAAATAAAGAGTTGTTAGCGGCATTGAATTCGATTATTCACCCGGCATTAGTTAAGGGTTTTGAAACTTGGTGCCGACAGCAAAAATCATCGGTTGTAATTAAGGAGTCAGCTATACTCTTTGAGACAGGCTCATACAAGCAGTTAGATAAAACAATATTGGTGACAGCACCCGAAGAAGTTCGCATAAACAGAGTGATTGAAAGGGATGGACTCACCAAGGCTGAAGTTACAGAGAGAGTGCAAAACCAATGGACAGACGAACAGAAGCTTCCAGTGGCTGATTTTGTTCTCGTAAATGATGGAGAATCCTTGTTGCTGCCACAAGTTATACAGCTATATAACAAACTGAAATCACTTAGCAAGTAATTTAGCACTTCAATTGGGGTATTTTTCTGGAGCTTAATTTGACTTAAGCCCACTCTACTTATTGCATATTAACTATATTTGCGCCTCTTAAGAAAAACAGATACTTAATAATGATTAAAATTACTCTCCCCGATGGGTCGGTTCGCGAGTACGAGGCAGGAGTTAGCGCTCTGGATGTGGCTCGTTCCATCAGCGAAGGACTGGCGCGTAATGTGCTGGCAGCAAAGGTTAACGGCGAGGTGTGCGATGCCACGCTTCCTATACAACACGATGCTACGCTTACGCTACTCACGTGGGATACTAAGGAGGGTAAATCAACTATGTGGCATTCCTCTGCCCACCTTTTGGCCGAAGCATTGGAAGAAATCTATCCCGGTGTTAAATTTGGCATAGGTCCCCCCATTGATAACGGGTTTTACTACGATGTGGATTTGGGTGAGCACCAAATTTCGGATAAGGATTTTGAGAAAATAGAGAAAAAAATGCTCGAACTGGCAAGAAACAAAAATACCTACCTACGCAAAGAAGTTTCTAAAGCCGATGCCATAACCTATTTCAAACAAAAGGGTGATGAATACAAGTTAGAGCTTTTGGAAGACTTGGAAGACGGCACAATTACGTTTTATACCCAAGGTAATTTTACAGACTTGTGCCGAGGTCCACATATTCCGGATACAGGTTTTATTAAAGCCGCCAAGGTGATGAGCATTGCCGGAGCCTATTGGCGCGGCGATGAAAAGCGCAAGCAACTTACTCGCATTTATGGGGTTACTTTCCCCAAGCAAAAAGAGTTGGAAGATTATTTGGTGCTTTTGGAGGAAGCTAAAAAACGTGATCACCGCAAGCTCGGTAAAGAGTTGGAATTATTCACTTTTTCTCAGACAGTAGGGCAAGGCTTGCCCTTGTGGTTGCCCAAAGGTGCCGCTTTGCGAGAAAGGCTCGAAAACTTTTTGAAAAAAGCACAACGGAAAGCGGGATATGAGCAGGTAATTACCCCTCATATAGGGAACAAGGAACTTTACGTTACTTCCGGTCACTATGAGAAATATGGCGAAGATTCCTTTCAGCCCATTAATACCCCTCAAGAAGGGGAGATTTTCTTGCTGAAACCGATGAATTGCCCACACCACTGCGAGATATACAAACACAAACCACGCTCCTACAAAGATTTACCCGTGCGCTATGCCGAGTTTGGAACCGTATACCGTTACGAGCAAAGCGGGGAATTGCACGGATTGACGCGTGTAAGAGGATTTACACAAGACGATGCCCATATTTTTTGCCGACCCGATCAAGTGGAAGATGAGTTTAAGAAGGTAATAGATTTGGTTCTTTACGTCTTTACAGCATTGGATTTCCCTGATTTTACGGCGCAGATTTCGCTTCGCGACCCCAACAACAAAACCAAGTACATCGGTTCCGACGAAAATTGGAAAAAAGCAGAGGCTGCAATAATCAATGCAGCAAAATATAAGAACCTGAAAACCGTTGTAGAATACGGTGAAGCAGCTTTCTATGGCCCTAAGCTGGACTTTATGGTGAAAGATGCTTTGGGAAGAAGTTGGCAACTGGGTACCATTCAAGTAGATTACAACCTACCCGAACGTTTTGAGCTGGAATACACCGGGTCAGACAATCAGCCACATCGTCCGGTGATGATACACCGAGCGCCTTTTGGTTCAATGGAGCGATTTGTAGCGGTGCTTATCGAAAGCTGCGCAGGTAAGTTTCCGCTATGGCTTGCGCCGGAGCAATTTAGCATATTGCCCATATCTGAGAAGTACAACGAATATGCGGGCGAAATTTTGGAATTGCTAAAAAATTCCGATATTCGCGGAGTTATTGACGACCGAAACGAAAAAATAGGCAAAAAAATAAGGGATACCGAATTACAAAAAGTACCCTATATGCTTATAGTAGGAGAGAAGGAATCAGCAGAGAAAAAAGTGAGTGTCCGCCGCCAAGGGCAAGGAGATTTAGGAATTTTTACCGTTGAAGAATTCGCTGAAATTATTCGTAAGGAAGTAAGTGAGAAAATGCTTGAATTTTAAATTTTTAAACCAATAAAGTAACTAAGTGAGAGGCAGCAGAGGGCCAAGAAGGGTGCAGCAAGAAGACCAGCACCGCATTAATAGCAGAATAATTGCACCTAAAGTGCGATTGGTAGGCGACAATATAGAGTTGGGAGTTTATTTCGTAGCTCAGGCACTTAAAATTGCCGAAGAACAAGAGTTGGATTTGGTAGAGATATCACCCAATGCCGATCCCCCCGTTTGCAAGGTTATTGACTATAAAAAGTTTTTATACGAGCAAAAGAAGAAACAGAAAGAAATTAAGGCCAAACAAGCTAAAGTTACCCTTAAAGAAATTCGTTTCGGGCCCAATACAGATGAGCACGACTTTAATTTTAAGCTCAACCACGCCAAGAAATTCTTGGAAGAAGGTTCAAAAATTAAAGCATTTGTATTCTTCAAAGGAAGAACTATCGTGTACAAAGAAAGAGGCGAAATTATACTACTTAAGTTTGCTCAAGAATTGGAAGACCAGGGCATTGTAGAGCAACTGCCAAAATTAGAAGGAAAGCGTATGATTATGCTAATGGCTCCTAAAAAGAAGAAGTAAAACCAATATAAATCGAAACAGTAATGCCAAAGATGAAAACAAACTCCAGTGCCAAAAAGAGGTTTAAAGTAACCGGCACTGGAAAGATTAAAAGAAAGCACGCTTTCAAAAGTCACATCTTGACTAAGAAAGCAACAAAAAGAAAGAGAAACCTAACTAAATCTACATTGGTTGATAAGGCAGATATGCCATCAATCAAGATGCAGCTTTGCATTTAAGTAGTGCCGGATATTGGTTCCTAATGTTTAACCCGGTAATGAGTATTAAGCCTTAAAAAAACACAAAGCGCTTATTATCAAAAAACAAATTAAATTATGCCACGTTCAGTAAACAGTGTTGCTGCAAAAGCAAGAAGAAAGAAAATTTTAAAAGCTGCCAAAGGGTACTTTGGTAGAAGAAAAAATGTACATACCGTAGCTAAAAATGCGGTAGAAAAAGCCGGAGTATATGCATACTCAGGCCGTAAGCAGAAAAAACGCCATTTCCGCGGATTATGGATTCAGCGTATCAACGCAGGTGCCAGAGAGCACGGAATGAGCTACTCGGAGTTTATGGGTAAAGTAAATTCCAAAGGTGTTGCGCTAAATAGAAAAGTGCTTGCCGATTTGGCTATGAACAACCCCGAGGCTTTTAAAGCTGTTGTAGATCAAGTAAAGTAATTTAGTAATAGGTTTTAACTTCATAAAAAAGCCCCGAAGAAATTCGGGGCTTTTTGTTGTATCTAAAAAGGTTTGTTATTTAATTGTCACCTTTTGCGTAGATATATTTACTCCATTTACAGAAATAGCCACCAAGTAAATACCTGAGGGAAAGCTATCCACCATAACCGGAATGGTTTGGACTCCGTTAGGTGCATTTAGTGAATACACCTGCTGCCCCATAATATTGAAGAAAGCAGCCGTCACCCTTTGCAAGTATTCCGATTCTTTGTTAATCACAATATAAAGTTCCCCATTTGTTGGATTTGGAAATAACCTTACGGGGTCTTTTATCTACTCACTAACCTTGTTCTCAGAGATAAAAATAGACGCATGATTGGAAGCGATAAGGGGTTCAATTTGGTAGTTGAAGTTCATGCCGAAAGCCATAGAAAGGATGGCCTCTGCCCGCACACAATTTGTTCTGTCGTGGGGGGGCGTTGGCAAACAATCAACTTAGAACATTACTTCACATTGAGTGTTAGCAACTTTTCTTCGCCAATGTATGCTTCGAGTTTGTCGCCCACTTTTACGGCACTCACTCCGGCGGGAGTTCCTGTGAAAATTAAGTCTCCAATTTTCAGGGTGAAGAATTTAGAGATGTACGCAATCAGGCTGTCAAAATCAAAAATCATATCGGCAGTAGTTCCGGTTTGTGTCTTTTCGCCGTTTTTCATTAAACTGAACGAAATGTTTTTCAAATCCGAAAATGCATTTACGGGAATAAACTTTTCGCTTACCGGAGCGGAATGGTCGAACCCCTTGGCGATTTCCCAAGGCAATCCTTTTTCCTTGCATTTTTGTTGCACATCGCGAGCAGTAAAGTCTATACCAATACCGATAGCATCGTAGTAGGTATGAGCAAATTGGGGTTCTATGTGCTTTCCGAGTTTACAGACACGCAATACCAACTCGACTTCGTGGTGAAGGTCTTGAGTAAAATCGGGATAGTAGAACGGATTGCGTTTCGGCAGCAAGGCCGTTTCGGGTTTTAAAAACAAAACAGGCTCGGTAGGAACGGAGTTATTCAATTCCTTGGCGTGTTCCGCATAATTTCTTCCTACACAAATGATTTTCATTTTTTTATAATTTCAATAGTCAAATTTATACTATTTTATTGGTTGTTTTATGACGGTTTTAAATTGTATTTTCCCCACTGTATCAGTAGGGAAATACCCACTACCAAAGCGCATCCGATAAAGTTGAGCCATAGGTAGCCGAGTTGCTCGTTGGGATTTTCAATTCGGTAGATGTACACGTAGTAAATTACAAACACGATACACTGGGCTAGGAGGGCAGCCCAAAAAGCAGTTGCTCCCTTGATGTACTTCACATAAAAAGCAAGCAGAAACACGCCCAGAATCACTCCGTAAAAAATTGAACCAATAATGTTCACCGCCTCTATCAGATTGTCTGCCAAACTAAAAACAAAGGTAAACCCTATGGCTACCAGTCCCCAAAATAAGGTAAACAGGCGTGAACGTTGCAAATAGTGTTTTTCATCGGCTTGTTTTTTTACTATCCGTTTGTAAAAATCAACCGTAAGGGTGGAGGAGAGAGCATTTAACTCTCCCGCTGTGCTAGACATGGCTGCTGAAAAAATTACCGCTATGAGTAAGCCTACAAGACCTACAGGAAGGTAGTCGAGTACAAAACTGATAAATACGTGGTCGGTTTCTTTAGAATCGACCGAAATGTCAATAGATTTGGCAAGTAGTCTTACTTCTTTGTGTAGTGAATCCTGTGTTTTAATATTTTTTCTGATTTTAGCAGTAATCTTATCATTGTCGATGGTTTTATACTTTTGTAGCAGGAGTTGCTTTTCTTGTTCTAGGGTGGTGTGTTCTGCTTTTATTTCGTAAAATTGAGTTGAAGCCTCTTTGTTGTTGGTGCTTTGTAGTTGTTCTACCACGGCACTATCGAAATATACCGGCTGACTCTCGAATTGGTAAAACACAAAAACCATTACTCCGGTAAACACGATAAAAAATTGCATGGGAATTTTCAGCACGGCATTAAACATCATTCCCAATCGGCCTTCGGTGATGTTTTTCCCCGAAATATAGCGTTGCACCTGCGATTGGTCTGTTCCGAAATACGACATAAAGAGAAATATTCCTCCGGTAAATGCCGCCCACACGTTGTAACGGCTGTTTACATCAAAATCGAAATTAATTATGTTCATGTGACCCATTTTCCCGGCGAAACTCACGGCCTCGCCAAAGGAAAGATGTTGAGAAATATAATGCACCAGTATACCAAAGGCGATAAACATTCCGCCCATAATGATGCCCATTTGCCATTTTTGGGTAAGACTTACGGCCTTTGTTCCCCCGGAAACGGTGTAGATAATCACCAGCATACCCACGGCAATGTTGGTAATGTAAAGGTTCCACCCAAGCACATTGGTAAGAATGATGGAGGGAGCGTAAATGGTAAGTCCGGCTGCAAAACTGCGCTGCAACAGAAACAAAAAAGCCGTGAACAAACGGGTTTTTAAATCGAAACGACTTTCCAGAAACTCGTAGGCGGTATAAACCTTAAGCTTGTAAAATAACGGGATAATGGTAATGGAAAGAATAATCAGCGCAATAGGCATACCGAGGTAAAACTGCACAAACTCCATTCCCGAAGAAAACCCCATGCCTGTAGCCGAAAGAAAAGTGATGGCACTAGCCTGAGTAGCCATTACCGATAGTCCCACGGTAATCCAGTTGGCCTCATTGCCTCCCAGCAGGTAGCCCTGAATGTTTTGGCTTTTGCGTGTTTTCCATGCGCCGTACAGCACAATAAAAAGCAGGGTGCCCGCCATTATAATCCAGTCAACTACGCTCATGAGTTGAGTTGGCTTAACCAGGTGAATAAGATGATTTCTATAACCAAAAACACCAATACAAAGAGGTAAACTCCTTTCCAGGATTTAAAAAATGGGGGGGTGTCGTTGGGTTCGGTCATGTGTTTGGACTAGCCCAAAAATAAGGAAGTATTTTGGTTTGGGGCAATAAACCGATAGGGGGCGGATTTTTTCAAATACTTTTTTATACATATTCTTTCTGCTATGTAAGGCGTTAGAAGACCAAAAACAAAAGAGAGTAGTAGAAAAAAAATGAGAATTGGAGACTCCAAATTTGATGTGTATCTGTGGTGAAAAAATATCATCAAGATTATCCTGTATATAGAATCTAACCATATCGTTAGTAACGTAATCGCTTGCTTTGACTTGTGATAGAGTTTATTATTAATCCTCTTTGAGAAGCTTTTATTACGTCTCTAATAGAGCCTGTTCCGTCTCGATTTGTATAGCTTCGTTCATTTAAACAGCACCGCTTACAGTATTAAGGCTAATTCCTTGTTTCATAACGTTAGTTTTATAGTTCAACAAAAGCTCAGCCAATTGGTAGTTTAAATAGGATGTTTTAGAATTTCAATTTTGAGATGTTTTTTTACTAAAGAAAATTTTCAATATTAGGTCACATTTGGCGAATAAGACGAATATCTGTTGACACAAACAAATGTTCAGTCACAGGGCTTACAGAATAGAATTTAATTTGAAATACCTCTCCCCGCATGTATCAGATTAGCAAAAAGTCGGTAAGCTCCGGGAACTCCGGCAGGCAGTTGGCGAAAAAAGGAAATCCCGGTAAAAATGTAGGCTCCCTTACCGTAGGAACAGTAAAGTAAACCGCCTTCCTGTGGAGCTTCTCCCGAATCGTTCCAGCGAATAAGGGGTTCGTAACGGCTGTCCCATTCCTGAGCAAAGTAAAGCCCCCGCTCTTGCACCCACCCATCGAAATCAGCAGCAGTTATTTTGTTTGGGAAGTTGAAAATCGGATGCTCAGGTTTTATCAAGGTGGCCATAGCGTTTTCGTCGGTTACTCTTCCTCTGCCAAATTTTATCGGGTAGGGGCCAACGCTATCAGTAACAGTAGAAGGTTGCGTATTGTATTGCACCATCAGGTTTCCACCATTTTTTACATAATTAAGCAGGTGTTTGTAGCCAAACTCTAGTTCTTTTAGGGTGTTATAGGCACGCACTCCGGTAATTACCGCGTCGAATTTCGACAAGTCGGTAAGCCCCAAAGCGGTCGGTTCGAGCAGGGTAACTGTATAGCCCACCGCTTCGAGCGATTGAGGGACTTCATCACCCGACCCCATCAAGTAAGCAATGTTTTTTCTACCTAATTTCAAATCCATTTTCACCACTTTTGCTTGCGCCGGTTTTAGAATATATTGGGTAGGTATATGCTCATAGTCAATTTTTTGTACTTCGTAACTCACTTCGGTGAGTACAGTATCAGAAGACTCAAAAGAGAACACAGCGTATCCGTCGGCTACGTTTTTGGTGGGCATCAACTGAAAGGTGATTCTGATTTCGTCGCCTTTTCGGGTAATGTTTACGGGCTGCGATTCCGGACTCGGTTTCCATCGGGGCGGTACGCTTGTTTTTACGACACCACTCACGGAGTCTCGGTTGGCTTTTACCGAAACGGTAATTTCTTGCACTGTATCACTGTTAAACAGGTAAATGGATTTTAGCGGTTTCATGCTCACCACAGGAAGAATGGCAACCGATTCGTATAATTCACCTTTTGAACGATCCACCCATTTGTACACTATAGGCACATCTATTTCCAGTTCTATATGGCCAACAACCAATACAGCTTTTACGGGAATTTGAGTTGGATTTTCGGGTAAATCGCGCAGCGTTTGTTGTTCAATTTCAAACAAGTTTTTGTACGGTTTTTCAAGCCAAAATGGGTGCGTAAAGGGTTTTTCCGCCCGGGTTGTCACATCGAGTTGAAACGGTTCATTGTTTTTGAGCAAAGTTTTTTCTTGATGAATTGTTTTTCCATTCAGGGAAATAGATTTCAAAGAAATATTTACCGATGAACGGTTTAGCAGGGTGAGTAGCAATTTTATAGTTTCTTTTTCTCCATATACAGCACTTTCACTTACTGCCTCTGCCCAAATCCCCGAGCAAGTCACAATAAGATTTTTCACTTGTTCTTTTTTGTAGGTTTTGTAATTCTCATCGGGAAGTTTTTCTAGGAGTGAGTACAAGTCAACTAGACCTTTTACACTTTTAGCTGGGTTTGCTGCATCGTAGTTTTTGATAATAGTTTCTATTGCCTGCGCAATTTTCTCGCTGCCTTTTATGCGTTTCCAACTGAGGTCGATTCCGGAAAACAGGTCTTTGGGCATTTTTTGCCCTTTCATGTGGCGCAAATATTCAGGCGTTTTACCTCGCTGGCGGGCAGAGCCAAATCCTTGGCTACGGTGTTGACTGCGACTTTCGGCGGCAATTTCGTTGTAAGAGCGCCCCAGCATGGGATTGTATTCGCCAATGTCTACAATGCAATACTCATCTGACGTGGCTGCCAATTCGGGTAATTCTTTATTCCACCACGAACTGGCGTTGTGATAAAGCGAGAGCGGTTGCCACACTTTTACATACTTCAGTTGCTCGGAAAAGGCATTTGGGTTGGCAGCTAAGTCGAAGGCTTCTTCGGCAAGCATGGCCGAGGCAGTGTGGTGGCCGTGTCCCGCAGCGCTGGTGGGAGGGAAACGGGTAATAATTACATCCGGTCTGAATTTGCGAATTATCCAAACTACATCGCTCAGCACTTGTTCTCGTTCCCATTTGGCAAATGTTTCTTCCGGGTTTTTCGAATAACCAAAGTCCACTGCACGGGTAAAAAACTGTTCGCCTCCGTCGGTTCTGCGTGCGGCCAGCAACTCTTGAGTGCGCAACACACCGATAAGGTCGTTTTTTTCTGTTCCTATGAGGTTTTGCCCTCCGTCGCCCCGGGTGAGTGAAAGGTACGCAGTGCGCACGCATTTTTCGTTTGCCAACCAAGTGATGAGGCGCGTGTTTTCATCGTCGGGGTGTGCGGCTAGGTAAAGTACCGAACCAACGGTATTCAATTTGTTTAACTCCAGCCGTATATCGCCTGCTGAGTAGGTTTTTGGCGCTTGCCCCAAAACGGTATTTATTCCTAATAACCAAAAAATAAATGTACGGATATGCATGTTTCAAAAGTAGTTATTATTGGGGAACAAGAATTTTTTCTATTTGTTTTAGATTTTAATTAAATCCAACTCCAATCTTTTTTCGTAGGTTAGTTGTTGTAATTTTAGACCAACAAATACCCCCCCATGGAAAAATCCTATTACCAACCCGAAGATCTGAAGAAATTTGGCAATATAGGTGATTTTGAACCCGAACTGGCCAAAAAGTTTTTCGATTACTACGGAGAAGTGTTCAAGGAGGGAGCACTTACCGCCCGTGAAAAGGCATTGATTGCTTTGGCTGTGGCTCATGCCGTGCAATGCCCTTATTGTATTGATGCCTACACGCAGGACACAATGAAGCGCGGATGCAGCGAAACCGAAATGATGGAAGCAGTTCATGTTAGTGCGGCTATACGGGGCGGAGCGTCGCTTGTACACGGTGTGCAAATGATTAATAAAGTGAAGAAGCTATCAATGTGATTAAAAAGCACAAAGCATTAAGTATAAAGTGAAGAAGAGTAGTTTACCAATCAGCATATAGAATACATCGATGATAAAATCACTCAAAGCCAGAGAGCACGAATTGGCCTATAAAGAAAATCAGGTGAAATTTCTGAGCAACGGAATTTTTAAAGAGGGTCATTTGCCCACTTTTGCTGAAAAAATTAAGCAATGCGGAGATTTTCCGTTGCGCTCGGACAAGGTGGATATTTTTCAGGTGAATGTGGGGTATATGTGCAATCAGGTGTGTAAGCATTGTCATGTAGATGCCGGCCCCGATAGAAAGGAAATCATGACCAGAGAGACGATAGACCAGTGTCTGGAAGCCATCTCTGCAATAGAAGCCAAAACGCTCGACTTGACCGGGGGATCACCCGAAATGAATCCCCATTTCCGCTATTTTGTAGAAGAGGCGGTGAAACGAGGGGTCGAAGAAATTATCGTTCGCTGTAACCTTACCATCATATTGGCCAATAAAAAATATCATGATTTGCCTGATTTTTTCAAAAAAAACAAGGTACATGTGGTTTCTTCCTTGCCGTATTTCGATGCATCGAAAACTGATCGCCAGCGTGGTGATGGGGTATTTGATAAATCTATAGAAGCGTTGAAAATGCTCAATGCTGTGGGATATGGCATAGAAGGCAGCGGATTACAACTCGACTTGGTGTACAATCCTGCGGGGGCTTTTTTACCGGGTAACCAGGCAGAACTTGAAGCCCAATTCAAAAAACAACTCAAACAGCGTTTCAATATCGAATTCAACAACTTGTTTTGCATTACCAATATTCCAATTAGCCGATTTTTGGATTACCTTATTGCCAGCGAAAATTATGAAGGGTATATGGAAAAACTGGTCAATTCCTTTAATCCACAAGCAGTAAAGGGAGTGATGTGTAAAAACACCCTGTCTGTAAGTTGGGACGGTTACCTTTACGATTGCGATTTTAATCAAATGCTCGGGCTTGCCATCAATCCTGAGGTAGGGAGGCATGTAAGTGAGATGAATATCGAAAAACTAAATAATCGCGTGATTGCCATTAACCAACATTGCTTTGGCTGTACAGCGGGAGCGGGGTCTAGTTGTCAGGGGACAGTAGCCTAAATGAAAAACAAACTGCTCATATTTGTAAAGCACCCCGAACCGAGAAAGGTGAAAACTAGATTGGCAGCAACCATTGGAAATGAATCTGCGCTAAACATATACAAGGGATTGCTCAATATTACGGAGCGAATTGCCCGAAACGTACCCGCCAAACGCGAAGTTCATTATGGGGGTAAAATCACAGAAGAAGACGTTTTTAGTTCGGTTTTATACGAAAAACACTTACAAGTAAACGGCGATTTAGGAGAGAAGATGAAATTTGCTTTTGAAGCTTCTTTTGAATCGGGCTATGAAAAAGTGGTGATTATCGGTAGTGATTGCCCTTTATTAGAGTCTCGACATATCGAACAATCTTTTGAATTATTGCAATTTAACGATGTGGTATTTGGTCCTGCCCGAGATGGAGGGTATTATCTTTTGGCTATGCGAAGACTTATTCCTGAGTTGTTTAGCGGTATAAGCTGGAGTACGGACACGGTGTTAAAAGACTCACAGAAAAAATTGAAAATGCAAGGGATTTCTTTTGTAAGTTTAGAAACTTTATCTGATGTGGATGAAGAAAAAGATTTACATGATTTTTATACCGCTTTGGAGAAATGGAATTTGGCTTTAAGCAACTAAAAGAATCGGCAGAGTTTCTTTCTGCAAAAGGAATTTTAACCCCCGAGGTGGGTATTGTGTTGGGAACCGGATTGGCAAATCTAGCACAGTCTATTGAGGTAGAACAAGAAATCAGCTATGAAAATATTCCGCATTTCCCCTTATCTACTGTTGAGTTTCATTCCGGTAAATTAATTTACGGTAAAATGGCTGGAAAGCAGGTACTTGCTATGCAGGGGCGTTTTCACTTTTACGAAGGATACACCATGCAGCAAATCATTTTTCCTATTCGGGTGATGAAATTACTGGGTATAAAGACTCTTTTGATTAGCAATGCCGCAGGGGCTATGAATCCCGCTTTCAAAAAAGGAGATTTGATGCTCATTACCGAACATGTAAATTTATTTCCCAACAATCCCCTCATCGGCAAAAATATGGAAGAACTGGGTACACGATTTCCTGATATGAGCCATCCTTATGATGCAGAATTACGTCAAAAATTAAAGGCGATAGCTCAGCGAAAAAATATAACGCTGAGAGAAGGAGTTTATGTTACAGCACAAGGACCGATGCTCGAAACGCCTGCGGAATATCGCTATTTGAGAAAAATAGGAGGAGATGTCGTAGGCATGAGTACAGTGCCTGAAGTAATAGCGGCTAATCACATGGGGTTGCCTTGTTGCGCTATTTCTGTTCTCACAGATGAATGTGATCCCGATAATTTGCAGCTGGTGAATATTCAGGAAATTATAGAAGTGGCAGGCAAATCGGAAAAAGTGCTAACGGAGTTGTATTACAATTTAATAGAGGAACTTGAGTTGGCTACAAAGGTTTAAAACAGCTAAATCTACTATGACTTTAAAACAACCGACTATATAAACAAATGTCAAATATTGTCATCATAGGAAATGGAATATCCGGAATAACGGCGGCAAGGCACATCAGAAAGCTGAGTGCCCATGCTATAACGGTTATTTCTGCTGAGTCGGAGCATTTTTTCTCCCGCACGGCACTTATGTATGTTTATATGGGGCACATGAAGTGGGAGCATTTAAAACCGTACGAAGATTTTTTTTGGAAAAAAAACCGCATCAATCTTATTTTTAATAAAGTAGAACAGGTTCTGCCAACGGAAAATAAGCTAAAATTATCCAATGGCGAAGAAATGCTTTACGACACACTTATTTTGGCTACCGGGTCTAAGCCTGCCTTTTACAATTGGTCCGGGCAAGATGCTCTTGGTGTTCAGGGTTTGTATAGCAAACAAGACCTAGAAACTATGGAACAAAATACAAAAGACATAAATCGAGGGGTCATTGTAGGTGGAGGATTGATAGGTATAGAAGTGGCCGAAATGCTGCGAAGCAGAAATATTGATGTTACCTTTTTAGTGAGAGAGTCTGCATTTTGGAACAATGTAATTCCCATGGAGGAAGCCAAAATGATTGGTCGTCATATTCGGGAACACCACGTGGATTTGAAGCTGCAAACGGAGCTGAAGGAAGTATTAAAAGACGATAATAATCGGGTGAAAAGTGTGGTTACAAATACCGGAGAAGAGGTGCCATGCGAATTTGTGGCCATTACTACCGGTGTTACTCCCAGTATAGATTTTCTAAAAAATTCTGGAATAGAAACTAATCGTGGAGTTTTGGTTGACGAGTACTTGAAAACCAATTTCGAAAATATATACGCCATCGGCGATTGTGCGGAAATAAAATCATCGCAGCCCGGCAGAAGAGCAATCGAACAAGTATGGTACACCGGACGGATGATGGGAGAAACCGTGGCGATTAACATTTGTAAGAAACCGGTGGCTTACAATCCCGGTATTTGGTTCAATTCAGCCAAATTCTTCGATATCGAATACCAAACTTATGGTAATGTTCCTGCTGTTTTGTCTGAGGAAATAGATTCCTTCTACTGGGAGGACTCCGAAAGGAAATTAGCTTTCAGGGTGGTTTACAACAAGCAGGGCAAAGAAGTAATTGGAATGCATAGTTTCGGAATTCGTCTGCGGCATCCTGTCTGTGACAAGTGGATTAGGTCTAAAACTACAGTGAATGAAGTGATGCGCAATATTTATGATGCGCATTTTGACCCTGAATTTTATAAAACGTATTATACCGAATTGGTAAACAAGTACAATACAGAGAAGGGAGAGAATGTGAGTTTAAACAATTGGAGTATAAAACGAATGTTAGGAATGGCATGAAAACAACCCAGCGCATAGGACTATTTTTGTTTTTGACTTCATTACTGGTTTTTGTGGCAACATTTTCATTGGGAAAATTTATGCTCACACAACATGTGTTGGACGAAGTTGTGTGTGAGGTAAATCCGGTTTATCAGTACGTTTTACCTCATGCAGAGTCTATTCTGGATAAAGAGTTTTCAAATCAGTTTTCTTTCGTAAGCGAGTTGAATCGCATCATGGAAAACGCCAATGCTGATTTAATTCACCACATGGGTATTAATGAATCTGTGGCTGATGCCTATGCTTTTAGTGATTTTGATTTGAAAGGACTTAAAACCATTAAGCCCGAAGATTATTCCGATTCGATTTGGAAGAATTTTGAAGATAAAGTTTCCTGGATGGCAGGACAAACGTACCGTGCAGATGAATTTAAAAAAAGCATCTACGAGTTCAATCAATACGATTTGGTTTCCCGATACGGAATTGGAAACACCAAGGATATGGCTTTTCAATTGACCAAGTCCTCTACTATTGGCATATTGGTACAGTATAAGTGGATTTTTATGGTTCTTTGTTTTCTTTTGAGTGGAGCAGGAGCCATGATGTATTTTGTTCCGCAGTTAAAAGCAGAGCCGGCAGGGATTAAAAACAACGGTATTTTTCTTCATGCGGCAACTAATAGGGGGTGGATTGGGGTGATAACGGGTACATTTCTTATCGCTTTTTATGTAATTTTGTATTGGTTTCCCGAGTATCTCACCAATTGGGTAACTTTGGTTGACCCAATAAGTATTGCTATTAGTGGAAATTCTGCCAGTCAATGGTTTTTGTACGGATTTCTTTACACCGTAGCCATGTTGGTTATGGGAATACGGATGCTGGTAAAGTATCGCCATAGCAAATACCAGCAGTTGCGCACCGTTTCAGTAATGTTTTTCCAAACAGCATTTGCCTTTCTTATCCCCGAAATTTTGGTTCGTTTGAACCAACCCTATTTTGATTTTAAAAATATGTGGCCTCTTAAGTACGATTTCTTTTTTGAGTGGAACATTACCAATCACATAGAAGGAGGAACGTTGGGGATGTTTATGTTGGTTTGGGGAATTTTACTTTTTGTAGTGGGAGTTCCTATATTGACTTATTTTTTTGGTAAACGCTGGTATTGCTCCTGGGTGTGCGGTTGTGGTGGATTGGCAGAAACATTGGGCGACCCATACCGCCAACTTTCAGATAAAACTCTTAAAGCGTGGAAAATTGAGCGTTGGATGATTCATAGTGTTTTGGTTTTTGCTGTTTTAATGACAGGCTTGACCTTATATACCTACTTTACTAAATCATATTCTCTCTTGGGTATTTCCACTTACGAAGTGCAACGACTCTACGGATTTCTTATTGGTTCGGCTTTTGCCGGGGTGGTAGGTACCGGATTTTATCCGTTGATGGGCAATAGAGTTTGGTGCAGATTTGGCTGTCCGTTAGCAGCTTACTTGGGATTGGTTCAGAAATACAAAAGCCGATTCAGAATAACGACCAATGGAGGTCAGTGTATTTCTTGCGGCAATTGTTCTACCTATTGCGAAATGGGTATTGATGTGAGAGCGTATGCACAGAAAGGACAAAACATTGTGCGGTCTTCCTGTGTGGGATGCGGTATTTGTTCGCAGGTTTGCCCGCGAGGGGTTCTTAGGTTGGAAAACGGTCCCGATGTGGATAGGGTACCAGCAGGCCCGATAATATTTGGAAACGATGGAGTGATTAAACTCTCAGAAGAATTGTACAAATAGAAATTATTGCATCAGCTGTATCCTGGAACGATTCCTCCACCCTGCGTCACTTTTATAATCGCTAAAGAAGATGATTAAGTCTGCATCACTTTTGTAATCGCAGAAATAGATTTTCTTTTTCGCATCGCTTTTGTATTGTGCAAAAAACCAAACTCCGTTGTTTGCAGAGGCATCACTTTTATATTTAGCTTTATATACAACCAAGTCTGCGTCGCTTTTGTATTTAGACACATATACTTTTACGTCTGCATCGCTTTTATAATCGCAGGAAAACACAACCTGAGATGTAGCAGAACTTATAATAAAAAGGGTTGTTAGGGTAAAGATTAAATTTTTCATGGCTTTGGGTTTTGTTTAGATGTTAACACAATTTGTGCCGAAGTTTAAAAAAAAGAAAAAGCCCCGTGCTTAATGGGACTTTTTCTTTGTTATCTTTTGGCCATTGGCACAAAATCTCTTTTTGTGTAACCGGTGTAAACTTGGCGAGGTCTGCCGATAGGCTCTCCGCCTTCAACCATCTCCTTCCATTGAGCAATCCAACCCGGAAGTCGCCCTAGAGCAAACATCACGGTAAACATATCAGTTGGAATTCCTATAGCTCGGTATATAATTCCTGAGTAGAAGTCAACATTTGGATAAAGACCTCTTTCCACAAAGTATGGATCGCTTAGGGCTATTTCCTCAAGCTTCTTGGCAATATCCAATACGGGGTCGTTTATTCCCATTTTGATAAGTACATCATCACATGCTTTCTTAATGATTTTAGCACGAGGGTCGAAGTTTTTGTAAACTCGGTGGCCAAAGCCCATTAATCTGAATGGATCGTCTTTGTCCTTGGCTTTGTTTATCCATTTTTCGATATTTCCGCCATCGTTTTTAATTGCTTCAAGCATTTCAATTACAGCTTGATTAGCACCTCCGTGAAGCGGACCCCATAATGCACAAATACCAGCTGAAATAGAGGCATATAAGTTTGCTTGAGAAGAACCAACTATTCGAACTGTTGAAGCAGAGCAGTTTTGTTCGTGGTCGGCATGTAAAATTAATAATTTATCTAAAGCATCTACAACAACCGGATCAGGCTGGTAGTCGTAGGTCGGCATGGCAAACATCATGTGAAGGAAATTTTCACAGTAGTTCAAGTTGTTTTTAGGGTACATCAAAGGATGCCGCATTGAGTTTTTGTAAGCCCATGCAGCCAAAGTAGGTAGCTTGGCTAATAATCTATAAATAGTTAGCATAACTCCTTCTTGTCCGCGATTTGGATCCAAAGACTCGGGATAGAAAGTGGAAAGAGAGCACACGGTAGAGGCCAATATACCCATTGGGTGGGCTTTGTGGGGATATGCCATAAAGAATTGACGCATGTCTTCATGCACTAAGGTGTGTCTTCTAATATTATCCTCGAAAGAATCTAATTGTTCCTTGTTAGGCAGACTTCCATTTATCAACAGGTAAGCAACATCCATAAAAGAAGAATGCTCTGCTAGTTGATCAATGGGATAACCCCTGTAGTGAAGTATACCGTTTTCACCATCTAAGAACGTTATAGCGCTCTTAGTAGAGCCAGTATTTTTAAAGCCAGTATCAAGTGTAATGTAGCCTGATTGACCTCTAAGTTTAGCAATATCTATCGCTTTCTCGTTTTCTGTGCCAACAATTACGGGAAGTTCGTAAGTATTTCCTTCTAAGATGATTTTTGCTGTTTCGCTCATTTTGATTGGATATAAAGAGGGTTGTTTTTCTGTACTTCGTATAAGTGTCGCTAAATTATAAAACAAAATGTATCTACGATGGTTTGTAGAGGAAATTATTTTTTCGTTAACACTTTTTGTGTTTCAAAACTGATAGATATCAATATTTAACCCTGATTTTTGTCAAACTCTTTTTTGTAATTTATACGTTACTTTACGTTAATGAGAATGATTGATAAAAATGACATTAATTCGCTGGATGACATTAAGCTGTTGGTGAATATGTTTTACTCTAAAATTCGTGAGGATGATGTTTTGGGACCTATATTCGAAGGTAGGATTAAGGGAAATTGGCAGCCTCATCTGGAGAAAATGTATAAGTTTTGGGAAACCGTTTTAGCTTTTGACCACACCTACTCGGGGAGACCCTTTGATCCGCACGCAACTATGCCTATAGATGCCAAGCACTTTGAACGGTGGATTGGTTTGTTTTTCGAAACAGTTGACGAGTTGTTTGAGGGAGAAAAGGCACAAGAAATTAAGATGAAGGCAAGTAATACGGCAAAAGTTTTCGAATACAAATTACAGCATTTAAAAAGGAATGGTTTCAACTAGAAAGATAAGTTTTTATCAATTTTCTGCGGCCATAGCTTTTATTTGGTTCGGAATGGTGTGTGCGATTAGTTTTATGGAAGCTTGGCTCAAATTCGAGGCTCCTGGCGTTACGCTACCTATTGGTTTGGGCATAGGGAGATTGGTTTTTGCGGCATTAAATAAAATGGAGTTAATTTTTTCGTTGGTGCTATTTTTGATTTTTCTTAGAAACAGAGAGTTCTTCATTTGGAAGTCAGTTTGGTTTTTTGCAATAGTAGTTGTTTTGATGATTCAAACATTTTATTTGTTGCCAACTCTTGACTCGAGGGCATTAAGAGTAATTTCCGGGGACTCTGTTGTCCCCTCCTACTTGCATTTAACATATATTTTACTAGAGTTTTTCAAGGCTTTTTCTTTATTAATTTTTGGAGTTAAAAACTTAAATCAACATAGTGGTGAACGAGATAGTTAATCAGATTGAGAAGAAATACACAGATTTGGGTCAGGATCCGAACACGTATTTACGGGGGTTGCTGCATGCTAAACCTATGTCTTACTGGGATTACGTGGAAGTAGAAACACTACTTTCCTTACAAAAACCAAGAACTAATTTTAAGGATGAAGAAGTATTCATAATTTACCATCAGGTTACGGAATTGGTTCTTAAACTTATCATTCACGAATTAAAGCAACTTACATCCGGTGAAGATATTTCAATTGAAGTTTTTTCCGAAAAATTAAGAAGAATTGAAAGATATATCGGCTTACTGTCTAATTCATTCAGCATAATGAATCAGGGGATGAGTTATGATGATTACAACCAGTTCAGACTTTCTTTGGCTCCTGCCAGTGGGTTTCAGTCTGCCCAGTTTAGAATTCTTGAAATTTATTGTACCGATTTATATAACCTTGTAAACGAAAGGGGAAGAGCAAGATTACCTGAAGAATATTCGATTCGTGATTTGTTCGAAAACATATATTGGCAAGATGCCGGAAAGGACTATAAAACTGGAGTGAAATCATTAACCTTAAGTATGTTTGAGGAAAAATATATAGAAGAGTTTGTTCGATTGGCTGAGCAGAAAAAAACAAGCAATCTCTATGTTATCTACAAAAAAATGGAATTGAAAGGAGCGGTAAACGAGGAGCTAAAAACAGCCATGAGAGAGGTTGATTTGGCGTTCAATGTAAGGTGGCCGCTGGTTCATTTGGAGACAGCTCAAACATACCTAAATAAAAAAGGAGAGAATAAGGCAGCCACCGGGGCAAGTGAATGGCAAAAATATCTCCATCCGGTATATCAGCGCAGGATTTTTTTTCCCGACCTTTGGAGCAAAGAAGAGTTGGCTAATTGGGGCAATTTTATGCACAGCTAGTCTATTAATTATTTTCTTTACTACCTAAAGTGTAGTTTTGTCTCAACATATATTTTATATTTTATCTTGAAAAGAACGTCTATCCTTTGGCTCGGTTTGCTAACTCTGACTTTATTTCCTTTGCTGGCCTGGTTGATTATGTTTTTTTTCGACACAGCAGATGTGAATACACTGTTTATTACCCGCTCTTCTTATATGCTAGAGGTATTAGTGGGATTGCTGTATGGTTTGATTTCATCTTTTCTCGCTTGGAGGTTAATCGGCCATCCTTATATGACAGAAATCAAAACACATTATGGAGGTATTATAGCCTCTATCAAAATGAAACCTATTGATATTGTTTTCGTGTCGTTTTGTGCAGGTTTTGGAGAGGAAATTTTGTTCCGTGGCGCAATTCAGCCTGCTTGGGGTATTTGGATAACGTCAATTGTATTTGTTGCTTTACACGGGTATTTAACCCCAACCAATTTAAAGGTTTCTATTTACGGATTTTACCTATTGCTGGTTATTGCCGGAATCGGCTTTATGAATGATTGTTTCGGATTAACAGCTTGTATTGTAGCACATACGGTAATAGACATATATCTTTTTGCAAAATTAAGTTTCAAGAAAAAACAGCGTGTATTAATTGGCGATGAAGAAGCCTAACTAAATAACCAAATAGATTCTTATTTTGTTTTGTTTCCTTGCTCGTCTTCTTCTACCTGCAGGCCTTCGGGAATGTTGTATTCGCGAGCGAGAATTTTATCTAGCCCTGTTGCATCCATCTTTTTAGCTCGAATTATTTTATCCGAGTCTAATAGGTAGATTTGCGGTGTGCTAAATATATCGTAAGCTTGGCGAAAGTTTAAACTTTCCACAGTAGTTACTCCAAGCTCCCGAACATATTTGTATGCATTTTTGTTAATCTCTGGACTGTCAGAGAGGTTAATCCATTCCAACTTCTTATCTTTTACATATTTTTTCCAGTCTTTGTTATCTAGGTTCGTGCTTACAGCCACAACCTTTACACCCTTCTCCTTGTATTTGTTATACAGGGCTATCATCTTAGGCATTTCTTTTTTGCAATGGCCACAATCCGGATCCCAAAACATGAG
Source organism: Flavobacteriales bacterium (assembly GCA_046295395.1). Lineage (GTDB taxonomy): Bacteria > Bacteroidota > Bacteroidia > Flavobacteriales_D > JBKBNH01 > JBKBNH01. The sequence goes on along the minus strand of JBKBNH010000003.1, from coordinate 107,037 downwards.
TATAGTATGAGCTGCATTTACTTTGTATAGGTCTATCCAAGTTTGTTCTGTGGTGTCGATTAAAATTATCTGTGGGGCTTTTTTGCCCAAAAGAAGTGGTTCCGTCGAATTAACTCTATCGCATAATTCTTTTAATTTTTCTTGTTTCATCCAGAATGCTTTCGAATTTTCAACCGGACAGTAGTAGTTCTTTCCCATACACACAAACACGGCATCCATTCCCATTATTTTGCTCGTTTCGAAGGTGTATGTTATGTGGTGTATTACGTATTTGAACAATTCTGTACCTTCTTTGATTTTGCTTATAAGTTGAGTAGCCTCCTTGCATATTGTATCCGGGTGCTGAATTAATATTTTTTGAAAGTAAAAATCTAATTTATTGTGAAAAACGGGAGTTCTAACAATACGCTCGTCACTAAAATCGAAATTATTAAAGAAGTTTTTGGTAGCGTATTTATACTGAAAAAGTGGATCTACTTGTTCTCCTTTTTCGTCCTTGGGGGCATCGGGTATTTCTATTTCTATTGACATACCGATAACTTTGCCTGCAAATTTATCACCGTGCCTTTTTACAAATTCTCGCTGAAAACTTTTCACTTCTTTATCGAATTGAATAAGCTTTGATTGAACCTCTTCATACCGCTCTTTTTGTTTGTCTTTATCTAGTATTTTAAACTCATTTTGAAGCGGTTCGGCTTCTTTTCTTTTGTTGCCAAGAAAATTTATATACTCATAAAAGGCTTTGTTTTCTTCACTTTTCTTTATAACCATGTGTTTGGCAAAGTCTTCTTTTTTTGTTTCCATGACCACTTCATTTTCGGCTACAATAACTTCGAAGTACATCGGTCCGGGAATCACCACAGCATAGATACCTCCTTCTAGGTCATTTCCTGTGAAAGTGATATTTCCTTTAGAGTCGGCTACAGTTGTGTCTGCATAGTAGAGTTTATCACCGTAATAACGGGCCAGATAAACAGTACTGTCTTTTACTCCGTCTACTTTAAATTGAAGCTTGTATTTCCCTTTTTGTTGACTATAAGTAGAAAATGCTGATAGCATTAAAAGAGCAATAGTGAGTAGTTTTTTGAACATAAGGCTGTTTTTCTATTTTGTTTTACAAGTAACGAACCAAAATACTAATGGTGGTTTAGGTAATCTAATATTTAACAAAATTTTAAAGGGTTAGTTGCCCGAAATTTTTCGTTTCACCTGAATGTTTATACTTAAGACTATAAAAAATACGAAAAAACTGAGGAATATTAAACCGGCCAAAAGAGTCATTTCGTGAATATAGGGGTTGAGTTCAATCATTAAGTTATCAGATACGATATTGTTTATGATGATTTTTCCCCCCTGAGAGGCAGCCAAAGCTACAATAAATAGTGTGACAAATATTTTAATGAAAAAATCACGGTATCTTCCAGAAATTGATTTTTGCTTATATCCCAGCATACTAAGCACTTGTATTTCGTAAGTGGACCGATGAATAATAATTTGCGCATACTGTAGAAAGCTCAAAACGGCCAGCATAATAATAATAACACCTATGAAAAGAAGAAATCCTAAAACAGTGGTTAATACTGATTTAAGAATACTGCCTCGAAGCATTTCATTATTTGTTTCGTAGCCGTTTTCACTTAAGAACCTTGACAGTTTGGGGTCTCTGGCATCTTTTGCAGCGATAATTATTCGGGAAGAGTTGGTGGTTTCTCCACCAAATTTTTCGTTGGCGTAATTGATAAAAGCCTCAGGAACTAATATACTATTGACCCTGTCTGTAAAATCAACTATTCGGGCATAGTATATTTCACTGTATCCGTTTCCACTAATTTTAACCCTAAGTTGAAGAGATGAAATAATATTCCGGCTAATTTTGGGAGCATCTACGGTATTTGCAATCCCAAAATTGTAGGCATCTAAAAATGTATTAGGCATTATAATTGGCAGTTCATTAACTCCCTCTTTCCAATTCCAGTCAAGGTTTTCTATATCCAGAAAATCATTTGGAATGCTTTCAAAAAATACTAGAGTGGACATCGTATTTTTTTCTCCACCCGGAGGAGTCATAATGGCATATGCCTGAAAACCACCTGATTTAAAAGGCGCTGCTTTTTCTATAAATTCTTGTTTCCGAATATTTTCAAGCTCTCTGTCAGAGAATTTATCCTTGGTTAAACCAAGTGTTGTCATTTCAGAAATACGCTTCTTAATAACGAGATAATCGGGATCTAGGGTGCCGCTTCTTTGGGTGATAATGTCTTTAAAATCGACATAAAGCTGAACGGATACCAAAAGCATAAGTATACCAATAAAGGCACCAAACGTTGATGCTATCAACTGACTGTAAATCTGGTCTTTAAATATAAGCTTACGGATCATCTTAATTAAACAATATGTTGAGTAGAGTGAGTTATCCCGTATGTTTCTCCCAAGGAGGTGAGTATGTATCCCGCTTCGTTAATAGCGCATTCCTCTTCTATCAAAGCGAGAGCTTTTTTGATATTACTTTCATCTATATGGCTAAATGGCTCGTCCATTAACAAGTAATTGAAAGGCTGCAGCACTGAACGAAGAATAGCGACCCGCTGTTGCTGTCCAAGAGAAAGAGTAGAGCATTGTCTGTTTAGCAGGGACTCAATACCAAGTTTTTCTGCCAATTCTTCAATTTCATGTTTTGTTTTAAAGGCAGTCAGTCTGTTTTTAATTTCAAAATTCTCCCAAACGGTGAGTTGCCCGAAAAGCTTTAGCTCCTGATGTAAAATACTCAGCTCGTTTCGTCTTAATACGGACCATTCATCTGCTTTTAAGTTTTTAAGTTTTTTTTCTTTATAAAAAATATCGCCCGTGTAATCTTTTCTTAAACCAAATAACAAGGCTATTAGTGTTGATTTTCCTTTTCCGGAAGGGGATGCTAGCAAATGCTTCTCCTGAGGATTAAAATAAACAGTGTTCTTCCAAATACTGTTTGGTTCAAAGTCCCAATCGTGAAGGGGGGAGGGGAGTACATTTTCCAGTCGGAATCCCATACAACCTAATTATTGAACGACTAATTTTTGAGTTACACTAAATTCGGAATCAATAACACGGACTAGGTAAATTCCTTTGCTCCACGCTGAAATATCAATAGTCTTGGTGAAAGTATCAACTCTACCCAGATGCATGATTTTCCCAGATAAATCCAAAATTTCAATTTGCTGACTCAAATTTGTGTTGATGAATACTCTGTCGTGGGCAGGATTAGGAAAAACTGCGAGTTTAGGAGCTTTATGTTCGGAAACACTAACGGGATTGTTTATTTCTACAGAAATATTGTCCAGCAGAAGTAAGAACTTATCGTTGGAATTGTTAACAAAGGCAATATAAATGGCTTCGTTGGTTAATCCTGAGCTATCCAGCGATACGTTCCTATCTTGCCACTCAGGAATCTCTCCGCCAGTTATAAATAGAGTGTCAGTAAAGTCGGTTAATTGATTTCCTGCTTTCGAAACCAATACTTTATATCCGTCTGGGTATGATTCGTCTTCAGAACGAGCCTGCCAGCGTAAATAATTCCCATATGCACCTAAAGTGATTTGTGGTGTTATGAGCCAATCATCGGCCACACCGGTCGGGGTGTACCAAGAGGTCGAATATAAGTCTAAATCGTTTATTGAGTCAATTTCCATTGCGGCAGCTGCTACCCAAGCATCGGTAACAAAGTTTACAGCAGGGTCGTTGGCTACAGTAAAGCCATCATTGTTAACAACTGTCCAGCTTGCAGGAATTCCTGAATTAAAATTTTCTTGTAAAATAACCGTCTGGGTTTTTGCAGAAAAACAAAGAAAAGTAGTTAGCAGAAAGCAAAATATAAATTTCATTAAGGTCTAATTTTTTACAAAAATAGCATTTACTTATGGCTAACGTTTATTTTGGTCTAAAATTGGCTTTACGTTTGTTATTAATTGCTGGCAGCGAAATAATTTTAACCATTAATTTACATACCCTCTCTGGATTATCGTTAATTTTAGGCAGTGAAAAATATTTTATTAATACTGGTTGGAGTGTTCTTTTTCTCTTTTGCTTCAGAAAAAGTAGAGTATAATCATGTGTGCAGCAATACGTGGGGTTTTTTCGGGCACAAGAGAATCAATCGTATAGCAGTTTTCACATTGCCCACCGAAATGTTTACTTTTTACAAACACCATATAGAGTTTCTTACAGAAAATGCGGTAAATCCTGATAAGAGGAGATATGCCGTAGAAGGCGAGGCAGAAAGGCACTATATAGATATTGATCGATATAATAAGTATGGAGATCCTTTTGAAGTAGTTCCAAGAAAATGGAAAGATGCTGTTGAAAAATTTGGTGATTCTACCCTCAAAGCCAATGGCACAATACCCTGGCATCTGGAGGTGATGATGAATAGGCTTACAAAAGCTTTTATTGATAAAGACGCTGAACGAATATTGAGGCTTTCGGCAGATTTGGGACATTACGTGGGAGATGCGCACGTCCCATTACATACGACAGAAAATTATAATGGTCAGTTAACCGGGCAGAAAGGAATACACGGATTTTGGGAATCAAGAATTCCTGAACTTTTTATGGACGATGATTACGATTTATTTGTTGGAAAGGCATTCTATGTCGACAGTCCGTTGGACTATGCATGGAATGTAGTGAAAGAAAGCCATAATGCGGTTGATTCAGTGTTGAAATTCGAAAAGCAATTAACTATTGAATACGGAGAGGATAAAAAATTTAGTTATGAACAGCGTGGTAGGGTTACCATGAAAGTATACAGTGCAGAGTTTTCGAAAGCCTATGAGCGAATGTTGAACAATATGCAGGAGAAGAGAATGAGAGCATCTATTTTAACCACAGGCAGTTTTTGGTATACAGCATGGGTTAATGCCGGAAAGCCTAATTTAAACGAGTTGTTAGGAAAAGAAGATAAAGATAAGTTGAAGCAACAAACCCAAGAATACGATCAGTTTTTTAACGAGGGGAAGGGTAAGGGGAGGGAACACGAGTAGATTAATTTGACTTTTTCCAGGTTTTATATATGTCCTGTTGTGTTGGTCTGTTCGGTTCAACCTCTCTAAGGGGCGCGCATAATTTAAGCGAATTGTAGCAGTCTGAAGGTAGCTGCTGATAGAGTTTGGTTCCTTCGGTTTTCCAGTTTATCATTTCGTCAGTTACCTCCTTGATGATTTTACCGGGATTGCCAACAACAATTTTTCTGTTGGGTATAATAGTATTTGCACCAATAAAACACAAAGCACCAACAATACACTCGTCACCAATTTCAGCATCATCCATGATTACTGAATTCATTCCTATCAGTGTGTTTTCCCCTATTGTTGCGCCATGAATGATAGCTCCATGTCCAATGTGGGCACTTTTTTTTAATGTAACAGTTGTTCCGGGGAACATGTGAATGGTGCAATTTTCTTGAACGTTACAGCCATCTTCTATGATAATTTTACCCCAATCGCCGCGTATGGCAGCTCCCGGACCGATATATACATTCTCCCCCACAAAAACATTACCCGTAACAACAGCCTGCGGGTGTATGAAGCTACTTTCGTGAATTACTGGTTTGTATCCGTTAAATTCGTATATCATTTCAGCGTGATTAACAACGTTCAATTATAGTTGCATATCCTTGTCCAACACCAATACACATAGTAACCAAAGCGTATCTTTTTTTAGTGTTTTGCAATTCTATCGCAGCAGTTTGTAAAAGTCTGGCGCCAGACATGCCTAAAGGGTGTCCAAGAGCTATAGCCCCACCGTTAGGGTTTATTCTTGAATCGCTGTCATCAAGCCCGAGTTGACGTATACAAGAAAGAACCTGAACTGCAAATGCCTCGTTAAGCTCAATAATATCTATGTCATTAAGTGTTAGTCCTGCCCGTTGAAGTGCTTTTTTTGACGCTTCTACCGGACCAATCCCCATAATTCGCGGTTCCACTCCTGCAATTGCAGCAGAAACAATCCTAGCTTTTGGAGTTAGGTTTTGAGATTTAATAGCATCTTCGCTTGCAACAAGTATAGCGGCAGCACCGTCATTTAGTCCAGAGGCATTGCCTGCGGTTACCGAGCCATCTTTTCTAAAAGCCGGACGAAGCGATGCGAGTTTATCTAACGATGAATTAGGTTTAATGAACTCATCCTTATCAACCACAATGGGCTCGCCTTTTTTTTGTGGGATACTGACGGGAGTAATCTCTTGATTAAACCGCCCCTCAAGCTGAGCTTTTGAAGCTTTCATTTGAGAGTTAAAGGCAAATTTATCCTGATCTTCCCTGCCTATTTTGTATAAATCAACCAAGTTTTCAGCTGTTTCTCCCATGCCATCAACTCCGTACATCTCTTTCATTTTTGGATTTATAAAACGCCATCCAAAACTGGAATCAAACAGCTGGCTATCTCTTCCGTATGCGCTCGAAGATTTGGACATAACCCAAGGCCCTCTGGTCATATGCTCGACACCACCGACAATGTACAAATTACCATTACCTGTGGCTATTGCTCTTTGCGCATTTATTGCGGCAGCCATGCCGCTGGCGCATAATCTGTTAACGGTTTCTCCGCCAATATTTACCGGAAGTCCGGCGAGTAAAAGTGCCATTCGGGCAATATTTCGATTATCTTCTCCGGCTTGATTGGCACAACCCAGAATAACGTCTTCAATTGTTGATGTATCGATATTTTTATTTCTGTTTATCAATTCACGAATTGCAATTGCCGCTAAATCATCGCAACGTACACCGGACAAACTACCAGCAAAATTCCCAATAGGTGTTCTCACAGCATCAATAATATAGGCTTGCTTCATTTTTTCAAGTTTATTTTATGCACCATAGGCTTTAAAAAGTAATCTGGTGTATGGGTTATGTTTTTTAATTGGCTACTAATATAAAAAGTATTTGATTATTCTTGTGTTTATAACTATGTTGATATTATGCATGCATAGAACCGTAACAAGTCTTTAGCTCTTTACGTAAAATGATATAGGCAGTATTTCGATATCTGTTTTTCAGGTTTTTATTGATAATGTAAAAAGAGGAGGGTTTATGGAAAAGAATTTTACACATCGAATAAAATTTCAGTTACTAATTTTTTTGATAACTGGACTGTTTATCTTGCCAAATGGCAATTTTTTTCTGAATGCTCAATCGGGTCTTTGCACGGCTAACACGCCTTATCACTTTGCAGATTTGAGTGCAAGCCCGAATTCTACGTGGATTAGCCCTTCGTTTATTAGACAGGGTAATTGTTGCGGAACAACTGCACCTGATAATTGTTTAGAATTTAGTTTACTTCTTCATCCCAATGCAGTTGGGATTATTTTTAATATTCATTCAGGGGCAATGCCTCCGGGAGCATTGTTTTACCAAATAAACTGCGGCCCACAAACTCCGGTTGGTCAGGCAATATGTTTAAATGGACCAGGCCCCCATACTATTACATTTTGCAAGCCCGGAAACAATCAAAATGAATACTCAATAATATCGATACCCGAACCAAGCATTGGCCCGGATATTACCATAAATGATGGTTGTATGGGTAGTTTGTTTTCACAGGGTTACAATCCTGCTTCCATCACATGGAACTCTATAAACCCGGGGGCAATTGGTCAGTATAACAATTATCTGAGTTGTTCTACTTGTTCTAGCCCGAATGTACAGGCACAACCGGGGTTTCCTCCTTTTGTAGATTTTCAGGTCTGTGGAGTACCTATAGGAGGGTGTGTAACCACACCAACTTGTTTAACGGTGAGGGTATATTTCAATTCAACCTTATTGGTAGATATTTTACCGATTAATCCTACGGTATGCTACGGAGCAGCAGGTACAACCATTACCGCTACAGGAAGTGGAGGTACCCCGCCTTACCAATATTTGTGGAGTACCGGAGAAACAACGGCTTCTATTTTTGTTGGGGCAGGAACATACCAGGTTATACTATCGGATGGTTCAGGATGCCCTCCTACAACGAATATTATAACGGTGACAGAGTTTCTTCAGCCAATTACTGCATTTGCAGGCAATGATACAACCATCTGTTATTATGACCTGCCTTTTCAACTTAATGGAATTGTTACTGGTGTAACCACGGGGGTATGGTCTAACACAAGTGGTACTTTTTCTACTTCCGATACAGATTTGAATACTGTCTTCATGCCTTCGCAGTCAGAAATCAATTCAGGAAGTACATCGTTGATTTTAACCACAACAAATAATGGTTCATGCCCACCCGCAGTAGACACAATAACAATAAGTTATGTTGACTTTGTGGCGGATTTTAATATAATGACTACTGATGTTGTTTGTAATGGCATGTCGAATGGTACGGCAGAGTTTGATGTTTTAAGCGGTCTATACGCTCCATATACATTGACATGGAGCACAAATCCTCCAACAACGGGAGTGACTTTTGTTTCGGGATTGGCCCCTGGAACCTATACACTGCATATAAGCAATATTTATGGCTGCGATACCCTTCATACTTTTGTTATAAATGAGCCCCCTTTATTGGAGTTGTGGATTGACGGAATTACACATGTTGCCTGTTTCGGAGATGCAACCGGTTCAGTAACGTTGTCTGCAACCGGAGGCATCCCTCCTTATGAATACGCCATTAACGGAGGTTTTTTTGGAGTGTCTCCTGTTTTTTCGGGGCTCTCTGCAGGAACTTATACTGTTCAGGTGAAGGATAATAACGGATGTGTGGATACTGAAACAATTACAATTTTTGAACCGTCTCAACTTTCATCAACCCCTGTAGTAAATAATGTTTCGTGTTTTGGAGGTAATGATGGAACAGTATTTATTTCAGCACAAGGAGGAGTTGGACCTTACACGTATTCATTTAATAATTCTCAGCCATCACTTAATCAGAATTACCAGAGCAATTCTGCGGGTTTTTATACGTACTACGTTGTGGACGCAAATGGTTGTGTGAATAACGGTACAGTAAATATCACACAACCCACCCAACTCACATTAACATCAAATCAGGCACATGTAACTTGTTTCGGATTTAACGACGGTATAGCCAGTGTTAACGTAGCAGGAGGAACCCCCCCTTATAATTACTTGTGGTTAAATAATAACTCTCAATCCAATACCGCAATTGGTCTTTCGCCTGGCCAGGTCTCAGTGCAAGTTACTGATGTTAATAATTGTACAATTAATCACATGTTTACAATCAATCAGCCTGCTCAGCTTACCGCTACTTTTACTGTTAATCACGTTAGTTGTTTTGGAGGAAATAATGGCTCAGCACTTATTAACATAACAGGAGGAACACCTGGATATACCTATGCTTGGAGTAATGGAGCTAACTTACCCTTTGTGTCTAACCTTACTTCAGGGTATAAATATATTGAGGTGGTAGATGTAAATGGTTGTTTATACACAGATTCAATCTTTATAAATCAACCCCCACAATTAACTTTAACCAAAACGATTAATGATGTAAGTTGTAATGGATTAAATGATGGATCGGTTAATATTAATGTACAAGGAGGCGTAGTACCTTACTTTGCGATGTGGAATAACGCATATCAAGGGTTTAATAACACCGGGTTAACAGCAGGTACTTATTCGGTTTCAATTGAAGATGCCAATAATTGCCTCTTATCTGATATAGCTCACGTTACCGAACCCGACCCGCTTCTACTTTTATTAAGCAACGACACGATAATTTGTCCTAACCAAACAATTAGTTTATATGGTAATGCAACGGGCGGTATTGCTCCGTATCAGTATAATTGGAATCCGGTTTCAAATAATTCTTCAACAATAAATGTTTCTCCCTCAAGTAATACTTTATACTCTTTGTATGTAACGGACGCAAATAACTGTAACTCATCGACAGAACAAGTTCTTATCGACGTTTGGTTGCTTTATCAGGATAGTTTGCTGGTTTTAGGCGGCGATATTTGTGAAGGACAACAGGTTAATGTCTCTGCTCAATACATTGGAGCCATAAATCAACCGCAGTACAACTGGAATAATGGACTGGCAGGTGGAGCAGGCCCGCATACGGTGAGTCCACCAGTTACTACGACTTATGAAGTGATAGTAACGGATGCTTGTAATAATAGCGTGTCTGCTAACGTTACAGTAGAAGTACATCCTTATCCTATTATTAATATTGTTAATTCTACATTGAGCGGGTGTGTTCCTTTGAGTGTTTCTTTGACTAATGCGAATAATTCTTTACCTGGGGTCGTTTATTCTTGGAATATGGGTAATGGTCAGATAATAAATGGAGACTCTATCCAGTTTAATTATGTAAATGATGGTGTGTATACTATTCTTTTAACAGCGACATCGCCATATGGGTGTCAATCACAAAGTAACGGGTCACACATTGTATATGCACACCCTAATCCTATAGCAGCATTTAGTTTTAACCCGACAGATATTTCCATTTTATCACCAAATGTTTACTTCAATAATCAAAGTATCGGAGCATCAAGTTACCTATGGGAGTTTGGTGATGGCACGACGTCTACCTTGATTCATCCCCAATACCAATATCAAGATACCGGCTATTATTTTGTGCGATTAATAGCAGAAAATCAATATGGATGTAAAGACACAGCTATTGAAAGACTAACCGTTAAACCTTACTACAATGTTTATATACCAAATGCCTTTACACCTGATGGAGATGGGGTAAATGATGTTTTTTATGTAATGGGAACAGGGCTTAGTAACGAAGACTTTAGAATGACCATTTTTGACAGGTGGGGGAAAGTTGTTTTTACTTCTAATAATATGAGCATAGGTTGGGACGGTAATCACTCAGGGAGGCAGGATAATGCAAAAGTTGATGTGTTTGTGTATGTGGTTGAGGTTAAAGACGCTGTGTATGGCAACTATCACCAATTTAGAGGACACGTAAGTGTAATAAGATAAAAAAGACTATTTTTTTTGTTAAAGACAAACAGCTAATTCGATTTATATCGAAAGAATTGCTATCTTGGTCTTCATGTTATTACTATTGGTGTATAAAAGCGAAACGATAACCATTGAATGGTCTGAAGTAGAAAATCTTTATTTTCTAAAATTGAATAGCGAAGGAGAAATAAGCGATGGCGACCTTTTTGAAGAAATTCCCAGAATTGCCGATCAACTAAAACTGAGGAAAGGAAATGTATTAATCATACCAAACGAACTTACGATTACCAGTATAGATGTGATTAAAAAATATGTTTCAGCGACGGCAGGACTGAAGGAGAAAGAAGCAATTGTCGTGAAAAGCTTGGCTCAACGAATATTGGCCAACTTCATGATTCGTTACGTGAAACAATCCCATTCAGTTAAAATTTTCAGTACAGAGGAGCATGCTCTGTCTTGGTTGAATATCAAGGAATAGTTTTTACTGCGTATGCTTGTAATTAAGCAGCCACTCCTCGTCGCAAATATCTCTGAATAGCCTATACACGTTTGGGCCGCAAAAGTAATCGGTATCATTTACGACTCCGTAGCGTTGTAGAATTTGAATTTGCCCCCACGAAGGATGGTATTTTTCATGGGCCCACCCCATTAAACTTTGATCGTTTTCGTTTAGTTGCATGTTTTTACTATAATTCGGGTCTCGGCTGTATCTTAATTTCCACAAGTCAAATGCAGTTATACAGGCAGTGTCTTTAGCCTCTATTAAATAGTTGTTATAGTCAATATCATAAAAACACCTAGGTACGCCAAATTCCTTGAAAAAATTTTTTCTTTCAGGGTTGGCTTCGGAGTTTTCTGTTCCCAGGCTTCTTAGAATAAAAGACTCATAAGAGATAACTCTTGAACTCAGTATTTTACCATCACGATGAGTAACTACAGCAAAAGTAATCATGCTATTCTGTGTGTCGGGAATGAGTCTAAAACCTAACTCTGTTTTTATACTATCGTTTCCGGTTGTTTGAGAAAACAAGACGTTGAACGGAAAAAGGCAAATAAAGAAAGCTATTTGGTAAAGCATATTTATTTTTTGCGCATTAAAGATATCAAAACATGAGCAATAAAAAAACCGCTTACGAGCGGTTTTTTTATTGAGAGTAAATTCACTTATTACTCAGAATCTTCACTGGTCTCTTCTTCTACAATAACTTCTTCGTCATCACCAGAAAGATCCATGTTTTCAAAAGCTGCGCCCATTTCTTCTAAGCCCATTTTCATTATATCGCCCATGCATTCCATAGCTTTCTTACCAGCCTCTTCTTCACTCATTTTTTCAATGTACTCGCAACCGGCAGGAACTTTATCAGGATCTCCTGAAGCCATAGCTTCTGTAATACATTCGCAAAAATCTTTTTTTTGACCACAAGAAGCTAATATTAAAGCCCCTGCTACTACAACTAGAGTAAGTTTTTTCATTTTTTAATTATTAGTTGATTAATTTCATTTCGCTACAAATATAAATCTATCCTTAAAATATCCAATAGCCGAATGCTAAACCAAAGCTAAAATAAAGTTAACCAATGAAGTATTGTTAATAACTCAATTAAACTTCTCAAGTTCAGTTTTGAAATTATTACTTATTTAGCGGCACTAACCTTTAAAAACTAAAAATTATGGAAGAAAATGTTTTAGATTCTCAAGAAAGCAAGCCACAAAGGCCTGTTTTTTTAACTGTTATTTGTATCCTTTCTTTTATCGGAATAGGATTAGCTGTATTAGGCTACATAGGAGCTATAGCTATGGCTTCAATAGCTTCTACCGCAATGGCCAACCTAGATGCAATGGCTGCTGAGTATGGCGGAACGTCAACTTACACAGGACCAAGTGCAGGAATGATCTGGGCTTACGTTGGAGTAGGATTTCTTACAACTATTGTAGCTTTATTAGGTGTTATTAAAATGTGGAACCTTAAAAAACAAGGTTTTATGTTGTACACCGGAGCTCAGGTTGTTGCTATCTTAATGACTGTTGTGGCAGGATTCTTTTCAATTGCTTCGGTAATTTTCCCTGCTGCGTTCATCATTATGTATGGCTTAAATCTTAAGCACATGAAATAATCTTACTCTAAACAGAAGATTTAAAAATGTCCCGAAAATTTCGGGACATTTTTTTTATAATCAAACATTTAACTGATTTTAATCAGGTTGTACTCTACTTTCAATTACTTATATTTGTTCAATTACTAAAAAACAATATCTATGGATGCGGTACAAAGTTTATACTACGGTCTTGGTCAAGTGGCTTATACTGTAGCAGCTTCGGACGGTCAGATTCAATCTGAGGAACTGGAAAAACTCGAGACAATTTTTAACGGTGAGCTAAGAAGAAGAAACCATAATGTAGATTATGCTGAGATTATTTTTAAGCTTTTGAAAAAAGATGGCACTAGCGGTGATGATGCTTATGGGTGGGCAATTAACGCTATAAAACTCGGATCGCACCACCTTACGCCAAAAATGAAGCAAGATTTCATTGAGGTAATTGCTGAAATAGCAGAAGCTTTCCCCCCCACTACCAAGGAAGAACAAGAAGTAATTAATCGTTTTACAAAAGATATGGCGTCTATATAGTCAACCCTCTATACTTTAGCCCTAATGAAGAAATTCGTTAAGGCTTTTTTATTTTCACAAAAGAGAACTTGGCTTACAATTTGTTAATCAGTTTAGAGTTTTAAACAGTAATTTTACTCTGAATAATTCAAATAATATGAAAAATAAACTTTTTACCCTGTTGTTTTTTCCCACTTTTTTTACCCTTGCTCAGCCCGCTGATTTGCATAATGAGTGGGATAAGCTGCTTAGAAGACACGTTACGCCAAATGGAAAAGTGGGCTACGATGGATTCAAAAAAGACATTTCTTTTTTAGACGCTTATTTGACCAAAATGTCGCAAAATGAGCCACAGTCGAATTGGTCCGAAAATGCTATTAAAGCCTATTGGATGAATTTATACAATGCCGCTACAATCAAATTGGTATTGATAAAATATCCTATAGAGAGTATCACAAAAGTAATGGAAAAGCCTTGGGACCATAAGTTCGTTAAAGTGGGTAAGAGTACCTACTCCTTAAATGAGATTGAACACAGCATATTAAGAAAAAAATACAAGGATGCCCGAATACATTTTGGCGTTAATTGTGCCGCTATTTCTTGTCCCAAGTTGCATTACATGGCATTTACAGAAGAAAATGTAGATAACGAATTAACCAAACTAGCACGGCTATTTATTAACAACAAAACTAAGAATAAGGTGTCGGCCAATTCGGTTCAAATTTCAAAAATATTCGAGTGGTACAAAGAAGACTTCGGAAAAACCGATGCAGAACTGATTGCTTACATAAACAAGTATGCTGATGTAAAGGCTAGTCCAAAAGCTAAGATTCAGTACTTGGAATACGATTGGAATCTAAACAAATAATGCAATCAATGATTAGGTATTTTGTATTAATAATGCTAATTTTTTCCGAGCTGTTTTCAATTGCTCAGGAAATAAAAATACCCCCAATAAGCGAATCTCAAATTTTGGATTATCGCTACGATCAGGATTTTTTATCACCGGCGTTTCACAAGCAAAAGAGAAGCGAATTAAGAGCCAAAATGCCTCAGGGTGCTGTGGCGATATTATTTGCCACCCCAGTCAAAAACAGAAGTAATGATGTTAACTACGAATACAAGCAAGACCCCAATTTTTATTACCTGACCGGATTAAACGAGCCCAATGCAGTGCTTCTTATTTTTAAAGAGGCTGTTGAAATAAATGGCAAATCAGTTAGTGAAATAGCTTTTGTTCAAAAAAGAGATGTCGAAATGGAGGCATGGAATGGTAAACGATTTGGACCTGAAGGGGTGGGAAAAGTACTACAAATTGAAATGGCCTTAAAAGGCGACGAATATTACAAGATAATACAGGATTTAAAATCATTTTCGCAGGTATGGGTTGAGTATCCTAAAGGATTGATTGACGAACCTTTTAATAAAGCTGACTTATACGATTTAGTAAATTACACTAAAAAACTGACAGAAGAAATTTCACCTGAAAATATAAAGCAGAAAAAATTAGAGAAAGAACTGGCCGCCATGCGGGAAATAAAAACCGAAGAAGAAATAAAACTCATTACTAGAGCTGTGGAAATTACTTGTTTGGCGCATATGGAATTAATGTCTCAAATGAATGACCAATTAACAGAATATCAGGCACAGGCTATAGTTGAGTACATTTTTAGAATGAATGGTTCGGAATACCCCGGATTTCCTTCTATAATCGGAAGCGGAGAAAACTCATGTATACTTCACTATACAACAAACAGAAAACCACTGAGAAATGGCGAGCTAGTAGTTTGCGATATAGGGGCAGAATACAGAGGCTACACAGCAGATGTCACCAGAACCATTCCGGTTAATGGCAAATTTTCTAAAGAACAAGAGATTATATACAACATTGTTCTTGAAGCACAAGAAGCCGGTGTAAAGGAGTGCAAAAAAGGAAATCCCTTTTATTCTACCAACATAGCTGCAACAACGATTATTTCTCAACGGTTAATGGGGCTGGGGATAATCAAATCGCCTGCAGAATTGAGAAAGTATCTTATGCACGGAGTTTCCCACTACCTTGGGCTAGATGTACATGATCCCGGAACTTATGGAGAGTTCAAACCAAACACCATAATTACCGTTGAGCCGGGAATATATATTCCGGAAGGCTCTCCTTGCGATCCTAAATGGTGGAATATTGGTGTTCGAATAGAAGATGACATTTTGATTACCGATGGAGAACCAATAAATTTATCGGCTTGTGTTCCTAGAACCGTAAAAGAAATAGAAGCTTTAACGAGTAAATAACCAAATATATGAAAACTAAATTTTTATCATTTGCTTTGGCATTTTCAACCATACTGGTTAGTGCCCAGAATTACACCTTCAATTCAGCCGATTTTACAGAAAAATCTAAAATTTTATGGGAGGCTGCTAAAAAGCGATTCGTTGCTGAATTGGGCGAAAAAACGACTATTTGCGCAGAATTTGTCTCGTGTAATAAAGCGGCAACTCAGTTTGAAGGGGGCACATCTTGCATAGCCGTTGATAGCGAGAAGATAAAGCACCACCTCACTACATTTAAGCTTGGTACAGATGAAAATGCAGCAATAGCTACTTTCGAAAAAATGAGAGAAATTATAAAAGCTACGGTAACAGATAAATTCCCGCAGCAGCAAGAGTATAGCGGAGGCTATCACAAGTATATGTTTTATTATTATGAGTTTCAACACGATGTTTTTTCTTATGTAGCTAAACAACCTACAGCTAAAATCGGATTGAAAAAATCCGGAGATGACTTTATTGCAGAAGTTTATTTTGTTGAACCTATTTTTAAATAGCAAGTAGGATAATTAGCAATGAAACAAAGTTAAATTCGTTTTACCTCAGAAATTGGTTTAATTAATTAGCTTTGCACCTCCAATAATGTTCAGAAGGCTTTTTATATTTAGTTTTTTAGTTTCGGTTTTGGTCGGATGTTCGGACTATTCGAAAATAATGAAAAGCTCAGATTATGAACTGAAATACCAGAAAGCCAAAGAGTATTACGTAAAAAAGGATTACATGAAAGCTCTGCCTCTTTTCGAGGAGTTGCTATCGGTGTATAGATTAGATAAAAAAAGCGAAGAAATATACTACTACTACGCCAAGACTAATTATGGGCTTAAGGATTACTACATGGCAAATTACTATTTAAAATCTTTCGCCAGAAACTACCCCGAAAGCCCCAATGCACAGGAAGCTTTATTTTTAGCAGCCTTGTGTAGTGTTAAAAACTCTCCGGAGTATTCACTGGATCAGTCAGAAACCTACAAGGCACTGGACGAAATACAGTTGTTTATGGATAGATATCCGGAAAGTTCCAGAATTGATACTTGCAATTTACTGGTTTCAGAACTTAGAAAAAAATTGGAGCGCAAGGCTTATGAACGTTGCAAACTTTATTATAGAACTAAAAATTACAATTCTGCCGTAGTTTCTTTTAATGCAATGCTTAAAGATTTTCCTGATACCAAGTACCGCGAAGAGGCCATGTTTGTAGTAGTGAGGAGCAGTTATTTCTATGCGATGAACAGTGTCCCCTCAAAAAGAGAGGAAAGACTTGCGGAAACTTTAAAATTTTACAATAAATTTGCAGACTCTTACCCAAGCAGTAAAAATGGAAGGGAGGCAGAAACTTACTACAAGAATGCGGTTAAGGAACTGGAAAGAATTAAGGAACAAAAAGAACTAGCTAAAGAAAATTAAACCACTACATAAAACTATGTACAAGAATTCAACAGCAGAGAGAACAACTATCACCCGTGATACGGTTGATCTTTCAAGCAATACAGGAAACATTTACGAAACGATTGTTATTCTTTCTAAGAGAGCAAATCAGATAAATGTTGGGCTAAAAGAAGAGCTTACGTCAAAGCTTCAGGAATTTGCCTCTCATACAGATAATCTTGAAGAAATTTTCGAGAATAGAGAACAAATTGAGATTTCAAGACATTACGAAAAATTACCAAAACCGGCAGCAATGGCTTTGGATGAGTATGTAAACGATGAGGTTTATATTCGTAAGTCTGAAGAATTGAAAAAATAAAATAGTATTTATGCTTCAGGGTAAGAACATCTTACTGGGAATTACCGGAAGCATAGCAGCTTATAAAGCGGCTTTTTTAACCAGACTGCTTGTAAAAGAAGGGGCTTCCGTCAGGATTATAATGACAGAGGCCTCTACTCATTTTATAACTCCTCTCACACTCTCTGCGCTTAGCGGAAACCCTGTAATTACAGATTTTACCGAGAGCAGTCAAAACTCATCCGGAACGTGGAATAATCATGTGGAACTTGGCCTGTGGGCTGATATCTTACTGATAGCTCCGGCTACAGCAAACACCCTGGCCGATTTAGCAGGCGGTCACGCATCTTCTTATCTTGCAGCGGTATATCTTTCGGCAAGATGTCCTGTATTTATAGCTCCTGCGATGGATTTAGACATGTTTAAGCATGGAAGCACCAAAGAAAATCTTGAGAAATTAATAAGTAGGGGAGCAAAAATTATTCAGCCCGGATATGGAGATCTCGCAAGTGGATTAGTAGGCGAGGGTAGGTTAGCCGAGCCTGAAGAAATTCTTCGATTTTTGATAAATTATTTTGGAGAAAACTCACCTTTGGCAGGCAAAAAGATATTGATTACAGCAGGACCTACTTATGAACCCATAGACCCGGTAAGGTTCATTGGAAATCATTCGTCCGGAAAAATGGGCTTTGCATTAGCTGAAAAATCTGCAAAAATGGGTGCAGAAGTTGTATTAGTTTCCGGACCTGTGGCCTTGCAAACACCCAAAGGCCATATTAACAGGATAGATGTAAAAACAGCTTCTGAAATGTATGGCAGGGTAATGGAACAGGCAGGAAAAGCAAACATAATTATAATGGCAGCAGCCGTTGCGGATTATACTCCTGTTTATACATCAACTGAGAAGATTAAGAAAAAAACCGATGAACTTACTATTCAGTTAAAACCGACTAAAGATATTTTGTCAGAACTCGGGAAGCTGAAATCTACTAATCAATTATTGGTTGGGTTTGCACTCGAAACCGAGAATGAGCAAACTAATGCCGTAGAAAAATTAAAAAGAAAAAATTTAGATTGGATAGTTTTAAATTCATTAAAAGATTTTGGGGCGGGTTTTGCCACAGACACCAACAAAATTTTCATATTTGGAAGAAACAATAAAAAGATTGAATTTGAGTTAAAATCTAAGCAAGAAGTAGCTTTGGATATACTACAGACTATTTTGAACAATGAGATTAATTTATAAACTGATATACTTTTTTTTTCTCTTTCCTTTGGTGGTAAATTCACAGGAATTGAATTGTCAGATACAGATAATAGCTCCCACGCTACAAAGTAATCCTGCTAACCAGGATATCTTTGATGGTTTACAGGAACAAGCAACGGAATTTCTTAACTATACTAAATGGACAAATCACATTTACGCCCAACAAGAGCGAATAGAGTGCAGCATACTAATACGAATTGACGATAAACAAGGTTCAGATGATTTCAGAGGGTCTATCCAAATATCAGCTAGCAGACCGGTTTTTAATTCAAATTACAAAACGCCCATTTTAAATTGGGTGGACAATAGTTTTAACTTCCGTTACCAGAGAAATGCGCCCTTTCTTTTCACCCCGGACAGGCACCAAAACAATCTAACTTCGGTATTGGCTTTTTATGCATACATGATTTTGGGCTATGATTATGATAGTTTTTCTCTTGAAGGAGGAACCCCGTTTTTTGTGAAAGCCCAGAATATAGTAGCTAATGCACAAAATGCGCCAGAAGCGGGCTGGAGGGCCAATGAAAACGACAGAAATCGGTACTGGCTAGTTGAGAATGCCCTGCAAAATGTTTTTAATCCACTCAGGGTGTGTTATTATAATTATCATCGATTAGGTTTTGATATGTTATATGATAAGAGAGAGGAGTCAGTATCTAAAATTTTAGAAAGTCTAGAATTACTCAGAGAAATTCATAAGGTAAGACCCAATTCATTTAATATTCAGGTGTTTTTTGCTACGAAGGTAGATGAGTTGGTTAATTTATTTACAGAAGCCCCTCCGGATGTAAGAGCTAGAGTATTTCAACTTTTAAAAGAAATAGACCCAACCCGTATTTCTAAGTACCAAAAAATTCAAAAAGGAAAACAGTGAGTCTCGACTGATAACTTAACAGCAGTTTAACTTTTAAGATATATCAGGGGTTTAGTATTGTTTGCGGAAAATAAATTTCCCGTATATGCAAAATTTTAACGCAAAACGCAAAATAGATATACTGATTATATCTGATGTACATTTGGGGACTTATGGTTGTCATGCAAAAGAGCTCCTCTGTTATTTAAGAAGCGTAAACCCAAAGCATTTAATACTAAATGGAGATATAATAGATATTTGGCAGTTTAGCAAAAGGTATTGGCCAAAATCACACATGAAAATATTAAGGCATATTCTGGGTTGGATTTCTGAAGGTAAACAGGTCACTTATATCACTGGAAATCATGATGAAATGCTGAGGAAATTTGTTGGGCTCGAATTGGAAAATTTTAAAATTGTAAACAAATTGGTATTGCCATTGGATAATGGGAAGAATGCCTGGATTTTTCATGGAGATGTATTTGATGTTACCATGAAACACTCTAAATGGCTTGCTAAGCTTGGAAGCTCTGGATACGATATACTTATACTTTTTAATAGAGCCATTAATTTTATTTCTCACAAACTAGGTAGGGGAAAGATATCACTCTCCAAAAAAATTAAAAACAGTGTAAAAGAAGCCGTGAAGTTCATCAATAATTTTGAACAAACTGCGGCGGATTTGGCTATTCACAACGAGTTCGATTTTGTTATTTGCGGCCATATTCATCATCCTGAAAATAAAGTGATAAAAAATAAACAAGGAAAAGTAACTTATATAAATACGGGTGATTGGGTAGAGAATTTGACCGCCTTAGAATATACAAGTGCTTTGGGATGGGAAATGTATAGGTACAATGAAATAGAGACTGATAATCAGACTGAAGATGTTATGGAATCAGCTCAGCTTGATGATCAATATGTTTTTGCTCAATTGGTGGCCGAATTTTACGCAACAGGAAAACAAACTGTCTAATTCATTTTTCTCAGGTGAATAGAGTAAAGTCCGATAAAAAGAACGGTAAAGAAAACTGTAACATATACCGCAAAAGTCATCAAAGTATTACTTTCTATAACACTATTCATGTAAAACAAAGGGATTAAACCCAGCAAGTGCACACCTGAGTATAGTATAAAACCTTTTCTCTTTAGTCTAAACATCCAATATACAGCCAAGGCACTAAGCGCAGATACTAAAAAATTGTTAGCATTGCTTAAAAAGAAAAAATTCTCAATCATTTGAATAGAAGCATTCATAGTTCTTTCGATAAGTTTGCTCATAAAGTTGCTTCTCATTTCTTCGAATTGCTCTTTCGCAAGCTCAAGTTGTTGTAGCGCGTTATACTTCCTTGCATCATGAAAAATCAAGTTCACAAGCGATTGAAGTCCTCCAAAGGCTGAAGATATCCAGCTTAATATGGCAAGTACCGTAATTAAAGCGGGTCGTTTTGGTTTTTCGTTAAAATCCAGCGTTTCTTCCATTTAAAAATATTTTAGTTTTAAAAATTGTTCTGCTTTCTGCATTTCAGGAGCCAGCCATCGGTCTTCTGTACATGCGGGAACTTCTTGTCGGAATTCGGATAAAAAATGCTCAAGCTCGGTTGATGTTTTTAGTGGCCTTCGGTATTCTATTGCTTGGGATGCGGTTAAAAGTTCAATACCCAATAGGCGGTACAAATTGTTTACTACCCGATGCAGCTTTGTAGCACCATTGGCTCCCATACTTACGTGGTCTTCCTGTCCGTTGCTCGAATCGATAGAGTCTACACTGGCAGGAGTGCACAGTTGTTTATTTTGGCTAACAATCGATGCTGCGGTATATTGTGGTATCATCAATCCGCTGTTTAGTCCGGCTCCTGAAGCCAAAAAGGGCGGTAAACCATGAGTTCCTGAAATTAGTTTGTAAACTCTCCTTTCTGATACACTACCCAACTCGCTTAAAGCAATAGCCAACTGATCTAGCACTAAAGCGAGAGGTTCACCATGGAAATTGCCGGCAGAAACAATTAAATCTTCATCGGGAAAAATAGTAGGGTTGTCTGTAACGGAGTTTATTTCAGTTTCTACCACCGAAATAACATAGTTAAGGGTGTCTTTAACAGCTCCGTGTACTTGAGGGATACAGCGGAAACTGTATGGATCTTGTACCTGAGTTTTGTTTTGTTTTGCAATTTCACTATCCTTCAAGAGCGCTCTTATGTTTGAAGCGGTTTCTATTTGCCCTTTATGTGGACGTGCTTTGTGAACAAGTTCAGAAAAAGGCTCAATTCTTCCATCGAAAGCATCTAGCGATAATGCGGCAATTTTGTCAGCTTGTGCAAATTGATGCTTAGCATTAATACAAGCCCAAGTTGCATAGGCACTCATAAATTGCGTTCCGTTTAGTAGAGCCAAACCCTCTTTTGAGCGAAGTTTTACAGGAGTTAAATTTGCTTCTAACAGGGCTTCTCTTGCTGTTTTCCTTTCATTTTTGACATAAACAAAACCCTCTCCAATTAATGGGAGACTGAGGTGAGCAAGGGGAGATAAGTCTCCGGATGCACCAAGTGAACCTTGTTCAAAGATTTCGGGAATAATATCATGGTTGAAAAAATCAATCAATAATTGAGTAGTTTCAAGTGAAATACCTGAATGCCCGTAGCTCAAGCCTTGTATTTTTAGAAGCAACATGAGCTTTACTATTTCTTTTGGAACAAGGCTGCCCATTCCACAAGCATGAGATTTCACCAAGTTTAATTGAAGTTGCTCCAACTCTGATTTTGGAATTACAGTATTACATAATGAACCAAATCCTGTATTGATACCATATATGGCTTCATCTTTAGATGAAAGTCTTTTATCTAAGTACTCGCGGCATTTTGTTATACGGTTTTTGGCATCATCGCTTAGGGCTATTTTGCTTCCCGAAGCAATAATGTGCTCAACATCTGAAATGGAGAAATAAGCAGGTGAAATGTTGTGGGTATTCATTAATCTAAAGCTGAAATTAAATGGTCTATACTTAGTGTTGTTTGGGAGCCTGTTGTCATATTTTTTAGTGAAACTTGCTTGTTGGCGAGCTCTTCAGTACCAATCATAGCAACATAGGGTATCTTTTTATTGTCCGCGTATGCGAGCTGTTTTTTCATTTTATCAGCAGAGGGGTATATCTCGGCATTTATATTTGATGCCCTTACTTTTTTGAGTAGTTGCAGGGCATATTCAGACTCCTTTTCGCCAAAGTTTGCAAACAGCAATTTTGTGCTCGCCGATAAAGTTTCAGGAAATAGATTTAGCTCTTCCAATACATCGTAAATTCGGTCTGCGCCAAATGAAATTCCTACACCTGAAACATCCTCCATTCCAAAACCACCGGTTAAGTTGTCGTATCTGCCGCCACCACAGATGCTGCCTATTTTTACATCATGGGCCTTAACCTCGAATATGGCTCCTGTATAGTAGTTTAAGCCCCTAGCTAAAGTCACATCGAACTCCAAAATGCCCTTTTGAAGTTCTAAATTGTTGATTTTATTTAGAATGAATTCGAGTTCTTCTATTCCTTTAAGGCCCATTTCGGATTTTGCTAGATAGGATTTTAAGATATTTAGTTTTTCCTCGTTGTTGCCGTTCAGATTGAACAGGGGCTCGATAATTTCGATAGCTGCCTTGCTCAGTCCTTTTTCCAGTAGTTCGCTAATAACTTCAGTTTTGCCAATTTTGTCTAGCTTGTCAATGGCCACTGTAATGTCAATAATCTTGTCGGGGTTTCCGCATACTTCAGCTATACCCAACAATATTTTACGATTATTAATTTTTATGGTAAAGCCGGGTAGTTTTAGATTGGAGAGCACTTCGTCAAACAACTGTGCAAGCTCCACTTCGTAAAGCAGACTGTCGCTGCCCACTACGTCGGCATCGCATTGGTAAAATTCCCGATATCTTCCACGTTGTGGCCTGTCTGCTCGCCACACAGGCTGAATTTGATACCTTTTAAATGGAAAGTTGATTTCGTTTCGGTGTTGAACAACGAATCGCGCAAAGGGAACGGTTAAATCGTAGCGAAGGGCTTCTTCTGCAAGCTTGGTGGGCTTTATTTCTTCATCCGAAAGTAGTGTGCGGGACAATTTCTCTCCCCTCGAAAGAATTTTAAAAATTAACCGGTCGCCCTCTTCACCGTATTTCCCCATAAGCGTTTTGAGGTGCTCCATGGCGGGAGTTTCGATAGGCATGAAACCATACTTGGCAAACGATGACCTGATAGTGTCGAAAATATAATTTCTTCTGACCATCTCGGTAGGACCGAAATCTCTCGTTCCTCTCGGTATTGAAGGTTTTTCCATAAAAAGCAAAATTGAGCGCTAAAATACCAACAATAAAACTATTATGGGAATACTTTTTTGAAACAACTAAATATACGTTTTTACAATATCCGGCCTAATGGGGTCGATTGTTTAGGCGTTTATCAGTATTTTCAATTCCACCTTTGTATATTGCTTCATTTTCCGTGTTTATTATCAAGTAAGTAGGAAATACTTTGATATTGAGAAAAATATAAAAGATGAGTTTTCATATTTATTTAAGTGCTTTATCAGACCACCTCAAAGCAATGCGTTAACTTTGCAGTATGGATTATACAGCGGCTCAACAGTACATTCTGGAAAAGTTGGAACGTGAATTGTCTCCTGATTTACTCTATCATGATGTGCAGCACACCAGAAGGGTATTGGCTTCGTTGCATATGTACATCAAAGAGGAAGGGGTGGATGAAAACCATGCGAAACTGTTGCTTGTGGCAGGCAGTTATCACGATGCTGGATTTTTGTTTAGATATAACCACAATGAGCCTGTGGCCATACAAATGATTGAGGAGGATTTACCCCGTTTTGGATTTACCGCACAGCAAATTGATTTTATCTCGGAAGTTATTTATTCTACCCAGTCAGATGTAGCACCCAGAAATAAATATGAAGAAATAATGAATGATGCAGATCATGATTACTTTGGTACAGATGGTTATTATGAAATAGCAGGAAGGCTCAGAAAAGAAATGGAGTTGTTTGGCAAAAAATACACAGATATACAGTGGGCAGAAAAGCAGTACAATTATTTGCTAAATGTTCATAGATTTTACACCGATACGGCAATTAAATTAAGAAGAGAAAAAAAGTATTTAATAATCAGAGAATTAAAACACAAAATACTTCAATAAAGTTGTATTAACTTTGTTGCTAATTGCTTGTTTATTAATCTTAAATTGTGTTATAAAAATCAACTTAACTTATTGCGAATGGAAGTATTTTTTGAGCTAAACAATTGTTTTACAACGCACAATATATTTACAATATTTAATATTTGTTAATAAATCAGTTTTTATTCTAAAAATATTAATAGATTTGCACAGATATTATACTTAAATTATGGACAAAACAGAATTATTAAATAACCTAAAGCTACAAGAAAAGGAGTTGGAGGGAAGGCTTATGGCAACCCGTGACTTGATTTCTCTTATTCATGGGAGTGAATTACCCGCTGCTATTGAAAATATTTTCATTAATAGCGGCATTCAATTAAAGAAGAAAAAAACAAAAGTGTTTTACACTCCCGAAAAATTTGATAAGCAGATGAGTTATACCAAAAAAATAGCTTTTATACTTAATAAAAAGAATGGGATCACAGGAGACCAAATTCTTGCTGAGTTAATGAAATTGGAAAAAGGCTTGAATCCGATAAAAGCTAAAAATACAGTAAACACATATGCATCACAAATGATTAAGCGGGGAATTATAACTGGTGTGAGGAATGGAAGAAAATACGTTTACAATTTAGTTAAGTAAACACCTCATCCTTATTTTGTGTCTGTTTTCCTAGTCCATGTTTATCTTACGATAAGTTTTTGGATATTTCTATCTTTCTCGCTGCTAAGTACAACATGATACATGCCTGCAGGAAAATTTGTAACGTCAATAAAGTATTTTCTGGGGCCTGTAGCAAAGCTACCTTCGTGTATGGTCTGCACTAGTCTGCCCATCTGGTCATACACAGACAGTGAACCGTTGAATTCATTAAAGTTTTTTATCGGGATGCAGGTCAAGCCATTTGATGGATTTGGAAATATGTTTTCTAATGAAATTTTATTTAATTCTATTAAATCGGTAGAAGTTAGAATTTTAAATTTAAAATATCCATCAGGGGCTACAATGGGTCTTACTTGTTGTTTTCCGCTGTGTGCCTGACCGTGTATGTAATAATAAATTACTGTACCCTGAGGTTGCGCCGGAATGTTAGCAGTCCAGTTATAACCATTGGTGAAGGTCATCGGTACTGCAGTATAGTTTTGCGACAAGTCGGTAGTGTAGTAAAGTGTTGCGCTGGCAATTCCACTTCGGTGTCTTACATATGCGTTAACGCCGTATGGATTGATGTCGTCTGGTGTATCCGGAAGATTTTGGTGAGAGATTAATAAAGGGTCTTCAACATTTATTTCTTTGGTAATACAATGAATAGCGCCTCCTTGGGCGATTAGGTTAGAGCCGGTGTTATCAACATCAATTCCAACAACATTGTATCCAGGCATAGCTTCTTGAATGATCCTCAAGCCGGTTGTGTCGTATTCTTCCCGGTAAACGGGTACAATAACCGTTTTGTTAACAATCAAATTATTTGCATAGGTTCTGTAGTAAGCATTGCCAAAAGGTTGTCCCGGATAAGAAGTGCCCGCCGGATTAGGCGGCATAGGTATCCTAACGATTTTATAAGGTGTTCCGAATACAGAAGTGTAGTTGTCTTGAATATATTGTAGATTCATTTCAATTTGGGGGCCGTCAGACACTCCCTGAGGAAACTCTCCTACCAGTAAAGTTTCTTCATCAAGAAGTTTCATATGCATGTCGATATGATGAATATCATCGTAGGGCAGTGTTGTCATTTTTATATAGGGATTAATACCCATATATTGTTGCATCAAAGCGTCAACTTGAGCCGGTGTTTTTGCTGATTGGGTAAAAGGAGAGCCGGCATCATTTTCTTCGTCAACTAATTCTGAGGAAAAACCCGTCCCGAATCCATCGGCCATGAAGTTTCCTCCGGTGTGCACTAAGTCGTTTGGAGCGATAGACATGGAATAAACGGGAATGTTTTTTTGTAGCCCAACCGCATCGGGAACAGCATTATCTTGATAACGGGGTCTGTTGTATATCCAGTCTATAATTGCAAGCGAATCTACCCCTGCTAGATAAACGGGGTTGGGGCCGTAGTCTCTAACCCAAATACTATTGAAAGGGGCATTAATAAACTTCACATTGGTGAGATTTCCTCCGTTGGAAGTAATGTTGTTTTTTACAGCGTTTGAGTCGGTAGTTACAATCCACACTTCACACTCTTGTTGTATGTGCTGAACCAACTGTCTGTGTATCGAAGGGAATGATGTCCAGGTTATTACTATAGCCTGCATCTCTTCCCATTCGCCCGGAGTTCTTATCTCTGAGCCTGTTGGAGGGGTTGTTATTCCTCGGGTAGAAGCGTTAAAGGAGTTTTTATAATCTTCAATAAGCGGAACCTCCTCAGGGGTTAGCCAGCGTGGTAAAATGTTTTCTTGTGAATACGTTATCGCGTAAGATAGGAATGCCAGAATAGGTAGTATTTTTTTCATTTCTTGGGGCTTTTGTCCTTAAAGTTAGTAAATCCTTTTAAATTTATACCCTATTTGGATGAGTTTTTGATATGTGGTAGATATTTATATTTAAAAGGTATAGCGTATGAATAAAGTTTTCATGTTTCTAGCATTTGTCTTTTTAAGTCGTGTGTTGTTTGCTCAGGACTTTAAATCAATTAATTTGGAATTAGGTTCTTTGGCTAAACCCGAAAAAATTATTAAGGTTGATGAAAACAGCTTTATTGTTATGTCCGTGATGGATGACGATAAGTCTAAAAAGGTTTTCCTGACAATAATAGATACTCGTGAAGGACGGGAGGCGAAAGAACGGGATGAGAAATTTGTTTTTGAGGGAGCCACACAAATTAGCTTATATAAGTCAGCGGAGGATGTGTATTTGATTTATTGTTCGGTTCTTTCAGCGAAGATTGAGGTAAAAGCAAAGCAATTCGATATCGGATTAGGATTGATTTCAGAAAAAACAATTTATACGTTTAAAAGTGACAATGCTGCACAATTGGGTTCGGTTTCGGTTCTAAGGAATGAGTACAACGGAGCCACGTACATATACCATGAAAAAGCTTATCAAAAAGACAAAAAAGAAGAAGCGACTATAGTATGGTTGGATAAAGACTTAAACGAGATTGCAATTCAGAATTACACACTTCCACATAACGATAAGCCGAGAAAAACTAATGTCCCTGTAGCCGGAATGGACAGGCTCTTTGTGCTTAAAAGAGTATTTGAGGTAGGAAAGAATGATTACTATTTTTTATCATTCACTAAGAGTTCGTCTACACCAACCAACAAGAATATGGGCTATGGCACAGCCAGAATTACCGATGTTCAGCATGCGCTTAATGATAAAGATGAAATGCAAATAATGGCCTCTACAGCTCCAGCAGCGGGAGGTGGGGTTAATTCATTTATTGCTGCACGGTATGCAGCCGATGGTACGCAGCTGGAAAATAAATTCTTGAGTAATGAAGTGCTTGAAAATCAACTTTTTAAAGGAATAATGAAAAAAACACCCTTTATGCATGTGCGTGGAGCAGGAGATTGGGTTGACCACGAAGGAAAAGGAAATTTTATATGGATTGCCGCCGGAATTGAAAATAAGAAAGGAGAGGATAATTTTCATTTCAAGGAATATTATGTTGTAAAGCCATTTCAAAATCCGGCTCAAGCAACGGTAGTCAACTTGAGTATTTCATCGAGCGAACCTGAGGTGAGAAATTTTAGCCTAGCCAATGCAAAAGATGAAACCTCGTTTGTGAATGTAAGTTCGCTAGTAGCACCGGTTGGTAAATCGAAAGCCTCTGTAGTGCAGAGCCAGATAAAAATAGATTATTTCGAAAACGAAAGATTTTATCAAAGTGGAGCATTTGCATTGGACTTAATGGAGAACAGTAAATTTTATACCGCTTGTCCTATACTTTTTCAGAGTAATACTGTTTACCTTATCTCTGCTAATGACCGTAATTTTTACTTTAATTCAGTCAGAATAAAAGACTAAATGAAACGTTTACTCGCATTTAAATACGCTTTACAAGGTGTTTTAAAAGCTTTGCAGGCAGAGTTCCATTTAAAGGTTCATTTTTTTGCTACTTTTTTGTTGACTGGTGCAGGATTTTATTTTAATGTGTCTTCCTTAGAGTGGGCTGTCTTGCTTATTTGCATCGGGGTAGTTATCAGTTTGGAAATGATGAATTCCGCTATTGAAAAATTATCCGATAAGGTTGATTCTACTGTATCTGAAAAAATAGCTTACGTTAAGGATGTTGCAGCTGGCGCAGTATTGGTTTTTTCTTTAATCTCTACGGCTGTGGCTGTTATCATTTTTACACCTTATATTATTAAGCAGGTGTTTTGAATTGTTTTTTTACTGAAATATTTTTGAACACAAAAGAATTTACTATCTTCGGCATCAATAACAAAAAGGCAGAAACATGGAACCATTAAAACTAGAAGGCTCACCAAAGACACCTACAGTTACATTTGATGCTGCAAGTGGTAAATTGGAACTAAAAGGTCGTTCTATTCCCGAGAACTCTATTGAGTTTTATAAGCCTCTTTATGATTGGATTGAAGCCTATGGTGAAAATCCTCAAGCAGAAACCCAGTTAAGTGTGGTCTTGGAATACTTTAATACAAGTAGTTCTAAGTGTATTCTCGATTTGTTCAAAAAAGCAGAAAATCTTAATAATGGCGGTAAAACCAAAGTTACTGTTTACTGGCATTACGAAGAAGATGACGAGGATATGCTAGAGGCTGGAGAGGATTACCAGGCGATATTGACACTACCTTTCAAGATGGTAGAAGTAGAAGAAATTTAATACGATATATAAAATCTTTCTCTGAAGAGGGGTGGCGAAAGCCTCCCCTCTTTGTTTTTGCTCTTATATTCGCAAGTTGAAATCAAAAATACCCCCCCCGCCGATGAAATACAACTTAAGTGAAATTACGGCTGTAATAAAAGACAGAAGGACTATTTATCCTGAATTTTTTTCAGAAAGAAAAGTTCATCAGGAAATAATAGAAAATGTGTTGAATAACGCAATATGGGCGCCAACACATGGTTTAACCCAACCCTGGAGATTTAAAGTTTTCACAAATGGTTCTCGTATAAGGTTATCAAACAAGCTGGTTGAAATATACAATAAACACACTTTGCCCGAAAATTATAATGAAATAAAGGCTTTAAAAATGCAGAACCGTCCGTTAAAATCTCAGGTGGTTATTGCTGTGTGTATGGTTAAAGATACAAAGGGTAAAATTCCCGAAATAGAAGAAGTTGAAGCTGTAGCCTGTGCTGTTCAGAATATACACCTGACTTGTACAGCTTATGGATTGGGAGGTTTTTGGTCTACGCCCGGAGTAATATACAAATCCGAAATGAACCAGTTTCTTAAGTTAGCCGAGAATGATAAGTGTTTAGGGCTTTTTTATATTGGCTACCCAGCAGGAGATTGGCCTTCTCCCGGACACCGCAAGCCGATAGAGTATGTTACAGAATGGATAAAATAATAGTATGCTTGACGAAGAAGGACTGATAAAAATAACTAACTACAGAGACCATCCTGAGAATAATATTTACAAGGTATTTTTCTTTTACAGGCCAGATATGGCTACTTACTTTGAAGCACTATTAATAGAACACAAGATTTCGTACCAAAAGGATACGGAAGAAAATGGTGATAAATCATACACTTTGTTTGCGGTAAGAAAAAACGACCTCAAACTGGCTATGAGGTTAAACTACCTCACTATGGGTAAGTATAGAAAACCATTTATTGGAAATACAGCGTTTAAGGTGATTTTGCTGTTTTTTACACTATTAGTTGTTGCTATAGCGTTGGTTGGATATTTTAAAAAGGGGTAAGGGTTATTTATTAGCTGTATTAACAATTTTATTATATTCACGCTCTTTTCTGCAAAAAAAATGCAAATGAGGAGCCTGATTATACTTATTTTAGTTGGTGTCTTTACAAGCCCGTTTATAGGGGCTGCAATTAATAATTCTGTAGATTCCACCCAAAAGGACACGCTGTATGGATATGTTCTGTATGGGGAGAATTATGGTGCGGAAAGTTTAGATAGTATAGAACACCAGTTTTATGAAAAAAACCTTACCAAAGAAGATGTAATACACCTCATTGATTCTTTGTTTGACTTGGATGAGGTGCCCTATTCACTCGTCAATGAATTGAACACCTATATAGCCATACTACACAACAGAAAACAACCTCTGCATAGTCATTTTTCTGATTATATAGACGAAACAGGATTGCCCGCAGCAGTTCTTTACCGTACCTGGAACACGCAAACGCCTTTTTCCTATGATCAATCTATAACTGAGCATGACACTATTTTGACTTTGAATTTGACAGATAGTATTTTTAATTGTCATTTTCATCCACCTTTACTCGATAAACCAAATAACGAATACCATGGTATTGTTACATCAAAATACGGTTGGAGAGACGGTAAAAAACATCAAGGTATTGATTTGAACCTCAGCCGAGGAGATAAAATTTATAATGTTTTTCCGGGAGTAGTAAGAATGGCTAAGTACTACCAGGGTTATGGTAATGTTGTGATTGTAAGGCATTTCAATGGGCTGGAAACGCTGTATGCCCATCTTTATAAGATAAAGGTTAAACCCGGGCAAGAAGTTGAAGCTGGAGAAATTGTGGGATTGGGAGGCAGCACAGGTAATTCTACCGGAAATCATTTGCACATGGAAACCCGATTTAAGGGTGTTTCGGTAAACCCCGCCCACATAATTTGTTTTGAATATAAAGAGCTTCAGGCTCAGGAGTTAGTTTTTAAAAAAACCAAAGATGGCTTTGTGTGTTTCCCAAAAGGTGCGGTTACACATACTGTACAACGGGGCGATTACGTTTATAAGGTAGCTAGCAGATATGGCGTAACAGTTAAACAACTTTGTGAGTTGAATAGTATTACATCGAAAACCAGATTATCTGTAGGGCAAGAACTTAGAATAAGCGTAAATTGATAAGATACTTATATATTTTTTTAATCCTCATTTTTCCTAAGGAAATCTATTCCCAACAAGGAGTTACAACTTTCGGAATGCAAATTAAGCCTATTGTTCCGGTTGGATATTTTGGTACAGGAGCTACAGTGCAACAAGACGGGAGGTTTACGCTTACAACCAAACAGAACATAGGCATGTGCTATGGTATGGTTGTGAGGCAAGGAATAACAAAAAGTATTTCTTTTGAATCCGGTATAAATTACATCAAGCGCAATTATAATCTTCATTTGGAGATAGCCGACACTAGCTTTTTCGACAAATCTAATTTTGGTATCGTAAGTTACGAGATTCCTTTGCAGGGATTGGTTTATATAAGATTATCCGAGAATTTTTTTATCAATTCGTCTACCGGAATTTCATTTAATTTCTTTGCATCTAGTGTGCAATCGCTGGGCGAGAATAAAATGATGCAGCATTTGTCTTTACTTCGCCGCCGCTCCGGATTGTCCTACTTGGCTAATCTGGGCTTCGAATATAGAACAGAAAAATCAGGGTATATTTATTTGGGGTCGTCACTTCATTTGCCTTTCAATTCTATAACCCGATACACAAACGTAAGCTACGAAGACAGGAGAAGAAATGATTTAATCTACTTTAAGGAAGAATTAAGAGGAAGCTTTTTAACGCTTGACATACGCTATTTCTTTCACGAAGATCCTGCCAAAAAGAAAGCGAAAAAAAAGAAATAAAAAAGCCCGCCTTCCTTTTGAAGGCGGGCTTTATGTCATAGAGGAGGATTTTAATTCTTTATCATTCTAAATTCAAATACCTCGTTTAGGTACACAATCTTACCCAAGTATACTCCTGACTGTAACTCGTGGATTTCTATTTCATTTAAACTTTCTGTTTTTGTATGCTTCACAAGTTTACCTTGTATATCATACAGATTCAATTCTATTGTACTACCTGATAGAGAAGTTTCAATTATAAAATAATCATGTGCAGGATTGGGGTAAATCTTAAATTTATTTATATCTATACTGGATATGTTGGTGGAACAATCTACATCAATAGATTCAAAATCGCTACACCCGTCAAGATTAGTTTCCGTTACACTGATTGTGCCGAAATTTCCGTTAAAATCTACCGTTATCGAGCTTGTTCCTTGTCCGGATAATATCACAGCTCCTGAAGGTACTGACCAACTATATATAGAGCCTACATTATTTGTAACTGAATAAGGTTCATTATTGGTAGAACACTCTACTACAGTTGCTCCGGTTATAGAAGATGTGCTTACAGGATTGCTAATTGTTACGGTTAAATTTACAGCATTTCCACTACATCCTCCAGCATTCGTTTCTATAACAGAAATATTGCCACCATTAGAGTTTAAATTTACTGTTATACTATTAGTTCCTTGACCACTTACTATTGTTGTGCCGGGCGGAACACTCCAAGAGTAGGTAGACCCACTAGTAGCAATTACGCTGTATGTTTCACTAATACTCGCACAACTTACATAGGTGTTTCCGGAGATGGGAGAGGTGTTAATATCATTCGATACATTTACATAATTTGTTTTGGTTTCATTTGCGAATGAGTTACCAAATAAATCAACGTAATGAAGTGTTACAGTTTTTAGTCCTACAGTGTTATATGTAACTGTGTGCGGTCCGTTTCCGGTGGCTGTTGCAGGAGTTGATCCTGCTCCAAAATTCCACTGAGGAGTTAGCCCCATAAATTGGGATGGGTCGCTATAGTTAGTATACGCAACTTGATTTCCAACACAAATCAAGGTGTTGTTTGCTGCGAACATAACCTGACCTGAACAGAATCCGCTTGTAGTAGTACTAATTGTTAGCTGACTTGAGGAGCCACTTCCACAATCGTTCACAGGAGTAACTGTTATAGCAAAGTTTTGATTTGTACTATTAACGGTTATACTTGTAGTGCCTTGACCTTGGCTAATAGAAGCTGCACCGGTGGGAGTTATACTCCAATTATAACTGGTTGCATTGGTAACTGAATTAATACTATACAACTGAGTTTCTCCAGCGCATAAACTGCTTGATCCAAGGATTGTTCCTGCAGAACTTGGAGGTGAACTTTGATTTATTACAATAGTGTTTGATGTTGTGGAGCATCCGTCATCCACAATGACTTGGTAGTTACCGCTGTTTACAGCGTAAAAATTAATTCCGGTAGCACCATTTATTATATTTCCATTGAGAAGCCACTGGTATGCCGCTCCCGGCAGGGAATTGACAGTTATTAGTACAGAATCTCCCGGACAAATAGAAGTGCTTGTCGAGTTTATGTTAGCAACAGGGGGCGACATTGTATTCATAGTGATTGTGTTCGAAAACCCAACACAACCATTAGAATTTACAACTTCTACCATGTAATCTCCGGCGTTAGATGCGTTTATGACGTTATCTTCTATAGTGGGTCCAGATATTTGGTTGCCGTTCAAATACC
The DNA here is from genome assembly GCA_046295395.1 of Flavobacteriales bacterium. GTDB lineage: Bacteria > Bacteroidota > Bacteroidia > Flavobacteriales_D > JBKBNH01 > JBKBNH01. The sequence continues at coordinate 72,750 of JBKBNH010000003.1, read as the reverse complement.
AAGAGTACATAGCGCCACTTTCTAGTGTAGCTGTTATTTGCTCAGAAGATCCATCGCAGAAACTATTGTTTGATGCAGATATGTTTACACTAGGGGCAGAACTTGTAGAAATTGTAAGTGATGAGGAGTTTGTACATCCATTTATATCAGTTACTATAAGTTCGTATAGTCCGGACAAACTTATACTTATTGTTGAAGGGCCGTTAATATTTAATGGACTCCCGGACTCATACCAATCGTAATTAATATAGTTAGTATTTGAGGCCATTAAATCCATTGAATTTGTTCCTGGACAAAAACTGATTAAGTTGCTTGTAAATGAGGCGTCTGGCAGAGGATTTATGTTAACAGTTATTGTAGCAACTCCCGAACAACCATTAGCATCTATACCTGTAACTTGGTAAGTATTTGTAGAAGTTGGGTTAAAGGCAACTCCATCTGTAACTCCATGGTTCCAGGTGTAGGATACGGCTCCGGCTCCCGTTAGCATAACAGGCTCGCCTTCACAAATTGTAGTTTGTGAAGCATTAGCAACTACTATAGGGTTTGCCAATACAGTAACTGTAATGGATGAAGAAACTGCCGAACAGGTTCCATTGTAGGCGGTGAAACTATAAGTGCCAGATTGAGATGCAAGAATGGAAGCCGTAGTAGCTCCGGTATTCCATAAGTAAGAAGTTCCGCCTGAAGCATCCAGTATAACGTTATCTCCGTTACAGAAAGTGGTAGATCCATTTGCAGAAATTACTGGCGTAGGGTTACTATTTTCTATGGTGTTTACAGCTGAAGAAGTGTTACTACACCCATTAGTGTCTGTAACTGTTACGGAGAAAGTACCACTGGTGTTTACGATAATACTTTGCGTGGTAGCTCCGTTGCTCCAAAGATAGCTTGAAGCTGTAGTTGCAGTTAGTTCAACGTTGTCTCCCGTGCAAAAACTTAATGATCCATTTGCAGTTATATTTACTGAATGTGGAGCAAAAATGGTTATGGTAGCAGTATTGTTTAGAGCAACAGCACCACAACCAGGTTGTGTGGCTTGAATTGATACTGTATTGTTTCCGATACTCATGCCTGATGTATTAACGGGGATAGTTATGTTTCCGCCTCCAGAAATTATTGAGCTGATAGGGTTCCCACTCATAAATACTTGATAATTTACTCCACTTTCACTTGCATTTACAGATACCGTTGCAGAACTATTACCATCGCAGACACTACTTCCCATAACAGCTAAGTTTGTTAAAACATTACTGTAATATACAGCTGTTACTTGTGTTCTTGGACCTTCGCAACCATTTCTTACGATAGATACGTATCGATGTGTAGTAACTGTGACGTTATTTATTGTTATTGTAGAGGAAGTTTGGCCACCTATCGGAGTGCCTCCTGTAGCAACGGTATACCATCTGTAGCTAGCTCCGGTAGGAGCCCCCATTGCGCTTAAAGTTGCATTCCCACTTCCGCAAATCGTATCGTTTATAGTAGTTGGGGCGTTAGGTGTTTGATAAATTATCGCATCAACAGTTTGAGGTAGAGATGTACACCCCTGAGCAGTAACTAGGAGTGTATAAGTTCCTGCATAGGTTGCAGAATCGGCATTTAAAATAACCGGCGGGTTTTGTGAATTCGAAGTAAATCCATTAGGTCCTGTCCAGTTATAGCTTGCTCCCGGGAAATTGAAAGTTGTGAGAGCTAAATCTCCCTCTCCGTCACAAAGTGGCGAAGTAGCAAAAGCCACACTCTCGTTGTTGAACAGTGTTTGAATTTCACTTTGATTTAAAGACCTATTGTATATTTTTACTTCATCCCAATCGCCTCGGTAAGTAATTCCGCCAGAGGGGGTTCCGTTAGCTTGTCTGCCAAGCATTAAATTTACACCTGTATTCCCTATTGTACCTGTATGGTTAAGTGTGCCAGTCAAAACACCGTTTTGGTATATTCTTAGTTGCGCCCCATTGTATGTGCAAACAATATGATGCCAAGTACCTACCGGAACATTCGTATTACTTTCGATAAAAGTGCTGCCATTTACTCTCCACCTCACTCGATTTGACATATTTGTAGGGTTCTGCATTCTAAGCCCCACCCACATTCCGGTACCACCATCCCATTTATTAATTAATGGCATTTGCCCGTCATTACCACTGCTTCCAAACCATGTTTGTGTTTGTCTTATCCATGCAGAAATGGTAACTTGATTGGTCAATTGCTGAACTTTCGCCGGATTACCTGCGGAAATCCAGTTATTCCCCGGTGATCCGGTAGCTGTGGAGTTTATAGCAGAATTTGAATTTCCATGTTTATCGTTTACGTAACTATTTGTTCCTGTAATAGTTGCGTTATATCCATTGCCACTGCTGTCATCAAGATTACCATCAAATTTATAGTGTAATATCAAATCGCTTAAAATGTCCACGGGTGGGTTTAGTGGATTAATAACCACGGCAGATACTTGAGTTCTAGGGCTTTCACATCCATTCGCATCAGTTGTAGATACGTAATAATGTTCTGATACGTTTATGTTGCCCGTGGTGTGGCTATTACCTGTTATTGAGGCTAAAGGAGATCCTCCGGTTGGAGTTTCGTACCAGTTATAAGTAGCACCACCGGATACACTAATTGTTAAAACACCTTGATTACATACTGTATCGTTTGTGCTAATCGGAGCTGATGGGAGTGGGTTTACGTTAACCGTAATTTCTGGCGAAAGTGTTATGCTGCAACCGGTAGAAGGTACAGTGGCAATAAAATCAAAAGAAGTGCTATTTATAAGGATTCCAGTGTTGAAAAACACGGTATCCCCTGTTCCAATTTGTGCAACTCCTACATTTGCCAAGGTTGTAGCATTTCTCATTTGATAACTTATACCAGGCTGAGAGTTCACAATAATGACTTGAGAACTATTGCCGGTACAAATGCCGGAGGTCGGTATCGCAGAAATCGAAAGATTTTCGGGTTGATTGTATACCATAGCTTGTATTTCGCTTTCAGATAGTACACGATTATATATTCTAAAATCATCGAAGCGGGAATTAGCATAACCATCACCACTCCAGTTACTTCTGGCGATATAATTCAAGTTTCTAACTACGTTTTGCACTGGAGTTTGCATATCTTGAGCTACCAACTCCCCGTTTACGTATATTCTTCCGGAATTATCAGACCAAGTGTATGTTATTAATTGCCATTGATTTATTGCTAACTGACCGGAAGGACTTGTTACTCTGCCCACACTAGTGGTGTTGTTAAAATTATTTGAAAAAGGTCTACCTGAAGTACCGTCAGTAATTGCAAGAATTACGTTGTTGTTTGGGCTTCCGTTGCCAAAATCGAAAAGACGGCTGTGGTTATTATTACTGTTTTTTCTTACCCATGCCGTTACTGTAAAATCATTACCGTCAAAATATACTCCTGAAGGTACTGCTATATGTCCGTTTGAACCGTTAAATTGCAGTGCCGAATTAGTATTGCCAAATCTATCAGCAGCGGCAGTTACGCCACTTACAATACTTCCATTGTTCCCATTTCCACTGGCATCTTGCGCGTTGCCATTCAGGGGGTAATGTAGAATTAAGCCATTATTTAAAGTTGGAGGTAAGGTAAAATTTTGACCAACATTGTTTGGCAAAATGTTTACATGTACTTGAGTTGCAGGAACGGGTAAAGAGCATCCTCCGAGGCTGTAGGTTAGTGCGTATGCTCCGGAGTTTACGAGAGAAGCATTAGGTATTACCGGATTTTGTTGGGTAGATGAAAATCCATTTGGACCAGACCAAGAATATGAAGCCCCTGCTAAAGTTGTAGCATTTAGATTTATATTAGTGCCAACACACACACCTTGGTTTAGTCCTGCCGGGTTTAATTCTAATATATACTCTCTTGTACCTGTTCCGGGAACGTCATTCCAGCGCCCGTTGTCTGCTCTTAATTCCACATAATCCTCATTTCCTGAGTTATTTGGCTCACCGGGGTTCCAGTTGGTATAACCCAAAGCCATATTGTTTTCCCATATGAACAGTCCTTCAGTAACAACATCAGTAAGCCCTATGTAAACATTAGATGTGCCACTTCTGTGAATTAAATCATTTACTTGTTGGTTTTCTATTGTGGCGAGATGTCCTCCATTGTTTGCACAATTTAGTTTCGCATTTGCCCATGTTTGATTATTTAAACTACGGTAATAGTCCTTTCCGTTTACATTTCCTATATATCGGAAAATTGCCGGATTAGGAATGTCTCCAATTACAGCGTTTACTGTAACTGTATTTGTAGTATCACTAATAATTACCGGTAGAGCGCTTATTATTCGGAATCTATATCCGCTTCCAGACGGGGTTCCTGTGGGGACAAAAGTATTTATAGTGCCTGATGTGGGCGTAACAGTCGTTATCGGAATTGGATTAGCGAAGCTGCCTGAGGCGTTAGACATTTGTAGAGTAAACGTATTGTTGGCAAGAAAGTCTCCGGTAGCATTGTAGTCTACAGATAGCGGCGCACCGGCACAGTATGTGGATGGACCTGTGTGAGTAATGGAGATGCTACCCAAATCATCATTGGCAAGAGCTACAATTTCATCGTTGGTAAGCACCCTATTATAGACTCTAAAATCATCTAAAGCTCCGTTAAGTGGGTACCAATTACTATTAAACCTGCCTAGCACCAAATTTCGATTGACCATGGCTACAAAATTTGCTGCATCAGTATTAGAATTATGAAGTACACCATTTACATATATATAGTGTCCTGTGGCATCCATAGTAACGGTGTAGTTTATCCACTGGTTTATGTTATATGGACTATATATGCTAGTGGTGTGGGGGACTCCATTATTACCTATGCCTGTATTTAGGTTATTGCCACTCAGGGCATTAAGTTGATACAGCCCTCCCCCGGCATCACCTTCCTTAGCAAAGAAACATTGCCACCCGCCTGCACCAACAGATCCGTTTCCGAATGTTCCTACATTGCTGCTAATTCTTGCCCAAAAAGTAAAAGTTGCTCCGGCTGAGAAGTTTAGCGAAGCTGAATGAGGAATAGTTACTTTTCCCGGACTGCCCGTTCCGCCAAATGATATGGCAGAATTTGGATTTCCAAATCTGTCGGCAATATAGGTTGTGTTGCCGGAAGGAGTCCCGTTGTTGCCATTCCCGCTAATATCGGTGGTGTTTCCATTTAGCGGATAGAAGGCAACAAGCCCATTGTTAAGATTGATTTGGGCTTTTAATTGAAAGCCGCCCAAGACGATGCTAAATATAATCAGCATTTTGAAGGTTGTCACTCGTTTCATATCGTTTAATTTTTGAATTGAATTTTTCATCAAGACAAAAATCAAACAACCTTATTTAATTTCTATTTAGCATTGTTGCAATATTGTGCACATATGTTGCAACAAGCTATAAATGCTCATTTTTTGAAGAATTTCGAGGGACTTTCACCAAAATAATCTGTAAAAGATTTGGTGAAATAAGATTGACTATTGAATCCGCAGGCATAGGCTACTTCGGTTACATTACCCCAGTTTGTTCGTAGCAAATCCTTAGCTTTTTCAAGTCGAATCATTTTAATGAAATTGGTCGCTGAATATCCCGTTAAAGAAGTTAGTTTTCGATGTAATTGGCTACGACTTATACACAAATCATCGGCTAATTCGTTAACAGAATAGGCTTCGTTTGCTAGATTATTTATAACAAGTTGAATAGCTTTGTTTACGTATTCGCTTTTGGTGAATATACGTTCTTCAAATGTTTTTTCGGCTTTGAATGTTTTCTGAAAATCTTGTTGATTACGCCGAATGGTGTTGAGTATATTTTTTACGATTAGTTCTAATTCATCGGGATTAAAAGGTTTTGGCAAGTAAGCGTCAGCTCCGTGCTTCAATCCTTCTAAGCGACTTTCTAATGAAGATTTGGCCGAGAATATAACCACAGGTATGTGATTTGTTAAATCGTTAGATTTTATCTCCTGCAATAATTCCAAGCCGTTTTTTATTGGCATCATTATATCCGTGAGTACAATTTCGGGAATAATTTCATTTACTTTGACTAAAGCTTCTTCGCCATTTTTTGCAGTTACCACATTAAAATTTGTTTTGAGCAAGCTGCTTACAAATTGAAGTATGCCTTCTTCATCATCTACCAATAGTATGTGAGGCTTGTCTTCATCTATATTATCAATTTCTTTTATCTGTCGGTTTACCTTTTCGAGTGGGAATGAAATGGTAAATGTTGTTCCTTTACCTTCGCTGCTCTCAAGCATAATTTTTCCTTTCATTAACTCTGTAAGCTCTTTTACCATAGATAAACCAATACCAGTACCTTTAATAGATTCGTTTCTTTTTAATCTATAAAATCGGTCAAATATTTTTTCCTGTTCTTGTTGAGGAATACCCGGACCGTTGTCGCTTATTTTTAGGTGTGTAAAATCATTATCTATTGATAGAGAAATAGCAATATGAGTGTACGAGGGGCAGTATTTCAGAGCATTACCAATAAGATTAAAAACGATTTGTTCGAGAGCATTTGTTGGGTATCTTAATACATAAGACTCTTTTAAGGGATTCCATGAAATTTGAATATTTTTTTGGTTTGCCTCATTTTTGAAGTTATCAATTAGGGATTTAATGAATTCATTCAGGTTGCCATTTTGATATGATAGATGGTATTTCCCTTTGTCTAATTTCGAAATATCGAGTAATTCATTTACTAGGCGTACTAATTTGTCTGAATTTTGTTCAATCATTTGAATATGTTCACGAAGACCATTTTCGTGAGTCATTTCTTTTTTTACTAATTGAAGGGGGCCATTTATAAGTGTTAGCGGAGTGCGAATTTCGTGAACGATATTTTCAAATAATTTTGATTTTTCTTTTTCGAGTATTTGATTTGCCTTTTTGCGTTGCAGTACATAAACTATTATAAACGCAGCTATAAGTAGTAATACAGTACTGATGAAAAGGATAATATTTGTTCTGTTTTTTTGCTGCTCAGAAATAAGTTTTGCGGTTTGTATTTCTTCTTTTTGCTTTTGTATTTCCTTTTCTTGTTTTGCTGTTTGATATTTGAATTCCAGTTCTTCAATTGCTTTTCTTTTTTCGGCTTTAAATAGGGTGTCTTTCAGAGAGGATTGGAATTTTTTATATCTATATGCATTTTTAAAATCGCCCACTTCGGAATATACTTCGCTTAATGTTTCGTATACGACCAGTGTAAGTGGGCTATCTTCGTACTCTAGGCTGTATTTTTCCGAACGCTTTAAGTATTCGATGGCTTTAGGGTAATTTTTTTTTAAATAATTTAACTCGCCGAGATTGTGATAACCCGTAATAAGATTGTTTGACAGGTTGTGTTTTTCTGCAATTTCAATTCCCTTGTTATAAAAGAATAACGCCGAGTCTAAATCAGTACGGTAGATTTGGTATATACCTCCCAGTGAATTGTAAACAGAAGCTAAGTAAGTTTCTTGATTTTCCTTTAATAATATTTTTTCTGCATTTTGTAGTAGGTTGATTGCTTCGGAGTATTTTTTCTTATAAAAGTAGATTCCGGCTAAATTTACGGTAGTGATGGTGTAATAAGTATAGTCTTTCAACTCGAGTTTTATATCACAAGCCTTTTTTATATAGTATTCGGATTTATCGAAATCGCTTAGGTAATAGTAGGTAATCCCTAATCCGTTGTACAATGTTCCAAGTGCAGTTTTTTCGTTGTGTTTTTCTGCAATTTCAATTGCCTTTAGGTAGTTTTCTACAGATTCTCGCAGTTTAGAATGTATTTGGTAGGTCTCTCCAATTACGCCATATGCTTTAGCTTGTTTTGCAACGGAATTTTCTGAGCTACTGGAGTTTATAATAAGATTGGCGTAAAATAGTGTTGAGTCCGTGGATTTGTCTTTAAAGTATTCAGCCATTTTTTGGTAAATACCAAGTTTTTCATTTTCTGAGTAAGAATGTTTTAATTTTTTATGGAGCGAATCGGTTGTGTTTTGAGCAACAATAGATTGCGTGTTTAGGTATACGAAAACGCACCAGATAATTCTAATGGTATAATGAATGGTTTTCATTCTACTTACAAAGTGAAAAAGTATGCCAAAATTTGGTATTTATTAAAATCATTGAAGATTCTGGGTTTTTAGTTTTTATTCAAGAATTATCAGAGGTACATTCATCGACTTGGAAAATAGTTTGGCAACATTTTCTATTTCTTTACGGTGTCTTGATTTGAAGAGGTTAAAATGTTGATTTTTTTGATTGACCAAAATTAAAACATGCTTGAAGGTAGATATTCTAGCACTTTCTCCCGTCTTAATTTGCATTTCTTTAAATGCCGAAAAAGGTAACCCTTGTTTTTGATTAAAGTAGAAAAATTTTTTATTCAGGTCGAGTTTCCATTTCCAAGTCTTCATTATGCTTTTGAGGTAAAAAGCACCAAGAAATCCTGAACCCAAAGCAAAAATAAGACTAACACCTATAATGTTGTATTGCTGTGAAAGCGAAAAGAAAAGAATAATAGATATTAGTGTTACTATAAACAAGCCGTATGAAACATCCCGCATGTAATTAACATAAATCAAAACAGCATTTTCTTGAACGATTATTTTTTTATTTCCTACAGAAATTTTCTTTACCATAACACCTTTAATTTACCCCGTTGTCACCCATTAAAGCATACCGAACCAGATTAGCTCCCATTTTTAGTGCTTGTTGTCTTTTTTCGGGAGGGTTGTTGTGCACTTCAGGATCTTCCCACCCATCGCCCAAATCGGTTTCATAGGAATAGTAAACAATAATTCGACCTTCGTAAATCAATCCGAACCCTTGAGCGGGTTTACCGTCGTGTTCGTGTATTTTAGGTATTCCATTGGGAAATTTGTATGGTACTTTGTAAATAGCATGGTTGTGTGGAATTTCAATCAAATTTAATTCGGGAAACACTTTTTTAAGCTCTGTTCTGATGAATTTATCCATACCATAGTTATCATCAATATGTAGGAAACCACCGCCAATCAGGTAATTCCGGAGGTTATCCGCATCAGAATAGCTAAATACCACGTTCCCGTGGCCGGTCATATGAACGAATGGGTAGTTGTATAGCTCTATACTGCCCACCTCTACATTTGCCACCTCGGGGTTTATGTTCATTCCTAAATTCTGATTGCAAAATTTCACTAGGTTGGGTACAGAGGTAGGATTTGCATACCAATCGCCGCCACCACTATATTTAAGCACAGCAAACTGATAGTTGTATTGTTTGCCCTGAGCAAAACTCAAACTCAATATTCCGAGTGTAATTATTAGTATTGAAAAACGCATTATCTGTTTGCTTCGTATCGTTGTTTTTGGTCTTTAATAATAGCGAGCAGAGCATTACCGGCACGGGTATAGGCATTTATGCTTTGGCTTATAGCTTGTTTGGCCGAAAGTTCAGCATTGGCAAAATCATTTGTCCATAAGTAGGTGTTAGCTAAGTTTAAATAGGTAATGGCATTCACAATTTTATTTTTCCTGTCTTTTTTTGCAATAACATCGACGCTGTTATATAGTTTTATCGCTTGCGCAACTTTTTCTTTAATCTCAAATTCTCTACCAGGCATATTAAGCATTAACAAAGCATCTCGCAGGTGCTCGTAGGCTGTTTCGTACTCTGCGTAGTCACTCATTTTATCTTTCTTAATGGTGTATATCTCTGCATTGTAAGATTTAACCGGGAAGCCGATTCGTTCGTCGAGATAGCTGTTTATTGCTGAGGTATTTTCTCTTGCTGCTTGGTCTTGCAGGTTTTCCCATGTGATAGATTTATTATCCATCCACCACAATTCAAATTCGGCTTGTGTGTTAAAAGTTTGTGTTTTAAATGATTTATTGGTAATAGTTTGTTGAATTTGCTCTCTCAATATTACGCCTCGTCCCGCAGCAATAACCTCTACGCTTACCGGGCTGCTGTATAAAATGGTGTATTCGTAAACGGTCTTGCCGTTTACAACTTTCTGACTCATTCGGGGTTCGCCCATAACAAGGCCTTCGTAGGCAAGGTTTATGCATGCTGGACTGCTTTCTGAAAAATTCAAACCGGTAACCTGAACGGTTTTTTTCAGGGCATTAGTGTCAAGAGTTTTACACATTAGGGGTTCTTCGGGCATGCTGCTAATAGTTAAAGCGGGGTAAGGGGCTTTAATTGGCATTTGAGCGGCAGTGTTTCCTGCGGCAACTTGCTGCTCGTATTGTACCATTGCCTGAAGATGAGCCCTGTCTATTGCTTTTTTGTGAGCTTCCCACGCTACTATGGCATTGTTGACTTCAGTTTGATAGGCCATCATTCGTTGTTCGTACACGCGCATAGAATCTTCATTTCGCTGCTTAAAACTTTCTTTGATGGAAACGCTGTATTCGTTTGCTTTAATAGGGTGGGAAGGCAGCTGAGTGTATGTAAACCGAACGTTATTGTCACGAATACTTTGAGCAAACGAACTGTTTAGTAAAAACAGACAGCCGAATAGGGTAATAAGTTTTTTCATACAAAAAAATAGGTTTAGATTTTTCGAAAGTACAAAAACCAAACCTTTTTTTGCAACATGTTTCATACTTATTCGTTATCTCTACCATAAGTATGAAAAATTGGCTATTTGTATTCATTCTTTTACCAGTACTTTCAGGTAGTGTATTTGCACAACACCCCATGCTCGATCAAATGACTGTGCAGCAGGAGGGAACTTATGTTTTTATAAACTGGACAATCTCCATTGGAGAAACGTGTAACGGGATTAAGATAGAGCGCGCTGTAAATAGCAGCATGTTTGAGCAGATAGGTTTTATTGATGGAGAATGTGGTAACCCTGGTTTTGCTGTCTCATACAGTTTTACAGATTTTCATCCTGTAGCCAATGCATATAACATCTATCGGCTCGATTTGGGAGGCAGGGGCTATACCGATGAGGTGAGTGTTTTTTACGTGAACACTAAGGAAAAAGGATATGTATTGTCCTCTAATCCCATTTTACCCGATACCAAACTTTATATTAACAACCCCAGAGCAGAAAACTGGATTTTAAAGATTTATCGGTCAAACGGACAAATCGATAGCCAAAGGCAAACGAACTCAGATTTTTTCATGCTTAATTCGGTAGAATTTAATTCCGGGCTATATCTTTTTTCCATTTCAAACGGAACACAAATATTTTCAGGGAAGTTTGTTGTGATTTAATTTTCTTTCAGCCTTCTTCTGGCTTGCTTTTCTTTTGTCAGCAAGTCGTTTTTTTACAGCCGCTTTAGTTGGTCGGGTAGTTTTTCGGATTTTTTCAGGAGTAAGAGCGGCGTTTATCAGGCGGACTAAATTGTTAAGCACTCTGCGTTTATTCAAAAGTTGGCTGCGTTCAGTTTGCGAGTAAAGATGAATTTCATTTTCGGAAGTGATTTTGTTGGCCAACTTTTGTTGCAGCAGGGCAATTTCAGTTTTAGAAAAAAGCCCTTCTACGTTGAGCGGTAAAAACACTTCTACACGGCTTTCTACCTTGTTTACATTTTGTCCGCCTTTACCTCCGCTGCGCGAGGTTTTAATTCGGCAAAATGGTGCCATATGTGCAACGGAGTATATCAATCTCTTTTTCGGGAAGGTTTTTTCTTGAATTTCCTGAAATTTTTATTACCCCCATTCCGTGATTGATTTGCCGAGTAGATGGGTGTCTCACCCAATTCTGCGGGGAGCGGCATACGGACTATTTCATAACCAATTAAGGCCTCTATTCGCCCCAGTCGTTGAAAATCATTAGGATTGATAAACGTGATGGCTGTGCCTGTGCCGGCTGCTCTGGCTGTTCTCCCTACACGGTGGACATAATCTTCCGGGTCGGGCGGGGCATCGTAGTTTATAACCAAGCTTATTCCCTCTACATCTATACCTCTGGAAATAATATCGGTACCAACCAACATGCGGATTTGTTTACTTTTAAACTTGCGCATAATCTCCTCGCGCTCGCTTTGATCCAAGTCGGAATGAAAACCAACGGCTTCTGTATTGGTTTTTTGAAGCATTTGTGTAATCTTTTTCACCTTTTCTTTGGTAGAGGCAAAGAGTATGATGGAGGTGTAGGACTCATCTGCCAAAATGCTTTTCAACAAAGGGTCTTTTTGCTCGTCGTAGGCAAGATATATTTCCTGTTTGATACCTGCAGCAGGCTTGGATATAGAAAGACTTACTTCCTTCGGATTGCGTAAGATAGCGTTTGCCAAAGTTTTGATTTTTGGCGGCATTGTGGCCGAAAACATGAGTGTTTGCCTGTCTTTGGGCAAATGGCTGATGATGCGGGTAATATCTTGATGGAAGCCCATATCGAGCATACGGTCTGCTTCATCTAATACTAAAAACTGCACTTGGGAAAAATCAAAAGACCCGGCAGTCATTAACGAAAGTAGTCTACCCGGGGTGGCTGTAATAACATCTACACCGTTTTCCAATGCTTGTCGTTGTTTTACCCAGTCGTTGCCATCGCCGCCGCCATAAATGGGAATGGAGCTGGCAGAAGTAAAATAAGCCAATCCTTCTATCTGTTGATCTATCTGCAGTACAAGCTCTCGCGTGGGCGCAATTACAAGCGTGCTAACACCAGAAGTACTGAGTTGAGCAATTTTGTGTAACAAAGGTAGTATGTATGCAGCAGTTTTGCCTGTTCCTGTTTGTGCGCAGGCAATTAAGTCTTCGTTGTTCAGGATGATGGGGATGGCTTGTTCTTGTATTGGAGTGGCCTCGTGGAAGCCCATAGAATCTAAGCCCTCCAATAGCTCGGAGCAAAGATTAAGTTCAAAGAATTTCAATTGTTCTAATGTTTTAAAGTTCGAAAGTTAGGTAAAATAAAGAAGAAAGCATTTAAATGTTTGGTAGGCATCAACGTAAAAAACAAAAAATCCGTAGCTTTAAAAATCCAAACACCCCGTAATTATGTATTACATTTTATTTTACAAAACGGTAGACGATTACTTAGAGCGAAGAACACAATACCGAGCAGAACATTTGGCTTTAGCGCAAGAGGCACTTAAAGATGGTGAACTGGTAATGGCCGGAGCGCTTGCCGAACCTACCGATGGAGCCGTGTTGGTGGTTAAAGGCGACTCGCCTCAGGTAGCAGAGAAATTTGCCCAAAACGACCCCTACGTAGTAAACGGGCTAATTACTGAATGGAGCGTACGCTCCTGGACGGTGGTGATTGGCAAGTAACTCCTATTATGTTTAATTGAGGAACGATTGTTGTTAGTTATTTCACAAAATTAACTTATATGAAGAGGCATTTTTTTTTACTTTTTACAGTATGTTTTTTAGTATCGTCGTATGGTCAAACCATACAAGATAGGGGGTATGGTACTACCGGTTATGTGAAATCCGACGGTACTATACAAAACAGCAGTTACAGTACGGTTGGATACATAAAATCTGACGGTACTATTCAAAACAGAAGTTATTCTACTATCGGCTACATCAGAAGCGATGGCACCATACAAAACAGCAGTTACAGCACAGTGGGCTATGTGAAATCTGACGGTACGGTGCAAAACAGCAGCTACAGCACAATAGGTTATGTGAAAGAGGATGGCACAGTTCAGAACAGCAGCTACAGCACAATAGGCTACGCCAGAGGAGTGAAAAGAGAGTGGGCTGCCGTTGTGTTTTTCTTTTTCAATTTCGATTAATTGATTTTTATAGGAATTTTGTTAGTATATCAATAACTAAATAATGGATACATTATGCTTTGTACATGGTAAATATCTACCTTTGTGTAAAGCAATTGCTCAAATATGGCTTATATTATCTTTAACGGGAATGTTCTGGACAATTCGCAGCCTTATCTGGATGCTAGTAACAGGGCTTTTAAATTTGGTGATGCCGGCTTCGAAAGCATTAGGGTAGTTAATGGCGGAACCCACAATTTGGAGGCTCATATTCAGCGTTTGGCAGAGTATCTCAAGGTAACTCGCATAAGTACTCCTGATTATTTTAGTGCTGAATATTTCAGGCAACAGATAAAGAAATTATGCGAGTTGAATCAAATTCAACTGGGAGGCAGGGTAAGGCTTACTGTTTTTAGAAATGGAAGTGGAAACTATTCACCTACAGACAACACAGCTTCTTTTGTATTAACAGCTATAAAGTTGGAAAACAATTTATTTAAGCTGAATCATGAGGGTATAACGGTGGACTTGTACACCGAAATGAAAAAGAACCAAACAGTATTATCTCCATACAAGTCAGGTAATTCGATGCTCTATGTGATGGCAGGGTTGCACGCCAAAGACAAGCAGTGGGATGACTGTTTGTTGGTGAATGATAAAAACTCAGTTATTGAGGCTAGTAACAGTAATATATTTTTGGTTTCGAATAGGGTGCTTTACACTCCGCCAATTACCGATGGATGTGTTGCCGGAACAATGCGTATGAAGATTATCAATCTAGCCTTAACTAACAATATCAAAGTTTATGAATCGAGCATAACTCCACAACATTTATTGATGGCAGACGAGTTGTTTCTTACAAATTCAATACAAGGAATTAGGTGGATAGGGGCATACAAGTCAAAAAGATTTTTCAACAACATCAGCAATGAACTGGTAAGAATATTGAATGAATCGGCATCTAATTTAAAGCTGGATTTTCAGGAAAGTTCGATATCATAGAGAATTTACCGCCCATTTTCTTAAGTGTTTCTTGCCACAAATCATCAGCTGTATGCATAATGCTTTCGAAAGAAGCTTTAGCCACAAACCAAGATTTTCTTTTTATTTCTTCGTTTAATTGATTTTCGCTCCAACCCGAGTAACCCAAGAAGAATCTGATATTTGATTCATTGGCATCTCCGTTTTCAATTAATTTTTTCAGCTCATCAAAGTCTCCACCGATGAAAAGTCCTTTAACTATTTCACGAGCGTTTTCTATTTTATTACCCAAGGTATGAATATAGAAAAGGTTGTTTGTTTGTACAGGCCCACCGAGGCTTATTTTCCCGGTATAGTGATTACCTTCTTTAGTTAAGTCGAACAGATTTTGGTCTAAAAAATTATTCAGCACAAAGCCAAAACTCCCTTCTTCATCATGTTCGCAGAGCAGAATTACCGAGCGTTTAAAATAGTCATCATCAATAAAAGGTTCGGATATAAGAAGGCGCCCTTTTTTGGGTTCGAGTTTGTTTAATCCGCTAAAATCTAATAAATCTTTATTTGACATAATTCATACAATTTGTTTGCATAATATGGCAAAACATATTCCAATCTTATCGTTACTCATATTTATTAGGTGTAATA
Source organism: Flavobacteriales bacterium (assembly GCA_046295395.1). Classification (GTDB taxonomy): domain Bacteria; phylum Bacteroidota; class Bacteroidia; order Flavobacteriales_D; family JBKBNH01; genus JBKBNH01. The sequence goes on along the minus strand of JBKBNH010000003.1, from coordinate 57,470 downwards.
ATAACGTTTTAACCACTATTGTGGTACTTTTGTTGAAGAAAAAATAATGGATATGCAAGGAAAGAAGCTAGACCAATTTATAAAAAACGAAAGACACGATTTTGCAAAAGCTAATTTAGAACCAAAGAATTTAGCAGAGAATCCTCTGCACCAACTTAAGCAGTGGATTCAAGAAGCGATTGATAGTGGTGCGCCGGAACCTTACGCGATGAATCTTGCCACCTGCGTGGATAACAAGCCTTCGCTTCGGGTGGTTTATGTGCGTGAGTTCTATAAAGAGGGGCTAGTCTTTTATACCAACTATGACAGTCAAAAGGGAAAAGAATTGACAGAAAATCCATATGCAGTGATGAATTTTTTTTGGCCTGAAACCGAAAGACAAGTTCGTGTAGCAGGCATTGTAGAAAAAGTGCCAGCAGAGATGTCAGATGCTTACTTTGCAGCACGACCAGACTTGAGTAAAATTGGGGCATGGGCATCGGAGCAGAGCAATGAGCTAAAAGATAGAAGTGCGCTAGAAAAGAGAATAACCGAACTTAACGATAAATTCGCCAATCAGGAGATTCCGAGACCCTCTTTTTGGGGTGGTTATGTTTTGTTGCCTAATGAGTATGAATTTTGGCAGGGACGAAAAAACCGTCTTCATGATAGGGTAAACTACATCCAAGTGAGTGGTGCCTGGATTAAGAAGCGATTGTACCCGTAGTTTGCTTTTGGAAAAACAACTCGTAAGCCAAATATCCCCACACAATCAAGTATTCAGAGGCTATGAGCCAGTATTCTTCTGTTGTTCCGCTTCTGTGGTATGAGCTGTAAGATAGATAAATCAGGAAAGACCACATCCACGCAAAGCGATATTTTGTGAAAGTGGCAAAAAACAGTACAGGTATTAGGTACCAGGGGTGCACTATAGAGGCTAAGAAATAGTAGGCAGTAAAAACAAAAAGTAATGCTGTTGGAAAGTTTTTTAAACTACTTTTTGACCAAATAGCATAGAGTACAATCAAAAATAGAACAGGTGTAACCGAGCCAATAATATCAATAGTGTTATACCCTTTAATTAAAAAACCAATTTCCCGAAGTAGCAGGTATAGCCCTCCGTTAAATTCGAAAGTTTTGAAATAGAGCGAAAGACTTTGACTGAAGTGAGGCCACAAATGGGTGCTTAAAAAAGGAAAAATAAGCAACGTAGTGCCAATTACGAAACCAAGTCCTACCCATAGGATGTTTTTTAGACTTGTATTTTTTACCAGAAAAGGTAAAATCAAAATAGGTAATAATTTAATTTGAAATGCTATGCCAGTCATTACTCCCGAAATGGTGTTTTTTCTCTCCATAAAAAACAACCAGGCCAAAGCGATGAAAAGCACAACCATTGATTCTAAATGCAGATTAGCTGTTTCCATTATAACCAAAGGATTTAGCATAAAAAGAGCAGCCCGTTGACTTTTTATTTGAACTGTAGAGGTTATGCGGTACAAAACGGCTAAAAGAAAGAAGTCGTTTACCAAAAGAAATGCCTTCATCGTTAGACAAAATCCTTCCACGGTTCCACCTATCAAAGCTCCCAAGGCAAAAACATATTGCAAAAAGGCAGGGTAAACACTGTAGTATTCTTGTGAGTTGAGTTTTGGGTAAATTTCTTGTTGCAGATAGTTTCCATCGGGAATCAACGAGAAATCCAGTTCATTGGGCTTAAAAGCAAAAGGGTCAGTTCCGTTTAATGTTAATGTGCCGTCTAGATAGAACCTGTAAAAATCATCAGACAAAAAGGGAATGCTAAAAATGAGCACCCCTCTAAAAATTAAGCTAAGCCAGAAAACGTCTCTTCTGCCAGGCCGGAGTGTCGGAATTAAAGCAGAGCAGAAATAAAGTGCAAAAAGAATACACATACCGCCAAAAAGAATACCGAATTCATGCCGTTCAGTCCAATGATTTAAAAAAATATAAATCAAAGTACTAATGACCGCTCCAGATACAATAAATATTCTATTTTGCACGAAACGTATCTTTTATTCCTGCGATAAATATAAAACCAAATCCAAGCACAAGCATAGTCATAAACGGAATCATTCCCAGATTCTGGTAGTAAACTGCCAAAATAAGACCACATAAAACATACAGCAACATAAGTCCTTCTAGCCAGACAACGGGAGCTACTTTTCTGATGTTGTATGTATTCTTTATCCAGTTATCTTCTTTGTGATTCACGTTGAATTTAGGGGTTCGAATGAAAGGCGATTTTTTCCCTAGGTATCCTTCCAATACACCAATACCATTGTAGAGCGAAAGCCCCATAGTAAAAGCCAAAAACAAGGGGAAATAAACCAGAAAAAGAAAAAAACTAGACCATCCGTGGTGTTTTACTCGAAATACCGATATGGCGTATAGTGAGCCTAGAATAATCGTGTTAATTATAAAAAACTTTGCTATGTAAAACAACATGTTGTATTCGGTGTGCGTCGCCATGATTTGAATTAACGGAATACTCAGCAGAGCCATAAGTAGTACATCCACAAACAGAAAACTGTTGAGTAGGTGAAAGACAGCGTGAATTTTAGTGGAAAGTTTAACCGATTTGTTTTTAAGCACTTTAAAAAGATTTTTGCGGGCGCACTCAGCGGCACCCTTGCTCCATCTGAACTGCTGATTTTTCAAAGCGGGAATAGTTACCGGAAGCTCGGCTGGTACACCAAGTTCCTCAAGAAATTTAAATTTCCACCCTTTTAATTGTGCTCTGTAACTTAGGTCAAGATCCTCGGTAAGGGTGTCGGCACTCCATCCCCCGGCATCTTCTATACACGACTTTTTCCACACCCCCGCAGTACCATTAAAATTCATAAAATGTTCGCCGAAATTTCTTCCAACTTGCTCTAGGGTGAAATGAAAGTCGAGCCCCAAAGCCTGAAGCCGAGTTAGTAAACTATAGTCCTTGTTTAGGTGTTCCCAGCGTGTTTGTATTAATCCCAGGTTAGATTCCTGTTGAAATTCGGGTATGATTTTCATCAAAAACTCTCTTGAAGGAATAAAGTCGGCATCGAAAATAGCTATATAATCACCTGTAGCCAAAGTTAATCCATAAGCCAAAGCACCTGCTTTATAACCCGTCCTTTGTTCTCTTCTGATTAATTCGATTTGGATACCTTTAGTTTTCAACTGATTTATTTTTCTTTCTATTATAAGGGTAGTATCATCAGTTGAGTCATCAAGAATCTGTATTTGAAGTCTGTCGGTAGGGTATTCCAAATTGCAAACACTATCCAGTAGCCTCTCTACAACATAGCGTTCATTGTATACGGGTAGTTGTATAGTTACTTTGGGTAGTGTTTTGTAATCTATCGAAAAATAAGTTTTCACACTATTTTTAGACTTAAAATAATGGTAAAGTAATTCAACTTGAGCAAGCGAATACAAAAAGATAAATAACAAGAGAATAAAGTAAATAATTATAACAAACAAAGCCATCTTATTTTCTGTATTTAAAAATAGTTAAGATGATTTTGTATCCTGCCATGATGGTGCCTTTAACTGTTCCCGATACTTTGGAAACACCAACTCTTTTTCGATAACTGACCGGTATTTCGCACACTCGTTTGTTTAATCTTTTTGCTTTCAATTGCATTTCTACCGTCCAACCGTAGTTGGTGTCTTGCATATTTAGTTCTATAAGGGTATTGTACCGAATTGCTCTAAAAGGTCCAAGGTCAGTATATTTGTATCCGTATAAAATTCGCATCAAGAAAGTGGCAAGCCAGTTTCCAAAAATCTGTTGTGGCATCATGCTTCCTTTTTCTCTTTTTCTCTTTATCCTAGAACCAATAACCATGTCGGCTAAATTTTTTTCAATCAGCTCAATCAGGTTTATCATTTCATCAGGATAATCGGAAAAATCGGCGTCTAAAAAGACGATAATATCAGGCTTCACTTCGCCATCAGCAATGTATTTCATTGCTTTTAAACAGGCCGCTCCGTAGCCTTTTTTATTTTCAGTAACTACAATTGTGCCAAGGTTGCTTGCCACTTCTGCGGTGTTGTCTGTAGAGGCATTGTTGGAGACAACAATGTTGCGAATTATTTTTTTTGGAATAGCCTCAATTACAAGAGGAATAGATTTCTCTTCATTATAAGCAGGAATAATAACATCGATGATAGAATTTTGCACGGCGAAAAGTACGATATTTAGGCATAAGTGGACTTAACTTGTTTACATTTGCAGTGCAAGATTTTAAAATAAATTGTCTCAAAAACTCCCATTATTATTTACAGAGCGGATTAAAAATCAAATGGAAAGCCAGTCTGAAGCTCTTCTGGATGCTTTAGATTTTAAGCCTTCTGTTTCGGTTCGGTTAAATCCTTACAAGATGTTCTCGCACAATCTGAACGATTCGGTACCTTGGTGCTACAATGGGTTTTATCTTTCCGAACGACCCGCTTTTGTGTTCGATCCTCTTTGGCATGCCGGAGCTTACTATGTTCAGGAGGCGAGTTCAATGGTATTGGACTTTTTATTGAAACAAATAGTACTGCCTCAAAAACCCATGGTGCTTGATTTGTGTGCTGCTCCCGGAGGGAAATCCACACTTTTAGCCTCAGCTGTTTATAGGCAGAATGGCTGGCTACTGGCAAATGAAATAATAAGAAACAGGGCACAGATTTTATCTGAAAATTTAATAAAATGGGGGTTACCGAACACTACCGTGGTAAGTGCTCCACCAAGAGAAATAGGATTGAAAAGCGAGGCGATGTTTGACCTTGTGGTGGTAGATGCTCCGTGTTCGGGCGAGGGGATGTTCAGAAAAGACTTGAATGCCAGAGATGAATGGAGTATAGACAACGTAAATCTTTGCGCAAATCGCCAGATAGAAATTTTAGATGAAATAGCCTTGTCTGTTGCTCCGGGAGGGTATTTAGTTTATTCTACCTGTACTTTCAACCGAGAAGAAAACGAGAGTGTTGTTACTCAATTTTCTGAAAAATATGGAGCCGAGGTGCTTCGTTTTGATTTTCCTGAATCTTGGGGAATAACTGTTGGTTCTTGCCTCTTGGGCGAGGTGTATAGATTTTTACCTCATAAAACGCGAGGAGAAGGATTTACCGTAACGGTAATGCAAATGCCCGGAGAAGGCAAACGAACACAACTGAAAAACAGAAAAAATGATTTTCAGCCGTTTAAAAACAAGGAATTGATTTCGCCCTGGCTTAATATGGCGGATGATTTTACTTTTTGGAAGCTGAAAGATAAATTATACGCATTTCCGGCAGAGTTTGCTGATGAAATGATTTGGGCAAAGACACATTTCAGTTTATTACATGCAGGAATTCAGGTGGGAGAAGTGTTCGGGACAAACATAAAGCCGCTTCCAGAACTGGCTTTTAGTGTTGTGCTAAACACAAATGCCTTTAATAAATTGGAAATTGACTACGAGAATGCTTTGAGGTATTTAACTAAAGCAGATATTCCCGTAGAAGATAATTCTCGCGGGCTAGGACTGGTTAATTATGAGGGAGGGGCACTTGGTTTTATAAATATGTTGGGTAATCGATACAACAATCTTTACCCAAAAGAGTGGAGAATACGCATACTCCGGCAAGAAAACTCTATTTTTACCCTTGCTAAATATTAGTGCATGAGATTATTGCTTGTTATAGGATTTTTGATTTTAGCTTCTGACGTTGTTTCTCAGAATGTTTCGGCTGACCAGTGCCGACAGATGCACAAAGGAAGGTACATCATGGAGTCACCTGGAGGAGGAAATATTTACATTAAGCGTAAACGCAAAAAGCAACATGAATACTACCTGAAAACAGGTAATAAGTACGTTTTCTCTATTGTTTGGACGGAGGATTGTATTTATGAGCTTATTTTTTTAAGGGGAAACTCCAAACACGACAGGCAATTTAAAGGAAATAAATTAAAAACAGAGATTGTTCATTTTTCTTATGATACCTACGAATGTGTTTTAACAGACAAGGAAGGCAATCAATTTACAGTTTTAATAACCAAACGCTAATGGAGCGCATAACAGAAAACAGTTCGCTGTATAACGACCTTGAAAAAATGTCGGTTGCAGAGTTGCTCATAAATATCAATAAAGAAGATCAGAAGGTGGCTTTAGCGGTAGAGAAAGTTATTCCTACAATTGAAGCTTTTGTAAATGAACTGGTAATAAAAATGCAGCAAGGAGGCAGGTTGTTTTACATGGGAGCAGGAACCAGTGGACGATTGGGAATAGTAGATGCTTCGGAATGCCCGCCAACTTTTGGTGTGCCTCATGGTTGGGTTGTAGGGCTTATTGCTGGTGGAGACTCTGCAATACGAAAAGCCGTAGAATTTGCCGAAGATGATACCGAACAAGGCTGGAAAGATTTACAGGAGCATGCCATCGGAAAAGAGGATACAGTGGTGGGTATTGCAGCTTCGGGTTCTACACCTTATGTATTGGGGGCGTTGCAAAAATGTAACGAAGTGGGAATATTAACTGCTGGAATTACTTGCAATCCGGGCAGTCCGCTTACAAAGGTTTCTAAACATACCATGGTACCCGTTGTGGGTCCCGAGTTTGTAACAGGAAGCACTCGAATGAAATCGGGTACAGCTCAAAAGCTGATTTTAAATATGATTAGCACCTCTGCCATGATTAAACTAGGTAGGATTAAAGGTAATCGTATGGTTGATATGCAATTGAGTAATAATAAACTTATTGATCGTGGTACACGTATTGTTATGGAAGCATTGCAGGTAGATTATAACGAAGCCAATACATTACTTAAGAAACATGGTAGTGTAAGAAAAGTAATAGACTCAAGAGCAGATCTATAGGCTGTATAGTCTTCATTTGGCATTTCAATGATTTAAGTTTAAAATTCTACTGAAGTATTTTTCTATTCCTATATTTATGGAATGAAAAACACACTCATTTACACTTGCTTATCCTTATTAGCATTTAGTTATAATGTAGCCAATGCGCAAAAAAAGAACAAGAAAAAAGCGTCACAAGTATCTGCTCAGACTGCTCCCAAGTCTGACGAAAAGAAAGGCATTCAGCCTTATGAAAAAGTAATTACCCCAAAAGCCAAATCACAAACAGGACTCTTTACTGTACACAAGGTGGATGACAAATGGTTTTTTGAAATACACGATACCGTTATTGGTAGAGAGATTATGGCCATAACCCGATACGCCAAAACACCTGCCGGTGCAGGAATATTTGGCGGGGAAGAGGTGAATAGACAGGTTGTAAAGTTTGAAAAAGCACCGGGCGACAAACTTTTTCTGCGCTCAATTACGTATGTAATTTTAAGCCCCGACAGCACAATGCCCATTTCGCAGGCGGTTAAAAACTCAAGCGCCGATCCTATTATTGCCTCTTTCGATATCAAGGCGATTAATAAAGACAAATCTACTACAGTAATAGAGGTTGGAACAACTTTCGATTCAGACAACCAGCTATTTGCATTAAGCCCAATACAGAAACAGCTGTATAACCTAGAGGCTTTTCAGAAAGACCGTTCTTACATTGAAAAGATGAGCACTTTTCCTATAAATACCGAAGTACGCACTGTAAAAACCTATTCGGTAAAACCCTATCGAATTAATCCTTCTCCTTCTCCGATCCCTCAGATTGGGCAGTATTTTCCTGCCGGGCGAGATGCCGGAGTGGTAACTATCGAGTTCAACACCTCAATGATTTTATTACCTAAAACACCTATGAGAAAACGTTATTTCGACCATAGGGTAGGCTACTTTGCCAATCAATATGTAGAATTTGGTGAAGAATCACAAAAAGCAGACAAGAATGTGTTTGCTGTTAGATGGCGTTTAGAGCCTAAAAATGCAGAAGATGCTGAGCGCCAAAAAAGAGGCGAGTTAATCGAACCTAAAAAACCAATAGTGTTTTACATCGACCCTGCTACTCCTGTGAAATGGCGAAAATACCTGAAAGCAGGTGTTGATGATTGGTCTAAAGCCTTTGAAACTGCCGGCTGGAAAAATGCCATCAGAGGCGAATATTGGCCCGAAAATGATACTACTATGAGCTTAGAAGATGCTCGTTATTCGGTAGTTCGTTATTTTGCGGCAGATATTCAGAATGCTTACGGACCAAATGTACACGACCCTAGAAGTGGCGAAATTTTGGAAAGCCACATTGGCTGGTACCACAACGTGATGCGCTTGTTACGAAACTGGTATATGATACAAGCTGCGGCTGTTGATCCTGCTGCCCGCACCAAAGAGTTTAGAGACGAACTCATGGGTGAGCTAATTCGATTTGTATCAGCTCACGAAGTGGGGCATACACTGGGGTTGCGCCACAATTTTGGAGCGAGTAGTGCTACTCCGGTTGAAAAACTTCGCGACAAAGAGTTTATGGCCCAATACGGACACACTTCTTCCATTATGGATTATGCCCGATTTAATTACGTAGCTCAACCCGAAGATGGAATCAAAGATTTGTTTCCAAGAGTAAACGATTATGATGAATGGGCCATTAAGTGGGGGTATACCTATTTTACCGACGCAAAAGATGAGAATGAAGAGAAAGCGCTACTCAACATAATGATTAAAAAGGCATATAAAAACCCCCGCTTACGCTTCGGTACAGAAATAAATCCACATGACCCTCGCTACCAATCAGAAGATTTGGGCGATAACGCCATGAAGGCTTCAGAGTATGGAATTAAAAACCTCAAACTTATTTTGCCTAACCTAATTGTTTGGACTAAAGAAGACGGAGAGAGTTATAAGGAACTTGAAGAAATGTACATCAACCTAATAGAACAGTACAAAAGATACATGGGGCATGTGACTAAAAACATAGGTGGTATTTACGATACGCCAATTACCTACGATATGGAAGAAAATCAGTTTGCTACTGTACCTAAAGCCATACAAAAAGAGGCGGTTGATTTTCTGCATAAGCAATTGTTCAACACGCCAATTTGGTTGATGAATCAGGATGTGTTAAATAAAATAAAGCCCGAAAGTGGGGTGGAAGCTATAAAGTCATTGCAAACTCAAACACTAAAGAGTCTCTATTCGGGTGACCGATTGGTGCGCATAGTCGAAACAAATGCTCTAAACTCTGCTAATTATTCGCTGGATGAGTATTTTGCTGATTTGCAGAATGGCTTGTGGGCAGAACTAAAGGGCAAGACTGTAATTGATGTTTATCGCAGAAATCTTCAAAAGGCCCATGTAGAACTTTTGGGGAGTCTGCTTAAGCCGGGGAAAATCACAGTGGCTTCTGTGCCTGTTGGTATTACCTATGGCTTCAGTACGAAGAGCGTTAACCTCAATGAGACAGATATTCCATCGGTTTCTAGAGCATATCTCGAAGTGCTTAGAAATGAGGTGAAATCAGCCATTACCCGAGCAGGAGACAAAATGACTCGCTACCACTTGCAGGATGTCCTCAAACGCATAGAACAATTACTAGATCCTAAGTAGGTTTTTACTAAGCAGTTATCGGGCAGATAGTTGCTAAGGGTATTATTTTCCTACAGCTGTAGGTAGATGTTTACAGGCGGAACTACTACCGGAGGAAACATTTTTAAAAATACCGATAACATCAAAAGCCCCTTAATTTAAGGGGCTTTTGATGTTTTTTATTTAATTAAGCAGTAGCTTTTACTTTAGGCGCAGCAGACAGAATTTCTCCATTGGTGCGCTCTCTAAACTTTTCGAAATTAGCCACAAAAGCCGCTGCAAGTTTGTTAGCTGCTTCATCGTAGGCTGTTCTGTCGGCCCAGGTGTGGCTTGGGTGTAGTATTTCCGAAGGAACATCGGGACAACTGTTGGGCATTCTTAGACCAAATACTTCATGGGTAGTGTATTCTACATTATCTAATTCTCCGTTTAAAGCAGCGGTAATCAATGCACGGGTATATTTTAGACTCATGCGCTTTCCTACACCACATCCACCACCGCTCCAACCGGTATTAACCAACCAAACATTTACGTTATTTTCGGTCATTTTTTTACCAAGCATTTCGGCATATTTTGAAGGGTGGAGAGCTAAAAATGGGGCTCCAAAGCAAGCAGAGAAAGTATTCTGAGGTTCGGTAACTCCGGCTTCTGTTCCTGCTACTTTTGCTGTGTATCCTGATATAAAGTGATACATCGCTTGCTCCTTGGTTAGTTTGGAGATAGGGGGTAAAATGCCATTAGCATCACAGGTAAGAAAGAAAATATTTTTTGGGTCGCCTCCTACACTTGGAACAGCAATATTGTCTATAAAATGGATAGGATAACTTACACGAGTATTTTCTGTTTTGCTGGCATCTTCAAAGTCAACTTCGGTAGAGTTTTCTTTGAAGTTTATATTTTCCAGTATAGAACCAAATTTTATAGCATCCCATATCTGCGGCTCTTTTTCGCGGCTCAAGTCAATACACTTAGCATAGCAACCACCTTCAAAATTAAAGATGCTTCCATTTGCCCATCCGTGCTCGTCATCACCAATAAGTCTTCTGTTGGGGTCAGCAGACAAGGTGGTTTTTCCCGTTCCCGAAAGACCGAAGAATACGGCAGTATCGCCTTTTTCACCAATGTTAGCCGAACAGTGCATGCTCAATACACCTTTGTCTTGTGGTAGCACATAGTTTAGCACAGAGAAAATACCTTTTTTTATTTCTCCGGTATACCCGGTTCCACCTATCAAAATCATTTTCTGAGTGAAATCAATAATGGCAAAGTTGTGTTGGCGTGTTCCGTCAATCTCAGGTATAGCTTTAAACCCCGGAGCGTTAATGATAACCCAATCGGGCTCGAAATTTTCAAGTTCTTCAGTAGTTGGTCTCAAAAACATATTGTAAGCAAACTGGTTGCTCCAAGGGTATTCATTAATTACGCGAATATTCATCGCATATCTCTTATCGGCACAGGCATATACGTCTCTTACAAATACGTCTCGGTTGGTTAGGTATGCGGTAAGTCTGTTTTTTAGTGCGTTAAATTTTTCTTTTTCAAAAGTAATGTTAAAGCCGCTCCACCAAACTGTATTTTCGGTGGTTTCGTCTTTTACAATAAACTTGTCTTTGGGCGATCGACCGGTAAATTCACCCGTGTCTATAGCCAGAGCTCCGGTGTCGGCAAGCACCCCCATTCCTCTGATTATACTTTCTTCTACTAACTCTGCCGGGCTTAAATTCCAATAAACAGTGTCTAAATTTCCAAGACCAATTTTCGATAAATCAGCGCTTTTTGGTTTAATTCCAAGTTCAATCATAATATATTAATTGCTACCGAGAGGCGGTAAATTTGTGCAAATTTAAGTTAATAAATCCCTGCACTGTTCAATACTTAACTGTGTTTTATCCACAGTTTACGCTACTTGTTAATAAAACTTGAGAATTTATTCTTTCAATAGTCTAAAACCAAGTAAAATCCAGCCGAAAATCATAAGCAAACCACCTAAGGGGGTGATAGGTCCCAGAATGGGAGTAATGGATTCCAAATCAAATAGTTCTTTGGTAGAAAGTAGGTATATGCTGCCCGAGAAAAGTATGATGCCTGAAGCTATAAGATAAAATTCCGTTTTATAAATAGAAAAACGGTTGTTAGTCGCTAAAACCAAAAGAGCAATACTTTGCAAAAGGTGATAAAAAACACCTGTTTTGAAACTTTCAAGTTGATTCGGTAAAATTTTTTCTTTCAGGGTATGTGTACTAAGAGCTCCCAGTATAATGGCCAAAGCTATGCTAAAAGAGATTAATGCAGCCTTCTTATTTTTCATTAAGCGTAGTTGAATTTAACCAGTTGTCAAAAGCAGTGATGTTGTTTTGTAGTTTAAAAGAACTTCTCAGTTGTTTATAATTGTCAATATCAAAAATAGCATTTACTGAGGCGGCTATTATTTCCAGCTTATGGTCTTCAAATGCAAAACAGTCTACAATTTGTTTCAAATCATTTATTAGTATGCAGTTATCTTCGAAAAAGCACTTGGTTAAACTGAGTTTTCTGTTGCTGAAATTTTCTTGTCGGAGTACTTCTGTAAATTTTGTAATCTCTTTTTTAAGGCTCAATTTCGGGCAGCCTTTGTTGCCACTATAGGTAAATTCAATAGAAGTTGAATCTATGATTTCTTCTACTAATTCATCAAAATCAGAACCTTTAATTACCCCATCTTTTGTGTAGTTGAAAATTGCAAAATCTGGGATTTCTTTTAGTTTCGTTTCCAGAGAAACCGTTGATAATGGAGTAATTCTGATTTGCTTATTACGCACGTCCAACGAAAAAGCATTTTCTACCCCGGGTTCCAAGTAAAAGGTATAATCAGTCAGTTTCAATCCGTTTGTGAGGTAAACGTTCAGATTGATTTTTCCGGCCGAATAATTATTGATTCTTAATTCGTTGAGCGGAGTTTTGTTTACAGGTAATTTATCAAGTTCTAGGGTAAACAAAAGCGTGTCCGTTGCGGCAACAATTCTAACTGATGCTGTTCTTTGCGAAAATCCCGATTGAAGAAGGATTGTCAACAAAATTAATAGTATGGATTTTTTAATCAAGATGAGTGCAAAATTAACTTTCATTTTAATATACACGAATTGTGCCTTAACTGTTTGAAAGTTTTTTGTTAAAATTTATGCTTCGATATTCAGAAGTTTAACTTTGCTGCTTGATTTTAATACAATCGTTATATTCATTGGGGTAAGTAAAAATGACATAATTATGAGAACCATATTAGTTATTGGAGCAGGAAGATCATCTTCAACACTTATTAAGTATTTGTTGAATAATGCAGAGACAGAAGGGTGGAAAGTTAGGGTAGGGGACATGGATGTTTCCTTAGCCGCTACAAAAATTAATAATCATCATAGGGGTGAGGCGTTTGTTTTTAATGCAACAGACAGTGAGCAATGCGAAAAAGAGGTGAAAGCGGCAGATTTGGTAATAAGTATGTTGCCTGCGCATATGCATGTAGAAATTGCAAAAGACTGTATTAAATACAAAAAACACTTGGTAACTCCTTCTTACATTACTCAGGAGATGAAATCACTGCATGATGAAGCCGTTAGGGCAGGTATTTTAATTATGAACGAACTGGGGGTAGATCCAGGAATAGATCATTTGTCGGCCAAAAAAATACTGGACGAAATACAAGAAATGGGCGGTGAAATGGTGATTTTTGAATCATTCACAGGAGGGTTAGTTGCACCAGAAAGCGACAATAACCCTTGGAATTATAAATTCACTTGGAATCCAAGAAACGTGGTTTTGGCGGGGCAGGGTGGAGCAGCTAAATTCATTCAGGAGGGTATGTACAAATATATTCCTTACCATAAGCTATTCAGGCGAACAGAATTTATAACAATCGAGGGGTACGGAAAATTTGAAGGATATGCCAACAGAGATTCCCTAAAATATCGCTCTGTATATGGATTGGAAAATATTCCCACAATTTATCGTGGGACTTTAAGAAGACCCGGTTTTTGCCGTGCATGGGATTTATTTGTTCAGCTAGGAGCCACAGATGATAGCTACATTATGGATGACACCGAAACTATGACACACAGGGATTTTATAAATTCCTTTCTGGCATACAACCCATGGGATTCGGTGGAGTTGAAGCTGAGGCATTACCTTAAAATTGATCAGGACGACCCTGTTTGGGAAAAGCTAGAGTGGTTGGGTATTTTTGATAATATTACGGTGGGAATTAAAAATGCCACTCCTGCTCAGGTGTTGCAAAGTATTTTAGAAAAAAAATGGGCACTTGAACCCACAGACAAAGACATGATTGTTATGTGGCACAAATTTGGTTTCAGACTAAACGATGAAGACCGTGAAATTCAATCGAGTATGGTAGCTGTGGGGAAAGATCAAACTTACACAGCCATGAGTGATACGGTGGGTTTGCCTATTGCAATTGCCACAAAACTAATAATGAATGGAACCATAAAACTTACCGGTACTCATTTGCCCTTGCAAAGAGAGGTTTACCTGCCCATTCTCGAAGAATTAGAGCAATATGGAATTCATTTTGTGGAGAAAGAGGTAGAACCTAAATTTTACTCAGGAGCAGAGTAGAGAGTTATTTACCCTTAATCAGTTTCTTGAAGTATTTCCCAACATTATCCAAGCGTTTTAGATTTTCTTCAAGTAGTTCGTCCATCGATCCGTCCATTCTTTTTCGTTCAACCTCGCCAGCGTTGTATTGCTCCGGGAAAATTATTACTAAATTGTTGTTGCTGAAATATTTAGTCAACTGCTTGGGCAGTTTATCGAAAAGTCTGTTGTAGGAAAGCGTATTTTTTCGAGCACTCACAATTATAAACAAGTCATCTGGACTTAGGTCTCTGGCAATAATTAGGAAATCATCCCAATCATCCAAAAGCTTGTAGCCAACAGAAAGGTTATGTTCTAAAGCTACAAAAGTGTTTTTAATTTTTTCAGTTGTTATAGGGTTGGAATAAAACAGAATAGGGGTGTTTAATTCTTTGCTCAATAGGTGTATCTTTTGTACCCACTTCACAAATCCTATTTCAAATTCTGCCTGCTCAGGAACAACAACTATCAGGTTTTTAATTGTGTTTAATGGCTGAACAGATCTGTATATGTATACCGAATTATCTGTTTTTTCGATAACGGTATCTGTAACACTGCCAAAGAAAGAGTCGATGAAGTTGTTTTTTTCGCCTAGGCTTAAAAACACATCCGTTATATTGTTTTCTCTTATGCAGTTGAGTATTCCGCTGGGTATGTTGATGTCATGCCTGCTTATAGGCCTGATGTCGTAATCTAACGAGGCCCCCGCTTTCAAGGCTTTTTCGATTAATCGCTGCCCCTTTTTGCTGCTCTCATCTTCGGTTTTAATATGTATGGCGTAGGTCTCTGTCAGACCTTTTTTGGGTTTTAACAAGGATGAAAAGTTTATTACTGGTTCTATGATGTCCATGTCGGAAACAGGGATTAAAAATCGGTTTTGAATTAATTTTTCTTCAGTATTCTTTTCGTCTTCTTCATCGCCATCATTTTCGAGCAAAGCAATGTTTTTAGATGCTCTGCTAACTACTACCGAACTGATGGTACAGGTAATTAAAATCATGATAATTGTACCGTTCAAAATATCTTCGTTTAGAAGCCTCACGACGTTACCCTCGGTGTCGGTCTCAAGTATTATGTTGTAGCCTACAAGTACGGCTGCCAATGTAGCCGCCGCCTGGGCATTACTCAATCCAAACATCAGGAACATTTCGCTTCGCGTAAATTTTAGCGAAAGCTTTGTGAAAAATGCAGCTAAAAGTTTCGATGTAGTTGCTGTGGTAGTCATAACCCCAGCAACCAGTAATGCTCCTTTGCCTGATACGAATATGCTAAAATCGATTAACATCCCCACGCCTATTAAGAAGAAGGGAATAAATAGGGCATTTCCGACAAAATCAATTCTGTTCATCAGTGCAGAGGTGTGGGGTATAAGTTTGTTTAGTGCTAAGCCCGCTAAAAAGGCTCCTATTATACCCTCAATTCCAGCAAGTTCTGCTAGGAAAGCGGATAAGAAAACAATACCCAATACGAATATATATTGAGATATCGGGTCTTGTTCTTTTTTAAAAAACCATCTTGATAAAAAAGGTATTAGAAATAAAACAATTAAAGTGAAGATACTGATAGAAATGCCCAGAGTTATCCAAAACTCCGTATTCACATCTCCTTTAACCATACCTACTATTACTGCAAGAACTAAGAGTGCAAGAGTGTCTGTAATTACGGTTCCTCCTACGGTAATGTTTACGGCTTTGTTTTTCGAAATGCCAAATCTACTGGCTATGGGGTAGGCTAAAAGCGTGTGAGAGGCAAACATACTTGCCAGTAAAATGGATGAGTAAACGGATAATTCCAAAATATATAAGCCGGCAGCGGTCCCTAATCCCATGGGAATAAGAAAAGTTAACATTCCGAAAAGGAGACTTTTATACTTATTTTTTTTAAAATCGGCCATATCAATCTCAAGACCGGCCAAAAACATGATGTAAAGCAGGCCTACTGTACCAAAAAGCTTAATACTATCACCTCTTTCCATAAGGTAGAATCCTTTGGGACCAATGATGGCTCCGGCTATTATTAAGCCTATAATTGGAGGGACTTTGAGCCTGTTCAGGACGAGTGGAGCAAATAGAATTATGAATAAAACCAATGAGAAAATAAGTATTGGATTGCTCAATGGTAGATTATAATCGATGTGTCCCATTTTGTATTTTTTTTAAAAACGCGGTAAAAATATGATGTTAAAACAAAAATAGGGCTAACGAGTTCAACTTAGTTATACCCCCCTAATGCTTATCAACAATTTGTCTGTGTCCTGGCTCGTAAATAAGTCGTAAAAAGGAACTTATTCTTCTTGTCTCGGTAAAGAGTGGAATTCCTGTTACGATACCAATCATAAGATTATTTGAAATACCCACACGCATTTGAGGTCTTAATACCATGTCGAAATCGTCTTTTTGTATTTCTTTGTTAATTTCTATTCCTATAAAGTTTCGGGTTCCGTCTATCATATAGTGAAAATTGGAATTCACCTGCCACATAGCCTCAATGCCTTTATGGTTAAATTCCTGAAAAATTTGAGGGCCGGCATACATCAATGTGTGAAAGTTTTGCCCCCATCTTTTTGCCACAATAAAGAATGGGTTGTATATGTTACTCTGGTATATTTTTCTGTCAGCGTAACTTCTAAAAGGTGCAAGTTCAAATTCATGAAGGTATCCAATTGCCAAGGAGGTTTTATGTTTTTCATCTACCAAAAAGGTATACTGACCAGCCAGTTTAAGACTATTTAATCTATTTTGGGGGATAGAGTCTTTTGAAACATCAACCGATGCCGGATAGTAAAATGTAAACGGCAACTCTACTTCAAGACCGAGTCTGTCTACAGGAGCCCATTCATACTCAATAAGAGTTTCATACTCATTATAATCTGTCTTGTCGTGAATACCGGCACCTATGTTCCACTCTTTTTCACCTTTTCGTGCGCCTAAATCTCTTATTAAGTCAATATAAAGAGGTTCGGCATGGAGGATTTTTTTCGACGTGTTGGTGTTTTCAATCTCATCGATATATAGACTATCAAGTAAATCTTTTTTTATTTGTGTACTGTCAACTACCTGAGCAGAAAGGGTATTTAACCCACTCAGAAACAAAATAATTACAAAACCATGTATAACTAGCTTATTCATTTGAATCTTTGCTTTTTACTAAATCTAATAGGGTTAGTTTTTAGGTTTGCAATACGCCAACTTTATATTCTTTTTCTGCCGGAGCCTGATTCGCCATTTCTATCCCCATAGATATCCATTTTCGGGTATCTAGTGGGTTTATTATAGCATCTAACCAAAGTCTTCCGGCTGCGTAGTAGGGGGTTGTTTGTCTATCATACCTCTCTTTGGTTTTATTAAAGAGTTCGGCTTCTTTTTCCGGGGTAATTTCTTCACCTCTGGCTTTAAGTGTAGCTACTTCTATCTGAACTAATACTTTGGCAGCCTGAGAACCACCCATTACAGCAACTTCTGCCGTAGGCCAACCAATAATCAATCGGGGGTCGTAGGCTTTGCCGCACATGGCGTAGTTGCCTGCTCCATACGAATTACCCATTATTACGGTAAACTTTGGCACAACAGAATTACTCATAGTGTTTACTAGTTTGGCTCCGTCTTTAATAATTCCACCATGTTCCGATTTGGATCCAACCATAAACCCAGTTACGTCCTGTAGAAAAACCAAAGGGATATTCTTTTGATTACAATTCATGATAAATCGAGCAGCTTTATCAGCTGAATCACTATAGATAACTCCACCAAACTGCATCTCGCCTTTGGCATTTTTCACAATGCTTCTTTGATTGGCCACAATGCCTACAGCCCACCCTTCAATTCTTGCGTAACCACAAACAATTGTTTTTCCGTACCCCGCTTTATATTCCGTAAAGTCAGACTGATCAACTAATCTTTTTATAATGTCCCTGGTTTCGTAGGGTTTACCTCTGTCATCAGGCATTATACCTAGAATTTCTTCTTGTTTTAGTTTTGGAAGAATTGGTTTTTTTCTGTCAAAACCGGCATTTTTAGTCGCTCCTAGTTTATCAACCAATTGACGAATAGTTTCTAGGCATTCTTGGTCATTTTCACATTTATAATCAGTAACACCTGAAACTTCGCAATGTGTGGTTGCGCCACCTAGTGTTTCGTTGTCGATGTCTTCTCCTACTGCAGCTTTTACAAGGTATGAGCCTGCAAGAAATATGGTGCCTGTTTTGTTTACAATAAGCGCTTCATTACTCATAATTGGTAAATAAGCCCCACCAGCAACACAGCTTCCCATCACAGCTGCAATTTGTATAATTCCTAGAGAACTCATAACAGCATTATTTCTGAAAATTCTACCGAAATGCTCCTTATCGGGAAATATTTCGTCTTGCATAGGCAAGTATACTCCGGCACTATCCACCAAGTATATTATAGGAAGTCTGTTGTCAATAGAAATTTCCTGAGCTCTGAGGTTTTTTTTCCCGGTAATCGGGAACCATGCCCCGGCTTTTACTGTTGCATCATTAGCCACTACAATGCATTGTTTTCCAGAAATGTATCCTATTACCACAACAACTCCCCCCGAGGGGCATCCGCCATGTTCGGCGTACATTTCATCACCTGCAAATGCACCGATTTCAATTCTTTGCGAATCCTTGTCTAAAAGCAAGTCTATTCTTTCTCTTGCAGTTAGTTTACCTTTTTCGTGCAGGCTGTCGATTTTCTTTTTACCTCCCCCTAGATAAACTTTAGCCAACTTTTGCTCCAACTCAGAAATACGCATTTTCATTTTATCTTCATTTTTATTAAATGAAATATCTTGTTTTTTGGCTACTGTTTTTTCTACGGGCATATGGAGTGTTTTTAAAATCTGGTGCGAATATAATTATATATAATATTATTCTCGAATTCAAGGATACTTGTAGGGGTAACATTTTAACAAGAAATAAGAAATTTTAACGCTCATTTTTCTCAGTAAATTGCTGAGACTTTCTTAAGCTTAAGGAAATACTTCTAATTTTGCCATATGAAAGCTTTCGATGGATTAAGAATTAAAGCAGGGGAACACTACCTTAAGAAAGCTGTTAAACAAAGTCTCACAAAGCGCTCTGTCAAGTTTACGACATTTGATGAGGCAATCAATGTGGGAGTGCTTGCGAGGATAGAAGACCTTAAAAAACTAAACAAATTAAAGTCGTATATTAGATATCTGAAGGAAAATCATGGTGTCCGTAAAGTTGTTTTACTGGGTTATCATGACATGAAAAAACTTTCAGACGGATTACAACAACCGCTTGATGTACACATTCTTTGTAGAAAAGACATAAACTGGTACGGAAAACCTTCCGGAGTAGATTTTAAGAACTTTGTAGACCAAGAGTTTGATATGCTTATTGACCTTACAAACTCAAGTTGTGTTCCGTTGAATTTTGCTATTGCAGAATCTAAATCCAGATTTAAAATAGGGCAATACTCCATTGATAAAGACCATTTATATGATTTTATGTTGATGGTACAATCAGATAGAATGGAAGACCTAATCAAAGAAGTAGATAACTATTTGGCATCAAAAAAATCAGCATCGGTGTATAAAAATCAAAATCTTGTTTAGATTCGCACAAAAACGTTAAAAAAGTAATCATGAAAACAACTTCTTATTCGGCTTTTACAGGTGTGGGCACGGCTTTAGTTACTCCATTTAATTTTGACGGCACAGTGGACTACGTTGGGCTCGAAAAATTAGTAAACTATCAAATTGAAAATGGTGTTTCGTTTTTGGTTGTTCAGGGGACTACCGGAGAGTCTGTTACGCTGAGTATAGAAGAAAAAAAAGAGGTGCTGAGGCAGGTTATAAAAACGAATGCAGGCAGACTTCCGGTTGTTCTAGGTATAGGAGGGAACAACACCGCAGAAGTGGTAAATCAGCTTAAAACAGCGGACATAAAAGGAGTTGATGGAATACTATCTGTAAGCCCTTATTATAATAAACCAACACAAGAAGGAATTTTCCAACATTATAAAGTGGTAGCAGCAGCAACTTCGCTCCCCATTATTTTGTATAATGTACCGGGGAGAACAGCCTCAAATGTACTTCCTGAGACTACCCTTAGGATAGCAGAGGCATGCCCTAATATTGTGGCTGTAAAGGAGGCAAGTGGAAACATGGAGCAAATTATGCATTTGATACGCGATAGAAAACCGGGCTTTTTAGTGCTTTCAGGCGACGATGCGATTACTCTACCTATAATGGCTTGCGGAGGAGATGGTGTAATATCTGTACTGTCTAATGCTTTACCGAAGGAATTCTCTTCTGTGGTAAATGATACTTCATCAGGAAATTTGCAAAACGCAAGAAAAACCCATTATTCAATGCTGGAGTTTACTAGGCTGCTGTTTGTAGAGGGGAATCCTGCCGGAGTTAAAGAGGCTCTGCAGTATTTACAAGTTTGCAAAAATCATCTCAGGCTTCCGCTTGTAAATGTTTCAAACAACGCATCTTTATCTATAAAAAACGAATTAATTAAATTAGATAAATTATAATTTAATATCGTTATACTTGTAACTTTTATTGATGTTTATATGTATAAAAACACTATGTTGGAAATCAATAAATATACTTGCCCTCATTGTAAAAGTAATTTGAGCACATCGGCTGGGGTATCTTTTTTGGTGAATACGCAAAAGCATAAAAACGCATTGGTTTACTTAAGCCCCAAGATTGGAGATTATTCTTACACATCTCAACCAAAACTCGAATTGATAAGAGGAGAACGGGTAGATTTTTATTGTCCTGCATGCCACATAGACTTGACATCACCTAAGCACGAAGACTATATTGAAATCTGGATAGAGATAAACAATCTGATAAAGTTTGAAGTTGAGTTTTGTAGAATTTCAGGAGAAAGAAAAACCTATGTAATTACAGAGGAATATATTGAAAAACATGGAGAAAATCCTCCTGATTTTGAAGAAATCTTTCGCATAGATTAATAGCCTTTCGTTTTAAAATGAGAAATAGAAAAGATTTAGGCCAACACCATTTTAACCTTGTCTGCAGCTTCTTGCAGTTCAATGGCTGAGTGTACGTTAAGACCGGAGTCATCAATAATTTGTTTGGCCTCTATGGCATTTGTACCTTGAAGTCTGACAATAATTGGTACGGGAATATTACCCATATTTTTGTAAGCTTGTACAATACCGTTGGCAACCCTATCGCAACGCACAATACCACCAAATATGTTAACTAAAATTGCTTTTACTTTAGGGTCTTTTAGGATAATATTGAAAGCTTTTTCTACTCTGGCTGCATCAGCAGTACCGCCAACATCCAAAAAGTTTGCGGGGTCTCCGCCAGAAAGCTTTATAATATCCATAGTAGCCATGGCAAGACCAGCTCCATTTACCATACAGCCTACATTTCCATCTAAATTTACAAAGTTAAGACCGGCTTCTCCCGCTTCTACATCGGTAGGGTCTTCTTCGGCAATATCTCTCATGGCAGCATAATCCGGGTGACGGTAAAGTGCATTACCATCCAATGTTACCTTAGCATCTACAGCTATGATTTTGTCATCAGAAGTTTTTAAAACAGGGTTGATTTCGAATAACGATGCATCGCAGCCCACATAAGCAGCGTATAGTGATTTTGTGAACTTAGTCATTTCTTTGAATGCTCCACCGCTAAGCCCAAGGTTGAAAGCTATTTTTCGACACTGGAAATCCTGTAAACCAACAAGTGGATCTACTTCTTCTTTAAAGATTAAATGAGGAGTTTTTTCAGCTACTTCCTCAATATCCATACCTCCTTCTGTAGAATACATGATAATGTTTTTGCCGCTTTCACGGTTTAACAAAACAGACATGTAAAATTCTTTGGTTTCAGAGGCTCCCGGGTAATAAACATCCTGTGCGATTAGAACTTTGTTTACTTTTTTTCCTTGTGGAGGAGTTTGCGGAGTAATAAGTGTCATGCCTATGATGTCGGAGGCTCGTTGTTTTAATTCATCAATGTTTTTGGCTAACTTAACTCCGCCGCCTTTACCTCGTCCTCCAGCGTGAATCTGGGCTTTTACAACCCACCAGTTGGTGCCTGTTTGTTCAGTTAGTTTTTTTGCAGCCTCTACAGCTTCTTCGGGAGTGTTGGCTACCATGCCTTCTTGTATTCCAACACCGAAACTTTTTAAAATTTGTTTTCCTTGATACTCGTGAAGATTCATTGCTTGTTATGATTAGTTGCTTTCAAAAGTAAGCTTTGACTTTTTAAAATCAAAATAAGTTTTTCAACGTTTTGAACAGAATTTTTTCTACTGTTTCATGGCGAGGTAAATGTGAAAATGTAAGCTTTTAGTTTTCAATTAAAAGTTTTAGTTCAGTCGAGATAGGCTTCTATTTTGTCATCTTCAAATCGAACTTCTACGTGTTCTTTTAGTGTAGTAGCCAGTGTAAGCCCAACAAAATCAGCCTTAACCGGAAACCGACGATGCTGTCTATCCACCAAAACAGCAGTGTAGATACTTTTGCATGACGATCCAAGTATGTGGTTAATGCCGTACATCAATGTTTTTCCTGAGTTCAAT
This sequence comes from Flavobacteriales bacterium, assembly GCA_046295395.1. GTDB lineage: Bacteria > Bacteroidota > Bacteroidia > Flavobacteriales_D > JBKBNH01 > JBKBNH01. The sequence continues at coordinate 34,872 of JBKBNH010000003.1, read as the reverse complement.
ACATCGTCAATAATGACAACGGTTTTACCTTCAAGTGTTTTTATTTCCCCTTGTAATTCAGCAGGATTGTTTAGCGGGTCATCTTTATGAATCCTGAGGCGGAGCAGGTGGGTTTTGTTTTCTGCCACTTTTGCCAGTATTTCATGAATACGCTCGGCGAGTATATAGCCGCGTTTTGCGATACCCACAAGGTAAACCTCATCTTCGTGGTGGCAATTCTCATTTATTTGATGTGCCAATCGGTTAATCATTTGATTCACCTTGTCGGCTGTAAGGATACGGGTTTTTTCTTCGGTCATGTGTGCGTTTATTGTATGGGTCTGCCACCACTCACAAAATATTTTTTGTAATAAGGTTCGTTCAGGTCGCTTATCATCACTCCACCGTGAACACTGGCGTGAGCAAATTTACCATTTTGAAGGTAAACTCCAACATGAGAGATACGGGATTTATTTATTTTAAAAAACACCAAATCTCCCTCTTGCAGTGATTCTTTGTTTATCTTGATGCAGCTCTCGTATATATTGGCAGAGCTTCCGCTGAGCATATACTCCATGGTATTTCGGGTTACATTCAAAGTGAAAGAAGAGCAGTCTGTACCTTGCTTAGTCCCATGTCCGTAGCGATATCTTACTCCCAACCAATCGTATACTTCGCAATATAAGTCGTGGCAGTAGGCGGAGTCCAAGTTAATTCCTTTGTTCGTGAAATAACTATGCTTACTGCTGTCTGCCAAACAAAAGTAGTTTTCGTGGGTAAGTCCGGATATACCGCAGGAGTCTATAGTCCTGTTTTGGGCGTTAACCGACTGAAATGGAGCGATAAGGATAATTACAATCGCAATAAATCTCATTTTTGCGCAATTATAAACAGTTCTCTGCCGGCTCGGGGCTTTATAGAGTTGTGGCAGAGTTCCATTTTAAGGGTTTTGAAATACTTTGAAAACAGGGGCAGATATTCTTCTTTGAATCCACCATAGGGAACCTTATCTGTGTTCAGTGGAGCATTAAAAAGTACTCCGACTAATTTGCCTCCCGGTTTTAGCAGGTGGTATATTTTTCTTACATATTCTTCTCGCTGATGGGGTATTAGGGCACAGAAAAAAGTTTGTTCCAAAATCAAGTCGTAAGTGTCGTGGTGTTCAAAAAAATCTTCACAAATGGCTTGTTCTCTAAGAAATTCAGGGGTCCGCTGAAGGAATGTGCTCACCGTTGCCGGGGCATAGTCCAAGATGTATGTGTTTTTAAATCCCTGATTCAACAAGTATTCCGCTTCGTAGGCATTTCCACAACCCGGAACAAGTATTTTCATCGCTTTATCGGGGAGGTTGTCTACGTACTCTTTCAAGGGAGTGGTGATGCTTCCGGCGTCCCAAGGAATATCATTGGTGTGGTATCTTTCTTCCCAAAAATCGGCTGACAACGCTTGCATATACTGGTTTAAAAAACAGGGACAAAATTACGCAATAAAAAAGATTCAAATCTTAATACTTGTTAACACCAAAAAACCCGCCGTTCCCTCATTTGTTCATTCGGTTTCTTGTACGAAACATATTTTTTAATATATTAGCTTGGTTTAAAACAAACTAAGCCCCATGAAAAAAGCCCTTACTCTACTGTTTATTACCCTTTGGGGTGTGCTGACTACAAATTTAACAGCGCAGAACGACTTTAATTATAACCTAATTTTCAACAATTGGCCTTATGGGGTTAATCAATACTTAACAGAAGATGGATTGCTGTTTTACATAGACAGCACTCAAGCCGATAATATTTGGCAGGCAGGCACTACCACAAAACCTCTTTTTAGCCAGATGTTTTTGGGCAAAGGACTGATGACTGACTCTTTAACCGGAAAACAGGTAAAAGCAGGGCAGTTTTCACAGGGTTACGAAATCTCCCTAGCCGGAATCCCGGAAGGAATCTATATACTCAAAACTTACACAGCAGGAAATACACAGGCGTACGTCAATAAAATCATTAAAAACTAAACGACATGAGAAAACTGATTCTCTTAGTGTACGGAATACTCTTTTTGGTAGCGGGGAAATCGCAAACCCTCCCCGCACAAAACTTTTACAATTTTTATGAAAATTATGCTTTGATTGATACCATACCGGATTCGCTGAAAACGGGATATCACAAAGAATTTGACAGAAATTTTAGAATCTGGGGCCCTAGACTTTACCCCAGTGGAAATTTTTCGGTAGCGGCTAATGCCATTTATAACTACACCCAAGAATTTCTCAATACTACCAAGCAAAGTTGCGGCGGTAAATACTCCGGGGTGAGCTAGAAACCCTTGGGTCCTTTCGGCATGCCACTAGGCTCAAGTTTAGTACGCGGTAACGGACAAATGCATCGACTCACCTTCGACCCGCAATACAACGGAACCACCAACCGAACCATATATGGAGCCACCTCTAACGGAGGGTTGTGGAGAACCGAGGACGACGGTGAAAACTGGAACGTAGTAAATACCGACCATCAATTGCCTTTTACTAACGTGAGTGGCATTGCTGTCGATTACAACAACTCCAACAATCTGTTTATTTGCACCGGAATGTCGGATGCAGGGATTGAATATTTGTACACCCCCAATTCAGGGGATGTAAATCCAATATTTACTACCGGGATATACCGCTCTACAAACTATGGAGAAACTTGGGAGCCGATTAACGATAATTTTTTACTCAATTTTATTAACGGGGGTACAACCCGCAAAATAATGACACACCCGCAAAACTCAGATAAGGTATATGTTTTAACCTCCTATGGTATTTTTATTTCCAATAATGCGTTAAGCCTAAATCCTACTTGGGTTCAGCCACAAATTCAGCCAACATTACCTCCTGCCAATTTGCCCGACGAGTTTTTAAGAGGATTAGAATTTAAGCCCGGTAATCCCGATGTGATGTACTCCAGCGGTCAGGATATATACCAATCCACCGATGGGGGAAATACGTGGATATCTATAACCGGAACAAACACAGGACTTGACTTTAGCAGCATCCCTTTCTTGAACAATATCGGCATTACAGTTGAAAGAATAAATTTAGCCGTTCCCCTGCCGACCCCGACAGGCTGTACGCTTACATAGTAGGTAAGGTTAGTGGTGGACTCAAGGGACTCATTTATATGTACAAAAATAATTCTTGGGAGTTCGTAAATGAAGTGACTCCACATATAACAGGAGGCAGTGGTCTATCTCCTGCTTGGATGGGGTTCGCGGCTAACCCCACTATACCGGATGAGCTTTTTGTAGGAGGCATCGGGTATGAAACTATTAAAAACATTGACTCTTACTCGGAAGTTGATGCTAATAGTGGAGTAGTGAAATTAGGAAGCAGAGCTAGAGGAAGTCGAACTTTAGGGTTCCACGATGATGTTCACGATGCCGTTTATCAACCCAATACAGTTCCCAATCCTTTAGTTTTCGTAGCTCACCACGGTGGGGTGGGGGCTAAGGATATGTCGTTGGGAATAAATCAGGGTTGGCAATTAAAATCAACCGGATTAAATACTGCGCTAATTTGGCAGGTAGATGTTTCTAAAATTCATCCGGATTTGTTTTTTTCCGGACATCAGGACTGTGGTTTTAATATCACCAAAGCAAATAATCAAAATGTACTTGAATGGTATACAGCAAACCAAGGTGGAGACGGCTACGGGGTTCAAATTGCTGAAGAAGATCACGAAAACGACAACTACACCCTATTTGGTACCGACAATAATACTTGGTATGCTTTACATCGTTTTTCAGGCTTTAAAAATGCTATACACATTCCTGTGAGCGGTTTTACAAATGTCTTTTTAAATGAGCCTATTACTTACATGAATTGTGGTAATATAACTAGTTGCCATATCTGTACGACCTCCACGAATACAAACCACTGTTTTAGAACCAAACATCCCGGAGTTTTTAAACTGGAAACCGACCCTGTAACCGGGAAAAAATATTTTGGCTTAATGGAGGTTTATGAAATGAAAATTCTAAATCCAATTGTACCAGTCTCAGGTGAAGACGTTTGGGAATTAAAAACCGACTTATACAAAACCCAAGGTTGGTTTGAGTCAAACAGTGTAATTGATTTTAAAATTGCCCCTTCCAACAACAATTATATCTACGTAGTCACGACCTCTGCTCAGGGCTGGAAAAACGGAGTATTAGAAAACACTTCTCCTGCCTTATACCGATCTAAAGTAGGCTTTGTATCTGTTTCCACTCCTGATGGAGATAATTCGTACAAAAATTTTGAAAATATCTCCCCGAATTTGCCCACTATATATAATAGCGAGAAAGCTGTATGCACATCCATCGCCGTCAGTCCAACCGACGAAAACAAGATATGGGTTTCGTTTACCGGCTACGATTCGTTTGTTAAAGTGTGGTACAGCGAAGATGCAGGCGACTCTTGGCACAATGCCGATCCTAATGAGTCGCTTTACAACCTGCCCGTAAACGATATCGTGTACCAAGAAGGCTCGAACGACAGGCTGTTTATTGCCACCGATGCCGGGGTGTATTACAAAGACAACTCCATGACCTGTTGGGAGCGCTACGGCGACATACCCAATGTGAGGGTAGTAAAAATGAAAATAAACCCCTGCTCCAACAAGCTCGTTGCGGCTACTTTCGGACGAGGTGTTTGGCAAGCCGATTTGCCGGAGGCAAATCCAACAACCCTGTTTACCGAAATTACTACTCCAACCACTTGGAGCAACTTAAGGCATGAGCTTAAAAACATCCGTGTAAAATCAGGAGTAACCTTAACGGTAGAAGCGACACTATATATGCCTGCCAACAGCAAAATAGAAGTGGAGCCGGGCGCTCAACTTATTGTTAACGGAGGCACAATAACCAACAATTGCAACGCCCTCTGGCAAGGCATAGAAGTGCACGGCAACAGCCATTTGCCTCAAAACACCCTCAACCAAGGCAGGGTAGATGTGATAAACGGCGACACCATAGAATATGCCCGCAATGCCATCAGAACCATCGCCACCGACGCGCAAGGCAACCTCCTCTGGAACCAAACCGGAGGCATGGTGTACACCAACAATGCCGTATTTAAAGACTGCAGAGTAGGCGTTTCCTTCATCACCTACCACAGCTTTGCCCCCACCAACCCCAACCACGAAATAAAATACAAAAGCGCCATACGCAACAGCCAGTTTATCACCACCCAAGAACTGCCCCAAGGCGTAAAACCCTACGCCGGAGTGGTGATGCTCGATGTAAACGCCATTCCCCTTACCGGAAACACCTTTGAAAACCAACGTGCCGATTTAAGCACACTACCCGTAACCGAAAGAGGCTCGGGCATAGTAACCGTAGACGCACAGTACACCGCCACCGGAACCTACAACATCTTTAACGGCGACCTGCACCCCGGCACAGGCAATAATTTCAACCACCTCTTTATGGGCATACAAGCCTACGGTGGCACCGGGCGATTAGACCTAACCGTAAAAGACAATACCTTTGCCAACAACGCTTACGGCATACACCTCTCCGGCAGCAACTACGGCCTTATAGCCCGCAACGGATTTACCGTGCCCGGCGCCACCTTCTCGCCCCAAAGCCACAACTTCGGCTTTGGCATCTATGCCGAAAGCGCCTATGGATTTAACCTGGAAGAAAACACCTTTAACAACCTCAGCGGCAATACCCTGGACAACCAGGCCGTACACGTGGTAAACTCCAGCACCATTACCGGAGGCAAAGTGTACCGAAACGCCATAACCGGAGTAAACTACGGCACCCAAATGACATATGATAATTCTTTTCTTACGGTTGACTGCAACACCTACACCAAAACCAAACAATCTGTTTTTGATGTACACTTGGCTATTGGTCAACTTGTAACACAGGGTAATTGTGCTACAATACCGGTCAACAACACTTTCAACGGGCCTTGCAACAACTTCACACTGGCACAGGTGTACCGCAACCCGGGTACTCAAAATTTTCAGTACAACTACCAATCGGGAACCCTAAGCCCGGCATGCCATAATGTGTTGGTAACCAACTGCGGTCCGGCTACAAACAGCTGCCCCAGTCAAATTATAAACCCCTTTGTAGTATCCAAATCCGATGCGGTATCTACCCTTAAAAGCACCATTGTCGGGCTAAACGAAGATTTGGCACAGGAGCGAGCCAAGATAGACGGAGGCAATACCCCGCACCTCCTCCACCTGATTGCCACCGCCTCGCCCGGCGCCATCAAAGACGCCCTGATGGCCGCCTCGCCCTACCTGAGCGACCAAGTGCTGTTGGCTTTTCTGGCAGGCAATCCCCCCACGGGCCACCTCAAAGACATTCTACTGGCAAATTCCCCCCTCTCCGAAGAAGTGAGAGAAGCCCTCAGCGGCATTACCCTTCCCTCCGGCATACGCAACCAGATTAACAGCGCCCAACAGGGCATATCGCCCCGTCAGGAACTCGAAGCCACCATCAACGTGCTCAACACCCGCCGCATCAACGAGATAGACGCCCTCACCCGCGAGTACCTCGACACCAATTGGCTAGACAGCGCCGTAATCTTCCTCCGCGCAGAAGGCTCCTTCGAAGCTCTTTGCGCCCTGATGCCCCTGCAAACCCGCAGCGACACCACCGCCACAAGAGCCACCATAGACAGCCTGAGCCACGAGGCCACCTGCCGCGAACTCATAGACCCCCATTGCCGGGTAGCCGCCAACCTGAGAGGATTTTGCCAGTTTCACCAAGCAGCCATGCGCATAGTAGCCCGCCCCGGAGGCTATTTTAGCTTCACCCCCGACGAACGCTCCCTGCTCGACAGCCTTGCCCAAACCGACTTGGCCATCGCCGTAAACGCCCGTTCCATCCTCCATTTTGTGGACGGTGTGCGCTACGCCCCCGAAGGCGACTACGCCTACTACAACCTGGCGATGATTCCCTTTGAAAATCCCGAAGAAGAGCCGCTGCCCCCCGTTACATTCGACATCATGCCCAACCCCACATCGGGGCAGGTTACCTTCGGAGTAGACCCGGCAACACTCACCAACGCGGGCATCCTCATCACCGACCTTACGGGCAAAGTGGTGCGCGTGGTAGAAATTACCCACAGCACCCCCACGGCAGATCTCACCGGATTGCCACAGGGAACCTATTTATGCGCCTTGGTAAACCAAAACTCTACTTTGAGCGTTAAGAAGGTAGTCTATGTTAGGTAAATGGTTCAAAATATGGGTGACGCTCACACTCCTGTTGTTCACAGAGGGTAGTGTTGCCTTATGTCAATATTTGAATAAAGTCATTGAAACCAACAACAGTAATCAAGTAACTTGGGCTTATCTTAAAACTCCCGATGGATTAATTTCCTACGGAGCCACCAATTATTTTAACGAGTCACCGCTATTTAGAAATTTAGAAATTAAAACTTACGATAGCAATTACGACGTAGAAACATTGGTTAGATACGGCGACACCTCTTCTTACTATTACCCATCGTGGAGTATTTGCAAAGTACACAATCACTACTACGGTGGCGGAGGAAAAGAAATAGACGACACCCTGTTTGCCTCACTCATTAAATTTGATTCCGCAGGAAGTGTATTATGGGAAAAGAACTACTTAACCTCTTACGAATTAGCGATAACAGATTATGTTATTGCGAAAGATGATAAGATATACTTATCGGGAAGATACATTAACAACCCCAATGGAGCCACCGATGTGTTTCTTATAGAATGTGATACTTCCGGAGCCATTCAGTGGCAAAAATTCTTTGGTGTTTTCAACAATGGAGATGAAGTAAAAGGCTTGAATCCCACTGATGACGGTGGGTTTATTTTATCTACCATCCGCCATATATGGGGCGGCAACTGGATAACTGTGGTATATAAACTGGATGAAGACGGGAACATACAATGGACCAAAAACCTCGGGGGGGGAGGGGAGCGTTGGCAACTCTCTTGCTCTCAACTCCCCGATGGGGGGTACTTTTGTCGTGGTTTTGCTATGCCGGTTTTTCATCAAGATTCTTGGTTTGTTAGATTGGATGGCGCAGGGAACGTCCTTAATGATACCATAATTTCGTTTTCACCCCTGCAAGATTTTGCTTCTCCTTCATGCAACATGCAGATTGTAAACAACAGTATACGTGTCACGGGGCAACATAATGACCAATTTGTTACTGGAGCTCTTAAAAGCTACTACGCTAGTTTCGATATGGATGGTAATTTTGAGTGGATTAGGTATTTCTACCGCAGAACAAACGAAAATTTACTAACAACACAAATCCCTCTTCCCAATAACTTTATGCTGTTGGCGGGCTTTGTTTTTCCAAACAACAACCCCCCCGATGGCACCACCGCCGATGAGTGGATTGTGATAGTAGATGAACACGGCTGCGAAGTGGCAGATTGCGCCCTGAGTGTGCTCAACCCCAAGGGAGAAGACCCCCAATGGGAAGTGTTTCCTAATCCTACCTCCGAATACTTTACCCTAAAAACAAACGTGCCGCTACACCGATACGAGCTCTACACCCTGCAAGGACAACTGGTGCAACAGGGTAGCCTGACACAAAACAACAGCATATCAGTAAGCAAACTACCCCAAGGGGTGTATATTTTAACGGCATTTCCATTTGATTCGCACAAACCACTGGTAAGTAAACTGGTGAAGCATTAAGCACGATGTACAATGTATAAGTACAAACTATCAGGTATAAAGTATTAAGCTTGTACGTCCTTACGGGTTACTGGGGTTTCATAAAAAGTTCTCGACTTGTCCACCAGTGGACGCTCGAACTGACATCCTGCTCGGAATTAGTTACTGGTTGTTGGTTACTAGTTACTAGTTGTGCGTTGTACGTCCCTGTTATTGAGTTATTAAGCGCATAGGTACGTTCATCATCTCTACTTGACTACTCGCTTAGTATTTCCGAAATTCGAAATCCACGTTCCGAAATTTGTACGTTCCCTTCGCTATTCGTTATTCAATTGTTCTACTGTTCAATTGTTCATTCCCCCCTTCGGGGGACAGAGGGAGCGCTTGACTTCTTCATTGAGCATTCTACATTTTACATTTTCTGGCTGCGAAGGCGTGCTGCCAAAAAAATTTAACGGCGCAGAATAACTTCAACAATTGGCCTTATGGGGTGCCAATTCTTAATAGAAGATGAATTACTGTTTTATATAGACATATCCCAAGCTGATAATATTTGGTAGGTAGGCACTACCACCAAATAATAGATACGGTAAATTCTTATCCTGTTAACAACCGATCTGACTTTTATATTTTATACTTGCACAAGCCCTATTCACAGGGTTTTTATCCCCCCTCATTTTACTATCATTATATATACAGATTCTCTAACCGACCCACAGGCATACATCAATAAAATCATTAAAAAATAAACAGTTATTAAAAATGGACTCAATTTATTGCTTGTAAATACTTTAGTGTTTTTTACTTTTAATTTCATCGATCAAAGTTGGTACGCTACCGAGTCAGAGTGGTATTTTGACAGGGAAGCCTACTTTTATCACCACTTAACCCAAGGCGGATAGACAACCATTCAAGGAATAAACTGTAACATTATTTCAAAAAAGATTTACGGGACTACCGAAATCGGAAGAGGATATCTGTATGCGGACAAGTAACAACGTTTTTCAAATTTACAGAATCTCTTTTGTGCACAATTGACACGTAGATTTTGAGCGTATTTTTTGTGTTGTAATCTATGATATAAATCATCAGGGTATCTGTTTGCCTAAAAATTTCAAAACTTTGTAATGTAGGTTAATATAGCTTTTATATGCAGTATGTGGAATAGGAGGGGTGCTTATATACTCATCAAATTCTTCGGCGGTAAAGCCTAATTTTTTGATAACGTAATTTTTGTCTTCTTCCATTAGTTCTTTGGAATAGGGGGGGCGCTGAAGTTCTTCTAGGGCTTCCTGGCGAGTAATTTGATTTGAAATTATTAGAGAGCTGAGGTGCGCTTTTCTTTTGTCTATATTAAATTTTTTAGGTAAAATATAACCTTGGTAAAAGCGAGTGAAAATGGATTCAAAATGTTTGCCACCGTAATCTTTCCAGCCGAGTTTGTCTTCTAATAAGGCACGGGCTTCTTTTTTATTGTAGTGCAAATAATTTAGAAGGTGGATGGTTTTAACCGGAGTGTATTTGTCAATCCTATAACGCTCGTTGAAAAACATAATGGGATAGGTTCTCATACGAACTGTGCCAAATTTTTGATGAATACCCCAAATATTTCTGGAGTCAATTTTTAGGTGGTACCAATTTTCGGGCAATATAGATTCTGACTCTACATTGTGCCCGGTAATTAGGTATTTTATTTTATGTTTTTTTGCCATACGCAAAAGAATACAAAGTATGGCTTGGTCTGTTATAAGCTCTATATCTAGAACATTGGCTTTGAAAAAAGCACCTTGAATATCTTTGAATTCTTCCCAATCGTTTACGTGGGTATAAAGATCTATGCCTAGTTTTTTTATAATACCTTGTATATTTTGAACCGAAGTTTCGGAGTTCCAGCCATTGTCGTAATGAACTACCAGTGGCTTTAATCCAAGTTCTTTGGCTTTGTAAGCTAAAAAAGTACTGTCTATTCCTCCGCTGCAACCTATTATGCAGTCATACTTCTTACTCTTGCCCGATTCTTTTATTTGTGCAATTATGGTGTCTAATTGCTTTACACGGTCTTCTAGTTTACCTCTCTCACTAAGGCTTTTTTCTGCTTCACTACAATAATTACATACTCCTTGGTGATTGAAGCTAATTTTGTCGTCGCCATTATTATCCATAACACAACGAGTACAAATTTTATAGGCGGAGGGGTTCATCTTAAAAAATGCTTATGTGAATTTAGTAATCATTGGGGCAATCAAATCGCTAATGCAGAAAATATTTTAGCTCTCCATTTTTCCAGCCTACATTTTTCTGAAACAAAAGTTGCTTTTTCTTTCATCGCATTTAAATAGTTTATGTCTTCAACCATTTTTTCAATTAAAGATGCGAGGTGTTCGGCATTCTTATATTTTTTTATCCCGTATGAGAATTCAGGATCGGTTACAAGATATTGCGGAAAAATGCCCGGAACTCTATAGGTTATTATATCAAATGTAGCTCCGGAAAATTTTGAAGTACCATAAACTTCCTCTGTTTCAAATACTTTTATACCTAATACAAGTGGAGATATTATAAAATCGGCACTTCTCATCTGCTCTTCAAATTTTTCTACTTGAATACCGTCTTTGAATAGTTTTATAATCTCTTTCCCAATTTGTTGGTTAAGGGTATCAATTCTCGAAACTAGTTTTTTGGTGTTGAGGTACCCTTGGTTAATTGACCCAAGAAACTGTATTTTAAAGTTGGTATTTTTTTGTGTGTATAATTCAATAGCATCAATAAGAGTGTGGTAATCCCTTCTTTCTAAACTTACCTCTCCCGGAACAACAATATTTAATGGGGTTTCACGGGTTTCTGTTTTTTCGAATGGTTTATAGTAAGTAAAAGGAATGTTGATAATAGGTTTCTTAATTTTTAAAACTTCTTTGGCATAAGTTTCCATCTCATTTACCAACACCAGAGTATTTATTAGGCGGAGTATTTTTTTTCTATAAATGAAGTTGGTTAAGTGTCCGGGTCTTGAAATAGAAGGCTTGTACCAAGTATGTAGGTTTGAAATTGAGAGCAATCTTTTTTTTGCTTTTATACTTTTTATAAACTGATAATAGTGCTTTACGGTTCCGTCGTAGCGAGTGTAGGGGTAAAATGGATTGATGAAAAACAAATCAACTTCAGGCAGGTGTTTTGTTTTTTCCTTCATTCTAGTGCTATATTCGGTAAATAGCTCGTTGATTTTACTGTAAAAAACAACATTTTTCAATTCATCAGCAGTTAAAAAGGATTTTATGTTTTTTTCTGTTTTATCCGAGGTGAATACGTGTATTTTGTTTCCACCCACGTTAAACAGGTCGATAAGTGTTTTTAGGTACTGGTAATGCTCAAAGTCTAAAATAGCTATATTCATTTGCTCATTACTTCTTCTATTTGCACTAAAATATCTTCTAAGTTGTATTTCCAGTCCCACTCGGGGTAGTGGGATTTAAATTTAGCCAAATCACTTATGTACCAAATATGATCACCAATACGATTGTCTTCCGAATAGGAGTAATTCATTTTATTGCCGGTAATTTTTTCGCAAAGCGCAATAGCTTCTTTCATCGAGCAGTTTGAGTGCCTTCCTCCACCGGCGTTATACACCTCTCCCTCTCTTGGGTTTAAGTAATAGTGCCAAAACATATTTACTAAGTCGAAGCTGTGTATATTGTCACGAACTTGTTTTCCCTTGTATCCAAATATGGTATAGTGTCTACCCGTAATGGCACACTTCATTAGATAGGACAAAAAACCGTGAAGTTCTGTGCCGGAGTGTGCCGGCCCGGTGAGACACCCGCCTCTGAATACTCCGGTTTTCATCCGGAAGTATTTACCATACTCTTGCACTAGCACGTCGGCCGCTACTTTAGATGCCCCAAATAAGGAGTGCTTGGTATGGTCTATACTCATATTCTCGTCAATTCCTTTAAAGTAGTGGTGTGTTTCTTCTATTTCCCAGCGATACTCCAACTCAACTAGCGGTAAAAAGTTGGGATTGTCGCCGTAAACTTTGTTGGTAGAGGTGAAAATAAAAACAGCCTCAGGCGAATAAAGTCTTGTACATTCCAAAAGATTTAAAGTGCCATTGGCGTTAATACCAAAGTCGGTAAGAGGTTCTTTGGCAGCCCAATCGTGGCTGGGTTGTGCCGCGGCGTGAATCACAAGACTGATATCGGAGTTATATTGATTGAAAATTTTCTTTACACCTTCGTAATCCCTTATGTCGCAGTCGAAGTGAACATAGTTGGAAACTTGCTCTTTTAGCTGTTCTTTTCTCCAGTTGGTACAAGCGTCATCGCCAAAAAGGTTTTTCCTATAGTTGTTGTCAATACCAACTATTACATCAAACTTATCGGACATAAATAGAACAGCTTCACTCCCAATAAGCCCTGAAGAACCGGTTATTATTGCTGTTTTCAATTTTTTTTTAAATAGATTTAGTTATGCTTCTTGATGAGAGCTTTGATTTTTTGATAATCACTTGGAGCCGGAACAAATATATTAAGCATTTTTCTGTCTATCGATTTTAATTGAATAAAGTATAGATATGCGAAGTTTACTGAATAGGAAATAAGCGTTGCATATGCCGCTCCAATTATCCCATATTTGGGTATAAGTAAAAAATTAAACAAAACGGTAGCACTCAGAGCTAGAATATTAGAGTTCAAACATTGCATATTCATATTGTTTGAGGCAAAATAGGTAGTTTGGAGTTGGCTAATACAAGTGAAAAACACAGCGAAAATTAGTATATAAAACGAAGGAACAGAAGCAATGAAAACTTGACCGTAAAGAAGCGGGATAACAAGTTGTCCAACAACTAAAAAGATCAATAGAAAACCCAAGGTTATGGTGGTGTTTATTCTAGAAAACAGAACAAATAATTCTTTTCTTTCATCGTTAGATTTTTCGGACAAATAAGGAAGCATAATTACGCCCATAGTTCTAGAAAATAATAGCATAAACTGAGCAACATTTACAGCTAACGTATAATAGCCCAATTGCTCTTCTCCTTTGTAGTAGGAAACCATCCAAATATCCAGTCTATAGTTGAAAAAGTTTACGACCATTCCCATAAAACCAACTATTGTGTAACCGTAGAAAAGCTTAATATGCATCTTGTTTATACCCCAAATGTCAGGTTTGATGTTAATCAGTTTAAGAAAACTGTAAATCCAAAAAACAGAATTTAAGGTTAACATAAGAATACTTGCAATTAAAACAGATTTAATGCCTGCCTCAAAAGGAAGACTACTACGGAGTAAATACAGTAATCCAAATCCCAATACATTAATAACGCTATTAAACAGCATAATGCGGTTTATTCGCTTAAATTGCATTGCCCCCTTTAAAAAGGAAGCACACAGCCCGTTGATTAAGGTGATACAGAAAATTACGAACAGAAACAATTGATAAAACAAGCCGTCATATTTTTCAGGAAAAAAAATGTTCCAATTTTTCCCCGACAGAAAAATCATCATGAAAGCAAGTATGACGGAGATTACAATTGTCCAGAAAGCGAGTCCTGCCAATTTTTCGGGAGCTATTTTTTTGTTAGACATAAAATAAACAATTCCCAAATCAGCTCCAAAGCTTAAGAAAAGAGCAAGTAATTCAAGATTGGCAAACATTATTGAATGAACACCCTTGCCCTCAGGGCCAAGAATTCGAGTGATAAAAACGCCGCTTATCACTCCTAAAAATATGGTAGGAAATTGTACGAGAAAGGTTTGAATTAAATTCTGAGATAAACTCCTCATTATGATGTGGATTTATCAGTATTATGTTGATTAAAAATAAAACAGTAGAACATTATCAACGAATAGATTCAATTACCTTTGCTTAAAATTCATTCAAATATGCAACTTGTATTTGCAACTCGCAACAAAAATAAAGTAAATGAAATCCGTTCTGTACTTACCAATGATATACAGCTAAAAACGCTTGATGAAATTGGTTGTTTTGATGAGTTGGCCGAAACCGGAGAAACACTAGAGGAAAATGCGGTGCAAAAAGCTAAATATGTTCACGAAAATTATCAGGTGAACTGTTTTGCCGATGATACAGGGTTAGAGGTAGATGCTTTGGGAGGAAAACCAGGGGTTCGTTCTGCCCGTTATGCAGGAGAGCAGGCAAATGCTCAGAACAATATAAATCTTTTGCTGGCTGAACTGGATGGAGTGGAGGGGAGGTCGGCAAGATTCAAAACGGTTATAGCGCTTTTTATAAATGGAGAGGAGTTTTTGTTTGAAGGAATTATAGAAGGCTCGATAGCAAAATCGCCCAAAGGTGAAAATGGTTTTGGATACGACCCTGTTTTTATACCTAACGGGCAGCAGAAAACGTTTGCCGAGATGACATTCGAAGAAAAAAATGAAATGAGTCACCGAACAATTGCAATAAGCGGTTTGGCCGAGTTTTTCGAAAATTAACTTCCGAAGAAGTTCCAAAGGGAATCGTCAGGAGTTGGTGCAGTAACATTAATAACTTCTTTGCTTACCGGATGCACAAAGCTACACGACCTAGAGTGTAAACTAATTCCCGCATTTTTATTGGGCCTGTCAAAACCATATTTTACGTCCCCTTTTATAGGGCATCCGAGAGCACTTAGCTGACACCTAATCTGGTGATGTCTGCCGGTTTCAAGATTTATTTCTAATAGGTGGTAGGTATCACTCTTGCGCAGTAGCCGGTAGTGAAGAATCGCTTTTTTGCCTTTAGGGTTTTCTTGTTCGAAAGCTTTGGATTTGTTTTGAGATTCGTTTTTTATAAGCCAGTGAACCAAGGTGTCCGACTTTTTTGGCGGTGGGTTTTTAACTAGTGCCCAATAGGTTTTATCAATCTCCTGATTTCTAAACATATCGTTTAGTCTGGATAAGGCCTTGCTGGTTTTGGCAAAAATCACCAATCCGCTCACGGGTCGGTCTAGCCGGTGTGTTACGCCGCAGAACACGTTGCCCGGCTTTTGGTATTTTTCTTTCAGGTATGTTTTAACGTCTTCGCTCAGTGGGGTATCACCTGTTTTGTCACCCTGCACTATTTCGCCAACTTTTTTATTTACAACAATCAGATGATTGTCTTCAAATAGTATATCCTTGTCTGTAATGGCCATTCTTTAGTACTGTTCTTTGTCGTTCGGGAAATCCCTTGATTTAACGTCTTTGATATAGTTTTCTACTGCGCCTTTCATTTCTTCGTAGAGATTCAGGTATCGCCTTAGAAATCGAGGAGAAAATTCCTGAGTTATTCCGAGCATGTCGTGAATAACCAGTACCTGGCCATCCACATCTCCTCCGGCGCCAATTCCAATTACGGGAATTCTTACTGTTTCGGCTACTTTTTTGGCAAGTTTAGCGGGTATTTTTTCAAGTATGATGCCAAAACAACCTGCTTCTTCCAGCGTTTTTGCATCCGACAAGAGCTGCTGAGCTTCTTCCTCTTCTTTGGCTCTCACAGTGTAAGTGCCAAACTTGTATATACTCTGTGGGGTTAATCCCAAATGCCCCATTACAGGAATTCCGGCAGTTAAAATGCGGTCTACTGATTCTTTTATTTCTTTTCCGCCCTCAATTTTCACGGCGTGAGCTCCCGATTCTTTCATGATTCGTATGGCTGAATTTAGAGCCTCTTTGGAGTTACCCTGATAGGTGCCAAAAGGCAAATCAACTACCACTAAAGGCCTATGTACACCCCTTATTACCGCCGAGGCGTGGTAAATCATCTGGTCAAGGGTTATGGGTAGGGTAGTTTCGTGTCCCGCCATTACGTTCGAAGCAGAGTCACCAACTAGTACTACGTCAATCCCAGCCCCATCTACTATGCGGGCCATCGAAAAATCATATGCGGTAAGCATAGAAATTTTCTCTCCACGCATTTTCATTTCCATTAAGGTATGGGTGGTTACGCGTTTTACTTCCTTGTGTACAGACATGTCTTGTTTTTTTGAGCGGTGAAAATTATCGCAAGCGTTCTATTGAGCGAATCAAAGCCTCGTCTTTTTTAATACCTCTTTGGGCTAAAATAAGAAAAATCAGTGCAGGTACAGGCATAAAAAAACCACCTTTATAGGCTATATTTCCGGGGTTTGCACCAATTGATTCGGCAAATGTCATGGTATTAGTAAACATTAATACAATAATGGCTAAAACTAGCAGGTAATTTATGCGGCAAATCGTTAATTGAATTTTTCTTTTTTTGAAAAATGCAATGGCACCAAAAGAAAGAGCAGTACACAGTGGAACAGTTATAAAATAAGGAAACTTGCTCAGGTTGTTTCCATCCACAAAAAATCCTTTAACGTTAAAAACGAAATTTACATTACCATTAGTCATCACCACATAGTCTAAAAGCGAAGCAAGAGCCAGGCATATGCCCGCCAACGCTAAATATACGGTTTGAATTCGTTGAATCATTCTTAAAATTTTTGGCAAATATAGCGTAATAATTACTGTTATTAAAGGTATTTAATGGAGTAAGGGATTGGGTAGGCTAAACAAAAATTGCCACACAGAGTCCTACAATTATGACTTAAAATTTTTTGTTTTGAATAAAAGCCTTATACTTGCACGTCTCTTTGCAGCGATTACGCTGTAAACAACAATCCCAAACTATATTATTTAGTTAAAAAACAGAAGATTAATCTTTTTTCTCATAAATCGTAATACATGCAAGATTTAGAATTGCTGAACGGTAAAAAGTTACCAGAATTAAAACAAATTGCTACTGCATTAGGCATAAATAATCCCAGTCTTAAAAAACAGGAATTAATTGAACTTATCATTAAAGAAAGCGCAGGAGTCGCGGCTTCCGAAGAAGACGAAGAACAAGGAGTTGAAAAGCCCAAGCGTGCCCGTACTAGGTTTAAAGTAGCAGAAAAAGTTTCCACAACTACAAGCGATGGTTCCAAGCGTGTTTCGGGCACATCGACCGTTCCCGGATCTAAAAAGTCGGTTAACTTACCCGAGGTAGATTTATTTTCTAAAAGTGATGAAATGTCGATAACACCTGAAGGGGAGACCGCCCCTTCATCGTCGAGTGAAGAGATTACCCCTGTGCCTCAGGAAGCTGTTGAAAAACAAGAAGAAAAACAATTAGAAGAAAAAAGAGAAACTGCCTTTTTCGAAAGAAGGCAACAGCGCCAGCACGGACAGGTTAAATCCAATTCCAATCAACCTCAGCAGCACCAACAACAAGAGCTTATAGCAGATTCACAGCAAACACCGGCTGCTCAGCAACCGCCTCAGCAAGCCCAAAACAACCAGGAATCAGCTTACAACTGGGATGGTATAATTACCAACGAAGGGGTTTTGGAAATTATGCCTGACGGTTATGGTTTTTTGCGCTCTTCCGATTACAACTATCTATCATCTCCAGACGATATATATGTTTCTCAGTCTCAGATAAAATTATTGGGACTAAAAACAGGCGATACTGTTAGAGGAACAGTAAGACCACCCAGAGAAGGAGAGAAGTATTTTCCCTTAATTAAAGTAGGGAAAATTAATGGCAGAAATCCTGATTACATAAGGGACCGTGTTCCTTTCGAGTATTTAACACCTCTTTTTGCTTCAGAAAAATTTACCTTAACCGGTCATGCAAAGGAAAGCCTTTCGACAAGGGTTATGGATTTGTTTGCGCCTATTGGTAAAGGACAACGAGGAATGATAGTGGCTCAACCCAAAACAGGTAAAACAGTTTTATTAAAAGACGTGGCAAATGCCATAGCTGCGAACCATCCGGAAACATACCTTATCGTGCTGCTAATAGACGAAAGACCAGAAGAGGTTACCGATATGGCGCGAAGTGTAAATGCTGAGGTTATAGCCTCTACGTTTGACGAGCCCGCAGAAAGGCACGTAAAAGTGGCTAATATCGTTCTTGAAAAGGCAAAGCGACTGGTAGAATGTGGTCATGATGTGTGCATCTTGCTGGATTCTATCACCCGTTTAGCTCGAGCATACAATACCGTGTCGCCCGCTTCGGGCAAAGTGTTGAGTGGAGGTGTTGATGCAAATGCACTACATAAGCCAAAGCGATTCTTCGGAGCAGCTAGAAATATTGAAAATGGAGGCTCGCTAACCATTATTGCCACGGCATTAACAGAAACAGGTTCCAAGATGGATGAGGTAATCTTTGAAGAGTTCAAAGGAACCGGCAACATGGAACTTCAGTTGGATAGAAAGATATCTAACCGTAGAATATTCCCCGCAATCGATATATTGGCTTCGGGTACTCGCCGCGAAGATTTACTATTGGATAAAGAAACCCTGCAACGAATTTGGTTGCTTCGCAAATATCTGGCCGACATGAACCCCGTTGAAGCAATGGAATTCTTGAAAGACAGGATAGAAAAATCCCTCTCTAACGAAGAGTTTCTGATTTCTATGAACGGATAGCTTAATGTAACAGATATAAAAAATGCCTCTTTTTAAGAGGTATTTTATTTTAAAACCAACAATGTTGGCGTTTGTGGACCTAAGTTAAATAGCGCATCTAATACACTGAGGTTGGGTATAAAGCCATGTCTATCGCCAAAAACTTGAATGTATTGCGTTTGTTTGGTTACCGAATTTTGTTTAGCGCCTTTTGGCGTGAAATAACCTCTGTAATCTTCATATCCTTCATGCGTTTTTTCGTAAGTGTCGATGTAGTCGATATTTGGTGTAATCTTGAGTAACTCAAGGATTTTTTGTTGCAGTAGATGATTTAACTCGTGAATATAGCGGTACTCATATTGATAGGCGGACTCGAAATGGTTCTCGTAATACTCAAAGTAGGGCGCAGATCGATAAGCTGATTCCAATGAACGCCAGTGGAGCTTTTGCCAATGTCTGTGGGGTACGATCTCGGTAGTTTTCATGGTGCTCCTTAACCCTTTTTTTTGCAGTGGAACGATTAAATTTAATGCTCCGTTAGCTCCGTATATGGTACAGCGGTTTCGGTAGGTTTGCTTTTGAAAGTTTTCGGATAAGTCAATTTTAACTTCACTACTGTTTAATAGAAGCGTGTAATATTCTATATTTCCGAGATAAACCGAAGGCAGAACAACTTTCATTTTACCGAGTTTATTTAATCAGGCTAAATGCTCTGTTCCAGCGCGAACCTGTTTCGGGGTCAGAAGAGTAAAATATGAATATGGCTTTGCCCACCACATGATTTACGGGTACGTAACCCCAAAATCGCGAGTCTGCCGATTCGTGGCGATTGTCGCCCATAAGCCAGTAGTAATCCATTTTGAAGGTATATTCTGTGGCAAGTTTGCTATTTAGGTATACGCCATCGGTTTTTTCTTCAAATTTATTTCCTTCATAAGCTTCAATAGCTCTGCGATAAATTAGGGCGTTTTCTTTTGTCAATTCAATTTTATCTCCTTTTTTGGGAAGATAAAGGGGGCCAAAATTATCTTCAGTCCAGTCAATTTCCATGTGATTAGGAAAAATGGGCAGGTATTGAGGCATCATGCCATACTCTGATTTGAAGTTGTTGTAGTAGCCTTTTTCTTTCCAGTCTATCCAAATGCTGTCAACGTTTGGATATCGGGCTATTTTTTCGGCAACAGATTCAGACATGGCCATTTTAACATGGGCTAATCCTTGGCTATACCTACTTGGGTCGCGGTTTATGTCTAGGTTTTTTTTAATCTCGAAGTCATCGAATACATTATTCAATTTCATCGAATATACATACTGTCCGGTAGGCGACAGTTCGTTTTCTTTCCCGTTAATGTATATTTTTCCATTAACTATAGATATGCTGTCTCCGGCTATTGCTACGCAGCGTTTAATGTAGTTTTCACGTTTGTCAACCGGGCGAGTTTTTAGCCCAAACTGATTGTCAATGTCTTTTCTAACCATTTCAAAATAGCGCGCTTTCTCTTTTTCAAAGTCAAATGGATTTTTATTCGGATTGTTTCTTAACCAAATTTCAAAACCATTATTTCTGACAATTTGACTGTATGTGTGGCCCCCGTAGTAAGGGTCGTTTATAGCCGTATCGTTTGCCGGGAAATTAAACACCACTACATCATTTCGTTTTATATTTTGAAACCCGGGTAGTCTGGTGTATTTTGTCGGTAGCCAGTCGAAATATGAATTCCAGTTCACTCCTGGAATATTGTTATGAAAGAAGGGAATAGATAATGGGGTGTTAGGCACTCTTGGGCCATAGTTTATTTTACTTACCAGCAGATAGTCTCCAATCATCATGCTTTTTTCCATGGAACCTGTTGGTATTTTGTATAACTCAAATGTGTACACGCGAATAATAAATGCAGCGATAAGGGCAAACACAAAAGCATCTAGCCATTCGGCCCCTCTTGAACGATGAACTCCTTTGTAATCAACAGGCCCTGTGTATCTTATCTTGGTATCTAGAGCAAGGCTTAAAATGGTGTAGTGGGGGAGAGTAACAGCAACCAAGGTGTCGTGCCAGGCTCTTCGTCCGTAAGAACGGGCCAGCTCTACATGCATAACCACTAATAGCATATAATTGGCGCCGGGAATCAATAGAATTAAAATCCACCACCAAGGTTTTTTCATTATCTTCAACCAGATGTAGAAGTTTAGTCCGGGAACAAAGCTTTTCCATTTTTCATGACCCGCTTTTTCGAATATTTTCCAAAAACACGAAAAGTATAATCCGATTAGTAAATAGAGGTAAATAAAATCTATACTCATGATTTAATATTTAAAACATCTTTCATAGTGTAAACACCTTGTTTACCCAATAGAAACTCAGAGGCGATTATAGCCCCCAAAGCAAATCCTTTTCGGTTGTGAGCAACATGCTCGATAGTGATTTTGTCAATCTCGCTGTTGTATACGACCTGATGCGTGCCCGGTACATTGGGAATTCTTTCGGCCTGTATACCCAAAATATCACCTTTGCTTTCAACTCCTTCTGCCCAACGGCTTATCAGGCTGTTATGGGCAATAATATCGCCGGCGAGTGATATTGCTGTTCCGCTGGGAGCATCTAGTTTTTCTGTGTGGTGTATTTCGGTCATCGAAATCTGATAGTCCTTTCTGTTATTCATTAACTCGGCAAGTACCCGGTTTATTTCAAAAAAAATGTTAACACCTAAACTAAAATTAGAGGCATATAACAATGCGCCTTTTTCTTCTTCGCAGGTTCGTTTAATTTGCTCGATGTGGTGTATCCACCCGGTAGTGCCTACAACTACCGGAATGTTTAATTTCAAGCATTTGCTGATGTTTTCCGGAGCGACATCCGGCCTGGTGAACTCAATTGCAATATCACAATTTTTAATACCTTTCCATTCTTCGTCTGTAGATACCGAACTTATCTTGCAAATAACTTCATGCCCTCTTTCGGGGGCAATGGATTCAATGGATTTTCCCATTTTCCCATAACCTATAAGTGCTATCTTCATATATTGGGTACTGTGTAATTGTGTCTAACAAAGGTAAAATTGTTTTTAAGTTTTAGAGTTTTACTTTTTCACCTGTTTGCATCTTGTTCGATTTTGCCATAGCACCACACAGATGGAAAAGCAGTCTTGCGCCAACATTGCCGTCCCAGTCATCTTCTCCGGGAGATACTTCAACTAGGTCGCAACCGATAATTTCTTTTCCGCTTTCTGCCAATAGAGAGATTAAATAGGTAGCTTCTTCAAATGAAAAGCCACCGGGAACAGGAGTGCCTGTGTGTGGACAGTACCAGGGTAATAGCCCGTCGATATCAAAACTGATGTACACTTTTTGAGGGAGTGCTGTAATTATTTTTTCGCATCGTTGGCGCCAAGTTTCTCCACTAAATGAGGCGTATCGGATATCATTGTTGGTATGGATTTTTACTCTTTCACCTTCGTTTGTGGCTACGCTGATTTCTTCTTCACAAAAATCGCGGATGCCCACCATAACAAACTTCGAAATTTGACTGATTTTTAATGCATTGTACATGATAGATGCGTGCGACTGTAAAAAACCCTCATAGTGTACTCTAAAATCAATATGGGCATCCATATGCAGGATTCCGAAATCCTGATGAATTTTGGCAAGTGCTTTTAAGTAGCCCAGTGGAGTGCTGTGGTCACCACCGATGAGTACTACTTTTTTACCCTGGTTAATCCAGTAGCTTGTTTTTTCTTCTACCCATTGGCTCATTTTTTCGCATTCTCGGTTAATTTCATTCTGACTTTTCAGTAAATCGGGGAGGTCTTTTAAATTATTTCCAGCTTCTAACGCCTTGATGATGGGTTCGGCTTTCTTTTTTAGTTCGGCACTTTGCCGATAAATATTTTCAGGTATTTCTTCCATATAAATACCCAATTTCCACAATTCTGGAAATTCCTGATGCATTAGATCGACCTGATAGGAGGCTTCTAATATTGCTGCGGGTCCGTCAGCAGTACCTCCGCCATAGCTACAAGTTACCTCCCAGGGTATAGGGATGGCTATAATTTCAGATTGCTCGGCACTAAATGGTAAACCGTATATACTGTTGTCTGCCAGCCCTGGTTGACTGGGGTCAAAACTTTTTATAATATCTTCTTTTGTCATATTTAACGAATTAGTTGTTTTTCTTTTTTTAGGTATTTCTCAAAAACAAACGGGCCAAAGGGGAGTATGGCTGCAATAAAACCCAGCGCTCCGTAACTCCATTTCCAGTTGTGTTTTAGTATAAGTACAGCCAGGGTAAACAGGTAGGCGAGAAACAAAGCACCATGAGTCCATCCTATGTATTTTACCGGCCCGGGAACTTCCATAATATATTTTAAAGGCATAGCAACGCCTAAAAGCAGGATATAACTTATGGCTTCGAGAAATCCTATAATTAGAAACAGCTTTATCATGATGTTTCTACTCAAGGTTTTTTAAGTAAAAAATAGCCGCTCAAACCACCAATTATTGATGCGATGAAAACTCCGATTTTTGCCTGTAAAATTAGTTCAGGTGAAGAATAGGCCAATTCTGTAATGAAGAGTGACATGGTGAATCCGACTGCAGCTAGCAAAGCTACTCCACACATCTGTTTCCAAGTTGCTCCGGCTGGCAGGCTAGCCAATTTAAAATGAACAAGCAGCTTTGATATACCAACTATTCCGACAAATTTGCCCACCACTAAGCCAAGAATAATACCCATACTTACATTGCTGAAAAGATTATCAGAAAAGTCTCCTGTAAAAGTAATTCCGGCATTTGCCAGCGCAAAAATGGGCATTACCACAAAAGCAACCAGTGGGTGCATAGAATGCTCTAGTCTCTGTAGCGGCGTGATGGCCGCTTTGGAATAAAACCGGATACGTTCTAGTATGTACAATTGGTCTTTAGTAACAAGCGAAAAATTGTTGGGCTGAGCTTCTTCAAATTTTTTGGTCAGGTCTTTAATTTTCGTAACGTATTTTTTATCGCTTATTTTTACGTTTGCAGGAATTGTTAGTGCGGCAAGTACCCCGGCAACTGTTGCGTGTATACCAGATAACAAAAAGGCCATCCATAATCCACCAATACCCACAATACCATAGAATACGGTACTTCTTACCCCAAGTAAGTTAGCACCAACTAAAACCAACAAAAACAAAGCACCTATTACAAGGCTTGTAGTAGACACATCAGAGGTGTAAAATAAAGCGATAACCATAACAGCACCCAAATCATCTGCGATGGCTAGCGCGGTTAAGAAAATTTTAAGCGAGAGAGGCACTCTGTCGCCCAGCATGTATATAATGCCAAGTGCAAAAGCAATATCTGTTGCCATGGGTATTCCCCAACCATCGTTTGCTGTTCCTGTTGGGTTTAATGCGATAAATACAAGTGCAGGAACAAACATTCCGCCTAATCCTGCAAGCAAGGGAAGTACAGCATCTTTGGGTTTTGATAGTTCCCCCGCCATTACTTCGCGTTTAAGTTCTAGACCTATGACAAAAAAGAAAACGGCCATTAACCCGTCATTTATCCAATGATGTAGTGTTTTTGAGACAATATGATGGTCATAGCCGATAGAAAATTCATGTTCCCAAAACAGGTGGTAAGCATCTTTTAATGGAGAGTTGGCTAATATTAATGCCGTTATCGCCGATAGAAACAGAACAATGCCACTGGTGGTGGAGTTGTTGATAAATCGGGTAATGGGCAGGATGAGGAGCTTGTCTATAGGGTCTTTTCTCATAGTTCTCACAAAAGTAAGCCTCTTTATTTATTATCGTTAAGATTTTATGGATATTTGTGACCATGCTGAAAGAGAGTGTCAACTGGGTAGACTTTGAGAAACTGGATATAAGAGTAGGAACAGTTGTTGAAGTATTGGAGTTTCCTGAAGCCAGAAGACCTGCATACAAACTAAGTATCGATTTCGGCGATTTGGGTGTATTAAAATCATCGGCTCAGATCACCAAAAACTACACCATTGCCGATTTAATTAATATTCAAGTGATTGCTATTGTCAATTTTTCGCCAAAACAAATAGGTAATTTTATGAGTCAGTGTTTGGTTTTGGGGCTATACACTGAAGATGGCTCTGTGGTATTGATAAAACCTGAGCGTCATGTTTTCAACGGAGCAAAACTGGGCTAGCTTTTTGCCTTCTCAAACAGCAGTAGTATCTATTCGTAATATTTTACGCGCTTTTCATCCATATTTTTACAACTAAATCAATTTAGTAACGTCTAATAAAGTGTAAAACGAATGAGATGTGATAGGCTTGATTAAAGAAATAGAAGTTAAAGAAAAGCAAGTTGTTAAGCAGCCTAAAAAAACTGTTAGTAAGCGGAAACATAGCAGTAAATCTTTCTTGAAGGAAGAAAAGCCCCGATAGATTATCGGGGCTTTAGTTTTTGAGTTCAACTTTGTTGTATATATCGGGGTAGAATACTAGGCCGCTTTCTTTCTTGCCCAACACAGGGTAATACCTGATGTAAACAGGTATGTTTGCTTTAATTGTAAATATTTTACGAACCCCATTGAAAGCTTGCTTATACAAACTATCAGCTGGTTGTTTTCCATGTCCGCCGTCGATATGTAGAATTTTTTCTGCTAGAATAAAGGGATCTTGAACTCTTATACAGCCGTGTGAAAAAGAGCGAACATCTCTGTTGAACAGTGTTTTTGAAGGAGTGTCGTGAATATAAATAGAGTGGGGGTTCAAAAAGTTGAATTTAACTAACCCCAAATCATTAGCAGGACCTGCATCTTTTACAATTCGATAGGGAAAGTTTTTGTCGGTGTACCTTGACCAGTCAATTTCTTCGGCATCTATCAATTCACCAGACTTGTACACCTTGTAATTCTTCGATTTGGCATAAGTAGCATCCTTTTTTAATTTAGGGAGCAATTCACCACTCGAAATAGAGTAGGGCACGTTCCATTCCGGGCGAAGTAGTATATTTTGCATTTTCGAGTCGAAAGTAACGGTTTGTGCTTTTACGGTTCCTACTATTACCCTGAAAGTATCGATGTCTTGGTTGTTTACCAAAAAAAGTTGGTAAGAAGGTATGTTGACAAGGATAAGAATACTATCTGAGATACTATCTTTCATCATTTGGTTTAGCGTGTAATTTACGCTTTGTAGTCTTTGTTTTCCGGATAAGCTCATGGCTTTCCGGGTGTAGGTTCCAATCTTTCCGTCAGGTTCCAATCCGTGATCAGATTGAAATTGCTTGATATAGGAAAAGAAGATACTATCAGAGCTTTTTATACTTCCGTTGCTATATAATTGGTGGAGATAATATCGGGCAACCTCGTAGTTTGAGGTCGAATCTTTGGGAGAATTGAATATGGCTCCTTCGAGATTCGGATTTGTATATACAAGGCTTTTGCTGTAGTTGTTTCTTATAGAACGAATAAAATTATTGTTAAAGCATAGTGAAGTTTGCAAAGACTTGACTTGGATCCAGTTGCGAGCTTCTTGTAGTTTTCTGCTGATTGACTTTAGGTGCTCTTTTTCTAGGCTGTCTGAAGAGGGACAAAGCGAAACAGAAAGGTGCAGAAAAACAAATGCATACAACACCTCTTTTCTACCCTTGGTGTAGGTGTTTGTTATCGAAAGAAAATCCGTGTTTATGAAATTTTCAGGGTAGGCTTGTAGGGGTAGGTCTTGCCATAGTACTATAAGGCTGTCGGTAATTGTTTTGCTATTTTCCCACACAGAGCTGTTATTTGAGTAGATGTCTCTGAGTATCAATTTTATTTCTTCGAAGTGCTTGATAGTAAAATTCAAATCAGAAGGCTTAAGAGAATCTATTTCGCTGAGATAGTTAACCGGAGTTTTTTCGATGTTGATTAGCGAATCATCCGGATTGCTTTCGCATGAACAGATAAAAATTACAAAAATTAAATAACACCAAGATTTGGTCATAGATCTTGGCTGATTTATATATCGGATATTTTTTTTGTTCTGAAGGTTTCTACAAAATCTTCAGAATCAAATTTGGAAATGGCTTTTACCGGAATCATTTCGCTCCACCTGCAGGCTTTGTCAATCAGAAAAATAGCAGAGTTAAGTTTTTTATTTATTTGAAAAGAATGAACAAAAACATATCCTACAAGCTCTTTACTGTAGCGAGATAATTCTTGTTTTATAGAATCACACTTGTAGATGATGTTTTTAAGTTCGGTTGAGTCTGAAAGAGTTGGTAATTGTTTGTTGTAGTATTTTAAAAGCGTTGACAGTTCAATAGCATCCTCATTACTGTAATCTTCTAGCAACTGAAAATATTTTGTATCAACACTGTCGTAGTTCTGATTTTTGTATTCGAAATATATGGCTTGTTTTATACAGTCGTTTATTAAGACATGTTCAGGTAGCTCGGGGGCATTAAATTTCTGTTTTGCATCATTTGTAGTACTACTTTGTGTGCATGAGGCAAATATTAGTGCTATACCAGAATTTAAAACTATATGTAAACTATTGATTTTCAAATCGGGGTTAAATCTATATTTTAAATTACTTATTGGCAAACAATTCGCACAAGTATATTCATTAACGATTTTCAAACTAAAATAGTTTAGTTTATAGACGAAATATTTTTTTTCTTAGATAAATATATGCGTATTTGGTTTGACATGATTTAAATGATATTTAATTAAGTTTGTCGGATGGGACAAAATTCGAGTTCAGTACTGATGATTAGGCCAAAGTCATTTGGTTTTAATAGTGAAACAGCATTAAATAACGCCTTTCAGCAAGAAACAAAGAGCGCCGATATTAATAATTTGGCTGTGAATGAATTTGATAACATGGTTAGCCTATTGAGAGAGAGTAAAATAGAGGTGCATGTTGTAGATGATACAGATTTTCCTGTTAAGCCTGATGCGATATTCCCTAATAACTGGATTTCCTTTGGTCACGATGGTATAGTGAGAGTGTATTCTATGTTTGCCGAAAACAGAAGAAATGAAGTAAGGCAGGATATAATTGAAGAAATAGGCTCACTATATAAAATTACACGGGTTATTAATTATGCAGACAAAGCCGGGCAGAATGTATTTTTAGAAGGAACCGGCAGTATTGTTTTTGATCATGATAACAAGTTGGCTTTCGCTTCAGAATCAGAACGAACTCATTATGAACTTTTGTGTGAAGTGTGTGAATCAATGGAATATACCCCCGTTTTTTTTCCTGCTTTCGACAAAGCATTGAAGCCAATTTACCACACGAATGTGATTATGACAATAGGGAAAAATTACTGTATAATTTGCGCCGAGGCAATTCCCAAATCATACAGGGAGAGTGTTATGAACGAAATCAGAAAAACAAACAAGAAGGTTATTGAAATTTCACTTAACCAGGTTTATACTTTTGCGGGCAATGCGCTGGAAGTTTTAAATCGGTCGGGTAGTTTAATTACGGTTCTTTCCCGCACTGCTTTTGATTCGTTGAGTAGTTGTCAACTGGCTAATATGGAGTCGGTTACTAACTTGCTCCCCGTGTCAATTCCAACCATAGAGAAAGTAGGCGGGGGTAGTGTAAGGTGTATGATGGCTGAAATTTTCTCGGAGAGGAGGTGAATATTTAAAAACTTTTACGCGGGCAGATTGTTATTTTGCTATGAGGCGATTTAAATTATATTTTTTAATCAGCATTCCTTTTTTATCTTTCGCTTGCGATCAGGTTTCTAATAACGAAAACAGTATTCAAATGTACAGTGGTAACAAAATTGATACAGCGACCTTTGGTGCGGGCTGTTTCTGGTGTGTAGAAGCGGTGTTTCAACAGATGAAAGGCGTGGAAAAAATTGTTTCGGGCTACTCCGGAGGAAAAGTTAAAAACCCGACATACAAAGAAATATGCAGCGGACTAACCGGACACGCCGAGGTTGTTCAAATTTACTATGATTCATCCGTTGTTTCATTTGATAAATTGCTCGAAGTTTTTTGGGCAACCCACGACCCAACTACCCCGAACAGACAAGGAGCCGATGTTGGCACACAGTACCGTTCAGTTGTATTTTATCACAACGATAATCAGCAAGAAATAGCAGAAAAATACAAGCAAAAGCTCAATGAAGCTAATGCGTATGAAAATCCCGTTGTTACCGAAATAAGCCCAATTATTAATTTTTACAAGGCCGAAGATTACCATCAAAACTATTTCAACGATAACACACAGCAACCATATTGCCAGTTTGTTATTCAGCCTAAGGTGGATAAGTTTAGAAAAGTTTTTGCAGAAAACCTCAAGTAGTCACAGATAAAGTTGTTGGTAAAAAATCTTGATTTACAGTTGCCAATGGATTATTTTTGTCGATTAAACTCTACAACAATATGACGAAAAAGATTTTTAGCACCCTTTTGTTTATATTTTCAGCTTTTTTGCTTTTTGGGCAAACAGCTATTAGCCCTTTGAAAACAGAAGACTGGACCCAAAAACGTGAAGTTCCTGCGCAGCGATTTATTTTTGCCAATTTATTGGGTGGCCACGAATACAGTGTTAACCTTGTTCCTCAAAAAGCTTTTTCTTGTCTAGGGTTAGGTTGGAAGATTAATGCAGCTCCCGTTCAACTAAGAGACCTCAATTTCAGCTATAGAACTCTTTCTCCAGAGGGTGTTTGGTCTGTTTGGCTTGAGGCAGATGCTGACTTTGCTCCTGACGAAACACCTACTCAAATGTATTGGACTGATTTGTTGTTTACACATGATGCAAGCAGTCATACAGCTATTGAAATTAGACTAAGCTCGCCTGTACCTGTTCAGGAATTAATTTTGGATGTGTTTGACGGAAACACAGATCCAAATCCTAATCATGGCTTGTTAAAACATGAAGAAGTGGATGCTGGAGCCAGAAACTGCCCTGCTTTTCCGGCGATAATACCACGAGGCAGTTGGTGCGGAGGCTCTGCTCCCTGCGCCAGTGTTAATGCAGCGTATTCGGTTACCTACATCAGCCCTACTCACGTAGTAATGCATCACGGGGCATCGCCTAATACATATACCGACGGACAGGCAGTAGTTAGGTCTTACTGGAACTACCACGTAAACACATTGGGATGGATAGATATAGGGTATAATTATTTAATTGATAAATATGGTAACTTCTATCAGGGAAGAAGAAACCCGAATTTACCCACTACAGATGTAAGAGGAGCACATGCGGGTAATGCAAATAGCGGTTCAATCGGAATGAATTTCTTGGGAAATTTGGATGTTTCAATCGCCACCACACCACAATTAAATAAACTGCACGAATTTTTAGCATGGTGGTTTAATCACAAATCTTACGACCCACTTAGTAGTGCCGGAATGCAAACACAGGCATATGGTTGGCAAACACAGCCACGCTTCACACACCACAATGCCATAGGTCAAACTTCTTGCCCAGGCACCGATATGATTTCTCGCATGAGTTTAATTAGAACAGCGACTAAGGCTATTATAGATGCTTGCTCCATTCCGGCAGATACAGATCCGCCCACCACAGCGGTTCAAATACCATACGATTGGCGATCTCATGACTTTTGGGTATACTATAACGATGAAGACCCTCCAGGAGGAACAGGAGTAGATGAAAGTTATTATCAAGTGCTCGATTATAATGGCACAGAATGGAGAGCCAATACGGGAAATGGATTTTTTAACGATAATTTCAATACAGCTATTCACTCTGATTGGACAGTTGTTTCCGGAACATGGTTAGTTTCTAACGGCAGATTAGTTCAATCTGATGAAGCCGTGGGAAATACAAATATTTACGCATCACTAGTTCAAAACAATCAGCAAGCTTATCTTTATCAGTGGAATGCTTATATAAGTGGTTCGGGAACCAACAGACGTTCGGGGCTACATTTTTTTGTAGATAATCCAAATCTGCCCAACCGAGGTAATTCATACTTGGCTTGGTTTAGAGCCGATGACAATAAGTTTCAGTTCTACAAAGTGGTGAATGACAATCTGAATTTGGTAGTAGATAATAATTTAACTGTTCCGGCTAATCAGTGGATAGATTGCAAGGTTACTTACAATCCCACAACGGGAGCAGTTCAAGCATACATGAATAATCAACTGGTGGGAACCTATACCGACCCAACTCCCATTCAGGCTGGTGGTTTTATTTCTCTTAGAAATGGAGATTCCGATGTGCAATTTGACGATTTAAAAGTAAGGTTGTCCAGAAACACCCAAACATTTGTAACGGTAGGCTCTCAGGGTACAAAAGATGCGAGATACGAAAGCTCTACCAATCAGCAAGATGCATGTAGAATTAACACTATAGTGAAAGATGGTGCAGGCAACTGGTCTACTCCTCATGCTAAGCACGTTTACATCGATTGGACGGAGCCAACCACCAGTTCTACAGTAACGGGTAATTGGCAAATCGCCGACTTTACAGTAAATTTTACCGATAGCGACAATGCAAACGGAAGCGGATTGGCTAGAAGGTTTTATCAGGTTATTGATTTTGACGGTGTAGACTGGAGAGCTAATAGCGATAGAGGTTTTTTTAGCGACAATTTTGATTTGGCTCTACATCCCGACTGGATAGTTGTTAGCGGGACATGGAATACTAACGGGGGTGTGTTGGAACAAACCGACGTAGGACAAAACAATACCAATATCTATGCACCGTTAAACCAAAACTTGTCAAACCGTTATCTGTATAATTTTCAGCTTAAGATAGATGGCACCGGATCAAATCGCAGAGCCGGTTTTCATTATTTCTGCGACCAACCCAACCTTACAAATCGTGGCAATTCCTATTTCGTGTGGTTTAGGATAGAGTTGCAAACGTTGGAGTTCTACAAAGTGACCAACGATACGTTTACTCAGGAAAAAGTAATGCAACTGATAACAAATCCCGGACAGTGGTACGACATAAGTGTTGTGTATGACAGAGTTACCGGAGAAACTTTTGTTTACCGCGATAATAAACTGGTAGGAGAGTGGCAGGATACTTCGCCT
Source organism: Flavobacteriales bacterium (assembly GCA_046295395.1). Taxonomy (GTDB): domain Bacteria; phylum Bacteroidota; class Bacteroidia; order Flavobacteriales_D; family JBKBNH01; genus JBKBNH01. Next base: position 2,866 of record JBKBNH010000003.1, on the reverse strand, counting down.
TTGTTCAATGGCGATTATATTTCGTTCAGAAGCGGAAACAGCCACATGGCCGTAAACAACCTTAAGGTTTACCGCACCCGCACTGCATCAACTACTGTGACAGTTGGGCAACCTACATCTGATATACGCTACCAAAATCCTAATCCACTTACATTTGCCGCCAAAGTAAAATCTATTGTAGCAGATACGGCTCATAACCTTTCACAGGTGCATTACCACAACTTAAATATAGACTGGACACCACCTGCAACAATTGCTTCTGTATTTGACGGTCAGGCGGCAGATATAGACACATTCTACACGCCAACACAACTGTCGGCAAATTGGATGGCAAGTACCGATGCACACTCGGATGTGGTGACCTATTGGTTTAGTATTGGTACATCTGCCGGAGCAACGGATGTGCTAGGGTGGACTAATGTTGGTAACATAACGAGCTATACAGCTAATGGGCTAACCTTGGTTAACAATCAATTGTATTATGTGAATCTGAAAGCAGAAAACGGAGCAGGACTGGAATCAGCAGTTACCAGTTCAGATGGACAGCGATTGATAAACACCACTGGGTTAACAGATCTTGAAAATGAAATAAACTTGGCGGTTTATCCCAATCCTTTTGTTGAATCGGTGTTTATAGAATGGAACATGCCTCAACCCGGTAAAGTTGCTTTTTCTTTGTTCGATGCACAGGGCAAAGTAATTAGAAATATACAGGTGCGTGAATATCCTACCGGAACACATAAGCAAGAAGTTCTTTTTGGTCGTGAGCTAGCTCAAGGGGTCTATTTGCTAGAGCTTACTATAGGGGAGCAAAAGATTACCCGAAAACTTATAAAATAGTGTATCGGAGCTAAGTAAAAGGTGATGAATCCCTTTTAGCGGGCAATCACACTAAAAAAGATAAAAAAAATCTTGGAACGAAAAGATTTTTACTTAATTTCGCACTCGCTTTGAAGTATAGGCACACACAATTTTCGAATTTCGCTGTTGCGAAAAATCTTGAAAAAGGTTAGAAAAAATTGGTTCGGTAGTTCAGCTGGTTAGAATACCTGCCTGTCACGCAGGGGGTCGCGGGTTCGAGTCCCGTCCGGACCGCAAGTTTGCAAGTCAAACAAGCGCAAAATTAACTAAAACCCCTTGTTATCAAGGGGTTTTTTGTTTTTACAAAATTCGTAACAACAAAAAAATCCATTTAATTTCAATTAAAATTACAGCAATTCGGTTAGCAGAATTTAATTCTAAGTTTGCTAACCGAATGCAATATAAACTATTGATTTTAAAATAGTTTGCATTCAAATAAAGTCAAACCGATACAAAGAAAATTAAGTATTAATCGGTTAACAGAAAACAACATGAATGCAACACAAAATCACAGTTTCTCTATCCTCTTTTGGATAAACAAACAACGTGTCAATGACCAGAATGAATTTCCCATTTACGCACGAATCACAGTTGATGGTAGGCGCTCGGAAGTTTCATTGCAACGTTTCATTGCTTTTGACCTCTGGGATCAACGAGCTCAGAAATTAAAAGGTAGAGGAGAGTTGCAAACTACTTTAAACGGGTACATCGACCTCACTCGAGGAAACATTCAGAAAATCTACAATCAGATTTTAGCAAGCGGTACCACAATCACGGCAGAGTTAATAAAAGAAAAGTTGGTTGGCAAAGAAGCCAGACCACAATTCAAAACAATTATTCAGGCCATAGAATATCACAATCTGAAACTTTCCGAGATTATTGAGATTGGAAAAGCCTCACCAAAAACTTTGGTGAAATACGAAACCACAAAAAAGAAAGTTCTCGATTTTTTAAAATACAAATTCGATAAACGTGATATGCCGCTTCCGGAATTACGTTTTTCATTTATCACAGAGTTCGAACATTTTCTATTGGTGAAGCAAAAAATTCAGAATAACACAACGCATAAATATATCCGGAACCTAAAAAAGATAATGAATATGTCCATCAGTCTGGAGTGGATTACAATTAACCCATTTACACAATTCAAGTGCAAATACATTAATCCTAAAAAGGAAATTCTCACCTAGCCATTTTATTAAAAATAGCTGAGACAATATGAAATCTATATTCTACATATTATTCACTATTAGCGCGTTAATGTGTTCTTTTATTTTTAAACCAAAAGATAAAAATTGTTTGACGTTTCAAAACGAATCGACCAATTTATATTCTGATACTATAGAAATTGGAACATTTTTTTTAAAAGACACGATCTATCAAATAGAACTCGATACATTTATATATAACAAGTTATGTAAAACGATTATTCTGAAACATTAATGTCCGATAAAAAAGCTCATTAGTTAATCTCAGTTTTTAATCACCTAATATACAATGTGTTAATTTTGCATTATTAGCCTAATTCTAAAGTAAGCACTAAAAAAATGACATCTGTCTACTTTTTTCCTTTTCAATAATCCAGTCTTTTTCGGGATTTTCAAGAAATCTCATTAATTGGATATAGTTGAAAAGATGAATCTTACAAAAACTAACCAGATTAGAAAATGCCCATTTTCGTTTTAACTTTTTTTGTATTACAGTAACGAGTAAATTCACTATTAACGCAGAGTATATCTGTATTTTAATAGCATTTTCATTGTCTCCTAAAAAATACTTTAAAGGAAAGTTTTGTTTTAACTGTTTGAAAACTAATTCAATTTGCCATCTTGTTTTATACAGTGCGGCTATAAAATCGGCTCTTAAATCAAATAAATTAGTAATGAACTCAAACTCTCGTTTACCTTCTCGATCGTAATATTTCACCTTTCTTAATTTCAGTTTTGTGACCGTTTTATCCTCTTTAATTTCAACTTCTATCATTTCATCAGACAGAACGCCACTA
>JBKBNH010000002.1:0-317749 GCA_046295395.1 Flavobacteriales bacterium | reverse complement strand
TTTTTTATGCATAGCATCGTAGAGTGGCTTGTGTACGGTGTGCTCTATTTTCTTAAAATCACTTTTTCCTATGCACTAAGCGGACAGTCTTTGTGTAAACCCCCTATTTTTGGTACAGTACTAAATTATACATTTTCGTCAAATTGATTTTGTTTTTCATAAACGATTCTCGACTTGTCCTCCTATTGTCGGGCGCTCGAACCGACATCCTGCTCTGAATCGTGAAACCCCTCTATTGGCTTAGTTATTGAGTTATTAAGAAAATTGTTACGCTTTCCCTTCTCATTGTTATTGACTCATTACTCCACCCCCTTCGGGGGGATAGGGGGGCGACAACCCCCGAAGGGTAACAAAGGAGGATTTCCAAATTTCCTTTAAGCTTTCGCTTTGCCGTAAGCCATTAGAAAGGCTTTTAGGAAATCGTCGATTTCGCCATTCATCACCCCTTCCACATTGCTGGTTTCGGCACCAGTACGCACATCTTTCACCAGTTTATAGGGATGCATTACGTAGTTTCTGATTTGCGATCCCCACTCAATTTTCATTTTAGAATCTTCTATTTCGGCGCGTTTTTCCATGCGTTTTCTCAGTTCCAGTTCGTATAGCTGCGATTTTAGCAATTGCAAGGCTTTTTCTTTGTTTTGCAGTTGCGAACGAGACTCAGAGTTTTCTATAATAATACCCGTGGGCTCGTGACGCAATCGCACAGCAGTTTCTACTTTGTTTACATTTTGCCCGCCTTTTCCGCCAGAGCGAAATGTTTCGAAACTAATGTCGGTGGGGTTTATGTTTACTTCTATACTGTCGTCTATAAGCGGGTACACATACACCGAGGCAAACGAAGTATGTCGTTTGGCATTAGAGTCGAATGGAGAGATGCGCACTAGGCGATGCACCCCGTTTTCGCCCTTGAGAAAGCCAAAGGCAAAGTCGCCTTCGATTTGTAGGGTAACGGTTTTTATGCCTGCCACATCGCCGTCTTGGTAGTTTAGTTCAGCTATCTTGTAGCCTTTGCTTTCTGCCCACATAATGTACATACGCATGAGCATACTTGCCCAGTCGCAACTTTCGGTGCCTCCGGCTCCGGCAGTAATTTGCAGCACGGCACTCAGGTTGTCTTCTTCGCCACTTAACATGTTTCTAAATTCCAGATCTTCGAGACTTTTCATAAATGCGCCAAACACCTCTTCCATTTCTACTTCTGTGGCAGCTTTTTCTTTTACAAAATCGTAAAGCACCAAAGCATCTTCGTACTCGGAATATAGTTTTTGAAAATTCTCAGTCCAGAATTTTTTCTGTTTTATTTTTTTCAGAATGGTTTCTGCTTTTTTGGGGTCGTCCCAAAAGGTGGGGTCTTGAGAGCGAATTTCTTCTTCTTGAATTTCTCTTAGCAGCCTGTCCAGGTCAAAGATACCCCCTCAACGCATCCAGGCGCTTTCTAGTCTCTTGCAGTTGTTCTTGCGTTATCATGCTGCAAAGGTATATGAATTTTTCACGTTGGAATAAAGAAAAACATCCCTTTTGGGGGAGCGAATAGCTATTGGAAGGATTGATGCTTTATAGCAGCATGTTAGTTCGAGAACCTTCCAGCTGACGGATGTATCGAGAACTAATTAAGAGCAGAATGTCGAACCGGCAGTGGGTCTATAATATCAACTTAAAAACAGGGCTTCCTGTTAAGTTCTGCCCAAATACTGTTTCACCATCTTGTCGGTTTCTTTGGCTTTGAGCTCATCCAGCATTTTTTTCACTTGCTCGGCATAGCTTTTGGCGGTGTTGCTTTCGCGTATAGCCTCGGCAGATTCTGCGGGTTTATTTTCTTTTTCGAAACTTTCGGCCTTCGTTTTCCATTCTTTGGATCGGTCGTTGAATTTATTTTCCAGATTGGACAGAAGCTGATAACCGGATAGTCTTATAAACCAAGGCCCGCCACTATTTACTATACCTGTAAACACAGCTGCTCCACGCATCATCATTTCATTGTCTTGCTTAACCAAGTAGCGCGAATAGGCCTGTAAAACACCGAATTTGCTGAATCCCGAAGCGTTTTTAATTGCTGCCATAAAGAAATCGTAGTCGGCAGGATTGCCTTCGTCGGCATAAATTTTTGCTATGGTAGATTGCAGTGTGCCGCTCTTTTCGTTTTGGTGCTTGCGTGCAAGTTCAAGTGCCGAATTGGGTTCTTTTTCGTAAAGAATTTCAAGCGAGGTAGACATTACCTGATACGAAGAGTCGTTAAGCGCAAGTTTGTAGGTTTGGTTTAGCGAAGCATCGTCTTCAAAATACCGGTTTAGGTATTTTATTGCGTTGGATCGCACTGCCGGATGCTTGTCTTTCATGGCAAGCTCACTCAGTTTGTTCTTTACGGTGGTTTCGTTTTGAGCCGAGGCTTTTTTAAGCGCTCCCATAGCCAACACTTTGATGTGCCAATAAGGGTGTTCCAGCGTATTAATCAAGGTTTGGTGCACTTCTGCATTCGAGGCGTTTTTCAAATTTTCTATGGCTTCTCTTTTGTCTAGATAAAGAGATCCGTGTTTGAGCAGTTCCAGCCATTCTGCTTCTGTTTTTTCGTCGGTTTTTTTGCAAAGCAGGGTTTTGGTGGCGTCAAAGTTTACCAATTGGGGTTTTTGTGCCAGTTCAAAGGTAAATTCTGCTTTTACGGTTTCAGCCCAAACTCTTTTTCTTTCGGGTTTTCCGTTGGTGTAAATATCAATGTCGATGGGGAGTTTATAAATCGGAACTTTATCGAAGTTTTGTTGCTGTTCTATTTTTACGGTCAGTTTTTTGTCAGCTTCGTTCCAAGAGTGGCTGTAGTTCATTTTGGGATGCCCTTTATCCAAAAGCCACTGATTGAAAAACCAGTTTAAATCCTGTCCTGAGATCTCTTCAAAAGCGAGTCGCAAATCGTGTATCTCTGCCGATTTATATTGGTGCTTGGTGAGGTACAGTTGTAGGGATTTGAAGAAGGCCTCGTCACCCAGATAGGTTCTGAGCATGTGTAGAATGCGCCCCCCTTTGTTGTAGGAGTGAGCATCGAACATATCCTCTTTGTTTGCATAATCGAAGCGAATCATGTTTACGAAGCCTTGCTGTTGCGAAGAAATCATGTATCCTTCCATTTCACCGAAAGCATTTTTATCGGCTTCGAATCGGTCGTATTCGAATTCGTCCCACAAGTATTGGCTGTAGTTGGCGAAGGACTCGTTAAGCGGTAGGTTGGCCCACGATTCGCAGGTAACCAAATCGCCAAACCAGTGGTGAAACAATTCGTGTGCTATGGTGCTTTCGTTGCTTCCATCTATAGTTTCGCGGGTAGTTTGGTAGTAGAAATCACCATTGATTACGGCAGTGGTGTTTTCCATGGCTCCTGACACAAAGTCGCGCACAATCACCTGGTGGTATTTCTCCCAGGGATACTCCACACCGAGTAGGTCAGAAAAATACTGAATCATGCGTGGGGTTTTGCCAAAAATGGCACGAGCATGGGGTTCGTATTCTTTTTCCAAGTAATAGTTTACTTCTATGGTTTTTCCGTCTTTGCGCTTCCACGAATCTTTTACGATGGCAAAATCTCCGGCAAACATCATTGCCAAGTAAGGTGCGTGAGGCAGGCTCTGCTTCCAATGGTCGGTTCGTGTGCCGTCGTTATTTTTGGTTTGCTTTATAAGCAGCCCGTTAGAAAGGGTAACAAACTTGTCGGGTACGGTCATCAGTATTTCCTGTGTCATTCGCTCGTTGGGGCGGTCAATCGTAGGAAACCAGCACGAGCTGGCCTCTGTCTCGCCTTGTGTCCACAAGTGGGTGGCTTTGTTTTTATCGCTGCTGTCGGCATTTATAAAATAAAGGCCCTTGGCGCTGTTAATGGCAGAGCTGCCTTCTTGTTTTACTTCGTTAGGCTTTGCCGTGTAACTGATATAAACCTGATAAGTGTCTTTGTAGGTGAACATTTTCCCCAGATTTATATTCAAATCCCATCCGTTGTAATCGTATTTGAGTGGGGTTTTGTCTTTGGTGTTTATCAGCGCTACTTCGTGTATATCGAATCCCTTGGCTTGCAGGGTTAGGCTGTCGGTAGGATAAAAATAAGGCTTAATATCAATCCAGGCTTTTCCGTTCAGTTGTTCGTTTTTCCAGTCGAAACGCACATCTAGTTTGGTGTGTATAATATCGTTTATCCTGCGCGAACTCTCATTGTATAACGGTCTTACCGGGTCTTTTTTCTCTGTTTTCTCTGTTTTGCTAGTTTGGGCAGTTGTGCTCGAAGCGGTTGCAGTGGTTTGTTTCTTGGGTTGGCAAGCGATAAAAATCACCAACAGCAAGGCGTACGAAAGAAAATTTCTCGTTGTCATTTACAATTAGGTTAAGCTGCAAAGATTAAAAAATCATCAGGATTTTTGATTACCGTTGAACAAGTAATTTCCCCTTTTGTTAAAACATAGCGCAGTAAACAGCTAAATTTAGTAGTTTAGCACCTGCAAATTTTAAAATTTCGGATACGGTGTATAAAGTAAAAATAAACAACGGGCAAGAATATTCGGTAGCCATTAACAGAGATGCCGAAGGCACGATTGACGGCGAGCCTTTTTCTGCCGAAGTGAGCAAATTACACAAGGATGTTTATCGCTTCGAAAAAGATGGAAAAAAATATACCATAGAGGTGGTAAAGCGCAGTTTGGAAGATAAAACCTTTACACTAAAAATAAACGGGAAAAAAGCACAGGTTGCCCTGACGGACAAGGTGGACGAAATGCTGAAATCATTGGGCTTCGATTTGTCGAAGAAAAAAGCAGTAAAAGAAGTAAAAGCCCCCATGCCCGGATTAGTACTTTCCATTAGTTGTGCCGATGGTGATGAAGTAAAAACAGGCGACTCATTGCTTATTCTTGAGGCCATGAAAATGGAAAACGTGATTAAATCGCCGGGGGATGGCAAGGTGAAGCGCATAGCCGTAAATCAGGGAACAGCAGTAGATAAAAATCAGGTGTTAATACAGTTCGAATAACAAAAACCATATGAAAAAAATAATTCCATTTTCGTTTTTATTAATGCTATATGCATGCGGTGGAAACGAGGCCACAGTTGCTGAAGAGTCTGCCTCAGAAGAGTTGACAAAAACATGCACCTTCGATTACGACAGCGAAGCTACATTGCTTACCTGGACGGCCTTTAAACATACCAACAAGGCGGTGGTTGGCGGAGCTTTTAATGCCTTTGTGATAGAGGGTTTTCAACCGGACGAAGACATTGCCAAAGCCATGCAAGCGGTGATTGTGAAAATAGAAACTGCCAGCACCGAAACCAACGATGCTGTGCGCAACGGGAAAATTGCCGAAAGTTTTTTCGGCACGATGCAAAACCCCGGCAAAATTGAGGTTTCATTTATAAGCGTGGAGGGCAACAATGCTGAAGGCAGCTTGGTAGCCGAGATTGTAATGAACGGCAAATCGCAGCAGATTCCCATGACTTATACTGTAGAAAACGAAACTGACCTGAAGCTAAAAGGCAGTATTGATGTGTTGAATTGGGACGCTCAAAAATCGTTGGATAAGCTAAACGAGGTTTGTTTAGAGCAACACATTGGTGCCGACGGACAAAACAAGCTCTGGAGTGAGGTGGATATAACCGTAATCACCAAATTGAAAAAGGTCTGCGAGTAACACACGAGAAAGCGCATATAGCGCACTTGTTCATTAAGAAAATCCAATATGCCCTGCACTCGTCGTGTTAAGTAATCTTCACCTTGCGCCCGCACTTGATGTGGTTGCATTTCAGGATAAAAAACAAGTTTTTTATTAATTTTTTCATGCGGCAAACCGATTTAATTCCACGAAGGGAGTTTCCTTGTTTACCGTAGAAAAAATTCCGTCCACTAATTTATTTCTGTCAAGATTTTTGTTAAAACGAGATTATTTAGAATTAATCATCAACCCAAATTTATAGAAGTAATTTATTTCAAAAGCAGCTACGAATGAAATTAAACACATTTTTCGAAATTCTTTAAATTGGCCTGGCTTATATTTCCTTTTTTAGCGCCTGGTGGAGTTATTTTCATTTACCACAATTCCGATTAACTTTGTTGCCTTGTTTTACAAGTTATTACCCCAAGATGAAAGTTACTGAGCATATAAAAAGAGCAAAAAAAACGCTGTTTTCATTCGAAATACTGCCCCCCATTAAAGGCAAGAGCATACAGTCTATATACGATGGCATAGACCCGCTAATGGAATTTAAGCCGCCTTTTATTAATGTAACTTACCACCGCGAAGAGTACATTTATAAAGATAAGGGACAAGGTCTTTTGCAAAAAATTTCGGTTAAAAAACGCCCGGGTACGGTAGGTATTTGTGCCGCTATAATGAACAAGTATCAAGTAGATGCGGTGCCGCACCTAATTTGTGGAGGCTTCAACAAAGAGGAAACCGAAAACGCTTTGATTGATTTACACTTTTTAGGAATAGACAATGTGCTGGCTTTGCGCGGCGACGCTATTAAAAATGAAACGAACTTTGAGCCCAACAAAGAGGGTCACCACTATGCTTATCAGCTAATAGAGCAAATAGATCAGATGAACAAAGGCAAGTTTCTGCACGACGAAACCGAAAACAGTTTTCAAACCAATTTTGCCATAGGCTGTGCCGGATATCCGGAAAAACACTTCGAGTCGATGAATATGAAAACCGACCTGAAACACCTGAAAGAAAAGGTGGATGCCGGAGCAGAGTACGTGGTTACGCAAATGTTTTTTGATAATGAGAAGTATTTCGAGTTTGTAAAAAAATGCCGCGAAATGGGTATTACCGTTCCTATTATTCCCGGACTGAAACCTATTACTACGCTAAAACACATAAGCTTTTTGCCTAAATTTTTTCATATCGACTTTCCTGAGGATTTATCAAACGAGCTGGAGAAGTGTCAAACCGATAAAGACGTGTTCCGGGTGGGTGTAGAGTGGGGGCAAAAGCAATCTAAAGAGCTTATGGATAGTGGGGTGCCCTGTATACACTACTACACAATGGGCAAGAGTGAGGCCGTTAAAGAAATAGCTTCTGCGGTTTTTTAAGCAATGCCATGAATGAATCAGGAAGTTTTACTATCGGCGACATTTCGGCGCACCGAGTGGGCAACAAGATTAATGAGGAAGGTATTTTTCTTACCAAAGCACCTCTGGAGCTAAATGACGAATTGCACCAGCTTCTGAGTACTTATTTTCTTACTCCATTTAAATCTGGTGAATACTTCACCCTATACCACGATGCAGACCTTAAGCTCAATGAGGTTTATACCTTCGTTACCGAATTGTTCGAAAATCCTGATTCGTTTCACGAGCAATCGATAAACCTAGCCCGGCATCTTTACGAATCGTCCAACCACCCCAAAATTAAAGGCGGAGAATTTTACGTGGTGCTCTTTAGGGATTCTCCTGTTCTTGGAGAAATGGTGGATGCCGTGGGTTTATTCAAGTCTGAAAATAAAGATACTTTTTTGAAAGTAAACACTACGGGCGAAGGGATTTCGCTAAGTCCGGATATCGGAATAAACATAAATAAATTGGATAAAGGTTGTTTGATATACAACACAGGACAAGAAAATGGCTACATTGTTTCGGTAGTAGACAACACCAATAAAGGAGCAGAAGCACAGTACTGGATGGATGATTTTTTACATTTGCAGCAGCGAAAAGACGAGTACTACAATACCCAAAACGCCCTTTCGCTTGCCAAAGAGTACATCACTAAAGAATTGCCAGCACATTTTGAAGTAACAAAAGCCGATCAAGCCGATTTGCTAAACAAATCGGTGAGGTTTTTTAAGAATCGTGACACGTTTGATTTGCAGGAATTCACTCGGGAGGTAATATCGAGTCCTGAGGTTATCGATAATTTCAATTCTTACAAAAACACATTTCAGCAGGAGCGCGACATTCAAATCGAAGAGAGTTTTTCTATATCAGACACAGCTCTAAAGAAACAAGCGAGGGTGTTTAAAAGTGTGCTCAAGCTAGATAAAAATTTCCACATATACATTCATGGAAACCGAGAGCTTATAGAGCAGGGGGTAGACGAAAAAGGCAGGAAATTCTACAAAATTTACTACCAGGAGGAGCTGTAAGTAATTTAATGACATTTTTAGGCTAATTTTGCAGCCTTAATTATTGCGCTCCTTATGAACAACATTCGTAATTTCTGCATCATTGCTCACATCGACCACGGGAAGAGCACCTTGGCAGACCGCTTGCTGCAAACTACCAATACCATTTCAGAAAGACAAATGCAGGATCAGGCTTTGGATGATATGGACTTGGAACGCGAAAGAGGCATTACGATAAAGAGTAAGGCCATTCAGATGGACTATATTTTCGAGGGACAGCCCTACAAACTCAACCTTATCGACACCCCGGGACACGTAGATTTTTCGTACGAAGTTTCACGCTCTATTGCTGCCTGCGAAGGCGCTCTGCTTATTGTAGATGCTTCGCAGGGAATTGAGGCGCAAACTATTTCTAACCTTTACTTGGCTATAGAACACGATTTGGAAATTATTCCGGTGCTCAACAAAATGGATTTACCCGGAGCCATGCCCGAAGAGGTGAAAGACCAGATTGTTGATTTGATTGGTTGCGACAGAGAGGATATTATTCCTGCCAGCGGCAAAACCGGATTGGGGGTAGATGCCATTCTGGAGGCAGTAATAAAACGAATTCCTGCGCCAAAAGGCGATGTAAGTGCGCCGCTACAGGCAATGATATTCGATTCGGTGTTCAACTCCTTTAGAGGAATTATTGCCTACTATCGCATTATAAACGGTACGTTGAACAAAGGCGAAAAAGTTAAGTTTTTTAATACGGGGAAGGAGTATCACGCCGACGAAATAGGAGTGTTAAAAATGGATCTGTCTCCTCGTCCACAAATGAGCGCAGGCGACGTGGGATACATCATCTCAGGAATAAAAGAAGCCAAAGAAGTGAAAGTGGGTGACACCCTCACCACTATGGCTTATCCGTGCAAGGAGGCCATAAAAGGATTTGAAGACGTAAAGCCGATGGTTTTTGCCGGTATTTACCCTGTCGAAACCGATGAGTATGAAGAATTGCGCACTGCCATGGAAAAACTTCAGCTTAATGATGCTTCGTTGGTGTTCGAGCCAGAATCTTCTGCTGCGCTAGGCTTTGGCTTTCGTTGTGGATTTTTGGGGATGCTTCATATGGAAATCATTCAGGAGCGATTAGACCGCGAGTTTGGCATGAATGTGATTACCACGGTTCCCAACGTTTCGTATATAGCGTATTTGAAGAACGGGCAACAACTTTTTATAAATAATCCGAGCGAGCTTCCCGACCCCAACAAACTGGAGTATGTAGAAGAGCCTTTTATTAAAGCTCAAATAATTACCAAGTCCGAATACATTGGTCAGGTTATGACGCTTTGTATTGAGAAGCGCGGGATATTAAAAAATCAAAATTACCTCACTACCGACCGGGTAGAGCTTATTTTTGAAATGCCTTTGGCTGAAATCGTATTCGACTTTTATGATAAATTAAAAACCATATCACGGGGCTATGCTTCGTTTGATTATAGTCCTATTGGTATGCGGGAGTCTGATTTAGTTAAGGTAGATATACTGTTGAATGCCGAACAGGTGGATGCGCTTTCTGCGTTGATTCATCGGGATAATGCTTATTATTTAGGTAAGCGAATCTGCGAAAAATTGAAAGAGCTCATTCCGCGCCAACAGTTCGAAATTCCTATTCAGGCTGCAATCGGAGCAAAAATTATTGCCCGAGAAACCATTAAGGCGCTTAGAAAAGATGTGACGGCAAAATGCTATGGAGGTGATATTTCACGTAAGCGAAAATTATTGGAAAAGCAGAAAGAGGGTAAAAAGAGAATGCGCCAAGTAGGCCGGGTAGAGGTGCCTCAGGAGGCTTTTCTTGCTGTATTGAAATTGGATTAATTATTTGAAAAAACAGCCGACATTAGTAATGTCGGCTGTCTCAACTCTCAAATCCCTTGATTGATGATGATTAAGCGGAACTAAAACTATCGGATTTAAGCTGAGAGTTTAGGGCTTTTTGTAAAATGGCTCCAATCCTATCGTGGGTGTTTACATTTTTATCTATATACTCAAAGACTCCTTTTCGCATTAATTCTACTGCTCTGTGTGAATCTTGCATAGCACTCATCATTATTACTTTGCAGTTTGGGCAGTGTTTCTGCACTTCTCTCAACACATCTTCTCCGTTTAGTTCTTCATCATCTTCAGGATTTACAAAGTAGTAGTCAAGCAGCATAATGTTTGTGTCGTCTTCTAGCTCTTCTATACATTCGTGTGCTGTTAAGTGAGATTTAATTTCAAATTGATAACTCGGATAAGCCGACCTACACACGTTAGAGATGTATTTTGTAAGAACCTTATTATAGTAGTAATCGTCCTCAACAATTACAATTTTTATTTTCTTAGAAGTTTCCATGTCTCATGTTTTTAAATAGTTACAGCTATCACAAATCTACTTTTGTGCCAAAGAGCTTTCGTTTTTAAAAGGCTGATTATCAAGCGTAAAATATTTTTTCTTTTTGTGTTTTTTCCCAAAACGGGAAAACATTTTCCCGTTTTGGGAAAACATATTTAAATGGAGTATAGCCGGGTCTTATAATTCGGGGAAAAAGAAGCATAACTGACACTACTATGGTAATTCTATCGTTTAGAGAAACCACCGGAGGGAAGAAGTTTTAAGATAGAAGTGTGGTTGGTATAAGGATTTATTTTTCTACCCTTGCTTTAGAAAGCTCATTTTCCAATTCCGAGAACACAATTATTGATTGTTCAAGCACATAATCTATGAGTTTTTCTATACTTTTTAAATCTTTTTTATTTTGACTAAGTAATTCTATTTCTTTTAAGCCCCTGTAGAGGTTGGTAGCTGAAATATGTCTGCAAGGAGAGCTTGATTTGTGGGCATAATTAGAAATTTTCTCCCAGTTTTTTTCTTCGTAAGCAAGCCTCATAATCTCAAGGCTTTCTCGGGTATTGTTTATGAATACTTTAATCATATCGTAATAAAAATCCTGATCGCTATTTGCTGTTTCAAAAAGTTCGGTTAAATCGAGATTTTTTGTTACTAAAGGCTTGAAAGCACTTGTTTCTACAGAATTTATATTCGCAGGAGCTATATCGTTAGGTTTGTTTAGGTGTTTTTTGAGCTTTCTTAGTAGCTCATTTTCTTTGAATGGTTTTTGAAGAAAGCCGTTCATTCCTGATTCGTAATAACTTATTTTGTCTTTTTCTGTAACGGCCGCAGTAAGGGCAATTATGGGAATTCTGTTTTTGTTATTGGCGTTTAATAACCTTATTGCTTTTGTGGTTTCTATGCCGTCGAGCTTGGGCATTCTTATATCCATAAAGATTAAATCAATCTTTTCTGTTTTTAAAATATCAAGCGCTTCGAATCCGTCTGTGGCTTCTAAACAATCAATATGATGGGCTTTTAAAATTGTAGTTAATAATCTTCTGTTAAACTCTTCATCATCTACCACGAGGATTTTGGCGTAAGAAAAATCAGTTGACGGACTCTCCATTTTTATTTCCTGGTTTTCAATTTGGGAGGGGTTACCAATTTTTAGGGGTAGTGTTACAGAGACGACGGTTCCGCTATTCAGTTTACTTTTTATAGAAATTTCTCCATGAAAAAGATGAACAAGCATCTTTACTATGGATAAGCCCAAGCCACTACCCCCGTATTTTCTTGCGGTACTTGCTTCGGCTTGCTCAAATTCATCAAATATTTTTACTATTTGTACTTCACTCATTCCTATACCTGTATCGGCTACCTCAAATAACAAAACAACATTATCTTTTCGTTTTTCTGCAATTTTTACAGTTAATTTAACAGAACCTTCTTCACAAAATTTTACTGCATTACTCATCAGATTAAGTAGTATTTGCCTGATTCTGAATATGTCTCCTATTAGTACTTCAGGAACATTTTGCTCTATAGATTCTATAATCTCAATATTTTTATCTATTGCTAATTGTTGTACAAACTCGGTGGTCTCGCTTATGGAACATCGCAAATTAAAAGGAATAGATTCAAGTCTTACTTTTTCGGCTTTCAATTTAGAGTAGTCTAAAACGTCGTTTACCAAATAGAGGAGGTGTTCAGACGATTTGAAAATCATTTCTAAATAATCTTTCTGTTCCTCGTTTAGTGGTGTTTTTGCTAATTGTTCTGTAAATCCTACAATGGAATTCATGGGGGTTCTTATCTCGTGGCTAATGTTGGCAATAAATTTTTCTTTTGTTTCGGCTAAATCTTCTGCCTGAAATTTTGCAGATTTCAGCGCCCTTCTATAAAGGCGTCTTTTTCGAACATACTTTATGGTTGTGTATGCCATAAAAATAGTAAGCAGGCATATAGTTATGTAGAAATATATAATTTGCTGATTGGTTCTTTTTAGGGCAGCCTCTATTTCTGCTGATTTTTTGGTAAATAACTTATACTCATCTCTTTCAAATTTCAACAACATTTCCCATATATTTCCACTTAATTCGTGAATGACAGAAATTAACTCTAATTCAGCGGTTTTTAATTTTATATCAATGTTTTCTTCTTCTACAATAACCTTCTTCACTTCGCTTTTCACAATTTCAAGCACAACAATGTCATCTATTAGTTTTGTTTTTACAGGCTCTGGTTTTTTAGATTTGAATAGGCTAAAGGATTTTTTCTTGGTATTGGGTGTGTTTTCAGATTCGTTGGTTTTTGTCGCATTATTGATTCCGGGCTGAATCATCTGCGATGTTTTTGCTATTTTCTTCTCTACCTTATTTAAGGCCTTTCCCACCCTTTTGTAATCATGGACAGTTAATAAATCTTCTAGTTTTTCAATTTTCTTATAGATTAGTGTTTCCAAAGAATCAACATCTAACAGGTTGTCGCTTCTTGAAATGTTTAGCCCTTTCAGTTTATCTAATTTTTCAATGGTATTTTGTGACGCATTTTTAAAACTCTCATACCAAAGCGTATCGCGAGTAATGTTATATGACTTCACACTGTTTTCTGCTATCATAACGTTGTTTATAAGCGACTTAAAAGTAGTTAGGCGCAAATCGACTTGCGAAACGGTACTTACCCGGTCTACTATATTGGTAAGCTGGTTAAAAGTATAGCTTCCGGAAGCTGTAACTAACAGTAAAACAACTAGTAATACAACAATTAGCTTGTGCTCGAAATACAGTCGTAAAGGCATAAGATTTTTTTTAAATTAATACGTGTTTTGCCTGAAACAAGTTTTATTAAGCATATCTTCTTAATCCTGATCTTGCGTTTATTTCATCTTCAATTATAAAACAGGTTCGGGCAAGTAGGTTTTTATCTTTATGGATAAATGCTGAAGCCCCCTCTGCTTTTGACTTTGTTACGGTGTACATATTTCGGGCCTGCGAAATAATAACAACTCGACAGTTTCTGCAATATTGCCTCAATTTCCGCATAACGTAAGAAGCTGTAAACCCGTTACCCAGATAATAATCTAAGAACGCAATGTCGATATCATCATTTATTTCCCACAGGAACTGCTCCGGCTTCACATAGGATTTTACTTTAATTTCAATGTTTTTATCCAATTCAAGTCTTTTTACGAAATTCTCAATCTGCTTTGTTATCAGTCGATTGTAAAAATCGCTATCCTCTAGGATAGCGATTTTAAATTTTTTCTGTTGTGTTTTCATGACCGTATTTTTTTAATGTCCCAGTTTTGCTAACCTATTTTCTATTTACCATACAGGTGGTATTTCATGCGTGTGCCAAACAGAAAGACCACAATTCCACTAAAGGCTAAAAAACTAATAGAAAAATAGAAAGGCCATTCGTAATCAGCGTAGTTTAACAAGAAGTAAACAATCGGAAGAATTATCACCATCAGTAAAATAAACAGTTTAGTTCGTTTACTCTGTTTTTTGGTTTTTAGTATGGCGAACTGATTTTTAACCGCCTTAATTATTTTTTCGAAAAATTTTCCGTCAGCCTGAACAAAATCTTCAGCCCCGTTTCTCATCAAGTAGGTAGCAAGATTGATATTATTTATTGAAGAATACAATACCACCGGAGTATTTGGATGATGTTTTTTTACTGTTGACAGTAGCCAGTCGCCGTTCATCTTCTTGCTTCCATTGCACAAGTTATAGTCAGATAAAACGATGTCTGGGGCTTCCCTTTCTAATGCTTTTTTACAATCATAGGCGTTACTGTACAGCCTTATTTTGCAGTTAAACTCTGATTTTAGTTTTTTACTCAAGATTTGTAGATTGTAAGTGTTGTCATCTACAATGTATATTATGCTTTTATTAGTTTTCATGATTATTGTTTTTGTCTGTTAGACGAATGTTGTAAATTTGTTTTGCTTAAAACTGAACAGTTCCTAAAGCATGTATCTCTCCTTTTGACACAATCACATCGGTATAAGTTTTTGCATTTTTACTTAATCCTGATTCAGGAATAATAGTTACTGTATAGTGTCCTTCTTTCAGCCCTCTTACCAAAAACCTCCCATTTACATCTGTGTAGGTATTATAAGTTTGAGTGTTGTTTTTTACTTCTACAAATGCTTGTATTTCTGCTTCTGTTTCGCCCCTTATCCCCGTATTTACATCATAAATTACAGTTATTACCGGAGCTATGAAATACTGATTGGAAATATTTTGAATTGATTGAGCCACATGAAAATCCAATAGTATTTCGGTGTTTTTGTTTACAGAAACATCACTATTTATTTCTATCACAACTTCTCTGGGGGTGTGCCATAACAAATACACGGTTGAGGAATTACTTGTAGAAATACCTCCTACAGTGGTGTGCGTGTTGAAGCTCAACTTGTTTTCAGCCCCGAACTTTAATTTGAGTTTGGTGTATTTACCAGCCTTAATATTGCTTGCAGCAGCAAGACTTATTTCTTTTCCGTTGGTTAAAGACAGAACATTAAATAACCATGTTTCGTTGGATACCGTAATCCATCCGGAGTTCTCCGAGTAAATATCAATTCCTGTGATTTGTAAGTTTAATGCTGTGTAATCACCAGGCGAGTCGGTCATTTTAATCGTTAACGAGCCGACATCTTCAGCTTTTTTGCAGGAGAACGCTAATAATAAAGCTCCCATTAAAATCGAGGTTAATCTAATCGTTTTCATAACGTTTAAGGTTTTATAGTTAGACAATAATTATTACAACAGCCTGAAAGACCAAACTCATGCCATTAGTGTAATTAATGGACGCTATGCGTGTGTAATTTACACAAATACAGTGAAATAAGTTAGGCTTGTCCTTAAATGATAAATTAAGGTAGTTCGCCCTTTTTTATCAATTTGAAAATATATTTTCTCGTTTTGAGAAATATTGCGAATCCCATAAAGAAGATGTATTATTTTTGGGCAACACAATATGTATATGGTTAAGAAAATTATTTTTATTGCAGAAGATGATGAGTGGTACGCAAAGTTGTTGAACCATACATTGTCTCTAAATCCGGATTACGAGATTTTCACATATACATCAGGAACAGAGTTGCTAAATAATATTCACTTGAATCCTGTTTTGATTACAGTTGATTATAAACTGCCCGATATGAATGGTGCAGACCTTCTCAAAAAAATCAAAGCATATAATGAAGATATAGAGGTAATTGTAATATCCGGACAAGATGATATTGAAACTGCTGTAGATTTATTGAAGGAAGGAGCATACGACTATATTGTAAAAACAAAAGACATTAGAGAAAGGCTTCTAAATACGGCTAATAATGCATTAAAAAACGACAGATTAAAAGAGAAAATATCAGTATTACAAAAAGAGGTTGAGAAAAAATTCGATTTTAAAAGATCGATAATTGGAGAAAGTGAAGCGATTAAAAAAGTGTTCTTACTCATGGAGAAAGCCATTCAAACCAATATTACAGTAAGTATAAATGGCGAAACCGGTACCGGAAAAGAGTTGGTCGCAAAGGCTATTCATTTTAACTCGGATCGAAAAAAGGAAAATTTCATAGCTGTAAACGTGGCAGCAATTCCATCTGAGCTTATAGAGAGTGAGCTATTTGGACACGAAAAAGGCGCTTTTACAGGGGCAAACTTTAAACGAGTTGGCAAATTTGAAGAGGCCGATAAAGGCACGTTATTTTTAGATGAAATCGGAGAAATGGATTTAGTAGTTCAGACTAAAATTTTAAGAGCTCTTCAAGAAAGAGAAATAACTCCTGTAGGCAGTAATAAAACAAAATCCTTTAATTGCAGAATAATTGTTGCCTCACATAAAAATTTACAGGAAGAAGTAAGAAAGGGAACATTTAGGGAAGATTTATACTACAGATTATTAGGTCTGCCAATTTATCTACCTCCGCTGAGAGAAAGAGACAAAGACGCGCTTATATTGGCCAAGCATTTTATAAATGTTTTTTGTAAAGAAAATGGTATTCCCGCTAAACAATTAACGCTGAATGCCCAGAAAAAACTTCTTTCTTATCCTTTTCCCGGAAATATCAGAGAGTTAAAGGCTCAAGTTGAATTAGCGACTGTAATGTCGTCTACCGATGAAATAACCGAAAATGACATAAACTTTATTTCTGCTGATACAACTACGGGTGTGTTTTTGGAGGAGTGCACAATGAAAGAATACGAGTTACGCATTTTAAAAACCTTTCTGAACAAGTACAACAATAACATTAAATTGGTTGCAGAAAAACTTAACATAGGTCAATCCACCATTTACAGAATGCTAAAGGAGGTCGAATAAGTCGGTGAAATTCCTTTTTTGGAAAATTCTTTCTCATTTTGAGAAAAACAGGGAGAACTCAAAAAACACAACCAAAAGCAAATCAGCTAGTTACAATTTCATTGTTCTATCGGCATATGTTTGGTAATAACATAATCTGAACATTTAAAATTTAGATTATGCCAAACTACTTTAAGTTCTTATTAATAGCTACGGTTGTTATAATTTCTACACAATCTTGTGTAGTAGTTGTTCACCAACATCCTCGTAACAAGGGGAAGAAGAAGGGTTGGTACATGAACCCGCACAATCCACATCATCCAAGATCTAATAATCCGGGGCATTCGCCTACTCACCCAAAACAAAAATCGCACAAGAAGTAAAAACCTAAAACTAACATGATATGAAAACAACAATCAAATCAATCGTCGTAGTTCTCACATTATTAACTTGTGGGAACTCATTTGCTCAAAGTTTAACCAGCACTTACAATACCGCTATTGGACTAAGAGCCGGGGAAACATCAGGACTAACCATTAAACATTTTACCGGCAGCAATACTGCTTTCGAGGGGATAATTGGTCTCTGGCACCATGGCTTGAGCGCCACTCTTTTGATAGAAAAACACAAATCAGCCTTTAATGTTTCCGGATTAAACTGGTATTACGGAGGCGGGGGTCATTTGGTCGTTCAAACCAGAAGAAGTTATTACTATTACCATAGAGACCGCTACTATAGATACTATTACCGCGGATACTCATCGGGAGAACTGGGTATAGGAATAGATGGAATTGTAGGGCTTGAATATAAAATACCGCCTATTCCATTTGCTATAAGTATTGATGTGAAGCCTATGATAGAAGTAACATCCAGAGGTAGTATGTTTTGGGGACTCGACCCAAGTTTGGGTATAAAATTCACTTTTTAATAATAAATCGGTTAACCTTAAAAAAACAATAATTATGAAAGCGACTAAATTTTTTCTTCCAACACTTTTTCTATTGATAATAGGTGTTTTAAATTCTTGCAACAAAGAAACAGGAAGGGCAGCATTAAAAATTCATATGACAGATGCCCCCGGCGATTACGAGGAGGTAAATGTGGAAATTAGACGTGTAGAAATTCATTATTCCGGCTTGGGGTGGATTCAAGTTAAAACAATTCAGGGGGTATACGATTTACTTACCTTGCAGAACGGAATATCTACAGTAATTGTTGATGATAATGATGTTCCCGCAGGAGAAATAACCCAAATTCGACTCATACTAGGTAACCAGAATTCCATTAAAGTATTGGGCAACATGCATCAACTTACTGTTCCAAGCGGATATCAAACCGGGATAAAAATAAACGCTAAAAGAAAGTTTACACCGGGTGGTTTAACGAATATACTTATTGATTTTGATGCTGAATTATCTGTAGTATATACAGAGGGAAGTGGCTATATTCTAAAGCCGGTTATTAAGGTTATAGAATAATAAACAAACCCCCGAAGAGTTTTCTCTTCGGGGGTTTTTATTTTTTGCCTGTCTAACTTCGCTAACCTCTATTTATATCGGCAAATTAACTGCTTCTAAAATGACCGCATATTTTAGAAACCTGCTTTGTTTTCTTCTACTGAAATTGATGTTGTAAAGTTTCAAAAATTTGAAAACTAGCAACTTTTGTTAATAAGCCGGTACATTGGTTAAAAAACTTATTGTATTATTAGCTTAACTTCTCTGGCAACGGGCTCTCCTTTTTCATTTACCGCAACTGAAAATTCTACGCTGTCGCCTTCTTGTAACCCATTAAAATCGGTTTCAACCAGGCTGGAAAAATGAAAGAACAAGTTTTTCGGCTGGAAGTTGATAAATCCGTATCCGGTTTTTACACTGTTTATAGAACTGGTGTGCCTTTCTCCTTCTTCAAGTTCTAAGTCCTCGAAATTCACAATGGTGTTGGTGGCCGATCGGCCAACGCCTGTTTGAACAAACAAGCGGTCTATTAGGTCATCGTTACGGCTGAAGCCCTCATTTATTAAATCGAACATGGCTACCGGGTAATTGGCCGTTTGTTGTAAGTCGTGAGAAGTTTTAGTCACCATTCGCTGACCTTCGTCGTTGGTATATTCAAAATCCCAACCTAAAATCATTACTCGTGTGCCTATAGAATTCAGCTTTTTTACAAGCGGAACATAATCTCCGTCAGAAGCAATAAGTACTAATACATCAAACTGCTTTTGAATGGCAGAATCAAAGGCCTCTAGTGCTAGCGATATGTCTATTTCTTTGTCTCTGGTTCCGTATGAACTTTTTACAGGCATGTAGTGTGTGGTTACTCCTTCGGACATAAGTATATCGTCAAACACCCTGTCGTAGTATAATTGATTACCTTTCTGGCTAGCTTCATAGGCGTTTAATCTTCCTCTGAAAAAATGCGCGGCTACAATTCTGCACAACCTCGGGTCCTGACTCTCTTCGTCAGCCACTAGGTTGATGATGAGTTCGTGCAATCCGGATATGCTTATCCGCCTTTTTGCCTGGTGGTTGTAGTTGTAGTAATTGCTTACGTGTAGGAAGTAGTTACCATCATAAAAAACGCCAATTTTGATTAATTTTGGATGAATAGAGCTCATAATGAAGATTATTTATGCTTTTGTGTTAAGAATTACAAGAAAGAGTTTATACAAATTTTTCGCCCTTACTTAGGGCTACATCATTTACAATTTGTTTTATTTTTTGTTCGTCGTGCTTTCTGCAAACCAGTAAGATGTCTCCGGAGTCAACCACAATGTAGTCATCTAGCCCTTGCAATACAACCAATTTATTTTCAGGCACTTTTACCATGTTTTTATGCGATTCGTAAAGCATTACATTTTTGCCAATTACGGCGTTTTCGTTTTCATCTTGCTTTACGTGGCCATATAAAGAGCCCCATGTGCCTAAATCGCTCCAGCCAAGATCGGACAGAA
Organism: Flavobacteriales bacterium; assembly: GCA_046295395.1. GTDB lineage: Bacteria > Bacteroidota > Bacteroidia > Flavobacteriales_D > JBKBNH01 > JBKBNH01. Next base: position 298,040 of record JBKBNH010000002.1, on the reverse strand, counting down.
CCACATAAACATCGGAGGATTTTTCCATTATGCCATAGTCGATAGATATGTTGGGGCACACGGCATATATTGACTTCACGAATTCTTCTTCTTCGGCAGTATTTAGTTTTTCTTCTCTTTCTGTAAAAAGACGGCTTATATCGGGAAGATGGCTTTCAAATGCTTTAATAATTGAAGCAATACTCCAGATAAAAATTCCAGAGTTCCAGTAGAAATCGCCACTTTCTATAAACTGCTGCGCCAACTCATGATTAGGTTTTTCGGTGAAGGTTTTAACCTTTTTTACAAACGGATTTTGTGCCCCTTCAAAGCCTACAAATTGAATATATCCGTAGCCCGTATCAGGTCTGTTGGGCTTGATACCAAGAGTTACCAAGCAATTTTTTTCTTTGGTAAGTGAAATGGCGCTTTTCAAGGTATTGATGAAGGCATCCTCTTTTAAAATCAGGTGGTCACTAGGGGCAACAACCATGTTTGCCTCAGGGTTAAGTTGTTTTATCTTGTATGCAGCATAGGCCACGCAAGGGGCGGTATTTCTCCTGCTGGGTTCGCATAAAATTTGCTCATCTTTTATTTCGGGTAGCTGTTGCTTTACCAAATCTTTGTAGGCGGTGCTGGTTACTATTAAAATTTGTTCACTTGGGCAGATATTTTTAAGTCTATCGAAGGTTAACTGAAGCAAGGTTTGGCCTACGCCTAGTATGTCGTGAAATTGTTTTGGATAGGAGGTCTTGCTCATAGGCCAAAATCTACTGCCTATTCCCCCCGCCATTATAACGGCGTAATTGTTATTCATATCAAATAAAATATTTTTCGATTATGCCAAAAAATATGCTAATCGGGTATTAAAAAAAACGGTTATTTAAGTTGCGTTAGTGCCTCTTTCAAATATATTTTAACTCGGTTTAAATCTTCCATACTTGCAGTGCCTACCGATAATCGGTACCAATCCGAATCGGCAGATGCGCCGAAAGCATAAAACGGTACAATGGCAAGATGTGCCTTTTCCAACAAATATTTAGTTACATCGGCAGTGCTTGACAAGGTTACTCCTTCAGGAGTTGTTTTGCCTTTCAAGCTAAATTGAACCGTTAAGTAAATAGCTGCCTGAGGAGCAATTGCATTAACCGGATATCCTTCTGCCTTTAACTCTTGAATGATAGTGTAAAATCCATTTAAACGAGCTAATACATCAGTCTTAATTTTTTCGAGAAATGTATCTACAGCATTGGCATTGTTCAGGTAGTGAGCAGAGGCTATTTGTTCTGCTTTGGGCGACCATGCTCCCACATGACCGAGGATAGATTTCATTTTGCCGATGATGCGTTCAGGGCCAAAGGCCCAACCGACTCTCACACCCGTAGCGGCAAACGCTTTAGACATTCCGTCTATGTACAGCGTGTAATTTCGCATTTCAGGTCGTAGCGATACCGGGTCGTAATGCACAGTATCATTGTATGTTAATGCCCAGTATATTTGATCATACATCAGGTATAGCGGTTTTTCATTTGGCCCTCTTCTTGAGTTTTCGCTCAAAATCAAATCACAAATCTTTTCGAGTTCTTCTTTGCTGAATACTGTGCCTGTAGGATTTAGTGGCGAGCATAACGCTACCAACGATACTTCAGAAAGATAGGGTTTGAGCTGATCTGCTGTAGGCATAAAATTATCTTCGGGCTGTGTTTCAATAAAAACACTGTTAGCCAAAGAAAGATGAGTGTAGTGGTTGTTGTTCCAAGAAGGAACAGGGAAAAGCACTTTGTCGTTGGGGTCTACAATAGCTTTGTACACAGCATAAATTAATGGTCTTGCGCCTCCTGAAATTAAAATTTCGTCGGCAGAGTAGTTTAAATTTTGCTTGCGCAATAAGAATCCCGATACGGCTTTTCTTAACTCTGCCATTCCGTTTGCAGCCGGATAGTTGGTTTCCTGATTGCGGTAGGCTTTTATAATTTCATCGGTAAGTTCTGTAGGTATAGGGAAAATTTGTGGGTTAAAGTCTCCTATGGTAAAATTCACAATCGGTTCATTGTTTGCCTGGCGTTCTTTAATCTCTCCCGCAAGCCGAATAATTTCTGACCCAATAAGACTTTCAGCCATTTGCGAAGCCTTTAAATTAATAGTTTGCTGTATAGTGTTTTCCATGTTATTAATTAATGACACGAAAATATGAAATATCTGCCGAATGTATTTTGTGATGTTAGTAACATTTATGCTTAGTTCCTGATAAGTTGTAGTGCAAGCCGGTTAATAATCCCATTTTCGGGTGTACGAATTGAAGAAGTTGAGCCCTATTTTAAACTGCAAAGTGGGAGAGACAAAAGAATTATCTGCCGTTACGGCAAATAAGCTAATTCTAAAAAGTTGTTCTTTGATGCGGGTGATTCTTTCTATTCCGGCAAAGATTTCGAAATGATTAAAATTATTTTCAGGAATAATCAATGTGCCTCCTCCACCTGCCAGAGAAAGTTTCATTCTGTTAAGCAAGGGGACTTTGTTTAATATGACTCCTTCGAAGTGGTGAATGTAATTTGCCCTAAAATACGCTGAAGATGTGCTAAGGGTTGGTCCTAGTAACTGGAAAGAGCGGGTCGGATCGGAAAAAATGAAAGGGTCAGAGCCTCGAAAATATCTATGTTCGAGCACCCTCAGGTTAGCTCGGTTTACAAACGAACCAGCTTGTACTGACCACACAGAGGTGCCCATTCTGCCTAGTTTTATCTGGTCGTCAGAACCTATTTCTAGATAATCGAAGTCAACTTCGCTGCCAAACAGTCCCGGCAATCCTTTTCGGTAAACGAAGTGCATCTGAGGATATTTCGGTGCGAGCAATATTTTTTTGTTGCCTTTGATGATATAGGGTTGCTTTATACGGTATTTAAGCTCAAGTCTAATTTCGCTTTTAATGTAGTGGTCAAATTCTATGGGGGTGTTAAAGGTGCCAAACAAAGCGTTTGTCAAATCTCCTTCTAGATTCATTCCATCAATTGGTTTTTGGTCGGAGTAGTCGAAAGTTAATTCGCCAAAAAGGCCATTAATTAACTCCATGCGTTGAGCGATGCTGAAAGTTTGTGAGCGCACATAGTTACTTCGACTTAAAAGTGTAGACAACGAGGCAAAGTCGTTAATCAACTCATAAGAATCACCCACCCGAATAAAAGTTCGCACAAATTTTTTGGGCACATAAGTTAATCCTACCCCAACTTTTCCTCTGATGTCCTGATTGTTGAATCCGTAGTCTATTTCGCCGGTGGTTTCCAGCAAGTAATCGTTTTTAAAACCTTTGTTGTAATACCCTCCGAAGCGATGTCGCCACCCGCCGACTCCGAACGGAATAATTTGAGAAATTAGTGGGTTAAAATAAATTTCCGATTTTTTGAATCGGTTGCGATGACCTACACCATTAATCAGAAAACTCCAGATGTTTATTTTATTGAACGAGGAATCGATCTTGCTCAGGTATTCATAGCTCTCGTATTGTTTTTTAAGACTGTCAGTTTTAATGATATACGCTATTTCGCTATCTACCAAAGCGAAGGGTCTTTTTTGAATCCAAAACGAAGAGTCTTTATCAAAGGAGTCATCTTCGTAGCGTTTTACTTCGTTGGTGAAAAATCGCTTTGGAAACTGCGGGTTTAGTTTATAGTCGGAATGGTCTACACGGGTTTTACCCAGTATGTTGTGTTTTCCATCTTTTATGGTGTAGGTAAATTCTCTCCTTACCGGTAGGTAGTGCTCTTTTTCGATGGCTTGGTAGTTTTGTATAATTCTAAATTCTTTGCAGTAGAGTAAAACGGATGGGTTTACACTTAAATCTACCGACACCAACGCCCATGTGCTGTCTTCCACAAATACTACTCCCTGAAAAAGTGCGTCGTGTGCGAAAATGGGCGTAACCTGTATGCGGTGAATTTTAATACCTTGTTGGTAGAACATGCCATCGTAATCGAACAGATAACTGAGCGGCGCAGTGGTCGCTATGGGTGATAGCAGTTGTTTTTGCGAAATAGCAGGAGCATCGATAAGGTTTTTGTAGAAATTAAACTCAGCCGCAGCCGCATCGCTTATCAGTATGTAGGGGTTTACGTTTTCACGTTGTGTGGGCACTATGTTTCGTTCGCCAATTTCAAAACCAACCGAAACCGATCCTTCGCCTCCTTGTGGTTTTGATGCGGCGTAGTCATTGTATGCCAGAATAATTTCTTTATACCTGTTTGGTTGTGAAAAGTGTATTTGCGAATAGCTTTCTATCAGGTTAAGATTTTCATTTTTAAAATATTCTACTAGGCTTCCCGGTTTTTCCAATTCGGCTTTTTCTGCCTGTAGGCTATCTTTTTTACCGGGATTTCGAAGCTCTTTTTCTACCGTAATTTTTTGATAGGTATGGTTTGAGTATCCTTCGATGTTGTCCAGGTAAAATTTACGTTTATCCCGAACTTTACGCATAATTTCTTTGCCTATGTCTCGCTTATTGGAGTATATCACTGCTTCGGGGAGGGTTTCGTTGAGTTCTTTTAACTGAACATTTAGCACGGTGGGCCTCCCGGAAAATATTTGAATCGTTTGTTCTTGCTTCTGGTATCCAACAAAACTAAAAATTATACTGTGGATGCCGGGCTTCAGCTCAATAAGGTACTCACCTTTAAGATTAGAGGTTACTCCATAGGTGGTGTTTTTTACATAAATGCTAACATAGGGTAATGGTGCCCCTGTGGTATCGGTAATGGTTCCTTTAAGGTATCCGTTTGCAGCCTGACTGAAAAAAAATAGTGCTGTGAACAGTAAAAAAAACAATGTTTTTCTGTCCAGAAATGGTATCGTCCGAAAGATTTGCAAATTGTTTTTAAGAGTATAAAAGTGTAGATAGGACGATAAAAGTAGTTAAATGTTACAAGACTCTTTTTACTTCAGTAACTTGGTATAACGTTTTACCATGTAGAGCATAAGTATGGCCGAACCAATGCCTATTAATGCTCCCGCTAATACATCAGAAGGATAGTGCACCCCAAGATAAATTCTGCTGTAACTGATAATGGAAGCCCAAAAAATCAAAACATAAACAAATTTGTGATACGTCCTTCGGATGAGTAAATAGACAATCGTAGCTATTCCAAACATATTGGCAGCATGAGAAGAGCAAAATGAGTATAAGCCTCCTTTATAGCCGTTTATGGTATGCACTAAATGACTTATTTCAAGATTATGGGTGGGGCGATATCTGCCGACCCATTCTTTTAAAACTTCCGAACTAATGGTGTTGGCAAGGGCAACAGTAAGTACACAGGTAATTAAACCGATTAAAGCCCCTTTCCAGCCCTGTAATTTGTATAGCAGCCCAAGAAAAAAAAGGTAAAACGGAACACCAAACCACTGTTGGCTGAACAGCCACATTATTTCATCTAGCCAGGGGGTGTGGAGGCCATTGAGGAAAAGAAAAAGTTGTCTGTCCCAATGTTCTAATAGCTCCATAAGCGTTTTTTATTCTACCGGACGGTTAAGTTCTTGCCAAAGCAAATCTTTTAGTTCTTCCAATCCTTGCTGAGCTACTGATGATATAAAAATCACGGGGATATCTCCAGGTAGTTTCTTCTTGATTTTTGGAAGTTCTTTTGATTCTACCAAATCACACTTAGTAACGGCAATAATTCTTGTCTTATCCAGCAGTTCGGGATTAAATTCTTTTAGTTCGTTCAGTAGAATTTTGTAGACTTTTCCGGCATCTTCAGAATCGGCAGGTACCATAAAGAGCAACAAGGAGTTGCGTTCGATGTGTCTTAAAAACCTTAGTCCAAGTCCTTTTCCCTCGTGAGCTCCCTCTATAATTCCCGGGATGTCGGCCACAATAAACGAGCGATAATCTCTGTACTTTACAATTCCCAAATTGGGAACCAATGTAGTAAAAGGGTAGTCGGCTATTTCGGGTTTAGCCGCTGTAATAACAGAAAGCAAGGTAGATTTTCCGGCATTTGGAAATCCCACAAGACCTACATCTGCCAGTACTTTTAATTCCAGAATCATCCATTGCTCCAAGCCTGGTTCTCCGGGTTGAGCATAGCGAGGTGTTTGCTGTGTAGCACTTTTGAAATGATTGTTTCCTAAACCCCCTCTTCCTCCGGGAACCAAAACCACCGTTTCACCATCCTGAGTGATTTCGCAAACTACTTCTCCGGTTTCAGCGTCTTTTGCAACGGTTCCTAAAGGCACGTCCAGTATAATATCGTTGCCTGTTCTTCCGGTTTTTAGCCTGCCTGTTCCATTTTGCCCCGGTTCGGCAATTACGTGCTTCATGTATTTTAGGTGGAGCAAAGTCCACAATTGCGCATTTCCTTTCAAAACAACATGTCCACCTCTTCCTCCGTCACCTCCATCGGGGCCGCCTTTGGCAGTCATCCGGTCGCGGTGAAAGTGGACGGAACCAGCTCCTCCTTTACCGCTTCGGCAGCAGATTTTTACGTAATCAACAAAATTGGACATGAATCGTTTGGTTTTTTAGGATTAGCGGAATGCATCTATCGCATCGAACAGCCGTTGTGTAATTTCGTCAATTGAACCCACCCCATTTATTTTTTTGAAACGGTTGCTTGCACTGTAAAAATCGGCCACAACAGCGGTTTGCTCGTTGTAAACTTTAATTCTGTTGCGAATGATGTTTTCATCCATATCGTCGGCTCTGCCACTATCAGCTCCTCTGATTAACAGACGTTTTACCAATTCTTCTTCTGGCACATCTAAAGCGGTCATCAGGCTTACTTTGGTGTTTTTGTTTTGTAAAAACTTTTCTAAAGCCTCTGCCTGAGGGCACGTGCGCGGAAAACCATCAAATATAAACCCTTGGGCTTGTGGGGTTTTAGCTACTTCGCTTTCGAGCATTTTTATGGTTACTTCATCAGGTACAAGCTCGCCTTTATCCATGTAGCTTTTGGCTAGTTTTCCCAAATCTGTTTCACCTTTAATATTTGCTCTAAAAATGTCGCCGGTTGATAAGTGAACCAAAGAATATTTTTCTACTAATCTTACGGCTTGCGTTCCTTTTCCTGCGCCCGGAGGGCCAAATAAAACTACGTTTAGCATAATGTGTTTATTCGTTTATGATGTAAATATCGTTTAAATTTCTTCCTAATCCATCGTAATCCAATCCGTAGCCAACTAAAAATTCGTTGCCTACCTCTATGGCTGCGTAGCTAATTTCTTTGGTGAAGCGGTAAGCTTTTGGTTTAAATAAGCAGGTGGCTACTGAAATAGATGTGGGGCTCTCTTTTTCCAATTCGAGTATAATTTTTTTTAATGTAAGCCCTGTATCTACAATGTCTTCTACAATAACTAGGTCTTTTCCGCTCACTTTTTCAGTTAGTCCTATCAAGTTTTTCACCTCTCCAGTAGATCCCGTCCCGTGATAAGAGGCAAGCTTTATGAAACTTATTTCGCAGGGAATTTCGATATGTCGCATCAAGTCGGCAGCAAACATAAACGATCCATTTAGTACAGCTACAAACAAAGGGGTTTTGCCTTCGTAGTCGCAATTTATCCTTCGGGCGATTTGTTTAACGGCTTCCTCTATTTTGTCTCCTGTGATAAAAGGACAAAAGGTCTTATCGTGAAGTTTTATTTCCTGCATAAAAGGACGGCAAAGGTAAGGATTTATTTTTCCGAATATTTGCTTCTCTAAATACTATGATAAAACATGAACAATAAACATGCTTATTGATATAGGTGAAATAATCTAAAGCCATTACCTTTAGAGGCAAAATTTGAGTGATGGAAAAAATACAGAATTATATAAACGGCGAGTTGGTTGCTCCGGTGGATGGAAATTACCTCGATAATTACAATCCTTCTAACGGAGAGGTGTATTCTCTGATTCCGAACAGCAACGAAAAAGATGTAGAGCAAGCCTATCAAGCGGCTAAGGCGGCTTTTCCTGCATGGAGCAAAACACCCAAAGAAGAACGAAGCAAAATTATGCTTCGAATAGCTGCGCTTATCGAGACAAACTTGAATGAACTGGCGCTAGCAGAAAGCATAGATAATGGGAAACCCGTTAAACTGGCAACCCGGGTAGATATTCCAAGGGCAGCAAGCAATATGCATTTTTACGGCACGGCCATTTTGCATTTTGCCAGCGAAAGTCACGATATGGACGGTGCGGCTATAAACTACACGTTGCGGAAACCCATAGGTGTGGTGGGGTGCATATCTCCTTGGAATCTCCCTTTGTACTTATTCACTTGGAAGATTGCTCCGGCTTTAGCAGCCGGAAATTGTGTGGTAGCAAAACCATCAGAAGTCACGCCAATGACCGCCTATTTGTTTTCTAAAATTTGTATCGAAGCAGGTTTGCCCATAGGAGTTTTAAATGTCGTTCACGGATTGGGGCAGCACGTTGGAGCAGCTATTGTAAAGCATCCCGACATAAAAGCAATATCCTTTACAGGAGGGACAAAAACGGGAGAGGATATAGCCAGAATAGCAGCGCCTATGTTCAAAAAGCTGAGTTTAGAACTTGGGGGTAAAAATCCAAATATCATTTTTGACGACTGCAATCTGGAGAATACCATCCACACCTCTGTGCACAGTTCTTTTGCGAATCAGGGGCAGATTTGCCTTTGCGGTTCAAGAATTATGGTACAGCGAGGAATCTACGAAACCTTCAAAACGCGTTTTGTGGAAGAGGTGAAAAAACTTCGTGTGGGCGACCCCCAGGCAGAAGGTGCTCAAATTGGAGCCGTTGTTTCCGAAGCGCACATGAACAAAATTCTGGAGTATGTAGAAATTGCTAAAAATGAAGGGGGTAAAATACTCTGCGGAGGAGAACGGACACGCCCTTCGGGCAAAGAGAACGGATACTATATTTTGCCAACGGTGATAGAAGGCCTGCCCGCATCGTGCCGTACAAACCTCGAAGAGATTTTTGGACCAGTGGTTACCATAATGCCTTTTGATACTGAGGAAGAAGCGATAGCTAACGCAAATTTGGTTCGCTATGGCCTTTCGGCTAGCGTATGGACAGAAAACCTGACCAGAGCGCATCGGGTCGCTTCTCAAATAGAAAGCGGCATAGTTTGGATAAACACATGGCTGTTACGTGATTTAAGAACCCCTTTTGGCGGGGTGAAAGATTCCGGAGTAGGCAGAGAAGGAGGGTTTGATGCATTGCGGTTTTTTACCGAACCGCAAAATGTTTGTATTAAACTTTAATTTAATGCTGTTTACTCCCCATATGGAGTTGAAGCCCGAAGATTCCAAAATCGCTTTTAGAAGAGAGGTGGTGTTTATGCTGCTCGCCGGAATTTTCTTGGGCACACTTGCCATGTTAAATATATTAGGAATAAGCCGTTTTATCGACTTTTCGTTCGATATAGGTGGCATTTCCGTTCCTTTTGTGCTGGCTGTGGGAGTTCTGCCCTACCCTATCACCTTTTTGTGTACCGATTTAATCAGCGAACTCTATGGGCGAAAAAGAGCCAATATGGTGGTTTGGATAGGATTGGTGCTTAATGTGTGGGTACTCTTTGTCTTATGGATAGGAGGGGTGCTTGATGCCCCCGAAAATCTTACTATTGCCGAGCGGTTGGTTCCGATGGTTTCAGCTGAAGGCTTAGTTGAAATTCCCTATGGATACGCTTTTTACGAAATTCGCTATTTATCTTTTGGGGCTACTTTTGCCTCTATGGTGGCCTACCTGACTGCTCAGTTTGTCGATGTTCATGTTTTTCACTGGGTTAAGAAAACCACCAACGGTAAAATGTTGTGGTTGAGAAACAATATTTCCACCCTTGTAAGTCAGCTGGTAGATTCGGTAGCAGTTGTTCTTATTACACACCTCTATGCTGATGCATTACCAAAAGACGAGTCGGGAGAGCTTATCGAGCCGCTTATTGTCTTTATTCTTTCGGGCTACATCTTCAAGGTGATAGCGGCACTAATGGATACTCTTCCTTTCTACGTTTTGGTTCATTATCTTTCTATGTTTTTGAAAATCGACCACAAAAACGTGAAATAAGCGTTAACTTTAGTCCTGAAAAATTCTTTTGGCTTTTGAAAAAGATATTGGTTATGTTGGTTATGTTGGTGTTGTCAGCCTCACTGTTGGCTCAGAATCCAGGCTATTTTATTTATGCTGGAAACCCTGCAAAGCCTTTAAAAAGAGTTAAGTTTGAGCTAGGGCAGCAAATTGATATTAAAACAGAAAAAGGAAAATTTAACGGGATGCTTACCAAAATTACTCCTGACTCATTGGTTATTGGAAATAATTTTTTATCTCCGCCAGAAATAATTTGTGTTTACGACTACAGTAAAGGCCATTTAGCTCGACAAGGGGTGGTTAAACTTCCTGCTGCTGCTGTTTTGTATCTTGCTTTCGGAGCAATAAACAACCTTATTTACTACAAAGAACCCCCGATATGGGATGAGCGGGATTTTATAGCCGCGGGAAGCTTGGTTACCGGCGGGTTGTTATGCATTCCACGTATGAAAAAACGGGTAAAAATAAAAAATGCTCAATACCTTAGAATTGTTCCACTCTAATTCTCTTGAACAATAAGCTTACTCAAGTCGGCTATAAGCTCGTCTACTCTTATTTTATTGAGGCCATCGTAAAGACCCCTAATACGCCCCTTTCTGTCTACTAACACCAGATTTTCCGTATGAACAAAATCGTTTCCTTCGGCGTGAGCACTAAAGCTTTTATCTCCAATGGCGGGAGCTGCCAAATACGATTTTCGGGCCAAGCGGTATAATTCTTCTTTAGATCCGGTTAGAAAAATCCATTTATCGTGATTCACTCCCAATCTTTCGGCGTATTGAAATAAAATCTCTGATGAATCTATTTCGGGCATAACGGTATGCGATAGAAAAAAAATCTCCTCATGGTTTTTATACACTTCATATACTCGCTTTAACTGGCTGTTCATAGCCGGGCAAATAGTAGGACAAGTAGTAAAAAAAAAGTTAACAACAACAATTTTCCCTTCTACCATCTCTTTGGAAAATGTCCTGCCTCTTTGGTCTGTAAGTGCAAAATCAAGAATATAATGCCCTCCTTTTTTTCGTTGTATAGACTCGTCTACCAGTAGTGGGTTTACATCAGCCGGACTTATAACGGGAAGGGGTTTGTTTTTAGCCGCATTTCGATTTAGGAAATACACAGCCAAAACACCCAGAATCAATACAATTAAAAAAGCGATTAGCCTGTTCAAAAAGAAAAAGTTTTTACAAACATACGAGTAAAATCAAGTTAATTAAAAATGATTATCTTTAACTCACTAAACTTTAAACAATTAACTATATGAGAAAAATTTACTTGTCTTTGTTTGCAGCTTTAACGGTAGGACTGGCCGCTGCACAACAGAAAACCGCACAAAACATAGGTGAGGCAATTCCAGCTAAAGAGGTTTACTCTAGTGCTCCATCTCGCGGAGCTACCATTTGGAGTGAAGACTTTGCCAACGGAATCCCTACAGCTTGGACGAACACAACTATTACCGGACCCGTGAACTGGAAGTACACTACGGTAGGCCATACGGGAGGGTATCCTACGGCAGCACTCATTTCGTCTACTTCTAACAATGGCTGGATTTTGGTTGATTCGGACGCTGACAATTTTAGCGGAGGAGGACCAGAGCATGCCACATTAACTACAGATGCTATTAATTGCACAGGATTCGCAAACGTTAAGCTCGAGTTTCAACAAATGTTCAGAAGATGGACTAGTGAAGTTACTAGCGTATTTGTGAGTAACAACGGCACAAATTGGACACAATTTGTTTTAAATGGCAGCGTAACCCAAGCTGGCACCCCCAACCCGGATTACGTAAACATCGATATTTCTGCAATTGCCGGAAATCAAAGTACCGTTTATATTCGTTTTAGTTGGCAAGGTTCATGGGACTACGGTTGGCAAATTGACGATGTTGCCGTAAAAGAAATAGATAACAACGATATCCTAATCAAGAAACCTACATTTAGCGATGAAATTCAATACTATCGAATTCCATTAGCCCAAGTACAACCACAATACTATGCCGCATTTGTAGAGAATATTGGTCTTCAGGCTCAAACAAATGTAAATGTAGATGTGGTAGTTAACGATGGGGTATCTAACGTATTTACCGGAACATCAAATACAGTAGCTTCTATGGCAAGCTGGACTCAGGACTCCTTATACCTTGCCAACACCTACACCCCTTCTGCTTTAGGAACTTATTCTGTTAATTATACAGCAAATCAGTCAGAAACAGATGAAGATCCGACAAATAACAGTATCGCTCTTTCTTACGCCGTAACCGATACGGTATATGCTATTGATAACGGAGTTTATGGAGGCCAGTGGTGGAATCAGGACGATGGGTCGGGTTCGGCACCATTTATTATCGGAGCGATATACGAAATTGTAGCAAACTCAGTGGTAAGCTCAATCTCTGTATTTGTGGGAAATAATACAGCCATAGGGGTTGTTTTGAATCCTTACTTGTATCTGGATAATAACGATGGTACTTTTAATTATATTCAAGCGGCTCAGGATATCAACGTAGATGCAAATAATAGAGGAACATGGGTTACAGTTCCTTTGTTGGCTCCGGCTCAGGTAAATTCAGGAAGCTACTACCTGGCTGCTGTTGAGCATTTTGGAGGCTCCGGTGCAGCCTATATAGGCTATTCAACAAACACCTCTTTAAGAGGTTCTACCGTTTCTTCATCTGATGGAGGGGGAACTTGGGCAAACCAGCCCCGTACGCCTATGATTCGATTAAACATGAATCCAAGCGTTGGGCTTAAAGAAAATACGTTGATAAGCAATATGAGCGTGTTTCCTAATCCTGCTTCAAATGACTTTACTTTAAGTTATAATCTTACAGAGAGCTCTTCGGTTGTAGTTACAATTACCGACATTTCAGGAAGAGTAATCTCATCAAAGAATAAAGGGACGCTTCCTGCCGGAAACCATCTTGATGTAGTTTCTGTTAATTCTTTATCACAAGGAATCTACAATGTATCTATCGCCACGAAAGATGCGATAAAAACAACTAAATTGGTTGTGACGAAATAAATTCACTAGCGCCTACGATTTTAAAGCCACGCAAAATTTTGCGTGGCTTTTTGCTTGCTATTCAAGAATAAACTACATTCGATTTACAAAAAACAATAAATATGAAAAAACCTCTATCTCTTTTAAGGCAATTTACAATGAGTTTGCTCATTATAAGTTTTGCCACAACAAGCTATGGCCAAATAAATGTGTTAGTTTGTGGTTCGCCAAGCACATCGACCTGGATTAATGATGTACAACAGAAAATTTCCGCAACGTCATTATTTAATTCTGTTGATACATACAATACAACAACAGGAACACCTACTCTTGCTTTTCTTCAAGGGTACGATGCGGTGTTAACTTTTACTGATGCAGCACCTGCTAACTCTGTTGCTTTGGGAGATGTTTTAGCACAATATATTGATTTGGGAGGAGGAGTTGTAAATTGTGTTTTTGCAAATGCGAGCATTCCAATCAATGGGAACTTCAATACGGCTACTTATCAGGTAATTGTCCCTGCTAGTCAAACTCAAAATACAGTTCTCACTTTGGGCACTATAGTAAACAATTGTCACCCTATTATTCAGGGGATAAATACCTTCAACGGAGGAACAAGCTCATATAAAAGCACATCTAATACGCTTACAGCAGGATCGAGTGTAGTTGCCAATTGGAGTGATAATTCATGGTTGGTGGCGATAAAAGAAAATGTAGGCATAGCCCTTGCAAGAAGAGCCGATTTGAATTTTTATCCCCCATCAAGCGACGCAAGGGTTGATTTTTGGGTAAGTAATACTCAGGGAGGGTTATTAATGGCACAAGCTCTACTATGGGCAGCCGGCGAAACCTCCTCAAGTGGAGAACCAAATACTCCAGGGGCTATAAATGGCCCTGCCACAATGTGCGATAATATTACTACAACCTATTCCATTTCTCCAGTAGCAGGAGCTACAACTTATAACTGGGCTGTTCCGGCAGGAGTAACAATCTTATCGGGACAAGGTACGACCTCTATAACAGCTTCAATAACTTCAGCAAACGGAGACATTACTGTAAATGCTGAAAACAACTGCGGCTTGAGTGGAAATAGTCTATTGAGTATCTTGTCTGCGCCAGACAACCAGCCCCCTGTCCTTACAAATTGCCCGGCAAATATTACTATTAATGCAAATACTACCGGGTGTAATGCTATAGTTTCCTGGACTGTTCCAGATGCTACAGACAACTGCACAGTTAATCCTACTATGACTGAATCTCATTTGCCAGGAAGTTCTTTCCCTGTGGGCATTACAACTGTTTTGTATGACTTTACAGATGACTCTGGCAACACGTCTAGCTGTTCATTTACTGTAGAAGTTATTGCAGATATTGATGCTTCAGCTACTTCTACAAACGAAACAATCGGAAACGATGGCACTATAGACCTTTCTATAACCGGGGGTACTGCTCCTTATACTTTTAGCTGGACGGATGGGGGGGCTTTCTCTTCTACTGATGAAGATTTGACAGGGCTAAGTGCGGGAACCTATGAAGTAACTATTACTGATGCTAACGGATGTACCACTACCCTTCAGGTTGTTGTAGGTTCTGTAGTGGGTTTAACTGAAATTAACCTGATTGAGTTCAGTTTGTTTCCTAACCCTACCAACGATATGTACACTATATTGGTGAGTACTCCGGGTATACTTGAGGTTTATGGAAATAACGGACAATTGGTTTTTGTCGAATCAATCAAAAGTGGTAAAACTACTAAAGATGTACATCAACTGGCTACCGGTATATATATTATTCGCTTTGTTACCGAACAAGGTGTCGCCGTGAAAAGATTGGTAGTGAATAAATAATCTTTCTGAATAAACTAAAAAGCCCTAAGAAAATTATAGGGCTTTTTAGTTTTAGCTCGTGTTGTTTCGAATGCATTAACAGTATTCATCAAATGCAGCAGTCAGGTTTTCGGCTATTAGCTGCGCCGGACGACCCTCAATATGGTGTCGCTCTATAAAATGAACCAATTTCCCGTCTTTAAAAAGAGCCATACTAGGAGATGATGGAGGGTAGGGTAATGTATATTTACGTGCCTGCTGTACCGCCTCAACATCAAACCCTGCAAAAACAGTTACTAAATTGTTTGGCTTTTTTGTGTGTTTTGCCGCCATTTTTGCTGCAGGGCGTGCATTAGCTGCTGCGCAACCGCAAACCGAGTTAATAACCAAAAGAGTTGTGCCCTGAGTATTGTTTATGGCATTATCTACTTCTTCGGGGGTTAGAAGCTCTTTAAAGCCCTCTGAAACAAGGTCTTGCTTCATTGGAATTACTAAATCTGGTGGATACATAGTTTTATTTTTTTTTGCAAAGATAACAGTATTCAAGCTTGTTCTGTTTTTTAAATCGAAGGCAAAATAATTTAAAAAACAAAAGCGACCTAGACAGACTAATTATAAATAATGATAAATGACCATTTTTTTTCTGACAAAACTCTTGTTTGCCAATATTATTTTACTCTACTTTTGCTGCTCAAAATTTAAACTTAAAAAAATGAAAAAGATTTTATTATTCTCATTAGCTATTGTAGCTGCTGCAACAACCTTTACCGGTTGTAAAAAAGGTGAAAATGACCCTTTTCTTTCTTTAAAATCTAGAAGGGGTAGATTAGCCGGTGAATGGAAGCTTACATCTGCTGATGTTACTTCCAAAACAATTAATTCATTTGGTGGAAGCACTGTAACTACCACCACCGTTACTAAATATGACGGAACTACCGAAACAAGAACCACCACTACTGCAATGAGTGGAAGCTCAAGCACAACAACAAACACCTATAGATATACAACTGAGTTTAGTTTTAACAAAGATGGCTCTTATAAAATGGTAAATGTAGATAATGACAATAATGGAACCTACACCGAAGAGGGGTCTTGGGCCTTTGTTGGAAAAAGCAAAAATGCTGAATTGAAAAACAAAGAAGCTATTGTGCTTTCAGAAACATCTACAAACTATAGCCAAGGCGGAAACACCAGCACGAGCAATACAACCGGATTTGAGGCTGGACAAACCTTAATTTTAGATCAGTTAAAGAATAAAGAGGTTGTTATCAAAATGAACTATACCTTTTCTGAGACAGGATCCTCTTCTGAATACTCAGGGACTTATGTGCTAACTGCTAAGTAATCCTTTTTGAAGTAGAAAATAAAAAACCCCGCAAAAGTGGGGTTTTTTATTTTCGTTTTTTGCCAAAAAAGGCTTTTAAAAGCTTTGAGGATTCTTCTGCTAAGACTCCTCCAACTATTTCTGTAGTGGGGTGTAAGATATTTTGGCTATAGAGATGATAACCCCGTTTTTCGTCCTTTGCTCCGTAAACAATTCTTTTCACTCTAGTCCAAAAAGCTGCTCCGGCACACATTACACAAGGCTCTAAAGTAATGTAGATTGTACACTCATTTAAATATTTATTTCCCAAAAATTCCGATGCAGATGTAAATGCCTGTATTTCGGCATGTGCCGTAAAATCGTTTAATCGTTCGGTTAAATTATGTGTTTTAGCTATCACCACATCTTTGCATACAATCACCGCTCCAACCGGCACTTCATTTTTATCAAACGCAGCCTCTGCTTCCTGCAACGCAAGCCTCATATAATCTTCATCAGTACGTTTCAGCATTTGTTGTGTTTATTTTAACCAGACAAATATCCTACATTTTCAACTAGCAGCACGGTAAATATTCTAAAATGGTTTTATTTTCTTAACTACATTTGCCCATTATGACAAAAGTTAGCGTAATAGGAAGTGGGAGTTGGGCTACCTCACTGGTTAAAATTCTCTGTGAAAATCTTACAGAGGTTACTTGGAGGGTAAGAACCGAAGCAACCAAAGAACATATCGAAAAGTTTGGGCACAATCCAAACTATATTCAATCCGTTGAGTTTGATTTGAATAAGGTGCTTGTAACTTGTAATATCGCTGAGGCTGTTAATTATGCAGATATAGTCGTTTTAGCTACACCGTCAGCTTATTTGCACGCTGCTTTCGAAGGAGTGGACAAGTCAATGCTTGTGGGCAAAAAAATCGTTTCGGCCATAAAGGGAATTATTCCCGAGACTCTTGAAATTCCGGCAAAATATTTTCACGCACAGTTTGATGTGCCTTTTGAAAACATAGGAATCATCTGTGGCCCTTGTCATGCAGAAGAAGTTGCCATGGAGAGATTGTCCTACCTTACTATTGCCAGCCCAAACGAAAAACTTGCTTTGCAGTTTTCAAACCTTTTGGCTTGCCGATATATAAAAACTACTTCTAGCGACGATTTATTTGGCACCGAACTTAGTGCTGTATTGAAAAACGTTTATGCCATTGCAGGAGGTATATGTCACGGATTGGGATATGGCGACAATTTTCAGGCTGTACTGATGAGCAATGCTATTCAGGAAATAGAACGTTTCGTAGACGCGGTAAGCCCCGTACATCGGGATGTAAAAACCTCCGCTTATCTAGGAGATTTGCTAGTTACGGGCTATTCTTTTTTCAGCCGCAATCGTACGTTTGGCAACATGATAGGTAAGGGGTATTCCGTAAAAGCCGCTCAGTTGGAAATGAACATGGTAGCAGAAGGCTACTATGCGGTAAAATGCATCCACGAAATGAATAAAGAAAGTGAAGTTAATCTTCCCATCAGTGAGGCCGTTTACAAAATTCTTTACGAGCATACGAATCCCCACAAGGAGATGAGCAAACTCGCGGATATATTGGCATAATACCCCTGTTCTGTTAAGGCCCTAAAGAGAGCATGTTTTTGAAAACTGTTTTTCTCTCGCCACTGAGTAAATAAAGTGTTTTATAATCTAAAAACAGTATTTCATCCGTAATTTATAGACCTAAGGCGATAATTTTTAACAGACTGTTAAAGTTTTGCGTACAATTATGTCAATATTTCGGTCAGCCAATTTTCTATTCAATAACTTAAAATATGAGAAAACTCTACTCCCTATTGCAAATCTTTTTGTTTACAAGCGCCCTATTTGCGCATCAAAATGTCCAAGCCCAGGCGGCTTGTGCGGGGTGTACAGCCACCACATTTAATGTTAACCTTTCTGCTGCAACAGATACTTCTTGGAGTATTGCCAGTACGCGTAACGGAACCTGTTGTGGAATTACCGGTAGTAATTGTATAGTTTTCAATGTAACTCTCAATCCGGCATCTGACTTATTAAGTTTTAATGTTACGAACCCATCTCCTCCCGGCTCAGGATTTTATCAAATAAACTGTGGCCCACAGATTTCTATAGGCACGCCGGCTTGCGTAAACGGATTAACAACACTCTGCATCACTTATTGTAAGCCGGGAGGAGATTCTCCCACCTACCATATTGTAGCCACACGAACCGTAGAGGCTTCTCCTGACATTACTATAAGAGAAGGGTGTACAGGGGTGTTGTCGGTTAATGGATTACAGCCTGCATCTATTCAATGGAACTCCATTGCCCCTGGTAGCCCCGGAGACTACAATAGTTATTTGAGTTGTACATCCGGTTGTGCCACAACTAACGTAACGCCTACAGCCGGTGCTCCTACATTTGTGGATTATGTAGTAACCGGAAATCCCAATACCGCTTGTCCCGGAACTTCCACCGATACGGTAAGAGTATACATAACTCCACCTATGTTTGTGAATATTTCGCCTTTAAATCCCGTAGTTTGTTCGGGAGGAGTTGGTACAGTTACACTAACTGCAAACGTAACCGGAGGTGCCCCACCATACACCTATTCTTGGAGCCCCGGAGGTCAAACTACTCCCTCCATCAATGTGGGAGCCGGAACCTATACCGTTAGTGTTATGGACACTACCACTGCATGTCCGCCCGTTTTAGAAACGATTATCGTAACCGCTGAACCCACACCTGCACAGCCCGTTGTTACCACAAATTCTCCTGTTTGTGTAGGTCAAACAATAAACCTTTCCACGCCGGCTGTTGCAGGAGCTACTTACGACTGGACGGGGCCCAACGGCTTTACATCAACCTTACAAAATCCATCTATTACCAATGCTGTAGCTGCAAATGCAGGCACATACTCTCTTACTGTTACGGTAAATGGCTGTACGAGTACTGCAGGAACAGCTACGGTGACGGTTAACCCAATTCCCGCTGCCCCAACAGCTGGCTCCAATAGCCCGATATGTGCCGGACAAACACTTAACCTGACAGCTTCGAACATTGCGGGAGCCTCATATAACTGGACGGGGCCAAACGGCTTTACTGCAACCACACAAAACCCATCCATCCCTTCTGCAACTACAGCTGCGGCCGGAACATATTCCGTTACAGCCACCGTAAACGGGTGTACAGGTTTGGCTGGATCAGTTTCAGTTACCGTTAACCCGATTCCTGCAGCTCCAACAGCAGCGGGAACAACAATCTGCTCCGGCAACAGTATTGTACTCACAGCTACCGCTCCCGGAGGAAACTATCAATGGTTTAACGCTCCAACAGGAGGCACACTTCTTGGCTCAGGAAACACATACACAACCCCTATTCTAAACACAACAACATCTTTTTATGTGCAAACTACAGTTAACGGTTGTGTAAGCCCAAGAACGGAGGTGATAGTAACGGTAAACCCAACTCCTGCGGCTCCTACAGCCAGTGGCACAACCATCTGTGAAGGAAATACAACAACGCTTACAACTACTGCTCCCGGAGGAACCTACGAATGGTTCGATTTACCTTCAGGAGGAACCTTATTAAATACAGGGGCAAATTACACAACCCCTGTTCTAACTACATCTACCGATTATTATGTGCAAACTACGATTAATGGCTGTACTAGCCCAATGGCCACTGTGTCGGTAACCGTTACCCCAACAGACGATGCCACTTTTAGTTACTCTTCAAGTACGTATTGTATAACCGGAACAAATCCTACCCCGACCATCAACGGACCACATCCCGGCACATTTACGTCCTCTCCCGCTGGCTTAAACATCAATGCCTCAACAGGAACTATTGATGTTGCATCAAGTAGTCTAAACACCTACACGGTAACCTTCACTACGTCAGGCCCTTGTCCAAACAGTTCATCTGTATCCATAACGATTACAAATGCTCCTGATGCGACTTTTAGCTACTCTACTCCTGTTTGTCAGGGAGGGACAAATATTTTACCTGTATTCCCTCCCGGGGCAAGTACAGGCGTGTTTAGTGCATCACCCTCAGGAATAAACTTTGTGAGTACATCAACCGGAGAAATTAATTTAACGACTTCCACTCCAGGAACATATACCGTTACGAATTTTATTGCTGCAGCAGGAGGATGTGCCTCGGCTACAGCTAATTTTTCAATTACTATTGAGCCTGCGGCTACAGTTGATGCAGGTACGTATTCGGCTATTTGTGCCGGAAATGTTATTAACCTGAACGGTTCATTCGGAGGTTCTGCTACGTCTGCTACTTGGAGTGGAAGCGGTACATTTTCTCCAAACACCACTACTATGACGGCTACGTATACTCCTTCAGCAGGGGAAGTGAGCGCAGGAGAGGCGAGCGTAACCCTTACGACAAACAGCCCGGGAGGAGTTTGTCCGGCCGCATCAGAAACAGTATTGATAACCATTACATCTCTTCCGGCGGCACCTACTGTTAGCGGAACAACTATCTGTGAAGGAAACACCGCTACTCTCACGGCCACAGCCCCCGGCGGCAACTACCAATGGTATAATTTACCGAGTGGAGGAACTCTACTGGCAACAGGGGCAACGTACACCACTGCTGTGCTAAATACCACAACGACTTACTATGTGCAAACCACTGTTGGAGGATGTGCAGGCCCAAGAACTGCTGTAACGGTTACTGTGATTCTGAACGACAATGCCTCATTTGCCTATTCTTCAGGAACCTATTGTATTACCGGAACCGACCCAACACCAACGATTACCGGAACTACCGGAGGAACATTTAACTCAAACCCGACCGGTTTAACCCTTAATACAACAACCGGAGAAATAACCCTCTCTACAAGTGCTTTGGGCACATACATGGTCTACTATACCACAAATGGAGCTTGTCCGATGGCAGATTCTACTGCTGTTACAATTACAACAGCTCCTGACGCTACATTTAGCTACAATGGGCCATATTGCCAATTCACTACAAATCCATTGCCTGCTTTTCCTCCAGGATCGAGTGCCGGAGTATTTAGTGCCACTCCTGCCGGATTAAATTTTGCAAGCACCTCCACAGGCGAAATTAATTTAAGCAATACTGCGGCGGGAACTTATTCCGTAACAAACTTCATTGCGTCAGCAGGAGGGTGTGCCTCTGCAACACATACAGCTTCTGTAACGATAGAAGAGGCCGCTATTGCGGATGCGGGCTTAGATCAAACACTATGTGTTGGGGCAACGGTTAACCTTAGTGGTGCCATATCCGGCTCGGCAACTTCTGCCTCGTGGAGTGGTGGCGCAGGCTCATTTAGCCCCGGCAATACTAATCTCAATGCAAGTTATACTCCAACAGCATCCGAATATGCTAATGGGTCGGTTGTGTTAATACTCACAACAAATGCTCCGGGAGGAGTTTGTCAGGCCGGTGTAGACTTTGTTACAATTAACTTTATTGAGGATGACCCTTCTTTTACCTATTCTTCAGGAACTTACTGTATAACGGGAACAAATCCAACCCCTACCCTAACGGGAGGATTTAGTGGGACATTCTCCGCATCTCCTTCAGGACTAGCTTTCGTAAATACCAGTACAGGCCAGATAAATCTAAGCGGAAGTTCTTTGGGTACTTATACCGTTACATTTACTACTAATGGCCCTTGTCCTGCCAGTAGCTCAGTTTCTGTTACGATAACGGACTCTCCTGATGCGACGTTTAGTTATAATTCTCCTGTTTGTGCAATCTCAGCGAATATATTCCCCATTTTCCCTCCGGGGGCTAGTGCGGGGGTGTTCAGTGCCACACCGGTAGGATTGGTTTTCGTGAGTACATCAACCGGAGAAATTAATGTTGGCGCTTCTGTGCCGGGCACGTATACTATAACCAACTTTATAGCTCCTGCCGTGGGTTGTGCGTCTGCATCGCACTCATCTACGCTAACTATTGATATAGCCCCTACAGTAGATGCGGGCAGCAATATTTCAACCTGTTTTGGATCAACAGTCAATTTAAGTGGGATGATTGGGGGAAGCGCCTCATCTGCTACTTGGAGTGGTGGGCTGGGATCTTTCTCTCCTTCTCCGAATAACCTTAACACTACTTATACTCCCAATCCGTCCGAGACGAGTGTGACGCTTTATTTAACCACAAACAACCCATCCGGTCCCTGCGTAGCTGTGATGGATAGCCTGGTAATTACTATTAATCCTATACCTCCTGCTCCTACAGCGGCCGATGTAACTATTTGCGAGGGCAATACCGCTACATTAACAGCTACCGCTCCAGGGGGAACTTACCAATGGTTTACACAACCCACGGGGGGCTCACAAGTGGGCTCGGGAGCATCCTTCACAACCCCTGTTCTAACAACTACAACGTCTTATTACGTTCAAGCGACCATATCGGGATGCCCGAGCAATACCAGAACCGAGGTTGTAGTAACTGTTATTCCAATAGATGACCCTTCGTTTAGCTATACTTCTGCTACGTACTGTATATCGGGATCTAACCCCGTTGCTGTAATTTCCGGAGGAAGCTCAGGCACTTTTACCGCTTCCCCTGTGGGAGTCATTTTTGCCGATAATTCCACGGGAGAAATAGATGTTGCCAATACAGCTATCGGCACTTACACCATTACTTTTACAACGGATGGTACTTGCCCGGATTCAAGCTCAGTTTCGATTACTATTACCGACACTCCTGATGCTACTTTTAGCTATAACGATCCTTTTTGTACAAACGGGTCCAACCCTTCTCCCATTTTCCCTCCGGGAGCTAGTGCAGGCACGTTTATGTCAAACCCTCCGGGACTTGTTTTTGTGAATCCTGGCACAGGGCAAATTAACTTGTCTGCCAGTACTCCGGGCACTTATACCGTTACGAATGATATTCCTCCGGCTGCCGGTTGTGCAGGGTCTAATCATTCTGAAACAGTAGAAATATTAGCTGGCCCTACCGTTGATGCAGGTTTAGATGTATCTGTTTGCGAAAACAATGCATTGGTTAATTTATCCGGGGCATTCTCAAACGCCGGGGGGATTGTTTGGACATCTTCCGGAAATGGGGTGTTTATGCCTGATGATATTATACTTATAACTGACTACATTCCGGGAACAAGCGATATTTCAACAGGTTCTGTAACTATCTACCTGACTACCACACAGAATGGTATTTGTAATGCAGAAACAGATTCGTTGACGGTAACCATCACGGCGCAGCCAAATGTAAATGCGGGCAACACAATTTTAATATGCGATGGTTCGAATCAAGCTCCATTAAATGGCTCTGTCTCCGGAGCAGCTTCAACAGGAGTTTGGTCGTCATCAGGCACAGGCACATTTACGCCTTCCAATACCGCCCTAAACGGAACATATAGTTTTAGCCCCGATGATATATTGGCCGGTAGTGTGATGCTTTATTTGGAAAGCACCAACAACGGGAACTGCCTACCGGTGATAGATAGTGTGCTCGCTGTAATCACTACTACCGCAGTGGTGGATGCAGGCAACGACACCACGGTATGTTACTCCAATGGGGGCGTTCAATTAAGCGGCCAAGTTACAGGAGCCACGGGAGAAGGGATGTGGATTTCTTCCGGTAGCGGAACGTTCAGCCCTGATAACGAGGATTTGAATGCGATATATGTTCCCGATAGTACGGATTTGGCAAACGGAACAGTTACACTCATTTTAGAGGCTATTAATTCCTGCGACCCTGCTTCAGACACCATAACAATAACTTTACTTCCGGATGCTATGGTAAATGCCGGCTCAAATCAAGCTATTTGTTATAATGAGGTGGTAAATCTAAACGGGCAGATAGATAATGCTGCCGGAGGAACCTGGACGTCTACCGGAGATGGGGTGTTCTCTCCTTCCAATAGCGCTTTAAGCGGTATATACACTCCCGGGGCTGGAGACATTGCCTCAGGTTCAGTAAGCCTCACGTTGATTTCTACCGGACAGCTTTGTCTGGCAGATACAGCTGCGATAAACATTTCCATTGGCGAACACCCGGAAGCGGCATTTACACATAGTGCCCCTTGTGCCGGAGAGCCGATTCAATTTACAGATGAATCTACTATTGGCAGTGGCAGTATTGTTGCTTGGAACTGGGATTTCGAATTCGGCACAGATACACTTCAAAATCCCTCTTTCACCTTTGCTTCGCCTGGCAATGTAAATGTCAGTTTAATTGTATACTCACAGAATGTTTGCACAGACACCGTGGCTGTTCAGTTACAAATTGAAGATTGTGGTAACAATAAACCAGTTGTTCCTACTGCCTTTACTCCGAATGGTGATGGAAACAACGATCTGCTCTTTGTTCGTGGCGGGCCTTTCCTTGAATTAGATTTTAGAGTGTTCAACGAATGGGGCAATCAAATATTCCACACTACAGACCAAAGCATCGGCTGGAATGGAACCTACAAGAACAAAATGCAGCCACAAGGCACGTACGTGTGGACCATAAAAGTATTGACCATGGACAACGAAGAAATCGAGCTAAACGGAGAAGTAACTATTCTGAAATAATCGCATCAAAAAACTAAGTTTATGAAAAAGCTTACTCACTATATATTGCCCATTCTTGTTGCTTGTGCAACAACCCTTCAGGCACAAGATTACCATTTGTCGCATTACGATGCTGCACCACTCTATTTGAATCCAGCATTAACAGGGATGTCACATGATATGGAAGGTGATTTTCGTGCATCAATCAACTCTAGAAATCAGTGGCGGGCACTGGGGACCAAACCGTTTACAACTTACTATGCCGGCTACGATATGGTGCTAAAAAAGGGAGATGAACGCTTTGGTGCAGGGGGTTATATCATAAATAACAGGGGGGGGATTGGAAATTTTAATACCTTTAACTTTATGGCATCGGGAGCCTATGATATAATTAAATCCGGGTCTCCTCATGTGTTGCGTACAGGTTTAAACATGGGATTGATGAACAAATCCTTTCGGTTCGATAATTATTCTTTTGATAACCAGTATTCGAATACAACTGGAGATTTTGACCAAAGCCTTGCTCATAATGAAAATTTTATGAGTTCAAGTCTATTCAGATTTGATGCGGCTTTTGGGGTTTATTACAAGTATGCCGATGACTCAAAAATATATACCCCGGCCGTTGGCATTGCGCTTCACCACGTCACTATGCCGAAAGAAAATTTTAGCGATGCTGAAGCCAGGCTCCCCATTCGTTGGGTGGCACACACAGATTGTAAAATTATTACTAATGAAAAGACCTTCGTTACGCCAAAAGTGCTTTTTATGCAACAAGCAAAAGCGATGGAATTGAATATGGGATTTAATTTCGGATACAAGATAAATAATGATTTTGCAATCGTTCCCGGATTTTATTACAGAAATAAAGACGCTTTTGTAGCCGATTTAGGAATTCAATTTGCCAACAATATGCTTCGGTTCAGCTACGACATCAACAACTCTTATTTAAGTCAATTTACCGGTGGTCGTGGTGCTTTCGAAATTTCATTAGTAATGGTTGGAGAAAAGGGCAAGCCTATTCTGCCAGCGATGTCGTTTAGATAAACCCTCTTAATGATATTATGGTGATGCAGAGCCGGGTAGAGAAAGGGGGGTGCAACTATTTTGGTTTGTACTGCGTCTAAACGTGTGTTAAAATTATTTGAATGAGAACATTCTCTCCCCTACTTGTTTTATTGTGTTTCATACTTGAAGCGCTTGCCTTATCAAAAACATACGCACACGGAACATTTCAGGCATTAAATTTTAGCGAAAACAAAGGCCAACTGGATAAGCGGGCTTTATTCCATTGTAAACTCCATATTGGAGATTTATATTTGGAAAACAATGGCTTCACCTTTGACATGTATTCCGCTAAAGAGTTGGATTATTACTACGAATTAGCGCACAACAAAAAAGCAAATTATACACCAAAAGACATACTAAGTAAACATGCCTACAAAATGCGATTTAGAGGGGCAAATTCCTCTCCTGTAATTCAATCCGAAGGTAGGGTTGAGGGATATAAAAATTACTTTATTGGCAACGACCCTTCAAAATGGGCATCTCAAGTTTATTCCTACAATCTTGTTAGATATAAAAATCTATATGAAAATATTGATTTAGAAATATATACAAGTGTTAGCCAAATTAAGTACGATTACATTGTGAAAAAGGGTGCAAATCCCCATTCAATTCAGGTAGGTTACGAAGGTGTGAAATCGCTGAAAATTGACGAAAAGGGGTTTTTGGTAATCTTTTTATCTAATGGCGAAGTAAAAGAATCGAAACCCTTTGCTTACCAAAAGATAGGAGGTGAGCAAGTTGAGGTGCCTTGTAATTATTTACTTGTAAATAATGTGGTGTCTTTTGAGTTTCCCGAAGGATATAATAAGAGTGTAGATTTGATAATTGACCCTGTGCTGGTTTTTTCTTCATTAACAGGCTCTACGGCTGACAATTGGGGATTTACAGCAACCTATGATTCTCAGGGTAATGTTTACGGTGGTGGGATTGCTTTTGCTTTTGGATATCCGGTTACTACTGGGGCTTACCAAACTACATTCGCCGGCTCAAGAGATATTACCATATCTAAATTCAACGCAACAGGAAATGCGCTTCTTTTTTCAACGTATTTGGGGGGCAGCGGAGCAGACGTGCCGCACAGTTTGGTAAATGATTCTCAAGACAACCTCATTGTGATGGGGTCAACAGGATCTAATAACTACCCAGTGACCGCAGGGTGTTACGACAATACATTTAATGGTGGGGTCAATTTTACAGGGTCAAATGGAATCCCTTATACTGCAGGAGCCGATGCAATCATAACTAAGTTTAACGCCACAGGAACAGTGCTTTTGGGTTCAACCTATGTGGGAGGAACAGGAAATGACGGTATTAGTCAAAGCCTCGCTTTTAATTACTCTGACGAAGCCCGAGGAGAAGTTGTGGTAGATAATTTAAATAATATTTATGTGACTTGTAGTACTCGTTCTACAAACTTTCCTACTACTCCGGGGAGCCACAGCCAAACTAATTTTGGAAATCAGGATGCGGTTGTGTTCAAAATGAATCCCTTGCTCACTACTTTGGTTTGGTCTACTTATTTTGGCGGAACTAGTAACGATGCCGGATATTCCATCAGAGTTGCTCCTAATAATAATGTGTATATATGTGGGGGAACAACTAGTAACAACATAGGCACAACAGTAGGCGCGTTAATGCCTACGTTTAATGGCGGCTCTCACGATGGATATATTGCTGCATTTGACGGGAATACAGGCAGCCTTATAGCCGCAACATACATAGGGACAAACAGCTATGATCAAGCCTTTATACTCGAAGTTGATGATGATGGAGATGTGTACACTGTAGGTCAAACAAAAGGGATTTATCCGATTGTTAATGCTCCATACTCTGTGCCTAATTCGGCTCAGTTTATTCATAAGCTAAACGGCAATTTGACCTCAACGATTTTCAGTACGCTATTTGGGGATGGAAACAGGACTACAGTTGATGTTTCTTTAACCGCTTTTTTGGTTGATGATTGTGGAAATATTTATGTGTCAGGATGGGGCGGAAATATAAATACCGAAGGCACAACATTTGGCTTGCCGGTAACCCCAAACGCGATTAAAACAACTACTGATGGAAGTGATTTTTACTTTATCGTGATAGAAAAAAATTCAACCAGTCTTCTTTATGGTTCCTATTTTGGGTCAAACTCAATTGCCGAGCACGTAGACGGAGGCACAAGTCGATTTGATAAACAAGGAACTATTTATCAAGCAGCATGCGCAGGATGTGGGGGCGGGCAGACTTTTCCAACAACTCCTGGAGTTTGGTCAAACAACAATGGTTCCACAAATTGTAATTTGGGTGCCATAAAAATAAGTTTTGATTTTCAAGGAGTAATTGCTCAAGCCAATGTGCCCCCCAACATTATGCTTTGCTCCAGCCCTTATACAGTAAACTTTAATGGAAACACAACGCCGCCGCCTCATAGTTATTGGAATTTTGGAGACGGTGTAGGCTCATCAACCGCAAACAACCCCTCATATACATATGCTGATACCGGAAGTTATACAGTAATGTATGTGGTGATAGATTCTGCTTCATGTAATGTAGCAGATACTGTCTACCTAAATGTTACGCTCATACAAAAGGAAGAATTCGATGCGCAGTTTAATATCCCTTCTGTAGACCCCTGTGATGGACTTGACAGCCTGCCGGTTGAGTTTCAATTTACAGGAACGGGAGCGGATTCTTTAATATGGGTGATGGGCGACGGAACCATTTTTACAAACGTGGACAGCGTCAGTTATTACTATACCAACACAGGAGTATATACTGTAATGCTCATTGCTTTTGATACCATATGTAACAATGTAGATACCCTCACGGCAACAGTCAGCTACATTCTTAATTATACTCAAGCGGTGGCTGACGTGCCCGGCGATGTGTTTTTATGCACAACGCCATTAAATGTGGACTTTAGTGCAGGGCCCAATCCGCCCCCTCACAACTATTGGGACTTTGGCGATGGAGCGGGCACATCAACCCTCCCAGCAATCACCTACACGTATCAATCACCTGGAACGTATACAGTAATGTACGTAGCTATTGATTCTACCACCTGTAATATTGCCGATACCGCTTACTTTACGGTTGAATTAACTCAGGCTCAACAATTTGCGGCTCAATTTGATTTTCAGCCGCCTCCCGTTTGTGGAGTTGATAGTATGTTGGTGGAGTTACATTTTACCGGATCTGGGGCAGACTCAATTATATGGGACATGGGTAACGGTGATGTCTTTTACACGAATAGCGTAAGCTATTTCTTTAGTCAACCGGGGACTTACACTGTTTCAATGACCGCTATAGATACTGCTTGCAACAACGTCGAAACAATCGTTGAGCAATTTACATTTCTAGGAGACGTTGCTTCAGAAGCACAAATTCCAAATATATTTTCTCCAAATGGAGATGGGAAAAATGATTTGTTAACCATTCTCAATGTCGATTATACAGAAACATATATCATGAGAATATACAACCGTTGGGGAACTAAAGTATTTGAAACCGAAAACACTCCCAATGCGTGGAATGGAAAAACAATGAGTGGAAATGATGCTTCTGAAGGGGTTTATTTTTACGAACTGATATATAAGGATATCTGTAGTCAGGAAGAAAAACTAAAAACCGGATTTATTCATTTGGTAAGATAGGCTCATTTGGCTTTTGCACTTCATTAATCTGCTCAAACAAATCCCTACCTTTATTGGTTCCTATTGCTTCTTGAAGTTCGTGTAAAGAAGCTGATTTTATAGCTTTTACGGTTTTAAAGCTTTTTAGCAATTCTGCCAATGTTTTTTCGCCAATGCCTTTAAAATCTAACAACTCTGAGCGAAAAGCCGTTTTGCTTCGTCGGTTTCTGTGGTGTGTAATTCCAAAACGATGTGCCTCGTTGCGCATAAACTGAATAAGCTTAAGCGTTTCTGATTTTTTATCGATATACAGAGGGATGGGGTCTTCAGGAAAATAAATTTCTTCTAACTTTTTAGCAATTCCTATCACACTTATCTTACCTCTCAAACCAAGGGTGCTTAACGCAGCGATGGCAGATGAAAGTTGTCCCTTTCCTCCGTCAATTACTATAAGTTGTGGCAGCAAGTCTCCTTCCTCCATCAATCGCTTGTACCTTCTGTAAACTGCCTCTTCCATACTTGCAAAGTCGTTTGGGCCAACAACTGTTTTTATATTAAAGTGTCGATAGTCTTTTTTACTCGGTTTCGCATTTTTAAATACAACACATGCAGAAACAGGGTTTGTGCCATGTATGTTTGAATTGTCAAAACACTCTATATGATACGGTAATTCTTGAAGCCTTAAATCTTTTTTAACTCCTTCTAAAATGCGCCGGGCATGTCTGTCGGGATCTACAATTTTTTCCTGTTTATATTTCTCTGCCCTAAAATATTTTGCATTTTTTTCAGAAAATTCGAGTAATGCTTTTTTATCTCCTCGCATAGGTATGCTCACTTTAACCCCTTCAAGCGGTAGTGCTAGCTTCTCAGAAACTAATATTTCCTTAGATTCACTCTTGAAACGAGTTCTTAACTCGGCAATAGCAATTTCTAGCAAGTGTGCATCTGTTTCGTCGAGTCTTTTCTTAAGTTCCAGATTGTGACTCTGAACAATCGCTCCGTTCATTACTCGCATATAATTAACATAACCAAACTCGGCATCAGATTTTATAGAGTATACATCTACATTGTGAATATTAGGATTAACTATGGTGGTTTTTGCCTGATACTTTTCTACTATCGAAATTTTATCTTTTACCTGCTGGGCTTCTTCAAATTTGTATTCCCCTGCGAGCTCTGTCATTTTGCTTTTTAAATTTCTTATAACTAAAGATATGTTTCCCCTTATAATTTCTCTAATTTGCTGAAGTGATTCCTCATACTGTTCTGTGGTTATTTCTCCCTGACAGCAGCCTTTACAATTACCTATGTAATACTCCACAGAGGTTTTGAAATCTTCGCCTCCTATGTTTTGAGGCGTAAGGCGATGCGAACAATTCCTTATGCCAAAAGAGGAGTGAAAAAGTTCCAACATTGTTTTTATAAGCTTTACCGAATGAAATGGCCCAAAGTATTCGGCTGATTCGTCTTCCAAATTTCGAGTGTAAAAAATGCGCGAAAAAGGTTCGTGTTTAATACAAATCCAAGGGTATGTTTTATCGTCCTTTAATTGTATATTATACTTGGGCTTATACTCTTTAATTAAATTGTTTTCCAAAAGCAACGCTTCCATTTCGCTATTGGTTACAATAGTTTTTATGTCTGTAATTTTACTTACTAAAACAGCCGTTTTCCCGTTTTCATATCGTTGCTTGCTAAAATATGAGCCGACCCTGTTTTTTAAATTTTTAGCCTTACCTATATATATAATTTTGTTGTTCTTATCAATAAATTGGTAGACTCCGGGCTTGACAGAAAGCAGTTTTAATTGCGTTTTTATATGTATTTTCCTGTTAATCAAAGAGCAATTGGAGTTTTTTTATTAATTATTATAATTATTGCTTATTGAAATTATCTTTTGTTTATTTGTATGTCGAATCGATAAAAGTTTCGGCTAAATTATAGCAAAAGTATTATGAAACTACATTTATTCCTACTTGTTTTCTCTCTTCTGCAATATATAAATTCCTATGGCGGTGTTTGCACTACAACCGGAAATGGTCATTGGAATACGGCTGGAACATGGTCATGTGGAAATATACCCGGGTGTAACGACACTATTATAATTAATCATTACGTTACATTCAACTCAACGATTGACTACACAAAGAACCCATATAATTGCCCCAATCCAATGTATATCGTTATTAATGGGCCTAACGGCGTTCTTTATTTTGCTAGTGGCCGAAAATTAACTCTTCCCTGTGGTTCTTCGATATTAATAAATTCGGGGGGCTCTATACAAACTGGCAATTATAACGGTAATAGCGAAAATATACAAATATGTAATTCTACCGTTTGGCAAGCATCAAGCGGCCAAGTGACCGGCCCTTCAAGTTTCGGTTCCGGACTACCTGTTGAATTAATTTATTTTAAAGCGGAAGCGAAAGGAAACATTATAAAAATAAATTGGGCTACTGCCTCTGAAATCAACAACGAGCGATTCGAAATTGAAAAAAGCAAAAACGGTGTAACTTGGGAGGTTGCTGAAAAAAAACCGGGGTTAGGAAGTAGTTCTAGTGTTGTTTACTATACCCTTAACGATAATAACCCATACTATGGCTTGTCCTACTACCGTCTAAAACAAGTTGATTATGACGGCTCTTACAGCTATTCACAAATCGTAGCCGTTGAAGTAAAAATATCAATCGATTTCTCCGTTTATCCAAATCCGGCGAAAGATGAACTATATATACAATTCAGTAACCAAGACTTCTCTGAATCAGAATTGCGAATCTTCTCTACAGATGGTAAATTAGTTGACTCGGTTTTACTAACAGGATACAAAACCCTATACAACACATCTGCTCTTCCTTCAGGAAGCTATTACCTTTCTGTGGTTAGCCGTTATGAAGCGGTTACGCACAAATTAATCAAGCAGTAATCCACATTTCGCCCTGTTTTGTTAACAAAGAAGCGTAGTTCGTTAAACAAAATTTACTTTTGTTCGTTCATTTTGAACTATGGCAGAGTATTCCATCAAAGATGTAGAAACGTTAACCGGTATAAAGGCCCACACATTGCGTGTTTGGGAAAAACGCTATGGCTTTACAAATCCGGGCAGAACGGAAACCAATATTCGCACCTATACAGACGAAGAAATAAGACGATTACTGTCTGTTTCGATACTCTATAACCAGGGATTTAAGGTTAGTAAAATTGCTGCCCTTAATAAAGAACAATTAACCAAGAAAATACTTTCGTTAAATGATTCTGTACCAAACATCGGCTCTACCATAGAGGGTCTCGTACTGGCTATGATTGATCTGGACGAAGTAAGGTTTGAAAAAATATTTAATTCCAGTGTTTTGAAAATAGGGTTTGAAGACACCATTACTAAGGGAATTTATCCCTTCATGGAGCGAATCGGTGTGCTTTGGATGGTAGGAACTATTCATCCTGCTCAGGAGCATTTCGTTTCCAACATAATTCGTCAAAAACTCATTGTTGCTATTGATGCGCAAGATTCGCCAAAAGCTACAACCCCATCTTTTTTACTTTTTCTGAGAGAAGGCGAACTGCATGAACTAGGCCTGCTTTTCTTTTACTACCTGATAAAAAAATCGGGATACAAGGTTATATATCTTGGCCAAAACGTCCCCACAGATGACCTCTTTAAAGTAATTCAGAAGCATCAACCTGATTTTTTACTTACCTCATTCATAGCAGCAATAGAAAAGTCCGAATTCGAAAAATACCTCAACAACCTCCTGAATGGCGCTAAATCGGCAAAACTTTTTATTTCGGGAGCTTTTGCTGCCCAATATCAATCTGTTATTCCAAAAACCGTTACTCTTCTGCAATCCGCAACCCAATTCAACTCGTATCTAGCTGATATAAGAAGCTAATACATTAAATGAAGTTTTACTCTTTTTGGCAAGTAGGCTCATGCTAAGCGTTGTTTTTTGTTAAAAAATAGCCGCTTGAAACTACTGTTAAATCTGTGGCTTTTAAAATTTAACAAATAATGTATCTACAATTGTTTGTTTTTTTGTTTAATGTTTTTTTATATTTGTTGAACAAAATAAAATAGTATGACTGCAATAGAATTTAATTATCAGCTTACCCACATGCAAAGCAGTTTAAAAAACTTTGCTTTGAGTCTTACCATGAATGGTGACGATGCAAAAGATTTACTTCAGGACACACTCCTAAAAGCTCTTAAGTATCGCGATAAATTTGTAGATCAAACCAATCTAAAGGCATGGCTGTACACCATAATGAAAAATACTTTTATAAATAACTACAGAAGAAAGGTTAAAGCAAACACAATTATCGATGGCACCAAAGAGCTGTATTATGTTAATATCCCACAAAACAGTGGGCACATATCTCCCGAATCATCCTACAACTCGGGTGAGATTGAAAAAGTAATTGAAGAGCTCGAAGAGGATTGCCGAATACCGTTTATGATGCATTTTAACGGGTTTAAATACAAAGAAATAGCCAACGAATTATCCTTGCCAATTGGTACTGTTAAGAGTCGTATCTTCCTTGCTAGAAAAAAATTAATGGAAGTGTTAAAAGATTTTGCATAAGTAACATGTCAAAAAAAGTAGCAGTAATAGGCGCCGGGTATTCAGGCTTGTCGGCAGCGTCAAGTTTAGCGCAGAAAGGATACGATGTTACCCTATTTGAAAAAAATGATCAAACCGGTGGTCGATCCAGAATGCTTAAACAGGATGGTTTTTTATTCGATATGGGGCCCTCTTGGTATTGGATGCCAGATGTTTTTGAAAATTATTTTGCTCAATTTGGGAAAAAAGTAGAAGACTATTACCAACTAAAACGCTTAGACCCTTCTTACCAAATATACTTTGGTAAAGATGATGTGCTAAAAATTCCCGCCTCGATTGAAGAATTATGCACTCTGTTTGAAGAAATTGAGCCCGGAAGCTCTTCGAGATTAAAAACATTTTTAGCCGAAGCAGCATACAAATACGATGTAGGAATTAACGACTTAGTCCATAAGCCAAGCCTTTCTTGGCTTGAATTTGTCGATATGCGTATTATTAAAGGAGTGCTTAAAATGCATTTGTTCAGCTCTTTCTCTAAGTATGTGCGCAAGCATTTTTCGAATCGCAAACTAATTCAACTGCTAGAGTTTCCGGTATTGTTTTTAGGAGCCAAACCCGAAAAAACTCCTGCCTTATATAGCCTCATGAATTATGCCGATTTATGCCTTGGCACGTGGTATCCGATGGGTGGAATGAATCAGATTGCATCAGGGATGACAAAACTTGCAGAAGAACTCGGAGTAAAGATACGCACCAATGCAAACGTTGAAAAAATTATAGCCCTGAATGGACTTGTATCATCCATAACGGTAAATGGTGTTGAGCACAAAACCGACTTAGTTGTGGCGGCGGCAGATTACAACCATGTAGAACAAAAATTATTGCCCGAAGTCCAAAAAGACTATACCCAGAAATATTGGAACAAAAGAGTGATGGCTCCCTCAAGCCTTGTGTACTATGTTGGTGTAAACAAGAAACTTAAAAATTTACTACACCACAATTTATTTTTTGATGAGGATTTCGGTCTTCACGCCAAAGAAATTTACGACAATCCCCAATGGCCCGAAAAGCCCCTTTTCTATGTATCTGTCACATCCGTCACAGACCCTTCTAGCGCCCCCGAAGGTTGCGAAAATCTCTTCATACTTATTCCTGTTGCCCCTGGATTGGAGGACACACAAGCCATTCGAGACCATTATTACAACCTGGTAATCAATAGATTAGAGACACTTACAGAGCAACGTATTCGGGAAAATGTTATAACTAAAAAAGACTATGCGCACAAAGACTTTATTCAAGATTACAACTCATTTAAGGGCAACGCTTATGGATTGGCAAACACCCTGAAGCAAACTGCCCTTTTAAAACCAAGAATGAAAAGTAAGAAGCTTAATAATTTATACTATGTAGGACAACTAACAACTCCGGGGCCGGGAGTTCCCCCTGCGCTTATATCGGGACAAGTAGTTGCCAAACTGATTTCTAAAAACCACAAAAACTAACATCATGAAACATATTTACGATACAGTTAGCCTTAACACCAGCAAAATAACAACCAAGTCATACAGTACTTCGTTTTCGCTTGGTATTCGGTTTTTAAACAAGCGGTTTCACGACCCGATATATGCCATATACGGGTTCGTACGATTTGCCGACGAAATAGTGGATACGTTTCACGATTACAATAAAAGCGATTTGCTAAAACGATTTAGAAAAGACGCCCGCCTGGCTATAGAAGAAAAAATTAGTTTAAATCCAATACTAAACAGTTTTCAATGGGTTGTCCACAAATATTCCATTCCCATGGAGCTAATCGACACTTTTCTGGATAGTATGGAAATGGATTTGCACAAAAACAACTACAACCAGTCAAATTATGAAAAATACATTCTGGGTTCAGCAGAAGTAGTAGGGCTTATGTGTCTTAAGGTTTTTGTAGAAGGTGACGAAAAAAAATACAATGAACTTAAATATTACGCCATGCGACTGGGTTCGGCATTCCAAAAAATCAACTTCCTACGCGACATGCAGGCCGACTACAAAGAAATGGGGCGTATGTACTTCCCGGGAGTAAATTTGGCAGAGTTCAATGACTCTGTAAAAAAAGAAATTGAAGCCGACATCGAGAAGGATTTTGCCGACGGACTTACCGGAATAAAAATGCTTCCTAAAAGTGCCCGTTTTGGGGTATACGTAGCCTATGTTTACTACAGTAGCCTACTGCTGAAAATAAAGCAAACCGACTCTTCCAAAGTTATGCACGAGCGAATTCGCATACCCAATAAAAAGAAATATGCACTTTTTGTGGGTTCTTATATACGCCATAGTTTCAACATTATATAATGTCTTTAGTTTTTTACATACTTCTGTCTTTCAGTTTTACTAGTGTAAGTTTAAACTCCGTACGTGATACTTATTTTGATGCCGAAGGGAAAAAGGAAAAGATAATTGAATTGAAAAGCCTTACCTCTGCAGCATCAGTTGAAAAAGAACCAGTAATGTATGGGTACAACGGGGTGGCAACAGCCATGTGGGCAGAATTTGAATTTAACCCCCTTTCTAAACTAAGCACCTTTAAAAAAGGGAAAGAAAAACTGGAAAAGGCCATAGAAAAGGCCCCCGACAATGTTGAATTACGATTCCTAAGGTTTAGCGTTCAAACAAAAGCTCCTTCAATAGCTGGTTACAATTCGAATATTAAAAGTGACAAAACTTTCATTATTAACAACCTTTCCAAAGCAAAAAGCAAAACTTTAAGTAACAATTATTGCCTAAAAGTCGTTGATTTCCTTCTGAATTCAGAACTTTGTACCGAGGAAGAGAAAAAAAAGCTCAAATCAATTTAATGGAATACGTAATACTGGTAGACGAACAGGACAATCCTCTTGGGTTAATGGAGAAAATGGAAGCGCATGAAAAAGGCGTTTTGCATAGAGCCTTTTCTGTGTTTGTTTTCAATAGCAACAGAGAAATGCTATTGCAACAGAGGGCTTTCGGTAAGTACCATAGCGGCGGACTTTGGACAAACACCTGCTGCAGTCATCCACGCAATGGCGAATCAGCCGAAGAAGCCGCTCATCGTCGTTTACAGGAAGAAATGGGTTTTGATTGTGCCTTAAAAAAAGTGTTTTATTTTATCTACAAAAAAGACCTCGACAACCACCTTACAGAGCATGAGTTCGACCATGTATTCATTGGAACATACGACGGTGTACCAAACATAAACCCGGAAGAAGTTCAAAGCTATAAATTTGTTGCAATGTCAGAATTACTCCAAGATGTTAAAAACAATGGAGAGAGCTATACCGAATGGTTTAAAATCTGTTTAGAAGAAGTGGTAAAGCACGAAGAATTAATTACAAACTCTTTATAGAAATGATTGTAACCGTTTCTAGAAAAGCACACTTTAATGCAGCACATCGCTTGCATAATCCAACTTGGAATGCGGAAAAAAACAAGGCAGTTTTCGGTGTTTGCAACAACGAAAACTACCACGGACACAACTACCACCTAATCGTAAGTGTAAGCGGAGAGATAGGCCCTGAAACAGGTTATGTGATTGACACAAAAGAGTTAAAAAAAATAATAAAAAAAGAAATTGAAGATAGGTTTGACCATAAAAATCTAAACCTCGACACGGAAGAATTTAAAAATTTAAACCCAACAGCCGAGAATATTGCTGTGGTAATATGGCGCTTAATCAAAAGGCGTATACCTACTCATCTCGACTTAAAAATAACGCTTTATGAAACAGAAAGAAACTTTGTGGAGTACGCTGGCGCTTGAAGAAATTGAAGCATTAGGAGATCAACACCTTTCGTCGAATACCGACACCCCTCTGCGTGAAGATGCGTTTACCCTTTCGGACGAGGAAAAAATGCAGCTTATTACAAAACATTTTGCACAAATAATGCAGATAATGGGCTTGGACCTTACAGACGATAGCCTTAAAGGAACTCCGGCAAGAGTGGCAAAAATGTATGTGCAAGAAATTTTCAGCGGACTCAATCCCGCCAACAAACCCTCCATAAAACTTTTCGAAAACAAGTATAAGTACAACGAAATGCTTATCGAAAAGAACATTAAAGTCCACTCTTTCTGTGAACATCATTTCGTGCCCATTATCGGTAAGGCTCATGTTGCCTACATTTCAAATGGTAAGGTAATTGGCTTATCGAAACTTAACCGTGTTGTAGACTATTATTGTCGTCGTCCGCAAGTGCAAGAAAGGCTTACCGAACAAATAGCCCAAGAACTAAAAGAGGTGCTTAAAACAGAAGATATTGCTGTAATGATTAATGCCGAACACATGTGTGTGAGCATGAGAGGAATTGAACAAACCGGATGCAGCACCATAACCTCTCACTACTCAGGCAGGTTTAGAGAGGCCCGGATGAGAGATGAGTTTATCAAACTGGTGACTTCCGGCAAATAAAAAAAGAAAAAATTATCCGCGCCTAGTCTGTTCGTAAATAGCCCTTAGCGTGTTTTTCTGCTCTGAGTTCTAACCTCCTCTTTAAGCGCCCTATGAGCCTGGTCGGCATTGCGAATAGGTATAAAGTTGCCGCCGCCGTTATTCGCCGCCTGATGCAGTAAATACGCATTATCCTCTTTGGAGTGTATAGCTACTACCGATAATTTTATTCCTCTTTTATAGTTGGTAGAAATGGTTTTGTTCAGCGAGCGGCTTCCCTCATTAAACTCGCCATCAGAAATCAGAATAATTTGATTGTTTCCGCCAATTATAAACTCGCGCCGAGCTGTTTCATAGGCTGTTTTAAGGCTCCACTCTCCGGCTGTTAGTCCTCTTGCTGTAAGGTTTTCTATTATGTAACGAACCTCATTTTTATTCGCTCCGGTTGTGGTTTCCAGAATTGTGTTCACGCCACTTGCATAGCCTATAATAGTTATTTTATCGTTGAGAGAAACTACTTCTAATAAGTCTAGCATGGTCACTTTAAGTAGTTCTAACCGTCCTTTTACATTCATCGAACTAGATAGGTCTAATAAAAACACTAGGTTGTTGGGTGAGTAAAAATGGCTGCTTTCATAAATATCCTCCACAGGAGAGTCAATAGGAGGTGGTGTCTTCTCAATGTCTTCCTTTTTAAAAACAATAGGCGTGTCCTTTTTTATGTCGTATTTTGAGGGGAGTACAATGGTTATTTCTTGTTCGGGAATTTCGGACTCTTTGAGGTTTTCAACGATTAAATCCGGAACCAACGCTAGTGAATCAGCAATCATAGGGATGTCAACCCGCTTTGTCCTTCTGTTCATATACATAGCAAGCTCGTAGGTTTCGTAACCCGGAATTTCTGCAATAAAATAATGCCAACCGGGCTCCATCGGCGTTGTAAATCGCCCTGTTTTGTCTGTTTTTGTTGTGGTAATTTTTCTACCGCCTTTGTATATAGTTAATTTTACCCCTTTTAGGGGTTGGTCTGAACTGCTGTCGGTAATTTTTATGTCTGCCTCGAAATAAGCATTTGGACTCAGTTGACCAAAATCAGGGCAAGGTATTTCCATCTCATGCTGAGCAATCAGTGTTGATTGTCCGTTCAGGTAAAGCGAAAGAGGTTTGTCTGAAGCACTAAGGTGTAACTTTACTTCCTCCCTGAAAACGCCTTTTTTTTGTGGGTCGTATTTCATGCGAATAAATGCGGTATCTCCCGGATAAAGCTCTTTTGTGGAGTACCGTACTTGCACATGTTTAGGCACGTCCATTCTAAAAACAAAAAGCTTCTTATCAGAAGTGTTTGCAATCCAGAAATCAGCAATTCTGTCATG
This sequence comes from Flavobacteriales bacterium, assembly GCA_046295395.1. GTDB lineage: Bacteria > Bacteroidota > Bacteroidia > Flavobacteriales_D > JBKBNH01 > JBKBNH01. The sequence continues at coordinate 258,319 of JBKBNH010000002.1, read as the reverse complement.
GCGTTCTGTAATCTCGCCGAAATCAATTTCGGTAGTTTTAAATTTTATCTGAGCTTTAATACTAAAGGCAAAACTTAAACAAATAACAAGGAAAAAACGAATTGGCATCTGCATAAAGTAAATAAAAGAAAATGAACACAACGTGTACCGCAAAACTATTTAAAAGTTACAGTCCTTTAAATTTCTAGTGTTGTTCGATTATCTATCGCTAAAAAGAACCCTTTTTTTTATAGCTGAGCCGCATTTTGGCTCATATAAATTTGGTATCATCAGCATTGAGATGATAGTTGTAATTTACTATGCCTTGCCGTTTAGGCTTATGGGGCGAATTGCTAACTCCCTTTTTGTTAAAAAACAATTAGCCGGAATTTTCGATACCGAATCACCGCAGTGGAAGAAGTCTTTGGAAAACAACTCTTTAAACCCTTACTCCTATTATACACACATCGTCAATTTGCTCAAGGTTTCCCCTCCAATCTTCAAAGGCTTGGTCTAAAAATTCCTTCTGCTCTTCCATTGTTTTATCCTGAATACTCAACAGTAGTTCTTTTAGTTGAGAAGTTTTGAATTTTTTGCCTTTATCGCCGCCAAATTGGTCGGGAAAACCATCGGTAAGGGTATAAATTACATCTCCCTTTTGCAGCTGAACGGTTTGCAGGGTAAAAGACTCTTGGTCTTTGTCGTGTTTGCCTACGGGCATTTTATCGGGTTTGAATTCGAGGAGTTCGTGAGTTTCACTTCTAGATACTCCTCCTTCACCGGAACCCGAAGTGACCGCACGAACTATAAAAACAGGGTTGTGCGCCGAAGCAAAAGTGAGACGGGTTTTATCTTGGCTAAGCGCCAATAAGCTACAGTCCATGCCATCTTTACCACCCTCGGGGGTGCCGTCTTTTTTCAAGCGCTTGATAATGATCTTTCGGGTTTCGTTAAGGATTTTGTCCGGAGTCGACTCCACCTCTATGGATTTTTCTAAGCTGGAGATATTCAATATGCTCATAATGGCGCCAGGCACACCGTGGCCGGTACTGTCGGCGCAGCAGAAGGCAAAGTTTCCGTTTTTTAGTTGCGATGCCCAATAAAAATCCCCACTCACTACGTCTTTGGGTTTAAAAAATACAAAGTAGTCTCGCAGGTGTTCGTCTAGTATTTCTCTTGTGGCCAAAAAGCTGCGTTGAATACGCTCGGCATAATTAATACTGTCCGTAATTTCTTTGTGTTTCTCTTCGATGATTTGTTTTTGGGCATACGTTTCGCGTTCTTTTTCTTCAATAATGCCTTTTTGTCGGTGGGTAACTTTAAGTCGGTTATAAATAACACCTGCAAATGCCCCCACCAAAAACAATCCCCCGAATAATGCATACTGTTGATTTTTTCGCGCTTTTATTTCCGCTTGTTGTCTGGCAATTTCTACTTCTTTTATTTCTTGTTCTTTAGCAAAGGAAACGCTATCTGCTGCGGCTTGTTTTTCGTAGATGTATTTGTACTCTTGTCGGATAACTTCTTTTTGATTTTCTTCGCTTAGAATACTGTCGCGCATTTGAACATAAAGCTCATGCATTTCTATGCTTTGACGATATTGGCCTGTTTTTTTATTTATTTCCCAAAGCGATTTTGCGGCATCTCGAATTTCTATAATTGCGCCTACTTCTTGTGCTACCCGAAGCGCCCGCAAATTAAAATCAAGAGCCTTAGCATAATCGTTCCTGTCTTTATAAATATTCCCAACGTTATTTAAAGCGAGAGCTATTCCTTGTTTATAGCCAATTTCCTCAAATAATTGTAAGCTTCGGGTATAATAATCAATGGCTTTGATATAATCGCCTTGCTCTTTATATAGGATTCCAAGGTTGTTTAAAGAAGAGGCTATTCCCAATTTATCCCCGATTTCTTCTCTTATTTTTAAGCTTCGGGTATAATAATCAATGGCTTTGATATAATCGCCCTGAGCATCATAGGTTTCTCCAATATTATGTAAAGAAGAGGCCATTCCTTTTTTATCTCCTATTTCGTTATGTATTTTTAAACTTCGGGTATAATAATCAATGGCTTTGGCATAGTCGCCCTGATGACCATAAATAATTCCGATGTTGTTTAAAGAGTGCGCTGCTCCCTGTTTAACGCCAATTTCATCATATATTTTCAAGCTTCGAGTATAATAATCAATGGCTTTGGCACAATCACCCTGATTATAATAAATGATTCCAATATTGTTTAAAGAGGTAGATATTCCTCGTTTATTTCCGATTTCCTCGTTTATTTTCAAGCTTCGAGTATAATAGTCAATAGCTTTGGTATAATCGCCCTGATCACTATAGACGTTTCCAATGTTGTTTAAAGAGGGGGATATTCTCTTTTTATCCCCGATTTCCTCATCTATCTTCAAGCTTCGGGTGTAGTAGTCAATGGCTTTAGCATAATCGCCCTGTATATGAAATGAAACTCCTTGTGTGTTTAATGCATCAGACATTTGTTTTTTCAGGCCTCTTGCCTTAGCAAAATTATAGTGAAGTTGTGCATAATAAAAAGCGCTGTCCGGCTGTGTATAAACGTAGCCTTCCCAAGCGAAATAAGCAATAGCTTTTAGTCGGTTAGTATCGGGCTGGGTTTTATCTTGCCACACCTGCCAAAGGGAGTCTGCTATCTGCGGCGATAGATTAGACTGGGCTGCCGAAAACAGCGGAAAAAAAAATAATATGTAGATTAATTTTTTCATATTCTTACTCCTATTATGCACACATCGTCAATTTGCTCAAGGTTTCCTCTCCAATCTTCAAACGCCTGGTCTAAAAAGCCCTTCTGCTCTTCCATTGTTTTGTGTTGGATGGAAAGCAGCAATTCTTTTAGTTTGCTGGCTTTAAACTTCTTGCCTTTATCGCCGCCAAATTGGTCTTGGTAGCCATCGGTGAAAATGTAAAGGGTATCGCCTTGTTTTAATTCAATAGTATGGGTAGTGAATGGTTGCGGATTATCCACCTTACCTATTGGCTGTTTGTTGGATTTAATCTCATACAGCGTCTTGCCGTTAGCCGCACTAAGACCCGTCAGGTTTTTAAAACCTGACGGGTCTGTTCTGTTTTCATCAGCTATAATCCATAGTGGGTTATTGGCTCCCGCCCAGCTAAGTGTATTGCCTTGCAATGCGCAAAGCGAAATATCCATTCCGTCCTTTACATCTTCGTTGCTTTTGGCAAAACGTTCTACTACTAACTCCCGGGCTCGGTCTAGTAATTTTCCGGGCTCGGCAATGTTTTCCTCTAGTAAGGCTTTAGACAGGGCATTGCTACAAACCACACTCACCATTGCCCCCGGCACGCCGTGTCCGGTGCAGTCGGCAGCCGCAAAGAAGGTAACATCTCCTACCTTTTCTAACCAATAAAAATCACCGCTAACTATGTCCTTGGGTTTAAAAAGAACAAAGCCATTGTTAAGGTTTTCGGCCAATGAGTACCTTGAGGGTAAAATGGCTTCCTGAATTCGCTTGGCATAGTTAATAGAATCGGTAATTTCTTGGTTTTTTTCTTCTAATAAGTGTTTTTGACGCTCTACTTCTTTTTTTTCGGCAACTACCTCGGCGGTACGTTTTCTCACTGTTTTTTCTAGCTCAATTTGCCTTTTTCTAAGTGTGGCTGTTCGCCATTGATAAAACGTGTAAAAAATTACGATTACAAATAAGACGGACAAAGCCCTAAACCACCAAGTTTTCCATAAAGGAGGATAAATTTCAAACGAAAAAAAAGCCGAATTTTTAGAGCAGTCATAGTCAATACAAGCCCTAAGTTCAAAAGTGTAGATTCCTGGTTGTAGCTCTAAAAAACTCACCTCTTTTTGTATTGTGAGGGGAGAAAATTCTTCATCTATATTTAATAGTCGGAATTGAAATTTGACTTTTTCATTTTCTAGCATTTGGGAGGAATAGAACTCGAAAGTAAACTTGTTTTCTTTGTGTGAAAAAGTATTATTAGAACGCCCTATCAAAAGATTATTTACCCGAATATTTTTAATTATTGCTTTAAGTGAACGCTTGTTTTCAATTATATCATCATTGGTAAACCTCCATAAATAATTATTGGTACCCACCCAAATAGCCTCGTTATGCATAATCATTGCTCCCAACAAACAGTCTCCATCAAAACCAAACGAGTAGTCAAAGTTTTTAATGTGGTTTGTTGTCATATTGTAACGAGACACACCTCCCTGTAAACCAATCCAAAGATTGTTTTTTTTATCACATACCAAAGAAAAAACAGAGTTGGAAGGCAGCCCATTTTTACTGTTAATCGTCTTTATTTTGTCTCCCGAAAGAATGGCAATCCCTCCTCCGTTCGTGCCAAATATCATATTTCCCACAGCGTCTTCAGTTATTGCCATAACCTTATTAGATGGTAGCCCTTGCTCGGTAGAAATAGTTCGCCAATGGAGCCCATCAAAATACACCACCCCACCCTGCCAAGAGCCAAACCAAATCGTTCCATTAGTGCTTGTATAAGCCGTATAGTAATACTTAATTAATGAAGCTAAGCTATCTGAAACTTTTGCAAACTGCCCGTTTTTATAATAGCTAATTCCATTGTTCCATGAGGCAAAATAAATTGTTCCATCTTTTGCTTTTGTCATTGCTTTTACACTTTTCAGGTATTCCTCTTGCCTTATCGTTACTGTTTTTTTTTGAATATCTATTACTTGTAATGATTTTTCTTTTGCGCAGAAAATTAACTCCTCAGAAACAAGCACCGCCGAAATATCATTTTGTATAAGTTCGGGGAATACTGCCGAAACCCCTTCAGGAGTAATTTTTAAAATACCCCCGTTTGTAGCACAGTATATTTCGTTTCCTGTCACAAACATGCTATTAACAAACTTTGATGTAAATCCTTTTTTTTCTTCAATCTGAGACCACCCCGAAAAAATCAGTCTTGATATTCCTTCCCCCCAGGTACTTACCCAAATATTGTTCTCATCATCTTTAAAAAGCCTGAAGACCGTTTGGGTTTTTATTCCATTAGCTCGGCCTACCTTTTTTAGTACCTTGTTGGTGTGTGTGTCATAAAAAACAACACCATCTTCCTGGCTTCCAATAAGTAAAAGACCGGGCTTTGGCTCTACTATTTCAAACAAATAGTATTCAGGAATATCGGGGTTAATTATTTTTTTAGCTGTTTTTTTCTCCCTATTAATCTTGTACAATCCATCGTGAGCGGTAATCCATGTACCTCCTTCACTGTCATGAAATGAACTTAATATTCTTCCCGAAGTTAATCCCGAAGTAGAGTCATAGCGTTCAACTATTTCTGCCTTAAGAAGGTCTAATTTAAACACCCCTATGTACTCGTCATATCCAAACCAAACATTCCCGTTATTGTCTTCAGATATGTGTGTAACTGGCCCTTTTGGTAGCCCTAACTTTGTCGTGTAATTCTTAACCTTTTGGTTTTTGTCTATTTTATAAATTCCACTTTCAGCACCTACCCATATATTGCCAAATTTATCGCCTTTAATAGCATATATCTCCTTCGGAATAGACTCTGCCGCAACGGACACAAGCGAATCGTTTACCAAAGTGTAAACACCATCACCAAAAGTGCCTACGAATATTCTCCCATCCTTGTCCGCTGTTATACATCTAACCAAATCTACTTTTAATCCTTTTTCTATGCCATAATTTTTAAACCCCGAACCGTCAAACTTTGAAATCCCCCCTCCCAATGTGGCAAACCACATATTGCCGAGCGTATCTTGAAAAAACTGCGAAACATAGGTGTTGGGCAACCCCTCTTTTAACCCATAATATTTTGAAGGGAACACCTGTGCGCTAAGGTGATTCGCCAGAAATAACAGAACTACTATATCTCTAATTTTACTCATCTTTATAATCATAATTAGGCTCGCACTCCGATTACACACAAGTCGTCAATTTGCTCAAGGTTTCCTCTCCAATCTTCAAACGCCTGGTCTAAAAAGCCCTTCTGCTCTTCCATTGTTTTATCCTGAATACTCAATAGTAGTTCTTTTAGTTTGCTGGCTTTAAACTTCTTGCCTTTATCGCCGCCAAATTGGTCTTGGTAGCCATCGGTGAAAATGTAAAGGGTATCGCCTTCTTGTAATTCAATAGTATGAGTAGTGAATGGTTGCGGGTGGTCTACCTTGCCTATTGGCTGCTTGTTGGGTTTTATCTCGTACAGCGTCTTGCCTCCAAGACCTAGCAGGTTTTTAAAACCTGCTAGGTCTGCTTGGGAATCTAACAAGTCTGCTCTGTTTCCATCGGCTATAATCCATAGCGGATTGTTGGCTCCAGACCAATTAAGTGTTGTGCCGTGTAATGCGCAAAGCGAAATATCCATTCCGTCCTTTACATCTTCGTTGCTTTTGGCAAAACGTTCTACTACTAACTCCCGGGCTCGGTCTAGTAATTTTCCGGGCTCGGCAATGTTTTCCTCTAGTAAGGCTTTAGACAGGGCATTGCTACAAACCACACTCACCATTGCTCCCGGAACGCCGTGTCCGGTGCAGTCGGCAGCCGCAAAGAAGGTAACATCTCCTACCTTTTCTAACCAGTAAAAATCGCCGCTCACTATGTCCTTGGGTTTAAACAGAACAAAGCCATTTTTAAGGTTTTCGGTCAATGAATACCTTGAGGGTAAAATAGCTTCTTGAATTCGCTTGGCATAGTTAATAGAATCGGTGATTTCTTGGTTTTTTTCTTCTAATAAGTGCTTTTGACGCTCTACCTCGGATTTTTTTAGTGCTATTTGTTCTTTTTGATGACGTTCAATTTTAAATCTTTTAAAAAGAAAAAGAGCAAAAACCACAACAATAGCGAGTCCTCCAAACAAGGTATAGCGTTGTAACGCCTCTTTTTCCAACTGAACGTCTTTTGCCTTTAGCTCTGCCGCAGCCACTCTTTTTTGCTCTTCCATTTTTACGCTGTCGGCGGTGTGTGCCAACAAGTATTCATATTCTAAAGACTTGCGAATAGTCTGTTTTTTATTTTCCGAGTCTTGCTGCTGTTTTTCTAATCTTACCATTTCTGTGTAAAAGTGCAAAGCCTGTTTGTATTTGCCTTGATTGGCAAGCAGGGTGCTGTAATGTTCGTAAACCTTTATCAACTGTTCAGGATAATTTATCTCCTCGGCAATAGACAACGCTTTTTGGACGTATGCAAAAGACTCTTTGTTTTTTCCCTGATTGGCAAAGATTTTCGACTTGTTTAAATAAGCAAATGCCAAAGGGTATTTATAGCCCATCGATTCAAAAGCATCTATTGCAGAATCAACATATCTCATAGCACTATCTGATAAGCCTATTTGGGTATAACTCACCGCTATATTCAGCAGAGCTTGAGCAATTCCTGCCTGATCATTTAATTTTTCGGAGTAATTTTTCGCAAGCCTGTTTAAACGAACTGATTCTTCGTGATTTCCCTTTTTTTGTTCAATTTGAGCCATATTTCCATAAGCATCAGACATTCCGGCATAATCCTGATTTTTAGCGTGATACTCCAAGCTGTTGGTAAAGAACTCCTTAGCTTTATCAAGTTCAGCGAGCGTGTAGTATATAAACCCTATATTATTATGCAGCAACCCAAGCACTTTATATTCATTAACCTGCTCTGCTATTGCTATACCATCGTAGTAATAATCAAGTGCTTCTTTTAAATTTCCCTGATATTCGGTAACGTTGCCGATATTATTGTACGACATTGCCATCCCCTGCAAATCGTTAATTTTCTTTTTCAACTCAAGGGATTTTTTGTAGCACTCCAAGGCGCTGTCAAAATCTCCTTTGTTAGCTGAAATGGTACCTAAATTTCCAAGAAAAATCGCTTTGTGCTTAAGGATGGTATCCTGATTAAATGATTTGTTTTTAAATGCTTTATCACATATTTTTACCCCGGATAATTGAATAATTTCGGTTGTATCGGGGTCGGTATAAATGGTTCTGTTGCCAATTTCCAGTAGCAGTATAATTTGAGTAGAATCGTTTTTTGCACTTTTATACAGGTTTAGCAGCGAGTCTACTTCCTGTCGGTTTTGTGTAAAGCCACAGAAAAAATAAGAAACAAAAGACAATATTAACACTGCTGTTTTTTTCATGTTTAGTGTTTTATATCCTCACTCCAATTACACACAAGTCATCAACCTGTTCTAGCTCTCCTCTCCAATCTTCAAATGCTTGGTCTAAAAAGCCCTTCTGCTCTTCCATTGTTTTATCCTGAATACTCAAGAGTAGTTCTTTTAGTTTACTGGCTTTAAACTTCTTGCCTTTATCGCCGCCAAATTGGTCTTGGTAGCCATCGGTGAAAATGTAAAAGGTATCGCCTTGTTTTAATTCAATAGTATGGGTAGTGAATGGTTGCGGATTATCCACCTTACCTATTGGCTGTTTGTTGGATTTAATCTCATACAGCGTCTTGCCGTTAGCCGCACTAAGACCCGTCAGGTTTTTAAAACCTGACGGGTCTGTTCTGTTTTCATCAGCTATAATCCATAGTGGGTTATTGGCTCCCGCCCAGCTAAGTGTATTGCCTTGCAATGCGCAAAGCGAAATATCCATTCCATCCTTTACCTCTTCATCGCTTTTTTCAAACTCTTGTGTTACAATCTCTCGCGTTTTATCCAATATTTTTCCCGGATTCGTCAACCCATATTCGCGCACGCTTCTGTTCAGCGCATTGTGGCAAACCACGCTTACCATGGCCCCCGGCACGCCGTGTCCGGTGCAGTCGGCACATGCGAAGAGCACTCCCATCCACCTCTGCCCACCATTGACGGACATCTCCCCCGCCAACTGGGGGGGAGAAATAAAGAGGGGGGTGGGGCTTTCTAGCCAATAAAAATCGCCTGCTACTATGTCTTTGGGTTTGTAAAGAATAAATGACTCGGGCAGGTATTCGTGAATAAGTTTTGACGAGGGTAAAATAGCTTGCTGAATACGTTTAGCATAGTTAATAGAATCGGTAATTTCTTGGTTTTTTTCGCTCACCAGCTCATTTGTCTTTTTAAGCGCGTCCCTTTGATTGTGGATGATTTTTTCATAATCTTCGTTAGTCAATCTGAAATAGATTACCACAATGAAATTCATCAGAAACACCATTGCAATAAATATTTGACTAAAAAACAAGAGCAGTTCCTGCTCCATCTCCACCATAGGAGGAATAGATTTTCGCAGATACCCGATATAGTAAAACAGTGCCAGCGAAATGACCATAAATAGAAAAGATTTCCATTTTTCTTTGAAAAAAAGCACTCCTGCAATAGATGCAGGAACAGCAAAATATTCGTTGCGGGCTTCGGGAGGAGCTACTATAGGCACAGTAGCCACAATCAACAAAATCAAAAACAAAAAATAGTACTTGGCAAACTCAAAATAGCCCTTGTAGTTCCAAAATAAAACCAAACAAAACAAAGCCAATTGTATGAGGATAATGTGAGTCAATCCCAAGCCATTGAATACTATTTCAATCGGAATATACACCACCACCACCGCAGCTAGTACCGCCGTTATCCTGTTAATAAGAACGGTTTCGCGGTTTTGGTAAACGGCCTCTTCCTTAGGAATATGACTAAGCCCCAAATACGATATTTTGTCCCATAATTGCTTCAAGCCAAACAGAATAAAGAATGCTAAATATAGGCAGTAATTCCAATTTCTGTAAATAAAATTTAGCCCTGCCTTTTCTGTGGGCAATTGTAGAAAAATTATGTAAGTTTGTTCCCCATTAAAAAACGCTTAAATCAACACTTATTATGAAGCTATTAGTTTGCATCAGTAAGGCCCCGGATACCACTTCTAAAATTGCCTTTACTGATAACAATACCAAGTTCGACGAAAATGGCGTGCAATATATCATCAACCCTTATGACGAATGGTATGCATTAGTTCGAGCACTGGAATTAACCGAAAATTCAGGCGGTTCAGTAACCATAATCACCGTGGGTACAGCTGCTGACGAGCCAATCATCAGAAAAGCATTGGCTATAGGTGCCAACGAGGCGATAAGAATAGATGCTAATCCGACGGATTCGTATTTTGTAGCAAAACAAATTGCCGAATATGCCAAAGACAAAGGTTTTGACATCATATTAACCGGCAAAGAAACCATAGACTATAACGGCTCTCAACTAGCCCCAATGATTGCAGAAATGCTCGATTTGCCAGTCGTTTCTCTGGCCACAAAACTTGACGTAAATGGTAGCACAGCTACTTTAGAGCGCGAGGCTAAAGGCGGGAATGAAGTAGTAGAAGTTGCTTTACCGTTTGTTCTTTCTGCAGCAAAAGGCATGGCAGAACAGCGTATTCCAAACATGAGAGGCATTATGGCAGCAAGAACCAAACCGCTCAATGTTATAGCCCCGGTAGCTGTAGAAGCAAAAACAACCATCGCAGGATACGAACTACCTGCTCCTAAAGGTGCTTGCAAAATGATTGACCCAAGCAACATGGATGAATTAGTTCAATTGTTACACAACGAAGCAAAAGTTATTTAATATGTCTGTAATCGTATTTTTTGAAGTGAAAGATGGTAAATTGCCAAAAGCCGCTCAAGAGGCCTTGTCTTATGGAAACAAAATTGCCGCTTCATCCGGTGGAAATGCAATTGGTATAACCTATGGAAATGCGGGAGCAGATGTGTTGTCATCTGCCGGAAACTTTGGTGTGAAAAAAATTATCATTGCCCGTGAACTAAGCAACAATAACGACCAACAGCTAACCCGTTTGGTTGCAAAAGTTGCAAAAGAAAACAATACTAGTATAGTTATTTTCTCACACGATCATACAGGCAAGGCTGTTGCGCCAAGAGTTGCCGCTAGACTGGATGCCGCATATGTAGCCGGAGCCATTGCTCTGCCTCAAATCTCTAGCTCTTTTATCGTTAAAGTAAATGTATTTTCAGGGAAGGCTTTTGCCAACTATACTTTAAACAGTACTGTTAAAGTTATCTCTTTATTGCCAAATTCTGTTGCCCCCGAGGCAACAGGTGGAACTGCTGAAGTTGCTGAATTTTCAGGCGACCTTGGCTCTGCAGGAATTGTTGTGAAAGAAAAGAAATCGCAAGGCGGAGCGCTTCCCCTGCCAGAAGCAGAGCTCGTAGTGTCTGCCGGAAGAGGCCTTAAGGGTCCAGAAAACTGGGGTGTGGTAGAAGCCCTAGCTGATGCCCTCGGTGCTGCGACAGCCTGTTCAAGACCTGTTGCCGATATCGGGTGGAGACCCCACCACGAACACGTTGGGCAAACCGGTGTTGCTATTCGTCCAAATCTTTATATAGCTGCCGGAATTTCAGGAGCTATTCAGCATCTTGCCGGAGTTAACGGAAGTAAAGTAATTGTAGTGATTAACACAGATTCCGAAGCCCCCTTCTTTAAGGCTGCCGACTACGGCGTGATAGGGGATGCTTTTGAAGTACTTCCAAAACTTACAGAAGCCGTAAAGAAATTTAAAGTATCACAACAATAAATTAGATAAATTTATTTTCTAATTTAGCCCAGACAAGGTGGGCCTGCTTTTTAGAGTTATGGAAAAAATACAGCTAGACATCGTAGGGCTTTCATATAGCCAAACTCAAAGCGGAGCTTATGCTTTAGTGCTCGGAGAAAGTGGGGGAAAAAGAAAACTACCAATTATTATCGGAGGTTTTGAAGCACAAGCTATTGCTATTGAGCTAGAAAAAATGAAGCCTAGCAGACCCCTAACTCATGACTTGTTTAAATCTTTTTCGGAGTTGTTTCACATTTCTGTTAAAGAGGCAATTATATACAACCTCACAGAAGGTGTGTTTTTCTCAAAATTGGTTTGTACAGATGGTATAAAAGAAATGGAGTTAGATGCCAGAACATCCGATGCTGTTGCTCTTGCTGTAAGGTTTAATTGCCCTATATACACCTATGAATTTATTCTGAGTACCGCCGGTATCTTAATGGACGAAGAAAAAGAAGAAGACGAAACCGATAACGATTTGGAAGAAGAGTTTGAGCTTGACTTGGAGTCACTTCAACCTGCCGATGATGACATAACAACACTACCCATAGCTGACTTAGAGAGAATGCTGGAGTCTGCTTTGGTAAACGAAGAATACGAGAAAGCCTCACGACTAAGAGACGAAATTAACAAAAGAAAATCCAATTAGTTTTTTTGTATGTTCAGACTGCTTGTCATAGCGCTGACTATTGTTTTAACAAGCATAAGTTGTGCAAGAAGCTCTGAAGAATACAATGTCGATTTTCAGCAAAAAATAAAACGCAAGTGGTCGTTTTCTGTAGCAATTCCTGTTCAGGGAAGCGCAATTGACCTCAGCAATCAGCCTTATTATTTAAACTTTTACACCGAAGAAGGTAAAAATCTATTTGTAGAGTTTACCGGCGAAAACGAAATACTCGGCACCTGGAAAATCGAAGACTCCTCTCTTGTAAATGAAGTGGTGCCTAAAGGCGTGGAAATCCCCATCGATTCTGTGGTAAATAAAATTGACTTTGCGGGAAATCATTTCCTGGAATTTCTCACAAACAAAGAAGTGGTTGCGAAACTGGAGAATGGTAAATTAAAACCCATTCCGGCAAAACAAAAATTTAAAATCCTAAGACTTACTGACTCTCAGCTTATACTGGAACACGAAAGCGGAACCATACTCGAACTGATCTACGCACCGGACATAATGGCTTCGGGGTTCTCTTTTAACTCGATTTTAAGGGGTCTTATAGGGGTTCTTTCACTATTATTATTAGCCTATTTGTTTAGCTCCAACCGAAAGGCCATCAATTGGAATCTGGTTATAAAAGGGTTGGCTCTTCAACTAATTATAGCGCTGCTTATACTCAAAGTACCCGGAGTTGATTTAATCTTTGACGAAATCAGTAAGCTTTTTGCCAAGATTATAAACTTTACTAACGAAGGGGTGAAGTTTCTGTTTGCCCAAATAGGAATGAGTGAGGTGCAGCCGCCCATGATTACGTTTGCCATTACCATTTTACCTACTATAATTTTCTTTTCTGCACTAACCAGTTTATTCTATTATTGGGGCATACTTCAAAAAATAGTTTATGCCTTCGCCTGGATTATGAAACGATTTATGAAGCTTTCAGGGGCAGAAAGTTTAGCGGCTGCCGGAAATATATTTTTAGGACAAACCGAAGCCCCTCTGTTAGTTAAGCCCTATCTGCTAGGAATGACCAAGTCGGAAATTATGTGTCTAATGACCGGAGGCATGGCCACAATTGCCGGGGGCGTACTCGCTGCTTATATTTCCTTTTTGGGCGGAGATGACCCAGCTCAGCAAATTTATTTTGCTAAACATCTACTTACCGCATCTGTAATTTCTGCTCCTGCAGCTATTGTAGCCGCTAAAATATTAGTCCCCGAGCAAGAAGAAATAAACCAAGACTTGCAAATTTCGAAAGAAAAAATTGGAAGCAACGCATTAGAGGCCGTTACCAACGGAACCGGAGACGGGCTTAGGCTGGCTGTAAACGTAGGCGCAATGCTGCTGGTCTTCATATCTCTAATGGCAATGGCCAACTACATTCTTGGTGATATGATTGGTGATTGGCTCGGAATAAATGAAACTATTGCAAAATACACCCCCTACGATAAACTCTCCTTTCAAATGATTGTAGGCTACCTTTGCGCTCCCATTGTTTACCTGATGGGCGTTGCCAGCGAAGATATTATTCTCGTAGGCGAGTTACTCGGACAAAAAACTGTTCTTAATGAGTTTGTCGCATACCCAAGATTAGGAGAGCTAATCGCCGAAGGAAAACTACAGGAAAAATCTATCCTGATGTCCACTTATATGCTCTGTGGTTTTGCCAACTTTGCCTCTATCGGTATTCAAATCGGTGGAATAGGCTCGTTAATTCCAAGCCGAAAAGGATTACTATCTCAACTCGGCTTTAAAGCCTTGATTGGAGGAACTATCGCCTGCCTGTTTACAGCAGTAGTAGTTGGAATGCTTTACTAGTTTTTTACAGCTTCTATGTGAACAGAAAATTGTACTGTCGGGCTGATGAGATTTTCATCGTCTTTCTTGTTTAGATAAGGCACGCCAAAGTCGGCAAGATTTACACTAAACTGCCCCCCAACAGCAACTCTATCCCCTGATAAAGAAGCCATAAGGCGGGTATCAATTAACTTAGTTTTACCAAGAACTGTTAGATTTCCCGTTACCACTTCGTTGTTAACTTTAATAATAGTAAAGCTTGACTTGGCAAATTCGTTTACATTAAAAAAATCGCTTGACTTCAAATGCCCGATTAATTTTGCTGCAGAGCCTTTATTATCGCTCATCTCCTCCATGGAGTTCATATCGATTTCTATGGCTCCTCCAACCAGCTTACCATTCTCTATAATTACTGTTCCTGAAGAAAGCTTCACCGTTCCAATGTGCTGGTGGTCAGGCTTTTTTTCCTTGTATCCCTTCCACTTCACGGCGCTTTTATTGGTATCAACCGTGTAGATTTGCTGATTATTTACCGCACTTTTGAAGCCAAATATTAGCAACACAGCAAACGGCAGAAAGTAAAGAATTTGTTTTGTTTTCATGGCCTTGTTTTTTAGTGTTCAACTATTGATTTAATAACGATTTCTTTTCCTTTGTTATTGCGGACTTTTACAAAGTATACCCCCGACTTCAGATCAGATGTATTTATTTGAACCTGACTCCTGTTCGCAGAAAAAGACATCACCTCTGCTCCCAAAAGGTTATATATCCTTATAGAGGATATTATCGCTGACTCGGATAATATAGTCAAAACATCATTCGCCGGATTTGGAAATGCCTTTACACCCTTGCCAGTTGAATATTCTTCGTTAAAAAGCGGGGTGCACCCCGGTCCTCCCACGTTTGTATAGTCAAATGTAATAGGCGTGCACTCTGTTTTATTATTTACAGCAATAGTGTCAACCATATTTGCTCCAGACTCGTAGAATAAGTTGGTTATTATTGCCCAGCTATTTGTACAAGAATAACAAGCATTAAAAGTAGAAGTTGTTTTAGCATAAACCGTAGCCGTGTGCGATCTAGCCGAAACAACATTGGCATAAGGCTCCAGATAGTAAGTTACAGCAACACTTTGGGCTCCTTCATAGGTAAGCGTAACTCCGGGACAAACCAAGTAGTGCTGATTTGAAAGTATAGTAGAAATGGTAGAGTCTGACATTACTTTTATTGTATTGGCCGGTGGAGTAACCGAGCATCCCGGCTGCGCCATAACTAACAAGTTTGAAAAAACCGAAAGAGATATCGCCGTAAATAAATATTTAAATTTCATTGACATAAATTTCCCTAAATATAGCTAAAAATATTTCGCCTGGAAAATGCCCCTGTCAAAATCCTTATTTATAAACATCCTCAACTATATTATCAACGAATGCTTTTCGGTTGGCTCCTGTTCGATTAACTTTGAAGCACTGTTTTAAGTTTAACCATGCAACAATACCACGATTTACTACGCCATATATTAGACAACGGCCACGGAAAAGACGACCGAACCGGAACCGGAACAATAAGTTGCTTTGGCTACCAAATGCGATTCAACTTAGAAGAAGGCTTCCCTGTTGTTACAACCAAAAAAGTGCATCTACGCTCTATTATCTATGAATTACTTTGGTTCTTACAGGGTGAAACGAATATTAAATACTTGAAAGATAACGGAGTTTCCATATGGGATGAGTGGGCCGATGAAAATGGGAATTTAGGCCCGGTATATGGATACCAGTGGCGCTCATGGAGAACCCCGGACGGCAGAACAGTAGACCAAATTACTAAATTGGTTGAAAACCTGAAGAACAACCCCAATAGCAGAAGGCATATTGTTACTGCATGGAACCCTGCAGATATTGACAATATGGCCCTGCCGCCCTGCCACTGCCTATTTCAGTTTTATGTAGCCGATGGCAGGTTATCCTGCCAACTTTATCAACGTAGTGCAGACACTTTTCTAGGTGTGCCATTTAACATTGCTTCTTATGCACTACTTACGCTTATGTTGGCGCAGGTTTGCGATTTAAAACCCGGAGAGTTTATCCATAGCTTCGGTGATGTTCATTTGTATAAAAATCATATCGAACAGGCAGAACTTCAACTAACCCGTGAACCGCGCAAACTTCCGAAAATGATTTTAAATCCGAAAGTTAAAAACTTGTTCGAGTTTAAGTTTGAAGACTTTACTCTAGTGGGGTACGATCCGCATCCGCATATAAAAGCTTCCGTGTCTGTATAACTTAATTGCACTATAAATCTTACATTGTGATTAAATCAATAATAGTTGCCGTTGCTAAAAACAACGTGATTGGAAAAGATAACAACCTTATCTGGCACCTCCCCAAGGATATGAATTTTTTCAAAAACACCACAAAAGGCCATTGTGTAATAATGGGGAGGAAAAATTACGAATCTATCCCTGAAAAATTTCGCCCCCTTCCCGGCAGAACCAACATCGTAATAAGCAGAAACAAAAACTACAATGCCCCGGATTGTGTACTCTGCAGCTCATTGGAAGAGGCCTTGGATTCCGCTCAATCGCAAGGCGAAACCGAGGTGTTTATAATTGGTGGAGGGCAGATTTACAATATAGCACTATCCGAAAATCTGGTAGACAGGCTATACATAACGCATATAAACAAGGATTACCAAGGCGATACGTTTTTTCCTTCAATGTCAGTCGATTTGTGGCAAAAAACAACGCTGTTCAGTCACGAAGCCGACGAAAAACACGAGGCTGGATTTACTGTTGTTCGATACGATAAAACCACATAATTAAATCTGTATTTTAAAAATTCATACATTTCAGAAAATTTTTGAGATGAGATTTCTACTTGTGACTCTTGTTTTACTTGCCTTAGGCTGCCGAAAGAACGACAGGGAACTGACAAATACTGTTCAGAGCAGTAAAGATCACTTACGATCCGAAAAACAACTGCTGGAAATATTTCAGTTGGTGGATGAAGCCGCCAAATCAAATAACGACCTAAGAAGTATTTTGCCTTGCGCTACAGTAACTGTTGATGCAACAGTAAGCCCTATGACTTTGGAAATTGATTTTGGAACAAACACAATCTGTTCAGACGGAAAGACCAGAAGCGGAAAAATACTTGCCTCATTCATCGGTAACTTGTCTGCAACAGGAACCTTAGTCACGATTACTTCTTCCGATTACATTGTAGGTGGGGTTTCCATCTCTGTAAGTGCAACATTGGTCAACATTGGTCCCAACACAAACAACAAACCTCAATTTGACCTTTACTGCGACAGCCTACGAATGAAAACACTTTCAAACAATGACCTTTCTTCTTGGAATTGCCAGTACAGGCTAGTGCAAAATACCGGAGAAAACACTACAACACATACCGATGATAGTTTTTTAGTTTCGGGGAGTGCTTCCGGTAGAAACCGTAAGGGAAATAGCTACAAAAGTCTGATAAAAGAAGACCTCCTTTTTAGTCACAATTGTTCATGGCAGACCAGAGGAAAGACAGAAGTAACCCCTGACAACTTGTCGAGAAGGTATTTAAAATATAATTCTTCCTGCTCCAATAAAGTTGCCTGCAAGGTAAACTTCAGCATTGTTGAGCTAGAAATAGAGTAACAGCAACAACAAGGGATTTAAGCCCCCCAAATTATTTCTTCTCCCTCTTTGTTAAAAAAGTGAAACTCAAGGAAATGATAGTTAGATGCTCCTCTGATTCTAATCCACTTTTTGTACTTAAAGTACCACTGCCATTGGATAGAGTAAAATCCTTTCTTCAAGTAAGCCTCTATATAAGGATGCACGTGAAGGATAATGTTTTTTTCCTTGGTTTCGTTAATCAAATACGTCATCTGCATTTCTATTAGTTCTACAAAAAGAACTGAGGCCTCTATCTCTCCTGTTCCACCGCATGAAGGACATTTTTCGGTAGTTTTGATATCTGTTTCGGGCCTTACCCTCTGACGAGTAATTTCCACCACTCCAAACCTACTTGGTGGAAGCACATTGTGCTTGGCTCTATCTGAGCGCATTGCCTCTTTTAAAAATTCATAGAGTTTCTTGTTGTTTTCTTTATCGTACATATCGATAAAGTCAACCGCTATGATACCCCCCATATCGCGAAGTCGCAAAACACGGGCAAGTTCGTCTGCCGCCTCCATATTGGTTTGAAAAGCATTCTCTTCTTGGCTAGCCCCCTCAATAGCTTTTCGATTTCCGCTGTTTACATCTACCACATGCATGGCCTCGGTGTGCTCAATAATAAGGTATCCGCCACTAGGCAACATTACCTGCTTACCAAACATTGCTTTTATTTGCTTGTGAATACCAAACTCTTCGAACATACCAAGTTTGCTTTTGTGAAGCCGAGCTATATTTTCTTTTCCGGGAGAAATAGTTCTTACATAATCTTTTACCTCTTCCAAAAGTTTTTCATCATTCAGATATATATGCGAGAAATCTTCGGTAAGCATATCTCGCAAAATAGTGGTTGTTTTATTGTCTTCGCCCAAAATACGCTTGGGCGGTGTAGGGTTTTTTCTTAATCCATTAAACAATTCTTCCCACTTGTGCACCAAGTCATTTAAGTCCTGCTCCAAATCAGAAACTTTCTTGTTTTCGGCAACCGTTCTGATTATTACCCCAAAATTCTTTGGTTTTATCTCGCGCATTAAATCCCTTAGCCGGTCACGCTCCTCGATAGATTTAATCTTTTGCGAAATAGACACTTTATTGCTAAATGGCACTAGCACTAGATACCTCCCGGGCATGGTGATTTCTGCACTCAACCGAGGGCCCTTGGAAGAAATAGGCTCCTTGGCAATTTGCACTAAAATTTGCTGTCCATGACTCAAATGATCAGACACCTTCCCTTCTTTGGGAATGTCTTCCTTTGCCTCAAAATACATGAGGTTAGAGGTGTTTTGCTTCCCTTCTAGACAACGCTTCACGTAGTTGTGCACAGTAAGAAACTGAGGCCCAAGGTCTAAATAATGCAAAAAAGCATCTTTTTCGTAGCCTACATCTATAAAGGCTGCGTTGAGAGAAGGTATAATTTTTTTTACCCTCCCTAAATATATATCTCCAACACCGAAGTTGTTATTGCCTTTTTCTTCATGAAGCTCAAGGAGCTTTTTATCTTTTAGTAAGGCAAGCGTAACCCCGGATGCATTCGAATCTATCAGTAATTCAAAGTTCACCGGATTATACGAAATTTAATGAAACAAAAATTTGCGGTGAATAGATACACTATTTCCACAAACCTGTAAATAATTAAGGAATTCTAAAGTAAATTCTGAATAAAATTACTTCTTCTTCTTGTGACGATTTTTTCTCAAACGCTTTTTACGTTTGTGAGTAGCCATCTTATGTCTTTTTCTTTTTTTACCGCTTGGCATAATACCTAGTTTTTAATTGTTTTTAACTCGTTTATTTTCGTTTGAACGGCTTCTGTTATTGCCGAATCGTTCGTTAGTTCCTTTACTTTTTGCAAACAATCAATCGACTTTTCATAGTTTTCAAGATTTGAATAGGCTTCTGCCATTCGCATCAGGGGGCCGATTGTTGTTTCGGGAACATCATCTCTCATAGCTTTAAGCAGTGTTTCATATCTGCCTATTGCGTTTTCATACTGCCCCGATTTCATCGAAAACTCACCTAAATACCACAAGGCATCTTTATCCAATGGGTTTTCTTGTAACAGTTCCCTAAGAATGGTTATACCTTCCATAGGATTTGAGCCGCTGTTAACCAGCTCTATTGCTTTGTCCAGTTTAAGTTCTCTCTCCGATTTCTGCTCTGCCACTTTCACCGGAACTCTCGGCATCATTAACAAAATAGCAAGGAGGGTTGCCCCTCCTGCTATCAATAAGATTGGGCCCTTGGCCGTCTTCATTACTTTTTCTTTTTCACTTTCACTTTTGCCTTAACTCCCTCAACAAACTCTTTAGCTGGTTTGAAAGCCGGTACGTTGTGTGCTGGAATCACAATCGTTGTGTTCTTAGAGATGTTTCTCCCTGTTTTCTCTGCTCTCTCCTTAACGATGAAGCTTCCGAAACCACGTAGATAAACATTGTCCCCTTTTTCCATAGACGCCTTAACTGCATCCATAAATGCCTCTACTGTAGCCATTACTGCTACCTTTTCAATTCCTGTTTTGTCAGAAATTACACTAACTAATTCTGCTTTTGTCATGTCTACCTCTATTTTAATTTGTAAAACGGGGTGCAAATATAGTTCTTTGTTGCAAATACGAAAGAGGTATAGCGCTTGTTTTTCAGTTTATTAGACAGATGGCTGTTTTTTAAGAACCAATTTATGGAAATTAAAGAGGAATTAATTCGTTGGTATAGAGCAAATAAAAGAGACTTACCTTGGCGCAAAACCAACAACCCTTATTTTGTTTGGTTATCTGAAATTATTCTCCAGCAAACACGGGTAAGTCAAGGCTTGCCCTATTACGAATCGTTTACTGTTAAATTTCCTACCGTTTTTGATCTGGCTGCTGCTCATCAGGATGACGTAATCAGAACTTGGCAAGGCCTGGGGTATTATTCGCGGGCACAAAACCTCCACAATACTGCCAAACTGGTGTCCAACGAACTTAACGGAAAGTTTCCTAAAGATTATCAGAACCTGCTCAAATTAAAAGGCGTAGGAGAATACACCGCAGCAGCTATTGCATCGTTTTGCTTTAACGAGTCGGTGGCTGTGGTTGATGGTAATGTATATCGTGTACTCTCAAGGTTGTTCGATTTAGACACCCCTATTGATCAGAATGCGGGAAAAAAGGAATTTAGAACTCTTGCTGAAGAACTGCTGGATAAACAAAATGCTGCGGAATACAATCAAGCCATCATGGAATTTGGAGCGCTTCAGTGTACTCCCAAAAATCCGCATTGCGACACCTGCCCGCTAACAAACAAGTGTTTGGCATTTGATAGAAAAACCATTCCCCAGCGCCCTGTTAAATCGTCTAAAACAAAAATGCTGGAACAAAAAATGAATTTCCTATTCGTTACCGATGGGCAAAATTGTGTTGTTGAAAAAAGAGACGGCAAGGGAATATGGAAAAACCTATATCAATTCCCCTTATTGGAAAACACAGGTCAAAAGCAAATGACAACATTTATAGAAAAGACTTTTTCTACTAGAAATATAATAAACCTGTCTCGGGGAAAAGCCTATAAACACCTCCTTTCACACCGAAAACTACACATTGTTTTTTGGGAAGCAGAAATTGCTCCTTTTCCAGAAACTCTAGTCTTAGATAAGTATAAAATTATTCCGCTTGAACAACTAGACCAAATCGGTATGCCCCGTGTAATAACTCGTTATTTAGAAGAAAAAGTTTTCGAGGTGCGAAAAAATATGTAAGTTTGGGATAACTAAAAACCGAAATCATGGCAGGAAGCGTAAATAAGGTAATTTTAATAGGCAACCTAGGTAAAGATCCAGAAATCAGAACATTAGAAACAGGTGTCTCGGTAGCCACCATAGTGTTGGCTACTTCTGAACGATACAAAGACCGCAATACTGGCGAACAGAAAGAAACTACAGACTGGCACACCGTTGTACTTTGGAGGGGGCTTGCCGATGTCGCCCAAAAATATTTGAAAAAAGGCAGTTCTGTATACATAGAAGGCCGTTTGAAAACAAGAAACTACACCGACAAAGAAGGAAACACACGCTACGTTACGGAAGTGCTTGGTGACAACTTAACCATGCTTGGCGGCAAACCAAACGAGGGGGGAGGAGGATATCCTTCGGCTAACCAATCTGCAGCAGCTCAATCCCCACAAAGTGACATCAATTCAAGCTCGTCGTCCGGCTTTGAAGGCGGAGAAACAGACGATTTGCCATTTTAAATGAACAAAAGTTTAACGAACACAGCAAGCATTGGACCCTTCCAGTTACGCACTAATTAAAACTAACCTTCTTCTAGTTCTGCAACCCATTCAATCGGGTACTATAGTGGCTCTTTTCATTATGGTTTTTCTGCTTTTATGTTCTGCGCTGATAAGCGGCTCCGAAATAGCGTTTTTTTCCATCTCCCCTGCTCAAAAAAAAGAAATGGAAGAAGATAAAGATTCTGCTACCCAAAAAGTGTTAGCAGCTTTGTCGAGACCAAAAACACTATTGGCTACCATACTGATAGCCAACAACTTTGCAAATGTAGCCATTGTATTGCTTTCAACAATAGTTATTCATCAAAGCTTCGAATTTTCAGAGCATTGGGAAGAAGCTTTAGTTCAAATTGGTGGCGTTACTTTTTTGCTTTTGCTCATAGGAGAAGTTTTGCCGAAAATATATGCCGCACAAAACGGAAAAAAACTAGCCCGCTTTATGGCTGCCCCTATACTGGTTCTTATGGCCTTGTTTAGTCCTATAAGCAAAATCATGGTTTCTATGACTAAGATTGTCGATAAGCGCATAAAGAAAAAAGGCATCAACGTTTCGATAGACGATCTAGAGCATGCCATGAACATTACCGGAGATATTGCGGCCAACAAAGACGAGCATCGCCTATTAGAAAGCATAGTGAAATTTGGAAACACCAGCGTGAAGCAAATTATGCGCCCCCGACTCGATTTGGTGGCTTTCGACTGCGAAATGAAATTTTCGAAATTGGTTGAGGAAGTAGTAAAAAACGGCTTTTCCAGGATTCCTGTTTACGAAGAATCACTAGACAATATAAAAGGTATTCTTTACATCAAAGACTTGTTGTCATACTTAGATAAAAACGATGACTTTGGCTGGAAAAGCCTGCTGAGAAAGGCTTATTTCGTCCCTGAAACGAAAAAAATTGACGATTTGCTGAAAGAATTTCAAGAACTGAAAATACACATGGCAATAGCCGTTGACGAATACGGTGGAACTGCCGGACTACTCACTCTGGAAGATATTCTGGAAGAAATTGTAGGCGAAATTTCCGACGAGTTCGACGATCAGGAGTTGATTTACACCAAAATAGATGCTCAGAATTACGTTTTCGAAGGCAAGGCTCCACTTATTGATATTGCCCGAGCAATGGATGTAGATCCGGAAGAGTTTGACGCTTTCAAAGGCGAAAGCGATACTCTGGCGGGAATGATTCTGGAACAGGCGGGAAAAATCCTGAAGAAACATGAAAAACTCAAGCTGGGTAAGTTTACCTTTGTGGTAGAAGCTGCCGACAAACGCCGCATAAAACAGGTAAAAGTTACCATTGGCGAAGCGGAAGAAAACCACGCCAACTCATGAAACAATTATCTCCACTTTTTTTCACGTTTGTAATCAGTATCGGTTTACTTTCCGGATGCAATTCTAAACCCGAGTTTATACCCAAGCCGGCCGGCTATATGCGTGTTGATTTTCCTGAGAAAAAATACGTTGTCTACGAAACCGACTGTCCTTTTAGCTTCAAGATTCCCACCTATGCCGTGGTAAGAGAAAAAAGCGAAACCGAAGCCGACCAATGCATGAAAAACATCATTTTCGGCAATCTACGAGCCACCCTACACTGCACATACATTGCCATCCAGTCTCCCGAAGATTTTAAAGAATACAGCGAATACACCCGAAAACTCGCCTACGAACACCGAGTTAAGGCCGATGCCATCGACCAGATTGTTTTTAAAAATCCCGAAGCCTCCGTTTACGGTGTTATTTACGAAATAGAGGGCAATGCCGCCTGCAACTATCAGTTTTACCTGAGCGATAGCACCAAAAACTATTTCGCCGGATCGCTCTACTTTTTGTCTGCTCCAAATGCAGACTCGCTAAGACCCGTACTCGATTTTCTAAAGACTGATATACGACACCTTGTCGAAACCTTTCGCTGGAAGTAAAACCCTTCGCCCATTAATCCTCGCCGCTCAGGTAGGATTTTAAGCTATTGAGCTATTTTTTGACTGCAAGTAGGCCGATTTTCTTTACCTTCTCCAAAATTTTAAGCCATGAGAAGAACGATTTTTGCTGTTTTAGTCAGTTTCTTTGTATCGATTTCATTAGCGCAACACTCAACCGAATTATACTCTAGAGCACGCATTTATTTTAACCAACCTAAAGACCTATTTCTGCTTGCAGCGCAAGGCGTTACTATAGATCACGGTACACAAAAAAAAGGCGTTTTTATTGAATCTGATTTTTCAGCCAACGATTTGGCTATTGCCAGAAAATTAGGCATGAAAACCGAAATTCTGATTGAGGACGTGGTAACCCATTACGCCAACCAAAACGAAAAATCGGTTTTTGACAAAAATGTCTCGTGTACTGGGGGCCCAAATAATTATCCCGTTCCGCAAAACTTCAATTTGGGCAGCATGGGAGGCTACCTTACCTACCAAGAGTTTTTAGATAATGTAGACAGTATGGTAGCCAAATACCCCAACATCATTACTGCACGCGCGCCCATCAGCAACTTTCAAACCCTAGGCGGAAGAGATATTTACTGGCTAAAAATTTCTGACAACCCCAGCGTGAACGAGTCCGAACCGCAAATTTTGTACACAGCACTGCACCATGCCCGCGAGCCACTTTCGCTTACACAATTGATTTATTACATGTGGTATCTGCTCGAAAACTACGCCACCGACCCCGATGTGCAAACCTTGGTGAACAACACCGAAATGTATTTTGTACCGATGTTAAACCCCGACGGCTACATACACAACGAAACAACAAACCCCAACGGAGGTGGTATGTGGCGCAAAAACAGAAGAAATCACGGCAACGGCGACTTCGGCGTAGACCTCAACCGAAACTATGCCTACCAATGGGGCACAACGGGAGTTTCTTTTAACACAAGCTCTGATGTATACTGCGGCACAGCCCCCTTTACCGAAGTAGAAACACAAGCCATTAAATGGCTTTGCGAAAACAAAAACTTCACCATGGCATTAAACTACCACACATACGGCAACCTACTACTCTACCCCTTCGGCTACGACAACGTGCAAACTTCTGAACACGGCCTGTTTGAGCAAATTTCAGCACTGATGGTTGAGCAAAACGGATTTGCCAATATACTGAGCGCCGGACTTTACCCTGCTTCGGGCGATTCGGACGACTGGATGTATGCCGATGTGAGCACCAAACCAAAAATCTATGCCATGACGCCCGAAGTGGGGCCAAATAATTTAGGCTTCTGGCCTCCTTTTAATCAAATTACCCCTATAGCACAAAGTCAGGTACATCAAAACATTACTGCGGCAAGGCTAATTATGAACTACGCCAAAGCCGGTGATTTAATGCCCGAAATAGTAGCCTCAAATAGCGGTTACATCAAATTTGACCTCACTAGATTGGGATTGGGCGGAAACGGAAACTTCACCGTTACCATTGCTGGTGTAAACGGTTCTTTGGCATCTGTTGGCGGCCCCGTTTCTTTCAACACAATGGCACTGTTGCAAACCGACACCGACTCAGTAGCCTACACACTTAATGCCGGCATAAACAGCGGACAATCCTTTCAATATGTAATTACCGTAAACAGCGGTCTCTATTCGCTTTCCGATACGCTTACCAAAACTTATGGTGTTACGCAGGTTATTTTTGCTGACGATGGTAGCAGCATGTCCAACTGGACATCTGCCAACTGGAACACAACAACCAGTAACTTTTATTCTGCCCCAAGCTCCATTACCGATTCCCCTACAGGCAACTACCCCAACAACGCCAACCGCAGCCTCGTGCTCACCAACCCGGTAAGTCTACTAAATGCAGTTGCCGCTAACGTTACCTTTTTTGCCCGATGGGATATTGAAGACAACTACGATTTTGTACAGTTTTCGGTATCTGTAGATGGCGGAACAACCTGGACCCCTCAATGTGGAAAATACACCAATCCGGGCAGCGGAAATAACCCCCAGCCCGCAGGCGAACCCCTCTATGACGGCCCCCAACTAAGCTGGATAAAGGAAGAAATAAGCCTGAGCGATTACTTGGGACAGGACGTGCTGTTTCGTTTCCTTTTGCGCAGCGATTTTTCAGTAACCGCCGACGGATTCTACTTCGATGATTTTACCGTAAATGTGGCTTACCCGTCACCTTCATCTGTAGAGGAGTTTAGCGCCATTACCCTAGGACAGAATATGCCCAACCCGGCACGCGATTACACCTTTATAAACTACAACCTGGGGCCAGAACAAAACGCCCGGCTAGAAGTGTACGATGCCTACGGTAAACTTGTAGCCAATAAACGCCTAGATGCCACAGAAAAAACCCACCGGCTTAACGTAAATCATCTAGCTATGGGGGTTTACTCCTACCGCATTGTTACTGCCACGGCCACAAGCCCCAGCAAAAAATTGATGGTTGTAAAATAAAGACCGTATGATGTATAAAGTATCAGTCTGAATTCAGACTATTAAGTACATTGTGCCATGTTTGGTAGGTTAATTGTTGCCGGAACCTCTCTCAAATTTTGAAATTTTTCTATTACATAACCTGGATTCAATATCCCCAACCAAAACCTTACTTTTGAACCGACTAAAAAACTAACCTGCATGAAAGTATATACCAAAACCGGCGATAAAGGCGAAACTTCTCTTTTTGGAGGGAAACGCCTGCCCAAGTACCACCTACGCATAGATGCCTACGGCACTTGCGATGAGCTAAACTCGTGGATTGGTCTGCTGCGCGACCAGCAGACAGACATCTCGCACAAGACTCTGCTCAAAGAAATACAAGACCGCCTTTTTACCGTGGGAGCCATTTTGGCCAGCGATCCCGACAAGCAAAAACTCAAAAAACCCGACTTGCACGCCACCGATGTAGACCTGCTCGAAAAAGAAATAGACCGCATGGACGAAACCCTGCCCCCCATGCGCCACTTTGTACTACCCGGCGGACACACCACCGTTTCATACTGCCATCTGGCCCGCTGCGTGTGCCGCAGAGCAGAGCGACTGGTCGTACAACTGCACGCCGAAGAACCCATTAATGGCCTAGTAATTACCTATCTTAACCGCCTTTCAGACTACCTGTTTGTGCTCTCGCGCAAGCTCGCTGCCGAACTGGGCGCCGAAGAATACCCCTGGATACCAAGAATGTAACTTTTTATTTAACAAATCGTTATCGGGTAATATTTAGTCAACAGAAAACTTGCATAAGTAGAGAAATAAACTACTTTTGCCGAAAATTAAAAAGGAGATAATACTATGTACTGGACACTTGAACTCGCATCATACTTAGAAGACGCCCCCTGGCCGGCTACCAAAGACGAATTGATAGACTTCGCCATGCGTACGGGCGCGCCACTGGAGGTAGTAGAAAATCTGCAACAAATAGAAGACGAAGGCGATGTGTACGAAAGCATCGAAGATATATGGCCCGATTACCCCAGCAAAGAAGACTTTTTCTTTAACGAAGACGAATACTAAGCCTCCCCGATTTTAAAAAACATTAAAAACCCCCCAGCTTATACAGTTGAGGGGTTTTGTGTTTAGGGATTTATGAGAGATTATAAAAAGTTATCCCCATCGGGAAATTTAGCCTTTATTTTATTTAGTGAAATTAGCTCTTTGCGAATTTTATTTACAACGAAACAATAGAAACAGACTAAAAACAGAATTGCAAGCAAAAAAATATTCTACCTTTGTCCCGTCTTCAGCGGGGTGCTGTTAAAGGCTGAGAATATACCCGTTCACTCAAAGTCGCTGAGTGAGGAACCTGATCCGGATAATGCTGGCGTAGGGAATCTTGAAAAAGCAATTAAAGAAATTATTAATTGTTGAACCGGGAATAGGCAACTGTTCCTAAAAAACCACACACGACATGAAAAAATTATTTTTCATGCCTGCCTTGGTTCTTAGTTTTTTTCAAGGTATGGCGCAGTATTCCGTAAGCGGAATCATTACCGGCGAGCAAGAGCCTCTTGCCGGAGCTATTGTTAAAATGCCCTCGTCGCTCACAGGCACCGCTACAAATGCCAACGGTGAGTACAAGATTACCCGCCTCAGCGATGGGGTTTACGCCCTAGAGTTTTCTTTTGTGGGCTACCAGACCCACCGCCAAGAAATTACCATAAGCGGACAAGACATTGCGCTTAACATACAACTAAAACCCAAAACCTATCTGGTAGATGAGTTTCTCGTAACAGCCACTCGGGCCGATAATTTTACCCCCGTAGCCAAAACCAATGTGAGCAAAGAAGAGATATCCGCTCTGAACCTAGGGCAGGACATCCCCTACCTGCTCAATTTTCAACCCTCGGTAGTCTCTAGCTCCGATGCAGGTGCCGGCGTGGGTTACACGAGTATGCGCATACGAGGCAGCGATCAAACCCGCATAAACGTTACCATAAACGGTATTCCCTATAACGACTCGGAGTCGCAGGGTGTGTTTTGGGTAAATATGCCCGATTTTGCCTCATCGCTCAACAGCGTGCAAATACAGCGGGGCGTGGGTGCTTCTACAAACGGAGCCGGAGCTTTTGGCGCCACCATGAATCTGCAAACCGATTTGATAGAAGAAAAGGCCTACGGCGAGGTTAACAACTCCTTCGGCTCGTTCAACACCCGTAAACACACCGTAAAATTTGGCTCGGGGCTTATCAACAACCACTGGGCTTTTGAAGGGCGGCTAAGCCGACTGGCCAGCGATGGCTACATAGATAGGGCTTTTTCAAACATGAGCTCCTACTACGTTTCCGGAGGCTACTACGGCGAAAAAGTTACGGTAAAGATGCTTGCCTTTGGTGGTGAGCAGCAGGTGTATCAGGCCTGGGACGGAATTGATAAAGCTACCCTCGACACCAACCGACGATTTAATTTTATAGGTGCCATCTACGATGAAAACGGAAATATTTCGGGATTCTACGACAACGAAACCGACAACTACCGCCAGGATCACTATCAATTACATGTGGTAAAAAAACTATCGGACCGCCTTGCGGTAAATCTGGCCGGACACTACACTTACGGACGAGGCTATTTCGAGCAGTTCAGACAAAATGATCGATTTAACCGATACGATTTAGAACCGATACAGGTTGACAGCACTACGGTTATAAATCGTTCCGATTTGATTCGTCGCCGTTGGCTCAACAACCATTTTTGTGGCGGCACTTATAGTCTGAACTACAAAAAAAACAAATTGAACCTTATTGTGGGCGGAGGCTTTCACCAGTACGATGGCGACCACTTTGGTGAGGTAATCTGGGCACGATACGCTTCGCAAAGCAACATTCGCCACCGCTATTACGACAATTTTGGGCAAAAATCCGATTTCAACAACTACGCACGAGCCAATTACCTGCTCAGCGAAAAACTAGACTTCTACACCGATATGCAGTACCGCATGGTGAGTTATAGCGTAGATGGAACAGATAATTCCCTCACACAGATAAACGTAAATGAGACCATGAAATTTTTTAATCCCAAAATGGGAATGGGCTACAACCTGAGCAAAAACGATCGCTTTTTTGCCTCGTTCAGCATGGCTGGCAGAGAACCAAACCGCCGCGATTTTGTAGACAATCCAAACAACACCGAACTAAAACCCGAAACCCTTTACGATATAGAGGTAGGCTACACACGCAACAGCAAATCATATCAGCTCAACGTAAACTACTACTACATGTACTACATCAATCAGCTAGTACTAACGGGCGAAATAAACGATGTAGGAGGATTTTTGCGCACCAACAGCGGCGAAAGTTTTCGCACGGGAATAGAAATTGATTTAGCTTGGAAAATCAACAAATACCTGAGCTGGCGTCCCAATGCCACGTTTTCTCTAAACCGAAACATCGATTTTAAAGAAGTGGTTAACGACACGCTCATAAACTACGGCAATACAGCTATTGTGTATTCTCCCAATATCATTATGGGTAGCCAATTTGTGATTAGTCCCGTTGAAAACGTGCAGTTGGTGCTAATGTCTAAATACGTGGGCGAACAGTATTTGAGCAACCTAGGTAGCGAAGAATCTTTACTCAAAGCTTATTTTGTTCAGGATGTGCGGCTAGCTTGGCAGATTAAAACCAAAATGGCCACCAAAATAGAATTAAACCTAATGGTAAATAACATCCTTAATCGAATGTATGTTTCCAATGGCTATATGTGGGGGCCCTATGCTTACTACTATCCTCAAGCCGGAATAAACTTTCTAGGCGGATTAAATCTGAGGTTTTAGAATAGCCTTGGAAATGATTCGTTGGCTTAGTCCACACAGAGGTAAAAGACTTCCTTAGCCTGCTCTGTTCTGAAAAAAACCAATCCAAAGTGAAACAAGTCTATGGTAACCGTAACACCGGGGACTTGTTTGATTTGATTCCAGGCGCGGTTCATTCCGGGGCTCCAGTAAATGTCGTCAACCACAACAACCGATCCTGAATGGCATTTTTGGGCAATGTTGCGGAAATAACGCAAAGTTGGTTCCTCGCGATGATTACCATCAATAAAGGCAAAATCTATGCAGGGCATTTCGCTTAACACAAGCCCCAGTGTTTCGTCGAAATCGCCAACCACCTGGTAAATGTTCTGCAACTGAAGGTTTTCAAAAACCTGCTTTGCGCAGGCAGCAACCTGCGGACAACCCTCGAGGGTGGTGAGTTTTGCTCCGGAGCAAGCAGCAGCTATGTAGGCCGAAGTAACGCCCAAAGACGTGCCCAACTCCAAGCTTTGCTGGGGTTGTAGATGATTAACCACGCGAAAGATAAATTGCGCCAACTTTTCTGATTTCAGGCTGGTGGCAGCTATTTCGCTCACTTTTCGTTGATTGGATTTTAGCTTAACTGAGCCTGCGCCAAAATCGGTTACATGAAGTAGTTCGTGAGTTTGCAACAGCTTGTTTCGTTCCTGCTCAATTGGCTCAAAAGCATAAAAAACTCCATCGTGCTTGAGCGTAAACTCCGCCAAACGATAAACAAACGGCGAGTGAATGCCGTGCAAATAAAACGCTTTTCGCCTGAATGCTAAGAAAGATTGTATGCGAAACCAAGTATTCAAAAAAATATAAACTGGTTTTTTTGCTAAAGTAAATGATTTTTCATTACTAGAAGCCTTGTATTATGCTGTTTACTTTTCTTTACGCGTAATAAGAAAAAAGTGTTAGCAAACATTGGTTGTTGAATTATTAGGATTTCGAAATTCCCAGAATCCACCCCCTCTTTTCTCGGCTCCACCCTATAATGGTAACGTCCCCTTGGCTTAATGTAGGGAACCACTACCTTAGCCGGTGGAATTGTAGTAGGTGACGGAGTAAAACTGACTGTCAATATGATGTTGGTAAGACAATAAGCAAGCCGAATTTCTAAATAAAAAAGAGGAGGAAAAATCTTGCTCTTTTTTATATCTGATTTAAAAACCCCTCCAGCGCTTTTAGATACTCCGCAGGGCGTTCATCAAACCCCATGTGTGCACAGTTTTCAAAAATATGCACCTCTGCCGGAGTGTCAAGGGTTTGCTCTATTACCGATTCTGCAGTTACCGACTGGTCGTGTTCTCCTGCCAAATAAAGCACCGGAAACCTACCGTTTAGAATCAACTCTGTTTGATCTTGCCGGTCTTTCATCCCTAGAATAGCAGCAATAATTCCTTTGCGGGGGGTGCTCATGGCAATTTCTTTGTACTGCTCTATTTTGTTTTTAAGTGCCCGATGATTTTTTTCGTAATACAACGCCGGAATGGCCTCCCGAATGAAGATTTCGGGGTTTTGCTCCACAATTTTGGCTGCCCTCAGCCTATCTTTTTGGCGTTGCGGCGAATCAGGGTAAGCCGTAGAGTTGAACAAACACAATCCGCTTACTTTTTGAGGAAAAAGCTTGGCAAAAGCCAAAGCAACATATCCGCCCATACTGTGCCCCACCAAAAAAAACCGTTCTGAATTACCTTCGCCAAGCTGATTCTTGACATCTTCAGCCATCATCTCCATGGTATGAATTTTGGCAACAACGGGACGCTTTCCATGCCCAAGTAAATCGGGTGTAAAAACGGAATGCGTTTTACCAAGCGATGCCGTTATTTCACCCCACACCGTATGGTCTCCCAAAAAACCGTGCAATAAAACAACCGTAGGCTTCAACTTCTTACTTACTTGTTCATCAGGTCTTCTATCTCGTCGACCTCTATGGGAATATTGCGCATCAGGTTAAAAGGCGCGCCATTTGCCTGAACCACCACATCGTCTTCCAAACGTATCCCCAAGTTTTCAGCCGGAATATAAATTCCCGGCTCTACGGTAAACACCATATTCGACTGAATAGGTTCTGTCCACAAGCCCACATCGTGAACATCCAGCCCAAGATAGTGCGATGTTCCGTGCATAAAGTATTTTTTGTAGGCTGGCCAGGCAGGATCCTGATTGTTGATGTCGGTTTGATCTATCAGCCCCAGTCCCAGCAATTCACTTTCCATAATCTTGCCCACCTCTTTGTGGTATTCACTAAGCATAGTGCCCGGACGAAGCAACTTAGTCGCCTCGTTTTTTACCCGCAGCACAGCATTATAAACGGCTTTTTGTCTGTCGGTAAATTTTCCGTTCACCGGAAAACAACGGGTAAGATCGCTGGCATAATTGGCATACTCGGCACCAAAATCCATCAGTATTACTTCACCATCTTTACATTGAGCATTGTTTTCTATATAATGCAACACACAGGCGTTTTTGCCCGAAGCAATAATTGGCGTATAGGCAAAGCCTTTGGAGCGATTGCGAATAAACTCATGAATAATTTCTGCCTCTATTTCATATTCCCAAACCCCAGGTTTAATAAAAGGCAAAATTCTTCTAACACCTTTTTCGGCAATGTCGCAGGCTTTTTGCAAAAGCTCCAGCTCA
Source organism: Flavobacteriales bacterium (assembly GCA_046295395.1). Classification (GTDB taxonomy): domain Bacteria; phylum Bacteroidota; class Bacteroidia; order Flavobacteriales_D; family JBKBNH01; genus JBKBNH01. The sequence goes on along the minus strand of JBKBNH010000002.1, from coordinate 225,599 downwards.
ACAGCGTGCTTCACGCTTCTTATTTTGTGCAAGATGGGGGCGCTTTTTCTGTATCTGTGTGCGGGATAATTTTCTTTCAGCCATTTTACAAAACGGTCTTCTCGAGTTTGCACTTCGGTTGATGCCCTAAGGTGTTCATTGGTATTTATATACACCTTTTCGGCCTGTGCCATAAGCGTTTTAAACACCGTAGGAAATTGGTCCAACCAAAGTATCGTTTTTATTCCCGAGACCTCTGTGGCTGATTTCTTGTCGAGTTTTTCTCCTTCCCAAACGCGAATCAAATCGCTGGTTTCTTTTACAAAAAGTATTTCGCGGTATTCGGGCTGAAAAGCATCAGGAAAAAGCACCAGTATAGTTTCTTCTTGATTGGCGCCGCTCAGGTAAAATATGTCACCGTGCTGCCTGAAGGGTAATGTGCCGTCCGCTCCGGCTGGATATATGTCGTTAGAATTGAAAACGGCCAGCGACTTAGGCTCCATGGCCGCCGTAAATTTGCTGCGGGCATCAATAAACAACTGACTGCTGATTCTGTCGTATTTCATGGGGGTGTGGTGTTAAATAATGAGCGGCTAAAGTTGCGAAAAATATGAGCGAAAAAGAAATTTTTAATCCTAACTAACCTGAATTCGGGATAAGAATTTTTTGGGAATACTTTTAATCCCTCACAGAAACAAACTTTTTCGCTTAACTTTACGTTTTAATCATACCATAGCATTAAACGGAATGTATTTTGGGTTGTATGTAGCAACGTGAGCAGCGACAAAAAAGAAATATTATACCAAAAACTTGATGAGTTTATTCGCAAATACTACAAGAATGAACTCATTAAAGGTTCTATTCTATTTGGCGGAATAACCCTTGCCCTGTTCATTACACTGCTGCTATCAGAGTACTTTGGTCGATTCGGCACCCCTGTAAGAACAATTTTGTTTTACTTTTTCTTGGTCTCTACATCGTACATTTTATTTCGGTATATCATAAAACCCTTCTCCGGACTGTTTGGTATTGGCAAAAGAATGTCTTACGAAGACGCTGCTTCGCTTATAGGTGGCAAATTAACCGACGTAAAAGACAAACTGCTAAACACCCTGCAACTAACCAGCAACGCCCATGCACTGCCCCTGGAGCATATGGAACTGGTTTATGCGAGCATCAATCAGCGCATCAAAACTCTCTCTCCTGTGCCTTTTGCCTCGGTAATTAACCTAAGCGAAAACCGCCGGCAGCTTAAGTACTTTTTGTTGCCCCTATTACTGTTTTTGGGTATATGGATATACAACTCCGACATGATAAAAGAGCCAACAAAACGGCTAATGTATCACGGAACCTATTTCGAAACCCCTGCCCCATTCAAGTTTGAAGTGCTGAATGATGAGTTAACGGTGATTCAAAACGAGGATTTTTTACTGGAAGTGACTCTTAGCGGAAAAGAAATTCCCGAGCGCGTATACGTGCAAATAGACGAAAACAATTTTAAACTTGACAAACAGAATAAAACCACCTTCTCCTACCGATTCAGAAATGTAAACGTCAATCAAAAATTCATTCTTAAAGCAGACGAAGTTCATTCATCAACCTTTGAGCTTGTCGTTTTACCCAAGCCTGTACTTATGAATTTTGAGGCGCAACTGGTTTATCCGGCTTACATAAACAGACAAAAAGAAATTCTGAAAAATACCGGAGATTTAATTATCCCTGAGGGCACACAAATAAACTGGCGGTTTCTTACTGTAAACACGGCAAACTTATACCTTCAGGCAGGAGACTCTGCACTCGTTGTAAAAAAAGTTTCGGACAAAACATTTGAGTCGGCTTACAAGGCACATCGCTCTATCCGATATGCTATACACACCGAGAATAATTTGGTAAAAAATCCGGACACGGTTAAATACTCCTTAACCGTGGTTAAAGACGAATATCCTCGAATTACCGTAGAAGAAAAAATAGACAGTAACTCAGTAAAACAAAGGTATTTTAGTGGAGCCATTTCAGATGACTATGGCTTTACCCGGCTTACCTTCAACTTCCGAAAACTTAACAGAGACCGGAAAGCAGAGCCTTTTAAATCGATAGAAATAAAACTGAATCGCTCTTTTAATCGGGAAGAGTTTTTCTACTACTGGAAAATGGACGAACTCGAGCTAAAACCCGAAGAGTCTGTGGAATATTTCTTTCAGGTGTGGGACAACGACGGGGTGAATGGTGCTAAAGTTTGCCGCTCGCCCGTAAAAGTTTTTCAAGCCCCTTCGCTGGATGAAATAGCCGAAAACACCGAAAAAGGGAATAAGGAAATTAAAGAAAACTTGGCTTCTACGCTAAGCAAGGCTTCGCAACTGCAAAAAGATTTTCAAAATCTGAAAAACGACCTGCTGCAAAAGAAAAACACCGATTGGCAAGACCGAGCAAAACTAGAGGACTTGCTGAACAAGCACCAGTCTGTTCAGAACGACTTGGAAAAAATAAAACAACAGACCGAGAAAAACTTCAACCAGCAAAAAGACTTTACCGAACCAGACCCCGAACTACTGAAAAAACAAGAAGAGCTTCAAAAACTCTTTGATGAGTTGATGAGTGACGAAATGAAAAAACTTTTCGAAGAACTTCAGCAACTTATGGATAAGCTGAATAAAGATAAACTTCTGGAAAAGCTAGAAAATTTTGACTTCTCTAACGAAGGCCTGAAAAAACAACTTGATCGTAGCCTCGAAATTTTCAAGCAGGTAGAGTTTGACCAAAAACTGGAAAACCTAATTCAAAAAACAGAAGCTTTAGCAAAACAGCAAGAAGAACTCAGCAAGCAAATCGAAAATAAGGCGTTTTCTAAAGAACAGGCTGAACAGAAACAAAAAGCACTAAATGATAAGTTTGATAAACTGAAAGAAGATCAAAAAGAATTGCTGCAACTAAACGAAGAACTCGAAAACAAACGAACTACCGACGACTTTAAGGAAGAAAACCAGCAGATAGATCAAGAGCAGCAAAACAGCATGGACAACCTGCAAAAAAACAATCAGAAAAAAGCAGCACAAAACCAAAAAAAGGCCGCTGAAAAAATGCAGGAAATGGCTAATAAGATGAAACAAATGCAACGGGAAGATCAGCAGCAAAGTATACAAGAAGACCTGAAGTCGCTGCGCTTACTGCTTGCCAACCTCATCGAATTTAGCTTTCAGCAGGAAGAGCTGATGGAAAAATTCAAATTTCTGAACGATCGCGACCCCGCTTACGTGGGCCTGGGTCAACAACAACGTAAACTGCAAAACGATTCAAAAGTTTTGGCCGACTCACTCGAAGCCCTTGCTAAGCGAGTACCACAACTGAGTTCATACATCTCTCGCGAAATGGGCGAAATTCAGCGCTATTTCAGCAAACTCCCGGAAGACCTAACAGAAAGAAGAACTTCCGAAGTGCGGCGCAAACAACAAAGTATCATGATGCATGCTAACAATCTGGCTCTCATGTTGAACGAAGCGATGGAACAAATGCAAAACTCCATGAGCATGGCATCGGGCTCAGGCTCGTGCGACAAGCCGGGTGGAAGCGGGTCTTCCAAAACCAAGCCCATGAGTATCCCTACGCTAAAAGATATGCAGCAACAACTTTCGCAGCAACTCGAAAAAATGAAACAACAGATGGAAAAAGGGGAACAGGAAGGCGGAAAAAGTCCGGGGAAAAAAGGCGAGGGAGAAGAAGGTGAAAGTAACAAATCCGGTGGACAAAAACTAGGAGGAAAAGGCGGCAGCGGGGGCGCAAACGGAGAAGGCGAGGGGGAAGGACAGCCCTCAATGAGCGAAGGACTAGCAAAACTGGCAGCACAACAAGCCGCACTCAGAGAACAATTACAGCGTCTGGCCCAAGAGTTAAATCAGGACGGCACCGGAAGAGGCAATAGCCTGAAAAAAATTGCTGAAGAGATGGAAAAACTAGAAGAAGACATCGTGAACAAACGCATCGACAACAATACCATGAAAAGACAGCGCGACATCATGACCCGGCTTCTGGAGCATGAAAAAGCGGAAAGAGAAAGAGAATTTGACAACAAACGAGAAGGGAAATCTGCCGAAGATATTGCTTCCGACCCTAAAGAATTTCTAGAGTACAAAAGAAAAAAAGAAAAAGAAATTGAACTTCTTAAAACAATTCCGCCTAGTTTGAAACCTTACTATAAGAATCTCGTAAATGGCTACTTCAATGAGGTGGATTAAACTTTAATTATGGAATCATCTTTACTCGCACAAAGCATTAGCTTTCCTACAAAAACTGAGAACATAAGCTTAGTAGAAAAAATGATTGACGAGGTCTGTGCAGAACTCAACGTCAAGGAAGATTATTACGGAAATATCCTTATCGCCATGACAGAGGCCGTAAACAACGCCATGTGCCACGGAAACAAAATGATAAGCGAAAAATCCGTTACGGTTTCGTTTGAACAAAAAGACAGCAAACTTGCCTTTTTGGTAGAAGACGAAGGTCCGGGATTCGATTATGAAAAACTTCCTGACCCAACCGACCCCGAAAACATAGAAAAACCCAACGGAAGAGGCGTTTTTCTTATGAAAAATTTGGCCGATGAAGTGACGTTTCTAGACGAAGGGAAGCGGGTTGAACTATTATTTAGTATTTCTTACAACTAAAGTCCTGCTGTGATTCAATTTCAAAACGCTGATGTGAAGTTTTCACTTCAGAATAAAGCCGATATTAAAAACTGGATAAAAGCAGTAATAGCTGAACACTATAAAAAAACTGGAGACTTGTCTTTGGTTTTTTGTTCGGACAAATACCTGCTTGAAATAAATCGGCAGTACCTGCAACACGACTTCTATACAGATATTATTACTTTCGATTATTGTGAAGGGAAATCCATTTCCGGGGATTTATTAATCAGCGTAGACCGTGTAGAAGAAAACGCCCAAAAACTGAACGTACCCTTTGAGGAAGAACTTCTCCGGGTAATAATTCACGGCATACTTCATTTAATTGGTTTTAAAGACAAAACCCTAAGTGAAGTAAAAGCCATGCGCAACGCAGAAAACAATTCTCTCGCTTTATTAAAAAATCATCAGCGACAAGCCCAGTGAATACTGGTACACCTCATCTCCGCGGCCTTCTGTAAACAACGGAGTTAGCGAATAAAACCCATACACACTTAAACGATGAAAAGTAAGGCGTAATGTGGGCCCATAGCGGTACTGCATCAAGTTATTGATGTTGTATATCTTTACCTTCGTGTCGGCGTCCTTTAATTTAACATGCGAACTCAGCAAGTATCCTGCCTTAAATCCCGGATAAAACCTGAATCTTAACTTGTAAGGCGTGTCGTCTTTTTTATATTTTGTTCTAAAGCGAAATTCAACCGGAACCTCTAGGTAACTGGTTGATAATTTGTTTTTTCTGTATTTATAGCCATCCGGATAGGGTTCAAACGCCGTATAGGAATTTCCCTCGGGCGATATACGGTACACAATTTCTGAATTGTGGTGAACATTGTGGCTGCTTATACCTAACCCTATGGCAAATGCCATGTTGCTATATCGGGAAAAAGGAATGTCTTTGTAGAAATAAGCATTTACTCCCAGCGAAACCAGCCGGGAGTTTACTCCGTTGGGCATATTATCCCAATTGTCGTAGTTGAGGTCAACTGCAAGGCGATCAAAACGTTCATAGCGAGAATCATCAGCAGTAAGCTTAAAATAGCTAAACAATCCCTGAGCATTCAGTAGCCCCGGAATCAATAAGCATAAAAATAAGAGTATTCGCCCTATCATTTTTTCTTGTTTAAATTTTCTTGCCAAAGCCATGCGTGGTGTAAAGCTTCTTTTAGTGAATATTTTGCCTCCCAGCCTAGTTCTGTTTTTGCCTTATCCGCATTAGCCCAAATAGCCGGAACATCTCCTTTTCTTCTGGGGCCGATAACCCTGATAATGGTTTTTTCAGACACTTCTTCGAACAAGCTAATAACTTCTTCCACACTTGATCCTTTTCCCGTTCCTAGATTAAAAACATCCAAGCTTTTACCCTTCGAGAGCCAAGACAATGCTTTTACATGCGCTTCGGCCAAATCAACCACATGAATATAATCCCTTATACACGTCCCGTCAGGAGTATCGTAGTCATTCCCATTAATAATTATGGTGTCTCTCCAACCCGCCGCTGTTTGTGATACATAAGGCACTAGGTTATTTGGCACCCCCATGGGCAATTCGCCAATTTTGCCTGACGGGTGTGCCCCGATTGGATTAAAATAACGAAGTAACACGCCATTTATTTTCCCTCCATGAATCACAACATCTCTTATAATTTGCTCTCCTATAATTTTAGTAGCACTATAGGGCGATTGGGGGACTTTGATTTCTTCGTCTTCGGTAATCGGAATAATGGAAGGTAATCCATAAACCGTGCAGGAAGAAGAAAAAACCAAATTTTTAGTGTCGGTTCTTTCCATTTGCTCCAGCAATCGAATCAAACTCTCCAAATTGTTTTTGTAGTACTTTAGCGGCTGCTCTATCGACTCTCCAACGGCTTTAAGCGCAGCAAAATGAATTACCCCCTCAAATGGCCCTTCCTCATCAAAAACAGCTGCCAGTTTTTTTTCGTCGGTACAATCCACCTCATAAACAGGGATGCCCTGTCCGGCTAAATTCTCCAGCTCCATAGCTATCCAGCTGTGCGAATTACTAAAATTATCAATCACAATAGGCAAGTAGCCAGCCTCTATAAGAGCCAGAACAGTATGAGAACCTATAAATCCAGCTCCACCGGTAACTAATATTTTTTTGTTTGCTGTCAAGAGTTCAAATATCGGAAAAAAGAATGCTTAAAAAGAAGTTTTTTTATTACCTATGGTTTAAAAAATCTTATTGGGTGTTAAGTTGCTGGTTAATTACTCGTTGATTAATTACCCCCCATTCACCATCATCCATCATTCAATTGTTCAAATTTCTTTTTCTAACCACAAGGAATTAAGTATTTTCGCAGCCTTGTAAAAAGACGGACACCGTATGCAAAAGAAATATACCGAATACAAATCGCTGGAATTGCCTAATGTGGCCGAGCAGGTGCTGAGGAAATGGGAAGAGGAGAGAACATTTGAGCAAAGTGTGGCGATTCGTGAGGGAGCCGAGCCTTTTGTGTTTTTTGAAGGCCCTCCCAGTGCCAACGGTATGCCCGGCATTCACCACGTGATGGCGCGTACGATAAAAGATATTTTTTGTCGGTATAAAACGCTTAAAGGCTATCAGGTAAACCGTAAGGCCGGCTGGGATACCCACGGGCTACCCGTAGAACTTGGTGTGGAGAAGGAATTGGGCATTACCAAAGAAGACATTGGGAAAAAAATATCTGTAGCCGAATACAACGATGCCTGTCGCAAAGCGGTGATGAAATACACAGATGTGTGGAACGACCTAACCCACAAAATGGGCTATTGGGTAGATATGGAAAACCCCTATATTACCTACGAAAACAAGTATATAGAAACCGTATGGTGGCTGCTGAAGCAAATTCACGAAAAGGGATTGCTCTACAAGGGCTACACCATACAGCCTTACTCCCCGGCTGCGGGCACAGGGCTTAGTTCGCACGAGTTAAACCAACCCGGGTGCTACCGCGACGTGAAAGATACAAGTGCCGTGGCGATGTTTAAAATAGGTGGCTCCTCCAAGGCAGATTTAGAGGGCACGCATCTGTTAGCTTGGACTACAACCCCTTGGACATTGCCCTCAAATACGGCGTTAGCCGTTGGAAACAACATAGACTATGTATTGGTGGACACATTTAACCAATACGACCACAAACGCATAAAAATAATCTTGGCAAAAGCCTTGGTTACCAAGCAGCTTAGTGGAAAATACGCCGAGGCCCAATCGGATGAAGAGTTTGAAACATATCAATCCGTTGATAAAAAAATTCCTTTCAAAATACTTCAGGAATTTAAAGGCGGCGACCTGATTGGATTGTCTTATAAGCAACTCCTTCCTTACGCCCAGCCTGTCGAAAATCCCGAAAAAGCCTTCCGGGTAATAGCCGGAGATTTTGTTACCACCGAAGACGGTACCGGTATTGTGCACATTGCCCCCACCTTTGGTGCAGACGATATGCGCGTAGCCCGAGAGGCTGGAGTGCCGCCAATGCTTGTTGAAGACGACAAAGGCAACCTAGTGCCTTTGGTTGATTTGCGCGGAAGATTTGTTTCACAAATTCAGGATTCTGTTTTCGGACTGGGAGGCGAACCCGTGAAAGAAGCCTACCTCGCCGAAAAAGAAAAAACTGCCGAGTTGGAAAAGCAAAAACAGTCCTTGCAGGGAATCATCAGCGACACCAGTAAGCTGTCTTACCTAAGCGTGGACGAGCGAATTATACTCAAGTTGCAAAACGAAGGCAAACTCTTTAAAAAAGAAAAATACGAGCACAGCTATCCGCATTGTTGGCGCACAGATAAGCCCGTGTTGTACTATCCGCTCGATTCGTGGTTTATAAAAATCACAGAAGTAAAAGCGCGTATGGCCGAACTAAACAAAACCATCAACTGGAAACCCGAAAGCACCGGCACGGGGCGTTTTGGCAACTGGCTGGAAAACGCCAACGACTGGAATCTTTCCCGTTCTCGATTTTGGGGTATTCCGCTTCCCATTTGGCGCAACGAACTAGGCGAAGTAAAATGTATCGGTTCAATGGAAGAACTCAAAAAAGAGTGTGATGAGTCCGTTAAAGCCGGACTTATGGATAAAAATCCGTTGGCTGATTTTGCTCCCGGAGATTTTTCGGAAAGAAACTACAACCGCTTTGATTTGCACCGCCCACACGTTGACAATATCATACTGGTTTCTGAAAAGGGCAATCCGCTCAAACGCGAATTAGACCTTATTGATGTGTGGTTCGACTCGGGAGCGATGCCTTATGCACAGTGGCACTATCCGTTCGAAAACAAAGAATGGGTGGAAATTGCCGGAAAAACTGCCGATTTTATTGCCGAAGGAGTTGACCAAACCCGGGGGTGGTTCTACACACTGCACGCCATTGCAACACTCTGTTTCGATAATGTTGCCTATAAAAATGTAGTGTCCAACGGACTGGTATTGGACAAAAACGGGCAAAAAATGTCGAAACGCCTTGGCAACGCTGTAGACCCTTTCGAAACATTGAAAACCTACGGTGCAGATGCCACCCGTTGGTATATGATTTCCAACGCCCAACCTTGGGACAACCTAAAGTTCGACCTTGAAGGAATAAGCGAAACCCAACGCAAAATGTTCCGTGCGCTGCACAATACGTATGCGTTTTTTGCGCTGTATGCCAACTTGGATAATTTCTCTTACAGCGAGGCAGATATTCCAATGGAAAAGCGCCAAGAAATTGACCGTTGGATTATTTCAAAATTAAACTCGCTAATAAAATCGGTAGACAGGCATTATGCAGAATATGAGCCTACAAAAGCGGCTCGCGAAATTCAGGATTTTGTACTCGACCACCTGAGTAATTGGTATGTTCGTCTTTGTAGAAAACGCTTCTGGAGAGGAGATTACACCGAAGATAAGATAGCCGCTTACCAAACCTTGTACACTTGCTTGGAAACGGTGGCCGTGCTTTCTTCACCCATTGCGCCATTTTATAGCGAACAACTTTTCAATGACCTGAATCAGGTGTCAAGTAAAAATAAGGTTAAATCAGTTCATCACACCGACTTCCCTTCGGTAAACAAAAATGCAATAGATGTCGACTTGGAGCAGCGGATGAATATTGCGCAACAGGTTTGCTCATTGGTTCTTAGTTTAAGAAAAAAAGAACAAATCCGCGTTCGCCAACCCCTGCAAAAACTAATGATTCCGGTTTTAAACCAAACTTTTGCAGAGCAAATTTCGAAGGTAAAGGACTTGATATTGACCGAAGTAAATGTGAAAGAACTAGAGCTTTTGGAAGATTCTTCGGCCGTATTGGTAAAACGAATAAAGCCTAATTTTAAAACACTTGGGCCAAAGTATGCCAAATTAATGAAGAGTATTGCCGCTCGGGTAAACGCATTTACTCAGGACGATATTTTGAAACTGGAGCGTGAACAGAGCTACCAATTGACTGTAGGCGGCGAAAACGTTAACCTAGAGCCGGAAGACGTGGAAATTACTACCGATGACATACCGGGATGGCTGGTTGCTTCCGAAAATGCCTTAACCGTGGCAATGGACATAACCATTACTCCCGAACTTAAGGACGAAGGAATAGCCCGAGAATTTGTAAACAGGATACAAAACTTCAGAAAAGACTTAGGATTGGAGGTAACCGATAAAATTCTGCTAAAAATTAAAAATCATAATGCCATTGAAGGTGCTATCAATAATAATTTAAATTATATTTGTTCGGAAACCTTGGCGAGTTCACTGGAATTAGTAGAAACCACAGGCGAAAACGCTCAGGAAGTAGAGGTTGAAGAAGGCGTTCTTACCTCCATAGAAATAGAAAAAGCAATTTAATACGATACGATTATGGCAAAAACAGACGAAAAAGAAAAAACAAGATACAGTGATGCTGATTTGGCTGAGTTTAAAGAATTAATAGAAAAAAAACTGACCGAGGCTCGCGAAGATTACGAAATGCTTAAAAGCACGCTTTCTTACAGCGATTATAACGGCACCGATGACACCGGCGCAGCTTTTAAGATGATGGAAGATGGCTCTGAAACGCTTTCGAGAGAAGAAACTGCTCAGTTGGCTGCACGTCAGGAAAAGTTTATTATGAATCTTGAAAATGCACTAATCCGCATTCAGAATAAAACCTATGGAATTTGCCGAGTAACCAAAAAGCTTATTCCAAAGGAAAGACTTCGTTTGGTGCCCCACGCAACTTTAAGTATAGAAGCTAAAAGAGAGCAGTAATGAGCAAGAGCGCGAAACTTTCGCTGCTAACCATTTTCCTTATTCTCTTTGTCGATCAAGCGGTAAAGATTTGGGTAAAAACCAAGTTGGTTATCGGAGAAGTAGGATTAGATTGGGGGTGGTTTAAAATTCACTTTATTGAAAACCGAGGGATGGCCTTCGGGTGGGAATTTGCCGGTGAATACGGCAAGGTCTTTTTAAGTGTATTCCGAATTTTTGCCGCAGTTGCCATTGCTTGGTATATCCGCAAATTGATTCGCGAAAGCGCCCCACAAGGACTTGTTATTTGTGTTTCTTTGGTTTTTGCCGGGGCTGTTGGCAACATAATCGACTCTGCGTTTTATGGCATTTTATTCAGCGACAGCTACGTTATAACCGCTCAATTTCTGCCGGAAGGGGGTGGATATGCCGGGTTTCTTACCGGAAATGTAGTAGATATGCTCCACATAGACCTTACCTGGCCTCAGTGGGTTCCTTGGTTGGGCGGCGGCGAAGTATTCCCCCCCATATTTAACATCGCCGATAGCGCCATTACCCTAGGTATAGGTATTATTTTTATTAAACAACGCTCGTACTTTAAGCGCCGTCAAGAATCCGTGAAAACGACAGATGAACCGGAATTAGAAAACTCAAATCCATCGATTGAGCCTGAAAAAAAGGACGAAAATGAAGTGCTTGCTGATTAGTTACCTAGGTTCGAATTAGTAAGTTTCTTCGCTAACCGGCTCTCCGTTTTTATCAAAGAAGATCCATTTTCCGACTTTATTCCCATTTTTATAATACCCGATATAGAACAATAGTCCGTTCTCGTGCCAAGCAGTGGTTTTTCCGGTTAATTGCCCTAAAACATAATGGTTTTCACTGGCTTTTACCCCATTGGGGTGGTAAGATGTCCATGCACCATCTCTGTTCCCGGCTGTAATTACACCTTCTATCTTTAGTTTGCCGTCGGGATAATGCAATTTAAAAGGTCCATCTGGGCTAACTTCTTTGTTTTGCTGTATGGCTGACTGCACTTCGGGCTTATTCTCAACTTGATTTAATTCATTGTTGCTTTCTAGAGAAGAGCAGCCCACAAATAATACGGCTAGGAATAGAATTGATATACGCATATAAAGAATTTAATGATAAAACAACTCTGCAAAGTTAAGCAATAAGGGGTCTTTTTTATAACCGAATAACGAATGGATGCCCCCGATAAATAATTATCAGAACAAGACGGCCAATCCAACCGATGCCCGCCATTGTGGTGCAGGCTGATTAGACGGTATTTGCTGAGCCATAGGAATTTGAAAAGAAGAACTAAATACTGCTCTTTTGTGGTAAAGGTCTATACCCATACTACTCATAAGCAAACTGCCTCCGGTGTATGGCTTTACAAAAGCCCATTCATAATCCTTATCAAAGGATTCGTATTGAACACCGGCATGAGGCAAAATAGTTGTTTTTCCTTTGTTTTTCCAGTAAAAAAGAGCGGCTGATGCGGAAAATTGGTTTCCAAACTGATAAGTTGACTCGTTTTCGGTTTGTATGCGGTAGTATGCATCCGTATTTAGCCCCCAGTTTCTGTATCGCGTAGTATAAGTTGCTCCCAATGTGTAAGCATAAGCCCCTGTTCCCAATTGAAATGCGGCGGGCAACAACTGTTTTTTTGCATCTCGCTGGCGGTATTTTGCATTTGGCAACTTCACGCCTCCCCCTACTAACAAGGTGTTTTTCCAGGCTTTGTGGGTGCTGTCTCCGGTATTAATCAATACATAATTAAGTAAAAAACTTATGTCGCCCAACCCATGTATGGTTGTTGTTTTTTCAGTTTCAACACGCTGGCGAACCTTGTAGGGCACAAAAGCTAGCAACTGAATTCGATTGCTCGGGTAATACCTCACCCAGGTATCCGTATTATGAAACTCATCACTTAATGCCTTGCTCGCCCCATTAAAACTGGTTTCGCTATTGGGATGAGAAAACGTTTGGTAATTATAGCGCATACCAAAAAGATTTTTCTGAAACTGTGGCAATATTCCCAAATAACTTCCCCCAGCTGAGCAACCACACACATCGCAAGCAGAGGTGCTATTTACAAAAATTAAGAAAAAAAAGGTGGTGATTATGTATTTCATTATGGTTGCGAAAATCTTGGGTTTGTAACAAACTGGTGGTCGGTTAAGGTGTACAGGAATTGCTTAAGCTCGTCCTTTTCCTGATTAGTAAGAGGAATGCCTTGTTGAAGTTTTGGAGACAGTGTGGCACTTTGCTTTATTCCTGAAGCGTAGTGGTCTAGCACCTGGTCTAAGCTGGCAAATCTGCCATCGTGCATATAGGGATAAGTAAGCGCTACATTTCGAAGGCTGGGTATTTTAAACTTCCCCTCGTCTTGGGGTAACAACGTAATTCTCATTCTGCCCAGGTCGAAAAAAACATTATCTAGTCCGTTATTTTCAAATTGGTGAGAGGTGAATAGAGGCTCCTTATGGCATGATTCGCAATGTAGCCGAAACAAGTCGTACCCGTTTTTTTCGGCCTGTGTAAAAGAGCCCACTCCTTTCACGTAGCGGTCGTATTTCGAGTTGGCCGAAATCAACATTCCCATAAACTGAGTAAGCGCATAAAAAAGCTTTTGATCATCAATAATGTCAACATTAAAGGCCTTTTTGAATAATGCCGGATATTGCGGATGATTATTTAATTTTTGCAGCAAATCAACTATAGAAATATCCATTTCAAGGGAATCCGTAATCGGCGCCAAAGGCATTATTTCTATATGATTTATTCCGCCATCCCACATAAAGGAACTATGCCAGGCAAGGTTAAAAAGGGCAGGCGAATTTCTGGCTCCAACTTTTCCATCTACCCCCATGCTCACCATCATTCCGGGGTCAGAAAATGCTTCGCTTTGAAAATGGCAACTAGCACAAGACACTGTGTTGTCTTTGGAAAGGAAGGGGTCGTAAAACAGTTTTCTACCCAACTCAAGCCCTGGTCCGGTAACAGGGTTGTTGTTGAAATTATAAACCGGGCTTGGAAAATGACCGGGCGCCACAAACCCACGAAAAGCGGGTTGTGGTTCGTCCGGCTTATTTTTTTTACAAGCAAAAAGCAAAACAGTAATTAGTGCAATTCTAAAAGGCAACATATTGCCAATTCAATTAATTGTGAATGTGATCTACATTAATTGCTCCCTGAAAATTGTCCGCCAGAATTAAGGCATTTGCTCCTGGCATGTGAACGTTATTAAGTGTTGACACGCTTAATCCACCATGCCAGAATCGGGCTACATTTACTTTAAAATGAACAGAAGGACTTGCATTTGGTGCTACTGCAAGGGTAGCCGCTGCTAAGTTTTGGCTATTTATTCTTATGGCATTCGTGTTGTTTGCGTCTCTGAATCCTCCAATGTGATAGGTGAATGCTCCGTTTGGCGAATCGGGAGATAAGCCTTCTGCCTTAATGAAGATGTATCCTGAATTCCAGCTCCAAAACATTCCGTTAGATGTAGATAAAGCTCCGGATTGAGCTCCTGAAACGTTTCTAGTACTGTCTACCCCTATCATGTATTTGATATCGGTATAGTCCCCTGCCGGAACCCCCTGTATGGTAAAACTCGGAATAGCCGCACTAGATGCATCCACTAGGTAGTAGCTTTCGGTTTGAGTCCACCAGGTACCATCTGTTTTCTTAAGTTTAATATTGGTGATATAGTACTTAAGCGTTTGAAAAGTGAGCTCTTCAGATGTGCTTGGATGAACAAGCGCAGTATTCATGCTGAATGTTGCGCCGGAAGGCCCCCAAACGTGCTCAAATTTTAATTCAAGCGTTCCCGTTGTGGGCGTTGGTGCAGGTTGGTCATATTCGCAAGAGCCATCGTCTTTGGTGGCTTCTGCCTTATAATTTTTAGCTTTAGGATCCGTACATCCTTTTTTCTTTTTACAAGATGTGGTTGTTGTGGCTATTCCTCCGAAAAGAACAATTAGGACAATCGTAAATAAGTTAAATTTTAACGTTTTCATGTTTTTGGGTTTTAATTGTTTTTAATACATAAAAGAGGTTGCAACTGGATTGCAAATTAAAGAATCCGGTTGCAAATTTTATTTCAGACTACGCCTAAAAATTAGATTAGTAACAATTAACTCCGGGGAGGGTGGAATATGCCTTTAATGTAAGATGTAGAAGCAACAAAGAGGTAAGCATTATATCTTTGTTGCTCGGAATAAGTTTGGTTGCTCAAGTTAAAGTTCCAAGCAGATGTGATGAATGGCGAAATTTCTACTTTAACCAATTCAGGTAGTCCCGGAACATCCTCTGCCGACCGCTCAATCGCCCTTATCTCTTTGGATAAATGACACTTGCCGTTACAGTTTAACTCGGGGGTATTTTTATTCTCGCAAAGCTCTGTGGAATAATAATTCGTATTAGTCAAATAATTCAAAACCAAAGCTGTTTTCATCCCAAAAGGAAAGGATAAAGCAATAACTAACAGTATTGAAACGAGCGCTCTCACTAATGCGAACTTACAAATTTCTTTTGTTCTATTTATTACTTACAATTAATTTTTAGGGCCCCCTGCTCTTTAACGTTGTGAAATGGTATTCCCTTTTCATGTGCTAATTTTTCTACCTCAGCAGCAAAAACACCCGAGCAAGCCGAATCACAAACCACCAATTGTGGAGAAAACAAATGGATTAATTGTGCAGGAGTAAGATTAGGCCGCCCAGAAACAATAAGCAAATGAGGCGAAAACTTTTGCTTACTCTGCGCCAATTTCGTTTGTGAGTTCACGTATGCAACGTCCTTTCCATGAAAATGAAAATAGTTTCTTCTTATGAGCAGGTTCTGGTCGAAGGATTTATATAAATTAATAAGCGTGTTTTCCCGTTTAAGTTTTTTCGTGCTTATGTATTTTTCGCCGTTAAGCCCAGCCTGAAGCCAGTGTGGTTTTAAATTGTACCGTATAGATTTATCATCCTCTTTTGGATTTAAACTCGTAATTAAAATTTGGCTTCTGCCTTGAATAAAACTAAATGCCGAATGATAAGGCACGTTATAAACTACTATTTCCCGTTGTGTGTCGTTTTTAAACTTTCTGAAAGAAAAAGAACAGCAAAGAACGACAACCAAAGAAAGGCATAACGCTAATTTTTTACCGGAAGGAGTTTTAAGCCACCTTATTAGCTGAATAAAAACAACATAAATCAGTACCGCCTCAAAAGCAGAAATAACCCATACAGAAATGGCGTTGGGCATTTGCTCAATATATGATACCGCCATGTTGAGAGCGGACACTTCGTACTGTAAAAGAACCCCCAACCAATCTCCGAGATATGGAATTTCAGAAAAACCAACAAAAGCGAGACCGGAAATAAGTATAGTAAAAGCCGCAGGAATCACTATGAGGTTGCTCAATAGAAAATAATTGGGAAACATATTGAAATAAAGCATTCCCAAAGGAAAGGTAGCGGTTTGTGCCGCAATGGATACTGAAGTCAGTTCCCAAAGTTTGTCGAGAATTTTCTTTCCAGAATGATACCACGCATTTATCATCGGCTGAAGCCAAACTATTCCTATCACCGCAAAATAAGACAGTTGAAAACCTGTTTCGGTAATTATGTAGGGGTTTATAAGAAGCAATAAAAACGCCGATGCGGCTATGGAGTTGTATATGTTGGTGTGCCGGTTAAGATTTTTTCCTACCGCCATAAAGGTAAACATGGTAGACGCGCGCATAACAGAAGGCGATAAGCCGGTAACCATTGCATATCCCCAAATTATAAACAAGGTGATAATTGTAGCTATCCAAAAGTATTTTGAACCCTTGAAAGGCTTAAAAATTAACCCGCAAAGCATAAATATTATACCCACGTGTAGTCCCGACACTGCCAGCACGTGCATCGCCCCCGACGATGAAAAAGCCTGTTGAGTTTCTGCATCAAGGTTATTTTTGTATCCGAATATGAGTGCTTCTGCAACAGCCGCCTCTTTAGGTTTTAGTGTCTTGTCGAGTTTTTGTATACCATATTTGCGTATTTCTGTCGCCCAGTTCCAAATTCCTGAGCTGCTTTTTTCTAGCAGAGTCCAGTTATAGCTTCTTAAAAACCCTTGGCTCTTGATTAAGTGAAACTGCAAATACTGCGCATAATCAAACTGCCCCGGATTAGCTGTGCTTTTCACTTCTTTAATTGATGGGGTAAAAGCGATAATGTCTCCTTTTTCCAGTGCAAAGCTGTTTTCGTCCGTAGGCAAAGAGAGCAGCACATTTCCTTGTGTGGTTTCCCACGAATCAGGCGTTTTCACCGCTCTTACAGCAACCTCTATTACCACCTTGTTGGCTTTCTTTTTCGGCTCTTTTATAATTTCTGCCACAATGGCTTTACCCTCTTTGGCAACAGCCCCCAACGTTGCCGACTGATTTTTATTTACAGTCAACTGCCAGCCGCCAAAAATCAAGGCAAAATTGATTACAATTCCGAAAACATATCGCCAGCGATAATTAGCAAAAACGGGAGTGAACCACAACACCAGCAGCAGCAAAAGAAAAACATAAAAACAAGCCGCAATTACTATAGGTGTGTACGGAATAAAAATGCCAAGCACTATTCCGATAATAAACGGCGGCAGAAGGCGAACAAAAGGTTTTACACCCCAGTTCATTTTACTGTTTTTTAATCAGTTTTAAGTCAATCTCTCTGCCTTCTGAAAATATTCTTACCACATAAATTCCGTCTGCCCACAAATACACTGGAAGATGTGCCGAGGTTCCATTGGGTGTTGAAGAAAAAACCTGTCTGCCCAGCACATCATAAACAGTAATTACTGAAATATTTTTTTTCGAGCCTACCGTGGCAGATGTCTGCGCAGGATTAGGAAATAATCGGGGAATTTCGGTTAACACCAATTCGCCAACACCTAAAAGTGAAACAAACCTGAATCCATTTGAGCTTAAAGTATCTCTGAGCCCGGCATTGTTTTCGGCAATTATGTTGAAATAGTACCAAGTTCCTGATTGAAGAATTCCTGAGCTAACTGAAGCCGATGTAGATAGCATATTTGATGTGTATGGGTAAACATCGTCCAACAAAGGCTGAGTACCCATTGAAAAAAAGTATTCGGCCACATGACTGTTGGTGTCTAAAAAACTCCAGTTTGCTTCTGCTGCATCGGGAGCAAATATGGTGTCCACGTCTTGTGATAACCCATCGTGTATAAAGCTCATCACCGGAGGTGTCCAGTCTACATTAACATCTTGTGATGCAACCACGGAAAGGTTTCCGGCAACATCCTGAACAATAGATTTTATTCGTCCGGCGGGCTGAGTCGGATTAATGTTTTCATAGCGAATCTCGTTAGAAGACCCGAGCCCCACGGTAACATTTACCGATGGAAATCTTGTTCGGTATACTTTTAAGTTGTTGGCCATGAAATCACAATCGCCGCTTCTAAAAGAAATATAATCTCCCGTTTGATAGGGAGCTCCGTCAGTCCACTGAGCGGCCAAAATATCGTTTACATACACATTCATTGAACCCAAAATGCGGTCGTAGGTTACTTTATAGTCGGTCCACTGATTAGAAAATGAGTAGGGTATATCCAAAACCGGTGTCCCAAAATTGTCGTTTACTACCTTGTATATTTGTATGCGGTTATTATCGAGCCTGAACCATACAAAGTATGAGTTTCCCCTATTAGGCAAAGTTGGATTATCGCAGAAAAAATGAAAGCCCGCTCTTCTGTTAGAGCCTGTTCCATCCATTTTTCCGGCCCAGTGGTATAGATAACGGTTGGATAAATCTTGCTTTAGGTAAGCATAAATGTTGGTGTTTCCGACACCTTGATTTGACTGGTGTAAATAGCCATTTGTAATTTGCCAAGTTCCCGTGACACTAGTCCAATCGGGATGTATCGCCGCTTGATCGAAGTTGTCGCTAAAGAACCCTCTTTGTGTATTTGCGCGCCATTCTGTGCCCTCAAATTCCAACACTTGATAAAAACTCTTGTCTACCCCCGAGCCCCCAACATTATCCGCATCGGTAAAGTTTACCGTAAAATCCTCGGTAACCCATCCGTTTGGTGCTAAAACCGCCGTAGTGGGCGGGATGTTGTCTTGCTGGCAAGTATAAGTTGCATTCCACCCAGGGCTTACAGTGGCATTGTCTGAAATAAATCTGAAGGTTAAATGCCCTGAAGAACTTGTGAATGAGCCAGGGCTATTTGTTCCGTGAAAAGGACTGCCGGGAATTTGAGGCGAAGCTGTAGATGGCCCATCATAAATATGGAGAAAATCGTAATTTGCCTCCGTGCTAAACGAAGAAAAATTTACTGTGATACTTTGTGCGCCGGGAGGAGAAAGCGTAAATGTATAGTTTTCGTTGTTGTAATAATTTTTCAAGGGCCCTCCGCCTATATCTGTTAAAACTCCCGAACAAGGCGTTTCACTACAATCTGAAAAATACTCGGCAATTGCATCCCAAAGTTCGGTGTAACCATCATCGTAGCCCAAGGCCCAGACTCCCACTCCGGCAAGCCCTCTTTTGTTTATAAAATCCATTCTTTCACGCAAATCATTTTCTTCAGAAATGAAGCATTGCCT
Organism: Flavobacteriales bacterium; assembly: GCA_046295395.1. GTDB lineage: Bacteria > Bacteroidota > Bacteroidia > Flavobacteriales_D > JBKBNH01 > JBKBNH01. The sequence goes on along the minus strand of JBKBNH010000002.1, from coordinate 206,150 downwards.
CATTACTCCCGAGGCCGTATAGTTGTAATAGGTGCTTCTGCTTGCCGATTCGTAGTTTCGATTTGTCGGTGAAAAATTACCGCTGGTATTGTCCTTCACTACCTTGTAGGTTCTTGAAACACCTGTGCCCGTGGTTGGCGCGGGCAGCGAAAAGGAGCTCACCGGCCAGTCTCTGCCATAGTAAGGAAGCCCCATCACTAGTTTTGATAAAGATGCCCCTTGATGCTGGTAGTAAGTAGTAGACTTAGATAAATTGTAATCGTAGGTGCTGCCAAAATGAAACAGCGGATCATTAGGCCCGGCGGGATTGCTTCCACTCCAATAATAATCGTAGCCCATAATCATGAAGTAGTCTACATAATTATTTAAAACAGCCATGTCGTAAAAACCGCTCCAATCTACTGCGTGAAGTGCGGTAGTTACTTCTGAACCCGGAATGGCAGCGTGCATTTGGTTGCATAGGTCAATCATAAATGCCGTGTAATTTGCCGACTGAGACGATGCCATGCTTTCAAAGTCAATGTTTACCCCATGCGCACCCCTTGCCTGTATCATATTAATCAGGTTTGTAATAAGCGTTTGTCGAGCTGTGGGATTACCAAAAAAAGTAGTATGATTTGAAAAAAGCGTAACACACAGGTGTACCTTCACTCCATTGTTTAGCGCAGTAGTCACAACCGGCGTAGTGGCAAAATTATAGGTGTTAATGGCGTTTCCCGTATTGGCATCTACTTCGTAAGAAAAATAACACAAATGCGATAATAGGTTCCAATCGTAATTTATTTGCAATCCATTACTCCAGTAAGGGTGCCAGCCGTATACAACTTTGTTTGCAGAGCAATTTCTTGCTGATTTTTGTATCGTAGCCGCCTGATTATTGGACTCGTAATACATATCGTCAAAACCCAAAGAAGTATATTCTTCTGCTTGCTCCTGATGAACAGACTTAATGGTTTGACTTTGTGTATGTTTTACTAGAAAAAGTAAAAAAAATAGTCCGAGAACTCTTTGCATAAGGTTGTGTTTTGTCTATCAAAAATAGAAATTTACCGATAAAAAACACGAATTGTTTCAGGCAGAATTACCTAAGGTTAGTTGTAAAATTGCTCCCGCTTTCCATGAATTACTTCTTATCTTTACCCCTCAGAAATAAAAACCCATGAATACAGCCAACACTATTTCACAAACAGACTTTCAAAAGCAAATATTAGCGGGTATCTCTGCTGAATTGCCACCGCCAAAACCCTTTGACCCAACCATAAACCGCGCTCCAAAACGCAAAGAAATACTCAATGCCGAGGAGAAAAAACTCGCCCTGCGCAACGCCTTGCGCTATTTCGATAAAAAACACCACGCTACTTTAGCTACAGAATTTGCCGAGGAGTTGGAAAAGTACGGCCGCATTTATATGTACCGTTTCCGCCCCGATTACGAAATATTTGCTCGCCCCATAGAGGAATATCCGGGTCAATGTCAGCAGGCTAAAGCCATTATGCTGATGATACAAAACAACCTCGACCCCGCCGTAGCACAACATCCTTACGAGTTGATTACTTACGGTGGCAACGGCGCTGTTTTTCAAAACTGGGCGCAGTACCTGCTCACAATGAAATACCTGGCCGAGATGACCGAAGAGCAAACCCTGGTTATGTACAGCGGCCACCCTATGGGACTTTTCCCTTCACACAAGGATGCCCCGCGAGTTGTAGTAACCAACGGGATGATGATTCCTAACTATTCCAAACCCGATGACTGGGAAAAATACAATGCTTTGGGCGTAACCCAATACGGACAAATGACCGCCGGAAGCTATATGTACATAGGCCCGCAAGGCATCGTACACGGCACCACCATCACCGTGATGAATGCCACGAGAATGATTTCCCGCAGTGCCTCCGCACCAAAAGGAACGCTTTTCGTTACCGCAGGGTTGGGCGGAATGAGTGGGGCGCAACCCAAGGCCGGAAATATTGCCGAAGTAATCAGCATTACTGCCGAAGTGAACCCCAAAGCGGCTTATAAACGCCACGAACAGGGCTGGGTGGACGAAGTAATTGAAGATATAGATGCCGTGATGAACCGGGTGAAAAAAGCCCGTGAAAACAACGAAATTGTGTCCATTGCTTACCTAGGCAACGTGGTTGACCTTTGGGAAAAACTAGCAGAAGCCGATTTTCACGTAGAGTTGGGTTCCGACCAAACCTCGCTGCACAACCCGTGGGCAGGGGGCTATTATCCGGTGGGTTATTCGTACGAAGAAAGCAACCGTATGATGGCCGAGAAGCCCGAAAAATTCAAAGCCGTCGTGGAAGAATCGCTGCGCAGGCACGCCGCCGCCATCAATAAGCTTACGACAAAAGGAATGTACTTTTTCGACTATGGCAATGCTTTCTTACTGGAAGCATCCCGTGCAGGAGCTAATGTAAAAGGCAGTGGAAAGGAGTTTAGATATCCCTCTTACGTGCAAGATATATTGGGTCCGATGTGCTTCGACTACGGGTTTGGCCCCTTCCGCTGGGTGTGCTGCTCGGGTAAACCGGAGGATTTGCAAGCTACCGATGCCATCGCCGCTCAAGTACTGGAAGAGATGATGCAAACCGCTCCTCAGGAAATTAAACAACAAATGGCCGACAACATAAAATGGATAAAAGAAGCCGGAAAAAACAAAATGGTAGTGGGCTCGCAAGCCCGAATTTTGTATGCCGATGCCGAAGGAAGGGTAAAAATTGCCGAGGCCATTAACAAAGCCATTGCCGCCGGAAAAATAGGCCCGGTAGTATTGGGGCGCGACCACCACGATGTGTCGGGTACCGACTCGCCCTACCGTGAAACAAGCAATATATACGACGGCTCCCGTTTTACTGCCGATATGGCCGTTCAGAATTTTGTGGGCGACGGATTTCGAGGCGCTACTTGGATTTCGCTGCACAACGGTGGTGGTGTAGGTTGGGGCGAAGTGATTAACGGCGGCTTCGGAATGTTGCTAGACGGCTCTGCCGATAGCAACAGAAGGCTGAAACAAATGCTGTTTTGGGATGTGAATAACGGAATTGCTCGCCGTGCTTGGGCAAGAAACGACGAAGCCATTTTTACCATCAAACGGGAAATGGAGCGCACGCCCGGATTGAAAATCACCTTGCCCAATATGGTGGATGAAGGACTGTTGTAACTTTCGTTTGAAAAACATAACGTTTAGCGATTGAAATCGAAAAAAACGATAATAATTTTCGATTTGAGGAGGAAAATATGACCCCTTTTTAATGTAATACAAGAAAAATAAACCCTCTTATGCTACTAAAAAAATGTCCGTTCGAGTTTTTTTCTACGGAAAAAGTATCGAGAAAGGCAAATTTTACCGCAGAGACAAAACACAAACACTATGTCGGCATATTGGAAAAATAAAACCGTGTGGATTACCGGAGCAGGCTCAGGGATAGGGCAAGCATTGGCGCTTGAACTAAGCAAGCGGGGAGCAAGCGTTATACTTTCTGCCCGCAGCAAAGACAAGTTACAAGCTGTAAAAAACAATTGCACTCAACCCGATAAGGCTTTTGTTTTGCCATTCGACCTTACCGATATCCCCTCTTTTGGTGCGCAAACAGAAAAGGCCATTTCGTTTAGCGGAAAAGTGGATGTCCTGATAAACAACGGAGGCATCAGCCAACGGAGCGCTGCTCACGAAACCCCGGTTGAAATTGACCGCCAAATTATGGAGGTGAATTATTTTGGAAACATAGCCCTCACCAAAGCCCTGCTGCCTCATTTTCGCGCAAATGGCTCGGGACAAATAGCCGTGGTAAGCAGTATATCGGGAAAATTCGGGTTTTTTCTACGTTCGGCTTATGCAGCCAGTAAACACGCCCTGCAAGGGTTTTACGAGTCGCTGCGACTGGAAGAATTGCCCAACGGACTAAAAGTAAATACGATTTATCCGGGTATAATTAACACGCCCATTTCGCTAAGCGCTCTTACCGCTAGTGGCGAAGTTCACGGGCAAATGGATGAAAAACAGGCCGGCGGCATTTCTGCCGAACGCTGCGCCCGACAAATACTGGCGGGAATGGAAAAAAACCGCCCGGAAATTTTTGCCGGCGGAAAAGAACTCTTCGCTGTAAAAATCAAACGTTTTTTTCCTCGCTACTTCTTTAAAATGATTGCCAAACAAAAAGCGACGTAGCTTCGGAGAAGCGAATAGCCCCCTTTATCCCCCCACAGGGGGAATGAGTAGCCAATAGATATTTAAAACTCGAATCTCGGATTTCGAATATCCTCTCTTGAGAGTGCTTGACCCAATCTTTTGGGGTAAATCCTTTTGTAAATACAAAAGGATTTTGAATGCCTCTATAATTTTTTCCATTAATAGACATTCTAAAGCGCAATCTTATTATTTCAAAACTATCTCGTTCCATATATAGCAATAGTTTGACCAACGGTATAGTCAACTTTTTCCCACTCTTCAAATAATTGCGTGTGTAATTGAATATGATTTTGTTCTGGGTTTAAGGGATTAAATGCCTCGCAAATCATTCCCACCTTTAACCCAAATTATGCAGTAGAAACTGCATAATTTGGGTTAAACTAATTTTCTTTCGCTTCCTTTTCTGCGTTTTTCTTAATGTGGGTCAATGCTCTAAAATGAATTTTGTGAATAATATAGTCGCTCCAAAATTGCCAATAAAATGCCGGGCTAATATTGTGGTAATACCACGTTGTGCCTTCTAAAAGTGTATTCTCGCCGGGCAGTTTCGTCAATTTAAACTGGCCTTGGTTTGAGACGAAATAATCATGTAGATGTGGGGCATCTATATCCCAAAAACTTAATTCTTTCATGGGTTCGGGCTGCTCAACCACGTCGAATTTCAGAAGACTTGGTTCATCCCAAACAGTAATCGGCTCTACAAAACTTCCTGTGGTAAAATTGCAATGTCTAATTTCTCCAACTCCTGCTCCTTCAATTTTCGCATCAATGGGATAGGCAATCCCTGTTTTAAAAATAAATTCTGTTGGCTCATCAAGCTGCGGAAATTCTATCACGTTTTTCCATACCGTGTGTATGTCGGCACCTATTTCTATTGATGTAACTACTGAAGTAAGTGCTGGTTTTTGATTTTTTTCTATAAATGCCGTTAATGGAAACAGGGCAGAAGGTCCTTTTTTAGGTTTTTTGTTCACGATGAAAAAGCCTATTGAGCTACCAATCCAAGTTATAATAAAACCAAAAGGCGCAGCCATTGCAATGCACACTAAACCTTCTAAACCAAAAATTAATAGGAAAAGTATAAATAGGGTTAAAGACAAAAAACCTATTTTCCATGACTGATTAAACATTATTCCTTTCTTAAGCCCAAATAAAATGGCAGACCCCAAACCGATAAAAAGAGGTGTAACAACAAAAACAGCCAAGCCGTATTGTTTAAACCCATAGATTCCAATCAGCGTTAGCGCCAACGCAATTATTGCTATAGCAACAACAACTTTCCAGAATCTCTCGAAATCGTTATCGGGAAGCCGTTTTTCTATCCATTTTTTCATTGGCGTTTTTTGTGCTAAACCACAACATTTGCCAATGCTAATTTATTAAAAATATCACGTTTCGGTATTCGATGGTTAAAAAGCCTTGAGCAAAAACAGTAATTTAAATTGCTGTTTAACTAATGTAATTACTGCTGCGATGTGTCTAACAGTCTGCCTTGCCGAAATCACCAATTTTCCCGTTGCCCTCTTGTCTTCGTGTGTAATATGATAAAAAACCTCTGTTTGCCATTGTAATAGCCGAGCAGCACCTCTACGGCAGCAGTCGGCTGGGTCTAAGGCGAGCCAACGCCACCTTGGCAAAAAAGACTCAATATGGATTTATTGCTTTAGACGAACAACCTTTTTTAAAATATAAGCGTAAATTAGGGCTCAAAGAATACGAACTCACCAACCACTTGGGCAACGTAATGGCCTTAGTAACCGTAAAGAAATAAAAAGCCTATAAAGGCTTTTTTGTTTACTAATCGTTGTACTTGTTTTCTATTAAGCGTTGTTTTATTTCTTCCAGATGCTTTTGTTTTTTTGGATCTCTGAGTCTTTTTGCAGAGTCTGTAAAGTATTTATGTGCGGTTAAAAATTTCACCTGAATCTCATCCCAAAGTCTATCACTGTTTAATTTTCCATGATCTCTCAATTCACGCCTTAAAGAATCGGCTATATCGTGAAAATCATCTCTTCCCAGATAGTCTAAATCTGCATCGCAGATAATTTCTTCCAGTTTATTTTTGGGGTTATGGGGTATAATGGTTGAATAAATTAACTCTTTTACCTGTTGGATTTGTTCTTTTGTGTATCCATAAAGAGGCAAGATTTCTTCGGCCATTTTTGCCCCTACAGGTTCGTTGTGTTCGTATTGTTCTACAAAACCGGCGTCATGGTATGTTGCTGCTGATTTCAAAACAAATATATGTTCGTCTACCACCCCTTCCATTATGGCAATTCTTTCAACAGCCTGAACAACATCTGCCGTATGATGAATGCCATGATAATGAAGATTTGGTGATAATTTTTCTACCAATATTTTCATAATATGCCTTTCTGCCTTGTGGTAGTTTATACTGCTGAACACATGTAAATTCAGGTATTCCCAAAACTTAGCGTTTGGAACAGTGCCCCCCTCGTCTTCCGAAAGCCCCGGCTTAATTCGCTCAACAAAGTACATGTCGATATGGCCTTTATTTTTGGCCATAATCTTACCCCTGTATACTACATCAAAATAGGGTTTTATGTGTTCGTAGGTTGCCCCCGATATGTTTACCTTTCCGAGCATTCCGCTGCTTTCCATCCGACTTGCCACGTTTACTGTGTTGCCCCAAATGTCGTATGCAATTCGCTTTTCTCCGATTACTCCTGCAATTACATCTCCTGTATGAATGCCCACCCTGAGATCCCAAGGGTCTGCTTCTCCTTTGGTTATCGCTTCTTCTTTTTTATCCCGCATTAACTTTTGAATCTGAAGTGCCGCCAAAACTGTATACACGGGGTTTTCTTTATTTCTTATTGGCACTCCGCCTGCGGCCATATATGAATCACCAATTGTTTTTATTTTTTCAATTTTATTTCGCTCTATTATTTTGTCAAACTCCCTGAAATACTCATCTAGTCTTTTTACGAGATCTACCGGATTCATTTTTTCGGCAATTTGGGTAAACCCTATAATGTCTGTAAACATTACTGTGACTAAGCGATATGTTCTTGTTGTTGCTTTTCCGTGATTTTTTAGTTCCTCTGCTGTTTCTGCCGGAAGAATATTTATTAGCAGTTTGTCGCTTTTTTCTTTTTCCAGTTCAAGCTGTAGTTTTTGTTCTTCCATCATTTCTTTTTGTTTTCTGATGGTTGCTGTTCGTTTTTCAACTAGTTCGGATAGTTTTTGTTTTTGAAGACGGATGGTTCTTATCCTTAGCTGGTAAAAGGTATAAACAACTAAAAGCAAGACAATGCCTAAAATTCCTCTAAACCACCAAGTTGCATAATAGGGAGGAAGTATTACTATCCGCAGTTTTGCCGGAGATTGGCTCCAAATACCGTCGCTATTAGACCCGAACACTTTGAACGTGTATTCTCCGGGAGGAAGATTACTGTAATGTGCTCTTTTTACATCACTCACATAATTCATTTGTTCCTCGTATCCCTCTAAAATAAACTTGTATTTATTGTTTGCCGAATTAGAAAAGTGTAGTGCTGCGTATTCTATTGTAAGATTATTTTGTCTGTGTTTTAGAGCAATTTCTTGCGCAAATGAAACGTCCGTTTGAAGTGGCGATGACGGGCCTATTTTTATAGGTTGATTAAACAATAAAATTCCGGTAATTAATACTTCCGGTGGAATTCTGTTTTCTGTTATTTGTGTCGAATAAAAGCTATTTAACCCGTTTATTCCACCAAAATATAATTTTCCATCTTTCGCTCTATATGCGGCGCCTATATTAAACTCGTTACTCTGAAGGCCGTCTTTTTCTAGAAAAACTTTAAAGGCTCCGGTTGCTTTTTCTAGCCTTGACAAACCAAAGTTGGTGCTCATCCAAAGTGCATTTTCGTTCTCGGAAAGAATGGCATAAACAACATTGTTTGACAGGCCTTCTTTTTCCGTGTAACGCCTGAATTTTCCTGTTTTTGGGTTTAACGCATTTAATCCGCCGCCGTATGTGCCAAGCCAAAGCGTGCCGTCTTGGTCTTCAAAAATTGTTGTTATAATATTGTTGTTTAAGGCTTTATAGTCTGCCGAACTTGCGCTATACACATCAAAAGAAAGTTCTTTTGGCTGTGTTGTAATCTGATCGCTTGAAACAAACCCCAGACCTCCGCCTTCGGTTCCGACCCACAAGTTTCCCTTGCTGTCCACATGAACGGCTCTTACCGTTCTTCCCGGAAGGGATTTGTTTTTTGATGGGCTGCTCTTAAAATGTGCCGTTGTTCTGTCTTTTACGTTATAAAAACATAGACCTTCTTTAGCGCCAAGCCATATGTTGCCATTTTTGTCTTTTGTTATGTGGTAAATTCTTTTGTCTGCGGTTTGCTCAAACTCTCCAAGGTTTACCTTTTCTAGCTTGTCGTTTGAAAAATTGAGTTTATAAAATCCATCTACCGTTCCAAGCCACAGAAAATCATCTTCTGGTAGAACACTGTATACATTGTTGTTGTTGGGCAAGTTGGGGTTGTTGCCAACAAATGGATAATTTACAGCAACCAAAGAGTTTTCATCTACTCGGCTAAGCCCCTTGCTCGTGGCCACCCAAAGCCGGTTTCGTTTGTCTTTAGCTATTGCCCAGATTGTTTTGTCGTTTAGTCCTTTAGGATTGTCGGGCTCGGGTGCTATGTGGTTGAAAAATTGCTTAATAGGGTCGAACTTACTTAGCCCGTTGTTTGTGCCTATCCAAATACAGCCGCTCCTGTCTTGAAATACGCTGAAAATGAGGTTTTCGGCAATACTCTTTCTATTCAACGGGTCATATCTGTAATTATTTGTTTTGGATTTGTTCAGATCAATTTTAAATAAGCCAAACCCTTCTGTGGCTGCCCAAAGGGTTGAATCGTTCTGAAGTAAAAGAGAAGAGGCTTGTTCTACCGGATAGATTCTTTTTTTTATGGTCGGTTCGTTATTTTCTATTTGCAAAGTAATTACTCCTCTATCTGTTCCGACTAGGGTTTGCCCATTTTTAGAAGTTTCGAACGAATAAAAATTTGAGCCGTATATTTTGTTGTCCTTTACAGTTTTAAGTTTGTTTTCCTTTACATTCAAATATTGTAATTGGCCATCTAGCTGGCCGATTAACAAAAATCCTTCGGGTAAAAATTTAAGCCCCTTAATGTTGTTGGACATTAGCCCGTTGTTTTCGTTAAAATGTTCTACTCTTCCTTCTTTTGGAGAAAAACTTATCAATCCATTATCATCTGTCCCTATCCATATCTTACCGCTTTTATCTTTGGCAAGAGCGGTAACAGCAGAGTGTCTTAATTGGTCTATATGATCAAATGTTCGGAAAACATCTCTGCTTTTTTCATAACGATTTACCCCCCCTGTTTCGGTTCCTATCCAAAGATAGTCTCCGTCTTCCATTATACATTTTATAAAATTTCCGGAGATGGAGGTTGAAATATCTGGGTCGTGTTTATATATTTTGAATCTGTATCCGTCGTAACGATTTAATCCGTCTTGTGTGCCAAACCACATGTAGCCTTGCGAGTCCTGAATTATTGCAGAAATAGTGCTCTGAGAGAGCCCTTCATTCAGGGAGATGTTGTCGAACTTAATACTGTGCTGTGCTTGTCCGCATGCTAGGCCAATAAAAACAAAAGCCCTGATTAGATTAATCAAGGCTCTTTTTATTGAACTATTTATTTTATTCGGCTTGGTCATTATTGTTTGCTGGGTCTTCTGTTTTTCCTTTTAAATACGATGGCAATTCCATTCCTGCCATTTTAAACATGTCGTCAAGCGGCGGAACAGATTTGTATAAACCTGAGATAAAGTTTGCTGTAGATGTCTTGCCATCTGCATTTGTTCCTCCTTCCCACACGGTTACTTTATCAATTTTTATGTTTTTAATTGCTTCGGCTTGTGTTTTAATAATTTCTGGCAACTTATCTGCTATAAGCAATAGGACGGCATCTCTGGAATTATTTCCTGCGGCTTTCACAATTCGGTCCAGACCTTCGGCTTGTTTAGTAAGAATTTCGAGTAATCCCTGTGCTTCGGCTTGTTTTCTAAATAAGATTGCGTCGGCCTCTCCTTTTGCAATTCTTCTTATTTGCTCTGCCTGCGCTTCGGCTTGTATTTCTATTCTTTCTTTTTCGATTTGAGAAGGAACTATAACGTCTGCGACCTGAGAGGCTTTGTCTCTTTGTGCCCTGGCTGTTTCTGCTTCTCTTTCTGCTGCATAAGACTCTTCGAGGGCTTTGGCTGTTTGTACTTTTTCAGCGGCAATGGCTATTTTTTCAGCTTCGGCCTCCTTTTCTCGTCTTAAAGCATCAGAATTAGCAATTAATATTTTCGAGAGGTTCTCTCCTTCTACTGCTGTAGCGTTAGCTTGGGCTACCTTTACCCGCTGCTCTTGTACGGCATTGGCCTCTCCCACGGAGCCGTCTCTGTTTTTCTCTGCTACGCTCTGTCTGGCATCGTTGATGGCTTTAGCTGCAGCCTCCTTGCCTAATGCTTCGATATAGCCGGATTCATCTTTAATGTCGGTTACGTTTACGTTAATTAGGCGGAGGCCTATTTTTTTAAGCTCTGCCTCCACGTTGGCAGACACGTTTGCCAAAAATTTATCCCTATTGCTATTAATTTCTTCTATATCCATGGTGGCAACAACTAACCTCAACTGACCAAAAATGATATCTCTGGCTATGTCGTAGATTTGCTGTTGTTTTAATCCCAACAAACGCTCTGCAGCATTGTTCATAATTACAGGCTCTGTGGAAATACCTACGGTAAAACGAGAGGGTACATCAACCCGAATGTTTTGTTTGGAGAGTGCATTAGCAAGGTTCACCTCGATAGAAATCGGTGTTAAATCCAAATAGGAATAATCTTGTATAAGCGGCCATATAAATGCCGCTCCTCCGTGAATACACTTAGCTGAGCCCCCGCCTACTTTGCCATAAACAACCAAAATTTTGTCCGAAGGACACCTTCTATATCTTCTTATGAAGGTTAATACAAAAATGAAGAAAAATCCCACCACAATGGCGATGAGAATGGTAATGTAATTTAAGTCTTCAAACATGATTTTTATGTGTTTGTGTTAAGGGTTACTTTTAATATGGTGTTGTTTACAACATCGGTTACTCTTACTAATTTGCCTCTGGTTATATCTTTTTCATCGTCTGTTATGGCGTCTAATTCATGGAGTGAGCCTTGGAGTTTTATTTGTACTTTTCCTACCGTTTGGGCATTGGCTGGTATGGTTAAATATACCTCGCCTATTGCGCCAATGGCCTTGTTTATTTTAAGTGTTCCGCTCTCAGACATTTTAGCCATAAAATAATAAAACCAAGCGGTAAGCGCCATCATTACCGTTCCTGCTCCGGTTGCTATTAAAACAGATACTGTGGTTGAAAATTGAGCATCAAGGCACGCGATACCTGTCCAAGCAAAAATGGTAAAAAAGGCTAGGAGTGTTTTAAATGTAATGAACTGAAACCCTATGCCATCGGCCATGTCTGCATCAAAAGACCCGTCAGAGGAGTCGAGGTCTCCGCTATCGATGCCGGCAATTAGGTTGATAACCAAAACAAAAAGAAAAATGATAGTAGCCGGAATAGCTATTATCCAAAATACTTTTTCTGTGCCGGAAAGTTCAATCCACCATTCATTCATGGTTTAGTTTGATTTAAGTTAATTTTCACTCCTATTACCAACACATCATCCACCTGTTCGTAGACTCCTTTCCATTCTTCCATGATTCGCTCAAGCTCTTGCCTTTGTTTGTTCATGGGTAAATGTCTTATTTCCATAAGCACCTCCCTGAACTGGCGATACATGAATTTTTTACCTTTTGAGCCTCCAAACTGATCTGCGTAACCATCAGAAAATATGTATATCATGTCGCCATCCTGCAGGTCAAATGTGTGGGTAGCATAGTTATGCTGGCCTACTTCGAAGCCTCCTATTGGAAATTTATCCGCTTTAGTCTGTATAATTTCATCTTTTCTTAATATGTAAAGCGGATTATTTGCTCCGGCATATTCTAATGTTTTGTAATCTTTAGAAAGAGCGCACATGGCTAAGTCCATACCGTCCCTCACAGATTTTTCATCTGAAGTTTTATTCAGCGCTTCTGAAGACAGCCGGTGTAATTCGTCTAAAATTAATCCGGGAGTATCTAGTTTTGAAGCAGCAACCGCCTGATTTAAAGCATTTGCTCCAACTATACTCATAAATGCTCCAGGAACACCATGTCCGGTGCAATCTACCGCCGAAAAAAGTATTTTGTTATTTGTTTCTTCCATCCAGTAAAAATCGCCGCTTACGATGTCTTTTGGTCTGAATAAAACGAAAGATTCCGGCAATAATTGTTTTACAAAAGAATCTGGTGGAAGAATAGAGTCCTGAAGGCGTTTTGCATACCTAATGCTATCTGTTACGTCTTTGTATAGCTCTTCCAGTTTTTGTCGTTGGTTTTCGATTTCTTCTTTCTGCCGAACGACCTCTTCGGTTCTTTCTACCACTTTTTGCTCAAGAACTCTTTCGTTTTCAGCTAGTTCATCACGCATTTTTAGCAATGCATGTCCCAAAACATCTTCTTCTGAAAGTGGTTGATAGTCGTATTCGAAGTTGCCGGAACCAACCTCTCTAGAAAAGTCGGTTGTTCTTTTCAGGCCTTCAACTAAGTTATCCAGCGCAAGAGTCATTTCTCCGATTTCGTCATTTCTTGCTTTCATTTTTGTCTTTGGGAAAATTCCTTTCCCTAAATCAAAAAGTATTAACTTAAGTTCGTTAACCGGCCCCACAATAGACCTAGAGGTTAGGGTGGCTATCACAACCGTGCCTATAAATAAGGCTAAACCAAAAAAAACAACTAAAAGTTTCAACCAAGCAAATCCTGTTTCGGTTACCTCAAAAGATTTATTCATTTCATCTTTTTGACTTGCCGCTTCGGCGTTTTTTCTGTTGATGAAATCATCAAGCTCGTTTGTAATTTGCTGGGTTTTTTTGCTAATTTCTCCATCGGGCTGCACTGCCGGCCTGGCCAAAAACAAGGCTGATGGGTCGTTATAACTATCGAAGTCTACCAAAATAGAAGTAACGTAAGTTTCGTGCATGGAAAAAAGCTCTTCTATGTTTTTGAAGATGTTCTGCTGTAGCCGACCCTTGTCTTCTTCTGAAGACCATTCCGAGGCAAGCGATTCTAATCGTCTAACTGTTGAGGGAACTATTTCTGTGGTGATTTTCTTAAGTCTGATTTTGCTTTGATCGTCTTCGCGCGTTTGTTCTGTTGCCCACTTATTAATAAGTGTTTTAGTCTCAAAAATGGTTTCTTTCAAACGAATGAGCAACTCTATAGTTGGTTGAGTTACATCATTAAATCGTTTGTTTTTTTCGATACTTTCGTTTAACGTATCTGAGCCCTGACGAAGGGTATTGAAGGTAAAATAGAAAATAATCAAAATGAGAAATATCACTATTCCGAAACCAAGACCTATACGTCTGCCTATAGTAAACCTCATTTTGTTTTTTTCCTATCTGTTTGGTGAGTCGTTATCTTCTACCTCCTTCAAAAGGTCGCTAAAAAATTTAGACTTTTCGTTATCATTCAAGTTAAAATAAATGCCCGCAAGACCAATGATGGTTTCTCTATTTGTTGGTTTTAAATTATACGCTCTTTTCATATATGGTAAAGACCGTATAAATAACTCTGCACACATTTCTTGAGTTTCTATTACAATAGGAAGTGGTGCTTCCGGGTCAATAGACAAAATTAAATCTACACCCTGATTGTAATATAAAACCCCTATATTGTAGTTCGCATTATAGTTAAGCGAGTCTATTTCTATAGTGGTCTTATATACATCAATGGCTTTTTGCATAAAATTTTGGTTTGCGCCCTTATCATTTTCATATATGTTTTGGTATACTGCGCCAAGGGTGTTGTTAAAGTCTATATCGGTTTGTTTAAAGCTGAAATCAGGCTCTACCCGGCGGGTAACGTCCTTGTATTTGGCATAATATTCAATAGCGTCTTCAAAAGTTTCAGCGCTTAATGCTCTTACGGCGTCATTAAAATAGGTTTTTGCTAAATTAATTACTGCGCTTTTGTTCTTAATTTCAAATTCTTTATTCGAATCAAGCTCAATACTTTTGAGAAAGGATTCTATCGATGTTTCTCTTAGTTTAGAGGCTGGGCTGCTGTCATCAAGTTTTTTGTGTGCGGCTCTGTAAATAAATCCACGAACATGCCAAGTGTAAGCGTCTTTACTTTCAGCATCATCCATAATAGAATTATCACTGAACTTTATGGCGTCATCAAAGTTTTCTTCCTGATATGCCTTAAGTGCTTTTTCCCAGTTTTTAGACTGTGCATAAGCTCCTGAAACCATCAGTAAACAAAATATGATCGCTATGTAAAGCTTTTTGCTCATTAACTAACTTTTACCGCCAATTCTAATATGGTTTTGCCCAATATTAATTTGATTCGTTCTGTGTTTGATTTACTCAATTCGTACGCTAATTTATTATCTTTTGCTGTAAAATTAATACAAGCCCCTGATTCTAGTGCCCCTGCAGACTCCGCTACTATAAGTGTGCTGTATTTGGTCAGTTTTTTTGAAAGCCTCGTTACGGTTGCCGACTGGCTGTTGGCAATAAACAAGATATGACACTGATCAACTTCTGTCTCGTTTTTGTATGCTTTGATTTTTATAGGCTGTGCGCCTACATTTTTTGATGAATATTTTTGTGTCAAAACATCCACTAAACCCTGATCGCCAAGCACCCCTATCACAAAATCGTTTTGCTTAAATTCTTTAGGCCAATCAACCAGTGTGGTAAAATTGTATACATAAATTGCTTTAAGATTATTATTCGTTTTAAAATCCTGCTGCCCTCGTGTGTTAAATACCACAAAGGATAGGACTAAAACCAATATTTTGTTTAAACAGGTCACTTATACTTTTGTTTTCCTTCTGAAGTTACGCAATTTATGAATTATTTTGCTTTTGAAGCACGTTCGGCTAAAAATCGTGCCAAATACATTTTTTACAAAGTTATCCTTTTTGGTTTTTTTTAGGTTTTTTAAAGGGGTCTTTTGTTTTTTGTGTTTTTCTAACTTTTGATGAGTTCTTATATTTTTTTTCCTTTTTCTTCTTTCTTTTTCCTCCAGATTTAAAAGGGTCTGATTCTTTTGTTTTATCCTTGTTCGATTTTCGTTTTTTGCTTTTAAAGGGGTCTGATTCTGCTTGGAGTGCTCGTTCTGCATTTTTCTTTCTGAAAGAAACTGGAGAGCCCTGCCGGTTTTTTTCTTTTTTTGCTTTATTTTTTGACGGATCTCTGTACTGGGCGTTTGCTTCAGAAAACAGAAACAATGAAAAAATTATTAATATCGCTTTGAGAATTTTCAAGTTTTTACCCTCAGTAATTTAAGCAGCTAAAGTAAATAAAATGCGGCACAATGCGCTGCATTTCCTCTAAATCAATTTCTGTATCAGAATTTATAAGAAAGACCTATAGACAAAACCTCTCGAAATTGTATGCGAGGGCCTGATCCATCAAGAATTCCGTCGTTGTTTGTGTCAACGGCAATCTGTATATCATCATCGTAAATTAATAGCGTTGAAATACTCGCTGATAAATATTTATTGACTTTCATAGAAATTAAAAGCTCCCAATTGACATCAATATTTTGCGGATTGTTGAAATAATTAGAAAACAAGTCTATTCTTGTCATTAAATTAACATTCTTAACTATATCCTCTTTCTTGTACATCATTTTGAAAAAAGCCCCAGCTTCATGTCTGATTTTTTTTCCGTCAACTATTTTTACTCCAAACGAGTCAATCTCTGCTTTTTGAACACCAAATGCTCCGGCATCTGCTAATCTTTGGTCATTTACTACCGTTGTTTTAATGGTTGCCGGAGACAAGAAAAACGTTAGGTGCTTGGTTGGTTTATAGTCAAAGCCAAGAGCCAGAATTGAAAATGCCGGGACTAGAAAATTTGAAATGAATACTGTGTCGGCTGGTGTATTATATCCCGGGGCGAACTGTGTTCTAAGGTTAAAAAGTCCTGCATAATATAGTTTTTCAGAGGCTTTATGGCCATATTTTGAGTTAATCTCTATTCGATCGTCACTCTTAAAAAAGGGGGCGTTGTTTTGGCTAATAAGTCCATATGCCATGTCGAGCGAACTGTCCCATGTTGTGTTGTTTTTCTTATAGCCTGCATATAAGTTTAAAATTCCTGTCGCAGCCATTGTACTGTTTCCTCCTCCAGCCCAATTAACCAATTGTACTTGAGAAAAGTTTAACCCCAACAGCCCGCCTTTTTTCCAAACAAGCGAGTCATTTATCAACGCTTGTGCTTGTAGTTTTTTTTCTAGTTCTTCTTTTTCTTTTTCGGTTAAAGGGTTTACCTGTGCGTATATATTAAAAGTGGAAATTGCCGCCAAGAAGACAAAGTATACTTTTTTCATTTTTTTGTTAGTTTCTGTTTTTCATTATTACTTGAGTGTGCGGAAATGGTATTTCTATACCATTTGCATCGAAACTTTTTTTGATGTTTTGCGGTAGGTAGAAATACACTTTCCAATAGTCTTCTGTTTTTGTCCAAACTCTCATTACAATATCTACAGAACTGTTATTCAGGCTGATAATATCAACAAATGGCTCGGGTTCTCTTAAAATGAGTTTGTTTTTATTAATCAGTTCATTTACCAGTGTTTTTGCTTTATCCATGTCTGAGTCGTAGCTAATTCCTACTGTAAAATCAACCCTTCTGGTTTCTTCCATGGTGTAATTAATTATAGAGCCATTTGATAGGGCTCCGTTTGGGATAATTACTGTTTTATTATCTGTTGTTTTTAAGATTGTATTAAAAATTCTGATTTCACTTATTCTTCCGGTAAAGCCCTGTGCTTCAATAAAATCTCCTGCCTTAAATGGTTTAAGGATTAAAAGTACAACGCCTCCGGCGAAGTTTTGTAAAGTGCCTGATAAAGCCATACCCACAGCTATACCCGCCGCGCCCAGAAGGGCTAAAAATGAGCTCGTTTGAACGCCCACCATACCTATTACAGCAACAATAAGCATAAGTTTAAGGGCCACGTCTAGAATACCAACCAAAAATGGCCTTAAAGAAGTGTCGATGTTTCTCTTTTGTAATAAAGAATCGATTCCTCTTTTTATGAGTTTTATCACATAAAGCCCGACAAGTAGTGTGACTAACGCTGTAAGCAGGTTCATTCCGTAAATCTCAGCATAGTGAAGCAGCTTATCCACCAATTCTTCATTCATGGTTTTTTGTTTTTTAATTCCGTCAGCAAAAGTAGAAAAATTAACAGGTGAAATTTTGTTTTTTCTATTCTCTTATGATTAAGCTAACTTTGCTGAAATGTCAGTTTTTATGAAAACACACAGCGGTTTTATTTGGGGATGTCTATTGTTAATGAGTTGTTCTGGCTCAGCCGTTAAAGAACCTGCCCCTCAAAAGGAGGGTGTAAAAACCCCGAAAAATATTATTTTGATGATTGCCGATGGTACGGGTTTAACACACATAACGGCAGGATGGTATGCTAATGGCGGGGTTTTAAATTATGGTCGTTTTCCTGTTACGGGGTTGGTAACCACTCATGCTTACGATGACATGATAACCGACTCTGCTGCGGGGGCAACAGCTTATGCTACAGGTAAAAAAACGAGAAACGGCATGCTTTCTCAATCTCCTGTTGACAGTAGCGACCTGAAGACAATTCTGGAGTATGCGGTAGAGAATCGTTTTAAAACCGGGATTATCGCCACTTGTTCATTTACCCATGCCACTCCGGCTGCTTTTTACGGTCATCAAAACAGAAGAAATTTTGTTGATGAATCTTTGGCATTACAGTTTTTAGAGTCGGGAGTTAATTTATTGATGGCGGGGGGAAAAGAGCATTTTTACAAGCGTAGAGATCAAAGAAATTTAATTAAAGAGCTGAAAGAAAAAGGATATGTGATGATTGACAGCCTTAGTCAACCGGGAGATTGGGTTTTTTCAGAAAAACTAATGTTCATGGCGCACAACAAGCACCAACCTTCTATAATAGATGGTAGGGGCGATTTTTTACCGCAAGCCACAGATGTTGCGCTTAAAAATTTAAACCATAAGAATGAGGGGGGGTTTTTCATTATGATTGAAGGCTCTCAAATAGACTGGGGAGGTCACGACAATCGTTCAGAGTATATCATTACTGAGCTTATAGATTTTGATAAAGCTATTGGAAAGGCTTTGGATTTTGCAGAAAAGGATGGAAATACCCTTGTGTTGGTTGTAGCCGACCACGAAACCGGGGGGTATGCTATTAATGAGGGTAGTTTAGAGACCGGAATTATTAAGCCCGCTTTTACAACTGATTACCACACCGGGGTAATGGTTCCTATATTTGCTTACGGCCCGGGATCTGAACAGTTTAGTGGTATTATGGACAACACAACAGTACACCAAAAAATGATACGCCTATTGGGTTTTAATCAAAAGCCTTAAAAATTAATACGTGAGCTTAACTATCTGGTAAGCTTTATGTATTTTACCGTCAGTGCCTATGGCTTTGATTATTATCTGGTATGATCCTATTGGCAGCCTGTTTCCGGCTTGGTCTGTTCCTTTCCACGTATCGTTAATATCGAAAGACTTAAACGTTTCGGCTCCGTTTGTGTTTAAAACAACCAAGCTCCATTCTTGAATATTGTATATTCTTACAACATATTCATCATTTATGCCATCGTTATTTGGCGTAATGATATTGGGCAATTCTCCTATCGAGGATATTGGATTTACCTGAATAATTCGTGTTTGGTTTAGTTCTTCACCGTTTTCAAGAGTCGAAATAAGCTGTATTTTATTTGCTCCATATTTTTCGAAGGAAACGGTTAGTTCCGGGCCGATTTTTATGGTTCCATCAGGCAAGGACCACGTATTTTCAGCCTGTGGCAGGCTACTTTTTATAACAACCTCTTCAAAAGCGTCCGGTTTGTTTTTGCTTATGTGTATGTCTACCGATTTTGGTAAGGCCGGCTTTTCGTTGGCTTGGGCTTCTGTTTGTGGCTTTTCGTTTTCCTGCTTTGGGCTTTCTTTTGCAGAAGGGGCGGTATCTGGTTTTTTATCCGGCAATCTGCTTGGCGTGTAGCCAAAATCTCTTTTGTGTTTTGGCGTGCTAAAAGATTCTGCGGCCGATTTATGAGTTGGTTGATAGCCCGTTAAAAGGGGGTTATTTTCCTGATTTTTTTGTGTTTTGTTTTCCTCAATTTTTTCTGTTTCAGCTATATTTTCCTCTTTGTTTGGAGTGTTTTGTTCCGGTAAAATTGTTTGTGCTATTTCCTCCTTCGGCTGATTCGCTGATTTTTCTGCAAAAGAGGTTGCGATAAAATAAGCGGAGGTTGCCACTGCGGCTGTTGCCGAAACTCCCATGATGATGGATTTAATCAACGACGATTTTGCAACGACTGCGCCTGCGGCAGAAGTTGTTGTTGCTCCCGCGCTTAAAGAATTCGATAAGTTGACCCATAAATCGGGGTTAACAGGGCTTTCATGATTTTGAAGAGCCTCTTTAAAAAGATTTTCTATATCGTAATATTTTTCCATTTTACTACTAGACGTAATATTTTTCCAAAAGGTTCTTTAAGTGTGCCCGGGCTCGCGAAAATTGTGATTTTGACGTGTTTTCAGATATTTCCAGCATTTCTCCTATTTCTTTGTGGCTGTATCCTTCTATTACAAACAGGTTAAAAACAGTTCTGTAACCCACCGGCATTTCATTTAACATTTTCATCAACTCCTCCGCCCCTAAGCTTTGAAGGGCATTTTCCTGGTTCGAAGAAAGGTTATAGGTGGTTTCTAGGTCAACGTTGTTTTTTAAGTTTTTGTTTTTTCTTAATAAATCCAACGCTGTATTAACCATTATTCTTCTAATCCACCCCTCTAGCGACCCTTCGTTTTTAAAGAACTCTATTTTTACAAATGTTTTTAAAAACCCTTCTTGCAACATATCTTCTGCCTCTTCTTGATTTTCTGCATATCGCTTACAAACCGAGAGCATTTTTCCCGAAAAACGACTAAACAACTCTTGTTGTGCCAACCTTTCGCCTTTTGCGCAGCCTTCAACTAGAGCTTTGTCGTCCTTATATTTTTCGTTCACCGCCATTTCAAGACATTAAATTTCGACAAATAGTTGCATTATAGTCAAAATATAATGCAAGTTTTTATTACATTTTCACCCGAATTTACGAGTTAGATGCAAATATTAGGACGGTTTTCGGGTATTTTTATTATTGTTGTTTTTATTTTAACATCTTGTTTATCAAAGAAAAACAAAGAAAAAAATGATATCGATTTTACAAGAATTGGTGTGGGTATTTGGCGAATGGAAATGCCTCTAAACGACAGTGTGATTTTACCTTTTCATGTTGAGTTTACGTCTGATTCTCTGTTTTTATTAAATGCAGATGAACGATTAGGAAGTCAATATTGGGTGCGAGGCGATTCTCTTTTTTGCAAAATTGCGGTATTTGATTCCTGGTTAGGGTTGCGCATTAGCTCAAAAACAACTTTAGATGGTCGTTGGCTTAACAAGCAGAAAGGCGTTGATTATTTTATTCCGGTTTATGGTCAATATTCCGGTAAAAGAACCGGGAGGATTTTATTGGGCGTCGAGAATGCCGATACTTTTAATTTCAGTGGAAAATATGAGGTCTTTTTTGGGGATGGTTCTTATAATTGCCGCAGCGAAAAAGCAATCGGGGAATTTTTTCAAGAGGGTAATAAAATTTCAGGAACTTTCTTAACAAAAACAGGAGATTATCGATATTTGGAGGGGGGCGTGAGTGGTAATAAAATATTTTTATCCACTTTTGACGGCTCTCATGCTTTTATGTTTGATGCTGAAATGATTAATGACACTCTTCGGGGTAATTTTTATTCTGGCAATCATTACCATATAAAGTGGAACGCTTTTAAAAATGATCTTTTCCAGCTCGAAAATCCTTATAAATTAACCTTTCTAAAACCTGAGTACCGCAATATTTATTTTGCTTTACCAAGGGTTGGGGGAGCGGATAGTCTTGTTTTTCCTTCGAAAGAATATGAAAACAAAGTGGTTATTATTCAGTTGTTGGGTTCGTGGTGTCCTAACTGCCTAGACGAAACTCGTTTTTATACGGAGCTTCACGAGACCTACCACAAATCCGGGCTGCGAATATTGGGGGTAGGTTTTGAATTGCCTGATTCTTTAGAAAAGAAGAAGGAGCGAATAAACGATCTTATTTCGTTTACTGGTGCGAAATATGATTTTGTTGTGGGTGGGGGGGCGAGCAAGGCTTCGGCGGGGGCGGCTTTTCCTCAGTTAAACCATGTAATGAGTTTTCCTACCTCCATGTTTATTGACAAAAAAGGCAACGTCAGAAAAATTCACACGGGTTTTACTGGCCCGGGAACCGGAAAACACTACACCGATTATACTAAAGAAACCATTCGTTTTATAGAGTTGCTGTTAAAAGAATAGCTCTATTTTTCCAGGTTGTCTTTTCTCAAAGAAACATTTGAATAAGCAAGGTTCCAAGCAACGGTAAAAACATATTTCGAAATAATTTCCAGTTTATCGTAATCTATTTTCTCTGCCGTGTCTGTGTGTTTGTGGTAATCTTCGTGTATACCGGTAAAAAAGAACACCGCTGGAACACCAAATTTAGCAAAGTTGTAATGGTCTGAGCGATAATAAAACCTATTGGGTTCGTTGGGCTTGTTGTAGGTATAGTCTAAGTTTAGATTATACTCATACGTTGTTTTTACTTCTTTACATATCTTATCTAAATTAGAACTTATTTTATCCGAGCCTATAAGGTAAACATAGTTTGGGTTCGTGTGCTGGTTATCTGTTCGGCCAACCATATCTATATTCAAATTGGCTGTTGTTTTATTCATACTATATAAAGGCGAAGAAGCATAATAGGTTGAGCCTAACAGTCCCTTTTCTTCGCCTGAAAAATGAATAAAAACGAGAGTTCTTCTAGGTTTTATTCCTGCTTTTTCTGCCTCTTTAAATGCTTTAGCTATTTGCATGGTTGCCGACGTGCCTGTAGCGTTGTCGTCGGCTCCATTGCACACATTTCCAAAATCATCAAAACCTATATGGTCATAATGGGATGAAATAACTACCACCTCCTCTTTTAGATCTGTTCCTCCTATAGTTGCAATTATGTTTTCTGCTGTTAGGGTTTCTATTTTGGTTGAGGCGATAAGTTCTATTATTGTATTACTAATTGTGCCCGTTGTTACTTCTTTTGTTTTAAAAAATTCTTCGAAAAGCTTTTTACTTATGTACACATTGGGAATAGAAAAGAATGTGGGTTTTTTAAACTTTTCTGGCAATTTTACCTTATTACTTGTATATAAAGCCGAAAGTACATTTGCATTATCATAAAACTTATCTTTTACTACAAACACAGCAGCGGCCTCTTTTTCCTGGGCGAGCTTATACTTTACCCTCCAGTTTTCCCAATCATTTTTAAAATTCACCCCATCAGGCACACCCTCTTTTATCACTACTACTTTTCCTTTTATATTTAGTTCTTTGTAGTCAGAATATGCGTCCTCTTCTATTCCATAGCCAACATAAATTATTTCATTCCATTGGTACGTTGTGTCTTTTAAGTCTCCAAAACAGTAAAACTCTGAGAAAAAAGGGTATACCTCATCATTTAAACACAAATTTACTTTTGTTGGTTGGTGAATCTCTAGTGGATATTCATGAAAAAATCCGGACAATCCACTAGGGTGTGAAAATTGATTGTTTTTATAAAATGCTGCTATAAAATCCGCTGCTTTTTTTTGTCCGCGCTTTCCTGTTTCTCTTCCTTCATAATCGTCAGAAGAAATTTCATAAACCACGTTTTTTAATTCCTCTTTATTAATTATATCCGCATATTTTGCAGCGTTTTCGCTATAAGCTATCCTTATCTTTTTGGAAGAGTGGCAGCTAATTAAAGTAAAAACAAACCCGATAAAAAAAATACCGGGTTTACTTATTAATTTATATCTTAATTTATTTATATACAAGCAATTTTATTTACTCTGTTTTGGTGTCTACCCCCCTCAAAAGATGCCGACAAAAAAGCCGCTGTTATTTCTATTGCTTCATCATCAGAAATAAATCGGGCAGGCAAAGTAAGTATATTAGCATTATTGTGTTGTCTTGCTAAAGACGCTATTTCCGCTTTCCAGCATAAAGCTGCTCTAATTCCACTATGTTTATTGGCTGTCATATTAATTCCATTACCACTGCCACAAAGTAAAATACCCAAATCAAACTCCTTTTTTTCAACTCCCGATGCTACCGCATGAGCAAAATCAGGATAGTCTACACTATCATTAGAATAACAACCAAAATCCTTAATTCCTATTCCTTTTTTTTCTAGTGTTTTAATAACTGTTTGTTTTCTTTCAAAACCTGCATGATCTGAACCGATAGCAATTTTCATTTTTTATTTTTTTTATGCGGTATAAAAATAAGTATAATTATAAGAACTTAAAAAGCGTTTATAACCTGTTACTAATTTGTCAGTACCGTTGTTCAAAAAGTGTAGAACTTTTTCTTGTTAAGTCGAGTTTATTTATCAGATGTATATTATAGGTTTAACAACCAAAATACTTAGAAAGTTTTAATGCAATACTTGTGAGCATCATTCTAACAATAAATAACCAAAAAAAATACAGTAAATTTGAACAATGATAACCAATCACCTAAAATGTTCATTAGGTGTCATGTGTTTATATATTAAGTGATTATGTATTTAAAAGGTGTTAATAACGTGTTACTTAAAACTAATAAGTGATCCTAACAAATAAAAGTGGTATAATTATTAAACAGTATGAATAAGCTAATAATAACAATATAGATTTTTAAATAACTTTTCTTTTTTATGATTTTTTATAGATATATGTTGAAAACCGTTTTTTGTTTTGGAATTGTTTTTTTTGCTTTATTTTCTTTTTCACAGAAAATAAATTCTGATGGTTATACTGTATTTTATTATCCTAATGGAGTAAAAAGTAGTGAAGGAATTATGAAAAATGGAAAACCTGAAGGTTTTTGGATTACATATTTCGACAACGGAAACAAAAAAAGTGCAGGAAACAGAATAAATCACAAACTAACCGGTATCTGGTATTTTTATACTGAACATGAACAACTTTTGTATGAAATAAACTACGAGGAAGATAAAAAAAACGGTGTTTCTAGGACATATGATACCTTGGGTTGTTTGGTAGAAAAAATAAATTACATAAACAACGTAAAACAGGGTGAAGCTTTTGAGTTTCATCAAAATGGAAGGATTAAAACTGCTTATATTTACAAAGATGGCAACAAAGACGGCAAAGAAATAGAATACGACACCACCGGAAATATAATAACTCTAAGGACGTATTTAGCCGGATTTTTAAGGAGTGAAGAAAAAATTAATCGATACGATGAGAAAGGAAGCAAAACAGGAGTTTGGAAAGAGTTTTATCCTGATGGAAAGGTAAAATGGGAGGGATCTTTTAAAAATGGAGAAATTGATGGATTGATTAAACAATATAATAGTGATGGCGGCCTGAAGAGTATGGATAAATTTACTGAAGGTGTTATTGATGAAGAATCTGAAGAAACAATATTTTTAGAACTGTATAGAGAATACCATCCTAACGGTAAACTTAAAATATTGGGAGGTTTAAAACAAGATAAAAAACACGGAATATTTAGGCATTTTGATACAACAGAAACAGTGCTAGTGACTTATCTTTATAAAGATGATGTTATGATTGCCCAAGGAAGAAGAGATTCGCTAGATAGAGAAGAAGGTAGATGGAAATATTACTTTTCTACCGGTGAATTACAATCTGAAGGTGATTTTTCTAGTGGAAATAAAGTTGGAGAATGGATTTTTTATTACAAAAACGGGATGATTCAACAGAAAGGAAAATATGTTAATAATCTACCCCATGGCCTTTGGAAAAAATGGTATATTAACAAACAACTTTGGCGAGAAGAAACTTTTATAAAAGGAAGAGAAGAAGGAGAAGTAATAGAATATGATTCTCTTGGAACAGTAATAACTAAAGGAGAATATGTTGGTGGAGTAAGAGAGGGAAATTGGTTTTATGAGCTTGGTGATCACAAAGAAATAGGTGGATACAGAGATGGTTTGCTTCATGGTGTGTGGGAACACTATTTTGATAATGGAAAACTAAGTTTTAAAGGAGAATATATAAACGGAATACCGATTAATAAGCACAAGTATTACTATAATTCAGGACAGGTGATGTGGGAGGGCTCTTACAGAAACGGAAATAAAGATGGAGAGTGGAAAAAATATGATGAATATGGAACTCCCATAATGACTGTGTTGTATAAAAATGGAATAGAACATAAATTAGACGGTTTAAAAATTACCCCGAAACTCGATATACCTTAATGCTGTCTAAATTTAATTTATATTTCGGTTCCTCTTCAGATGCTATTTTTCTTATTGACGCGAATTCTTATAAAATTTTAGCTATTAATCCTTATGTGTGTAAGCTATTAGCTTGTGCTGAAAACAATTTACTTAACCAAAACTGGTGGGAAAAAAACCTTATCCATTTAGATGAAAACGATATTAAAGATATTACTGAACAACTAATTAATTATAAAAATTGGAAAGGCGTAAAACTGCTTTCGGATTTTAACGGTAATAAAAGCTTGGTTGATTTTCATATCAACGTTGTTAACGAAAACAAAAAAGATTATTTTATAATCAGAATTATAGATAATTCAGAGTCTTTAAAAGCTTTCAAACAAATAAATGAAACAAATGAAAAACTAACCACTATACTTAACAACATAGATAACGTAGTTTACAATATTACCATAGATGATAAGGGTAACAAATATATACGTTATGTATCTCCTTATATAGAACAATTATTTGGTTTTTCAGTTGACGAATTTATCACCCTTTCAAAATCCAATAAACTTATAAGATACTATCATCCCAATGATTTATCCTCTATTTTAGAAATTTCTAAAAGCATAAAGCATACAACAAAACCAATAAAACACACTTATCGTTTTTTACCGGGAAATAGTTCTAATTACATCTATATCGAAGAAACAATTATTCCTCAATTCGATGTAAATAAAAAACACATTGGAAATTTTGGCATTGCGCGTAATGTTACCGATGAAGCACATTATAAAAATTACCTCAAAGAATCAGAAGAAAGATACCGAAGTCTTTTTGAAAACAACATTACGGGGGTTTTCAGAACTAGACTTAATGGAGAAATGGTAATTTGCAATACTGCTTTTGCAAATATTTTTGGATACAAGTCTTTCGAAGAAATGAAAAGTGTAAAATCAGAATCTTTTTATTTTTCTAAAAAAGAAAGAGATAACTACGTAAAAAAATTACTTAAAGAGCGATCTTTATTTAACTACGAAGCACGATACAAAACAAAAGCAGGTAAAGAAATTTTTACCTTAAACAATGTTTATATAGTTAAAAACGAAAAGGGAAAAGACACATTTATAGAAGGCACACTCATAGATATAACCCAAACTAAAAAACTAAAAGACGAAACTATACGGGCGGAATTAGCCGAGGAGGCAAATAAAAAGCTTATCAAAGAAATAGAGAATCATAAGAAAACTCAGCAGGAATTAATTAAAAATCAAGAGTTTACAAAAAACATGATTAATTCCTCTCTAGACATGATTATGGCAACCGATATCAATAATAAGATAACTCAAATAAGTCCTTCTTCGCTTTTAGCATTTGGCTATACCAAGGAAGAAATGATAAACCTATCTGCCACAGACCTATATTATTATTACGAAGATTTTGAAAAAGTAATAAGTTCAATTACCAAGCATGGTTTATTTCTCGGAGAGATTACTAATATTAGAAAAGATAAGACACTTTTTACCTCATACTTGTCCGCTACTACCATTAAGGACAATAAAGGAAATATAGTGGGATATATGGGAATTTCCAGAGATATTTCCGAATTGAAAAAAGCAGAAGAAGGACTTATCGAAAGCGAAAAGAAGTTTCGTAGCCTTTTCGAAAATATGTATGATGCTATTTTGCTGTTGGATGAAAAAAATAATTTTATTGACATAAATCAGGCAGCGAGAAAACTTTTTGAACTCAACGAAAATGTACACACCGGAAATTTATACGACTTTGTTCATCCCAATTCGCTTGAATATTGCCTTAAATACAGTAAAATTCTCAGAAAAGAAGGATTTATACAGCGCTTTACCATTCAAATTACTACAGCAAAAGGAAATAACCGATTTGTAGAACTGTCTTCTACGGCAGTTTATGAAGAAGGTAAATATGTCGGTTCGCGAGATGTATTAAGAGATATAACCAAAATAATAGAAAGCGAAGAACTCGTAAAACAACAATCTTCCAAAATTCAGTCATTCTTTGAGAATACCTCAAACATGATGATGTTTACCATGAATAAAAACATGGAGTTAACATCGTTCAATTCGGCCTTGATAGACATAATGAAAAAACACATAAATATTGATATTAAAAACGGAGATAAAATTTTGGAATACCTGAAACCGTTTATGAATAACAATAAATTTAAGGCAATGAAAGAAATTTACCTAACCGCTTTAAATGGTGAGGTACAAGAATTTCAGGGTAGTATAAACGGATTATACGGTAAACCAATCTGGCTAGAAATGTTCTTAACCCCCATTCGGGTAAAAGGACAAAAAATTATAGAAATAGCAGGCTTAATTCACGAAATAACAGAAAAAAAAGTTGCCGAAATAAAACTCAAAAAAAGTGAAGAGTACAACAAGGCAATGATAAATGCGCTACCTGATTTAATATTCAGAATGACCGCAGACGGATACTATCTAGATGTGTTTTACAAATCAGAAGATCAGCTTGCTATAAAACCTGAGAAGTTTATAGGCGGAAGAGTAACAGATCTTATTAACCCAGAGCTGGGTAAACAATTTTTGAAAAACATTAAAAAGGCGGTTAAAACAGACGAAATAATCCCATTCGAATATTCGCTTAAAGTTAATGGTAAACAAGGCTTTTTTGAAGCCCGATATGTAAACATAAACAACAAAGAAGTGTTGGTAATTATTCGCGATATAACCGAACAAAAAACGGCAGAAACTAAGCTTCTAGAATCACTAAAGGAAAAAGAAATACTCTTAAAAGAAGTTCACCACAGGGTGAAAAACAACCTACAAGTAATTTCTAGTATACTTAACTTGCAATCGTCATTTGTTACCGACAAAGACACCATCAGTATACTAAAAGAAGGGCAAAACCGAATTAAAAGCATGTCGTTCATTCACGAAATCCTGTATCAAACCAAAAATTTTTCGGAAGTTAATTTTGCCGACTACCTCAATAATTTAATTACCAATCTTTTTCACACTTACGCCATTAATTCATCAAACATTAAATTAGTGAAAGACATAGATAATATTCGTGTTTCTTTGGATCAGGCCATTCCTTGCGGATTAATTGTCAACGAAATAATTTCCAACGCGCTCAAATATGCTTTTCCAAACAACGCCAAAGGTGAAATATTCTTGAGCCTGAAACAAGAACACAACCAGATACAAATAAGAATAGAGGACAATGGAATAGGGCTACCCAAAAACTTTGATGTAGAAAACTCATCATCGCTCGGGCTACAGCTTGTTTATACACTTATAGAGCAACTGGACGGCACGATAAAGGTAAATTCTAAAAAAGGCACCAAATATTTGATTACCTTTGCACCAGCTAGTTAAAAACAAAAAAATCAAACTTTAATGGCATTAGCAAACGTACTTGTAGTAGAAGACGAAAGCATCGTATCTAAAGACATACAAATGAGCCTGAAGAAGCTCGGATACAGTGTTGTAGGCAGCGCAGCAACGGGCGAAAAAGCTGTCGAGCTTGCCAACGAACTACAGCCGCAAATTGTGTTGATGGACATCATGCTTAAAGGCCAAATGAATGGTATAGAGGCCGCAGAAGCTATTAGGCAAAACAATAGAATTCCGGTAATTTACCTTACGGCCTATGCCGACGAGAGCACCCTAGCGAAAGCCAAAGTTACTGAGCCCTACGGCTACATCATTAAGCCTTTTAAAGAAATAGATCTGCACACTTCCATAGAAATGGCACTTTATAAGCACAGTCGCGAGCAGGAGGTGCTCAAGCAGCGAGATTTGCTTTACAGCATTGTAGATAATAAAGAGAGTAACGAGTTTATATTTGTAAAAGCCAACAGTAAGCTGGTTAAAATCAACTCTAAAGACATATTTTTTATAGAGGCGCTCAAGGATTATGTGGTTATAAATACCCTCAATACCCGCTACACCATCCATTCTACCATGAAAGATATTGAGAAAAAACTCAGCGAACGCGACTTTATTCGTGTACACCGTTCTTTTATTGTGCGTTTAGATAAAATAGCCAGCATAGACCAGCCAAACATCATTATGGAAAACGACAAAAAAGTAATTCCAATTGGTGGTTCTTATAAAGACGATTTGGTGAATAGACTAAACCTGATTTAACAAACGTAACCGAATATATTGATTTAGGCCTTTGTAAATTCTGTTGCTTTGCCGAAGCAGTGAACCCGTGCTTGGCACCACGCCCAATTTTATTAACCTCAAAAGAGTAAACACAAAGGGGATAAAGGCAGCCAATAAATAGGTGTTGATGAGTGCTTTGGTTTACAACCTAAAGAAATACCTAAAATTCAAGTCCAAAAAAGTTAAAGAAGCAACCCAAACTCCCTAAAATAGAAAAGAGCGCAGCTTCATTGCAAGCACTATTATATGAACTCAAACAAGCCATTATAAGCCACTTGTTTTTCGGGTAAAAATCTCGACTTTTTATGGTTTTATAGAGGTTGTGCAACGGCTACCCGTGTTATAGCCCGTTTTTCTTTTCATAGTCGTTTATATTCACTTTCGTCTTCCGTCTGGTAGAACACTTTATACTTTGATTTTAATAATGTCTTTTCGCTCTCTTTGTAAGCTGTTTTTAATACACTTTTTATTATATCGTCAAAGTCGTATGCGTCTTGATTTTCTTCCCAAAATTCTGTCAGTTGAACAGTAATACCTTTTTCATCAAACACTTCTTCGGTCTTAGAATTAAAACCTGAAATAAATAAATTTACATTTGTTGCATCAATAAATATTAATATTTCTGAACAGTCGTTGAAGTCGTCTTTTTAAAATGGGCTATAACATCACGGCGGCTTGGCGTAGTGCCAAACCACCTACACTTACAAATATACAGAACGGTTTGATGCATTACGCCAAGCCGCCAGTTGCGTGCAGTTGTTTATTGTTATTTTTTATCTGTGTTTTTGTTAAACAACGTAGTTGAGACGAGCAATACCTTATCTCAAAAAGAAGACGGTAGTTTTTAAAATCAAATTATTGAGCTAATAAACCCTTATTGGCAGCAGTCATTTGATTGTAGGATTTTAACCTACTATGTTCTTTTGCTTTTTTTCTTGCAAGATTTGAAGTTAGAAGAAAGCAGGGGGTTGACTTTTTAGTTTTTTTCAAGTTTTGATTGGTTCGTTGTATTCAAAGAAATTATTCCATCAACACTAGGTCTATGGTTCGTGCCAATTGATCTACGCCTTTTATTTTTACGGTTACTTGGTCGCCTAGCGAGAAGGTTTGCTTGTGTTTGCGGCCCACAATCATAAACTTGTCGCTATCGAAGTAATACGAGTCATCGCGCAGGGTCTTAATGTGCACCAGCCCTTCGCATCGGTTTTCATTCAGCTCAACATATATGCCCCAGTCGGTAACTCCGCTTATGGTTCCGTCAAAAACTTCGCCCACCTTGTCGCTCAGATACACTACCTGCATGTATTTGGTAGAGGAGCGCTCGGCTTCAGCAGCTTTGCGCTCGGTTTGCGAGCAGGCTTTGCACATTTCTTCCAGGATTTTTTCCTCATAGAGCGGCTTCCATTTTATCAGTACGTGCTCCAGTATACGGTGCACAAGTAGATCGGGGTAGCGCCTTATAGGCGAGGTAAAGTGTGTATAGTGGCTAAAACCAAGCCCGTAATGCCCAATGTTTTCGGTGGTATAAATCGCCTTGGCCATAGATCGAACAATCATAGGGCTGATGAGTGCCGAGTCGCCGTTTTCGCGCGCCTCTTCCAGCACCTTGTTGAGGGCATAAGAAATAGGCTTGTTTTTCTCCTGCCTCAGCTTATATCCAAACCGAAAGATGAATTTCTTCAGGTCGTCCAGTTTTTGTTCGTCAGGCGTGTCGTGAACGCGGTAAACGAAAGGTATTTCTCTTTTTCCTTTTTCCGGTCTGCCGATATATTCGGAAACTGCACGATTTGCCAGCAGCATAAATTCTTCAATCAGCTTGTGTGCATCTTTCGATATTTTGGTATACACGCCCAGTGGTTTGCCTTTTTCGTCTAGCTTAAACTTTACCTCTACGCTGTCTACCTCCATGGCGCCTTTTTCCAGTCGTTTGGCACGCAATTGTTTGGCAAGGTTGTCCAGCAGTAGAATTTCTTCACTCAGCTCGCCCTCGCCTTTTTCTATAATTTCCTGAGCTTCTTCGTAAGTAAACCGTCGTTTAGAGTGTATGATTGTTTTGGCAAAATGCGCCTTATGCACTTTGCTTTGTGTGTCCATTTCAAATACCGCCGAAAAAGCCAAGCGGTCTTCGTTTGGGCGAAGCGAGCACACATTGTTCGACAGCACCTCGGGCAGCATAGGCACCACGCGGTCTACCAGATACACCGAGTTGCCCCGCACCCTCGCCTCTTCGTCGATAATAGAGCCGGGGCGTACAAAGTGAGAAACATCGGCAATATGAACGCCTATTTCGTAGTTGCCGTTTTCGAGTTTTTTCACCGAAAGAGCATCGTCAAAATCTTTGGCATCTTCGGGGTCAATGGTAAATAAAACCCGATCGGTAAAGTCTTCCCGTTCCTCGCGGTCGCGGCCGGTTATTTTTCGGCTTATCTTTTCGGCTTCTTTTTCTACGGCATAAGGAAATTTGTAAGGCAATCCGTATTCAGCAAGTATGGCGTGAATTTCAGCATTGTTTTCGCCGGTTTTTCCCAGTATTTCCATCACTTCGCCAAAGGGGCTTGCTTTGGGATTGGGCCAACCTGTAAGCTCCACAATCACCTTGTCGCCATGCGCGGCGCCTTTCAGTTTTTCTTTGTCGATGTAAAAGTCCACGTGCACGTGCTTTTTGTCACACACACAAAAGGCAAAATCTTTTTTGCGGTCAATAGTTCCCACGTATACCCTGCGTCCCCTTTCCAGCACGCTATCTACCATGCCTTCGGGCTTGCTGCGTTTAGAGCGCAACAGCTCCACCAATACTCGGTCGCCATTAAAGGCTATGCCGGTGTTTTCGGCAGAAATAAATACGTCTTCTTCATCGGGATTGTCGGGTATTACATAAGCCGAGCCCCGTTGGGTAAACTGTATCACTCCTTTCAGTTTTGCAGAGCTTCCTTTCCACTTGTATTTACCTCTTTCTACCTGTGTTAACAGCCCCTCATCGCGCAATTCGAACAATATGTCGTTAATTAATTTGCGCAGCGAGCTATCGTTTATGTCAAATAATGCGCAAATTTGCTTGTAGTTGAATACTTTATTTGGGTTTTTGCTGTAGAGTTCTACGGTGTTATTTCGCAAAAAAGATTTAACTTTACCCTTGCGGTCAACGGATTTATGTCTTTTGGCCATTGTAAATTACAGTTTAATGTTGAGGAACATCATCAAAATAACAGAGAATAACAAGGCGATTTTAATCGCTGTGTTTATTTTATTCAACATGGTGTTGGCTAAAACTTCTTTCGGTCAGGCCCCGGCTAACGAGCCCGTAATCGAAATACCCAATGTTTTTTCGCCTAATGGTGATGGGATAAATGATGTGTTCAAAGTATCCACAACAAATGTAATAGATATTCAGGCTTATATTTACGACCGCTGGGGAAATATTGTTTATTATTTCTGGGGTGTGAATGGTTTTTGGGACGGTAGAACCTGGCCTGCCGGAGAAGTTTGCTCTACCGGGGTGTATTATTACATCATTAAAGCTTTGTCTGACGATGGTGACGAAGAGCGAGTTTTTACCGGGGCGCTGCTGTTAAAACGATAAACAATCACCCTCGAAAAGGGTTTATAAAAGAAAAACAATCATGCTAAACAAGAAAGTAGAAGACGCACTAAACAATCAAGTACTCATGGAGGCACAATCTTCGCAGTTTTACCTTGCGATGGCTTCGTGGGCAGAGACTGCCGGTTTTGCCGGGACAGCCTCATTTCTTTATTTACATTCAGATGAAGAACGCACGCACATGCTTAAGCTGGTAAAATTTATAAACGAGCGTGGCGGAAAAGCGGTAATTCCGGCGTTGAAACAACCCAAAAAGGAATTTAAAAACATAAAAGAAATTTTTAAAAGTCTGCTAGAGCATGAAATAGCTGTCACCGAAAGTATAAATAATGTAGTACATATCTGTTTGCAGGAAAAAGACTACACCACTCACAATTTTATGCAGTGGTACGTATCCGAGCAGCTGGAAGAAGAAGCTTTGGCCCGTAAGATTATGGATAAACTTAATCTTATTGGCAACGACAATTCGGGGATGTACATTTTCGATACCGAATTGGAAAACTACATGCCCAAGGATGAGGCTGCTCAATAACCAAAAGACGACACGAACTCCCAAAGCCCTCTTCATCTGAGGGCTTTTTTGTAATTTCTATCCCTAATGTATTTACACCCAACGGTGATGGGATAAATGATGTATTTAAAATTAACGCAGAAGGCATCGAATCGTTGAGGGTGTACATATACAATAGCCGGGGAGCTCTTGTGTATGAGTACGACAATATGAACGGCTCTTGGAACGGACAAATAAATGGAAAACCTTCTTCTTCGGTAACGTATTATTATCTGGTTAAAGTCGCTGTAGCGGGCGATAAACACGATTATACCGGAGCTCTGATGCTGTTTAGGGATTGAATGTAAAAGAAATTAAAACAAAAAACCCGCTTGAATTTCAAGCGGGTTTTTTGTTGAGGTCTCGAGCGGATTCGAACCGCTGTACAAGGTTTTGCAGACCTCTGCCTAGCCACTCGGCCACGAGACCACTTTTCTTTAACCATTGCCAATCTTAAATTTCCGCAGAAATGAACAAGGCTTTTGATTAACGAGTGGCAAAATTAGTAAAATCCAATAATTAAAGCGCTATTCTTCGATAATTATTGAAACGGATTGTACATCGCCATTTATGGGCGGGTTTGGTTTAATTACCTCTACAGTGATTTTTTCAACCGAGTCAAATTCATTTTTAAGCCTCGAAATAATTCGGTAGCCCACGGCTTCAATTAGTTTCGATGGCTTTTTAACCTCTTCGGTAACAATTTGATTTACCGTAACATAGTCGATTGTTTTTTGCAGATTGTCGGTTTTTGCGGCCTTAGCAAAATCGGTGTATAGCCATACATTAACAACGTACTCTTGCCCCACAAGTGTTTCTGATGGCAGGCAGCCGTGGTGGCCGTAGCAGCGAATACCGGTTACTTTTACGCAGTTCATCAGGCGAGTTTTTTAAGCCCTTTTTCTATTCTTTTCAAGGTTTCTGTTTTACCGAGCAGAGCAGCAATATCAAACATAGAGGGCCCCATCCCTTTGCCGGTTACCAAAACCCTAAACAAAGGCAAAACGGCACCCATTCCCAACGATTTATCTGCCAAAAATTGTTTGAAAGAAGCCTCAATATTTTCCGGGCTAAAGTCGCTAATACCTTTGAATCTAGAAGCTAGTTCTTTTACAATTGCAGGGCTTTCTGTATTCCATTTTTTGCTTATTACCGTTTCGTCAAATTCTCCGGGAGTGGTAAACAAAAAATCGTCTTCTAATAAGTCGGGGACGAAGGAGGCGCGCTCTTTCATTAGCCCGACAACTTTCGTAAGGTATTCCTCTTCGAATGAGTTATTTACCAAAGGTTTTATTAACTGCGCCAGCTCACTATTGCTCTTAGCTCTTAAGTATTGTTGATTGAACCATTTTGTTTTTTCAGGATCGAATTTAGCACCACTTTTTCCAACCCTTTCCAGAGTAAAATCTTGTATAAGTTCATCTACCGAGTAAAGTTCTTTAGGGGTACCCGGATTCCACCCTAAAAACGCTAGCATATTGATAAACGCCTCAGGGAAATAGCCCTTCTCTCGGTAGCCCGAAGAAATTTCGCCACTCGAAGGGTCCTTCCATTCTAGCGGAAAAACCGGAAAGCCCAACCTGTCGCCATCGCGCTTGCTCAGTTTTCCATTGCCATCGGGCTTCAGAATTAGAGGCAAATGCGCAAATTTTGGCATCACCTCTTCCCACCCTAGATAACGGTACAACAAGACATGTAGTGGCGCGGAAGGTAACCATTCCTCGCCCCTTATCACGTGGCTTACTTTCATCAGGTAGTCGTCAACAACGTTTGCCATATGGTAGGTTGGCATTCCATCAGACTTGAAAAGTACTTTATCATCAATGTTGTTGCTGTTTACCACAACCCACCCTCTTATTTCGTCGTGAAATCGAATTTCTTCGTTGCGCGGAACCTTTATTCGCACTACGTAAGCTTCGCCTTTTTCAAGCCGTTCTTTTACCTCGTCAGCAGAGAGCGTGAGCGAGTTTTTCATCGAGTTTCGGGTAATGTTGTTGTATTGTGGTGCTGCCGTTCCGGCGGCCTTTAGTCTGTCGCGCATATCATCCAGCTCTTCGGCGGTATCAAACGCATAATACGCATGCCCGCTTTCTATCATCTGGTCTACAAACTGACGGTACATGGGCTTTCTTTCAGATTGCCGATATGGGCCGTATTCTCCGCCAAAACCTACTCCTTCATCCGCAATAAGGCCGCACCATTTTAGCGATTCAATGATGTATTCTTCGGCACCGGGTACATAACGGGTTTGGTCGGTATCTTCTATACGAAGAATAAAATCGCCGCCGTGTTTTTTGGCAAGCAGATAGTTATAAAGCGCAGTTCTAACACCCCCCATATGAAGCGGGCCGGTAGGACTTGGCGCAAATCTTACTCTAACTCTTCTTTCTGACATGTTTCTTTTCTAAAATATTGTACGTGTTAAAGCGGCAAAAGTAAGTAATACAATGGATAAACAGCTTATCCGGGCGATTAAAGCCCACAACATAATATTTATATACCTTTGGCAAGATAGACAACAACAGAAAACCAAGCAAGTGCAAATATTTTTAGCAAACCCCTGGTCCGATTACGAGCTTATAGATTCGGGAAATAGATTAAAACTTGAGCGTTTTGGAGAAATTATACTTATAAGACCAGAGCAGCAGGCTATATGGCAACCCGAACAGCCGCTTTTAGTGTGGAAAAAGCAGGCGCATTTCTTTTTTGATGCTTCGGGAGCAAAAGATGGGCGGTGGATAGAGCTTAAAAAAGCACCCCGCCTATGGCACATTGCTTATCCCAAATTGCAATTAAATTTTAAATTGGAGCTAACCCGCTTCAAACACATTGGGTTGTTTCCCGAACAGCAGGTTAACTGGAATTTTATTTACGACTCGGTGAAAAGAATGAAATCATCCCAACCTAAAATATTAAATCTTTTTGCTTATACCGGGGCATCTTCTTTGGCGGCGAAGGCGGCAGGAGCAGAGGTCTATCATGTTGATTCTATAAAACAAGTTGTCAGTTGGGCAAACGAAAACCGCCAACTCAGTAAACTCGAAGATATTCGTTGGGTAGTGGAAGATGCGCTTAGTTTTGCCCAAAAAGAAGTAAAGCGCAGAAAAAAATACAATGGAATTATCATGGATCCTCCAAGTTTTGGTTTGGGGAAAAATGCCGAAAAATGGAAGCTGGAGGATAAGTTGAATGAACTTCTGCAAACAGCCGCCGCCCTACTCGACAGCAAAGAGCATTTTTTTGTTATCAACACCTACTCTGCCGGATTGTCGGCCTTGGTTATGGAAAATTGCTTGCGCGATTATATAAACACAACTAACTGCGAATCCGGAGAGCTTCATCTGCATTCAAAATCGGGTAAAAATATTCCCTTAGGGCACTTGTTGAGGTTTAGGAAAGGTTAGCTTTTAACAGATTGTTTGTTACAGCGTATTTAACAAGTCCCACGGTAGTTTTGCAACCGATTTTTTTAAACAAAAGCCGCTTTTTAAACTCTATACTTTTAGAACTTAATTGGAGTTCGTCGGCAATCTCTTTATTGGTTTTTTCCTCACAAACCAGTGTAATTAGGGTTTTTTCAACTTCTGTTAATTTCATTTCGCCGGCTCGCTCTTCAAAATAATCACTGAATGTAGAAACAACATCACTAGTAATTTTGCTACAAATGTATTTTTTACCATTAGTCACAGTGGTTATTGCCTTTACTATTTCTTTGGAGGAGGAGCTTTTGCAAACAAAAGAGTCTACACCACTCTGAAAGCACTTTCTCACTGTTTCTCCATCTTCTTTTAGTGTTAGCACAACTATTTTCATCAACGTAAAATCTTTTTTTAATCGTTCGATGATTTTAAAAACAGAAGGATCTCCGGGCATGCTTAAGTCTAGAAGTAAAACATCGGGCTTGTGCACTGAAACATTCTTTAGAACTAGATTTAAACGGTCAACTTCGAACAAAACACTCGGGTTAAGGCTAGATTTTAAGAAATCGATTAAACCTTTTCTGTACAAAGGATGATCATCTGCAATACCTATTTTCATTAACACAACTTTGAATGAATACAAATGTATTAAAAATTACACCAACCACCACTTGTGTTAAATGTTGAACATGGCTGCAGAATATTGCACAACGGCTAGGGAATTCCCTAATTTCAATATAGGGAAAACATAGTAAAAATTAGGGTTTTCCTTGCGAGCGATTAAAATCAAAATAAAGAAATTTGTCCATCCCTGTGTTTCCGCTTAAAATGCCCGAAAGTTAGTATTTTCCATAGTACAACTTCGGGCGTTTTTTTACTTACAAATGGTTTTAGTAAACACCCTGCTTTATGGAAAAGTAATTTTTGTAATTTTAAAACGTAAAACAATGAAAAAAATAATTAAATATATCTTAGTATTGACTGCGTTGCTTGCAATAAAATCAACAGCGCAAGCACAAAGTCAAACATTTATAAACATAGACTGGGTTATTTCAAATAGAGATTCTAGTAATTATGACTATGTTTCTTCTGCCATTGACCCAAATGGGAATTTGGTTTACATTAGTAATCATAGTAACGGGAGTAATACGGGTATTTTATTATCTTGTATTCACCCAAATGGAACAATCGCTTGGCAATGCAGCGGTATTCAGTGTTTACACTTTTGCTTGGTGGATAAAAACCAATATGCTTGGTCAAACAGTTAACAAATGGATTCCTGCACCACCTAGCCAACTAAAAACAGCATATTCGCTTTACGTTAAAGATAATTCTGTTACAGGAATTGATGAAAATGAGTTAGATTTGGGGGTTAATATCTACCCAAATCCAACAAACAATCAAATCACCATTGATTTCAATTTACTCGATGCAACTGAAGTTTCATTTGAAATTTTCGATGCAACTGGTAGAGTTGTAGCATTACACAATTTAGGCAATTTGCCAAATGGCTTATATTTGTGCAACATTAAGGCGGGTGAAACTGTGATTTCTAAGCGAATAATTAAAAATTAAACTTTGAGTAGAATGAGAACATATAATTTACTCATTCTCCTAATGATTTTGGGTTTGGTGTCTTGTCGTAAAGACAAGACACCTCCCATTCATTTGGGAGAAGATTCAGAATGTCACACATTCCCCATGCTACTACAATCTTATTTTGTTTCTGAAACATTTATGTTTAAGCAACCTTGCTTCAACCCAAACAATCAAAATGAATTTGTGTT
The DNA here is from genome assembly GCA_046295395.1 of Flavobacteriales bacterium. Taxonomy (GTDB): domain Bacteria; phylum Bacteroidota; class Bacteroidia; order Flavobacteriales_D; family JBKBNH01; genus JBKBNH01. The sequence goes on along the minus strand of JBKBNH010000002.1, from coordinate 166,983 downwards.
TCACTTTCAAGATTATTCGCAAAATAGTTTCCAACTTGTTAAATATAACATTAGCACAAAGCAGAAAACTATATTGTATCAAAGTAACAATCATAAAATATGGGGGCAACCCAAATGGAATACAGGAGGTTGGATAGCTTTCACACGAATTAATTCTCAATCAGGATATGTTGACCACATTTTTATAGTTAAAGAAAATGGCGACAGTTTGAAACAATTTACTACAACAACTGCAAATCACGACCCTGTTTGGGATTCAAGCGGAGAAAATTTGTATTGGGCACATTCTCCAGTTTTAGGCGTCCCCTATTTTTTCTTAAAAAAATCACTCTATGGAATCGAAAATGATACGATTTTGAGAGACGGTGATGCACACGGAGGAGTTTCTACATACAATGATGTTTCGAACAATGATTTATTGTTGTCTGCAACACTAATCGAAAACAAGCCTTATATTGGTATGTCAAACCTAAATTCATCACCTCTTACATTTTCAAAAGTTTTGAATGTTGATAATACGCAATATGCTGGTTTATCCGGTATTTCCTTTAGTAATAATAATTTTGAAGCATATATTTCATTTTACAACAATGGTTTATATAAGTTAAATACCAGTAATGGGCAACTAACACTTTTAATTCCATTTTGTAACAGCAAACGATACGAAACAATTTCTTGTTCTGCCGATGGCAAATTTTTAATTGGAGAACGAATTGACAGCCGTTTAGAATTAAACACAGATGGACAACCTACTGGTAAAATAATTGAAAAATCAAGTATTTATTTAATTGACTTAGGCACTTTAAAAGAAACAAAAATTGATTTAGACTAAAATGAAAAATATAATCATAATCTCTCTCTCGCTTTTGTGTGGAACAATAAGCGCACAAGACAACCAAAACCGTCTTTCATTTGAATTTGGTTACGGAATAAACAGCTATTGTATGGGGAAACTCAATGAATTTTATATTGATTCTTTTGCATTGAAACCTCACGTCAATGTATTGCAAGAACATATTAAATCAGGTCAACAATTCCGATTAGGCATCAACTACAAACCAATTGGCTTATTTGACTTTGGTTTGTATGGTAACTATCAATATGGAAATTCAAAATCTCGTCCATTATTGACTGAAACAGATGAATTTGGTTGGCCAATACAAGAACACAGAGGCAGCTTTGAATTACGCACAGAAGCCATTTCAGTTGGTATTAACACTACTTGGTATGTGAGTCATTTGCTTAAGTTTCAAGACAAGGAAAACACCCTAAACAGATTTCATTTAGGAATAGAATTAAATGGAGGAGTTGGATTTTCTAAAGCTATCGCTGATATTCGTTATGAAACTTTTCCAATAGGTTCTTTTTACGAATATTTTTCAAGCAGAGATTTTCAAGGTCAGGTAGGCTTAAAAGCGGAATACGATTTTACAAAATCTCCTTTATTTACAACATTAGGAATACGTTTTGGTTATCAATATTTTAGAACAAAAACAGTAAAAGACAGACTTGGAAGAGATTGGGAGGTGCTTGGACAATATCCAATCAATCTCGACTTTTCAGGGTTCTACTTCGGGACGTACCTCAAACTTGGACGATGAAAAAAGAAGCACTGTACACAACAACAAATAAGCTCAAGCAGGGTTTTCGTGCTTCGTAGGACAGGGAAATGGATTGTTGAAAGTCCAGTTCTTCGTATGAAGTTCAGTGGTGAAAATCCCTGCCTGCGCCTATTTGCCAAACGTTGTGTATTGCTTTATTGACAGTACATTTCTGAGAGATAAAAATCCGATTAATGCCTTCAGGGTTAACAAAATGATTGTTGAAGGCGATGTTTTTTCGAATCGATTAGTCGACCCTATTATAATTTACAGAAAAGAGGATTGATTAAGCCAAGGGTACGGCTATTGTAAGTGTTGTTCCTTCTTTTGCGCTGCTGATAAAACTCAATTCGGCGTTGATTGAAGCAGCTCTGGACAAGATGTTTTTTAATCCTCTACTCGAATAGCTTTTTATTTTTTCCGTATTAAATGGTTTTCCGTTATTGTGTAGGATAATTTTTTGTGTGTCAGCGATTTTTTCGAAGTTTATCCTAACGCATGTTGCTTGGCCATGTATTATGGCGTTATTGGTAAATTCTTGAATAATTCGGTATAAGCTAAACGCAATATTTTTATCAAGTATTTTATACTCGTCCGGAGAATTAATTTCCATGTAAAATAAATCGCTTTGATACATAAGCGAAAGTTCCTCTAACGATGGAATTAAACCGGCCTCTGAAAGAATAATAGGAAATGTTTTGTTGCAAATAGAGTTCAACTCAGCTAAAGATGATTCGAGTACACCGATAATTTGATTTAATTCGGGCTTAACTACGCCTAAGTTATCCTGAGAGAGTAGAATGGTGTCGATTTTTAGCTTGGTGAATGCTATAACTTGGCCCAGACTGTCGTGTAGTTCTGCCGAAATTCTTTGCCTTTCAGAGTCTTGTGCTTCGTATATAGCCTTGAGCATTTTTTTTTTGAAATTCTCCCTTTGGGAAATGTCCTGCAGTTTAACTTGAATGTAATATTCTGCTTCTGTCAGGATTATTTCGCTTATTGTAGCTAAAAAAGGAATTTCTTCTGCCCCAGTTAAGTTAAGTCGGCATATTGTTTCTTTATTCTCTCCGGGGTCAACAATCAGGTTTATAAAATTGTTGGGCGATTCGATTAGAATTTCGTTAATCGGCCTGCCGTTAATGGGCGTTATCTGTTTGCCAAAAAGGTCTTCGGCGGCTCGGTTGCATTCAGAGATTTTCCCTTCGGTATTAACCAAAAGAATAGGTTCATAAGATTGATTAAATAGTTCTTTATATTTTTTAATTAGGGAGATGTTTTGTCGGCGAAGACTGTACACCTCATGAGCCTCTTTAACAACGAGCCTAATTTCGTTTACATCCCACGGTTTTTTAAGGTATTTATACACATGCCCCTTGTTTATACCGTCTATAACACTTTGCATGTCGCTGTATGCTGTTATTAAGACCCTGATAGGGAGCGGAAAAATGTTTTTTATCTCCTCAAAAAACTCAACCCCGGTTTTTATGGGCATTCTTTGGTCGGCAAAAACTACATGAATAGGTTCATTTGTAAGAATTTTTGTTGCTTCGTTTGTGTCTGTTGCTGTAAAAACAGTAAACTCATTTCTGAAGGTAGATTTTAGCGCCAGCAGGTTTATGCGCTCGTCATCAACATACAGAATGTTTATTTTCTTTTTTTTCATGGGCTATTTAATAGGCAAACATACAGTGAATGAGGTGCCTTTTTCCGGAGAGCTTTCAAAAGAAATGTTTCCCTCGTGTGTTTCGATAATTTTGTAGGTGATAGAAAGCCCAAGTCCTGTTCCTTGACCAACGGGTTTAGTTGTAAAAAACGGGTCGAATATCTTATTTTTTATTTCGTCCGGAACGCCGATACCATTATCATTTATTTCGATAATAATTTGTGAGTTTTCGACTTTAGACGTTATTGATAAGGACCCCTCAGGGTTGTTGCCCCATTTCGCATCAAGAGAGTCTAAGGCATTGGAAAACAAATTCATAAGCGCCTGATTTATTTGGCCAGGATAGCAGTTTCTAGTGGCGGTTTCGCAAAGCGCTAAGGAAAGGGTAAAATTAGAAAGCCTATTATTCAGTAGCGTAAGGGTTGTTTTTATACCATCGTTAATATCAAAAGCGGTAGTTTCTTCCCAATCATGGGCAGAAAAGGTTTTTAGACTCTTCACAATATAAGCGGTTCTTTTTGCCCCTTCTTCAATTCCATCTACAATAGTTTTTAGTTCTTCTTTCAGGTAATCGTATTCAATTTCTGATTTGAGCTGTTTTATTTCTTCAAGTTTTTCGGCGGCATTTTCGGCTGTAATGCTATCGTAGATTTTCATTAGGTTTTCAACATCATTTAAATCTCTTCTTAAAGGAAGGATGTTAGATGAGACAAAATTGATAGGGTTGTTAATTTCGTGCGCCACGCCGGCGGTAAGCTGACCTAACGAGGCCATTTTTTCTGATTGCACAAGACTGTCTTGCGCCTCTTTTAGTGTTTCTATGGCGTTGTTTAATTGCGAGTTGGATTTTTCTAACTGCCTTGTTCGGGCTTTTACTTTTTGTTCCAAAAAAATGTTTTGTTCTTTAATAAGCTTTTCGTTTTTTTCAAGAGCAGATTCTTTCTCATTTCGCAAAATATTTATTCTGTCGGCCAAACCGAAGGAAAGTAAAATGGTTTCGATGGCCGCACCAAACTGCATGGTGTATCGAGTAAAGTTGTTATAGGGCAGCACCCCCACATCTTTTAACACCCACAAAACTATTCCTACGAGAAAAACAGACCAGGCAATCAAAAAGAATTTTGCCGATCGACTTCCCTTTTTACTGATGTGTATAGCGCCCAAGAGCATGGATAGGGCTACTGCCATAGCGGATAGTTCAATAATTCCGTAACCGGTTTTATACTCCCCCAAAAAGACGAGTATAATGGCAATAGCATAGGTGATAATTAATATAGAGAATATTTTTCTAAGCTTTGGAGCAAACTTTTTGGTTTCCAGAAAGTTGTTAAAAAACACAATTCCTGCAATCCCAACTAATGCGGGAAGTAAAAACATGCTGTGATTTGCCATCCACGGACTACTAGGCCAAAAATACTGATAGGTAAAACCCTTGGGTGTGAGCTGTGTAAGCATTAATATGATAATATAAATCACATAATATAAGTAACTATTGTCTCGGGTGCTTATATAAATAAAAGTGTTATACAAAACCATAACCAGCATCAGCCCAAAAAACGCGGAAGAAATTACCAGTGAAAGCGTGTTGGAGTCTGTAATGGCTTTCATTGTTCCCACGTGAAGAGGTGCCTGAATTTGCTCTGAGCTGTGTATTTTAAGAAAGTAAGTTTTTGTTGCTCCCGGTTTAAGATTTAAATCGAATACAAAATTTGTCAGACCATATTTTCTTTGAGCAAAAGGATATATTTCACCCTCAATTACGGGCTTGTTGTTTACCTCAAGGTCATAGAAGTGTATTTTGTCCATAATCGGCTGTGCCACCTCCAGATAAATATTTTCTTCTATTCCTTTGTTTGTGAGGGTAAATTTTATCCAAAAATCCGAATTGGTTACGCCAAAATTCGGCACCTCTATTTTTGATTTTTCAAAATCTTTTGAATTCAACACATCGTTTAGCGAGAGCTTGTTTTCAGAGTCTTCCAACACATAAACCCATCCGCCAATACTTGTTTTGGCGTGGGCTTGAGTTATTTTTATGGCTTGGGCTTGTGTGGTCCAGGCTCCAAGCAACAATAGTGTTAAAAGTGTTTTTTTCATGGTTTATTATAAACAGTTAAATCATACGAAACGAGAAAGTTGCCCTTTTTCCCCGTTTCTTCTCTAATTTGAATGGGGGCTTTTCTTAACCCAAGCATTCGCTCTTTGTCGTATTCTTTGGCGGTGGCTAGCGAATCGGTGTTTAATATACCCACTACCCGGGTAATGTATTCTTCTGTTGGGTAGGGAAATTCGCCGTTTTTTGCTAGTGAAGCGTCTATTTTAAAACCAACATCTAAAAACATTTGTAGAGAATATTCGGCACAGATTCCCATTAGTGTAGAAAATTTAAGTTGGTTAATTACAGATATAGCGGCCCTTGTTAACACAAAACTTAGCCCTACCCCGGCAACTCTTTTAGAGTTCCATAAACCACACAGCTCTCCTACGCCATTTTTCATATACTTTTTTACCAAATCGTGAATGCCGCGGTCTAATTTGGTAATAGCATCTTCCATTGGAAGGGGCACTATTTCGTCAGCGATGTGTAATCGTATTCCGCCGACCATTTCATTTTTTTCATCAGTGGCAATAATACAATATACCTGGGGATTATGCTGCCAAGTGGGTTTGTAAGAGGTTATCATGGTAACACCATAATCCTGCAAAACCTTAGCATGCCCCTCTATATAGGTTTTGCACGTATCCTCTTCGTCGGGGGCTCTATATACTCTTATTTTATACACGGTCAATTATTTTGTCTACATCTACATAGTATCTGCCCGACTTTATTTTTTCGCCTAAAAGTATTTTTCTGCCAACAATAGCCGTAATTGCACCCCCAAGAATTACTGAAGAGGCTAGCTGTGGCCAGGTTGTTATAGTTTTTCCAATTTCTGTGAACGACTCCGACATTCTGTTCGAAATGTTTTGCATGTCCAGTATGGCACTTACAATTTCAAACTTTTGTTTTGTATTTAAACCTTTTTTTATGGAGTTATTCATGCTTTTGTCGATTAGTCCGTGAAAAAGGGCTCTTTCCGGCTCTAAATCAAACCGCTCAATATCCAACATACCCCTGTCGCTGGTGTCCATCAGCACCGGAATTTGTTCTTTTTTTGCCGCCTCTCTACACCTAAACTTTATGTCAATAGAGTCGCACTCGTCAATCAATAAGTCGAGTTTTTTTTTGTTTGTACCGATAAATTCATTGAGGTTGTTTTCGGTTATACCTTCGTTAAAGCAAGTTACTTTTATATAGGGGTCTATTTCTGCTATTTCTCTTACTACAACGGTAGTTTTGGCAAGTCCCAGATTGTGGATTCCCGTTCGTATTCTGTTTAAATTAGAAAGTTCTAGTGTGTCAAAATCAGCAATTCTTATTTCTCCGCCTATTCGCTCCATGGCAAGTGCAAGCGCAACCGACTGGCCAACCGAAAGACCTATAATACCAACTTTTTTAGTTGATAGAGTTTCTTCTTCTTGTGCCGTTATTTTATATCGGTTTCTTATAGTTCTTACAGTTTTAAACTCATCCTCGGGCAATATGTGAACAAATCTGTTTGTCCAGGGGTAGTAAACCCAATTGCCATATTTTTCAAGTGTTGTGCCTTTTAGTTTTTCTTTTATTTTTTGGTTATATTCTTTTGGTGTAAGTTCTTGTTGAGGGTGTTTTAGCTTTATATAATCTTTCAGTTGGATTTTTATTTGATTAAAAAGTATAGGCTTGTTTTTTTTCAATATTTGCTGATACTTTATTTCGTCTGTTTTAGTTTTTCTATTCAATAGAATATGATTCAGGGTTTTCATAAGAGTTATTTATGATTGTGCTAACAATTTATTAACGGGCTGTTATCTTGGTAGTAAGGCAGCAATGGTGTAATAATAAGATAATTGATTAAATTTGACAAACCAAAATCATATTTCTTTAATTAATTTACTTATTGCATAACACAGATGGAAGAGCCTAAGAAGAGTCACAAAATTACGGTTTTATATGTAGACGATGAGCCGGAAAATTTAAATGCATTTAAAGCAGCATTCAGAAGAGATTTTAATATTCTACTGGCTAAAAGTGCCCCTGAGGGGTTAAGTATTCTTGATAAAAACGAAGTTCAAGTATTGCTTACAGATCAAAAAATGCCTGAAATGTCGGGAATTCAGTTTTTGGAACTGGTATTAGAAATGTATCCTTTGCCCATTAGAATATTAATAACCGGATATTCCGACATGGAGGCTGTAATTGATGCAATTAATAAGGGACAGGTTTATAAATACATTTCTAAACCTTGGGATGAAAATTATTTGAAAATTATAATTGAAAAATCATACGAGGTTTATATGCTTAGGGAAGAAAACAAAACATTATCTGAAAGCCTTCTTCAAGCAAACAAGCAACTGGAGTTTATGCTCAGACAAAAACTACTCTCTTAAGATCAAAAACCGACTTCATAAAACAGGGCTAGGCTTCGCTTTCTTTTTTTAGGCAATAGTTTTCCTTTTTGAGGGGGATAAGTGTTTTTACAGGGCTTTATTTACGTTTTTGGAGCACATAAATCAAACTCGAATACATTCCCGAGCGTTTTGCTTTTCGATTAGATAAAAATCCTAACCAAATGGCTTTCAGCACATTGCCTCTTTTGTGTTTTTCACTCAACATAGACACATAATAGGCATCATAGCTCATCGGCAGGGTGTCAATTAGCTCTAAATCAAAAAGTTGCGATAAATGATTAATGCTTTCCGGACGAAAATGATACAGGTGTCGGGGAACGTCATAAGCCGCCCAGTGCTTTTGGTAGTGTTCGGCATCGTAGGAGACACAGTTCGGTACGGCAATAATTACTATGCCGTTGTTTTTTAAAATGCGACGAATGGTTTTTACATACTCTTTTAGTGGATACACATGTTCTAAAACGTGCCAAAGAGTAATCACATCGACACTATTCGACTCTTTGTTAAATAGCTCTTCGGTTGACCGGAGCTCTATATTAAAGTTTTCTTTGGCAAACAAACAAGCGTCTTTACTTGGCTCAAATCCTTCGGCAGATAGGCCGCTATTTTTTGCTTCGTTCAGAAAGTGTCCCGTCCCTGCCCCAACATCTACAAGGATGTTTCCTCGAGAGTATTTTTTTACAATTTTTACTTTCTGCCGCAATGTTTTTACGCGCACTTTATTATACAGAAAATTGATTATTCCTTTCCGGGAGGAAGAGTGAGAAACATAATCTTCTGATTGATAAAAGCGATAAGCCTCGCTTTCTATAGGGGGATTTTGGGTGTAACGAAAAGAACAATCTCCGCACGAAACAATGCTAAAATCTTCTTTACTGACGGTGTAATCTTTACAAATTAAAAAAGGGATTTGCTTTTCTCCTTTGCAAATCGGGCAGCTGGATATGTTTGTTTTTTGAGATTGTTCCACGTGAAACATGTAATGATTATCGGCCCAAATATATCATCAAAATAGATATGTCACTTGGTTTTATGCCGCTTATTCGGGAGGCCTGTCCAAGTGTTCGGGGTCTTATTTTGTTAAGTTTTTCTTTTGATTCGGAAGAGATTGAGGCCAATTTGGAGTAGTCTATATCTCCCGGAATAGGAACATATTCTAGCCGCTGTATTTTATCGGCCACTTCTTTCTCCTTGGCTATGTAGCCTTCATATTTTATGAGTATTTCTGCTGATTCTATTGCTTCGTTTAGCGAGCTGTTTAACGAATGTTCCACGTGAAACTTTTTAGTTTCTGACGTGAAATCTTCGAGTTTTGAGTGTGGGCGAGTAAGTAGGCCGTACAGTTTAGTTTTTTGAGTTATGAGAGGTGAGCCTGTTTTCTCAAGTATTGGGTTTACATCTGCGGGTTCTACGGAGTGGTCTTTTGTCCATTTAATAAACCGGCTAACGTAGTGGGCTTTTTGTTCTACTAGTTTTAATCTGTCGTCCGAGGCTAATCCTATTTTGTGTCCCAGGGGTGTAAGCCTAGTGTCGGCATTATCTTGCCTAAGTAGTATTCTGTATTCGGCGCGCGAGGTAAACATACGGTAGGGTTCTTCCGTTCCTTTGGTAATTAAATCGTCAATCAATACTCCGATATAGGCCTCGTCACGATTGAGGATAAACGCATCTTTTTGGTTTATTTTAAGATGGGCATTAATTCCCGCCATTAGCCCTTGACATGCCGCTTCTTCGTATCCGGTGGTGCCGTTTATCTGACCACTGAAAAACAAGTTTTCGATGATTTTGGTTTCCAGCGAATGTTTTAATTGTGTGGGGGGGAAATAATCGTATTCAATAGCATATCCGGGGCGGAACATTTTAGCGTTTTCAAATCCGGGGATTGTTTTCATGGCTTTTAGCTGCACGTCTTCCGGCAGCGACGTAGAAAACCCGTTCACATATACCTCAACAGTGTCCCACCCTTCGGGCTCTACGAATAATTGATGCCTTTCTTTGTCCGCAAACCGGGTTATTTTATCTTCAATGGAAGGACAATAACGAGGCCCTCGACTTTGTATGGCGCCATTAAACATGGGCGAACGGTCAAATCCTTCGCGGAGTAAATCGTGTACAGTAGCATTGGTGTAGGTAATCCAACAACAGCGTTGTTTTTTTAAAGAATTTGTTTCCGGGCTGAATGAGAATTTGGCGGATTTTTCGTCGCCTTCTTGTATCTCCATTTTGCCGTAGTTGAGCGAGCGACCATCTACCCTGGGAGGGGTGCCGGTTTTCATTCTGCCCGCCTCAAAGCCTAAATCTACTAGCTGTTCAGTAATGCCAAAAGCGGCTTTTTCTCCAACACGACCTCCGCCGATTTGTTTTTCGCCGATATGGATAATTCCGTTGAGAAACGTTCCGCTATTTACGATTACAGCTTTTGAGTATATTTCTGTTCCTAGAGATGTTTTTACCCCACAAGCTTTGCCCCCCTCTATCAAAAGACCAACAACCATATCCTGCCAAAAATCAACATTAGGTGTTTGTTCTAACATTAACCGCCAGTATTGGGAAAATAACATTCTGTCGTTTTGAGTTCTTGGGCTCCACATGGCAGGGCCCTTGGAGCGATTAAGCATTCGAAACTGAATTGCACTACGGTCAGAAACAATTCCTGAGTATCCGCCTAAAGCGTCTATCTCCCTGATTAACTGACCTTTAGCTATCCCCCCCATGGCCGGGTTGCACGACATTTGCCCGATGGTCTCCATGTTCATAGTAATCATTAACACACTGGAGCCCATGTTGGCTGCTGCTGCTGCTGCTTCGTTGCCCGCATGGCCTCCGCCCACTACAATTATATCGTATTCTTTCAGCATCTGAACTTTACTAAGTTGAAGCGCAAAGGTAGGGAGAATCTGAATTAAACAACCAAAGAGCTAACACCAAAGTCAAATAAGCGTAAAATATAAAGCCGAATCCGAGCTCGAGAATAACGCTTATCGGAAAAGAAGATTTTTGATGCGGTTAAAGCCAACCCCGGTTGTTATGTGTATTTGAGTTTTTTAAACGCCTTGTTATCCTGCGTAGCATCTGTTTTCGGTGGCGAGTAGGCGCGAGTCACATTGCAAAGCAAAAGCCTAAAATGAGTCCGACAAAAACGCATAAATCTTCAAGTTTTGCAACGAAGATCTCTTGTGCCGATAACAGGAGCAAGCTTTTACGATAAATTAACAGGGGTTAAGCGCCTTTTGTAAGCCTTTTAAAAGCGCCCTCAAGGCTCTCTTTCTCTTTTTGCATCTCTAGCACCAGCCAGTTGTTTTCTGTTGCTAGGCGTGCTATTAAAGGCCTTAAGTCGTCTTGGCTTTTAGACTCGATTAACCAGGTGTTGCCTTCGGCGTTTATTGCTTCGGTTACCTTGGGAAGACTACGGAGTTTTTCTTCGTTTATTTTTTGATCAAATTCTACTTTTACAACCTGTTTTGATAAGGTTGTTTGTTTTATATTTTCTGTTGAATTGTCGGCAACTAGTTCTCCCCGGTTTATGATGATAATTCTATCGCATATTGCTTCAACTTCTTGCATAATGTGGGTTGATAGCATTACGGTTTTTTCTTTTCCAAGTTTTTTTATCAGGTTGCGAATTTCGTCTAGCTGGTTAGGGTCGAGACCGCTTGTGGGCTCATCTAAGATAAGCACTTCCGGATTGTGCATCATGGCTTGAGCCAAGCCTACCCGTTGGCGGTATCCTTTGGAGAGGGCTCCGATTTTTTTGTGTTGTTCTAGTTGCAGTCCGACAGTATCTACCATTTCTGCAACACGTTTTCCTGGCGATTTTATCTGGTGCAGTCCTGCTACAAAATCGAGGTATTCTTTTACGTACATATCCAAGTAAAGTGGATTGTGTTCGGGAAGGTAGCCTACTTTTTTTCTTACTTCAATAGATTCTTCTCTTACATCCAACCCACAAACCTTAACCAAGCCTTCTGTTTGAGGAATAAAGCAGGTAATAATTTTCATCATGGTAGATTTTCCTGCACCATTTGGACCTAAAAACCCTACTACTTCTTTAGAAGAAATGGAAAAAGAAATGTTGTTTAGCGCTTTTTGATCGCCATAAATTTTGGTTACATTTTTAACTTCTATCGACACGGTGTGCAAGCTTTTTTGCGAAAGTACGCAATATTGATCTTTCGGGGCATTTTTAAACCGGGTATTTTATATCTGGTTGCGGTTGATTATTCAAAACGGTGAAATTACCAGATGCGGTAATCAAACTCCAGATTTTCTCTTCTGTAGGTGGGTTTTTGGTTGCCCCCGGATAGGAGCAGCACTTGTTCGCCGACGTATTTTTGCAGTTCGCTGATGTATATTTTATCATCGGTGTTTAAGTCGGCAGCGCCGGAAGAGATACCGTTGAGCAAACAGAAGGTAAACAATCCGTTTTTCCATTGACCACTTTCTAGGGCAAATTCGGCACCCCCGGCAGAGGATATAACAGTAGTTCCGGTGCCTTTTCTCAAATCCAGAAATACATTTGAAGCCAGTTCGCTCGCCTGATTTAAGCCGATTCCCCTTTTTGCCACAACGCCTACTGAGCCGGCATTTCTAAAAGCTATTTCTCCATCATCAACCTTGGTTACAACGGCCAACTCTACATCTTCTTTTTCTAGTTCACCGGAGTGACAACTATCCATAAACAGTAGCTTTTTAAGGGGTTTAATACCATCCATCAGCGACTCAATCTCGGCATAAGAAATGCCTTTTGTTTCGGGGTTCATAAAATCCATGTCGTGTGTAGCAAAGTAGTAATCAAGTTCTTTATCAAGCACGCCGTGTCCGGCAAAAAAAACAATTACCATATCGTCTATATTGGCTTTGCTTAGCCAGTTTTCTTTTAGCTTTAGAATATTTTCTCGGGTTACTTCTTTGTCGGTAAGGGTTTTAATCTCAACAGAAGCAAACAGTTTGCTTTTAGAAAGGGCTGTGGCTATATCTGTGGCGTCTTTGGCAGCGTAATTCAAATTGAATTTTTTGTCTTTGTATTGCGAAACACCAATGCTAAGCACGTAGAGTTTGCTGGGCAGTTCTTGGTGATTTGTCAACCAGATAGTCTCCCGAAGCGATTCTTGGCCCTTTTTGTTTAACACAGAGATTTGCACCTTGTTTTTGCCATTTGCAAGTGGTATGCTCAGGCTTTCTTCAATTGATAATCCTGTGATTTTTTTGCCTTTTGTGCCATAAACAGGGACGTCGTTTATATAAACGTATAGTCGGTCAAGGGGATATTTTTTGTCGTTCGCCTTTAGTGAGACCTGAGCTATGCCATTGCTCAGGTCGTAGCTGTTTACCACTAATTCGGGCAGGTGAATATCTGCATCTAAATCCTCTTCTTTGAGGCCCATCTTTTTGAGTCTTCGTTTATATGCCAGATAGTATCCGTCAATCACTTCCTGAGGAGCAATGGCAAGGTCTTTAAGAATAATATCCGGACGATTATATTTTATATCAAACTGCTCGAAAGGGTAGTATTTTGCTTCTTTATCTTTTCCCTGATTTAAGTGGTAACCCACATATTTGGCTCCTTTTTTAGAACTCATAAAATAGCCCTCATTGTTCCAAATAATCCACTCGCCATCGGCTGTAATGAAAAGAGAGACAATAGGATACACGTAGTTTACTAATTGAAGGTGAAGTTCTTTTTCGAAGTAATTAGCCAGTGGCGAGTAGCCGTAATCGTGTAATTTTTGGATAACAATTCTCCAGGCTTCGGCCGAGGGTTGTTTTCCCAACTCTTCTATTTTGAGTATTTCAAAAAGTTCAAAGAATTTTTTACGCGAAACTTTGTCCACAACGTTGTCCCAAATGGATTTTACTTTGGCCTCTTTGTTAGGAATGCCTACATTACTTAAGTCCCATATCTTAATCATACCGTCGCTACTGCAAGAAATAAGTCTTTTCCCGTCAGCGGACAGTGTAGAGCCCCAAATATCGCCTTCGTGCCCTACAAATCTTGTTAGCTCAAAACCTCTTATAGAGTAAGCGGATAGTGTGCCGTAAGAACCCCCTGAAATTATTATGGGTTTTGTTTTGTTTTCGGCAAGGGTAAATACGTTGTGTCTTGAGCCGTCCCAGTAATTTCTTTTTATGGAATCCACCGCAATGCCGTTTTTCTTAATAATTAATCCGGAATTGAGATCTGCCACCTCGCGTCCCATTCTTTTGCGTTCCAAGCTATATTCTTTTTGTGCTGTTTCAGGTCTTTTCCAAGCGAGTTTTTCAACCGGCGAAATAAAATCCATGAGAGCTAGGCTAAACTGTTTGTTATAGGCAGACATACCAAAGTTTTCCGTCCATTTATCGGCATAAACTATTTCTTTGTCAATAAGTGAGGCGGCATATATTGCTTTTCCCTTGCCGTATTTTTTATAAACCACGTGTAGCGGAGTGTTTGGGTTTTCAATTGAAAACCGAACGATTTCGTTTAGTTCGCCCCCGGCAACAATAAACTCCTGCCCAGAAATAAACTTGCCGGCATAAACGGCATCTTTAAAACCAGTATAATCACTGTGTTTTTCCCACTCTTCGCCAGACTTGTGCAAAACATTCATCACGTGGTTTTCTCCATGAGTCAACGTTCCGAGAAACATAAATTTTCCATCAGGAGAAAATTCGCAAAAATGGGGATTGTTCTCATTTTCGAAGAACGACTGAGCCTGTAGCTTCTCGTTATAAAACACAACGAACTTATCGCCACAGGCGGCTATTGTTTTCCCGTCAGGGGAGAACCTTACACAGTGAGTCTGAATACCTTTTAGAGACTGGTCTATTTTCACCGGTTTTGCTTTGCCTTGTTTCCATAACTTAACACCGCCCTCGGTATCTGAAGTAACAATGTTGTCTTGTTGAATATCAATACTTAGTACTTCTATTTTGTCTTTGTTTGCATATTGCAGTACTTTTTTTCCTGTTTCTGCTTCCCACTGAACAAATTCACCCTCGGCATCGCCGCTAAACAAAAATCGGCTATCAGGGCTATATTTTAAAGCGAACACAGCATTAGCGTGATGCTTAATAACCTGCTCAATTCTGCGGGTTTGAAGATTAAATATGCGAATATCACCTATGGGCTCTGTTTCATCGTTTGCGCCTAACCAGCCGCCGACCGCAAGCCACTTGCCATCGGGCGAGGCGGTCAGAGCATATATCATCCCCTCGCTTCCAAGCCCAATTTGAGTAAGTAATTCTCCGGTATATTGACCTGTAGAGGTTTCCCAAATTTTTATTGTTTTGTCAAAGCCACCGGTATAGAAATGCTTTCCATCGGCAGAAAGTTCCAATGCCCTAATCTGCGCTCGGTGTCCTTCGGGATTAATCACTAAGTGAGTGTTTTGTGCCGTTGCCAAAAGCGTATTTAAAATAAACACAAGCCAATACAGGTTTTTCATAAGAACGAATATAGGGTAATGGTAAACAGCAAAAAATACGTAGTTTTACCGAGAAGATGTTAGCTCTAAAAAACACAGGTTTTATACCGGTGCATAATTTGAATATCTTGGAGCAAAATATAAACGCTGAAAAAACGTTGTATCCTATTTCAAACAAGAGTAATTAACCCATGAAAAACGACATAATTAAGCCAATTTTGTATATCTCGACATTTTTGCTGGCACTGGTTTATTCTACTAAGACCTTCGCACAAGCAGACACAAACACCTATGAAATGATCGAGGTAATGCCTGAGTTTCCGGGGGGCGTGATTGCAATGAATAAATACATCATCGAA
The DNA here is from genome assembly GCA_046295395.1 of Flavobacteriales bacterium. Taxonomy (GTDB): domain Bacteria; phylum Bacteroidota; class Bacteroidia; order Flavobacteriales_D; family JBKBNH01; genus JBKBNH01. Next base: position 151,463 of record JBKBNH010000002.1, on the reverse strand, counting down.
AACCTCGTGTATCCCCAAGAAGCTCTAGAAAATGGAATTTTTGGTAAGGTATACATACAATTTACCGTTAGAAAAGATGGTAGCATAGCTGATGTAAACTCCCTTCGGCCCACACACCCTTTGCTTGATGAGGAGGCTATAAGAGTGGTAAGCTCTATGCCACCATGGAGCCCGGGAATTTTAAATGGGCAGCCAGTAAACGTCAGACACAGCCTTCCACTCCACTTTAAAATTAATTAGCCATTATTTCAAAAATTTCTTTAAACAAGGAGGTCTTTTTTCCTTCTATTCAATCAGGAGGGTTACCTTTGCAAAAACATTTATAAGTAATGACAACGATAGCACAAAACGAAGCCATAGCCGGGGTGCTTGGCAGGTTGGGGGTTTCCACAGAAAACAGAGGCGCAGCAGCCGGAACCCATTGGTTCAGCACCCGAGGAGAAAAAATAGAATCTTACTCTCCGGTTGACGGAAGTTTAATAGGCTCTGTAACGTCGGCAACCGAGGCCGAATACGAAGCCTGCATTACAAAAGCTCAGGAGGCATTTAAAACCTGGAGACTTATGCCCGCACCTAAACGAGGCGAAATTGTTCGTCAGTTTGGCGAAGAATTGCGCGCATGCAAAGAAGACCTTGGAAAACTAGTGTCCTACGAAATGGGCAAGTCGCTTCAGGAAGGGCTTGGCGAAGTGCAGGAAATGATTGATATATGTGATTTTGCTGTTGGTCTATCTCGTCAACTCCATGGGCTTACCATGCACAGCGAGCGCCCGGGGCACAGGATGTACGAACAATATCATCCCCTCGGGATTGTTGGAATTATTTCGGCGTTTAATTTCCCGGTAGCCGTTTGGAGTTGGAATACAGCCTTGGCTTGGATTTGTGGCGATGTGTGCATTTGGAAACCATCTGAAAAAACACCATTATGTGCTATTGCCTGCCAAAATATCATCAATAGAGTATTTAAAAACAACAATGTTCCTGACGGAGTATCTTGCTTGGTAATAGGTGGAGCCGATTTAGGCAAAATGATGTCTGAAGACAAGCGTGTACCCTTAGTTTCTGCAACGGGTTCTACCCGAATGGGAAGATCTGTGGGCGAAACGGTAGGACGCAGATTAGGGCGCAGCCTTTTAGAGCTTGGAGGGAATAATGCCATTATTATTACGCCGAATGCCGGCCTCAACATGACTATTATCGGGGCTGTTTTTGGGGCTGTTGGCACAGCCGGACAGCGATGCACCTCTACTCGCCGACTTATTATTCACGAGTCGGTTTACGAAGAGGTTAAGGAGCGATTGAAAAAAGCATACGGTCAACTAAAGATAGGAAGCCCTTTGGATCAAACTAACCACGTTGGCCCGCTAATCGATAGGGCTGCCGTGGATATGTTTATGGCGGCTATAGCAAAATGTAAGGCCGAAGGCGGAAAGATTGTGGTAGATGGAGAAGTATTGACCGGCGAGGGTTACGAAAGCGGTTGCTACGTTAAACCGGCTATTTTTGAGGTAGAAAACCACTACCACATTGTTCAGGAAGAAACCTTTGCTCCTATTTTGTATTTGATTAAATATAAGAAGACCCTGGAGGAAGCCATAGCTCTTCAAAATGGAGTTGACCAGGGTCTTTCTTCGGCAATTATGACCACCAACCTGAGAGAAGCCGAACAGTTTCTTTCTCAGGCCGGTTCAGACTGCGGCATTGCCAATGTAAACATTGGAACAAGTGGTGCTGAAATAGGCGGAGCTTTTGGAGGTGAAAAAGACACCGGCGGAGGGCGTGAGTCGGGCTCTGATTCTTGGAAAATATACATGCGCAGACAAACCAACACGATTAATTACACCGCAGAACTTCCTTTGGCTCAAGGGATAAAATTTGATTTGTAATTTACTGCAAAAGCAAGAAAAACATCAAGGCAGCTTCATTGGGCTGCCTTTTTTAATGGGCCACATTTTTATTTTCTTGCCAAAGAATGAGTACTTTTAATCCAACTAATAAACGCACGCTATGCGCACGCTCATATTTCTTTTTAGTTTTTGGCCTGTTTTATTATTTGCAGAACCATTAAACGTAGCTTGGATAAATCCTAGTGGCACAACAAACGAAGTAGGAAAACATAAAAAACTCGAACTGGGAGTTATGTCCCCTTCGGAATTAAACATGTTTATCGGACAGTTTTTCAGAAACAAAAAAATCGGCTTGAATCCTTTTGAGCCAAACGATATAAATGTTGAGGCGGCATTTGAAGCCCCTTCGGGAAATGTTCGCAAAATTTATGGATTCTATTATCGCCCCTATCAGGCAGATATAGAACAAGACGCATGGAAGGCAGACACGTCTTCTTTTGACTGGAGAATTCGTTTTGCCCCTGACGAAATAGGAGAGTGGTCGGTTACCGTTTCCTTAATAACCAAAGAGAAAGCGCTCAACCAATCGACAACGCTAAAATTTTCTTGTCTGCCCTCACAAAGCCGCGGGTATTTATGCGCTGAAAAAGGAAAGCGAATTTTGCACTTTTCTGAAAAAGAAGAGCCTTTTTTTGCCATCGGCCACAATATTACTCACGCCAGTTACGACACCTACTCTCCAAAAGATGCCGTACAACACCTCGCTTGGTTGAAACAACTGGCTGATAACGGAGGAAACTTTTTCAGACTTGAGCTAGGCGGGCAGTGCTACTTACCCGATTGGTACGATGCCAAAGACTATTCCCGACAAATGCCCGCCATGTGGCAGCTCGACAAGATTTTTGAGTTTTGCGAAGATGCAGGATTGTATTTTATTCTCTTCAGGCATCATGTAGAGCTGATGAAGGGCTATGGCGACTGGGAGATTGTGCAGTGGGACAATAACCCATATAAAAACGAATTCGGCATATCCCGAGATCAATACTTTAAAGACCCTGAAATGCTGCGCTTACAGAAAAACACCCTGCGGTATATTTTTTCCAGATGGGGCTATTCCACCAACTTTGCCATGTATAGCTACAGCGAGCTGGACAATTTTTACAAAGATTACATGAAAGACGAGAACCTGAATGAAAAGCAAGCCCTAACTACTCTTACAGCATGGCTTAAGGAAATTCGGGACTATTATAAAGAAGATTTGGGCTATGAAAGAATTCTGTATATGAATACTTATGCGTCATTGGCTGGTGCGGAAAAATCTAACCCAAAGAAATTTGCATTTAACCTGAATGATGTAAATGGTATACACAAATACGGCGAAACCAAAGACATGAATTACAAGTGGAATTACAACGAGGCTCACACCGTATGGAAGAAATGGAAAAAGCCATTTATTTTCGAAGAAATGGGCTATAATGCAAATTCCTCAGCCAATAGTGATTATGTGCCTTTTTATTGCTGTACGCCCATTGATTTTTATCAAAACACTTGGGCAACTTCATTTATGGGCACTTTTGGCACAGGCATGCACTGGTGGTGGGACAGGGGAATTCATCTAAATGAATACTATAAAGTATATAACAACCTTGATGATTATTTTAAACATAAAAAAAACGGGCTTAAAAGCGAAATAAATGTTTATCGGTGGCGCAACAAAAAATCAACCCATAAGACGCTTGTAGAATCGTATTACCTAAAAAACGCCGATAAAAACGCTGTGTACGGATGGGTGGCTAATGCCTCGTATCACTGGAGAAACCTCATGGAGTCCGACAATTGCATGAAACACATAAAAACCAATGAAGCACTAAAAGAACCTTGCGTAACAGAAGACAACATTCGCATGGCCGAAAAAGGAATAAAAGCGGATTTTCGTAACCCGAGATTTGAGGATAAATACACCTCAACCGGAGGGCCAAAGCCACTGAAACAAAACGAAGGGATTTTAAAAGTAAAAGGCTTGAAAAAAAGAAAAAAATACAGCATCACTTTCTATCCCACAACACCGGAATCAACTGTTAAATCAGCTAAAAAAGCGCAAACCTACCGTACTAATTTATTTGGAACAGCCAAAATTTTCTTGCCCCCAATGGATGCATCTAATCCCTCGTACGCTTATAAAATTTATAAACAACCAAAATATAAATGGGGAGTATATTTTTGAATACAGGAAAAAATTTTAAACAAGCATTTACGGGCGTTTAGTACGCATAAGTAAATAAAACATACCTTATTCGGAGCTAGACATAATTTAATAGACGAATAAATGATTGTGTCAAATCAAATGTTTAAAACCACAAACCTCTCAGTACGCATAATTTACAGAATACCAAATAGCTACTAGCTCTATCATTGTTACTTTTCCATCTATTCTAAATAAAATATCTTTTGAGAACGAAGAGTTGCCCGAATAAACATTTCCACCTTTAATAGTTGCAATAATGTCTTTACTAAATGCAGAGTTACCCCTATATATTTTGCCGTTTTTAATCGTCATCGCCACGTCTTGGCTGAACGTAGAATTACCAGTATAAACCTTGTCTGCTGAAAGGGTGTATACGATGTCTTTTGAAAATGAACTATTGCCTTTGTATATTTTTTTACCACTGATGTTACAGACTATATCCGAAAAAAAACTGGAATTTTTTTTATAAACTTTATTATTATTTAAGTTGAATATCAAGTCATTACTGAAAGACGATGTTCCCTTGTAAACCTTTATTTGGGTTTGAGAGGTAGATATAAATAAAAACAATAGAGATAAAGCAAACATATTTTTTTTCATACTTTAAGACTTTAATCTAACAAATAGTTTACAGACAAATAAACCAATAAGTAATTATTCCCAGCCAAACAGAGAAACATGCCCTGTGCGTTCGTAGACCTCTCCCAGAATGTTGTCGCGGAACTTTACTCGCCAAACATAAACGTCTTCTTTAGCTCGAATTCCTTTGTGAAAACCATCCCAGCCTTTATTTGGCGAATCGGTTTGAAATACGACATCGCCCCAACGATTAAACACATAAAATTCATATTGAGTTGCATCTACACCACTTAATACCGGAATGAAAACATCATTAATCCCATCTCCATCAGGAGTAAATGCGTTGGGCACATAAACCAATACTACGTCGTTTATTACAACGGGTTTGCATATGATGTCTTGGCAACCATCAGCGGTAATTACTTCCAGACAAGCCTGATAAGTTCCCGGATTGGCGTTTGGGTAAATCACTGTGGGATTAGAAGAATTTGATGAGGCGGGGTTTGCTGCAAAACCAAATTCCCAACTCAAGGTGGTGGCGTTTGCCGAGGATAGGTTAACAAAATTTACTACTGGATTCATAACATCTGTCGGTTGCGGTTCGTGAATGAAATTTGCCACAGGATTGGCAAACACACAGATGTAAGAAGCAATCGTTTCGGTACTTGAACAGCCCCCAGCAGTAACGGTAAGCGAAACATTATAACATCCGGGAGTAGTGTATATATGGGCTACGGGGCCGCAATTTTGGGAAGCAAAGCCATCGCCAAAATTCCAAAGGCAACTTGCTCCCGCCATGGGATTGTTATTTGTAAATGTGGTTGAAACCGGACTACAGCCGTCTCGTTGGTCAGCCAAAAAATCAATTATAGGAAGTGGATTTACGGTAACAGTCATGTCATCAGAATTGGACCCACATGTATTGGTAACAGTAACGGTATACGTAGTGGTTTCTGTGGGCGATGCAACCGGGTTTGCGACATTAGGATTACTTAATCCAATCACAGGAGACCAACTATAGGTAACACCACCAGAGGCAGACAAGTTTATCGACTGTCCCTCGCAGATTGTTACATCCGGCCCTGCATTTGCATTTGGCGGCGCGCCAAAAGGCCCACCAGTTACAGTTGTTTGGCATCCATTAGCATCTGTTATGCTAAGCGAATAGTTATCCCCACCTTGTAGGTTGTTAATCACAAAAGCTCCACCATTGGCAACGGTATTTGAGGTTAAATTGGCAGCAGGTGGCAGCAGGTTGAATCCCGTAAAATCACCCCCCAGAACAGAAGGCATTCCGCCTGAAACAGTTACAGAAACGGTACCAACTATACAGTCGTCTACAACATTTGTAATAATAGGATTTAAATAGGTCACCTGAACGGGAGCCCCCATATGCCAGCAATCCAGATTGTAAGTCAAATTAGGCAGGTTGTAAAGAGTAAAAGGAACAAAATAAACGGTTTGATTATTCACAAACCCGCCAATTGCAGCCATTAAACTACCATCATTAACGTCATTTGTATTTCCGTTAGTGTTAGCATCAAAAACACCCAGAAAACAAGGGTCAGAGATTGGATCTAAACCGTTTGTTGGTGGACAGGAATACAATAGCCAAGCTATGCCGGGGGAATAAGCAGAGCCGTTTATAATCCCTTCATCAGCAGGATAACTGAAGTTATTGTTGGTCGTGAAGGTTATCTGGTCATTTGCGCAAAGCATATAGTTGTTTTGCCCCTGTCCGTTCATGTTTACGATGTATGTTCCCGCAAAAGCAGGGCAAACACAGTTGCTCGGATTGTCGTAGTTGTTAGTAGTTAACGAACAGTTTGGGTTTGCTGTAAATGAAGCTGTGATAAAACAATTTGTAGTTCCGTCTGCAGGAATATTATTTATAGTGTATGCTTGCGGGCTGTTGAAGGGAGCATTAAACGTGCTTTGATTACCATTACAATCGGTAATTATTAGTTGACCGTTGTTGGGAGGAAAAGTAAATTCAACTGTTCCGTTAATGCTGAAGGTATTGGTGTTTATATCGCACAAGCCGATATTTGCTTGAAGCAGATTTATATTACAAACACAGGCCGGCTCGGTAAAAGGATTAGTTGCCAACGCACAAGAGGGGTCATCGGTAAATGTTGCCGAGACTGTGCAATTCGGGGTGCCCGCTGCCGGTATGTTGCTTATGGTGTAATTGAGCGGGCTAGCAAATGGGGCATTAAAAACGGTTTGGGAGCCAGTGCAGTTGGTTATTATGAGCTGTCCAACGGTTGGCGGGTCAACAAAACTTACGGTTCCGATAATTTCGTAGTTTCCGGTGCTTACATCGCAGGGGCCGATATTGGCCGTGAGGTTTGTTATTGTACAGGGGTTTACGATGTTACAATTGGTTGTTGCTGTGCTGTTGGGACTATTTGTAAAAGAAATGTTGGTGTTTTGATTAGAGAAGTTGGTAATTAATAGCACGTATACTTGTCCGTTTTGAGCGTTATTAATCACAGCAGTTTCATTGGCCGCAGGTGAATAACTACAGTCAACCACGCCGTTGAGGGTTGCTCCCGACCCGGCCGTCCCCATATTTCCACAGTAGCTCATGGCGGAGGCGTAGTTGGGGTAGGGGCCGTACAGAATAAAATCTATATCAACATTAGAGGAGTTTGTCATGTTGATGGTAAGGTTTCCGGGTTGGTCAATTTCCATGAAATACCAAGCGGGATTGGGCGAGGTACCTAGGCAGTTGTAGTTGTTTCCCGGCTCAGCTGTAGATGCCGCCGTCTGGTTTACCCCCGCCGGAAAGGTATAGTTGTTTCCTGTGCAGAAAGGGTCTGCATTTGCGCAGGTATTACCTTGAGCATAAATTTGAAAAGCAAGTAAAACAGCAAACAGAGACAGGGTTAATTTTCTCATTTGCCAGTTGTTTTTTCGAGTTTAGTTTGTTCTTCTCTCAGGGTAGTCAAAGTAGAATTCATTCTGTTGTACCAATCAGATTGTTTTGCTTTGAAGTCTAATTTTTCATCAGCTTTTACAAAAGCAATTTTTTCTTCGATGGCTTGTATAGTAGATTTTATTGATTCCAATTTTTGTGCATCTGAAGGGCTTGAATCCACACTAATGGGATATTCGTTAGTGGGTTGCTGAACAGAAATAGCAGTTCGATTTTCAGAGCTAACAAGGTTAAGCTTTTTTTCTTCGCTAGATTTTATTTGTGCTGTGCCAATCGAGGCAAGGCTTAAAAAAATCACTGAAAATGATAGTTTTTTCATCTCTACATACTTTAGGGGGACTCAATTAAAACGGTTCGTTTTAAATTAGTTGCCCATAAATATGACAAATTTTGGCGAAAGCGTTAAAAAAATTTACTTAAACAGGGCTATTTCCCTTGTGAACGGCGCATTAAATTTTCGTAAACATGAACGGTAATTAATAGCATAAACAAGTTGTATATAGCATCCTCTACCGGGATGGTACCGATACGAAGATTTAAAATATGGCTGCTGTTGTACCAAACTATTTCATTTTCAATTTGCCAACCGGTAAGTACCCCGTTTACCAATAGAAAAGGAATGAGCGAAACCAAGTAGGCAAGTAAAAAGCGGCTCAACCAGTAGGATCTATTAATTAGATGATAAAAAAGGTAGCCGGCAGTTCCCAAAAAGGTAATGCTAGTGTAAAGACGATTGTAGAAAAGCACGCCCGTTATAAACAAACCAGCAACCAGCAACCACAAAAACGGACGGTAAAATTTTTCTAAAACATCGCATGAAATGTAAGCGTTTAAACAGGCATAAATAAAAACACAAGCGTAAGGAACCACTATAAAAAACAACCATTCTTCTATAGGAAGGCCAAAAAAACGAATTCCAATCAGATAATCATCGTTAAACCCCCAAATGTCATAGTGTTCAAAAGCCACGTCCCAACTTATAAAAATAAGACTCATTATAAAGATTCCGGGGAAAAGGTGCTTCCACGATTTATAAAAGGCAACTTTTTTATCGAAACTCAGCACGAGAGGCCCCAGCAAAGTAAAGAGGGTGAGGTATAAATAAAGATTACCCATTTTTTCAGGTATTTACTCTTTTAGCTAATTTTTCCTTCTGAAGAGACTCTCTAGCTTCTTTGTAATAACGGAGCGGAACAAGCAACATTCCAAAGCATTCAGCCCCCTCTTTGTTTAATTTTTTGTGGTGTACTTTGTGTGCCTTTCTAATTGCGCGCAGGTATGCATTGTCTGAGTTTTTGAACCAATTCAGGCGGCGGTGTATAAAAACCTCGTGCACAAGGAAATAGGCAAAGCCATAAACAGCTATTCCGGCGCCTACTGACACCGAAACGTAGTTCCCCCACATCATTCCCAACATGATACACAGCCAACTGGGTATGGCGAAAACCAGAAAGAAGATATCGTTGCGCTCGAAAAAACCGAAAAGCTTTGGGGTGGGTTGGTGGTGGTCTTCGTGAAAATACCACATGAAGCCATGCATTATAAATTTGTGCATGAACCAAGCCATGAACTCCATCACACAGAAGGTAACAAGAACGACTAGAAGATTAATTACCAAGCCCATAGTAAGATAAAATTACAACAAAGAATATAACTTGCATAACTAACAGAGGGAAGGCTGTTTTGTTTTTCAGAGTTTTTACAAAGGCAAAAGCGCCGTAAAGCAAACCAAAAGAGATAAAAAACCAAGCGAAATAATTTTGAACAGGAACTTGCTGGCTAGACCAGGCCCACATACCTGTTTTTATAGCCACAGGCTCCAATACAACGTCGTATATAACCATAATGGCGGCAGCTATAAAGGCCTTCGTAAAGGGCGAAACCCGAAACCCCTGAACTAAAGAGGCTGTTGCAAACACCAGCACGGACCAGTTAACTCCTATGATTAAGGGGGTGTCCAGTAGTTTTGTGCCGAGTATTTCGCCATAGGAGTATTCTCCAAAAACAAACCCTGTTTTTACACCAATCACCTCTACACCGAATCCAGCTAAAAAAACAACTAAAAACCACAAAATATATTTCAGGTTTATTTTTTCGGCATTAAACAGAAAAACTCCGGCAGCAAAAAGCAGATTTGCCCAAGTAAGTGTCATGATTTCCGTCCCGCGGCCACTAACTACGGCAATTATTCCAACCATATAGACAATTGCCAGTAAAAGCGTGCTTAAAAATGTTTTATTTACTATAGTTTTTCGCATGACTATTCTGAAATTAATTCAGAAACTATTTTTCCCGACATTAAACACAGCGGTATACCTCCTCCGGGGTGAACGCTTCCGCCACAAAAGTAAAGTCCTTTTATGAATTTGCTCTCGTTGGTGTGTCGTAAAAACGCGGCAGACCTGTTGTTTGAGCTTGTGCCATACAAAGACCCTCCTAGCGACGAGGTTCTTAGTTCAATTTTTCTTGGATCCAAAATATCTTCCACCTCGATGAGTTCTTCAACATTTTTTTTCAGTACCCGGCTTATTTTTTCCAAAATGCGTTTTCGATAAATGGGAATTAGGTTGTCCCAGTCTTGGCCAATATTTTCGGGGACATTTATCATTACAAACCAGTTTTCACACCCTTCGGGTGCATCAGATGGAATATCTTTAGAAGTAATGTTGATGTATATTGTGGGGTCATCAAAAAGAACTTTTTCGTCGAACAGACTTTCAAACTCGGCTTTGTAGTTGTCACTAAACAAAATATTGTGAAGTCCCAACTGAGCGAAGGGATTTTTTATTCCCCAATAAAAAATCAAGGCAGAACTAGACCGTTCCTGATTTAATGTTTTCTCCGGAGGCTTTATCGTTTTTAGCAACTTGCGGTAGGTGGGGCTAACATCCATGTTTGATACAACCTTTTTTGCAGTTACAATACCCAAGCTTGTTTTAACACCAACAACGGCGCTATTTTCTATTACAATTTCCTCAACACGCTCGCTAAAACGAAAAACCACTCCCTGCTCCTGAGCAAGTTTAAACAGCGAAGCTGTGATGCTGTGCATTCCTCCTTCGGGTATAAACGTACCTACACCATGCTCTAGATGAGGAATCATATTAAGCAGGGCGGGGGCTTTGTAGGGGCTGGAGCCGTTGTAGGTGGCATATCGGTTAAAAAGCTGTACAAGCTTGGGGTGTTTCAGTTCTTTTTCGTTTGCTTTATTCATCGTGCTGAATAGGTTAAACTTACCTAGCCGTATTAGAGCGCGGGCAACATCTTTTGTGAGCCAGGTTGAGGGTTTGTGCAAGGGTTTTTCTAGAAATAACTCACCCACCAGATTAAACTGTTCTTTAGATTTATGGAGTTTTTTTAGTACAACAGAGCGGCTTACACCTAGGGTTGATTCTACCACTGTTGCAAATTTTTCGTTGTTTGCTGCTGCAACCATATAGGTTCCATCTTCCCAGAAGTAGCGGCAACTTTCGTTTTTTCTTTTGTACCGGAAATAATCCCGGGGATTATTTCCACAGAATAAAAACAGGTCGTCCACATAATGCGGCATAGTGAATAGCGAAGGGCCTGTATCAAAGCGATATGCCCCCAAATTAAAAGCTGTAAGCTTGCCCCCCGGATAGCTGTTCGCCTCAACTACAGTTACCTTATATCCCGTTTTTTGCAGTCTTATGGCTGCCGCCAAACCTGCCACCCCAGCACCAATTATTACAATTTCTTCGGTTTTTTTCATTTATGCCACAAGAGTTAATTTAACAGCCTGCATCAAAATTTGTTTCCAAATTTCTAAGTTATACTTGTTGTTTGAGTAAAATAATCCATTTGTTTTGGGTTAAAGGCAAGAATTTTAAATAAAAAACATAAATTTTTAGCAGACCTCAAATAGATTACGGTCTGCCATAAGAATTTCGTAATGTGAAACTTTAAAAACACATTACCATGACTATCGTAAAGCCCTTATTTATTCGCGGAAAAAAGAATGTTTTTGAGCAAATAGCCATACACAGCCTATACTACGAAAACAACGATGACGGACTAATGCTAAATTGTTCTATCCTTCAAAACGGCGAGCTGTGGAAAACTGAAATTTGCATTGGCTTTAGCGAATTAAATCGATTGCTTGCCTTTGCTTATGAAAAATTTGGCAGTGAAGCCATTTCTAATTGTATAGCTTGGCATGTAATGGACGAGGGTAAAACTTTGTGTGAACTGGATTTTGACACCACATTGGGAGAGCCGCTTATTTTGGTAAACTACCGCTTTGAGGCTACCTACCACCAACTTTGTGCTTAATTTTTAAAAACGAAAACCATGAGACAATTACAATTTCAGGCAGTAAACGAAAACAGGGTCTTGCCTCTAAAGCTTGTAACCCTTGTGGAGGCACTTGCTTCTTACGACATGATTTACATTTACCATCATTTGTATAAAGGGGCAAAATTGCAATTAAAGCGGGATGAAGACTACCCGCTCAACAATCAGGCTGTAGCGGTTTATTTTAAAGGATTTAAGCTTGGCTATTTACCCGAAGCAGCAGCCAAAGCGGTTGTCAAGCAAATGCTTTCGAGTAATACGGCCAAAGCAATCGTTTCAGGAATGTGCAAAAACAAATACATGCCATTGAGTGGGCTTGATGTGGAATTGATTTTTGAAAACTAACCCCAAATCAAAGCAAAGGGGACAAGCAACAGCAAGAGAGCTAAAACGACCAATATCATTAAACGAAGCTCGATGCGGATTTTTCCCAAAAGAGGAACTCTTGAAGTATAAATGTCTGCTAGGCGCATGAAATGTATAGTGTCGGGAAGGGAATCTTCTACCCAATTGCCAGACTCTTGCAAAAACAAAGTAGCAGCAGACACGTCTTCTGCACGCACCTGCAGCTTTATACCGCCTACGGCAATAGAATAAAAGTTTTGAACCTGAACGGTAAGTTCGTCTTTTAGAAAAACAGGGAAACCTTCTGTCTCAAGCAGAGCTCTTATCATGTAAGCTTCCTGCGGAAACGTATAGGTTTGGATGGTTACCCAATTACTCAATACAAGTTAATCGATATAGAGTGTTTTCTTAACGGCGTTTACAACTCGTTTTACATTTGGCAGTGCTTCGTTTATAAGCGTGGGCGAAAAGGCAAACGGAGTGTCGCTTTGCGTTACACGAAGCACCGGAGAATCTAAATGGTCGAAAGCATAGCGCTGAACCCAGTAGGCTAATTCGGAGGAGATGCTTGCCAAAGGCCAACTTTCTTCTACTACCACCATTCTGTTAGTCTTTTTTACAGACTCAATGATGGTGTTATAGTCGATAGGGCGAATGGTTCTCAAGTCGACAACCTCACATTCAATGCCGTCTTTTGCTAGTTCTTCTGCTGCTTCTAAAGCAACTTTTATTATTTTTCCGAAGGAAACGATAGTTACATGTGTTCCTTTCCTTTTAATATCGGCAACACCTATTGGTAGCACGTATTCGCCATCTGGAATTTCGCCTTTTTCGCCATACATTTTTTCCGACTCCAGAAAAACCACCGGGTCGTCATCTCTAATGGCGGCTTTTAGAAGTCCTTTGGCATCGTAAGGGGTGGAGGGAGTAATAACTTTTAATCCCGGCACGTGGGCATAAAATGCCTCGAAGCTCTGAGAGTGTGTGGCTGCTAATTGACCTGCCGTGCCGTTTCCTCCTCTGAATACGATAGGGCAACCGTATTGTCCGCCGCTCATTTGCAGCATTTTCGCAGCACTGTTAATGATTTGGTCTGCCGCCAGAATGGCAAAATTCCACGTCATAAACTCTACAATGGGGCGTAATCCGTTCATGGCAGCACCAACGCCAATTCCTGCAAAGCCCAGCTCGGCAATAGGGGTATCTATAACTCGCTTAGGGCCAAATTTATCCAACATACCCTGACTTACTTTGTAGGCACCGTTGTATTCTGCAACCTCTTCTCCCATCAGGAATACTCGCTCATCACGCACCATTTCTTCAGTCATGGCTTCGTTTAGCGCTTCTCTAAATTGAACTACTCTCATCGTGTTTCAAAGTATTTTCGTGAACTACAAACCTACATGATTTTTATAAATTCTCATTAGGCGAGGGTAAAATTAGCGTTTTCTTTTTAGCCACAATCAAAAGAAATTAGCATTTCGTGATACAATTAACAAAAAGAAAAACACAACCTTGTTGCCTTTTGTTGGCTTTTAACCTGTCCGCAGTATTTTTTCCATTTTTTTGCCTTTTGCCAATTCATCTACTAACTTATCCAGATAACGCACTTGTTGTGTTAGCGGGTTTGATATTTCTTCTATTCTATAGCCGCAAATTACTCCGGTGATTAGGTGGGCGTTTGAATTTAGCCGAGCTTGCCTAAAAAATTCTTCAAAAGTTACTTTTTTATGTATAAGTTCATTTAGCTTTTTTGAGTCGAATCCGGTTAACCATTCAATCACCTCATGGAGTTCGACAACGGTCCTGCCCTTGCCTTCTATTTTTGTAATATAATGCGGGTATACCGAAGCGAAAGTCATTTTTGCCATTCGCTAATCGTGCTCGGGGGTTGTTTTCATGTGGTTTCTATCAATTTCTTTTTCTTACTCTGCGTCAAACACCACAGCTACTTTTCCGATTGTTTTTCTGTTTTCGAGTGCAGCATGGGCTTCGGCAAGTTGATTTAGTGTAAAAAGACCGGCACTGTGCGGGTGTATTTTTTTTTCTTGGGCAAGATGCACTACATCGTCAAACAGTTTTTTGAGCAGAAGCGGTTTGTGGTCGGCTATGCGCAGTAGATTTACTCCTGCTATGGCTTTCGACTGCATCATGAGGCTAATGGGGGTAAAAAAACCAAATTGCAAAACTAGATTTAGTGTGGCGAGAAAGCCGCCTTTTTGTCCGCTTCGTTCGGCGGCACCGTAAAGCACGCTTCTACCTCCAGGCCGCAGCAAGGACAAGTCTTTTTTGAAGGTGGAGCCGCCCACGGAGTTAAAGGCAGCGTCGATAAAGTTTCCGCCCAAATCGAGCTTTATTTGTGAAAAATAGGCACCATTTTTATTAATTATAGGAATAACTTTAGTTCTTGCCTGTAGCCAGGCGGCTTTATCTACAGAACTAACAACTCCATACGCTTTGCAACCTTTTAGCTCTGCAAGTTGCCCTAAAGCGATGCCCACGCCTCCTGCCGCAGCGTGAAAAAGAACATTGTCGCCCGGCCGCAGGTTTACGCAGTGCTCGGCCGCATAAAGCGCTGTGCAATATTGGGTCGCCAACGCACAAGCCTCGGCAGCAGGATAATTTTCCGGCATTTCGGCACAGGCAAGGGTTTCGGCTACGGCATATTCGGCGTATCCGCCAAAACGAGTTAATGCAACCACTCTTTTTCCTACTAGCTCTTTTGGAGCCTCCGGGCCTGCGGCGGCTACTCTTCCGCAAATATCGTAGCCCGGAATAAATGGTCTTTTTGGAGCATCGCGATAAAGCCCTTGACGAGACATTACATCGGCAAAATTAAGTCCAAAAGCTTCAACTTTTATGAGCAGTTTCGAACCGTTAACTTGCGGAACAAGAGTTTTGCGAATTTCAAAAGCCTTATTCGCAGCACCGGTTCTTACTAAAAAGGCGGCTTTCATGTCTGTCGGGATACTTGTCATTCGTTTTTGGTGTTTTTAGCTTCAACTATTATAACGATTTCTCCCCGTGGTTCGTTTTGTTGAAAGTAAGCCAGCAAATCGCCTACCGTTCCGCGGTGAAATGTTTCGTGAAGTTTGGATATTTCGCGTGCCACAACCACCCGTCTTTCGCTTCCGAAAAACTCGAGCAGTTGTTCGAGGCACTTTAACAGCCTATGTGGCGATTCATACAACACAATCGTAACGGGCATTTCTGCCAATTCTTTTAATCTGGTTTGACGACCTTTTTTTTGAGGCAAAAACCCCTCGAAAAAAAACTTGTCGCAAGGCAAACCACTTGCGGCAAGTGCCGGAACAAAAGCTGTTGCGCCGGGCAAACACGAAACTTCAATATTATTTTCTACACACGCCCTCACTAGCAGGAAGCCGGGGTCTGATATGCCAGGTGTTCCGGCATCCGAAACTAAAGCAATACTGTCGCCGCTTTGCAGTCTTTTTATCCAACCTGCTGTTGTCTTGTGTTCGTTATGTTGGTGGTAGGCATAAAGCGGCTTTTCTATTTTAAAATGGCGCAATAGCTTTAGCGTCTGTCGGGTATCTTCGGCCAAAATAAGATTGGCCTCGTTTAAAAAGCGAAGAGCGCGGTGAGTAATGTCTTCGAGATTTCCCACGGGAGTAGGCACTAGCGTTAATTTTCCCATTATCGTGTGGCTTGTATGTAATCCCTGAGGAGAGTTTTTAGAAATTCGAGTTTTTTCTCAGGCTCTTTTTCCAAGCCAATGATGTCTGAAGCTTTTTTAGACAGTTCGATAATTACTTTTTTGTGGCTGTCGTTAGGATTTGAGCTGAGTCTGTCGAGTGCATTTTTTATAAGCAGCATGTCGTAATCGTCAAACCGGGTAACCTGAGGATAGGTAATGGGGGATTCTTGCTTTTCGAGCTTGAGCAAATCGGCAAGTGAAATATTTGCTATGGGCTTTGTTTGAATTACACTGGTGTTTGCCATCATGTCGCCTAGGCGCTGATTTTTGTCGCTTGCACTTATGGTGAGGATGGCTATAGAGCCTAACGAAAACACTACATCAACCATACGAAAAGCCCATCGCACAAAGCAATCGCCCATAGTAGGCGGGTTGCCGTCGAGGCGTACAACTTTAATTCCTAGAGCGGCTTTGCCTAAAGTTTTGCCGTTGAAAAATATTTCGCAAAACAAACTATAGAAAACAAGCACCGGAACTGTGGCGAGCATAAAGATAGCAGAGTAGAATTCTAAGTCGTTAACTAAGGATTCCGGATTGTCGAAATTACGAAAAAAGCCCGAAACCATGCTTCCAAAAAGAAAAACAAAAATGTAATACATCAAAAAGAAGTAAACAATCAGCACAATCAAATCAATAAAGTATGCCAAAATTCTTTGCCAAACACCAGCAGAAGAGTACCGGATGACAACATTTTGGGCAGTTACTAAATCTATACTTCGCATATAATTTCTTCGGGCTGATAAATGTAAGAGGAAATTTTTACTTTTAGATGCTGATGCGCGAAAGAGATTTTATAAAAAGCAATGCCACCAAGTGGAACAAATTTGAGAAGCTTGAGAACGCCGGAAAGACAACCCCTCAAGAGCTTTCGGACTTGTACATAGAACTAACCGATGACCTTTCCTACTCTAGAACACATTATGCAAACAGGTCGGTAAGGGTTTACCTCAACACGTTGGCTCAAAAGGCATTTAACAAAGTGCAAAAGCGTAGGGCGGGCACACTCAATCAATTGTGGGGCTTTATAAAAACAGGGCTTCCGCTTGAATCTTATGCTGCACGGTATAGTTTTTTGTGGTCATTTATTATTTTCATGTTGGCGGTTTTTGTGGGTGTGGTTTCTCAGCATATAGACCCTGATTTTTTGGGCGTTGTGGTGGGGGATGGCTATTTAGAAAAAACCAAGGAGTTTATTGCAGAAGGCGACCCGATGAAGGTATATAAATCAGGCAATGGATTATTGATGAGCTCCAGTATAGCACTTAATAATATTAGGGTTTCGTTTCTTCTTTTTATTTTGGGACTAACCTTTGGCATTGGCACATCGCTGCTTTTAATTTTAAACGGAGTGATGTTGGGGTCTTTTCAGCATTTCTTTGTTCAGCAAGGTCTTGGCGAGGTTTCTTTTTTGGCTATTTGGATTCATGGGGCGCTTGAGATATCTGCCATAGTTATTGCTGGAGGGGCTGGGCTTTTGCTTGGCAAAGGAATTGCCTTTCCGCGAACGCTAACCCGAGCACAAAGTGCACAAATTGCAGCTAAAAAAGGAGTGAAAATAATGGTAGGCCTCTTGCCGGTATTTTTAGTGGCGGCTTTTCTGGAGGGCTACGTTACCCGGCTGGAAAATGTATTGCCCAATTCGGTGCAATGGTTTATTATTTTAGGATCCTTTGCATTTATTATTCTGTATTTTGTTGTTTATCCGTTTTATGTTGCTAATAAACAGGGTGTTTCCCAAGCGCTAGAGCAATCGCCCCAGTACATTGAAAATCGCAAGGTTGAGCTGTTTAAAATGAAAGACCTGTCAGACGTGTTTAACGATACTTTTGCTTTTTTACGCTGGTGCGGTGCGGCTTTTCGCACTTTCTTATTCGGCATACTTTTCCCACTTAATCTAATTTATTGTTTCTACCTGTTTTACTTTGGCACTTATGCCGGATATGTGTTGGATTTTGATCAAATTTTGCCCATATATTTTTCTACAGAAGAACATTTCGATATTACGGCTTTTGGCTTATTAAACCTTTTGTTTGCGCTTGCGGTCACCTTTGTATACTATGCGATACAACAATATAAAATCGCCGAGGAAAAGTTAAAACTTAACGGCTATTTTCTTTTTCTACTCAAACACGGGTGGAAAGTGTTGCTTTTTGTACTGCCCTTTTTGCTTATGGTTGCTTATTTAAACTGGCTTATTAATTTTCTGCTGTTGTTTCTGGTTCCTTTTGTGGCTTACTGGGTGTACACGGGGATTGATAAAAAAAATTTTATTAGCGGAATAGGGCAGAGTTTTTCCTATGCCACATCTTCCTGGGGGCTTAATTTGGGCAATATACTTATTTTCTCTTTTATCGGATTTTTCGGCTTTTTATATGGGGTGGGAATAGTAGATGAGGTGCTTGTTTCCAGCATGATAGATTGGTTTATATACGAAAATGGCGCGTTGAATCAATCGGCACACAACATCTCCACGGCACTTTTATACACTACGGTGTTTTACTTTTTTATTGGATTATTGTTTATAGCCGTAACGCTTACATACTATAGCGCAGAGGAAAAAATTGCCGCACTAAGCCTATTTAAAAGATTGGAAGATTTTGGAAAAGCATCAGAAAGAAGGAAGAGAGATGAGGGCGATTTTTAGCAGCATAATAGCTCTTTTTAGCTTTTTTTCGCTTGCGGTGGGTTTTGCGCAAAATCACAATGGGAAGAATGTTAAGCCGCTGGATAATCCCGGGTGGTATGAACACGAGCAATATCTAAAAAGCAAGCAAACGGTTAAAAAATTTAAGCGGTCTAGTCATGGCGCAACCTTAAAAGAGCTTACCAAACAAGGAGAAAAAGAAGGGAAGGGAAGCAGCATGACCGAGGAAGAGTTTTCAAGTCAGGTGGAATTCTTTTCAGAAGATGAATTAGAACAAACTTATTTTGAGCCGGAAACCGAAAACAGCGATGATTTTTTTAATAAAAATTACTCACCGGACAAAGATTACGACAAGGTAAAATATTTGGAGAAAAAGCAATCGGCTCTCCCGCCCAGAAATGAATCTTCTCCACGTTCTTTTGACATGAATGTGGGGTGGTTGAAAACAATGATGTGGATAATTTTGGCGTTGGTAGTGGCTTATGTGATGTACATAGTATTTTTGCGAGATTTAAAATCAAACAAAAAAGTAGAGATTCTCGAAGAAGAACCAAATCCAACTGAAATCCCCCTTTCCGAGCTAGAGCTAAAATTACGCGAAGCTCTTGCCAGAAAAGATTACCGGGAGGCAATCCGCATCTATTTTCTTTACATTTTAAAACTGCTCATTGAGCGCAGTTGGATTGACTGGCACAAGAAAAAAACAAACTTGCATTATTTGCGGGAAATGAGCGCCAGAAAAGAACATCAGGCATTCAGCAATGTGGTTACTGTGTTTGAGATAGTATGGTATGGCAAACGCCCCGTCAGCGAAGATGATTATAATAGGGTAGAGCCAATATTTAAGCAATTAGTAAGTCAATTGGAGGCAAAACGAGGTGAATAATAAACGGAAAATAGTAATTGTTTCGCTGCTTTTGATTGCCTTGCTGGCAGTGGCGTACTTTCTTTTTTCTCCGCCCGAAAAAAAGGAAAAGACCGAAGTACAGCAGAAAAAACAGCAGAAAAAGCGCATGTCGCCCTACAGCACCTACATACTATATAGGCTTATGGAAGACTACGAGCTTACTGCCTCTATGAATATAATAACGGAAATAAACGATAAAACCCTACCTGAAAAATCTGAAAACGAATACTCTAATCTGCTCATATATATCAACGAAGAGGCCTATTTTGATTATAGTGAGCGCGACCAGATTTTGAACTTCGTCAGCCAAGGCAACCAAGTGTTCTTTGCATCAGAATACCTAGATAACACCATTGTAAATTTCTTTTTTGATACCGACGAACCCTTTTATCAGGAAGTCGAAGACAACCTTTCGGTAAATTATTACCACCCGGATTTTTCCCAAAAGCAATATCACACACTGCAACCATACCCAAGTTCTTGGAAAATAAATAAAACAAAGTATTCTTGGAATTTATTTAAGGATAATGCATTTTTATCTTACATCTCGCCCATGTTTATTAGCCATACTGATCACGAAGAACTAGTTTGTTTTTATGTTTCTTCGGGCAAAGGGGGTTATATGTTCCATTCCATACCGTTGGCGTTTAGCAACCTAAACATGACCTCTGAGGCGGGTTTGAGCTATGCCGAACGTATTTTTTCGCACTTCCCCAAAAGCAATATTTATTGGTTCAACAGCAAGAATAAATACTCGCCGCTGGCGAATGCAAAACCCATAAAAAAAGACCCCGAGGAGGCATTTAAAAAACGAAGAAGTCAACTTCAATACATACTGGATAATCCATTTTTGGCTTGGGCATTTTACCTCACATTGGTGGGTATTTTACTTTATTTGTTGTTTCACAGCAAACGCAGGCAACGCGTTATCCCTCTGGCAGAACAAGTAGAAAACACCACTAAAGGTTTTGTAGAGTCTGTTAGCCACCTCTACTACCAACAGGGCAGACACAACGAACTGCTAAAGCATAAAGAAAAACAGTTTATGCACTTTATTAAGCAGCGCTACCATATGAGTTCTGCCAAGCCCGATGAGGACTTCTTTAAAAAATTAGCCTTAAAATCAGGAATAGATGAGGCAGAGGTTAAAAACATATTTACTACCTTGTTCAGAGGAATGTATAATCCGGCATTATCTGTCGGCGAATTGCTTAGTATTCATCAAAAAATAGAAACGTTTTACAAAAACTGTAAGTAATGGAAGAAAACAACAACCCACCCCCTTCAGAGCAACCCGTTCAGCCGGAAGTTCCACAACCCATATCTTCGCCTGCCGGATTTGCTTCAAGCCTTCTTGATTTATCACTGGTAAACGACAAGGTGAACAGAGCCCGACAGGAAATAGGAAAGTATCTAATCGGGCAACATGAGCTGGTTGACCTTTTGCTGGTAGGGGTTTTTAGCGGGGGACATGTTCTTTTAGAGGGTGTTCCCGGAATTGCTAAAACCATGACTGCCAAAGCTCTGGCCAAAACGTTGAGCGTAGATTTTTCCAGAATACAATTTACACCTGACTTAATGCCATCAGATATTGTGGGAACATCGGTTTACAATCTGAAAACAAGCGAATTTAATTTCAAAAAAGGCCCCGTATTTACCAATATTGCTCTGATAGATGAGATAAATCGAGCCCCGGCAAAAACACAGGCAGCCTTATTTGAAGTTATGGAAGAGCGGCAAATAACTTTTGACGGAAACACCTACAAACTCGCGCTTCCTTTTATGGTAATGGCTACCCAAAACCCGGTAGAACAAGAGGGTACTTACCGTTTGCCGGAGGCGCAGCTGGACAGGTTTTTGTTTAAGATAAACTTACATTATCCCAACTTAAGTGAAGAGCAGCGAATACTCCAGCGTTTTCGTTCGCAAACCTCGCAAGGCGACATGAGCGAAATACAGGGCGTAATGAACGCAGAAGACCTACAAAGAATACAAGCGGTAATAGAAAAAGTGAGGGTAGACGACAGCATTTTGAAATACATAGCAGAAATAACTTGCCAAACCCGCGACCACGGCAAACTATTTCTTGGTGCTTCGCCACGAGCCTCCCTAAGCATGATGCGCGCAGGCAAATCGCTGGCGGCAATGAGGGGTAGGGATTTTGTGATTCCTGATGATATACAGTATGTAGCTTACCACGTTTTGAATCACCGTATTATTTTAACTCCCGAAGCCGAAATGGAGGGACTAACAGCAAAAGAACTGGTAGAAGAAATATTCCAGAAAGTAGAGGTGCCCCGCTAATAGCAGTACATGGAGTTGTTTAGAAATTTATACCTGACCAAACGGTTTTTTGCATCGCTTGCTTTTGTTGCAACGGGTTTTGCGGCAAGTTTTGGTTTTCCGTATTTGTTTCCTGCGGCTCAGGTTGCTCTTTTGGTTATAGTAGGCGCAGCAATACTCGAAGCGTTTTTGCTGTTCAGGCAAACAGTGATTTCTGCTAAAAGAACATTGTCTGGGCAATTGTCCTTGGGCGACGACAATCTGATAAAAATTGAAATAGAAAACGAAGGCGTCTTTCCTCTAATTCTAACAATAGTTGACGAATTGCCTTACCAATTGCAAATTCGAAACCACCGATTAAACACAACCCTTGAGGCAAATCAATCGAAAACGTTGTGCTATTCCATACGCCCCACCCGAAGGGGAGAATACGTGTTTCACGATATCAACGTGTTTGTGCACACTATAATTAGTATGGTAGAGCGACGATATAACCTGCCCCAGGAGCAAAAAGTAAAGGTGTATCCTTCCATCATCCAAATGCGAAAACACGAACTGATGGTTTTTTCTAAAACATCCATTTTTCAAGGGATAAAAAAAATAAGACGACTAGGAAACAACAACGAATTTGAGCAGATAAAAGAATACGTTCAGGGGGATGATTACCGAAGCATAAACTGGAAAGCCACCAGCAGAAAAAACGAATTGATGGTTAACCAATACCAAGACGAGAAATCGCAACAGGTTTACTCCATGATCGACAAGAGTCGATTGATGCGCATGCCGTTTAATAAACTTACTCTGTTGGATTATTCGATTAATGCCTCGCTGGTAATTTCTAATATTGTTATGCGCAAAGGCGACAAAGCTGGGGTTTTAACCTTTGCCGAAAAACCGGGATATTTTTTGTCGGCCGAGTGCTCAGCCGGACACCTTAGAAAGATTATAGAGTTGTTGTATAATCAAAAAACGCATTTTCTCGAATCAGATTACCAGCGAATGTATAACCACGTTAGAAACAACGTAAAAGGCAGAAGTTTGCTGATGCTTTATACCAATTTTGAAACACTATCGGGCATGAAGCGCAATTTGCCGGTGTTAAGGAGGCTTAATCAGCAGCACCTTTTAGTTGTTATTTTGTTTGAAAACAATGCCGTGGAAGAAATGAGTAAACGCCATGCTATTTCGGTTCGTGAGGTGTATGACAAAACTATTTCTGAGAGCTTTTTACTGGAAAAACGACTTATTGCCCATGAATTGAGAAATCTAGGTATACAGTGTATTATTACCAGCCCCGACAAGCTTACAGTAGACAGCATAAACAAATACCTTGAGCTAAAGTCGAGGGGACTGATATAAAAAACCTCCAAAAAAACGCAGCCGGGGGATAACCATGAAAAAAGTTCAGAAAATTTATGCAAATCAGGTGTGGTATTGACAGACACATTGGGTTAAAGGTTTTTTTCTTAAATTTAGAGCCATGCAAATGCAATACGAACACATCCCTTACCGGCAAGAAAGCCCCAATGAAGAGGAGCTTACAGAAAAATCGTTGACCTTTTATAATTTAATGGAAAAGAGGAGAAGCATCCGCTTTTTCTCGGATAAGCCAGTTCCCAAAGCGGTTATCGACAACATAATTAAAACCGCATCAACCGCCCCGTCCGGAGCACATAAGCAACCTTGGCGATTTTGCGTTATATCCAATAAAAAGCTGAAAAGCCGAATCAGAAAAATGGCCGAACAGGAAGAGTACATCAGCTATAACGGCAGAATGAAAGAGGGATGGTTAAAAGACCTCGAGCCACTCGGCACAGATTGGGTAAAAGAATTTATAGACATAGCCCCATGGATAATTGTAGTGATGAAGATTCCCTACAACGTTAACGAGTCTGGAGAGAAACTAAACAATTATTATGTGGCAGAGAGCGTGGGTTTGGCTGCCGGTTTTTTGCTTGCGGCAATTCATTTTACCGGATTAGTTGCACTTACACACACCCCCAGCCCTATGAATTTTCTTTCAGAAGCGCTAAATCGCCCTGAAAACGAACGCCCTTTTTTATTAATTCCGGTTGGATATCCGGCCGAAAACGCTACAGTACCAGACCTTCGGAGAAAATCTTTAGAAGAAGTTGCAGTCTATTATGATTAAAAATTTTGTTTTTCGACACTATTATTTTTTCTTTGCAGGCTGATAAACCCATAAAAACGATAAAAATGTCTGACATCAAATCAAGAGTAGTTTCTATCATTGTAGATAAACTAGGAGTAGATGAAGCTGAAGTAACTTCAGAAGCAAGCTTTACAAATGACCTTGGGGCTGACTCCTTGGATACCGTTGAACTAATCATGGAATTCGAAAAGGAATTCAATATTGCTATTCCAGACGATCAAGCTGAAAAAATTGCTACAGTAGGCGACGCAGTTGCTTACATTGAGCAAAATGCAAAGTAGTTTTACTTAATCTTTAAGGTGATTAGATGCAGTTAAAAAGAGTTGTAGTAACAGGCCTTGGCGCATTAACGCCCATTGGAAACACCGCTCCGGAATATTGGGCAAACCTGATAGCCGGAAAAAGTGGTGCCGCCCCTATAAAGTCTTTTGATGCCGAAAAATTCAAAACAAGATTTGCTTGTGAAATTAAAGGCTACGAACCCAATAACTACTTCGACCGTAAAGACTCCCGAAAACTAGACTTATTCTCTCAGTACGCTATGGTGGCTGCTGATGAGGCCGTTAAAGACTCCGGCCTTAATCCAGAAAAAATAAATCTGGATAGGGCTGGTGTTATTTGGGGCTCAGGAATAGGAGGATTAAAAACATTTCAGGATGAATGTTTCGATTTTGCTAAAGGAGACGGAACACCTCGTTTTAACCCGTTTTTTATCCCTAAAATGATAGTCGATATTGCCGCAGGGCATATTTCTATCAAATATGGCTTCAGAGGCCCCAACTTTGTTACCGTTTCTGCATGCGCCTCTTCTACAAACGCCCTTATTGACGCTTACAACTACATACGCCTTGGAAAGGCTGATGTGTTTATAACCGGAGGCTCTGAGGCCGCTGTAAACGAGGCAGGAGTCGGCGGATTTAATGCACTTCATGCACTTTCTGTAAACAATGACTCACCCGAAACAGCTTCTCGGCCGTTTGATGTAACCCGTGATGGATTCGTTTTAGGCGAAGGGGCCGGCGCACTTATTTTAGAAGAACTTGATCATGCATTAGCTAGAGGAGCCAAAATTTATGCAGAGGTTGTCGGAGGAGGCCTTTCTGCAGATGCACACCATATTACAGCCCCTCATCCGGAAGGACTGGGAGCCCTTAATGTAATGCGTGAAGCACTTTCAGACGCAGAACTTAAACCCGAAGATATTGACTACATCAATGTGCACGGAACCTCAACCCCTCTTGGTGATGTTGCCGAGTCTAAGGCTATTAAGGCTGTTTTTGGCGATCATGCTTACAACCTTAACATTAGCTCAACCAAATCGATGACCGGCCACTTGCTCGGAGCGGCGGGCGCCATAGAGGCCATTGCCTGTGTGATGGCAGTGAAGGAAGATATAGTGCCTCCTACTATCAACTTTCAGAATCCCGACCCTGAAATAGACCAAAAGCTAAACTTCACGTTTAATAAGGCTCAAAAAAGAACCGTTAGAGCCGCATTAAGCAACACTTTTGGCTTCGGCGGACACAACACTTCTGTTATCGTTAAGAAGTATTAAAATCAATTGTTTCCTTTTCTTCAAAAATTTACTGTAAAACCTGACGAACTTTCGCTATTTATTCGCCAACAGTTTGGGTTTAAACCGAAAACTATTTCCCTCTACGAAAGAGCGTTTCGCCATAAGTCGACAGTAGAAAAAAGCACCACTGTTTCTGAAAGTAATGAGAGACTTGAGTTTTTGGGAGACGCCATACTTACGGCACTGGTTTCAGAATTTCTTTACGAACGCTTACCCCAATTTAATGAAGGCAAATTAACCAAAATCCGTTCGGGCTTTGTGAGCAGGGGAAGCCTAAATCATATAGGAGAAGAATTTAATCTAATATCGCTCATTCGTTTTAAGGGTCATGCGGCAAATTTTAAATCGCTTCAGGGGAATGTGTTGGAATCATTGATTGGAGCCATATATTTAGATCAGGGTCATGCCAAATCCAGAAAAATAATCAGAGAAAAATTTATTATCCCATATCTTACTCCTGATAGTTTAGAAGAGCTTACCCAAGACTACAAAAGCCAATTATACATGTGGGCACAAAAGGAGCACAAGAATGTAGAGTTCAAAATCTTAGAAGAACGAATTAAGAACAAAAAAAATTACTTTGTCATAGCCCTTTTCATAAACAATAACCTTTTTGCAACAGCAGAAGCTTTTACCAAAAAAGAAGCAGAGAAACAACTAGCCGAAAAGGCTTCGGGAGTATTTGGTTTTTAAAACACCGGATATAGCGAATGTTTAGGCTTATCTCTGCTACCTTTGCTAACTTATTTTTTCATTATGAATAAAATTTCCCTTACTCTCTCATTGTTTGCTCTGTTGGTTTCTGGCTTTGTTTTTTTCAATAATGGAAACAAAAAAGGAGACAATCAAAGCGCACTAAATCAAACAGATATCTCTGAAGGCGAAAAACGTGTTCACATCATCGATTACATGATTCAGATGCAGTATTTTGCTAATAAAATATACTATGCAGGAATAAATAATAATTTGGATTTACTGAGCTTCTACATCCACGAAATGGAAGAAGTGATGGAAGATTTAGCTGCGCAAGATGTACAGAAAAATGGGGTTAGCGTTTCCAAAAATCTAAAACTATTTGGGATAGAGCCGCTTGAGTTGTTCGAGCAAAATATAAAAATTTCGCCACAGCAATTTACCACACACTACGATGCTTGGGTTAATCAATGCAACGCCTGCCACGGAGTATTTGAAAAGTCTTTTATTCAAATCACCAAGCCACAAGCGCCGGTAGTTACCAATCAGCGCTTCAAACCCTAAATAAGTTGGGGTTTAATGAAAAACAAAAAAGCCATTACCTTGCTGCTTATTGCCAATGCTGTATCCAGTTTTGCGCAGGGGATAAGCATGCTTGCCATTCCCTGGACGCTTGTAAATGCAAGAAATGAAGAAGCTTTTTTTGGGGCTTCTGTTCTCATAATTACCATTGTAAGCTTGTTCTGGAGCCCTTATGCCGGAACACTTATAGATCGCTATCCCAGAAAAAACATCTTTTACGGGCTATGTGTTGTCGGTTTTGTTTTGCTTGCTTTTTCGGGGAGTTATGGGGTAGTAACCGGATATGCTCCAAGCATGCTGTGTGTTATTGTTTTTGCCTTCACGATGCTTAATTTTAACCTTCATTACCCTACGTTGTATTCTTTCACGCAGGAAATGGCCGACAGGAGTAATTACTCCAAAGTAAACAGTCTGCTGGAGATTCAAGGGCAGAGCACCAATATTTTATCCGGGGCTTTTGGTACGGTGCTGCTTTCTGGCTTGGCGCCAGACTCACTATCGTGGTTAGGAGTTAGCCTTCCATTCACAATGAAGCCTTGGACTATCGAAGAGATATTCATTATGGACGCTCTTACTTACGCAATTTCTTTTGCTTTAATAGCTACTATTCGATACAAGCGCATTGCAGAACTTAAAGTTGATACCGGCTCACTCAAAGACCGCTTCGCTAAGGGGCTGTCTTACCTCAAAGAGCACAAACCCATTTTGTATTTTGGCTCGTTCAGCTACCTAGTTTTTGTGTTTGTGCTTATTCACGAATACTACTTGGTTCATCTTTATGTTAGTAACAACCTTATGGCAGGGGGGCACATTTTGGCTATTAGCTTGGTTAGTTTCACTTCCGGGGCGCTTACTGCCGGATTTTCGGCTCGGCACATCTTAAAGTACACTACAGCAATACACGGAGTAAGTGCTTTTATGCTAATTGCCGGAACGGTTGCCTATAGCATGGCGTTTACTATCAACGCAGCACCTTTTTTCCTGCTTAGCTTTATACTTGGGCTTACCAATAGCTCCATAAGGATTATGCGGGTTACATTTCTATTCGAAAATATTCCAAACAGCACTATAGGGCGCACAACCAGTATATTCCAAATGTTTAATATATCTTCCAGAATACTATTAGTAAGCATTTTTGCTTTGCCCTTTTTTGTAGAAGATGTTACCCGGGCATACCTTGTTTGCGGCTCAGTAATAGTTTTGGGGGCAATTCCGATTTTTTTGCTTCGAAAGAGATTTACTGCTTGATAAACCGAATAACGGTTTCTTTCCCCTCGCTTTCAACATGAAGGACATAAACTCCTGCGGTTACGTCATATAGGTCGAGTTGTTCAGTTTCTCTTAGCGCATCGTAGTAAAAGCTACCTTGCTTAAATACCCGCCCTTGATAATCCATCACCCGCCAATTATAAATTTTGTCTGGCACTTCGGAGGAAAATGTCAGGTTCATCACGTTTTCAACCGGATTTGGGAAAATGTCTTTAATAATTTTGTCGCCCTGAGCTAGTGTTAGTGAACTTTGGCTAATCAATAAAAAACTAAGTAATGTAAATAAAGATTTCATAATAATATAATTTAAAAAATAACAAACTAAATACAACTTATTTTACGAAAACTAGGCAAAAAGTTTCACCAATCGACACCCCAAATCGATAATTTATATTTTTTTAACACTAAAAAAGGAGGGATTCGCCCTCCTTTTTAATAAGTAGAATAGGAACTTTTATAAAATTAACATAGCATCACCGTAAGAATAAAAGCGGTATTTTTCTTTTACCGCTTCACGATAGGCATCCATAACCAAATCATAGCCGCCAAATGCGGTAACCATCATTAGCAGAGTAGAAAGCGGTGTGTGGAAGTTTGTTACCAAACTATCAGCTATACTAAAATCATAAGGGGGAAAAATAAACTTATTGGTCCAGCCGTCATATGGTTTTACGCGCTGATTGCTTGATACAGATGTTTCTATAGCACGCATAGATGTTGTTCCTATGGCACACACACGTTTTTTCTCATCCTTAGCTTTGTTAATGATTCTTGTACACTCTTCGCTGATAATCACTTGCTCGGAATCCATTTTATGCTTGGTCAAATCCTCTACTTCTACTGTTCTAAAAGTTCCTAGGCCGATGTGTAGCGTAACTTCGGCAAAGTTTATCCCTTTAATTTCGAGCCGCTTAAGTAATTCCCGGCTAAAATGAAGCCCCGCCGTAGGTGCTGCCACAGCTCCTTCTACTTTAGCAAACAATGTCTGATAACGCTCTTCGTCAAAAGATTCTACCTTTCTGTGAATGTACTTAGGCAGGGGAGTTTCTCCCAATAGGGTAATTCGGCGCTTAAACTCTTCGTATGGGCCGTCAAACAAAAAGCGTAGGGTTCTTCCTCTCGAGGTGGTATTGTCTATAACTTCTGCAACCAACTCATCATTTTCGCCGAAGTAAAGTTTATTCCCAATTCTTATTTTTCTGGCAGGATCAACCAACACATCCCATAATAAGCTATCGCGATTTAACTCACGGAGCAGAAAAACCTCAATTGTGGCACCTGTTTTTTCTTTATTTCCATACATTCTCGCCGGAAACACTTTTGTGTTGTTGCGAATCATCACATCGCCATCGTTAAAGTATTCAAGAAGGTCTTTAAACAGGCGGTGTTCAATTTTGCCGCTATCTCGGTGTAAAACCATTAAACGAGCCTCGTCGCGATTATCAGAAGGATATTCTGCAATAAGTTCTTTAGGCAAATCGAAGTTGAATTGTGATAACTTCATAAGTTATAATTTGTTTGTGTGCAATTTTTTGGGGCTGCGAAATTAGGAATAAAAATCAAAATTGCACAATATAGAGGCTATATTCAAAAAGACAGTGTTTAAGCCATTGTTACTGGGCAATTACCTTTACCTGATTTTGTATTTTTTTGGCCTTATCTATAGCGTCTTCTATCGTTTCTCCTATTACTGTAATGTGCCCCATCTTACGGAAGGGTTTGGTGATTTTTTTCCCATAAATATGCGGATATACACCTTCTATTTCTAACGCATCATCCATGCCTTGATAATGCACATTTCCTTCGTGGCCCTTTTCTCCCAGAAGATTAATCATTACGGCGGGTTTTAGCCAGGAGGTACTGCCCAGCGGAAGATTACAAATGGAGCGCAGATGCTGTTCAAACTGAGAGGTGGCGCAGGCCTCTATGGTGTGGTGTCCGCTGTTGTGTGGGCGAGGCGCCATTTCGTTTACTAGAATTTCTCCCGTAGGGGTTAAGAATAGTTCTACAGCGAGCAAACCGACCATTTCCAGTTTTTCAATTACTTTTCGGACGATTTCAATGGCTTTTTGTTCTGTTTCCGCCGAAATACGTGCGGGAGTCACCAAGAATTCCACCAAGTTGGCTTCAGCATTAAACTCCTGTTCTACAACCGGAAAATGCGCCACTTCACCCTTTTCGTTGCGGGCCACGATAACAGAAAGCTCTTTTTCGAAATCAACAAACTTTTCGAGTACAGAAGGCTCGTCAAAAGCTTTTTCCGCATCACGTTCGTTTCTCAGAGGGGTAACACCGCGCCCGTCGTAGCCTCCCTTGCGAAGTTTTTGCATAAAAGGAAACTCTGCCGAGTAGGTCAGGGCTTCGGTTTTGTTTTCAACTAGATAAAACGGTGCTGTGGGAATGTTGTGCCGGGTGTAAAATTCTTTTTGCAATCCTTTGTCCTGAATAATCTCCAGCACACCGGGCTGTGGAAACACCTTAACCCCTTCGGTCTCCAGTTTTTTCAACGCCTCTAGGTTTACGTGTTCAATTTCGATAGTGATGATGTCTTTGTCTTTTCCAAAGTGATAAACAGGTTCAAAATCTTTAAAATTTCCCTGTGAAAAATTTCGGGCTATGCTGCTACACGGAGCACTTGCATCGGGGTCGAGAAAGTGAATGGACAAATCAAGAGAAATAGCATCTTGAAACAACATTCTACCGAGCTGCCCGCCGCCCAGCACTCCTATTTTCCTTTGCTGAAGGGATTTATTCATCCTTTATTGATTTATTTCGTTCGGTTTATGGTATAATTGACCAACCCTATCAGGGAGGATTTCGATTCCGACTCCGGGTAAGGAGCAAGGATAGTGAGGGCTTCTTCCGCGTATTTTTTCATCATTTCTTCCGCATATTTTATGCCGCCACTATTGATTACGTAGTCAATCACCTCTTTTACCTTGGTGGTATTTTCGTTTTCGTTTTTGATAATATTTCGCACGTGGTTTTTTTGTGCCTTGTTACTGCGGTTTAGGGCGTAAATAAGGGGCAAAGTCATTTTACGTTCTTTGATGTCGATACCCGTGGGTTTGCCTATGTTTTCGGACGATCCGTAATCGAAAATATCGTCTTTAATTTGGAAAGCGATGCCTACTTTTTCGCCAAAAAGCCACATTTTTTGAATGTCTTCTTCTGATGCGCCCGCCGAAGCGGCTCCACTGGCGCAACAACTGGCGATGAGCGAGGCTGTTTTCTGGCGGATAATATCGAAATACACCTCTTCGATAATATCTAGTTTGCGCGCTTTTTCGATTTGCAGCAGCTCTCCCTCGCTCATTTCTCTTACGGCTTGCGACACAATTTGCAGGATGCGAAATTGCCCTTGCTCCACGCTTAGCAATAGCCCGCGCGAAAGCAGATAGTCGCCTACCAGTACGGCAATTTTGTTTTTCCACAAAGCATTCAGTGAGAAAAACCCTCTTCGTTCGTAGGCATCGTCCACCACATCATCGTGTACCAATGTGGCAGTATGCAGCAGTTCTATTAAAGAGGCGGCGGTATATGTAGCTTCTGTATTACCTCCATTCACATTGGCCGAAAGAAACACAAACATGGGCCGCATTTGCTTTCCTTTGCGTTTAATGATGTAGTGGGTGATTTTATCGAGAAGCGCCACTTCGCTTTTCATGCTCTGTTTGAATTTTTGTTCAAACAAGCTCAACTCTTTCTCAATGGGAGCGGTTATTTTTTTGATTTCGGACACCGGCGTCAAATATCGGTAAAAATTGGACAGAAGATATGCTATTTTCTTCCATAGCAAACAAATTTTGTAGAGACGGGGGTTGGCTTTTGATAGGAAAGGGGTGTGTACAGCCCCTAAGTCTAAACGAAAAGAAATGTTTAATTGGGGATGTAATACTGCAATACTCTTGTTTTTTTGTAAACAAGCAAGCTCTGCAGAACGAAGAGGCAATTAGGCGGTAAAAAATTTGAGAAGACGGGTTATTTTATAAAGAGACAGCTAAATTTATTAAGTACAGTTGCCTGTAAAATAATAAGTTAGTAGCTTTGCGCAGCGCATGAAAAAATACGGATTTATATGGATTTGCTTGTGTTTTTCGATTGTAAGCCTCTCGGCTCAAACTATACATACCGTGCAGCCTAATGTAGCTGACCCACTTAGCGGAACACCTAACGCCAATCACTACATCTACATAAACACCTCGGTGCTGCCGAAGAACAAGCTTTTTTTGTTTTTTCCAGGTTCGGGCGGCACTCCCTACGGATACCGCGAGGTGCTAAAACTCGCAGCTAACTTAGGGTATCATTCTGTCGGGCTTACATATCCGAACGGAGTGGTGATAAACAGCCTATGTGCATTTTCTGCAGACACAACTTGCCACAGCCGGGCAAGACTCGAGATTTTTGACGGGCAAGATCGACACAACGGCATTTCGGTAGACGAATACAACAGCATAGAGCGCCGCACACTCAAACTACTGGAATACCTACACCAAACCTATCCTACCGAGAACTGGGGGCAGTACCTCAGCGGCAACGATATTTTATGGAACAAAATAATCGTAAGTGGGCACTCACAGGGCGGAGGTCACGCAGGAATAATTTCTAAAATAAAAGAAGTGGACAGGGTCGTTATGTTTGCTGCTTTGGACTGGATTCCGTTGCTTAACCGAAATGCCGACTGGATTACCTGGCAGGGCGCGACAGCACAGCACAACTACTATGGATTTATTCACGAACAAGATGAGCTAATTAATTTTAATCATATGCTTACCACCTGGACAAACTATGGAATGAACACCTTCGGCCCGCGAGTGTTATCAGACACGGCTACGCCACCATACAGTGATTCCCGACGCTTATACACCTTGCTTACTCCGGCAAACGACCCGTCTAAATTTCATAATTGCGTGGTGGTAGATATGCACACCCCGATGAATGGCTCCGTTCCCGAATACCTCGATGTTTGGACATACCTGATTGATTCCCCGGCTCAGCCGCTTGGTCAGTTCGAACAGTTTGATGCGCTTGCATGTACCATTTACCCCAACCCTACACAGGGAGATTTATTCTTATCCGGGGAGTTGGAAAGCTTGAGTTTTACACTTTTCGATTTGGGGGGCAAGACTCTTGGTTCGGGTAATTGGGTTCAGCCTCTGCGCTTGAATCATCTCGCTTCTGGGCTTTATTTTTTAACCCTGACTGATTACTGGGGCAACAGTAAAACCGTTAGGGTTGTTAAGGAGTGATTACCTGTTAATTTAGACTTTAACCCCATGACCAAACAAAATGGGGCAGGGGAATTATTTAGCAAAGGGAGAGGGTTAAAAATTAGCCCTTAGCGCCACGATAAAATTTCTGCCCGGAGCCACAATTCCGCTGGAGTAAGGACGGTAGCGCAAATCTGCTATATTTTCCACACCTCCACTCACCATCATGTATTCGGCAAGTTGATACATAATCTTGAAGTTGAGTGTAAACCACGCAGGAGAGTATGGGTTGCCATTTTCGTCTTTTGCATACAAAAAGGGCTTGGTAAGCTCGTCGGGAGCTAGGTTTAGAAAGGTCACTTCCCCGCTATACATGCCGTATAAATCTGCTTTCAGTCGGTCTTTGGTGTAGGTGATTCGGGTTGCCCCAAAAACGGGTGCAGCGTGGCGCAGGGGTGCTGTTGTGCCGTCTTCAAGTTCTTCTATTCCCAAGGTGTAAGTTAACAGGGAAGACAATCCAAATCCTTTCGGCAATTTAACATCCATTCCGGCCTGTAGGCCATATACGGTAGCAAAGGCGGCATTCTGCAAGGCCTGCACCTGGCTCATCGCCCCGTTGTACAAAACACTGTCTTGCCCGTTGAGGGTGTAGTTTCTACGCACAAAGGCATTGTTCAGCAGGGTATAGAATCCCGTTACGTCAACTTTAACAACGTCTTTAAACGTTTTCGAGAGGGTAAGTTCTGCGTTGTAGGCATATTCTGCCCTCAGGTTGGTATTTGGCACCATTACATTTCCCGGATTGGAGTCGAACACTTTTCCGATATCGTCTATGTTGGGCGAGCGAAATCCGGTAGAGAGGTTGGGCATGATGAAAAAGGTTTTATGCGGTTTGTAAACCGCGCCCAAACTACCACTTACCGAGCCGTTATTAATTTCTGCAGAGGTAAACGGAAATGGGAAAAAAGTAGTGTCGAAATGGGCTTTTAGCCCAAAATAATTGTAGCGAAGCCCCGACTGTAAAGTGAGTTTTTCGTTTGCCGTGTATTTATAGTTAAGATAAGCCGCCGAAGAATTCCACGTAGAACCGTTTGGGTAACGGGAGGCGCTTTCTTGTGTTTCTTCCGTAACAATATTAAAACGCATACCGGTAGAGCTTACTTGATTATAGATGTACTCTAAGCCGTAATAGATCCGGTGTTTTTGATTAGCTTTCTTTTCAAAATCGAGGTTAAACGAGTAGGCATCCACGTTTTCGGTATTAGTCCTGCGCCAATTATTGTTTCTTCGGCGGTCTATGCGGCTTTCTTCGAAATATTGTTGTACGAGCGTAAGCTTTGCCTTATTGTAGAGTTTGCTCTCTTTACTGTGCTGCACTTGCAGGCTGTTCATCATCCAAATTTGGGGGCCGTAGTTCCATTCGGCGGCGCGCAGCGAATTACCCTGAGGCTCTACAAGTCTGTCGTAGCGAGAAAAAGAAGAACTTTTTGAGTAGTGAAAACCGTAGTTAAATTCCAAGTATTCCGAGGGTTTGAAAAGCACTTTTTGCATCAGGTTGTACTGACTGTAGCCTGTTGGATTCTGAATAAGCGGATTAGAGTTGGCAAAAACACTGTCTTTGTCATCCACCCGTTGTACATATTGCTTGCGCAGGTATTCGTCGGGACCGTTTTTACCCATACGTAAATCGTCAAAATCCGAAAAGGAAACACTTGATACAAATGCCCACTTTTTCAGTCCGATGTTGAGGTCGAAATGTCCTGTTTTTTCAAAATTTGCTGAACTGTAGCGCGAGGCAGCATTTCCGGAGATAAGCAGCGAATCATTTTGTGAAAGCTTGGGGGTAAGGGTGTAAAAATTCATCACCCCGCCAATGGCGTCGCTGCCGTATATTACCGACCCCGGTCCAAATATCACTTCGGTAGAAGCTGTAGCAAAAGGGTCAAGTGAAATCACGTTATGCACATTTCCGCTGCGAAAAATAGCGGTATTCATGCGTACCCCATCCACGGTGATAAGCACCCGGTTGGTGGCAAATCCCCTAATCATAGGGCTGCCTCCCCCTGCTTGACTTTTTTGAATGAACACCTCGCCCGAAGACCCCAAAAGATCAGCGGCTGTTTGTGGATTTTGCAACATGACATCTTTTGGCGAAATATTTACCACCTTCTGAGTGTTTTCTTTTTTTTCTTCTTTCATTCTTCCAACAGAAACGGTAAAACCGTCCAAGGCAAAAGGGTTGCTTACCAGCAACACCCGAAAGTTTTGAGCTTTTAGTTTTTCGTAGCTGATAACTAATGGTTTATATCCCACGTGCTTGATATAAATGGAATCAACCCCCTTGAAGAAGGTTATATCCGCTTTTCCCTGATAGTTGGTAGCAATATTAAGCGGCGGATTAAAGCTGGTAACCGTAGTAAATTCTAGGGGTTGAAGCGTAAGTTGGTCTTTTACAATTAACGTCTGTGCTCTTGCAATACCCATTATACTCAACACGCATAGTAATAAAAACGCCCTCATAATTTTTTTGATATAGATATAAGCGTGCGAAACAGCAAAAATCGAGCCTAAAAAACAAGTTTTACGCCTCTTGATTTCATTCCCTCATTGCCCTGTAAACCACCGGTGTGTATAGCAACTATCGAGCTTCCGGCAGGAAAATACCCCGATGCTATCAAATTCATCAACCCGAAAAACAGCTTTCCGGTGTAAACTAAATCCAGAGGAATATGTGTTTTTTGATAAAAATGATTGACGAAAGCCACCAAATTTTCATCAACTTTACCGTAACCACCAAAGTGAAAACGAGTTTCGAGTGTAACCTTATTCAGTATTTCTTTCACGTAGTCTTCGTCAAAAAGCGTTTGATACAACAGCTTCCGGGCTTCATTTTCTATAAAAACACCTCCTTTTAAGGCGGGAAATCCAATAACCTTTGTTTTTTTATCGGCGGCAATAGAAATTCCTGCCAGAGTTGTGCCCGTTCCGGTGGCAACGGCAACGTAATCAGGGCTAAATTTGAGCTCTTTCACAATATTCATGCAGCCGTTTACCCCGTAGTGGTTTGCACCTCCTTCCGGCACCACAAAAACGCTTCCAAATCGGTTGTACAGCTCTTCTTTGTATTCGGGCATGGCTTTCAGGTTATACTCTTCCCGGTTAATGGCGTGTAGCTCCATTCCCTGCGCTGCTGCGACTGCAAGGGTGGGGTTGTTAAAATCGGCATCCTCTCCGCGGATCACCCCCATGCAAGGCACATCGGCTTGATTACAGGCAGCAGCTGTAGCTACAAGGTGGTTGGAGAAAGCCCCACCAAAAGTTAGAAGCTTCGCTTTTTTTGAAGCTTTAAAAGCAGCGATGTTATATTCTAACTTTCGCCACTTATTTCCCGATACATATGGGTGAATTAGATCATCGCGCTTTACGAAAAGCCGAATTTTTGCCTCAGTAATTTCTGGCAATATAATTTCCTGTAGCGGAGAGGGAATATGAAGAACCGGGCTGCCCAACTGTTTTTTTGTAAAGATAAAAGCTAATTTTGCATTATGAGCGACGACATGAGTGGATTTGGCCGCAAAATACAGGTAGATTCCGATGATTTTTACACTACCCCCGAAGGGTATATTGTTTTTACTGAAAAATACCTACTCAAAAAGGGGTGTTGCTGTAAAAGCGGTTGTCGGCATTGCCCTTACGGATTTAATCGAAACACCGGAGAAGTAGAAGGCAAGAAGAAGCCGAAATAGCGGAAGATGCTTTTTTCTTCCGAAGACAGCACTAAACTCAATTTATTTCCTATTTTGTGTTCGCTATGCAGCGACTAGCACTTCAGATTTTAGGGCCAATTTTGGCAGCAATTACCTTTCTGGCTATTACAAACCGGGGAATTGAAGTTCCTGTTATTGAGGGAAAAACCTTTACAATTGAGGGAATTGCTGCTGTTGCGGCAATGGCTGTATGGATGGCTTTTTGGTGGACTACTGAAGCCGTTCCAATAGTGTACACGGCACTGTTGCCTTTGGTTTTATTCCCTTTGTTGGGGATATTGCCCATGAAGGTGGTTGCGCCACAATATACCAAAGAGATTGTTTTTCTTTTTATTGGTGGGTTTTTGCTTGCCTTTGCGATGGAACGATGGAACTTACACCGAAGAACGGCCCTTCGAATTATGTTGGCTACAGGCACATCACCTTTTCGTTTGGTGTTAGGAATGATGATTGCAGCTTATTTTCTTTCTATGTGGATATCTAATACGGCAACAGCGGCAGTTTTGCTTCCTACAGCCCTTGCCTTGCTAAGCGAAGTAGAAGAAGAAAAATCCGGACTTGCTGCAAAAATTCAACTGCCGATGCTTTTGGGGATTGCCTATTGTGCTTCAATTGGAGGCATGGCTACACTCACAGGTACAGCGCCTAACCTAGTGATGGCTAATTTTTCTGCAGAAAAGCTTCATGAGCCCCTGAGTTTTGCTAATTGGTTTGTCTTTGGGGCTCCTGTTAGTTTTCTCTTGTTTATGATGGTTGTTGGGTTTTTTTGGTTTTTTTTTCGCAAAGGATTTGACAGGAGTAATGTTTCTAAAGCATACATTCGAGAGGCATATAATCTCTTGGGAAAACTATCGAAGGAAGAGAAAATAATTGTAGGGGTTTTCATAATAACTGTAATAGCTTGGTTCACTTTGCGAGACATTAACTTTGGGGTGTTTACACTTCCGGGATGGGCTAATTTTTTGCCCGGCGGAAACTACATTGAAGAGAGCACAGTAGCTATGTTTGCGGCTTTGTTGCTTATGCTTGTTCCGGCCAGTGGAGGTCGGGGAAAAATACTTCCGCGAGCTGATTTGCAACGTGTGCCCTTAGATATTATTTTTCTTTTTGGAGGCGGATTTTCACTTGCGCTTGCGTTTGAGGAATCGGGGCTAATGCAGCTTATTGGCTCTTCTTTTGGGCTTTTTTCAGGTATAAATCCTCTTTTTATGCTTGTGTCGCTCGCCCTTGTAATGACCTTTCTTACGGAGTTCACTTCAAATACAGCCTCAACCATACTCATTTTGCCATTAGCTTACGAGTTAGCGATTCAAAGCGGATTAAGTCCGGTAATGGTAATGTTTACCATAACTATTTCGGCTTCGTGCGCTTTTATGTTACCGGTTGCTACGCCTCCTAACACTATTGTTTTTGGAAGTGGCAGAATATCTGTGAGACAAATGGCCTCTGTTGGTTTTTGGATTAATTTGGCCAGCGCAGCTCTAATAGGAGTTTACGCCTGGTTGTTTTCAGCCTGACTTAACTGATTAATTGAAAACTTTATCAAGCCCACTACAAAAAGCGGCTATTGTTTTTTCAATATCTGCTTCAGAATGTG
This sequence comes from Flavobacteriales bacterium, assembly GCA_046295395.1. Lineage (GTDB taxonomy): Bacteria > Bacteroidota > Bacteroidia > Flavobacteriales_D > JBKBNH01 > JBKBNH01. Next base: position 112,773 of record JBKBNH010000002.1, on the reverse strand, counting down.
CTTCACAAACAAAGCCTACCTCATATCCTGAAGGTCCCATGTAAATGCCATTTTCAAGCAAATATGCATGAAACTTTGCAAAATAGCTCATGGAGTTGGGGTCTATTTCAGAGGCGGCCTGGTGCACTCCTTTATCGTCAAAAGCCAGCCAGTAGATAGAACCCAAATGATACATACTAAACGGATAATTTTTTTCTTGCGCGTATTTAACAACAGTAGAGGTTAGTTTTTCTGTTTTTTCGTTTAGTTTTTCGTAAAATCCGGGGCTCAGGCACTTCTTAAGTTGAGTAAATCCGGCGGCCATAGCTACAGGATTTCCGCTTAACGTACCGGCTTGATATACGTTGCCTTCCGGCGAAACATGAGCCATTACTGCTGCACTAGAAGCGTAGGCTCCAACAGGCATTCCGCCTCCCAGAATTTTGCCGAAAGCAATCATATCCGGCTGTATGCCATAGTACCCGGCAGCGCCTTCAAATCCAACTCTAAAGCCTGATATCACTTCGTCGAAGAAGAGCAAAATCCCTTTGCGATAGCAGATGTCACGCAAAAACTGCAAAAACTCTTTTCCCTGAATTAATAAGCCATTATTAGCAGGAACTGGCTCTATTACTATACAGGCTATTTGTTCATGATAATCTGTCACAGCTTTTTCTACAGCCGCTTTATCGTTAAGAGGCAGCACGATAGTTTCTTTGGCAAAAGACTCGGGCACTCCCGCTGATGAAGAACTGCCTAGCGTAACAAGTCCCGAACCAGCCTTAACCAACAATGCATCTACATGTCCATGATAACAGCCTTCAAACTTTATTACTTTATCTCGCCCTGTAAATCCTCTTGCTAAACGAAGAGCCGACATAGTGGCCTCTGTACCCGAGCTTACAAAACGTATTTTCTCAACATAACGGTGGTTGTCGATAATTAAACTTCCTAGTTTATTTTCCCATTCGGTAGGAGTGCCGAACGATGTGCCCTCAGCGGCCGTTTCGGCAATAGCTTTTACTACAGCATCGTGAGCGTGACCCAGTATTAGAGGTCCCCAAGAGTGACAGTAATCTATGTACTCGTTGCCATCGGCATCCCAAACTTTGCTGCCCTTTCCTTTTTTCATAAAAATAGGTGTTCCGCCAACGGAGCGGAAGGCTCTCACGGGAGAGTTTACTCCTCCGGGAAATAATGTTTTGGCTTTTTCAAAAAGTTGGGCGGATTCGGTTCTGTTCAGCATCTCGAAATGGTTTGAATTACTATCTTTGGAAGCGCTCCAAATGAAGAACAAAAATAGATAGAAATTAGTTTTACGATGATGTATTACGAGAATAATGCAGGCTTTGCATCTCAACTTGATGAAAATGACCCACTCAGAAAATGGAGGAATGAATTTTTGTTTCCTCAGTACAACGGAAAAAACGTTATTTATTTTACAGGTAACTCACTTGGTTTACAGCAAAAAACAACAAAAAAATATATAGAAGAAGAGCTGGAAGACTGGGCAAAATTTGGTGTTGAAGGGCATTTTTATTCCCGCCGCCCTTGGTTTAGTTATCACGATCAGCTTACCGATTCCGTTGCCAACTTGGTTGGTGCACTGCCTCAGGAGGTGGTGGTAACCCACAGCTTAAGCACAAACATTCATCTTTTGATGGCGTCTTTTTATAATCCGCTGAAAGGGAAAAAGAAAATCGTTTACGAAAAAAAGGCATTTCCTTCAGACCAATATGCGCTGGAAACACAGGTTCAATTTTATGGGCTAAACCCGGCTGATTGTTTAATAGAGGTTGAGCCAAGAGATGGTGAACACACCATCCATGAAGAAGACATAGAGGCTGTTATTAGTCAGCATAAAGACGATTTGGCGCTGGTATTTATTGGTGGAGTGAATTATTATACCGGTCAGCTGTTTGATATGGCGCGCATAACAAAAGCTGCGCACGCAGTTGGCGCTTATGCCGGATTTGATTTGGCGCACGCAGTTGGTAATATTCATCTTCGCTTACATGAATGGAAGGTAGATTTTGCAGCGTGGTGCTCCTACAAATATTTAAACTCTAGCCCCGGAGGGGTTTCGGGTATGTATATCCGAAAAGACCACACAGAGAACAAATCTTTGCGCCGATTTGGCGGATGGTGGGGGCATAATAAGGAGCGTAGATTTTTAATGGAGCCCGGTTTTGACCCCATACCATCGGCAGAGGCTTGGCAGTTGAGTAATGCTCCTGTATTGGGAATGGCAGCACATCTAGCAAGTTTGAAAATATTTGATGAGGTTGGGATGTCGGCGCTTTGCGAAAAACGGGACAAACTAACAGGCTATCTGGAATATATTATTAAGGATATCGCAGATAAAAAGCAATGTAATTTTGAGATAATCACACCGAAGGAGAGAGACAGAAGAGGATGCCAATTGTCAATCTTGCTTCACGGGCATGGGAAAGACTTGTTTAATAAACTTACAGAACAAGGTATAATTGCCGACTGGCGAGAACCAAACGTAATCAGAATGGCTCCTGTTCCACTTTACAATTCGTATACCGATATTTATGAATTTGGTCAAATATTAGAGAAAGCCCTTTAAAAAATAAGATATGGAAAAAATTGCAGTAATCGGCGCAGGACTTGTAGGAAGCTTACAAGCCATATATCTTGCTAAAAAAGGATTTAAGGTAGAGGTGTACGAACGTCGTTCCGATATGAGAAAAGCCAAAGTGTCGGCAGGAAAATCAATCAACTTGGCCTTGTCTGACCGCGGATGGAAGGCTCTTGAAGGAGCCGGCATCGCTGATGAAATTAAAAAAGTAGCAATCCCCATGTACGGCAGGAGAATGCACTTAGTTGACGGGGCATTAACTTACCAACCTTATGGAAAACAAGGGCAGGCCATTTATTCGGTGTCTAGAGGAGGGCTTAATCAAAAGTTAATTGAAGTTGCTGATAAATTTGAAAATATCGACTTCTTCTTTAATCAACGTTGTTTAGACATTAATCTTAGTTCTAACACGATTTATTTTCAAAACGAAGAGAACGACCAGCAGCAAAGTTTTTCTTTTGACAGAGTATTTGCCACTGACGGAGCTTTTTCTGCAATTAGGCAGCGCATGATGAAGCAAGATAGGTTTAACTATCAGCAGCACTATATTCCTCATGGATACAAAGAACTGTCTATACATCCTAACACAGATGGCACGCATAAAATGGAGGCAAATTCTTTGCATATATGGCCAAGAGGCGAGTTTATGCTTATAGCCCTTCCCAACCTAGATGGTTCGTTTACCTGCACCTTGTTTTTTCCGTTTGAAGGTAAAGATTCTTTCGAGTCTATAAAAAACGAAGCAGATTTAATGCTGTTTTTCAACCGCGTTTTCCCTGACGTAGTAAAACTTATGCCCAATTTGGCAGAAGATTATTTTTCCAACCCAACTTCATCGCTAGTAATTGTGCGATGCGACCCTTGGAATTACGAAGATAAGGTAATGCTTATGGGTGATTCTGCCCACGCTATAGTCCCCTTCTACGGACAGGGAATGAATTGTGGCTTTGAAGATTGCACAGTGTTCAACGAATTTTTTGAAGTTTATGCAGGAGATTGGGAAAAAATTTTCCACCACTTTGCAAAAACTAGAAAACCAGATGGTGATGCCATTGCCGATTTGGCATTGCGTAATTTTATTGAAATGCGTGACTTAACTGCCGAGCCTAAGTTTTTACTACAAAAGAAAATAGAGGGGTGGTTCTCAGAGAAGCACCCGGACAATTGGATTCCGCTTTACTCTCAGGTTACATTCTCACACATACCTTACTCGCAGGCACTAAAAAATGGTAAACGACAAGATGAGATTATGGAACAAGTAATGAACATGCCAAATATTGAAAACATTTGGAATAGCCCCGAAGTAGAGCAGAAAATTCTTAGTTACTTAGCCTAATGAGAGTTTTTGTTGCCTCGCTATTTTGTTTGTACACTACACTTTCTTTAGGTCAGGCGCAGTATTTATACGGAAAAAAGAGAGGCGATTTGATTGACCTTAGCGGCAGAAACAAATCCTCTTATTGGTTTTTTGCCCCCGGTCTAACCTATCAGTTTGGCAATATCGGTGGTGACAGCAAAGAATTTGATCTTGGCGTTGACACCACGCTGCATCTGAACACTAAAGCAGGTTCTGCTCCGGGTCTTTACTTCGAAGTTGGACGCTATCATATTTTTCCGGGGGGCGGTAATATTTTTAATTATCTTGATTATAGCCTGGCATACAAAGCACTGAAAGGAAAAGAAAAAGGAACGACCGAATATTTTGCCTCTGAGCAGCTTTATGCGGCTTTTGATTCTGAGGGAAACTACCGTCACAGAAACCTGTTGTTGAATTTTAACCTGAACAACGTGATACGGATTAAGAACTACTCTTTTATACAGAACAGCTTGGGCTTTAACCTCGATTATAAAATAGGCAATAGGGTTTCAGAGCCGTTTACGGATCCGGGTTATGGGCTTAATTATCCCGATCGACTAATTTTTCAATTCCATTATAAATTAGGGTTTGGCTATAAGATAAATGAATCGTTAATTATCACTCCTATACTGGAAACACCTATTCTCAATGTTAAGAATTGGGAAAATCTCCGCTCGACATGGGAAGTATTCAACACCCGATACCGCCCGGTAATACTGACCGTTCGCTTTTCGTGGATAAAGGCAAAAGGCCCAGGAGACTGTCCGCCTGTTTACGACCCGGCTAACAAAGACAAGAATTTCGAATAAAAACATAATCAATTGTTAATGTTAATTTTGTGTTGTTTTTGTGAAGTAATCGTTCAAATAATTTTGCGGTTGTTAACATTTTTGCAACCTTTGTTGAAAACCTTCGTAACCGCAATCCATGCCAACCCCTAAAACAGTATTAAAAATGAAATCGAAAAAGTGGATAGGACTTTTAGTTGCCTTATTGTTTGTTGCCCCCGTGTGGGCAAACTCTGCCGAGGAAATTACCTATTCGCGAAAGGATTACATCGACATGTGGAAAGAAGAAGCTGTTAAGCAAATGTATTTATACAAAATTCCGGCGAGTATTACCTTGGCGCAAGGTATTTTAGAAAGTGGCGATGGGAACTCTATGCTGGCAAGAAAAGGCAATAATCACTTTGGTATAAAGTGCCATGATTGGACTGGAGAAACTATTTTTAAAGATGATGATAAAAAGAACGAGTGCTTTAGAAAGTATCCCGATGCCGCAGAATCGTATAAAGACCACTCGGAGTTTTTGGCTAAGAGAGATCGTTACGCCCGTTTGTTTGAGCTAAACACAAACGATTACAAAGGCTGGGCAAAAGGACTAAAAGAGTGTGGCTATGCCACCAATCCAAAGTATGCCGAATTACTTATTAAATTAATAGAAGACAATAACCTAGAGCAATACGATGCTTATAAATACGAGCCCACTCCTGTTGTGGCGTCGGTTGGATCAAGCACTTCCGCACCTAAGATTACACCCAAAACACCAGACCCGGGGGCTTCCAAAGCAACTGCGGCTAAAGCTAAAATTACGGAAAACAATGTAAAATATGTACACGCTAAAGAGGGCGATACGTTTTACAAAATAGCCAGAGAGAATGGCATGGGCTTGTGGCAGCTATACAAATACAACGATTTGGGTAAAAGCGATGTGCTGATGGTGGGAGATGTTGTTTACTTACAACCCAAGAAAAACAAATCAAAAGTACCAACACATGCTGTTTGCGAAGGAGAATCGATGAGAGACATATCACAACAATACGGAGTAAAGCTTAAAAAGCTATACAAAAAAAATGAAATGCCTTTTGGTGCAACCCCCAAAGCCGGGCAAAAGTTAAGGCTTAATTAGTAACCTGATAAGAGGCGGTAGAAAAGTTTGTTTTCTACCGCCTCTTTTTGTCGACAATGTTTACCCGTAAAATCAGATGGCACAAACTGGCAGACTCTTTCGGTCAGCTTTATGAAAGAGTACCGCCAAACAAACCGCTTGCATTATCTGTGGCAGGTAAAAACTTAATTGTTTGTCGACATGAAGAAAAACTTAGCGTGCTGATTGACAAATGCCCTCACATGGGCTACAGACTTTACCAAGGGCGCTGTGAAAACGGAAAAATTATTTGCCCTTACCATCGTTATGCTTTCTCGCTGGAAGATGGCATGGGTCCGGGGCTGGGCTTAGACACCTTCCCTTTGGAAGAGCGCGAAAACGGTCTTTATGTGGGTATTTCATATTTTTCTATTTTTTGATGAAATTGACGGCCCCGTGCGGATTGTGAATTTGAGCGAAATGCTTAGTCGCAAAAATTAAAGAAGCTTACATAAAGTATTATCTATGTAAGTCTTACTTAGAATATTCGACATTTAACTTCCTTTTTAAAACTCTTCTGCTAAGGAGGTAACCCTTTCCAGTCGCACACCTTTTTCGGTGTTTTGCAGGGTGCAGCATTCGTTCATACTATCGTGTTCCAGAAAAAGAATGTATTTTTCGTCAACAGCGTGCTTCATAAACAATTCTTTGTCTTCCAGTGTAAGTAGGGGGCGAGTGTCGTAGCCCATGACATAAGCCAGGGGGACATGTCCGGTACTTGGCAGTAAATCAGCCATAAAAACAAGCTTTTTTCCCTTGTGTGTAATGATGGGAATCATTTGGCTTTCGGTATGCCCATCGGCAAAAAAAACATCTATTCCAGGAAAGGCTTCATGTGTTGTCCTGTTGTTTCGAGCAACAAATTTTAGTTGACCGCTTTCCTGAATGGGCAGTATATTTTCTTTCAGGAAAGAGGCTTTTTCGCGAGCGTTGGGCTCGGTAGCCCATTTCCAATGATTTTCGTTGCTCCAGTAGGTAGCATTCTTAAATGCGGGCTGAAACCCGGTTTTGTCGGAGTCAAACTTAATGGCTCCGCCACAATGATCGAAGTGTAGGTGGGTTATAAAAACATCAGTTATATCATCAGGGTGAAAGCCCTTTTCGCGCAGAGCTTGTTCCATGGTTTTCATTTGGTGCAGGTAGTAATAGCCAAAGAATTTTTCACTTTGTTTATCGCCGATTCCGGTGTCTATAAGCATGAGGCGATTTCCGTCTTCTACAAGTAAACAACGCAAGGCCCAGGTACACATGTTATTGTCATCTGCCGGATTAGTTTTTTGCCAAATCGATTTTGGCACTACGCCAAACATGGCACCGCCATCAAGTTTAAAAAAGCCGGTGTTTATAGTGTGTAGTTGCATAGTTTTGATTTTTTGAGAGGGACTAAAAGTAAGTAAAACTGTTTTTAAAACCATTTCTTGCGACGCATATACCAAACGAGCCCAAGCGACATAAAGAGCATAAAAAGCATTAATGAAGGATAGGCCCAGGGCCAGCTTAATTCGGGCATGTTTTCGAAATTCATTCCATAAATTCCTACAATAAACGTAAGCGGAATAAATATCGAAGCCACTACAGTTAGCGTTTTCATCACCCGATTCAGGTTGTTGCTCAGGTTGGCATGGTTTATATCCATTAAATCTTTTATCATTTCTCTGTAAATTTCAAAATTGGAAGAAAGGTGGTTCATATGATCATAAATATCCTGAAAATAGGTTTGGGTGGATTTTTTAATGAGGCCTTCTTTGTCAGCCATTAATCGTCCCAACTCTTCTCTTACCGGAATGGTTTCTTTTCTGAATTGGTTTATACTGCGTTTTAATTCTACAATATCAGGAACCACGTTTTCGTTGGCATTTTCATACAGATAGTCTTCCAGCTCTTCGATTTGCGAACGGTAGTTTTCGGCAATAAGCAGGTAATTGTCTACAATAGCGTCCAAAAGTCTATAGAAAAGGTAGTCGGCGCCCTGTTTTCTTAATATTCCCTTATCGTTTACTATTCTGTCGCGAACTTCTTCAAAAACGTCTTCGTCCAAAGCCTGCTGAAAACTTATAACGTAATTTTTTCCTAATACCAGGCTCAGGTGCTCGCGGCAGTACATTTTTTTATCTGGCTTATAGGAAAACATTTTAAGGGTAAAAAACAGGTAGTTATCAAAACGCTCCATTTTTGGAAGGTGATCGGTATTGTATATATCCTCGATTAAAAGCGGATGAATACCGAATGATTCTGCATGTCGTTTTACCTCTTCTTTATCATTTAGCGGCAAATTAATCCAGTTTACCTTGCTTTCACCTAGTTTAGGCTTGATGGTATCAAAGCTTTCGCTATCTGTTCGTTCAAATTGAGCCTCGTTGTATGTGAAAAGTTGTATCATCTCGGTGTTTTGTGCAGCACTAAGTTAAAACAAAAGATGGGGAAATAAAAAAGGAGCCTTTCTGGGCTCCTTGTATTTAAGTAATAATTGCAAACACTATTTTTTCTTTCCTGTTTGTGCAAGTTTTTCTGCGTCGTTATTTACAGAAAGTATAAGCAGACAGGTAGCAGTACAAAACACCGGACTGGTAATGCAGTGGTGTCCGCTCCAGCTTCCGTCGGGATTTTGGGCAACCAATAGTTTGCCTGAGGTATTGTCGTACCATTTAGTCCAATCCCTGTCTCCACCTATAATCATCGATTCTCCGGTTTGTAAAAAACTTAAAAATTCTTCGCCTCCATTGTTGCCAAAGCCTATTGTAACTTCATCACTCTGAGCCAATGCTTTGGCAGAATTAAACACTTCGTAAGAAGTGTTGATTTTGACTGCCTGATCGCGGGTGTAGCCTATTTTTTCAAGATTATCTACCGTTACTTTATCGTTGGCATTTAATTTACCTTCTTTTTTGGCTTGAGCAATTTTTTCTTCTGCTTCGCGAGCATCTACTGCGCTTGCTCTTGCAGAGCCCGAAACAGAATAAAGCACAATTCCGGCACCTTTGTCGGTGTTTACTTTTCCTGAGGAAGCGTTGTAATTGCTTTTTTGGTATTCAACCGAGCGCTCAAGGGCTTTTTTGTCCACATCGGCGCCATTATAATAGGCCGATTCCAAAGCGTTGTTTGCCAAAGATGACTGTAAAACACCTGCCCATCCGGAACCTTTTATGCTTCCGTCGGCATCTTGCGACTGAAGTATTTTAGTAACGCAGGTGTTTAGATTTTTCTTCACCCGCAGGTAATCATCGGTTTCCGTTTCCATACACTCCAACACATTAGAGAGAAATTGCGAAGCCAGCACAGCGTCAATATTATAGCCCAGCTTGGTTTGAATTTGCGTTCCTTGCAACTTTGTAATGGTTATTTGTTCGTCGGGGGTGTCTTCAATAGCTTTTAGAATAAACTCTAGCCCTTTATTCAACTGGGTCTTATATGGCCCTGAGTAAGGAGTGCTTCCGTTTCGGAGTAGAGCCATGGAAACCATAGCAGTGGTGGCAGGGTCTGATTTTATGGCATGAGGGTCTCGTATGTGTTGTGCGCTGTGGCTTCCTGCCCCCCATCCGCCATCGTCTTGTTGGGCTTTTGCCATCCAAATCATAGCGCTCTCAATGGATGAGGCTACATTTTCAGGGGTTTTGTAGATAAAAAACGAATCAACGGGCTGTAGCCCAAATAACGTGTTGAAAACACAGGTTTTGTTCTCTTCTGTTGTGCCGGGCTTATCAACAGTAGGTTTAAAGGTAAATGCATAAAGCATTATGCAGATAGGGGTGAGCACTAGTACCGCCACCCCAAGGGTTAATTTAGATTTTTTCATAGCATTGAATTTTTAGGGCGGTACAATAAATATCGCTCAACGTTCAATGTAAATGAAATATTTTTCGGATTAAGACCTAAATTTAGAAAGCACGCGGCGGTTTATTGCCGTTAGAATAAAGGTGTATATAAAGCCAATTAGCATCAATCCTAAAAGAGTGATGGGCACAACTTTAGAAGGGTTAAGCCAGTATTGTGCGTTTTTTACCATTAACTCTACAAATTCTTCGTGCGACATACCGCCGTATTCTTTCGGAGAAATTCTTTGTAATTCTGCGAAATCGTGTGCTTGGGCGGCAGCCCTTACTGTTTCCACCTTAGCTATGGTGTAGTCGGGCACAATAAAATTGTAATAGAAGTACACAAAAACAGTAATACTCAGGGCATATACCCCTACGGCTTTTAGACCGGTTTTTATATCTACCAGAAAGCTGGTTGGGATGCCTTTGCGAAGCTTGGTTTCCTTTCGAATACTGATAAACACGGCTAGCAAAAGAAAAAGTGTGTTTGCAGCGTAAGTCACAAAACGCGCCATTTCATTTAGGTGATAACCCGTTGCCACCATTATTAGTTCTGCTAAAATATAGGCAAGCGCAAAATTGATGGCGGTTTTTACCGGATGAGACATGCTTTTATTCTTCTATCAATTGGTAAATGCCTTCCTGAATAAGGGCTTCAGCTTGTTTGTACTTCATTTCTTCGGTGGCTCCGGTTCTCAGATTCAACACTTTAACTCGGTCGTTGCGCCCTATTTTTTTGTCGGCAACAATAGGAATCCTTTTTATGGGTTGTTCTCCCTGATGCTGAGCTGCTATTTGGGCATTTGCATGCGACGCCTGGGTGATGTCTTCTCTGGAGGTTTGAAGCTTAGGCTGGGTAGGAGCCTGAACACGCTGCTGAACTTGCTGTGGTTCATCATCATTTAAAGGAACAGTTGCCTTAGCCAGAAACCCGAGAATATCGTTATTCACCTTGAGCATCATTTGTTTAAACAGGTCGAATGATTCCAGTTTGTATATCAAAAGTGGATCTTTTTGCTCGTAAACGGCATGTTGAACAGATTGACGAAGCTCGTCCATGTCTCTCAAGTGTTCTTTCCACTCGTTGTCAATAATACCCAAAGTAACCACTTTTTCCATTTCTTTTATCAGGTTGGCACCGTTGGTTTCTACAGCGTTTTTTATGTTCACTACTACACGCAACCCTTTCATGCCATCTGTAAATGGTATTACTATATTTTCATATGTAGCTGATTGATTCTCGTATACATTTCGAATTACAGGCATAGCCGTTTCTCTGAGTCTAACGCACTTTTCAGAGTAAGATGATTTTGCTTTTTGATAAACGATGTCTATAAGCGACTCGACATCAATTTTAGCAAACTCTTGCGGACTCACCGGAGATTCAATAGAAAGTGCTCTGATTAGTTCAAAGTTGAAGTTCTCAAAATCACGGGAGTCAATAAAAGCATTAATGATGTTTTCGCTTTGTTCGAAGAAAATATTGTCAATATCCAAATCCAGACGTTCTCCAAACAAGGCATTTTTTCTTCTCTTGTATATGGCATTACGCTGGGCGTTCATTACGTCATCGTATTCTAGTAATCTTTTCCTTATTCCGAAGTTGTTTTCTTCGACTTTTTTCTGAGCACGTTCTATGGAACGGGTAATCAATCTATGCTGAATCACCTCGCCTTCTTTGTGCCCAAGGGTGTCCATCATTCTTGCTATTCGTTCTGAGCCGAATAACCGCATAAGATTGTCTTCCAAGCAAACAAAAAATTGCGAACTACCGGGGTCTCCCTGTCTTCCGGCCCTACCGCGAAGCTGGCGATCAACTCGTCGCGAATCATGCCTTTCAGTGCCAATTATGGCTAAACCGCCTGCTTCTTTTACTCCAGGGCCTAACTTGATGTCTGTACCCCTTCCGGCCATGTTGGTAGCAATTGTAACTGTCCCCGCTTTACCGGCTTCGGCTACTATATCAGCCTCTTTCTGATGTAGCTTGGCGTTAAGCACCTGATGGGGAATGTTTCTCATCTTGAGCATGCGACTCAAAAGTTCTGAAATTTCTACAGTAGTTGTTCCTACCAGCACGGGTCTTCCGGCGCCTCGCAGTCTTATCACCTCATCTATAATGGCGTTGTACTTTTCCCGGGCAGTTTTATAAACCAAGTCTTCTTCGTCCTTTCTAGAGATAGGGCGATTGGTTGGTATAACCACAACATCAAGCTTATATATATCCCAAAATTCTTTTGCCTCAGTTTCTGCTGTTCCCGTCATCCCCGCTAATTTATGATACATACGGAAGTAATTCTGTAATGTAATGGTAGCATAGGTTTGGGTGGCGGCTTCTACTTTTACATTTTCCTTGGCTTCTATTGCTTGATGAAGACCATCTGAATAGCGACGACCCTCCATGATACGGCCTGTCTGCTCGTCTACAATTTTCACTTTGTTTTCGATAACCACGTATTCTACTTCTTTTTCGAAAAGATTATAGGCCTTCAAAAGCTGATTCATAGCGTGAATACGCTCACTCTTCACCTGATATTCTTGTACCAGTTTTTCTTTTTTCTTTGTTTTCTCTTCTGAAGGCGCTTCTGATTTTTCTATTTCGGCCATTACAGCTCCTAAATCGGGTAATATATATAGGTTAGGGTCGTCAGAACCTGAAATTAAATCAATGCCTTTTTCGGTTAACTCAATAGAATTGTTCTTTTCGTCAATCACGAAAAACAGTTCCTTATCAACTTTGGGCATTTCTTTAGCTTGATCTTGCAGGTAAAAATTTTCGGTTCGCTGCAATTGTGTTTTAATACCGGGCTCGCTCAGAAATTTGATAAGGGCTTTGTTTTTAGGTAATCCTCTAAAACAGCGTAAAAGTGCGAGCGAGGAGGCTTCAAGTTTCTCTTTTATTTCTTTTTTGTCTAAGCCGGGTTCATCAGCACTAAGTAATACTAAGCCTTTTTTGGCTTCGGTAAGCAGGTTGGTAACCAATTTTCGCTGAGCTTCGCTCAAGCGTTCAATAATTGGCTTAAGGTTTAGATATTCTTGCTTGTCGCCTTGCGGGGTTGGCCCTGAGATTATAAGCGGAGTTCGGGCGTCATCAACCAATACAGAATCTACCTCATCAACAATGGCAAAATGATGCTTGCGCTGAACTAGCATTTCCGGGTCATTAACCATATTATCTCTAAGGTAATCAAAGCCAAATTCGTTGTTTGTTCCGAAAGTTATATCCGCCTGATATGCTTCTCTTCTTTCGGGCGAGTTTGGTTGGTGCTTGTCGATACAATCGACCGATAATCCGTGAAACTCGTACAAGGGGCCCATCCACTCTGAGTCTCGTTTGGCAAGGTAGTCGTTTACTGTAACAAGGTGTACACCTCTTCCGGCTAAAGCATTTAAAAACACACCAAGTGTTGCAACTAGTGTTTTTCCTTCACCTGTTTGCATCTCGGCAATTTTACCCTGATGCAAAGCTACACCGCCAATTAACTGTACGTCGTAATGAACCATGTCCCACGTAACTTTTGTACCTGCGGCATCCCATGAGTTTTTCCAAATGGCTTTATCACCATCCAGTGTAACATGTGATTTTTTAGAAGCAATTTTTTTGTCAAATTCCGTGGCTGTAACAATTAATTCTTCGTTTTCTTTAAATCGACGGGCAGTTTCTTTAATTACGGCAAAAGCTTCGGGCAGTAATTCAAGAAGTATTTCTTCCAGTTTTTTGTCTATATTCTTTTCAATGGAGTCTGCCTCCTCGAAGATTTTTTCTTTATCGAGGATGCTCATGTCAGGCGATCTTTCGACCTGTTCTTTCAACGATTTTATCTTAGAAACCTCTGCGCTTACATAGTCGCTTATTTTCTTTTTTATGTTATTGCTTCTTTGTCTAAGTTCATCATGACTTATATGATTAAGTGTGGCGAAAATCTCGTTGGTTTTACCCACGTAGGGCATAATTTCCTTAACATCTTTTTCTGACTTATCGCCGAAAAACACTTTCAGAATCTTCTGGAGCATAATTTGGATTGAAATTTATAAACGTGCAAAAATAACCTAATTCTTGGCTTAAGAGCAGAAAATCGTTATAAATAAACCATTATTAAGCGTGGAGGATTGTAGTCATAAACTATACCGTATGATTTTTAACGTCAACTTGGCAGTTTTTGAGCTTTAATTTGAACGGGTTTGTTCAGCAAAACGCACCGATAAGTCAAGCAGTTTTACTGAAGAATAGTTGCCGAATCTAGTCGGGCATTATTGCGTTACATTAGTCATGTTAAATCACGAAAAACAAAGCAATGAAAATATCAGCATTAATTGTAGACGACGAACCAAACTGTAGATTAAATCTAAAGTTTTTGCTCGAAGAATTTTGCCCCGAAGTAACCGTAACCGGAATGGCAGAGAACACTCAAAAAGCCCGCGAATTGATCTGTAAACTTCGCCCGGATTTAGTCTTTTTGGATATTGCCATGCCCAATGAAGATGGTATGACAATGCTTGAAAACATGAAAGAGCGTGATTTTGCCGTTGTATTTACAACAGCTCATAATGAGTATGCCTTAAAAGCATTTAAGGAGGACGCTGTAGATTATCTTGAAAAGCCACTGAATATTGATGACTTGCAAAATACAATTAGAAAGGTGCAACGTTTTTTAGTTGCCAACACTATTGATATAGCCGAACATTTTTCCCAACGGGATAGACTTAAAGCTACGGAATATCACAATAAGATAAGCATACCCACAAAAGAAGGATACCTTGTATTGAGTAACGAGGAGATTGTACACTTAGAAGCTTGCGATAATTACACCAAAATATTTGTTTCTACTGGCAAGCGCTATCTGAGCAGTAAAAACATTAAGGTTTATGAAGACATGCTAAATCCTAAAGTGTTTTTCCGTTCACACAAATCACATATAATCAATCTAGCAAATCATCTTAAGGAGTTTTCAAGAGTAGAGGGAAATGTGGCTGTAATGACAAGCGGTGTACACGTGCCTATTGCAAGGAGAAAAATTTCGGAGTTTCTCTCCAAAATGAATCAGCTTTGATGTAAATTGCGGGCATGCGCTATTTAAAAGTTTTACTTTTATTATTCTGCCTGTCGTTTGTCAAAGCCCAGGAATATAGCTTTATACCTTACAATGTAGAAGATGGGCTGTCTCAAACCCAAATATCATCCATTTGCCAAGATGATGATGGGTACATATGGTTTGGAACGGCCGGAGGAGCAAGCAGGTTTGATGGCAAAAATTTTAAAAACTATTCTAAAAACGATGGGCTACTCGACAATCTGATTATTAAAATTCAGAAAGACTCTATCGGGCAAATTTGGCTTGCTTCTGACTATGGAATTAATTCTATAAAGAAAAATAAAGTTAAGGCTTACCGCATAGATGAGGTAAATAAATCTAACCAGATTACGGATTTTATGATTGCTGGAAATAACACCTTTTACCTAGCAATAAGAAATAAAGGGCTTTACCTCTTAACAATAGAAGATAAAAAAACAACCCTCAAAAAGATTGATACAAAAGGACTTTCCAGTAATATTCGATCGATATTCAAAGATAAGGAAGGAAAATTATGGATAGGAACGAATAACGAAGTTGCTTATTTGAAAAATAATGAAATCATCTTGGTCGACATCCCTCAATCTAGGCAGCTTAACGTGAGTAAAATAATTCAGGATAAAAAAGGCGATATTTGGATTGCTACTGTGGAAGAAGGGGTTTACAAATATGATGGAACGACCTTTCATAACTACAACACAAACAATGGATTAATTTCTTATTCTATTAGAGATGTTCTGGAAGACCACCACGGCAATATTTGGTTTACTAGTAAAATAGGAGTCAGTAAATTAGGCAAAAAAGGATTTCAGGAATTTACCCCTGAAAACGGGCTAGAGTTTGATAACGTAAAAGTAGTTACAGAAGATGCCGAGGGTAATATCTGGTTCGGCACTGACGGCTCCGGAGTTCTCAAATTTACTGGTGATGCTTTTGTTAACTTCACTACTCGCCAAGACCTTAGCAGTAATTATGTAATGTCAATAACTCAAGATCAGGAAAACAACTACTGGTTTGGGACTTATGGAGGGGGCATTTGTCGTTACGATGGTTTAAACATGACGGTTTTTGACAGGTCAAACTCCTTGTTGGCTAACAATACCGTTTGGGCAGGAATTTGCGACAGAGGCGGCAATTTATGGTTTGGGACATCGGGAGGGGTCACCCGATATGATGGAAAACAGTTTAAATCCTACACCACCAATGATGGGCTGCTGACTAACAAGGTTACAGCAATATTCGAAGACACAAGAAACAGAATCTGGTTCGGCACGCCTTCCGGTCTTAGTGTTTGGTCAGAAAGCGCAGGATTTTCTAACTACGAAGATGAAAACGGTTTCGAGGGGCTTCATGTCAGGGCATTTTGCCAGGACCAAGAGGGGGTTGTTTGGATGGGTTGTAGTAACGGGCTTTTCTATTACAGCAAGGGCAGTTTCGAAAAATTATGGGACACGCTATTAACCGAAAACACAATATATTCTCTTCAGGTTGACTTCAGAAACAATCTTTGGATAGGCACAGCTAACGGAATTTTCTTTTACGATCGATTGAAAATAAAAAAAATTAAAACAATTGAAGCGTTTAGCGCTAATTATATCAATTTTTTGAAATTTGAAAATCAAAACACTCTTTGGGTGGGGACAAACTATGGTGTTTTAGAGCTACAGCTCCCTAATTTTTACAAAACCGGGAAGGTAGAATTTGTTCACTACACACGAAGCAACGGAATACCAAGCCTAGAAACCAATTTAAATGCAGTTTATAAGGACAAATCCGGCGATATGTGGTTTGGCACAGGAGGGGGCTTAACCCGCTTTTCCAGATTTACCGTGGATGAGTCTCAGCAAGACTTCATGCCCTTCCTTTCACTAAATGATGTTAAGCTATTTCTCGAAATTCCGGATTGGGAGAAAAAAGGAAAAGAAATAGATCCTTATACGGGAATTCCGGTAAATCTAAAACTCAAATATAACCAAAACCATCTTTCCTTTGTATACACAGGCATTAGCCATAGCAACCCATCGAAGGTTCGCTTTAGGTATAAGCTTATTGGATTAGATGAAGACTGGTCTCCGGTTTTGTATACGAACATTGCCAGCTACCCTAATTTGCCTCACGGAAACTTTGTTTTTATGGTTCAAAGTAGTGTTGATGGTGAAAGGTGGACTAACCCGGTATCTTTTCCATTTTCCATTTCGCCGCCTTTTTGGCTAACTTGGTGGTTTTATACCCTGATTATTTTGTCTGTTTTGGGGGCAATATACCTATACGTGGGCAGGGTGAAAAAAACTGAGCAGCAAAAAAGAGAAAACGAACTAATAAAACTACAGTCCAAACTACTGACCCTTGAGCAGCAGTCGCTGAATGCAAGCATGAATAGGCATTTTATTTTTAATTCCTTAAACTCTATTCAATATTACATTAATACGCAAGACAAGCTAGCGGCAAATAGGTACTTAACCAATTTTGCAAAACTTATAAGAAAAAACCTCGATAGCTCAAGCTCAGGAGAAAGTTTAGTTTCGCTTTCAGAAGAACTAGAACGGCTCGAACTATACCTGTCATTAGAAAACATGCGTTTTCAAAATAAATTCACTTATGAAATAAACATAGGCACAGAAATAGATGCGGAAGCACTCAAAGTGCCCGGCATGTTTTTACAACCATACATAGAGAATAGCATTTGGCACGGAATTCTACCTATGGAGGAAGAAGGACATATCAAACTGGAGATTAAAAAGACAAGTAAAAACACTATTTTATTTCTTATTGAAGACAATGGTATTGGAATTGACACTAGTTTGAGGCGAAAAAAAGCAGGACAAAAACACCAATCAAGAGGAGTGGAAATAAATCGTAGCAGGATAGAGCTCTTGCAGGAAATAACTAAGAGTGATATTTTACTTAAAGGGCCTTATCAATATTTTGACGAAAACCATAATCCTGCTGGCACAAGGGTAGAAATAGAGGTTTCCATATAACAAAAGGAGAGGGGGGCTTCTAAAAAAATCTAATAAAACCTTTGGATTTATTGAAACTTTTTCTAAATTTGTGTGTATAAGTGTTTAGAATGTTGCGTAAGCATGTACATATAATTGCTGTCTTTTTACTTGTTTTAGGAACTTCATGCTCCAAGCATGAGTTGCTTGAAAAGAAAGAGGTGTCTCTGCGTTCTAGCATCACAAATCCCGACCATGATGAGGGTTTTGACGTGGACACCAAGTCTTCAGGGTCAAGAGGCGAAAAACCAGATTCTGACTCAGGCAGTGGGGGTATTACAGACCCAAACCACGATGAGGATTTTGATAACGATGGCACCAAAAAGAAGAAAAAGCGAAATTAATTCTACCAGATAACGAAAAAGCCCTGATAATTCAGGGCTTTTTCGTTTAGCTACTTTTTTAATCCATCCCACCCCTGAGCTTTCAGTTCTATAAGCTCATTGGTCTTGGTAACAAGGTGGCTTCCGGTACTTTTTTCGGTAATATGGCCAATAGTATGAATTTTGCCTACATGTTTTATTTTGTCGTAATCAGATTGCTTTATTGTAAACAACAATTCATAATCTTCTCCACCATTAAGCGCACAGGTAACAGGGCTTAAATTAAACTGCTCCGCGGCATCGTTAGTTAAATGGTCAATAGGAATTTTTTCTTCGTAAATTCTGCAACCTACGCCTGAACCATGACACAAATGAAGAATTTCTGATGCTAAACCATCAGAAATATCGATCATAGAAGTAGGTAGAATACCCAGCTCATTAAAAAGCTCAACAACATCCTTGCGAGCTTCGGGTTTTAATTGTCGTTCCAACACATAGTCAAACCCTGTAAGGTCTGGTTGAATGGAGGAGTTTCCCTTGAAAATTGTCTTTTCTCTTTCCAACACCTGAAGCCCAATATAAGCGGCACCTAAGTCCCCCGAAACACAGAGTAAATCATGCTCTTTAGCTCCAGAACGAAACACTACTTTTTCTTTGTCACACACACCAATAGCAGTAACATTTAGAATCAATCCGAGTTGACTAGATGTAGTATCCCCTCCAACTAAATCAACACTGTAGTTTTCGCAGGCCAGTTTTACTCCAAGCATGAGCTCCTCAACAGCCTCCAGCGTATAACGACTGCTTAAGGCCAGCGAAATCAGAATCTGTTTTGGCGTAGCGTTCATGGCATAAACATCAGAAAGGTTTACTACTACAGATTTGTAGCCCAAATGCTTAAGAGGGCAGTATGACAGGTCGAAATGCACCCCTTCAACTAAAATATCTGTAGTTACTACGGTTTGCTTACCTGAATGGTTTAACACCGCGGCATCGTCACCAATACCCTTTATGGTTTCTTTGTTGTTTATAGAAAATGAGTCGGCTATGGCTTTTATCAAGCCAAACTCACCCACCTCTGAAATGGGAGTTGTTTTAATAGGTTCTGTGTTCATGAGTGCAAAGATAAGAGGTATTTTTGGGGAGAAGTGTTTTCCGTTCCTTTGGCTTAACTTGCCGTTCCCTAGAATTAAGTGTAGAAATGAATCAATAGTGTTTTTATATGCGTTTAACCAATACAACAATTGAAGTTCTTTTTCCTTGCTAAGGGGTCGCACCAAGCCCTTAAAACTTCGAGTTTTTAAAAGACGGAAGACCTCTTCCGTCTTTTTTTTATTTCTTCTTCCACAAAAATAAACACGGTTATATTTAAGTCAAAACAGATAATTTTACGTATCTTAAGTATATTTACCCTTGGATTGATAAAGAAGCTGACACATATTTCGCCGCTTGTTGTTCTACTGATGTTTTTACTACACTCGGGGCATGTGCTTTTGGCTCAAACTAGTTCGCGCGCGACAGAACTTGAGAGACAGTTAAAAACAGAGGAAAATCACCAAAAAATAATTGAAATTCTGCTTGAATTAGCAGAATATTATGAAGAGTCAAATCCTGATGCTGCGTTAAGGTCTGTGCAGCGGGCGCTTACCATAGCTCGAAACACAAACGATTACAGCAATACCTCTAAGGCGTTGTTATTTTTAGGCAGGGTGGAGAGAAATGACAAAAACTACGACCATGCGATTGAAGTGTACTACGAAGCCTTGTCGAATGCCGAGAAAGTGCTCAACAACTTAGACATAACGCATTGTTTTATAGAAATAGCTAACACTTATCTTGAACAAGGTAAGTATGAACAGGCAGATGAGTTTTTTGACAAAGCTCAAAAAGTGGGAATAAAAACAAAAGACCCTGAAATTGTGGCTGTTGCCAATTTAGGACAATCTCGCAGAGAGATTAGTCAGTCTAAGTTTTACTTGGCGTCAGAATATCTTCAGATTGCGCTTGAGAAATCAATCGAGACTAACAATGTAAGGCTCCAGTTAGAAGTGCTCGCAGAACTCGGCAAACTTCAAATGAAAATAGATGAAAAGCAACTTGCAGAGCAGTATTTTTTGAAGGGGATTGAGTTGGCAGAAAGCGTTAAGGATAATTATCACTTAGCAGTAATTCATTATGAACTTGGGGAGCTTTATCAACGAAAAACAGACTATGATAAGGCTCTTATTCATATGTCCAATAGCTTAAGTTTTGCTCAGGATGCCGGGCTTAAGGTATATATTAAAAAAGGCTATCAAAATCTCTCAGAAGTTTATGTTAAGAATGGAGATTATAAGAGAGCGTATGAATATTTGAGGTATTTCTCCGCAGTAAAAGATGCTAAAGAAATAAGTGAATTAGAAAGCAGATTGTCAATTGAAGCGAAAGAAAAAGAAATACAATTACTGAATAAACAAAGAGAGTTTGACAGACAACAGCAGAAAACCTCCAGAACGATTATCACACTGCTTAGCATCATAATTATATCTTCTATAGTGGTTTCCGTTTTTCTTCTTAGAATAAATAAGTCTAAAAATCAGGCCATACTAATGCTTAAAGAAGCAAAAGAAAGTGCGGAAAAATCCGAAAAAGAAAAAGAGGTGTTTCTTGCTTACATAAGCCATGAAATGAGAACGCCGCTCAATGCGATTGTGGGATTTACAAAAATGCTTTCAGAAAGTAACCTCAACACAGAACAAAGAAAAAATTTAAAAATAATTGAACGCTCTGCGGAGAATATATTGCTTATTGTGAACGATGTTTTAGACCTGTCGAAAATAGAATCGGGCGCAATTGTTTTAAATAATATTAGCTTCAATTTGACAGAGTTGATAGAGGAAATCATACAGACACTGCAATTTAAGGTAAAAGACAAAGCGGTAAAATTGCTTTTCGAAAAAGACGAGAACTTCCCTAATTATGTAAAAGGCGATCCGGTTAGAATTAGGCAAATTATATTAAACTTAGCCGATAATGCAGTAAAATTTACAGAAAACGGGCATGTTTCTATTCGTTTGAAAACAATAATAACGAGTCAAAATTCGGTTAAATTTCTAATCGAGGTTGAAGATACGGGAGTGGGGATAAGACAAAGCAAGTTGAAAAATATTTTTAACCGCTATGAGCAAGAGTCTGCGAATACTACAAGAAAATATGGAGGAACCGGGCTTGGCTTGGCTATTACAAAACAACTGGTTGAGCTGATGGGGGGGGAAATAGAAGTGGAAAGCACATACGGGCAAGGCAGTAAATTTAGTTTTGACTTGTCGCTAAAAACAGGGAAGCCAACTTTGACGGAGGGCGCTCCAAAAAACGACAAATTAAGCAACATCAGAATTCTTATAGTTGACGATAACGACCTAAATCGGGAGATTTTTATTGACGCAGTAAAAGGTAAAAGCCGTAGTGTAAATATTGATAGTGCCGAAGATGGGAGAATGGCTATCAGAAAAATTACGGAAAACGACTACGATATTGTAATCATGGATATTCAAATGCCTCGGATGAATGGTTTGGAGGCCACAAAGTTTATTCGGGCTAAAATACCGCCCCCAAAGTGTGACATTCCCATAATTGCCATGACTGCACATACATTAGAAGATGCCGAACAAAAAGCGTTAGATGCCGGCATGAACGACTACGTGACAAAACCTGTAAACACCAATGAGTTAATTAGAAAAATTGACAAGGCGCTCCAAAACAAAAAAATAAGTAAAAACGTTCAACCGGTTGAAGAGTCTAATGTCCCAACACTTCGTTTGGAGCAGCTTAATCATGGCGCGATACTTGAGCTTACAGGAGGCAGGCGCGAAAAGATAGAAAAATACATGAATTTATTTCTGAACAACGCCCCCAGAGATATAGAGGAAATGAAAGAATTTTTAGATCATGAAAGCTGGGATGAACTTGCTCAAACTGCTCATAAGCTAAAAGGTGCGGTTTCTTATTTAGGGGCAGAGGCGCTCGTAAAGCAACTAAAAGAAGTAGAAACGTTTAATAAAGAGGAAAGAGATTTTAAATACTGCGAAGAAGTTGTAAATTCGATAGAAAGAAATATTAATATTGCCTTTGTAGAGGCACAGCTCTTACTAAAAACCCTAAAGGAGAAAAAACATGATTCTTAATTGCTTAGTTGTAGATGATGACGCTTTATCCAGATCTGTACTCGAAGATTTGATAAACGAAACGGAATTTTTGACTCTTGCCAAGAGTTGCAAAAATGCCATGGAGGCTGTTAGTGTTTTAAACGACTCCCATATTGATATTCTCTTTTTGGATATTGAGATGCCTAAAATGGATGGTATGGAGCTAATAAAAAGCATTCATCCCCTGCCACAGCTAATTTTAGTTACTTCGCATGCAGAGTACGCTGTGGAGTCTTACGAATACAACGTAACAGACTTTATTATTAAGCCCGTTTCTCCGGCTCGTTTTATTAAGGCCGTGGATAAGGCGAGAAAAAATTTAGAATCAAAAAAGGCGAGTATTTCAACCAGCGGCGAAAGCATGTTTATAAAAACAGACTCCAAACTAGTACAGCTTTCTGCTAATGAGATTTTATTTATCGAAGCGTTGGGCAACTACATGCGCATATATACTTCAAAAGGAAAATACACGATACTTTCTACCATGAAAGACATGGAAACAAAACTTCCTGCTAATCATTTTGCCAGGGTTCACCGTTCGTTTATTGTGAATGTTAAGAAGATAGAAACTATTGAGGATAATTTTATTCTTATCGATGGCAAGCAAGTAAACATTGGAAAAGCATACAAAGACGAGTTGGAAAAAAGACTAAATCTTTTGTAGATTTAGTTTATAGCTGCACGGTGTTCATCCTAAAAATATTGAAATTAGTCACTATAAAAATGGCGTTTTGTCTAAATCGACCTATATTAGCGACCCCAAATAAAACTTGGAATGCGCTTTATATTTGTTACTATAGGACTTTTGTTTTTGACTATGCTTTGCTTTATAGCCGACGCAAATGTTCTCACTGTTAAGACTCTTGAAACGACAACGACGCTAAAATGGAGTGACTATTACAAAATTGGCTTGGTAGTGGTATTGGCGGTTATTGGCGTTTTTTCTTATTTACGCTTTAGAACTTCAGAGGACAACTCTTAATGAGTGCGCAGTAATTAGCTGTCAAAATAATCGATAATTGCTTCTTTAATTAACTTTTGCTGTTGTTCGGTGTTGAGTGGTGGCAGTTTTTGATTTAATTCAAAATGAGGCCAGCCGTCTTCATCTCGCCCTTTAAAGCTGTAATATCCATAAGGTTGTAGCAGTGAACAAATCGCCACGTGCATAACCTCGAGTTTTTGGTCTTTACTATACTTTCGGTGATTAAAACTTAGTTCTTGTAACCCGATGACAAAAAGTAAACCTTGCAAATCCAATGGTCCACCGATGCTTTTAGAGGCAATTTCTAACGTTTCTCTCCACTTTTTTTCGAATTCAAAATCCATGATACAATTATTTATTGGATTGACGAATTTTTATGTATCTCATAAAAACAGACATGGCCGATAATCGGCAAATAATAAAGCCGACCTTTCCATCAAGAAAACCAAAGTCTAATAAGTAGTTTTTGAAAAACCGAAAAGCAGGTTTAATCGTCAGGTGATAAAATCCCGGATTCGGGGTTTTCTTCGCATTTTGTTCGGCAGCCCAAGTAGTGTACCTATTCCATTTTTCTAGGTAGTGAAGAATGTTTTTGTATGTGTAGTGGGTAAGTTTGCCCTTTAGTTTCCCAACGGATCCTGTGGTTTCAATTTCTTCATGTACTAACACATCGTTATATCGGCAAACGTCTTTTTTAATAAGCCTGATTACTTTATCCCTCTGCCATCCACAAAAGCGCACTTCTTTACCCATGAAGAAATTTCTTCTTCTTATCCAAAAGGCATCGTGTAAGATTTCTTTTTGAGAGAGCAATTTTTTAATCTCTTTTGCAAGAACAGGTTCTACACGCTCGTCAGCATCTAGAATAAACACCCATTCGTTTTTTGCCTGTGGAATTGCCCAGTTTTTTTGCGTTGCAGGACCGTCGTACTTTCTTTGAATAACTTTTGCGCCATTATTTTCTGCCAAGGCCACGGTATTATCTGTGCTAAAAGAATCTACAACAATTATTTCATCGGACCAGTTAACGCTTTGTATGGCTTCTGCAATATTGTGCTCTTCGTTAAAAGTTGGTATTATAGCTGTTACGCGACGCATGATTTATTCATCAAAAGTAAAACTTTTAAACTAGAATTTATTGGTAAGCAACCTATATAATGAGTAAAATAGAGTACTTTAGAAGTTGATTTAATATGAAAATTTCTGGATTTACTTTTTTGAGAAACGGCATTAAGTACCAATTGCCCTTTAGGGAGGCTATTCTTTCTATTCTTCCGATTTGCGATGAATTTGTTGTTGCACTGGGTCAAGGAGATGATAATGACAAAACAGAAGAGGAAATACGCGCATTAAACAGCCCGAAAATTAAAATTATACAAACAACTTGGGATACCGACCGGTATATTAAAAACACAGAGTATGCCCGGCAGACAGATATAGCAAAATCACATTGTACGGGAGATTGGCTTTTTTACATACAGGGAGATGAAGCTGTTCATGAAGACGATCTGACAGAAATAAAATTTGCTTGTAAACATTATCTGGATAATCGAAAAGTAGAAGGATTTATATTTAATTACCTGCACTTTTGGGGAGATTATAATCATGTACACCAATCGCATGCCTGGTACAGGAGGGAAATAAGAATAATTAGAAATAGGGAGCAAATTCATTCGTGGAAAGACGCCCAAAGTTTTAGATTTTTTCAGGAGTTTGATTTTAGTCCGAACGATTATATGCGCTCTGAAAATTCCCGAAAATTAAATGTTGTTGCTCTGAAAGCCCGCATTTTCCACTATGGCTATGTGCGACACCCGCTCTTGATGAGCAGTAAAAAGAGAGATGCTTACGACACCTACCACGGACAGGCAAATGCGGCTCAACTCTTAAAAAACGACCCGAATATATTTGATTACGGACCATTAAACAGAATAGCTATTTTTAATGATTCTCACCCGAAAGTAATGACTGACTTTATAGCAAGGCATGATTGGAAAGAATATTTACAATATTCGGGAGAGAGAAGAAAAAACCGACTCACTCACAAGCACGAAAAAGCCAAATACAGGCTGCTTTCTTGGATAGAAAACAACCTGCTTGGCAGTAAGATGCTGGGAGGATTTACGAATTATAAGGTTATCGAAAATTATTCTCCCCAAAGGCGTTAGTTATTGTTTTGCCTCAAGTATGGTAAACTCTACACGTCTGTTTAAGGCTTTGCCTTCGTCGGTGTCGTTGGTAGCAACGGGTTTAGTTTTACCATAACCCTTAGCACTAAGCCTGCTTTCTGAAATGCCTTTTTCAACCACATATTTTACCACAGAATGAGCTCTTTGCTCGGAAAGCTTCTGGTTATAACCATCATTACCAACATTATCGGTATGTCCTGAAATCTCGATTTTTACTTTTGGATTGTCCTGTAAAACTTTAACCAGTTTATTCAATTCTAAGAACGACTCTTCCAACAATTCAGCTTTAGCCGTTTCAAAGAATATGTTATTCAATCTTACAGTTTGTCCGACCTCAATTGGGGCTAAGTAAAAATCTTGTCGAAGTTCTTTATATTCTGTCAAGCCTTCAGTGTTTTTACTAGCTCTATCTGATAAAAACCCTTCGTGGTTTGCTTCAAACGAATAATGAACACCTCTTGGAAGAACAATGGTATACTCTCCCGTTTCGGCATTGGAGATAGCAGACCCAGCCAAAGCTCCTGTTTTTATATTTTCATAAACTATATCTGCCTGCATGGGTTCGTTTGTTTTTTTGTTGTAAACAATTCCTTTAATCATAACGATTGGTTCCGGTGTAATAGTTTTTCTAGGAACTTCTGTAGCAACTTCTTGGGGCTTTGGCTTGGCAATATTAATTCGGTAAAGGTTTGAGCCATCTTTTCCATCATCCCATCGTACAAAATATGCAAAGGAAGCAGACCCGTCAATAACGAAGTAATTTTCCCCTTCTTTTGTGTTTATAGATTTACCAACATTAATTGGGTAGCTCCAGTTTTGCCAAGTGTCGTCTAATCTGCGCGACATAAAAATATCGTAGTTTCCATATCCATAGTGACCATCAGAAGCAAAGAATAGAGTTTTGTTGTCTGGAGCCAGGTAACAGGGAAGCTCTGCTCCTATGGTATTAATGTCGTCTCCCAATCTAATTAGCGGGCCAAACTTTCCTTTATCATTTCTTATAGAGACGTAAATATCATCTTTAAAATGAGACATAGTTTTGTCTGCAAGTTCTTGCTTCACCAGTAAATATTTCCCATCATAACTCATAATCTGGTTGGAGTATTTACTTACATTCTTGTAATCTTTTATTTCATATTTATCGTATTTCCACTTTGGTTTTCCAAAAAGCGTTTTTCCCAGATAAACATTGTAAAGAAGTAATTTGCCTACTGTAAAATCAGTTACCCAAGCGGTGTTATTGTCTTGAGAAATAGACCGAATACCAGTAGAGGTTGCCATACCCGGAGGCAGGTTAAAATGGCTGCGCTCTACTTTTTCAAATTTCCCGTCATTACCAATTTTTCCTCTATATATATTAGTAGATACATTTTTATGGTTAAAGTAGATGTATTGGTTGTCTACCGTTACAATGGGCGTGGTTGGTGAGGCTTTTCCGCTTACGTCGTCGTTCATGTGCATAGGCTTGCCCTCGAAAGGTTCTTCGTCAGCCAGATTTATTCCCGGCACGAATGCGTCTTTAAAGTCACACAAGGCAATACCACCTATTTGATTTACTCCATCAACATCATAGTAGGCCATGTGTATCCATACGTCTGTAACATTGGGCGTCTCGTCGAAATTGATGTTTCTCCTAAGGTATTTTTCATTTGTTACTCCCGGGGTGCCAGAATAAATTTCTTTTACGATGGCCTTTCCCTTGCCGGAGGGCTTGTACCCGATTTCAATTTTTTGAATAGCTCCGGGGTTGTAGCTTTCCACCACCATAAGTTGTTGGGCTCTAAAAGGATTGAAAATATAATGAATTACTCCTGGTTTTGGTTTTTTTGGTTTTTTCACAGTAGTTCCTTCACGATTTTCTTTAAGTACTGCAGCAGCGTATTTGCTGTATCCTGCTTGCCAAACTTTTAGTTTTCCTGCTCCGGCTTCAGAGCCCTCCACTTTATGTGGAAACTGTACTCTCTGAGCGTTGGCCCCAAGCGTCAAGCAGGCGAATAATGTTAGTAGATAAGCTTTAGTTTTCATAGTTGTAATTATTTGTTACAAAGCAAACTAATAAACTCACATACTACAATACGTAAAAACACGTACTAAAAAAGCGTGCTAACTAGCACGCTTTTTTAGTACGTGTTTTTTAAAACTATCTGGGGCCTCTTGGGGCAACTTGCGGTGTTGCTCTCGGGACTTCTTCTTTTGGCTCTTCTTTCTTTTCTTCTTTTGCCGGTGGTGTTACATCAGGCTTGGCCGCTGGTGCGGGAGTTGGTCTTGTGTTTTGTGGTCTTGCAGGCGCAGGAGTGCTTGGCTTTACATTAACTCCCCCACCGGATTGTTGTTCCGGCCTTGTGTTATTGGGGCGCACATTAACGCCACCGCTCGATGGATTTGTAGGCTGTGTAGGATTTGGCCTCACATTAACCCCGCCTGGCTGCTGTTGAGGTGTAGACGGCTGAATTTGTATTCCGCTGCTTTGTTGTTGTGGAGCAGGTCTAGTTTGCTGATTTCCGGTGTTTGGCTGAATTTGAATCCCGTTGTTCGGGGTACGATCGGGTTGCGATGCGTTTCCTTTGTTGGGTTGAATCTGGATTCCGCCACCGGTATTTTGTGGAGCCCTGTCACCGACTCCTTTGTTGCCTCCACCTTGATTGGGCTGAATTTTTATTCCTCCCCCACCTTGATTTGGATTTGTTGGAGCTTGCATTTGTTTACCACCGCACTGATTATCGTAGCTGGTGTTTGGCACCCACTCTCCGTACCCGGGGCCATCGTTACTCATGTTGCATCCAGACTTAATCCACACGCCGATTATACATTTTCCTTGATTTAATCCGGTGCCGGCAAAGTTGCCGGTTAGCCCCGAAAGGTTATCAAATTTTTGCTCTACACCATCGTGGTACTTAAGTACAACATTTGACAAGTCTTTGGTGCTGTTTGCAACTAGCGATAAAGAAGAGGGATGGAAAACAGCACTTACCGTTGGCATACATCCGCCGCCTTGATTACCGCCTCCCTGGTTTCCTGCGGGAGTGTATGAGATTTGTACAGATTTCTGATCTGTTCCATTGCCATTCGAAGCCGTAATTTCAACTAAGGTTAATCCATTAGAAAGATTAAGTGATGCAGTTAATTTCTTATTGTTTAAGTTGTAGTTGAAGTTGGTAAAAGCAGTACCGTTAACCGTCATGGTTATCTCTGCTGCAGAGGCTACGTGGTCTACATCTGCTTCGATATTCTGCGAGACTTGGCTAGCAACAAAAGGAGATACATTAGGTGTAGTTATAGACACTACTGGGGCCGGGGGTGTGGGAGGGTTGTTGTTTCCACCACCCTGATTTGCTTCGCATGGGCTTGTTGGTCTGTTGTTGCCCACTCCGGATTGCGGAGCCGAATCTGCATCTACACATACCGTCCAGAATCCCATAGCTCCGGGTTGATTGTTGGATACGCTTACGGTTAGGTTTCCGCTAAACAAATAGTATCTGCCACTTTGGATTGTGTATGGTGTACCATTTACGGTGGCGTTTCCTCCGCCTGCAATGGCACTAAAGAAAACGCTGCTCGCGGGACCAGAGTAAGTAAACCCGGTATTGCCATGCAAATCATTACGGGTAAAAGTGCCCGAAGGAGTAACCAAACAGAACTGCCAGGCAGCATTTCCGGGATTAATTCTTGGGCCACACGCCTGAACGGGCTCGTTGTAAGTAACATTGTAAGTTATAGTTTCTGAGCTACAAGCGTTGGATAATGTTACTACTATAGTATTTGATCCTGCCGCAAGAGTTATGTTGTTCGCATTAATTACATTATTGTTAAAGGTGAATGGAACGGTGTTACCGTTATTTTTAACAGTAATGTTTCCTGTAGTAACATTTTGTGCCGACAAGCTTATGCTGTATGTGTTGTTGGTAACGGTTTCAGTTTGGTTTGTAGGATTAGTTAAACTGAATGTTATAGGGCTACAAGGAAGCGAGTAAGCTACGGTGTAGCTTTGCGAAATGGTTTCGCATCCATTTGCAACAATAGTTATAGTATTGTTTCCAACATTGAGCGTGGCTTGTGCGGTTAATGTTTGATTGTTTGTGTTATAGGTAAAGGTAGTAGCATTACCATTCACGGTCAATTGTATTTCGTTTTGTGTAACGTTGGTTACTGTAGCCGATATAGAGTATGGGCTGGACGTAGTGGTAAGAGGACTGCCAAAATTAATAACCGGAGCAACGCAAGGCACAGCGGCACATTCGTTATTGTAGGCATTGTTTGGCACCCATTCTCCATAACCGGGGCCATCGTTACTTTGGTTACATCCTGATTTTATCCAGACACCGACAATACATTTCCCTTGATTGTTTCCGTTTCCGGAGAAGGTTCCTGTTAATCCGGTTAGGTTGTCAAATTTTTGCTCTACACCATCAAAATACTTCAGAACGACGTTTGAGAGGTCTTTGTTGCTGTTAACCGTAACAGACATGTGGTTTGTAGTAAAATTTGCTGCAACAACCGGCATACAACCTCCGCCAACCGGCACAATAGGTTGTGGATTGTAGTTAATCTGAACAGACTTTTGGTCGGTTCCGTTGGCATTAGAAGCGGTAATTTCTACTACGGTTAGCCCGTTTGGCAAATTTAGGCTAGTGTTAAGAGCCTTGGTATTCATGTTGTACGTGAAACCGTTGTATCCAACCCCGTTTACAGTCATTGCTATTTCTGCAGAAGAGGCCACATGAAGCACCTGTGCGGTAACTGTCTGTGTTGAGCTGGTTGCCTCATGGGGGTTAGCTGTTGGTGCAGTAATGGTAACTGTGGGCCCCGGAACAATTTGCGGAGGAGCCGGAGGGTTGTAGGCGATAACTGCCGTTTTTTGATCGCTGCCAGCCGGAGTTGTTGCCGTAACCTCCACAGTATTGCTTCCTGTAGAAAGGTTTATGGTTGCAGTTAGTTGTTTAGTGGTAATTTCATAAAGGAAATTATTGAAGTTAAGACCGTTCACCTTCATGCTGATATACTGAGAGCTAGGCACATGGTTAACCGTTGCAACAAAATTGAATTGTTGGCTGGTTGAAGTATACGGACTCGAAGCTGGATAGGTAATCGTAACGGCAGGAGGGGTTGGTTGCTGAGGAACCCCTATCACCACCTCTTCTTGCAAAAACACGTAAGTTGCATTGTAGGTACTTGTAGTGCTGCCACAAGCGTTTTGCGCTGTAACTTCAATTACATAAGGCGTGTTGTTTCCGTTTGGCTTGGTAGCAATAGTAACTACAAAAGACTTGTCAACGTTGTTGAATACGTAGTTGTTTGTGGCTACTCCGTCAACCTTTACGCTGGTTATTGCGGTTGCGTTAAGGGCAGTACCCAAAAACACAAATTGGTTTGCGCTTAATCCTTCGTGGCGTGTTGGCACACCTTCAAATACAATAACTGGATTGTCACAACCAGTGAAATCTATTTGGGCAGTTTTTTGCGCAACACCACAGTTGTTAGTGGCTACTATGGTGATTAAGTTCAACCCATTAATTAGGCTTACAGGAACACTGATTTGTCCGTTGTTGGGGTTAAAGGTGAAACCGTTAAATACAACCCCGTTTACATTTACAGTCATTTGATTGGCCTGAGTTACATGTTGAGCTGTTGCCAACACGGTGTAACTCGGAGTTTGGGTGCTATGCGGAGTGGAGGGGGGCTGATTTATAATTACTGCGGGCGGAGTACAAGGTTCCTGTACGATAACTTCAGCAGTTTTGCTTGCGCTACCGGATGGGTTGGTAGCGGTAATTACAAATGTGTGTGCCCCCGGAGTCAGGCTGGTGGTTAGGGTTACATTCTTATTGGCATTATTGTACGTGAAATTAGTAACCACAACACCATCTTTCGTGATTCCTACTTGAGCCTGACTGGTTATGTTTAACACCTTAAAGGTGAGTGTAACATTTTGGTTGGTAGTAGTGTGTGGATAGGATGAAGGGGTAACATAACTTATAACAGGAGGAGGAGAAATCACTACCGGCTTGGTATAGGTTATTGATGTGTTTTTGGTTGCCGTGCCACAATCGTTCGAAGCGATTACTTCTATATTGTTGTTACCTTCTAAAAGCGTAAGCGTAGAAGCAATATTTCCTGTGTTTGCATCAAATGTGAAAGGAATTGAAGCCCCATTGTGGTTGAGTGTAATATTTGCAGCTGCGCTTATGTTTAATGCGTTAGCAGCAAAACTAAAATTAGGCGCAGCAACAACCCCTCCGGAGGCAATCGGGTTACTGATATTTACTACAGGGGGTTGGCATGGGGGGACAAGTATCTCGTATACGTACACAATGCTTTGACTAGCACTTCCGCACTCGTTAGTGGCAATTATTTCATATGCTGTAGCTCCAACGTTTAAGTTCAGGAAGCTTTCGAATTGTCCACTTGCATTGTTGTAGTTAAAGCCGGGACTATTAATACCATTTATTTTGAAAGACACCGACTGAGCTCCGGTAATTTTTGCCAGAATGGCTCCTTTGTTGTTATTAGTTAGTATGGGCGAACTGGTTGGTTGTGTAATGGTAATTACCGGCACGCTGCATGGAAGAACGGGTTTGTTATATATTATCGTTTGAGATTTCGATGCTATTCCGGCTTGGTTGGTAGCGGTAATTTGAATAACGTTTGCACCATCTATCAAGTTTGCTGTAAAGTTCAATTGTTTGCTGGTAATGTTGTAGCTAAAATTGTTTGTAGCTATTCCGTTGAATAATAGGTTTATGTCGGCCGCTGAGTTCACGTTAAGAACTTCTGCTACCACCTGCTCTACAACATGTTGAGTGATAAACGGAGATGACTGTGGCGTTGTAATATTTACCACTGGAGGCTGAATCACTACCGGTTTTTCGTATATGATGGTGGTGATTTTTGAATCTATTCCCATATTGTTTGTGCCACTTATTTCGAAAGTATTGTTGCCCTGATTCAGGTTTACGTTAGCCGTAAACTCTTTGCTGATGGTATTGTAGCTGAAGTTGGCGCTGCTTTGTCCATTAATTCTGAACGTTACATTCGCCGAGCTTTGAATGTTAAGAATGGTAGCCTTTATTGTGGCATTAGAAACATTCGTTACAAATGGAGAGAAGGTGGGCTGAGTGATTATTACAATAGGTGGGGGTAAAACTTCCGGTTTTTTGTATATGATTGTTCTTGTGGCGCTTGCTGTTCCAATGGCGTTTACACCAGTAACTTCTACCACATTATTCCCTTCAACCAGATAAGCGTTGAAAGAAACCACACCTGTTTGAGGGTTAAACAAGAATCCTGTTTGAGAAGTGCCATTTACCCTTACTCCAATGCCTGAAGAGGTAGAAACGTTTTGCACGCTTGCTGTTATAGCTATTACCGATTGTGTTGTGTTGAATGGTTCCTGACCGGGTACAGTAATAGTAACCACGGGAGGAGGAAGTGCAACAACAGGCTTTTGATATACTATTTGTGTATTTTTAATGTCTGTTCCTACGTTATTAGTTCCACGTATTTCTATGGTGTTGAGCCCTTCGTTAAGGTTTATCAAACCACCTACAACTTTTGTGTTGGTGTTGTAGGCAAAATTGGTTGTTACGGCGCCATTCACACGGAACTCAATGTTGTTTTTTCCGGCCACGTTTAGCACGGTAGCCGTAACATTAAACATGTTTATGTTTGTGGTGTGCGGGCTGTACGTTGGGTTTGTGATGGTAACTACCGGTGGGGGGCTCATGTTTACAAATTCGTAAACAATAATTCGGCTGTCACTTGCTATGCCTACCGGGTTTACTCCAATAACTTCGATTACGTTACTTCCCGGTTGCAAAGTGATGGTAGAGTTCAACTGGCCGGTATTATTGTTAAAATTAAATCCATTATAGATTACACCATTTACCTTAAACGTCACATTTTGTTTTCCGGCCACGTTGTACACAAAAGCATTTACAGTAAACAAACTATTGTGAACCGCCATACCGTTTTGGGCAGGGTTTATAACATTAACCACGGGAGGAGGCTGAGGCGCCGGCGGCGGGGTAATTGTTGGCGGTGGAGCAGTAACCACAGGCTGTGGCTGTGGATTTTGGGTTACAGGCCTTGGTTTGGTTTGGCCGGAAGAGTGTGAATAGGGTCTGCCACGCATTAAATTCCAGCGTAAAATTAAAGCCGTATAATGAAAGCGATCGTTATGACCGTTGATTATACCGTCGATATTGTCGTTAAGTGCGTAGGTAATCTTGTGTTCTACCCCCATAGCAAAACGGGGAGTGAATTGATAGCCAAGCCCTAATCCCAAAGAAGGCATAAGCTTAACCTGGGTTCCTTGCCCGCCCTCGATGTTTACTTCCGATTCGTAGGAGTTATCCATTACGCTGTTTAAGCCCGAGAGTATATTTGGTCGAGAGGCTGTGGTATCGATATTTGAGAAGTCGTAGTGTTGATTATTTTCGTCAAACACGTTTCTTTTTACTCTATAGTTGGTAAAACCGATTCCGCCAAAACCGTAAAGAATTATTCCTGTACGTTCTCTCAGACGATTTAAAGTAAGCACTCCTTCTAAATCATACTGGTGGAGATCCATCTTGTAGTTATTGAATGTGTAAGTTAATCCACTATTTGTATAAAGCGGATCGTTTGCCAAGTCGTAGTTTGGCGTGTGGTCTTGTCCATAGGTTAAGGCACGCAAATAGCGAAAGCGAAGATCTAGGCTCAGCAACCGGCCTTCGCGCTCAAAAATTGCTTTACCAAAGGTTAAGCCGAAGCCAGCTCCGGCACGGGGGAAAACATCGGCTTGGTTGAGCTTGCCAATCCCTAAAGCTTTATCTTGCTGCCAGGCGGCGCCAATGTTTAGTCCGAATTTCCAGCCGGAATCGTCCTCATAATTAATGTATTGGGCGTTTGTTCTTGATGCAAAAGTTAATGCAATAATCAGAAAAATGTACTTGTAAATTGTTCTCATATCGATTCGATTTGTCGAGTGCTTTCCATAATTTGTGCCAAAAATAGTGCAATTGGTTGTTAATCACCTATGAATTTTTAAAAATGTCGAATAAAGGGTTGTCTGTCATGGTGTTATATAGGGTGTTTACAGGGGCTAAAAGGGCAAAACGAATGGTAGAATTTTACAGAGTAAAATTTGTAAAACACCCTCTTTATTTTCTTGCTGACTTTGCACCCTCTACCTTTTCTAATTAACCGTTTAACTTCAATGCAACCGGGATTACACCGCTTAGCAATTCCTTCTCAAAATAGTGTAAATAGATTGTCAAGTTAAGCACCTGTTTTTTTTAGTTTGAAATAGATTTCAGTACTTTTGGGGGATGATTATGCGGGGAATGCTATTTTTTTGTTTGCTTTTTTGTGGCAAAACACTTGCGCAGCCTGCGAACAATTCGTGCAACAATGCTACAAATTTATGTGCGGGGCTTAGTTATTCCGCCAATAATTACTCAGCCACGGCAAACCTTTGTCCGACCTGTGAAGACGGAAATGCAGGAAGCTTGTTTTGCACTCAGCCCCAAAACACGGTGTGGTTTAGTTTCACCACTAACACGGCAGGAGGTAACGCCTCCATCTATTTGGAAAATATTGCGTGTCTTGTTTCTGTCGGATTTGGCAACGGTATACAGGCGGTAGTAGTGCAGGCAACAACGCCTTGCAATTCTTCAACCTACACGGCTGTTTCTTCTTGTGAGGACTCGTTAACCGGTTCTACTTCCTTACAACTTAACGGGCTTTTGCCCTCAACCACCTATTATATAGTGATTAACGGAAACTCTTCAGGAGCGGGTGTTACCACAGCTGCGCATTGTGAGTTAGATTTGACTATTTCTGGCCCCGCAGTAGATATAACGGCGGACATTAGCACCACTCCGGAAGACTGTGCTCAAAACGACGGCACTATTTCCGTGTCAAATGTACAGGGAGGGCAGGCTCCTTTGGGGTTTTCTATTAACGGAAGTAATTTTCAGCCGGGAGGCAATTTTGCCGGACTTTCAGCTGGTTCGTATCCTGTTTACATACAAACGGCAAACGGATGTGTGCACTATATCAACCATGCCGTGGTGGCGCAAACCGGTGGAGTTTCTTCCGTTAGCATGACAGCTACCAACTCCACGTGCAACAACGCCACCGGACAAGTTGATTTTTCCAATATTGTTGGTGGAATAGGGCCTTATTCAGTTTCATTCAACGGGTCGCCCCTCACGCCGGGCACCACTTTTAGCGGGCTTAACTCGGGCACCTACCTCATTCAGATTGTCGATGCCAACGGATGTCCGTTTGATACGGTTGTTACCGTTGGAAACACCACCGCTATAAACAATTTAAACCTAGTTGTTGCTCCTGCAGATTGTGGCGAAGCAAATGGTGAGATAACCGTTACCCCTTCAGGAGGGCAGGCACCCTACAGCTATAATTTAAACGGAAATACTCAGACACAGAACAATTTTTCCGGGTTAGCTCCGGGTAGCTATGATTTAATCGTTACCGATAACAACGGATGCACGTTTACGCAAACCATTACGATAACGGAAAATCCGCAGCAAAATGCGCCCTCTGTAGTTGTTGGCACACAGCCCGCCCCACCTTGCCAGGGGCAGGCTTTTACAATTTTAGCTTCCTCTCAAAATGCAGGCAGCAGCCCAACGTATGAGTGGTTTGTAAATGGAGTTTCTGTGCAAAGTGGCCCCAACGCAGTATTAAATCAGCCTGTAAATACGGGCGATGATGTGATATGTATAGTAACCGCCGGGGGAGATTGTGTGGCGGCGCCTTTTGCCACCTCCAACACATTCAATATTAACCCTATACCGGTTACCACGCCTACGGTTACACTAACCACCAGCACAAATTTTGCCTGCGAAGGTGAACCCGTAACGCTAATAGCCGAAGCTACAGGATGTAATTCCGGTGGGCAATATACGTGGATGGCTAATGGGGTTCCATTTGTTACAAACACAGAAGACACATTTCTGGCTGTTTTGCCTCAATCTGCCGCTGTTTCTGTCAGTTTTCAGTGTAACGACCCCTGTACCCAGTCGGCTTTTTCTAATGTAGAGCAGATAGAAATAGAAGAGGTGATAGCAGATGCCGGTCCGGACAGATTTATTGTGCAAGGAGAATCTACCGTTTTAAATGGTTCGGCAAACGGTAGCGTTATTTGGTCTCCTCCCGATAATTTATCTAACACATCTATAGAAAATCCCGTTGCCAACCCTACTAATACTACGGTATATACCATCACGGTTACTACTGCAAACGGTTGTACCGATTCCGATCAAGTGGTGGTGGTGGTTACTCCGCCCATCGAGGTGCCAAATACGTTTACACCAAACGGAGATGGCGTAAACGACACGTGGGAGATTAAAAGAATTCACCTGTATCCCGCAGCAAGAGTTACGGTGTACGACCGCTGGGGGCAGCGTGTTTTCAACACCATAGGCTATACCGAGGAAAAGCGCTGGGACGGCACAAATAACGGTCTTAGGCTTCAGGCCGGAACTTATTTTTATGTGATTGATTTGAATACAGGAAACAAAGAATTTGATATTGTAAATGGCTCAATAACTATTATTTATTGATGAAAAAGGCATTACTTATATTTCTAACAATAGCCTTGTTGGTAGGGGCTAGAGCTCAGCAAGTGCCACAATATACGCACTACATTTTCAATTATTTTGCGCTAAATCCTGCTTTTGCAGGCAGTGGTGATTGTTTGGATGTTAGAATGGGCTACCGCACGCAATGGGTTGGCTTTGATGGAGCCCCTCGAACGGCCTTTGCGAATTTTCACACCCCGCTAAAATTCAAAAAAAGTAAAAATGTTTATACCAAACATGGTGTAGGCTTGCATGTGCACAGCGACAATATTGGTCCGTTCGGGTCAACTCAGGTGTTGGGAGCTTATGCCTATCATTTTCCTGTAAATCAAAGAGTGAAAGCGTCTTTCGGTGTTTTTGGCGGAATAGAACAATTTAGATTTAATGCTTCTCGCATTACTTTGGCTAATTATGATGATGCAGCAATAGCTGCATCGGCATCGGCTTTTCTTTTCCCGAAAGTTACCCCCGGTTTTCACTTGGAGGGCGAAAAATGGTTTGCAGGAGCCTCTATTCATGAGTTGTTAAGAAATCGTTGGAAAGTTCTTGAAAACAGCAGAAAAGGCTGGCAGTATCACCTGCTTTACGGGCAAAGAATTAAAGGGAGAAAAAAACTGGATTTAATAGCTTCAGGATTGTTTAAGTGTGGCCCGTTTGCCACACCGGCTCTAGATTTAAATTTAATGGGCGAGTATGATAAGACACTATCTGTTGGCTTATCCTGGAGAAACACGGATGCAATTGCAGCCATTTTCAAAGTAAAGTTTAAACAGTATTTTGCTCTGGGTTATGCGTTTGATTTCACTACATCTAGAATACGCTATGGAAGCTCAAATAC
This sequence comes from Flavobacteriales bacterium, assembly GCA_046295395.1. Taxonomy (GTDB): domain Bacteria; phylum Bacteroidota; class Bacteroidia; order Flavobacteriales_D; family JBKBNH01; genus JBKBNH01. The sequence goes on along the minus strand of JBKBNH010000002.1, from coordinate 74,925 downwards.
CCACGAAGTAATACTGAGTATATACACTTGTGCTAAAAGTAAATATGCCTCTTTTCAGTGTCCGGCATATTTTTAAAATTCTAGACAACTAAAAAGGATAGTTCGTTAATAACAAATAACTGTTTACATGTTATTTTGATGGGATCGTGTAAATCTATTTCATTTGTTAGCTTAGATGTTGTAAATTGGCTGTTTTGGAGAATTATTTTTATAGATTTGTCTATCATGCGGAACAAACAGCTCTGGGTAATATGATTAGAAAAATACTTGGCCTCTTCTTGATGTGCTGTTTGCTTTCTTTTGGGACTAACTCGCAAACGCTTTATCCTGCTCAGGTTTCCGGGGTTGAACCAGGCTACGCCAAGGTAAATATACAAAACGGAAAACCGATAGTAACCCATCCGGATGATGATGAAGAAAATCCGCTTTATTTTAGAATAAACACTTGCGGCACCAATCCCGGCCAAACACCATTTACGGTTCAAATTGTTTCAGATAGTAGTTACAATGGATTTGACCTCCCTTGTCCTAACACATGTGAAGGATATTTTAGGGTAATTGTTACAGGGGGTAGCGGCAATTTTGTTTATCAATGGCTTGGGGTTGCTTTAGGGCCTAATAATCAGCAAACTTGGACGCAGGTTTGTGATCAAAGCAGTATCCAAGTTTTGGTTACGGATGTGGGGCAAAATATAACCTGTTTTGATAATTACAACCTTAATGTTCCACCAAGGCTGAGAACAATAAACTTTTCTTTAACTCCTCCAACCTGCCCAGAAGTATGTGATGGAATGGCCTCGCATTTTCCAATTTTTGGCGTGCCCCCCTACACTTTTTTATGGACACCCAGTGGAGAAACTACCCAAAATGCGAGCAACCTTTGCCGAGGGGCAAACACATTAACCATCACAGATCAAAACGGATGTACCTTTGATACAACGATTGTAATCGCAAATCCGCCGGATATTGTTCCTAACGCTACAACCTTTTCTACCTCCTGTTTTGGGTTTTGCGATGGTGCAGTCGTATCGAGCCCGACCGGAGGAAACGGAGGGCCTTACACCTTCCTTTGGTCTACTAGCGCTACCACTGATTCTATCGGGGGGGTGTGCGCCGGAAATTACAGTTTGACTGTGTTTGATGTGGATGGTTGTTCGCACGACACAATTGTAACGGTCACACAACCACAGCCCATGCTTTTTAGTCTCGTGCATCAGGTTCATCTTCTGTGTTTTGAAGTTTGCACCGGAGAGTTGGCCGTTGGGGTTTCACAGGGAACCCCTCCCTATTCGTTCCAGTGGTTTGATGCAAATACTAACGTGTTGATTTCAACAGACTCTCTGGTAACAGGTCTCTGTGCCGGAGATTATTACGCTGTGGTAACCGATGCTAACGGATGTTTCCTCAACACACCTGATTATACCATAACGCAACCTACGGAAATCTTGGTAAGCACCAGTTTTACTCCTATTCTCTGTAATAGTGCTTGCAACGCCACAGTGTCAGCCACGGCTAGCGGAGGAACAGGAGCATTGTCTTACCAATGGCTTCAAGATTGTGGAGGCGGCTTCACCTCGATAGGCACCAATCCAAACTTGTCTAACCTTTGCGCCTGTATGTATATGGTTGTTGTAACCGATGCCAATGGGTGTTCTCAACCCAGCGACCCATTTACAATTACCGAACCCGCCCCGCTTGTTGCTATTGAATCCATCACCAACAATGTATGTGCAGGAGGCTGTAATGGTCAAATTTCCCTCACTATATCTGGCGGTATAGGTGGTTATTCGGTAGAGTGGTTTAATACTACAACAGGAAACCCCATCGGACAAACCACCAATCCGGCTACAAATCTTTGTCAGGGGGATTATTTTGCAGTAATAACTGATGCTAATAATTGTACACTCACCACAGCTAATTTTTCCATTATAAATCCACCACCACTTACGGCCACAACTTCTTTTACGAATATTACTTGTAATGGTGCCTGCAATGGAACGGCTACAGTTAACGTTGCAGGAGGAACCGCCGCATCGGGGTCTTACACGATTGTTTGGATAAATGTTGCTACCGGAAACCCTTTGGTTCCTTCCCAAACAGGCACTACTGCAATCAATCTTTGTCCGGGAACCTATTTTGCTCAAATTACGGATGACAATGGTTGCACACTTCAGTCTATAAACATTACCATTACGCAACCCAATCCGCTGACGGCCACATTAACCTTTACAAATACAAGCTGTGGAGGCTTGTGCGACGGTTCGGCAAACGTAGTTATATCAGGAGGGACAGCGTCCTATTCGGTAAATTGGTTTAATGTGAGTACCGGGGTAAATATTGGATCGGGAGCCATTATCACTGGCTTATGTTCGGGCAACTATAACGCTGTAATCACAGATGCCAATGGCTGTACAATTACTACCAACACCTTTTCTATTATTCAACCCCCTCCACTATCGGGAAATGTTACTGGAACAAATCTTTCTTGTAATGGAACTTGTGATGGTTCAGCAACAGTAAATGTTTTAGGAGGAACACCCCCTTATACATTTCAATGGAACGACCCTTCAAACCAGACCACACAAACAGCAAGCGGATTATGTGCAGGAACTTACGAAGTAAATATCTTTGACGATAATGGTTGCACATTTGGACCATTAAGTGTAACCATTGGGCAACCCACAGCTATTGTGCCTATACTAAGTGTCAACAACGTGTCATGTTTTGGAAATTGTGACGGAACGGCTAGTGTAAGCGTAACCGGAGGAGGGGGGGGCTACTCTTTTTCTTGGAGCAGTAGCTTAAACACCACTAACAACGAAACAAATCTCTGCCCGGGAAACTACACCGTAACCATTTCAGACGTTGCCGGGTGCGATACCACACTGAATTTTACTATTACCGAGCCGAATTTATTGAGTATAAATGCCACGGGAACAAACCCAAGCTGTCTGAATTTTAACGATGGTATATTAGATGTAGTGATTAATGGAGGTACTCCAAATTACAATGTCATTTGGACGACATCTCCTGGCGGAAGCGTGGTTGGAAGTGGACAAACCATTAACGCTCCGGCGGGAACTTATCAGGTAACTGTAACCGATGCTAATGGGTGCATTCAAACAGCAATTGTAACTACGACAGACCCTCCGGGAATGTCTTTAACCACATCTTTTACCAATGCGCTTTGTGGAGGGGTTTGTGATGGAACAGCTTCCGTTACGGCATCAGGAGGTGTTCCGGGGTATACCTACCAGTGGTTTAATTTGCCCAATATTCCTGCTGCGCCAATCCCTGGAGCTATTTTTGACAACGTGAGTAATCTATGTTCAGGACTGTATTATGTTGTAGTAACCGATGCTTCCGGTTGCTTCCTTTTGTCTGACACCCTTGCTGTCGCAGAAGACATTACTATTGCTGGAAACCTAACTACAAATGATGTAACCTGTAATGGATTTTCCAATGGCTCTGCTAGCGTGACAGGAAGCGGAGGAGTTGGGCCTTATTCTTTCGCTTGGTTTGATGCTTTTACAGGCACACAAATTGGATCGGGAGCCACCATCAATGGCTTAGCAGCAGGCACCTATTACCTGATTATTACTGATGCAGTTGGATGCCTTGCTGCGCCTATCTTGTTTAATATTAACGAAAGTCCATTACTTAATCTCTCACTTTCAACCACAAATGCCATATGTTTTGGTTCTTGTAACGGCACAGGAACAGCATCCGCAAGCGGAGGACAATCTCCATATACATTTACTTGGTTTAATAGTTTGGGGATACAAATTGGCACTGGAGCAACTATAAACACGCTATGTGCAGGCAATTATACGGTGGTGGCAACTGATGCTTTGGGTTGTAGCACAACTCCTGTGCCTTTCACAATTACCGATGCTCCGCCAATGAATATTTCGGTAAACACTACTAATGTAAACTGTTTCGGAAACACTACGGGTTCGGCAACAGTAAACATTTCCGGAGGAGTTGCTCCTCACTCGGTGGCATGGTCTTCAAGTGCTAACCCTGGTTTCACGGAAAACAATCTTGGAGGTGGAAGTTACACCGTAACCGTAACCGATGCCGACGGATGTTCATCAGGGCCTATTCCATTCAACATTAATGAAAATTCCTTGCTAGATCTGATAATTGTGAATGGAGCCGTAAGTTGCGCTGGATTTTGTAACGGAGCTGTTTCTGTATCCGTTTCAGGAGGAGTTGCTCCCTATGTCTACCAATGGAACGATCCTTTTGCTCAAAACACACCGGTTGCTTCAAATCTTTGTGCCGGGATATATAGTGTTACCGTAACCGATGCCTTGGGATGTGTGGGAGGGCCTCTTCAGGCTACAATCACAGAGCCTCTTCCTTCTCTGTCTGCTACAGCTTCGTCAACAAGTGTATTGTGTAATGGAAATTGTGACGGTACGGCAACTGTAGTTCCTGCCGGAGGCACAGCGCCTTATAGTGTTTCTTGGGACGACCCCTTCGGGCAAACCGCAATTACAGCTGTTGGACTTTGCGCCGGGTCATATATTGCCACTGTGACAGATGCTAACGGATGTAGCTTCGTCACCGCAGCGGTAACTGTAACTCAGCCGGCTTCAATCAATGTTAACCTATCTCCTTTAGATGCTATCTGTAATGGGGTTTGTAACGGGCAGATATCGGCTGCTGTTTCGGGAGGCACCGCCCCCTATTCATTCCTTTGGAACGACCCGGCGACACAAACAACAAACCCTGCTGTTAATCTATGTGCGGGCACGTATAATTTAACGGTAACTGATGCAAATGGATGTACAACAAACACTAGCGCAACTGTAGGAGAAGCTACAGACATAACTGCCACGGTTACAAGTACAGCTGCAATCTGTAACTTAATTCCCTGTGATGGTACAGCCACCATAAGTGCTTCGGGCGGAACAGGAACATTGAATTATTTGTGGTCCCCCGGAGGGCAGAGTACAACTACGGCAACTCAGTTATGCGCTGGAGTATATACCATTACTGTAACCGATGCCAACGGGTGTACAGAAGATTTCTTCGCAACGGTTTCAAATCCAAACGGAGAAACTGTTACCACAAGTGAAACCCCCACAACTTGTAATGGAGGGTGTGACGGTACAGCAACAGTTAGCTTTACCTGCTCCGACCCTCCTTGTACCGTGCAGTGGGATGACCCCGCCAATCAAACAACCAATACAGCTGCCGGTCTTTGTGCAGGCACTTATAATGCTATTGTAACAAATGCTTCAGGCTGTATTACAGCTGTTTCAGTTGTAGTAACAGAACCAATTCTTTTGAATTTATCGGTTAGTTCGACAAACGTGAACTGTAATGGAAATTGTGACGGAACAGCTACAGTAACAGTTAATTCCGGAACTCCTCCATTTAGCTTTAGCTGGAACGATCCTGCCGGACAAACTGCCGCTTCGGCATTTAATTTATGTGTAGGCAGCTATACTGTTACCGTAATTGATGCTAATGGATGTGTCAATACTGCTTCCGTAATTATCACAGAACCAACAGCCATAAACGCAGTTACAAGTGTCAATAATGTGAATTGCAACGGATCGTGTAATGGAGTAGCCACTGTATTTCCTTCCGGCGGAATGGGTGGATATACTTATGTTTGGACAGACCCCACTTCGCAAACGACACAACAGGCAACGGGGCTATGTGCCGGAACGTATTCAGTAACGGTATTTGATGCTCTCGGCTGTACTTTTGGTCCTGTAAATGTTTCAGTAACAGAGCCACCTGCTATTTCTGCTTCAATTAGTGCTACAACTGTTTCTTGTAACGGAAATTGTAATGCTACAGCTACGGTTACTGTAGCAGGAGGAACAGGAGGATATTCTTATCAGTGGAACGACCCATTTAGTCAAAATACTGCTACCGCTACAAACTTATGTGCCGGAACTTATACCGTTAATGTTATTGATGGAAATGGATGTTCTGTGGGACCTCTTTCTATTACTATATCTGAGCCAACTCAATTGACGGCAGTCGTTAATAACGGTACAACATCATGTTCGGGCGTGTGTGACGGAGAGTTGATGGCGGTTGTGTCAGGAGGAACGGCTCCGTACATTTATCAATGGAATGACCCCTTATCTCAATCAACAGCGATAGCCATTAACCTTTGTGCAGGAAACTATCAATTGAATATTATTGATGCGAATGGTTGCTTTGTGAATAATTTACCCGGAGTAGTATCCCCAAGCCCGGCGATAAATATAAGTTTAGCGTTAACTCAGGTTTCTTGTCATGGAGCAAATGATGGTGCGGCAACGGCAACAGTTACCGGGGGTACAGCACCACTTACATTAACCTGGAATCCGGGGGGCCAAAACGGGGTGAGCGTAAATAATCTTTCAGCAGGAAACTACTCTCTAAGCGTTGTAGACGCTAATGGTTGTTTGCAAAACAGTCCGTTTGTAATTGTAGAGCAAACGGCATTATTTGTAACAGGAAATTTTGCAGGAAGCACTTGTAACCAATGTAACGGAACGGCAACAGCCAGCCCGGCAGGGGGTGTCCCTCCATATACCTATCAATGGAGTGCCGCAGCCAACAACCAAACATCGCAAACAGCTACCGGATTATGTGCAGGATTATACTCGGTTACGATAACCGATGCAGCGGGATGTACAGAAAATATAACTATTGCTGTTAGCGATGTAAATGCAGAACAACTAACAATTACCCCAACAGATGGAGATTGTTTTAATCAGTGTAACGGCTCTGCAGTTGCTGCAAGCCCATGTATAGATGGCCCTTGCGCTTTCTCTTGGTTTGATGTTTCGTTAGGCGCAACTTTTGGGGGCAATGTAGACAATGTAAACAATTTGTGTCCGGGAGATTATTTTATAACCGTTACTAATAACACAGGCTGTCAAACCAACCTTCTGTTTAGTATTGATGCCCCTCCTGCAATTTTGGCTAACGAACTGATAAATAATGTTACTTGTAACGGGGTTAATGATGGCTCGATTACGATAACTCCAAGTGGAGGAACAGGAACATTGGTTATAAATTGGGCTGGAGGATTAGGTAATGGAAATACGATAAACAACTTGGCTCCCGGATCTTATCAGGTTACCATAACAGATGATGTTAATTGTCAGTTTGATACCACTTTTGTGATAACTGAAGAGCCGGTATTGGTTTTAAATGTTTCGTCTACAGACGCACTTTGTTCGGCACAATGCTCCGGTACAGCTAGCGTTACTATTGCCGGAGGACTTCCCCCTTATTCCATTTCGTGGAACGACCCATTTGGTCAAACAACACCAACAGCACAGAATCTTTGCGCCGGCAACTACACCGTTACGGTAACTGATGCTGCCGGGTGTATGCAAACGGCACAGGTTACCGTTGATGAGCCACAAATTTTAGCAGTAACAGCTACAAGCACAGATGTACTGTGTAATGGTGATTGCTCCGGAACGGCGACAGCCAACCCTATTGGAGGAACGACTCCTTACAGTTTTCAATGGAGTGACCCTTCGCTACAAAGCACCGCAACAGCTATAAATCTATGCTCGGGGGCTTATCAGGTAATTGTAACCGATGCTAACGGATGTGTTAGTAACCCTGCCAACGTGCAGATTAGTGAGCCTATTTTATTGACAGTGGTTGTAAACTCAATAGATGCAACCTGTAATGGGCTTTGTAATGGAGAGGCAACAGTTGTTCCCTCAGGCGGCACAGCCCCCTATACTTTTAACTGGAGTGCCTCTGCCGGATTTCAGGGAACAGCTACAGCCACATCCTTGTGTGCGGGGCAGCATTTTGTTACAGTTACTGATGCTAACGGTTGTTCTGTGGGCCCAATTCCTGTTAATATTAATAATGCTACCGTACTCACGGCAACTACTAGTAGTTTAGATGCAGATTGTGGTCAGAGCAATGGTGTTGCCACCGTGTTTATTTCGGGAGGAACACCGGCATACAATTATTCTTGGAACGATCCTTCAGCCCAAACCACCTCATCAGCAATAAATTTGCCTGCGGGTTCATATAACGTGACAGTAACAGATGCGAACGGGTGTCAGAATATATTCAATGTTACAATAAGTAATCCTACGGGCCCAGACGTAGTTGTAGATAATGTCTCATCCCCGGCTTGTCATGGAGATAATACCGGAGCGATTTCAATATCTGTATCCGGAGCCACAGCCCCGTACAGCTACTTATGGTCTCCGAATGGAAGCACGCAGGAAGATCAGATTAACTTAAGCGCCGGAACTTATGTGGTACAAGTTTCGGATGCCTTGGGCTGTATTACTTTTGAGACGATAACTATTAGCGATGCTCCAGCCATTAATGCTTCTATAGGCTCTGTAAATACAACTTGTGGCGACTGTGTTGGTTCTGCTTCAGTTACCGCTTCCGGGGGCACAGGGGCGCTCAGTTTTGTATGGACTAACAATGCTACTGCAGCAGCTATAAATAATCTTTGTGCCGGGGTGTATCAGGTAGAAATAACCGATAATAATGGATGTTCAGAAATTTTCAGTTCTACCATAAACGACATGGGAGGCCCCACAGGAGAAAATATCACGATTACTCCTTTAGCCTGTCATGGGGATTGCAATGCAACAGCTACGGTCTCTGCCGTAGGGGGAACAGCCCCGTATACATACACCTGGTTGATTGATGGTACTATTGGTGACACCTATTCAAACCTTTGTGCTGGAGAATACATGGTGGAAATAACTGATGATAATGGCTGTCTAAGATTTATTGAAGTTCCTGTTTCAGAGCCCGCCCCTATAAGGGATAGTGTGGTAATGATTCCGACAACCTGTGGTTTTTGTGATGGTGTATTGATGGTATTTGTAAATGGAGGATTTAATCCTCATTCTATTCAATGGGATGCCGCTGCCGGAAATGCAACTACTACTACGGTAAACAATTTGTGCTCGGGGATCTATACTGCGGTAATTACTGATGCCAACGGGTGTTCAGAAAGCGTAAGCTATGCGGTTAATACCAGCGACGCCCCATTCATTTCATTACTACCAACCGGTGTCGCCTGTAACGGAGATTGCAATGGCACAATCACCGCAACAATTGCCGGAGGAACCGGGCCATTTACGATTAACTGGATGGACGTAAATGCAAACCCGATAGGTCAGATAGGACCGATTACAAATTTATTATGTCCCGGGATATATTTTGCAGAAGTAATTGATGGAAATGGCTGTGCCTCTTATGCTCAGGCAGAAATTCAAGAGCCTCAAGTATTGCAGGTTGGCTCACCCAATCAGGTTAATATATCGTGCGGAGGCGGGTGCGATGGGACTGCCACAGTTGTGCCTTTCGGGGGAAGTCTTCCTTATAGCGTGGCATGGTCAAATGGTTCAACAGGATTTACGGCTTCAAACTTATGCGTGGGAAGCCATATAGCTACAATTACAGATGTAAACGGCTGTTCTATAACACAAGAAGTTATCATCACCGAACCTGTTCCAATTGTTATAAACCTTTCGGGTATAGATGCTTCTTGTTCTACGGTGAATGATGGTTCTGCGTCAAGTAATGTTACCGGAGGAACCGGGGTTTATACCTATGATTGGACAGGGCCAAATGGATTTAGTTCGCAGCAGGATCAGATAAATAACGTTTTTACAGGAATGTATGTTTTAACGGTTGCCGATGCGAACGGCTGTAGTGCATCAGACTCTATATTTATCGATGCATTAATTATTGTTAATGCAGATGCAGGCCCTGATTCGACCATATGTTCAGGAGCCGGATTAATTCAGCTTACCGGAACCGGCGGTGTTACCTATGAGTGGTTCGACCTGAATGGTAATTTATTGAGTAGCTCTGATGTGCTTAATTTCAATACGACAGCACCGGGAACATACACTTTTGTATTGGTAGCTGCTGATGGATTGTGTACGGATTCAGATACTGTTCAGATTATAATTAACCCCCCACCTGTAGTTAATGCCGGTCCGGACAGAGACATAATAAAAGGCGAGACGGTACAAATAGGGGGCAATCCTACAGCACCGCCAGGTTCTACTATCGTGTGGACTCCCAATGTAAATATGAACAACAATACTATTCCAAATCCATCTGCAAATCCGGACACAAATACCACTTATGTGGTTACGGTAACCGACGCCTTCGGATGTACCAATTCCGATACAATGGTTGTCAATATTCTGCCCGACATTGTTTTTCCAAATGGATTTTCTCCTAATGGTGATGGTTATAATGATGTGTGGATTATAGACTTTATCAGCGAATTCCCCGAAAGTGTTGTTGAGGTGTATAACCGCTGGGGGCAATTGTTGTTCCATTCGGTGGGCTACCGTGTACCCTGGGATGGAACGTATGAAGGCAAGGCGGTTCCTGTAGGGACATATTATTATGTGATAAATCTAAATCATCCGCTTTATCCCGAGCCATTTACAGGGCCATTAACTATTTTGCGCTAATGATGAAAAAACTAAAATATCTTTTTGTTTTACTGCCCTTTTGGTTAGGTGCGCAGCACTTACCTCATTACTCGCAGTATATGCTTAATGATTATGCTATTAATCAAGCGTGGGCTGGAAGCAAAGATTATTTTGATGTAAAATCAAACCACCGCAATCAGTGGGTTGGCATTACCGATGCGCCAAGAACTTACACGCTAAGCGCACACGGGCCGCTGAAAAATAAAAACATGGGCATAGGCGGATGGTTATATACCGATCATGTTGGACCAACCAGAAGAACCGGAATTCAACTCTCATACGCATATCATATTCAGGTTGCTGAGAAAACTAAAGTTTCCCTTTCATTGGGAGCTGGGCTATTGCAATACATGGTAGATGCATCAAAAATAACTCTTCGTGACCAAGGAGACCCTGTTATTGGAAATGGATTACAGAGCGCTCTTGTACCCGATTTTGCCTTTGGATTATTGGTTCATCACGAAGATTATTATTTTGGCGTATCGCTGCCACAGATAATCCAGAACAAACTCTACTTCTACGACTACCAAACCGAAACCAGAAGCAAATTGGAAGACCATTATTATGTAACCGGGGCATACACATTTCACATTACTGATGATTTTGATTTGCAACCCGGATTTTTGGTAAAATACGTGAAGCCTATCCCTGTTCAGTTTGATTTTACAGGAAGATTAATATACAAGAAGCAAGTTTGGTTGGGGGCTTCATATAGAACAATGGACGCTATAGCCATCATGACGGGGTATCTTTATAAAGAAAACCTGCTGATAGGGTATTCTTACGACATTACCCATTCCAACCTGGGGAACTACAACAGAGGCACACACGAAATTATGCTTGGGGTTAGATTTGTGAGGGAAAAAACATTTAAACCTTAACACACCAAATATGCCCCTAAAGAGTAAGTTTTTAGTTTGTTGGCTAATTCTTATTTTACTCCCTTTAGCTATAAAAGCACAAGAAGTAACCCAAATCGTAAGAGGAAAAATTACCGACTCGGAGTCGGGTCAACCCTTGCCCGGAGTAAGCGTACTCATTCTTAAAGACTCTATTGCTTTTAAAGGAGCAACCACTAACGAAAAGGGGCTTTATGCTTTGGAGGGGATACCAACAGGCAGGCTCATCATGCGCGTGAGTTTTATAGGCTATCGAACCCAATTTGTACCCCTATTCATTACCTCTGCAAAAGAAGTTATTCAAAACGTAACTCTTGAAGAGTCTGCAACAGCACTTAAAGAGATTGAAGTAAAAGCTACGGCAGAATCTTATGTGCTAAATGAGATGACCACTGTAAGTGCAAAAACATTTAATCTGGAAGAGACGATGCGCTATGCCGGCAGTAGAGGTGACCCTGCTAGAATGGCCAGTAATTTTGCCGGAGTACAGGGTGGTGATGATAGCCGAAACGACATTGTGGTTCGCGGGAACTCTCCTTTGGGAGTTCTTTGGCGGCTGGAAGGAATAGATATTCCTAATCCGAATCACTTTGCCATTGCGGGGTCATCGGGAGGGCCTGTAAGTACGCTGAACAACAAATTGATAGGGAATTCGGATTTTTTTACCGGGGCATTCCCTGCCGACTACGGCAACAGTACTTCCGGAGTATTTGATTTAAAATTTAGAAATGGAAATAACCAAAAGCACGAATTCAATGCTCAATTCGGGTTTTTAGGAACTGAGGTAGGCGCAGAGGGACCAATAAATAAAGAAAAAGGCTCTTCGTATCTTTTTGCATACAGATACTCCACTGTTTCGCTTTTTAGTCTGATGGGAATTAGCATTGGCACAGATGCTGTGCCCAAATATCAGGACGCTTCGTTTAAGTTAAATTTTCCGGGAAAAAATGAATCTAACTTCTCCATTTTTGGTTTGGGCGGCATGAGTGATATTGCAATTTTGATAAGTGACCAGAAAGATGCTTCAGAGATAGATTTGTATGGAGAGAACGACCGCGACCAGTTTTTTGGAACAAGGATGGGTGTTCTTGGAGCCACTTACAGCAAAGCACTTAAAAATAATGCGTTTGTAAAATCAACGCTTGCCTATTCCTACGAAAGGCAGAAATCCGAACATTTTTATATTGAAAGGCAAATAAATACGCAAAATCAATTTCAGGTAGATTCAATTTATCCCATTCTGGACTACACCTTTTTGCAAAGCAAACTTTCTCACGCTTCTACATACAACAAGAAATTCGGGCCCAAAGATGTGCTGAAAGTGGGCTATATGGCAGATTTGTTTTTGCAGGACTTTAAAGATAGTGCCATGTCGTTGGCATCTCAGATGTGGGCAACCCGATGGAATTATGAGGGTAATGCGGCCTTGATTCATGCTTTTGCTCAATGGAAGCACAAGTTTACCGACAGACTTGCCCTCATGTTTGGTTTGCACAATCAGTTTTTTACCTTGAATAACACTTATTCTCTGGCCGAACCTAGGCTCGGAATGAGGTATGATTTAAATGAAAAATCTTCGTTAAACGCAGGGCTTGGGCTTCACAGCCAATTGCAACCTATGTATACTTATTTTTATCAGCAGTACAAAAATGACGGCACTCCAGTGTTGCACAACCAAAACATGGATATGAGCAAAAGTTTACACTATGTATTGGGCTACAATCGCTCTTTGAGTCGTACGCTTAATCTAAAGTCGGAATTATACTACCAGCAGCTTTATAATATTCCGGTAGAAATAACTCCCATGTCGTTTTCGATGGTAAATCAGGGGAGCGGATTTCAACGTTTTTTCCCTGATTCCTTGCAAAACACGGGCACGGGATACAACTATGGCGTAGAGTTAACCATAGAGAGAACCTTTACCAAAGGCTATTTTTTCATGTTTACCGGGTCGGTGTTTAACTCTCGCTACAAAGGTAGCGATGGGGTTGAACGCAATACCGATTTTAATGGCAATTTCGTGCTAAACGGACTTGCACAAAAAGAATTTAAAATTAAAGACCGTTCCTTTATTGGTGTTGGAACAAAAGTAACCTATGCAGGAAGCCGCAGATATGGAGAGGTGGATATGGTAAGGTCGGAACAGTTGCAGGAGTTGGTTTTTTTAGACAGTGCTTATAACGAGAAGCAATTCCCGCCTTATTTCAGATTGGACGCCAAGGTAAATTTTGTGTTTAATAGAGAAAAGGTTACTCATGAAATTGGGTTAGACTTGGTGAATATCCTCGGAACCCGAAATATTCTAAGCTTAACATATGCTCCCGTTCCCGGAGACCCTACGGCAAATCCTATCAGAGAAAATTACCAGCTTGGATTCCTGCCTATTTTCTTCTACAGGATAGATTTCTAAAACTTAGAAAACAATATAAGCCTGAGGGTTGATGGGGTTGCCATTTTGCCATATCTCGAAGTGAAGATGGGGTCCCGAAGTGTGTTTTCCTGAATTTCCAAGTATGGCGACTACGTCTCCGGCTTTCACCTTATTACCTACCTTTTTTAGTATGGTAGAGTTGTGTTTGTAAACAGATACCACATTTTTTTGGTGTTGTATATGAACTACGTAGCCATCATTCGGGGTCCACTCGGCAAGTATAACTGTTCCGTCGAGCGTAGCTTTTACAGGAGTTCCCACAGTGGCCACAACATCAACACCGTAATGCCCTTCACTTATATTAATCGAATTAGAAACTGTACCTTCTATTGGTTTGAAAAAAAATACGCCATAAAGTGTGTTATCGTCTCCACGTTCACCGTAATTCAAATTAAAATTATACTTTTCTGATTCATCAACCTTTCTTCTCAATAATGAGTCGTTGGTAGATTTGGGTAGTTTAAGGTCACGGTAATTTTTAGTAGTGTCTATATACTGTAACCCTTCTTGAGAGGGGTCATCAGGAATTCTTTCGTTTAAAATATCGTTAATAGTTTTATAATACAAATCTACCACTTCTGCCTTATGCTCAAATTCGTCCAGATGAATGAGCGTTGCTTCAAGTTCAGCCTTTAGCCTTTGGTATTGGATCACTTCATTAAACCCCGGAATTAAAGTTTTGGCCGGGGTGTAGGAAATCATGAAAAAAGTGGCCGCAGAGATAACAATAAATACAAAAGCAATAAAGAAGAACACCGTCCATCCTGAAAAAATGAGCGTACGTTTAACCTCAAAGGTGGCTTTATCCATGATAACCACCCTGCGTTTGCTCGACATTTTTTCTAGTAAGCGCTTAAATAAACCCGTTTTCTTTTTTTGCTCCACAGTTCTTTTAAATCCTCCTGGCGTAATTTTTTTAAACGAGGGGCTACGAAGTTAATGATAAACCAGATTAAATAATACCGCTCGACTACTTGCAGGCTTAAAATTGTCATTTTCGTATCTAACAGTCACCACAATATCGAACAAATGATAAAACTTATGCTTATACAACCGGAAAATAAAATATTTTTGCCACTTGTCAGTTAATAAAGCCCTGATTAGATTTTAGCTTTTTGATTAAGTCACTTCAAAATATTCTTAATTATACCTTACTGGGAGCAATTCTGGTCTTGTTTGTTTACTCTTGTTCTACCGAGAAGGACGCCTTTTTAAACCGAACCTATCACGACATGAATGCCAAGTACAATGGCTATTTCAATGCGCGAGAAATCATAAAAGAGGCTTTGGTAAATTTCGAAAACTCACATATTGATGATTTTGATCGTGTTTTGCCGCTCTTTATATATCCTACCCAAGAAACGGCGCAATCGCTAAACTCGCCAATGGACACAGCTCGCAAGAAGTGTGAAATTGTCATTTCCCGGCATTCTATGCCCGAAAACAAAACAGGATCATTTAAAAAAACCGAATGGTGTAAGTGGATAGATAACAACTGGATGGTCGTTGGCGAAACCAGATTTTATAAACGTGAGTTTTCAGAAGCACTGGCAGTTTTCAAATACGTTAGTAGTGAGTACGATAAAGACCCTATTAAGCATGAATCAGAGCTATGGCGAGCTAAAATTTACCTAGAGATAAATAACTTTGAAGAGGCCCGAAGAATTCTCGACGATTTGGAATTACGATTAGAAAGTCAGGCAGAAAAAAGTAAGGCAAAAGACAGTAAATCTACGACCAAAACTAAGTCTAAAAAACCACCAAAAGGAGTTGCTAAAAAGAAAACACCTTTCAAGCAAACCAGTAAGAAAAAACAAAAAGCAAAAGAAGAGAAGCAGAAAGAACCTGAAGTTCCACCAAAGCTAAAACGAGATGTTGAGCTCGTTTATGCCGATTTATATTTGCGGGAGAAAAATTACCAAAAAGCCTTGGAAAAACTCGAAGAGGCAGTAAAGTTTAAACACAAACGTAAAAAGCGTGCCCGAATTTATTTCATCATGGCTCAGCTGTATCAGCGCCAGGGGCGGGTAGAAAATGCCAACCAAATGTATGCCGAAGTAATAAAACTGAACCCAAGATACGACATGACTTTTCAAGCAACTATCTTTCAGGCGCTCAATGCAGGGGGCGATAGTAAAGCCATAAAATCTAGGTTGTTGAAAATGCTCAGAGATGATAAAAATAAAGAGTTCCAAGACCAGATATACTATGCTTTAGCAGAAATTGAGTTGCGGCAGAATAATCGCCCGAAGGGTATTGCTTATCTAGAAAAATCCGTTACCACAAGTATTAATAACCGCAATCAAAAAACCAAATCGTTGGTGAGAATTTCAGAGTTGTATTACCTGGAGAAAGATTATTTTGCCGCAGAGCGTTACTACGATAGTACTGTTGCCATCATTCCGGAGTCTTACCCCAAATACAGCGAAATTGTTGCCAAGTCAAAAAGTTTAACGGAGCTTATAGATAATCTAAAACTAGTTGCACGACAAGACAGCTTATTAGCTTTGGCCAATATGAGCGAGAAAGACAGAATAAGAAAGATTGAGAAAATAATTACAAACCTTAAAGAAGAAGAGGCGCGCAAAAAAGCCGAACTTGAGCAGCAAGAACTCGATTTGCGCAATGCCCCACTACAAAATGCAATACAAGCACCTGCTGCACCCGGAGGGGGTTTTTGGGCTTATAATAATACTGCTCGAGGGATAGGCTATAATGATTTTAAGAAAGTATATGGCTCCCGAAAACTAGAAGACGATTGGCGCAGGAGCAATAAAGGACAAGTTTTTCAAGAGTTTGGTGATGGCTCGGAAAACGTTCCGGAAGAGGAAAAAGAAATATACAAGGTTGAACATTATTTGAAAGACCTACCCTTAACAGCAGAACAACAAGAAGAGGCTCATTTATCTATACAAAAAGCACTTTACGATGCAGGATTTATATATAAAAACAGGTTAAAAGACGAAGATGCCGCCATTAAAACCTACAAAGAGTTCTATAAGCGCTATACTCAGGCTAGATTAACTCCGGCAGCCTTGTATCAATTGTACCTTTTAGTAGGTGCGAATGAAAAAGACGGCTACAAAAACACCGTAATTAAAGATTTTCCCGAATCAGAGTACGCAAAGATATTATTAGACCCCAACTACAAAAAAGAAGAAAGCAAGAGCCGTGTAGTTTGGGAGAGAGAATATAAAGAGGTATACAGTTTTTATACCAAAGGAGATTATGCAACAACGGTGGCTAGGTGTAACGAAAAAATTGCCGAACCTAAGTTTGAATATACTTGTAAATATTTGTTTTTAAAAGCTTCGGCGTTAGCAAAATCTTCTAATCCGGAAACCAACCCAGAAGTAGAAGATGCGCTGAAAGAAGTAGTGAAAAATTGTAGTGAAGACCCCATTGGAGAAATCGCTCAAAAATCGTTGGAGTTTCTAAAAAAACAAGCAACAGTTTCTGAAGTTAAAAGCGGTCAGGGTAAGTATATATATAATACGACTGAATCACATATGTTTATCCTAGTTTTTCCCAACAGCGCAGGCAGCGTAAATAAAGCAAAAACCAAGGTAAGTGATTTAAACACCTCGTCTTACGGAGATTACGGGCTAAAAGTGTCGAGCAACTTTATCGATGCAGAAAACCAGATAATTGTTGTGAAATCTTTCCCCAATAAAGACAAGGCGATGAATTATTACTTTGGATTTAAGCAAAATAAAAACAACGTGGCTGACTATAATAAAGACTTTACCTACTTTGTTATAAGTGAGCAAAATTATGCTGCGCTGTATGTAGACAAGAATATTCAGGAGTATTTAGGCTTCTTTAACAAAAATTATAAGGAATAAAATCTTTATTTTTGAAATTGAATTTGTTAAATTTGCTCAAACCGCATTGCACATAGCATGATTAAAACCACGTCCGGAATGGCAAAACAAGTAGATTTAAACTCTCCTGACAAGCTCAATAGGATTGTAGAGGGGTCTGTGATTACTGGTGATTTCATATCAGAAAGTAATATTAGAATTGATGGCACGGTAAAAGGCACTATTCAGACCAAAGGGCGCTTAGTAGTTGGGGCTAATGGTAAAGTTGAGGGGGATGTCGTTTGTCAAAACGCAGAAATTGAAGGTAAAGTAGACGGAGTAGTTAAAGTGGCAGAGTTACTTACATTAAAAGCCTCAGCCCGCCTTGCCGGAGACATATACACCTCTAGGCTAGCCATTGAGCCCGGGGCAACCTTCAATGGGAGCTGCAACATGGGTGGAGCACCAAATAAAACACCTAATCCGGTGGAGCAGCTAAAAAAAGAAGCGCTAGTTAATTAATTTCGCTTGTCAGAAAATCAGGAAAAACGTAAAGCCTACGCGGCCTATTCTTTTTATCTCTCCCTTGTTTTTCAAATGGGAGCGGTTATAGCCTTGGGGTCATTAGGAGGGAATTGGCTCGACAAACATTTCGAATTTGAAAAACCGATTCTCACCACTGTGTTATCTTTGGCATCGGTATTTATAGGTTTATATCTCTTTTTTAGGGGTATTATAGCCAAGCAAAAAGAAAGTGAAAAAGAACAATAGTATATACATTTTATCTGCGCTTTTTTTTATTGCAGTAATGCTCATGCACTATACGAAGACAATTTTCTAGGGCTTAAAATAACTCCGGCACTAATTACGTTGCATGCAATTCTTATTCCCCTAACCACAGCCGAAGTTTTTGTCACTGCGTGGGCTCGTCGTCACAAACCTGATTATTTTGCTCAGTTTTTTATGATTATTTCGTTTGTAAAAATGCTCGGATGTGCCATTGCTGCGTTGGTATTAGCCAATAAAGTTCCCGATAAAAACACGTTTTTAATTGAATTTATACTAGTATTCTTTTACTATCTTGCTGTGGGAATTGGATTTTTGCTTGCTAAAATTAACAGGAGTTAAAACTGAGCCGCTACCACACAAGGTTTTTTAGTAGCTTTTACGGTGCCATCCAGTTTGAACGCCTCAAAGAAAACAACGTAGGCCCCTACGGGCACTTTTTCACGATTGTCATTGGTTCCGTCCCACGAAAAAGTTCCCTCCATGCCCAACAGCTCACTTCTAATCAAATTACGCACATGGCGACCCTGCGCATCGTAGATAACAATATTCGCCACATAGCCCGGAGAGTCCATCAAGTAATTAATGTTTATCACATCATCAAACCCATCGTTGTCGGGCGAAAATATTTCCGGCGAAAGCGATACCATATTGTCGGGCATAATGCTAGGCAAAAGTTGAGAGTTTGGAAGTCCTGGGGTGCCAAAACCAACAGCCTCGGCAGCGGTATGCCAATTAGTTCGGTCAGATGCGGGGCGGTTGTAATCTATGCGTTCCAGGCTTTTGCCCTTAACGCTATTTAGCAGGCCAAAATGCATTTTTTCATCGTAGCTAAAAAGTTCCGACACAGAGCTATCCGGCAGGGCTATAATAACATTTCCATCGGCATTGTTGTAAGAAGGCATAGTAGCCATGTGCACAAATGTGCCCGGTGCGTGAGTGAAATAATCCTGCTTCACAAAATTGGAATCTCTAGTGATTACGCCAAAAGCATTCGGCTTAAGAATATAGGAATAGGTTATTTGCCTGAAATTGGCAGGCACACCGTTGCTTAGGTTTGCCAGATACCAGCCCTTCAAGTCGATAAATTTATCTGAAATATTATAAATTTCTACATAATCCGAGCCGCCGGTATTGGGGTTAAACAGCACCTCGTTAATGATGATGTCTCCAACCACAGGTGAAGCAGGGAGCACCAATGTAAAACTCCCTGTGGCTATATTTCCGCTACAGTCTTCCAGTCCGGTATAGAAGATAGTGTACACCACGCCTGTATCTAACTTGGGGGTAAAGCTGATGATTATTTCTTCTCTATCAGGGTAAATTACAGTTATGTTGTTTACTGTAACACCTCCCGTAATGTTGAAATCTGTAGGTTGAAGCGAGGCGATATCAAGCGGTTTGTTGAATTTTAACAGCAAGTCAAAAGCAGATAGTGTATTAGTAGAAAGCAAAACAGGGGCAGCTACATCAGGGGCGGTATTATAAATGCTGTTTTGTGCATTTATCGTTCCTCCGCTGGGGTCTAACGAGGCTCTCCAATTCAGCCCGTTGGAACAGGGTAAAAAGGGATTTATTTTTTCTAGCGTCCATCCTCCGGCTTTTTTGGCATTGTCCTGGTACCAGGTATCGGAGTAGTTTACCAAATCAATCGTGTCGCCATTGGGGGTTGTAAGCCAGATTATATCTCCGGCATTGTTCAGGTTTGGCCATGAAGGCACTCCATATACATTGCTGAAGGCATTAAATTTAGACACATTACTGTTTGATGTTAAAATGGCATATTCTCCCGGGCCTAAAATAAACGAGGGAATTAGAGCCGATGCTGTAGGGTCGTTAAATCTACACCCCCCCATTTGGAAAAATTCGGTGGTAGTGGTGTTAAAAAGCTCTACAAATTCTGCATCGGGCAGCCCAACCACGGGTGTCTCTTTGGCCATAATTTCGTTTATCACCACTTGCTTACTCCCCGGCACAGTGGGTATAAAAAACAGAAAGTTTTCCGTTCCGTTCGCTATGGCGTTTCCACTTAAATCTTCCACGCCGTTTATCGTGATGGTGTAGTTTTGATTGCTCACGAATGTGTTGCCAAACGTGAGGTGAACCAATCGATGGTTAGTGGCATCTCGGGTGGCTAAAGTGGCTGAGCCTATCCCGTTATTCACCGAATAATTAATAGGCGTTTCAGCTGATGTCAGCTCAACATTTTCATCAAAAAGTACATCAAGCTGGTTGTTTGAAATTATACTCACCGATGAAATAACCGGAGGGTCGGTGTCGTAAATAATTGGGCCAACGTAAAAGTCATCGAAAAAATGTTTGTTAAAGAAGCTGGCTGTGGATTGCGCAATGAAAATCCCGAAATAGGAAGAGGCCGTTACGTCGGAATCGGCTACGGTACCTTCCAGAAAATAAGCATTTCCGGTTCCGGTATTGTCTCGCTCTAGGCTCCATAGGTTGGAAGCATCCCGAATTACTTTTATTTTCAGAACGTTGTTGGAAAAATTTGTAACTCCATCCAAGCCGTCAATTATTTTGGTATTTACTCCGGCTACCCGTTTATATAGCGAAATTTCGTCCTGCGTGTTGCCTATTCGCACAAAATACCCGTTTATCCCTGCGGCCAAAAGATTCGCATTGTCCGACATCAGAAAAACATCCACATAATTGGCACTGGATGTATTGAATTGCAGGTTGATATAAAACTCCCACTGGCAGTCGTTTGCAATGGTGCTTGGGGTGCTTAAATAGAACGAAGTGCTAGCCATTTCTTTTGCTGAGCGTAACCGATTGTTTCCGCTTACATTTACAATGGTAAATACTGTATCGTCACCGCTCCAGGTGGGATTGTTGGTAAAGTCGCCATCCGAAAAATCATCGGTAAACTGTCCGTTAGCTGTAAACAGGCTAACAAAAAACAAAAATGCTGTGTAAAATATGTGCAGACGTGTTTTCATATGCTTTACGAAGGGTAAATATACTACTTTTGCCGCCTAATCAGTACAAGTTAACTTAGATTTAATAATGAGAATAGCCGTAGTAGGTGCCACCGGAATGGTTGGCCGCGAAATGCTAAAGGTGTTGGCTGAGCGTAGCTTCCCCATCACAGAACTATATCCTGTTGCCTCAGAGCGCAGTGTTGGAACATTTATAGCGTTTGGCGCAGACAAACACCCCGTTATAAGTATGCAGGAAGCCGTAAATAAGCGGCCTGATATTGCCATTTTTTCCGCCGGAGGCAACACTTCGCTAGAGTGGGCACCTAAATTTGCCGAGGTTGGCACTACAGTGGTTGACAACTCTTCTGCTTGGCGGATGGATGCCGATAAAAAACTTATTGTTCCGGAAATCAATGCGCACGAGCTTACCAAGGCCGATAAAATAATTGCCAACCCCAATTGTTCTACAATACAAATGGTGTTGGTTCTTGCTCCGTTGCACCGCAAATACGGAGTTAAACGAGTTATTGTAAGCACCTATCAATCTGTTTCGGGTACGGGGCTAAAGGCTGTTGAGCAGCTCGAAAACGAACGCAAGGGAATAAAGGGAGAAATGGCGTACCCTTATCCCATTGACAAAAATTGTTTGCCCCACATCGATGTGTTTTACGACAACGGTTACACCAAGGAAGAAATGAAAATGGTGAACGAAACCAAAAAGATTTTAGACCCCAGTATTCGTGTAACTGCAACTACGGTGCGTGTTCCTGTAGAAGGCGGGCACAGCGAATCGCTGAACATAGAGTTTGAGCGAGATTTTGATGTAAACGAAGTGCGAAAAATGCTGAGTGAAAGCGCTGGAGTGGTGGTTCAGGACAACCCCACTACCAACACCTACCCCATGCCGCTATTTGCTAAGGGGAAAGACGATGTGTTTGTGGGTAGAATTCGCCGCGACGAAACCCAGCCCAACACCCTTAATATGTGGGTAGTAGCCGACAATTTGCGCAAAGGAGCTGCCACAAATGCGGTGCAAATAGCCGAATATTTGGTGAAAAGCGGACTGGTGTAATTTTTCTTTTGTCGATTGCAAGAATCTTTGCTAAATTAAGATTTAAGCCGCCATAGGACATTAAAGGCGAACATTTTCATGGATTAAAGCACAGCCTACAGCAAATAATTTAACTACTTTCCTGAGTTTTGCAGTCTGTTAAGTGTTTCTTCTGAGTTCAGCACGTCCTTGTATATTTTTTGTGCTACTACTGCTAGGTGGTCGTTGATTATTTCGTCCAACTTGTTTTTTTTGCCCGAGAAATGGCTTTCTGCTATTCCGCTGCCAATTTCTTTTCCATCTTCGTTAAAGGCGGTGTAGTGTACTTTAATCACTCTATCCACCTGATTTTGCTGCACAAATGGCGAAGAAGTATTTTCACGCACTATGTCCATCTCGTTTATAAAAACCGTAATTCTGTTGTTGTGGGTGTTTTTAAGCGTTGAAAAAAGCTTAGGGTTGTGCACTACAGTATTCATGTATTTTTCCCGGTTATCTTCTACCGTTACCACCTCTCCTTTGTATATTCCACTCTGAGTGGGGCCATCTTTTTGCTTTTCGTCTTTGCCAAAAGCTCCTTTTAGTTTGTCTCCTATGGGTTTGTTTTCTTTTTCGATTGTTAGGGTTTTTACGGGGATATATTCCAATCCGGTAGAGCTCATACACAAGTTTAGGCTAGCTTGCGAAATACTGTCGGTAGCCAATAAAGAGAAAGGGTTGTACTTTGCCCTAAAAGCGAGCTCCAACTGCACCATAAGCCCCGAGCGCAGGTTTTTCATAATGTCTTGTTGCGATTTCCCGTTGGCTACTCCCAGTTCTTTATCTATGGCCGAGCGATACATTTTATCTTCAAACGGAACCAACAAAACGCCGTTTTGTGCTTGAGTTGAGCAAACGGCAAACAGTAAGAGTGATAAAATGATTTTTTTCATGGGTAAATAATTCGATATGCTGTTTTCTTAGGTGTCTGTACTAATTATTTTTTACAGGCAAACATTTTATTTTAGTCAAATTTACCCATGAAAAAAGGGGCATCAGCCCCTTTTTCAAGTCAGTTTTACAAGTTGAATGGTTAACAATTACTTAAATGCCCGAATGATATCCATACCGTTGGCATACAGCAGCAGGGTTAGAAGTAGAGCCATCCCTACAACTTGTGCGTAAGTAAGTACTTTTTCGCTAGGCACTTTTCCGGTAATCATTTCGTATAGTAAAAACACTACGTGACCACCGTCTAATGCAGGAATAGGCAAAATATTCATAAAGGCCAAGATAATGGAAAGTAAGGCGGTTAGCATCCAAAACGACTGCCAGTCCCACACAGAGGGAAACATACCGCCTATGGCTCCAAATCCGCCAATTTGTCCGGCACCTTCTTTAGTAAATAATAGTTTCATGGACTGTACGTAGCCCGTAAGTGTTTTCATGCCTTTCTTAATTCCTGCCGGAATAGATTCGCCAAACGAGTATGTTTTGGTTTCAAATTCAAGCTGTTTGTTTATGAAAGAACTAAACCCAATTGTGCCATCGCTTCTGGTTTTAATTTGCAAACTCAGTGGTTGGTCATTTCTAATTAAATGAAGGGTTATCAGGGTGTCTTTGTTTTTGCGAATCTCGCTCGATATTTCTGCAAAAAAGGTAGATTTAAACTCGTTTACCCCTACAATCAGGTCGCCTTTTTGCAGTCCGGCCTCCATGGCTGGAGAGTTTATTACCACGGTATCCACTACGGCCTTAAAGCGCGGGGTGAACAGTGGTTTTTTAGCATGTTCAATGAGCGAGGCTGCAAGCTCATCAGATATAGCAACTGTAATTTCCTGTCCGTTTCGGACTATCGTGACGCTGCGCTCACCTTCAATAATTAGCATCGGAACCACCTCGTTGATGGTTTTTATTTCCTGATTTCCTACCCGCACAAACTTATCGCCTTCTTCAAAAAGTCCGGGAGTTTTTAGCAACTCCAGCTCAATATGCACGCCTTCTTTCATGTTTTTGTTGGGCAAAAACTCTTCGCCCCATACCCAAAGCACCATGATGTATATTAAAAAGCCCAAAATCAAGTTTACAAACACTCCACCCACCATAATGATGAGGCGCTGCCAGGCCGGTTTTGAGCGAAACTCCCATGGCTGAGCAGGCTGTTTCATTTGCTCTTTGTCCATGCTTTCGTCTACCATGCCCGATATTTTTACGTAGCCCCCTAGCGGAATCCAGCCAATACCATATTCGGTTTCTCCTTTTTTGAATTTGAAAAGTGAAAACCAAGGATCGAAAAAGAGGTAAAATTTTTCAACCCGGGTTTTAAATAAACGGGCGGGAATCATGTGTCCGGCCTCGTGTAGCACAATAAGAATAGATAAACTGAGAATAAGCTGTGAAGCCTTTACTAAAAATACTTCCATCTGGGATATTAAAAATTGGCCTCAAAGATAGAAAATAACCAACGGATGATTAAAAAAATTGTTCCCAGCAGAATTTAGTTTCTTTTTTCAAACTACGCCAATAAGTGTTGTCCTTCGCCTTGTGAGTGGTAAATAAAAGCCCCGCAAGTAGGGTAATGTCATCAATTAGTTGGTGGTATGAAATATTTCAACCTATTTTACGGGCATCCCCAAGGAGAAAAATGCCCGCTCTCACAATCCGCTCGCACTCTGTTTTTACCCAGCCAACACCTGCTACAAAGCAACCCTCAAAAAACGCCACCTTGGCAAAAAAGACTCAATATGGATTTATTGTTTTAGACGAACAACCTTTTTTAAAATATAAGCGTAAATTAGGCCTCAAAGAATACGAACTCACCAACCACTTGGGCAACGTAATGGCCGTAGTAACCGATAGAAAAATAACCGTGCAAGGGGCAAACATAACTTGTTTTATGCAGCAAAAACCCATGACGGACTTCTACATACCCAATGTGGTGAGCTACTCGGATTATTTCCCGGCGGGATGTTAATGCCTGATAGGAATGACGTGGTAAATTCTTATCGCTTTGGGTTTAATACACAAGAAAAGGTAGATGAAATCGCAGGAGCGGGCAACCACTACACAGCAGAGTTTTGGGAGTATGACCCACGTGCAGTTATGAGATGGAATTTAGACCCAAAACCCAACCCGTTATTTAGTCCGTATGCTATAATGCAATGTAACCCGATTATGTATATTGACCATAAAGGGGATAGCGTAGGAACAAGTTTTACAAACCCAGATGTGAAAGCTCAAGGCGATGAAGGCGGAAAGATGGATGTTTTAGTTATTAACAATAGAGGCAATCTAAAATCCAAAACAATAAAAACAAGTCAAATTCAAAGCCCGTACAGTAACCAAGATTCAGATTATGCCAAAGAATATAGTCAAGCAAGGAAACATTCAGGTTATGATGATTATATGTCAAAAGATGAAAATCAGTATACTACAACTGAAGAAAAGTTGCATAATATTGGAGCGCACGAAGAAACACATTTAAAAGAACCCCGTGGGCTATCAACGTATAATTCCGAAAAAGCAGCATTTTCAAATGAAGTTAAAGCAGCTAAAGACTATAAGGCAACCAAACAAAATAAATAGTTGATGAGAAATATATTATTTTTTATCTTGATTATTTTATTGTCTTGTTCAGTACAAAATAGAAGAACTTTGCAAAATACTTGGCCAAAATGTCATATTGACAAAAAAACAGAGAAAAAAATTAAATCAATTATTAACGGGGATATTTTATTTAGTAATTATAGAAAAAAATATTTGTTCCATACAGTCAGTAATCAAAAAGAGTATAAATTGGAGCAACTTTTTTTAATGTCAAATGATAAAAACTGGCACATTAAAATCCCTATTATTAATATTTCTGATAGCATATATATCAACACCTGTAAGTTTAATGGTAATGATAGATTAGACTGTAGAAGCCTAAGAGACGAACTAACAACTCATCTTGCTAATCTTGATTTTAAACAAGAACAGAAGCAAATAATTTTACATTTTTTTGATGTTGGTGTGCAACTATATCCAAATTATAGAATTTCGTCTATACCACTTGAATAAACTCTTTCCTGCCCCTGCAATCCAAAAAAGTTTTCCACAACCCTAAACATTTCATATCTCGTTGGTTTTCTTTTAGTTACGCTTATTTTCTTTCTTTTTCGCCCGTAGAGGATGTGTTTATGCACCCAATTATGCTGCTCCCCGAAATTGTTGCTCACAATATGTAATTGGTCGGTGGGTTAATTTGCAACTGATAGTAATTAGCGGAACGTTAAAATTCTATACGGTATTGGGCAATAGGTAAAAAGCCGATTTGGTAGGTAGTTTCAGTTTTACCGTTTTGGGGATTGAAATCGCGGGTAAAAATATTTTTGTGATTGGTTATGTTGCGAATATCTACCGCCCATTCCTGAGTTGTTTTTTTGCGATTTAGCTTAAATGCCAACCGCAAATCGGAGCGAAAATAGTCTGGATATCGTCCTTCGAATGAACGGCTGTAGTCGTAAATTACTACTCCATTTTCCATTGAGGCTATAGCATCTACCGGAGTAAACCGTTGTCCGCCGTTCAGGGTTATTTTCCAATCAATAAGCAGTGATTTTACACTGGGTTTTTTGGCATCTTTTTTTGATTGAAAAAAGAACTCTTTCCCTGCCAGCGCATTAAACGTATAGCTGCCGTTAAATGCAGTGCCAAATTCAACACTATTGCTGCCCGTGTATTTAGATTCGTAAACCGACACGGTAACCAGATAATACATCCCTTTGGTGAGAAAACGTTCCAGTGTTAGCTCGAATCCGTAGTTTGTGCCTGTTCCCAGATTTTGCAGACTATCCGGAAAACCTACGTTGAAATTGGCTCCATAGTTTAGCAGCGAGTAACTGTTTAGCCTTACATCTACCGGAACATTGTCTATTTGTTGGTAGTAAATTTCTGTTTTTATGCGCGTGTTTTCATTTATTCTTCGGTCGTATCCCAGCACAATATGATGTGCCTTGGTCATACCGATGTTTTCGTTTGGCATTGCATAAGAGCCGTCGTCTAATCGGGTTTTTTCGAAAAACAAACGGGTTGGAGGCAGCTGCGAGTGCTTGCCATATCCCATGTTGATGTGGTTTAGTTCGTTGATTTTGTAGCGAATTCCTGCGCGCGGCTCGATTGAGTAGCTATTGTTAAACACAAAATGCTGGTAGTGAACTCCCGAGTTGAAGGTTAATTTTTCGCTTAGTTTTAATTGCCATTGCGCATAGGGTTGAATAAGAAAACTGGCGCCTTTGAACGAGGTTAAGGTAGCCCAAAAATCACCGATGGGGCGGTAAATACTATCGGCCACATCAAAAAACAGTCGATCGGCTACCAAACCGAGTTTAAAAAGATTGCGTGCATTTGCTTTGTAAGAAAGTTGTGAGTTTAGGCTGTTTTTGCCTTCGAGCGATTTGTTGCGATAGGTTGCGAAGTTTTCGCGAGTAGTCGGAATGATAGAATCTCGGGCAATTTGATTGTAAGTTGCCGAAGTGGCCAGCGTAGTCTTAAGAAAAAGTTTAGAAGAAAACCGATAGAGGTTTTGTACCCCTGCGGCACCAATTCTTGAGTAAAAGGATAAATCTTCGGTATTTTCCGCAAAAAAATTGGTAGAGTAATCGGTTGGGTCATTTTCGAACACAACGGCACTTAATCCGCCAATTCCAAATACCGAAGTGTACCCTTTTTTATTTGGGAAGTGCAGTTTTAAGTTTAAGTCCTGATAGGTAGGAATTGAAGTGCCCGTACCAAAATTAAACCCCATCATGGCAAATAAATCCAGTGTAGAGTAACGATAGCTGAGTAGATAGGACGAAAATTTTTCTTTACTCACAGGCCCTTCGGCCATAAATTCCAGTCCGTTTAGGCCAATTTGCCCCAGAAATTCGTGCTGTTGATTGTTTCCATTACGCATTTTCAGGTCGAAAACTGCTGCCAACGCATTTCCATATTCTGCCGGAAAAGCCGCCGTGAGGAAGTCTGAATTGGCCAGCACATTGTTGTTTAAAATACTAACCGGCCCGCCGGCGGTTCCCAATAATGCAAAATGGTTGGGGTTAGGTATGTCTATGCCTTCGTATCGGTATAGCACGCCTATGGGAGAGTTTCCCCTAACAATTATGTCATTTCGGCTGTCGTCGGCGCCTTGCACTCCGGCAAAATTTTGTGCCATTCGTGCCACATCGTTCACGCTGCCCGCGTAGCGCTTAGATTCTTCTATCGAAAATGTTCTGCCGCTTACGGTGGCCATTTCGTTGTTGGTTTGGTCTTTTTCTTTTTTGGCAATTACCTCAAATTCGCGTGCCATTATTACGGTTTCTTCCAGCTCAACGTGCAGAATAAGTTCTTTGCCTGAGGTTAGCTCTAGGTTGTTGTATACCCTTGGGTTGTAGCCTACAAAAGAAATTTTAAGAGAAATTCGACCTACGGGAACTTCGGTAAGTTTAAAATGCCCGTTCATGTCGGCGCTAACACCTTTTTTTAATACGGAGTCTATGAGCTGAACAGAGGCCCCAGGCAATGGGGTTTTAGACTGTGTATCGATTACTGTGCCCCGAATGGTATTGGTTAACTGAGCATGCGAAACAAAACTACCAATGAAGCTAAGGAGAAAAATCCAGTTTTTCACAGCTAACTTATCCTAAAAGGGAATGAGAAAAATGTTTCGCAGCGAGGTGATAACAACCGCTACGATAGCAAATATAAATCCGATTCTCACCAATACATTATTGGTGTTGTAGGGTGTTTCGCCCCGGTAGTTTTTAACGCTGTTTCTCAATATAAAAGCAATAATGGCAGCAATAAAGGCTACTGTGGGCAGAACAAAAGAACAGATGAGTGCAGCCAGTCCTAGGTTGTATATCCATGGGGAGTTGGGGTGATTGGGTATGTCTTCTGAATTATTGGCTATTTTGCGTTTTACTTCTTCCAGTTTTTCTTTGCTCTTCCTGATTTCTTCTTCGCTAAAACCGGCATCGTTCGTTTTTGTTTTTTGTTGCCGTTGTTTTTTCTGTTCGGATTCAGGTTTTTTTCTTTCTTCGCCCGTTATGGGGTCGAATTTGAAGTCGGGATTTTTTCCTACTTCGTAATTAAGTTTTATTTCTTCTACAACGGGGTCGTTGGTAAGCTCAAAAGGCACTTCTTCCAACACGTTTTCGGTGTTTTTGGGCACGTCAGGGATTTCAATTTTCTCCGAATGGTAAGTTATGGATTCTGTTTCTATGGTAATGTCACAAGCTTTAACTTCAACCCGTTTGGGCATTTCTATTGATGCGTGACCAACAAATGGCGCAGAGGTGGTATATCCGGCATTTTTGGGTTCTTTTTCTTTTGTCGGGAGTTCGCTTAGGGCTCGCCCAATCATTTCGTCCAAATCACGAGGATTTAGTCCGTTTTTTCGAAATTCTTCCAATAGGGTAACTCGTTTGCCAACACCTGGAGAACCACTGGCGCAGGCTTCTTTTACGTTTTCATATAGCTGCTCTTTGCTCATCGAATGTAACGTTTGGTTTTATTTCGGTTTCATAATCGGTAACACTTCTTTTTATCACTTCATAGGCTTCTTCCCGCCCGTAAATATGGGTAATTTCGCAGCGGATATTTTCGCCCCCCGGCAAGTTTTTGTATGTCAGAAAATAATGTTTAATCCTGTTGATGATAGATTCGGGGCAATTACTAATGTCTTTCCAATTGTACACTTCGTCTCCTTTTAGCACGCCAATTATTTTATCATCTGCCTCGCCTCCGTCAATCATTCTGAAGCCTCCAATAGGTATGGCGGGCACCAATATGTCGCCATGACTGATGCTCCGTTCGGTAATTACACAAATATCGAGCGGATCGCCATCGCCCACAATTCCTGTTCTTCGAGTTCTTTCCATACAAAATGCGGCAATACTTTTTCCGCAGTAGGTTTTGGGCAAAAAGCCATATAGAGCAGGCACAATATTCGAAAATTTCTGTGGGCGGTCTACTTTCAGGTAGCCGGAAGCCTTGTCAATTTCGTATTTAACGGTATCAGAAGGCACCATTTCAATAAATGTTTGCACTTCCTGTGGTAGTTTTTCCAACTGATTAATGCCGTGCCAGGGGTGTACTTTGTAGAAGGGGTATTTGCTCATCAGGCTTTAAATTTATTTAGTTCATCCGCAATATTGCGGTCGTTGCTCAATCGGGGAACTTTATTTTGTCCGCCCAACTTTCCTATGTTTTTCATGTATTTGTTAAAACCGTCTTTTGCTATTGGGGTAATTTTTAGTGGTTGTAAAACGCTTCCTGTAATCAGGTCTTTATAGTACACATTTTTTTCTTGCAGAGCAAGGTCAATAGTTAAGCGAAAAGCTTCCATATCATCAGGGTTTTTTGTAAACTCTATAAACCATTCGTGATAGGGGAGTTCATCCGGTTGTGGGGATACCTGAGGAGCTACTGTGAATTCGGTTATTTCGGCGGTACTTGCCCGAAGTCCTGCCTGCAAGGCTTCTTCTACTTCTTCGGCTATAACGTGTTCGCCAAAGGCAGAGGTAAAGTGTTTTATTCTGCCCGAAACGATTATGCGGTAGGGTTTTTTGCTTACAAACTTTATGGTATCGCCTATGCTGTAGCCAAAAAGCCCCGCATTGGTATTCAGAATTAGGGCATAATTTACACCCAGTTCTACTTCTGAAATACTAAGTCTGGGAGGGTTTTCATCAAAATACCTGTCAGCCGGGATAAATTCGTAAAAAATACCTTTATTCAGCACGAGCAACATGCCTTTTTCCTTTTGGCTGTCTTGAAAAGCAATAAATCCTTCGGAGGCAGGATAAAGCTCAATACTATCGACTCGCTTTCCGATAAGTTGCTCAAAGCGGCTTCGATAAGGCTCGTAGTTTACCCCACCGTAAACGAAAAGCGAAAATTTTGGAAAAATATCTTTGATGGGTTTTCCTCCTGATTTTTGCTGCAATCGTTCAAAGTACATTTGCACCCATGAAGGGATTCCGCTTATTAGTCGCATGTCTTCTTTAATGGTTTCATCCACAATTGCGTTAACCTTTGTTTCCCAGTCATCAATGCAGTTGGTGACATAGGAAGGCATGCGATTTTTTTGCAGGTAAGCCGGAACATGGTGTGCTACAATGCCCGAAAGCCGCCCGAAAGGTATTCCGTTAGCTTCATCCAATTCGGGACTCCCCTGAAGAAAAATCATTTTACCATCTACAAATTCGCTGTTGCCTGTTTCGGCTATGTAGCAAAGCAAGGCATTGCGGGCGCTGTGTATGTGGTTGGGCATGCTCTCCTTGGTGATGGGGATGTATTTAGTGCCGGAGGTGGTTCCCGAAGTTTTGCAAAAATAAATGGGTTTGCCTTTCCACAGCACATCGGCTTCTCCGTTTTTGGCTCGTTCAATGTAGGTTTTAAGGCCTTCGTAGTCTTTCACGGGCACACGATTTTTAAAATCGGCGTAGGTTTTTACCTCGCTTAATCGGTGGTCTTTACCGAAAGCAGTATGACTTGCTCCGGCAATCAAGTCTTCCAACACTTTTTGTTGAGTTTCAGCGGGTTTTGCTGCCCATTTTTTTATGTTGTTGCTTACGGCCTTTGCGAAAGGTTTGCTCAATAGTGCTTTTAGTCCCATTAATCTGTGGCTTGAGGGGTAAAGATATTGGTTTTTTAGCGCAGTTTGTTCATTTTCGGGTGAATCAAAACTGTATTCACCGTTTTTGTGTAGGTTTGTGTAAAGGTTTAGAGTATGTTCTATGTATAGTGAAGCAACAATCTCAGCCTCGCTATTTACTTAATTAAATCAGGAAATAACACTCCAATTACTTCTTTTTTTGCTTTGTCTGATAAATTCATCGCGCATGGTTTTATGCTGTTGCTGCTCCAGATTGGGGTCGGCATCTAGTATTTCCTGAGCAGCATCTCGAGCAGCTTGTATCAGCCTTCCATCTCTTGCCAAGTCGGCTATTTTTAGCTCTAGCATACCGCTTTGCTGGGTGCCCATTATATCGCCCGGTCCCCGCAGTTTTAAATCTACTTCGGATATTTCAAAACCATCGTTGGTACGCACCATGGTTTCCATTCGTGTTCGGGCATCTTCGCCAAGTTTATAGTCTGTCATTAAAACGCAGTAGGATTGTTCGGCTCCTCTGCCCACCCTGCCTCTGAGTTGATGAAGCTGAGCTAGACCAAATTTTTCAGCACTTTCTATCACCATTACCGAGGCATTAGGCACATTCACTCCAACTTCTATCACGGTGGTGGCAACCATAATTTGTGTTTCGCCTTGGGCAAATCGTTGCATTTCTATTTCTTTGTCGGCAGACTTCATTTTACCATGGACAATACTCACTTTGAATTTGGGGAGTGGAAATCTTCTGGTAATACTTTCGTAGCCGTCTGTAAGGTCTTTGTAGTCTAAGCTTTCTGATTCTTCAATAAGCGGATATACCACGTACACTTGTCGGCCTTTTTCTATTTCCTGCTCTATAAAATGAAATAGTGCCCCCCTTTTACTTTCCGGCCAATGAATAGTTTTAATGGGTTTTCTGCCAGGGGGCATTTCGTCTATCACCGACACGTCCAAATCGCCGTAAAAAGTCATTGCCAATGTGCGGGGAATAGGGGTTGCCGTCATTACCAGTATGTGTGGGGGAATAATGTTTTTCTTCCACATTTTTGCTCGTTGTGCTACCCCAAATCGATGTTGTTCATCTATTACTACCAGCCCCAGATTTTTGAACACAACTTCGTCTTCGAGCAAAGCATGAGTCCCCACTAAAATGTGCAGGAATCCGTCGCGCAGAGCACCATGGATAGCACTTCGCTCGCTTTGGCGGGTTGAGCCTGTCAACAGCCGGACATGTATATCCATTTTAGACAAAAAATCGGTGATTGAGTTGAAATGCTGGGTGGCTAATATCTCTGTAGGAGCCATTATAGCCGCTTGGAAACCATTATCGACAGCTAGCAGCATACACAATAAGGCAACTAGGGTTTTTCCGCTGCCTACATCGCCTTGTAACAGTCGGTTCATATGCAGCCCACTACCCAAATCTTTTCTTATTTCTTTGATTACTCGCTTTTGGGCATGGGTGAGTTCGAAGGGCATGTGTTGGTGAAAAAATTCGTTGAATATATTGCCCACCTGACTAAAAGTGTTGCCTTTAAATTTTACGGTATTCAAAATTTTTAACCGGATGAGTTGCATTTGCAAAAAGAAAAGTTCTTCGAATTTTAGTCTGATTCGGGCTTTTTCAGCCATTTCTATATTTGATGGAAAATGTATTTCCAAATAAGCCATTTCGCGACCTATAAGCCGATGTCTCTTAAGGATAGAATCAGGTAACGTTTCTTCCAGCCTGCCTTTGTACTGTGCAGTTAATATTCGTTGTAATTTTTCTATTCCTTTGCTATGCAGTCCTTTTGCCCCAAGTTTTTCCGACGAGTGATACACCGGTTGCACGGCGTGGTAGTATTTTTCCGGAATCACCAAATCCATATCGGGATGGGTCATGTTGAGCTTGGTGCCGTAACGGGTTATTTTTCCAAAAAACAAATAATCTTTTCCTATTTCCAGTGCGGGTTTAATCCATTTCACCCCCTTAAACCAAACTAGCTCTAGTATTCCTGTGTGGTCCTCGATCAATGCTGTGAGTCGTTTGTTTTTTGCCACACCAACCTCTTTTACATCTATCAGCTGCCCCTTTACTAGGGCATTGTTCATCTCTTCCCTAAGTTCGTTGATGGGGGTTACCACCGATTTGTCTACATAGCGAAACGGGAAATAATGCAGTAAGTCGTGGTAGGTAAAGATGCTTAACTCTTTACGAAGCACCTCTGCTCTTTGAGGGCCAACACCTTTTAGAAATTCTATGGAAGTTTCAGAAAAAGACAACGAAAATAGCTTTTTTCAAAATTACCATAATAAATGTAAAATGAATAATGTAGAAGTGTGAATTTTGAAGACACTAATTAGTCAATAGTGAATAGCCAGTAAATCTCCCTCAATCCACCGAAGGGGGAAGTAAATAGCCAACAGTCAATGACAGTTAGAGTTTATTAATAACCGATAGCTTAATACTTTATACAAATCAACCCTACTGAACGGGGTTTGTTTTTAGAAATAACTCGTCCAGTTGGGATTGGTCAATTGGCGAAGGGGCATCAATCATCGTGTCTCTTCCGCTGTTGTTTTTCGGAAAAGCAATAAAATCGCGGATACTTTCTTTGCCTCCCAAAAGAGAGCAAAGCCTGTCGAATCCTAAGGCGATACCTCCATGAGGAGGCGCACCAAACTCGAAAGCATTCATAAGAAACCCAAATTTTGCTTGAGCTTCTTCGTCAGAAAAACCAAGCAGACTAAACATTCTAGCCTGTATGGATTTATCGTGAATTCTAATGGAGCCCCCGCCTATTTCAACACCATTCAGAACCATGTCGTAGGCATTTGCTCTTACCGCTCCCGGATTGGTGTTTAGCAAGTCCATATCTTCGGATTTGGGCGAGGTAAACGGGTGGTGCATAGCGTGCCAGCGGCTGGTATCTTCATCCCACTCCAAAAGAGGGAAATCCAAAACCCAAAGCGGCTGATAGTTGTTTGGGGTTCTCAATCCGAGCTGAGAACCCATATATAGCCTGAGCTCGTTCATCTGCTTTCGTGTAGTGCTTAAATCACCGGAAAGAACCAGTATTAAGTCGCCCGTGTTTGCCCCACAGTGATTTGCCCAGGATTTTAAGTCTGCCTCGGAGTAAAACTTATCTACCGATGATTTAATGCTTCCGTCGGGGTTCAGTTTTACATAAACCATTCCTTTGGCGGCTATTTGTGGGCGCTTTACGTATTCCGTAAGTTCGTCGAGTTGTTTTCTGGTGTATTCCGAACAGTCTTTTGCCACAATGGCAATTATGGCTTCAGATTGGTCGAACACATTAAAACCTTTTCCCTTGGCAAGGTCATTAAGGTAGTTAAACTCCATTTCAAAGCGAATGTCCGGCTTATCCGAACCGTATTTTTCCATAGCTTTGGCGTAGGTCATTCGCGGAAATTTATTCAGCTCCACGCCGTTAATTTCTTTAAGCAAGTGCTTAACCAA
This sequence comes from Flavobacteriales bacterium, assembly GCA_046295395.1. GTDB lineage: Bacteria > Bacteroidota > Bacteroidia > Flavobacteriales_D > JBKBNH01 > JBKBNH01. The sequence goes on along the minus strand of JBKBNH010000002.1, from coordinate 39,459 downwards.
CCCTTCGAATGTGCTAAGAATGTCTTCTTGCTCAACAAATGCCATTTCGCAATCAATTTGAGTAAACTCCGGTTGACGGTCGGCACGTAAATCTTCATCTCTGAAGCAGCGTACAATCTGATAATAACGATCATAGCCACTTACCATTAACAGCTGCTTGAAGGTTTGCGGCGATTGCGGTAAAGCATAAAACTCATTGGGGTTCATTCTGCTGGGCACCACAAAATCGCGGGCACCTTCCGGGGTGGATTTTATTAAATAAGGGGTTTCAACTTCTACAAAATTGAGCGAATCGAGGTATTTTCTGGTTTCTAAAGAAGTTTTATTTCGCAGTAATAAGGCGTTTTTTAACGGATTTCTTCTCAAATCCAAATAACGGTATTGCATCCTAAGTTCGTCGCCTCCATCGGTTTCGTCTTCTATGGTGAAAGGAGGGGTTTTGGAAACATTAAGAACCGTAAGCGAACTTACGATTACCTCTATTTCGCCTGTTGCCAGATTTTTGTTTTTGCTTTCTCTTTCCTTTACTGTTCCCGAAGCCTGAATAACGAACTCCCTTCCCAGTTTTCGCGCCTCTTCGCAAAGGGGTTTATTGGTTTCGATGTTAAATGCCAACTGTGTAATACCGTATCTGTCGCGCAGGTCAACAAAAGTCATTCCGCCCAAATCGCGCGAGCGTTGTATCCAGCCCACCAAGGTTACATTTTGTCCGGCGTGAGACAGCCGAAGTTCTCCGTTGTGGTGGGTGCGTTTTGCAGTTGCTAGCATAGTGTATCAAAGTTTGCTGCGAAACTACAAATATTCCCAAACTTAGCAGGACTGTAAACAGAATTACTTTACTACTGTTTTAACTGTGGATAAGCACAACCCAACAGTTTAGAAAAAATCTAAATAAGCCACAAAAAACCAATTAACCTTTGTACTTTTACAGTCAGATTATGACAACTATTACACCCAACATACAGGAGTCGATAATTAAACAATTTCCTATTTTAAACACCGAGGTGAGGGGAAGAAAGTTGGTTTATTTTGACAACGGTGCTACAACGCAAAAACCACAGCGTGTAATTGATTCTCTAACAAGGTATTATCAACACGAAAACAGTAATATTCATCGTGGGGTTCATTGCCTGAGCCAACGGGCTACCGAAAAGTTTGAGGCAACACGAAAATCAGTCAAAGTATTTTTAGGGGCAAAGCAGGAGCACGAAATTATATTTACGCGCGGCACAACAGAAGGGATAAATCTTGTGGCTCAATGTTTTGGCAAGCAATACATCAAGTCCGGAGACGAGGTGATTATTTCGGCCATGGAGCATCACTCCAACATTGTTCCTTGGCAAATGATGAGCGAAGAGCGGGGTGCTGTACTTAAAACAATTCCTTTTCATCCCAATGGGGAGTTGGATATGAATACTTACCACAACTTGCTGAGTGATAAAACCAAGCTGGTTGCCGTAACGCACGTATCAAACACCTTAGGCACCATAAACCCGGCGAGAGAAATTATATCAAAAGCACATCAGGTTGGAGCCAAAGTTTTGTTAGATGGAGCTCAGGCGGTGGCTCACATGCCGATTGATGTAGTTGATTTGGATGTTGATTTTTATGTTTTTTCTTCCCATAAGCTATTTGGACCCACCGGAGTGGGGGTGTTATATGGAAAAGAAAATCTGCTCGAAGCGATGCCCCCCTACCAAGGAGGTGGAGACATGATAAAAACGGTAACACTCGAAAAAACCACGTATAACGATTTGCCGCATAAGTTTGAAGCAGGAACACCTCATATTTCAGGGGTAATCGGACTTAATGAGGCTATTTCTTTTGTGAACGAAATCGGATTTGAAACCATATACAATTTAGAAGAGAGCCTTTTGCAACATGGAATTTCTGAGCTGAGCAAGATAGATGGGGTGGAGTTTTTTGGCACAGCAAGGCACAAGGCTTCCCTTATTTCTTTCAATTTGAAAGGTGCTCATCCATTTGATGTGGGCACTATTTTGGATCAACTTTCAATTGCCGTAAGAACAGGACATCATTGCACTCAGCCAATCATGGATTATTATCAAATACCGGGCACAGTAAGGGCTTCTTTTGCACTTTACAACACAACTGAAGAAATCGATAAACTGGCTGAGGGCCTACGCAAGGCTTCCCGAATGCTGCTTTAAAACAGAAGTTTATGGATGATATTAAAGAAATACAAGACGCAATAGTAGATGAGTTTTCGATGTATGATGATTGGATGCAGAAATACGAATACATAATAGATTTGGGAAAAGACCTGCCTTTGATTGACGAAAAGTACAAAACCGATGAATATCTGATAAAAGGCTGTCAAAGTAGGGTTTGGCTTTATGCAGAAAAGGTGGGTGAGAAAGTAGTTTTCACTGCCGATAGCGATGCCATTATCACCAAGGGGATTATCTCGTTGTTAATCAGGGTTATGTCGCATCAGCTTCCCGAAGATATTGTGAACGCAGAATTGTATTTTATTGATAAAATCGGGTTGAAAGAACATCTTTCGCCTACCCGTTCAAATGGATTGTTAAGTATGGTGAAGCAAATTAAAATGTATGCTTTAGCCTTAATGGCAAAAAGTTAAAAAATTATGAGTAAAAAGAAGCTGGAAGACACTATAGTAAACGTGCTCAAAACCATTTACGACCCTGAAATACCGGTTGATATTTTTGAACTTGGATTGATTTACGAGGTAAAAATCGGAGAAAATAATTTCGTAGATATAGAAATGACACTTACATCGCCTAATTGCCCGGTTGCAGAAACCCTGCCCCGAGATGTGGAAGAAAAAGTGGCGAGCACAAAGGATGTTACAGGATGTAAGGTTACTATTGTTTTTGACCCGCCTTGGGATAAAGACATGATGAGCGAAGAGGCTAAACTGGAGCTAGGGTTTTTATAGATCGGAATTAATTCCCACATAGGCATATTTGAAAGCCTCGATATTTATCCACAACTTTGCAGCCCAATTTAGTTTAGAGTATGAGTAAAATAGCGCTAGCACTATTCGCTTCAGGTTCAGGAAGTAATGTGGAAAATATAATTCGCTATTTTAAACACCACCAACATATTTGCGTGGCGTTGGTTTTGGCAAATAAATCCTGTGGCGCAATTGATTTTGCGATCAAACACCAGGTTCCTTATTATATTTTCAATAAGGAGGAATTATCAAACGGCATCGTAACCAAAATATTGGTAAAAACAGGAATTAACGGGATTGTACTTGCCGGATTTTTAATGAAAATGCCCGAGGAGCTTGTGAAAATGTATGAAAACATAATATTGAATATACATCCGGCTTTGCTGCCCAAGTTTGGTGGTAAAGGTATGTATGGACTTAATGTGCATAAAGCAGTGCTTGAGGCGAGAGAAAAATATACGGGAATAACTATCCATCTTGTAAACGAACAGTATGATGAGGGTAGAATTTTGGAGCAACACAATTGCGAAGTTTTAGAATCAGATTCGGTAGAAGAACTTCAGGAACGCGTCAAAACCCTAGAGCGGGAGTTTTTTCCAAAAGCCATTGAAAACTATTTTTTAAATACTCGCATATGAATCTGGAATTTAACTGGGCAGAAATTGGCGTAGCAACTATGGTTTTATTTGCTGTAATAGATATTATAGGGTCTGTTCCTATTATTATTTCTGTTAAGCAAAAAGTGGGCGATGTATCGCCACTAAGAGCAACCTTAGTGGCTTGTGGTATCATGCTGGCATTTCTTTTCTTGGGTGAATCGCTTCTAAATTTGATTGGAGTTGATGTAAAATCGTTTTCGGTAGCCGGCTCGTTTGTGTTGTTTTTTATGGCATTAGAAATGGTTCTTGGGGTGAAAATATTTAAGGATGAAAGCAATTCTCCCAAGTTGGCATCAGTTGTTCCTATCGCCTTTCCGCTTATTGCCGGAGCAGGCTCAATGACTACCATACTTTCACTCAGGGCAGAATATATGTCGGTGAGCATTGTTGCGGCAATACTTATTAATATGGTTATTGTGTACATTGTACTTAGGCTGACTAATAAAATAGAGGCCTTATTAGGCCCGGGGGGAATAATTATAATGAAAAAATTCTTCGGAATAATATTACTGGCAATTGCCGTTAAGCTTTTTAGCTCTAACGCAAAAGAACTATTTAATTAGGTGAACATAATTATATATACAGATGGTGCGGCAAGTGGCAATCCTGGCCCGGGAGGCTACGGAGCCCTGCTCATGACTCCAGATAAGAAGCATTATAAAGAATTGTTTGATGGATTTAGAGCCACTACTAACAATCGAATGGAGTTATTAGCGGTTATTGTTGCCTTGGAGAAAATAAAAGCTACAAAAGCTAATGTTGTGATTTATTCAGATTCCAAATACGTGGTAGATGCTGTAGAAAAAGGGTGGCTTTTTACTTGGGAAAAGACAGGTTTCAACAAAAAGAAGAATGCCGATTTGTGGCGTCGGTTTCTACAGGTTTATAAATTACACAAGGTTAAATTTATCTGGGTTAAGGGCCACAATGGCAATCAGTACAACGAAAGGTGTGATGAGTTGGCTGTAGCAGCTTACAATTTGCCCAATCTTAAAATCGATGAGGGTTACGAAAGTACCCAGCATAACGATGATTTATTTTCAGACTAAATAATAAAAAGCCCGATTGATTTCAATCGGGCTTTTTAGTTTAAATTTAGTTGCGACTTCCCTGTAGGGTTACATGTCCGGATTTTGGCTCCATATTGGGGGCTCCGGTATCTATGATGTAAAAGTATGTTCCGTCTGATAGTTTAGCTCCAGACTTATAATGTGTCCCATTCCAATTGTTCTGATAGTTAGAGCTTTCGTAAACGAGATCCCCCCATCTATTATACACCATAAGCGTAGTATTGGGGTAAAAACCAAGATTATCAATAACGAACATGTCATTACTTCCGTCTCCGTTCGGTGTGAAAATATTCGGAATAGTTATTTCGCAAGGAGCAACTTCTACCATAAAATAAGTAGTATCATCATTACCACATTGGTCAGTTGTAATTACTTGAATCATTCCGGTTTCAAATGGAGTGTATTGAGTATTTGTCTGATTGTTTGGGAAGAAGAAAGACCCCGACCCACTCCAGCCGTAAGTGTTTTGACCTGCTCCACCTGTCGTAGTCAGGGTATAATTACCGCTCTGTCCTAAGCAAATAAATGGCAATCCGCTAATTTCAGACTCAATTTCGGCATATATAGGAACAGTTATGGTAGCAGTTGCAAAATTTGTTTGATTACAATTATCTGTAACAGTTACGGTATAAGTAGTTGTAACTGTTGGGCTAAATGTAGGGTTCTGTTGAGTAGAGCCTCCTGGAGACCAAGAGTAAGTGTATGATGGAACACCGCTAGTTATTGTTGGGGGAAGATTAGTTGGGGTACCGGGACAAATTACAGTAACATCATTAATAGTAACTGTAGGCCCAGGGGGAATTACAATATGAACAGTATCTGCTGCAGATGCTACTCCACAAGCATCAAAGGCGGTTACGTAGGCTGTAGTATTGGTAGTAATTGTGCCAAGCGAAATCCCAACAGATGTTTGCCCTGTATGCCATAAGTAAGTGAATGGAGCTCCCGCCCCTCCACTTCCTGATGCGGTTAAGTTTACTAGTTGACCGTTGCAAATCAAAAGTGTATCTCCAACATTGTTAATCTGGACGTTTGGAGGAGGAGGGATGTTTAATATAACATTAATTGTATCAATTGTCATAGCTCCACAAGTATCGGTTACTGTGACAATATAGGTTCCGTTTACATTACCGGGTACAGAAATTGTCGAAGTTCCTGTTTGTCCGGTATTCCAAGAAATATTATAGCCATAAAATCCGGGGGTTCCCCCTGATATTCCGGCAGAGATATTAATAGTAGGAGCAGGACAGTTTAATATGGTGTCTTGTGCGTTAACTATTATAGGCGATTCTTCAACAATCCAAAGAGTACCTGAACTTAGAATAGTATCGCCACAGGCATTTACCGTATAAACGGAAAGTGTTAACGACATAGGAAGGTTGCCGGTTGGTATATTAGGGTCAGTTGTAATATGTAGCGTAATGGTGTCCTGACCGGGAAGAAATGTTGCGGTAGAGTCTAAGCTATTCCATCCTGGGCCGTTTATATAATAGTCTGTCCCGAATCCTGCAGAGCCGGAAAGAATAACATCTACAATTTGAACTTGCCCGTTGTCATTTCTGGTTAAGTCAACAAAAGCCTCTCCACAGCCTCTAACCATAGTACTGTCTCCGGATAGGGTAACAATATTTACATCAACGAAATTTGAACTAAAACTACCTCCTTCGATAAAAACACCAGAGTCCCAAGAAGTGTCTCCTGCATCACCCACAGCCAGTTTTATGTGGTAGGTTTGTCCGCAAATCACAGCGATTCTTGCCTCCAATACTACGGTTAATCCATCGTATTGAACCACGGTTACCATTCCGTTTTGAGGTGCCCCTCCTGTTCCGTTGTTTATGTAATATGCACAATTCATACAAGGGCCTGCGTTTGCGGTTCCGTTATTTACATTGTTAATAGTAACAGGCGCCCCTGAGATTGGAATCTGGGCAAGATTAACAGCGTTATTTGTAAACGGACCTGTAATTCCAGGACCACTAACAAAGAAACCAAAAGCGTCGTTAAATCCACTCCCAACGAATTCAGGGTATTCTTCCGACCCAAAAACGTAGTTAAACTTTATAGTATCTCCCTGTGGAATAAAATCAAATTCTAAAACAGCAGCATCGTTAATCGATGCATTGGCAATTTGCTGTAAATCAGGATCTCCCTGACCGAAGTTGCCGCCGCCCAAGGTCATGCTTCCTGTGTTGTTTGGGCCAATAGCCCCTTGTGCATTACCTGTAGCCAAAATAATCCCTTCCGGAATACCAACGTTGGCATTGGCACTGTTAAAATATCCAACCTGATTGGTAATATTGTTTGCCGGTACTCCGTTAAAAGTTATGTTACTTACTGTAACCCCCGTGCCCACTAATACGTTTTGCACAAGTTGAGCGGGAGTCATAGTAGTATTATCTACCACAAGTTGAGCCTGAGCAGTAGACAAACCGACAAAAACTAAAGACAGATTAAGAAGTATTTTTCGCATGAATTCAATTTTTTGAAGCACAAATTTAACAATTACATACCTTTAAGACTAACAAAAGCATCTTTAGGTTGCTTTTAGGTTTATTTATTAACTCAAAATCCTGATGCAGTGAAATTACTAAGCAGTTTTTATAGACTCAGATTAGGCTTTTTGGCCTTTTTTTGCTTTGCCTTATTGCAAATGAGTTGTGAAACATATAAGGAAGTTACGTTTAATCAATTTACTGGTGTTCGATTGGTAAGGATGGAGGGGGATAAAGTTATACTAGGAGTCAAGGCAAGTTTAGTTAATCCTAATGCATATGATATAAAGATTAAGAAATCAAAATTTAATCTTTCGGTAAATGGGCGACATGTCGGAAAAACTACATTGGACAATAAGATTACGCTTAAAAAAAAGGCAACTGATGTATATGAGTTTCACTTTGTCGTAAACAAAAAGGAGTTGATGTCTTCTGCGCTTAAAGATGTAGGGTTTTTATTTGGCAAAAAGCCTGTTTTGAAAATTGAAGGGAAACTGAAGGCGGGGGTTTTTGGTGTTTCCAAAAAATTTCCTGTAAGCCATGAACAACCGATAGATATGAAAGATTTGAAACTGTTTTAAAAACTTACAACACTTTTCTTTTTATGGAGAGGGTAGCAAAGGCTTTTCTTTTCAGTTCTTTTTTTCTGTGCTCTGAGAGCAGGTAGTCGTTATTTTTTTCGCGAGGGTCGAGGTTTAGTAGCGCGCAGGTAGCATAATAAACATCAGGTAATTCATGTTCCATTTGCTCAGGGCTTTCAAAAAAGCATTCTATAATTACGGCAAAAAACTCATACGTGTTTTGGGCGGCATATTTTCTCAGCCAGTTTTCATTTCCCCGTTTGATGTATATAAACTCTGTATAGGTGAGTTTTTTCCATTCGTCGAAGTTAATTTCAGGCTTTTGGTTATACTGATTGTCTATCTCAAAGGCATGAGCCATTTCATGTAGCCCCAGATTCAAATTATCTTTATCATCAAGATATGCATCGTAATAATCGATAAGCGAAAAAGCGATGATTCCATTTCGAGCAGCACTGCCTTTGAGCCGCATTTTAAACACTTTGCTGAAGAATGGCTGGGGATAAAGTATAATAACGTTGAAATGTGAGATTAAATAGTTTTTCAATCCGAAAGTTAGTTGTACAGCAGAAGCAGATATAATGCATTTCAACTCTTCGGTTATTTTTACCCCGTCTTTTCCTATAAATTTTTTTGTTTTCTGAAAGAGGTATACCCTTTTCATAAACTTAGACTGACCTTTATTGGAAAGATTTGTATAAAAAAGAATATGCTTGGATAGTAGGGGGTGATAAACCTGTTCTATCCTGTGTTTATTCCGGATATATAGAAAAGTATGTTTTACCTGTTTGTAGTTCCTTATCAAGTAAAAAGCAACTATAACCAAAAACATTCTGATTAAAGCAATCATTTGTAAAATAAAAAGAGGCTTTTCACCACGAAAGCCCCTTTAAAATTAGAATAAAAAATGGGAATCAATTATTTCATTTCAAAGGTCTCTAAAAATTTTGTAGTAAAATTACCTTTTCTGAAATCTTCGTCTTGCATCAATTGCTGATGAAATGGTATGGTGGTTTGAACACCTTCAATAATATACTCACTTAAAGCTCTTTCCATTTTTGCAATGGCCTCTTCGCGGGTTTGTGCTACGGTGATTAGTTTTCCAATCATAGAGTCATAAAACGGTGGAATTACGTATCCGGAATATACATGAGTATCTATCCTTATACCGTGTCCGCCGGGAGAGTGGTAAGTTGTGATTTTTCCCGGGCTGGGGCGAAATCCGTTACGAGGGTCTTCGGCATTTATTCTACACTGAATGGCATGAAGCTGAGGTTCGTAATTCTTTCCTGAAATTTTTATACCGGCGGCAATTTTAATTTGTTCTCTTACCAAATCATAATCAATAACTTCTTCGGTTATAGTGTGCTCCACCTGAATACGGGTGTTCATTTCCATAAAGTAGAAGTTACGGTGTTTGTCAACCAGAAACTCTACCGTTCCCACCCCTTCGTAATTTACAGAAGCGGCAGCTTTAATAGCTGCTTCGCCCATTTTTTTACGAAGTTCTTTCGTCATAAAAGGGGAGGGGGTTTCTTCTACCAGTTTTTGATGCCTTCTCTGTATGGAGCAATCCCTTTCTGATAGATGGCAGAAATTGCCGTATTGGTCGCCTGCAATTTGAATCTCTATATGGCGAGGTTCTTCAATGAATTTCTCCATATACATACCAGGGTTTCCAAATGCTGCACCGGCTTCTTTTGATGCATCTTCAAACGCTTTTTCTATTTCATCTTCTTTCCAGACTACACGCATTCCTTTTCCACCACCTCCTGCAGTTGCTTTAAGCATTACCGGATAACCAACTTTTTTAGCAGTTTTTTTGGCGTCATCAGCATCTTTTATTAATCCTGCGGAGCCTGGAACTGTCGGTACGCCGGCTTTTATCATCGTTGCTTTGGCATTCGATTTATCACCCATGCCTTCTATTTGCTCAGGAGTTGCGCCAATAAACTTTATGTTGTGTTGTTTGCAAATAGCAGAGAATTTTGCATTTTCTGAAAGAAATCCGTAGCCCGGATGTATAGCATCGGCATTTGTTATTTCTGCTGCTGCTATTATGTTTGGAATACTCAAATAAGACTGTGCGCTTGCTGCCGGGCCTATACAAACTGCTTCATCGGCAAATCGAACGTGTAGGCTATCGGCATCTGCTTTTGAATAAACAGCTACGGTTTTAATACCCATCTCTTTACAGGTTCTGATTACTCGCAGAGCAATCTCTCCCCTGTTGGCGATTAATATTTTTTTAAACATAGAGGTTAAGTTTTAATAAGTGAAAAGGAAAAAATTGAGGTGTTGATTAAGCTGGCTCAACCAAGAAAAGAGGTTGGTCGTATTCTACAGGGGTAGCATTTTCTACCAATACTTTTACAATTCTTCCTTTTACTTCGCTCTCAATTTCATTGAAAAGCTTCATGGCTTCAATGATGCATATAACAGAGCCTTCGTCTACAGAGTCACCAACATTAACAAAAGAGGCCTTGTCCGGTCCTGAAGATCGGTAAAATGTGCCAATCATTGGTGATTTTATGGTGATATAATTTGCATTGTCGTCGCTTGAAGCGGCTGGAGCTGCCGGAGTGGGCTGAGGTGCGCTAGCCACTGGAGCGGCTGCCACCGGAGCGGTAGCTACTACTGGCGCGGCAGCGACAGCCGGAGCGGCCTGAATTATTTGCGGTTGAGTGGGAATATTATTTTTCTTTTGAGCCGCATAATCAGACTTGATGGTTATTTTAAAGTCTTTTTGTTCGATAGAAACTTCATTTACACCACTTTTTGCGATTAGTCTTATTAATTCTTCGATTTCTGTAAGTTTCATAGCTGTTGTTTTAAGGCGTTATTTAGTACGAATATAAGAATTGTTAAATATAAAGAGTGCAAAGTTTTGTTAAGAATTGTAGGCCCACTTTAGATAAATTGCCCCCCAAGTAAACCCTCCTCCAAATGCTGAAAGTATTATGTTGTCCCCTTTTTTAAGTTGGCTTTCCCATTCCCATAGGCATAATGGAATCGTGCCGGAGGTTGTGTTTCCATACTTTTCTATATTTACCATTACTTTAGCCATGGGCAATCCCATTCTGTCTGCTGTTGCTGTAATAATTCTCATGTTGGCCTGATGGGGGACCAGCCACGCAACGTCTTCAGACTTAAGGTTATTTTTAATCATGATTTCTTCAGAAACATCGGCCATATTGCTAACGGCATATTTGAAAACAGCCTTACCTTCCTGATAGACGTAGTGATCTTTAGTGTTGTTAAGCACTTCGTTGGTTATGGGTTGTGCAGAACCACCAGCTTTTCTGATTAACCACTGTCTTCCTGCTCCGTCACTTTTCATTATCATATCCTGAATACCCACTCCTTCTTCGTTGGGTTCGAGCAGGACTCCGCCTCCGCCATCTCCAAAAATTATACAAGTTGCTCTATCGGTGTAGTCAATAATAGAGGACATTATGTCCATACCTATAACGATAACTTTTTTATATCTACCCGATTCAATAAGGGCTACACCAGTTGTTAGAGAATATAGAAACCCGCTGCACGCTGCAGATAAATCATAACCCCATGCATTGGTTGCTCCTACTTTATCACAAATTATATTAGCTGTGGAGGGGAAAGTGTAGTCGCCTGTAATGGTGCCTACAACAATACAATCAATCTCTTTGGGTTCGATTTTTCTTTTGGCGCAAAGACCCTTCACAATTTCAGCGCCAATGTCTGAGGCTGTTTGTCCGCCGCTAATCATTCTTCTTTCTTTAATACCGGTTCGAGTGTAGATCCACTCATCGTTAGTATCAACCATTTTCTCTAGGTCAGCATTTGAGAGCACCTTTTCCGGCACGTATCCATGAATTGCTGTTATTGCGGCTAAAGTTTTATTCATTAACTAAGTGCTTGTTTTATTTTTTCGGGCAGCTGTGCCTTAATGACCTCCTGAGAAAGTAAAATCATATTTTTTATTGCTGTGGCATTAGAAATTCCGTGTCCGACAATAACATTTCCATTTACTCCGAGTATGGGAGTGCCACCGTAATTTTCGTAGTTAAAACGCTTGAAGTAATCATCTAACAACCCTCTTTTGTACATCATTCTGAAGAAAGACTCGGCTTGTTTTAATACAACATTACCAGTAAATCCGTCACAAACAATTACATCGGCTTTTTTATTAAATAAGTCGCGACCTTCTACATTTCCTATGAAGTTTACGTTTGGAATAGATTTAATTAAATTATAGGCTGTCTGAGTTAGAATACTCCCTTTTTCTGCCTCCTCGCCAATGTTTAGAAGGGCAACTTTTGGGTTTTCTATATTGTGAACAAATTTTGAAAATAGGGTGCCAAGTGTTGCAAACTGGGATAGAACTTCTGGCTTGCAATCGGCATTAATGCCAACATCTAAAATAACACCTACAGAGCCGTCCTCTTTTGGCAAAACAGATGTTATTGTGGGCCTTAGCACACCGGGGATTGGTTTTATAGCAAACATGGCCCCAACCATCATTGCTCCGGAATTTCCGGCGCTAGCGAAAGAGTCTAACAGACCCTCACTAAGCATCTTGAATCCTACGGAAATACTAGAGTCGGGTTTTTGCTGAAGAGCTTTAGTTGGGTGCTCTCCCATTTCAATAATCTGGGAGGTGTGTATGACAGTAAAGGAAGAGGCATTAGCTCCTTCCTCTCTGAGTTTTTTTTCTATAATTTCTTGGTTGCCAATTAAGACAATCTCGAAATCTTTTTCTACTTCGCTTAAAGCTTGAATTGCGCCTAAAAGCGTTTCGTTTGGGGCGTAATCGCCACCCATTATATCTATTCCGATTTTCACGGGCGAAAAGTAGTAAGAATTTTTAAACTACCGAATTTAACCGATAAGAACAAACGCTTAATCTTGTAATAGGGTAGCAGACAGGTTCAGGTTTATGCCTGTTCTTTTTCCATTACTACTTTGCCTTTATAGTAAAGCTTCCCCTCAGACCAATGAGCTCTGTGGTATAAGTGAGCTTCGCCGGTAGTAGGGCAGGTTGCAATCTGAGGAGCAACTGCTTTATCGTGGGTTCTTCTCTTGTCTCTTCTGGTTTTAGAGATTTTACGCTTAGGATGTGCCATGACGTATTGTTTTTTCTATGTTTAGTTATCGTTTTTTAATTTCTTGAGTAATTCCCACACAGTTTTGTTGTCTTCTTCTTCTGCCATTTCGTCTTCATCGAGTTTTTTGGTAGGAGAATCTACAATAAATTCTTTGAGTTTGGCTAATGCTTCGGGGTTACACTCGTTTGTTTTGTGCACCCTTTTGGCTGGTGTTGCAAGCAAAATAAACTCGTATAAATACTGAGCTATATTTAACCTGCTTTCATCATAGGGGATGTGAATTATTTCGTCATTATCATCTCCTTGTTGATGGCTAAACTTGCCTATTAATCTGAACTCATTGTCGATTTGAAGGTTAAACACATCTCCGCACAAGTCGCACGGCACATTTATAAAACCGCCGAACGTAAAGGTCATCACCATCATGGTAGAACTTTTGTCAACATCGAGACGGGCTGTAATTTGTGCGTCTTCAAATTCGTCAAAATCAAAGTGTGTAAAGAACTCTCTTTTTACCTCAAAGTCGAAACTGTGAATTCCTTGCTTCAACCCTGTTACGGGAATTTCAAAGTATTTAAGGAATTTATGCACCCTTCCGAAATTAAGGACGGCAAAGGTAACCAAATTTCTAAAACTAACAAGAGGGCTGGTTAGTTTCTTGATTTTTGCGTTTCTAAATGCTTAATTCTCTCCTCTTGCGCGCTCATTAACTAAGAGCGGGGAGGCGGAAAATTCTTTGTGCAACTGACGGTTTTTATATACATCTATCGCTAAATAGATGGCGCTTCTAAAAGAATTTTCTGATGCAATATTTTGTCCCGTAATGTCGTATGCGGTCCCGTGATCCGGCGAGGTTCTAACAATTGGTAATCCTGCGGTGTAATTTACCCCTTCACCAAAAGAAAGAGACTTAAAAGGAGCTAACCCTTGATCGTGGTACATAGCTAATACGGCGTTGTAATTTTTATAAGCACCTGAACCGAAAAAACCATCTGCGGCAAATGGACCAAAGGCTAGAATTTTCTCGTCATTTGCTTTTTTAACAGCGGGAATAATGATTTCTTTCTCTTCTTCTCCTAGCAGGCCATTGTCGCCGGCATGCGGATTTAGCCCCAGAACGGCTATTTTAGGGCGGTTTATACAAAAATCTCTAATCAGGCTTTGGTTCATAATCTTTAGCTTAGAGAATATATTGTCTTTTGACAGGCTTTTAGAAACATCTTTAAGCGGAAGATGGCCCGTTACTACGCCAACTCTAAGCCCATCGCTTACCAAAAACATAAGAACATCCTCTGCATTGGCAAATTTGGCTAGGTACTCTGTGTGGCCGGGGAATTTAAAATCGCTACTCTGTATATTGTTTTTATTTATGGGGGCAGTTACCAGCACATCAAACTTGCTTGATGCTAAATCATTTACGGCTGCTTCCAGGGATAAGAAGGCATACTTACCCCCTGTTTCGTTTTCTTCGCCTGGTGTAATTGCGACATCCTCTTCCCAAGGGGATACAACGCTGATTTTTCCCGGTTTTGCTTCATTAGCATCATTTATCCGTGTGTATGGAATTTCAGGAAGATTTAATGCTTTTTTGTAATAGGAGATTATTTTGGGCGAAGTGTATAATATAGTAGTTAGGTCTTGAGTGATGCGACTATCTTGGAGGGATTTTAATATCACTTCCATTCCAATACCATTAATATCTCCACAGCTTATACCTAATCTTATTTGTTTTTTTTTTGTGCTCATGTAACGAAGTTTTATTTTCTAAATCCGATTAATAATTATTCAGAAAATCGAACAGAAGTCTAACTCCTTCACCGGTTCCTCCTTTGGGCCTGTAGCCTTCTACTGTGTCGTTCCATGCTCTAGCGGCAATGTCCAAATGGTACCAAGGGTAGGAGGTAAAGTGTTCCAGAAACTTTCCGGCGCTTATGTGCCCTGCCTCTCCTTTACCTAGATTTTTTAAATCGGCAATGGAAGATTTTATTTCTTCTGCATAATCATCCCAAAAAGGGCAGTCGGCAATTCTCTCATACACATTGAATGACGAGGCGATTAATCGCGATTTTATTTTCGAATCCAGATTGCCCATTCCGGCTATGGCGTAGTTGCCCAGCGCTCTTACTGAGGCGCCTGTTAAAGTGGCGGCATCAATTACCAATTCGGGATTGTATTTTTTTGCATAAGTAAGAGCGTCTGCCAAAACTAGCCTGCCTTCTGCATCGGTATTCATAACCTCAACGGTAGTTCCATCAAACATAGTGATTACATCTCCGGGAGTTATTGCATTACCGCCGGGTCTGTTGTCTGTGGCGGGCACAAGGGCAATAAGGTGGATGGGGAGCTTTGCCTTGGCTACAGCATACAAGGTGGCAGCCATCGTGGCGGCACCAGCCATGTCGCATTTCATTATATCCATGGAGTTTGGGGTTGGCTTAAGGCTTAGCCCGCCGGTGTCGTAAACAATGCCTTTGCCTACAAGTACAATCGGTTTTTTGTTTTTTGCTTTCGCAGGTTTCCATTCCATTATGGAAAATGTAGCCGGATCCAAACTTCCTTGATTAACAGCTAGGATACCGCCCATTTTAAGGGCCTTTATTTTGTTTTGATTTAATACTTCTACCTTAAAATTTCCGGCTTTGCCCATACTTACAAATTCTCCGGCCAATTGAGTTGCATTAAGGTGTGAAACGGGAAGATTTACCAAGTCTCTGGCAATGTAGGTGGCCTCTACAACTATTAACAGTTTTTCTACGGCTTTGTCACTAGCTTCGATGTAGAGTCCGGTGAGTGAATTTGTTTTTTCTTCGGGCTTGCTGAATAATCTTGTAAAGCTGTAATTTGCCAACGCAAGCCCTTCCGCTACCAATAGCACATTGCTCTCGGCTGTTTTATGACCATGAACCCTAATATCCTTAAGTTTTATCTTGTTTGCCTTTTTGCAGATTTCTGCGCCGGTTTTTCTAAGCGCGTCGTTGTTCTTATGATTGGGCTCATCTGCGATTACAACAAAAATATGTTCATTCAAGCGGTTTATATGTATTCCGTTTTCTTTATTGCCGTGGCAGGTTAGCACGAACTCTTGTTCCTGCTTGGAAAGTTCTTTACAAGATTTGACAGCTTTTTTTTCAGTTACAATTACTTTGCTGATACTTTTAGATTTCCCGGTTTTTATTTCCATGGCGGTTAATTTTATGACAAAGGTGTCAATAATTTAACGAATGGCACAACACGAAGTCTAATTTCTTGTTTATATCAGAGTGAATTTACAGCCTAAGAAATAATTTCCGTAAATTAGTGTCCGTTTTGTTTGATATAAACATGTTAAAGAGTTTAAAATACGCCATAATCTTATTGCTTTTAGTGCCAGTACTTTCTTATGCAACGCATAATAGGGGGGGGGAAATTACCTATAAACATTTGTTTGGAAACACCTATGAGTTTACTATAACGATATGCACAGACATAACTCCTGGAAATGCAGATAGGCCGGAACTATCAATAGACTACGGCGATGGGATTATAGATACTGTTCCACGTTCGAATATTACCATTTTTCTCGGAAATCATCAGAAAAACGAGTACATAGCTGTTCATTCGTATACCGGAGCAGGAAGTTATTTCGTTCAGGTTCAGGACCCAAACAGAAACAATAACATCTTAAATATTGTAAACTCTATTGATCAGGTTTTTTGTATAGAAACGATGATAGTAATAAGTCCTTTTATTGCACCAAATAATTCTGCGCAATTTGATTTTTGTCCCTGCCCTGAGTTCGCCTGCATTAACCAGATTTACTGTTTTAATCCACTAGCGTACGATGTGGATGGCGATAGTTTGTCTTTTGAGCTTGTTATTCCGAGAGGTAATAATTGTGTACCGATGATTCCTATTTATCAGTTTCCAAATCAGGTTAACAATGCGGGGAGTATAACTATTGACCCCATTACAGGGACTATTTGCTGGGACAGGCCCAATACACAAGGTCAATTTAATATTGCTTTTTATGTTCACGAGTGGAGAAAAGGGGTCAAAATCGGCTCGATTCTCAGGGATTATCAATTGACCGTAATCGGGGCTTGCAGCAACAATCCGCCGAATATTAATACCCTGCCGGACACTTGTATTGTTGCCGGAACAAACTTTCAAACTTCGGTACAAGCATTTGATCCGGATAATCATAATCTTACGCTAACAGCTTATGGTCTGCCGTTTAATGTGCCCTCACAACCGGCTGTTCAAAATCAGGTAAACAACAACACGCTAAATATTGCTTGGCAAACAAATTGTACCCACGTGAGAAAGCAACCGTATCAGATTTTGTTAGAGGCGAAAGATAATCCTCCTGTTTCTGCGCATGCGTTAACCAGCTTTTCCGGGTTTAATATTCAAATTGTGGCACCATCGCCCACAGGATTGTCGGCAGCACCATTTGGCAATAATATAATTCTAAACTGGAATCCGAGTATTTGTTCAAATGCCTTAGGCTATAAGATTTATCGCAAGCTTAATTCTGGCAATATTCAGGGAAATAATTGCTGTGACCCCGTAGCCATTTTAGCTGCCGGGTATATAGAAATTGCCGATGTATTTGGGCTCAACAACACAACGTATACAGACGTTGGGGGACTATCTCCCGGAGAAGAATATTGTTATGTTATTACGGCCTATTTTGGTGATAATTATGAGAGTTGCCCATCTGCAGAGGCTTGTAGTTTTTTGCTTAAAGAATTTCCTATAATTACGCATGTTTCTGTTTTGCAAACAAGCACAACAGTTGGTATAGATTCTGTGGCTTGGGCCAAACCGCTAGAGTTAGACACAGCATTATATCCGGGACCTTATTTTTACAGGGTGTATCATGGAACAGGGTTTAACACAGCCAACACACTAGTTTTTACAACTCCCGTTTCCGCACTATTGAGTCAGGCAGACACGGTGTTTATTCATGCCAATGTGAATACAGTAAATACGGCTAATACCTATAAGGTAGAGCTTTACCGACAGACTGCTCAGGGCGATGCGCTTGTGGGGTCGTCTAATGTGGCTTCGTCGGTGTTTTTAACTTTAACACCTAATGACAATGAGATAGCTCTTACCTGGAATAAAAATGTACCCTGGTTAAATACAGCTTACGAAATTTATAAGGGGACATCTATTGGAGGGGTATATACTTTAATCGCCACGATAAATACTCAATCTTACGTAGATACAGGGTTGGTTAACGGTCAAACATACTGTTACTATATTAGAAGTATTGGTAGCTATTCTGATCCAACTATTGTTTCTCCGCTATTAAATAAATCTCAGGAGGTGTGTGCCGAACCATGGGATTTCACGCCGCCTTGTCCTCCGGTTTTATCTATAGATAGTGATTGTGAGCTGGAACTTAATACACTCAATTGGACTAATCCAAATGATTTTTGTGCCGATGATGTAACCCGATACAATGTTTATTTCTCACCAACGCAGGGAGGAGCATTTACTCTACTCACAACTATTGCCGGGGCAACAAATACTACTTTCACGCATAATGATAATGGTTCAATAGCGGGATGTTATGTGATTACAGCATTGGACTCAATTCAATTCAATAATGAGAGCCTGCACAGCAATATGATTTGTGTAGATAACTGTCCGATATATTTTTTACCAAATGTATTTACACCAAATGGCGATGGTTCAAACGATTATTTTTCACCAATTTTGCCTTACAAATATATAGACGGGGTTGAATTTGAAGCTTATAACCGTTGGGGAGAATTGGTTTATTCCACAACAAATCCCGACATAAGGTGGGATGGTATAGTAGCCAAAACGGGGAAACCTGCTTCTGAAGGGGTATATTATTACATTTGTAAAGTATATGGTCGACGGTTGTCGGGAGAGGATATAACGGTTCTTACCGGTTATTTTCATCTTATAAGACAAGGCGGAGGGCCAACGCAATAATTATAACTACCATTAATGTTTACAGGCATAATTGAATCGATGGCGACTATTGTTGCTATTGAAAAAGATAGAGAAAACACCCATTTTACATTTACTTGCCCTTTTACCAACGAACTCAAAATAGATCAAAGCGTTGCGCATAACGGAGTTTGTTTAACCGTGATTGACATAAGCGAAGAAAATTATACGGTTACCGCTATTAAAGAAACACTAGACAGAACTAATTTAGGTATGCTGGTTGTTGGGAATAAAGTAAATATAGAAAGGTGTTTGAAGA
The DNA here is from genome assembly GCA_046295395.1 of Flavobacteriales bacterium. Taxonomy (GTDB): domain Bacteria; phylum Bacteroidota; class Bacteroidia; order Flavobacteriales_D; family JBKBNH01; genus JBKBNH01. Next base: position 20,397 of record JBKBNH010000002.1, on the reverse strand, counting down.
GTGATGGCAGGTTTGATGGTCATATCGTTCAAGGACATGTAGATACTACTGCTCTTTGCGATGAAATAATTGAAGAAGAAGGCAGTTGGAAATATTTTTTTACCTATACCAAAGCAGAAGGGTGGATTACTGTGGAGAAGGGTTCTGTGTGTATAAACGGCGTGAGCCTTACAGTAGTAAATTCAAGTGAAACCAGATTTTCGGTTTGTATAATTCCGTATACCTACGAGCAAACTAATTTTAAGACATTAAAAACGGGAGATACAGTAAATTTGGAATTTGACATAATTGGCAAATACGTGGTCAAGTTGCTTGGAGGAATTAAATAATGGAGAGTATTTTTTCAATTATTCCATTTACGCTATAACCGCATTTTTCTTTCTGTTCTTCCTGAGTGGCGTGCTCTATAAATTCATCCGGAATTCCTAGCGTATAGATTCTGTTGGTGTAAGTTCTTTCTGATGCCCATTCTAAAACTGCTGAGCCTGCTCCACCGACTATTACACCATCTTCTACCACTAAAACGAGCTCATGATTTTGAAAAACTTCATGAAGTTTTTTATCATCCAATGGTTTTACAAACCTCAAATCAAGGTGTGAAAAATGAATGTTCTTAAGCTTTAATTTAGCGGATGCTTTTTTTACGTTCATTCCTACCGTTCCATAGCTTATTACGGCAATTTTAGAACCTTTTTCTATCCAATTAGCCGAAATATCGACTTTGGTTAAAGCGTTTTGCCAGTCTTTGTGAAAACCTATTCCGCGCGGATATCTAATTGCTATGGTTTTGTCCCAGAGTGTGGCAGAGTAGAGGGTGTTTCTCAGTTCTATCTCATCAATAGGGGCGCAAAGAATAATATTGGGAATTATTCTCAAGTAGGCAATGTCAAATGCTCCCTGATGTGTGGCGCCATCATTTCCCACCAATCCTGCACGGTCTATACAAAATATAACCGGTAATTTCTGAAGGCATACATCATGAATAAGCTGGTCGTAGCCTCGCTGAAGAAAAGTAGAGTAGATACAACAAAATACCGTAAGACCTTCTTTTGCCATACCGGCAGAAAAAGTGACGGCATGTTGCTCGGCAATACCCACATCAAAAACCTTATTGGGATATTTTTCTTGCAGAAAGTTTAATGATGAGCCAGAGGGCATAGCAGGGGTAACAGCAACTATTTTTTCGTTCCTGTCAGCTAGTTCGAGCAAGGTTTTTCCAAATACATCTTGGAATTTTGGGGGAGCTTCTTGTGTGGGGAATAGCTCCACTTTGCCTGTTGCTTTATTAAAAACACCCGGCGCATGCCAAAACACTTTGTCGCCGGTTTCGGCAGGGAGGTATCCTTTGCCTTTTATTGTGTGGCAGTATAGAATTTTTGGAGAGGCAGGGGCATTTTTAATTTTTTTCAGAACAGGCAGCAATTCACTTAAGTTATTACCGTTAATTGGGCCATAAAAATCGAACCCCATCTCCTTAAAAAAATTAGGCTCTTTTCCTTTGCGAATGCTCTGTAAATGTACTTGAAAAGCACCTACATTAGAGTCGATAGATTGATTATTGTCATTAACAATTATCAGAATATTGCCCCCACTAACCGCGGCATGATTTAAGCTTTCAAAGGCTTGTCCGGCGGTAAGCCCCCCGTCGCCAATTACAGCTATATTTAGATTGTTTTTCCCTTGTATTTTGTTCGCAACAGCCATTCCGGTTGCCGCACTAATACTGGTTGAAGAATGGCCGGCTATAAAATCATCGTATTTACTTTCTTTAGGGTTTGGGAATCCGCTTATGCCATCTTTTTTTCTGAGGGTGTGAAATGAATCTCTTCTTTCGGTTAGTATTTTGTGTGGATAGGATTGGTGTCCCACATCCCACACTAAAGTATCCTCAGGGGTATTAAATACGTAGTGAATCCCGACGGTAAGTTCCACAGCACCAAGCCCGGCGCTAAAATGTCCGCCATTTTCAGAAACAACATCAATCATTAATGCTCTTATTTCTGAACAAACAGTGTCAAGCGTGACCTCTTCAAGTTTTCTTAAATCTTCAGGAGAATTTATACCCGATAATATTTTGCCCACAATGGCTTTATGCATAACCAAAGGTAAAAATTAGAATTAGAAAAATACTTGAATGCAGCGTGAAGTAATATTAAAAAACGATGCCTAATCTAAGCGTTAAAGGCATGTTCCACATGTAGGGATAAGGAGAGTATGGATCATCTATTAAATCGTAGAGCAATATGATTTGATAAAATGAACGTTCGGAATAGAAATTTCGGAATCCTGCGCCAACAAATCCCATTGGGACCCACCTTCTGCTTATGTTGTAGGTAAATCTATCGCGAGCTTCCCAGTTTAGCATTTCTAATTCTCCATGAAGAAAGAATCTGGGGGAGACCAAGTTATGCTGAGCAAAAACACTTCCCCCGTAAACGTGCTGTTTGTATGCGACAGAACCGTTGTTAAAACTATTGTATATGTATTTCACCCCCACTCCGCCCAGTATGTTGTTGCTTAAGCGATATCCTACTGATGGAGCCCCCATAAAATACATACCGAATTGGCTAAATGAAATTCCTGCACTTGCACCAAAAAGTGTACGCTCTTTTTTTGTCAGGTCTTTTACATCCTCTTCCCACTGAGCTGAGGAGTTCAGTAATAGGAAACTAAACAAAATGGTGTAAATTATTTTTTGCATTGCACAAATTTAGTAATTTGTTTTTGGATTCATTTCAGACAGCATCAGTTTACTTACGGCAAAAGTGCCTGAACCAAAAGCACAGAGCTTCCCTTGATGGTTGAAAACTTCGGCTTCTGCTGTAAGGTATTGTTTGGTTACTGTCTTGAGTTTACCTTTTGCAGTTAATCTGCCATTTATTGCGGGTCTTACATAATTGATGTTGAAGTTTAGTGTCAGCAGAAAAAACTCTTTTTGCACACTATTGGCGGCAAAAAATGCGGCATCATCCAATAGTTTAAATAAAATAGCACCATGCGTTCCTCCTGCTGCATGATGAAAGTTAATGCCCGTTTCCATTTCAATGGTGCATTGGCCTTCTTCAATACTGATGGAGGGGTTTAAGGGGATATTAACCGGAGCATTTATGTAAAGCCGGCTAAGTAGTTCGTAGTGCGGATTCATTTGACTAAGGTAAAAACGTAAACGGAATTAGCGGATTTGCCGTGTCCAAATTTGCTTACAAAAAGTGTTAAAATCTTACATATGAAATAGAGGAATCAAAACTGGTTGTGACGAGCATCGGGATTAGTGGATATTTGTCTTCACAAAACGGCAATAACATGACAATCACCAAGATAATTATTAAAGCAATTTGCCTGATATATTTTGTTTTCAGCAATGAAGCAATAATTGCTCGGGATAAAATAAATATAAACGGCATAAATATGATGTATGCCGAAACAGAAGTTAAGACCTCTTTAGTGGAGGTGAGGTGGGCAACCTTGGGAGAAGATAATGCATCAAATTTTAAAGTAGAATACTCTTTAGAAGGGCAGGATTGGAATGAAGTGGCACTATTGACTGCAAATGGACCGTCCGGGGGTTTGCTTTGTGAATATATTGCAATTCATGAAAATCCAAATTTAGGGTACAACTATTATAGAATTGTGTACATGGATGCTGATGGTAATTCAACGGTGTGTGCAACTTTAGTTGCTAAGGTAGATCTTGTGCCAATTAGTAGTTTTCCAAATCCGGTTGAGGATTTAATAAATGTAATGGTGGTAATGCCTGAAGAATGTATAGTTAAGCTTTGTTTAATTGGAACAGATGGAAAGTATCTTGAACTTTTTAGCCAACATGTTTATAAGGGGCTGAATAAGATTGTAGTTGATGCGAGCCATTGTAATACAGGGCTGAACATTCTTTGGTTGAAATGTAAATTTTTTGAAGAAACAGTTTTTGTAATGAAGAAATGATAGCAACAAAAAAAATTGAAATACCCGAAGTTGGAAAGGTTCAAAAAAAGCATATACAACCAATAACAAAGTTTATAAGCGAGAACAAAAAAATTGATAATGTTATAATTAACTTGGGCAAGTATAATTTTTACAACTTTGGCTTGTATCAGGAAATATTAAAGCAAATTACATCAATAAGTTATCAATCGTGTATAATTGTTGCGCCAGAATTATATCAAAAAATTGATTTAAAGAATATTTTACTTCAAATGAAAAAACACAAAATCAAGGTGGTTAATCGTTTTATGTTTTAGAATTTGGCTTCACTTTGCTTACCGTTTGAGAAGCATCTAGGGTTATATATTTAAGTGAATTATCTAGCTCTTCAGATGCTTTTTTAAGCATGTTTAGCACATCGCCTTCGTGAATATTTTTTTGCTTGGTAATTTCAATCATGTTTATTAATCCCATTATTCGTGCTAGTGGTGCGCGAAGTATGTGGGAGTGCTGCCAAGCGATGTCTTTTAATACTTTGTTGTGTTTTTCAATGGCGGTAATATAGCTAAGTTTTTGAGTAACGTCTGTTGCCACAACTATCTTGGCATTTATATCGTTGAAGAAAATGTTGTTTGTTCTTAGTTCAACAAATATGATTTCACCATTCTTTTTTTGCTGTTTAAAAACGGCGAAAAAGTCGGAGTGTATGTTGGGTGTTGTATTTATGTTTTTCTGTTCTTCTGATAAATGGTTATAGTCCGTTTCGAGGTCTTTTAGGGTCATTTGTAGAAATTCGTCTTTGCTGAATCCGTATGCGTTAATGGCAGCATCATTTACATCGAGAAATTTTAACGTGGTTGAATCGTAAACCCAAAGAGGTTGAGGGCTTAGTTGAAACAATGTGCTGTATCTTTTTTCTGACAGTTCCAATTCAAAAACAGATTTTTTTCGCTCAATACTGTAACTTATGGCCTTGTAAAGCGAAGAAGATGTTAAATCGTCTTTTAGTAAGTAGTCTGTAGCTCCCATCGAAATCGATTTTAGCCCGAAAGAAATATCGGAGTATCCGGCTAAAACAACTATGGGTGTTTTTGGGGCAGAATTGCTTACATTTTTTATTAATTCCACGCCATTAGAGTCTGGGAGAGACAAATCTAGTAATATGACATCGTAGGCTTTTCCCTTGTTAAGCAATAAGTTTTCAGCGGAGCTGTAGTTTTGGGCTCTGTCGATATTAGGCGAAAGGATGTGTTCTTCTATATAGTCTTCAATTAGCACATAATCTCCCAGATTGTCTTCTACAACCAATATATTGTAAGGAGTTTTATCCTTCACTATTTTGCAAACAATTACTTTGTTGGTAGTTGAACAATGTTAATCCAAAAATTTTCAATTTTGTTTACCACCCTCAAAAAATCATCAACTTCTACAGGTTTTGTGATGTAGCAGTTTGCATGATTCTCATAAGATAAGTTGATGTCCTTTTCTAAAGAAGAGGTGGTTAACATGATAATAGGAATGTGTTTTAACGACGGGCTGTTTTTTATGTGCTCCAAAACTTCGTGTCCGTTTTTTTTAGGAAGATTTACATCCAGCAAAATAATGTCGGGCAAATCTTCTGCCTCATAAGGCGGCTTTTTTTCTAAAAAATCCAGCGCCTGCTTACCGTCTTTAACAATGGATATTTTGTTGATTATTTTTCTCTCGTCAAGAGCTTCGATAGTGAGAACTATGTCGCCCTCATTATCTTCAACTAAAAGCACATGCACTGACTTCATATAATGGGGTTAAAAAGATTTATTTATACTAAAATAGAAAATACTTCCGTTAATTCCATCAGATTCTACCCAAATATCTCCATTTAATCGGGCGACTAATTTTTTACAAACTGCCAGTCCTATTCCAGAGCCTGGGTATTCTTCTTTTCGGTGAAGTTTTTTGAAGATGGTAAAAATCGTCTTTTGATGGGTTTTTTCAATGCCAATACCGTTGTCAGATACAGCAATCACCCAATGTGTTCGGTTTTCACTGAGAGCAACATTTATTTTTGGGGTTAAATTATCGTTCTGAAATTTTATGGCATTAGCTATTAGGTTTCTAAGTATTGTAAGAACGGTTATTTTAGAGGTTTTTATCAAACCCAAATTGAGTCTTTCAATTTTTACATCTTTGCCCATTAAGTCTTTTCGGTGTAATTGCTCAATCTCGTCTATTATTTCGTTTAGGTCTACCGGTTCTTTAATTATCTCAGATTGACCTGCCTGATAGAAATGCAACAACTCGTTGATTAAAACTTCCATTCTTTCGGAGCCATCTACGGCAAAGTGAATGTATTTCTTTGCGGTGTCATCTAATTTTTCGCTGTAGCCTTTTTCAAGTAGTTTCATAAAAGATTTCATCATTCTTAGGGGCTCTTTTAAATCATGAGATGCTGCATAAACAAACTCTTCTAGTTCTTTTGCCAAGGCTTCTATTTTTTGTTTTTTTTGCCTAAGTAATTCGTTCTTTTTTTTCAGTTCGATTAGTTTAACAACCTGAAGAGTTAACAATTGAAGAGATTCTATTTGTTCGGGAGAAAGTTTTTTTGGCGTTTTATCCAAAACACAGAGTGTGCCGAGAGCAAAGCCCTCGATATTAATAGGAATACCGACGTAAAAACATAAACCAAATTCTGATTTTGCGTGGGGGTTATCGTTAAAGCGCAAGTCCTGACTTGTGTCTTCTATAATAAAGGGGGTGTCTGGGGTGTTTATTGCGTGTGCACAAAACGAAAACTCCCTAGGGATTTCTTTTATATGTAGACCAAATTTTGATTTAAAGTATTGCCTTTTTTCATCAATAAGGGTAATTAGCGAAATAGGTGTATCGCATATTTTTGCCGCTATTTTTGTGATGGCATCAAACTCTTCTTCGTCGGGGGTGTCTAATAGGTTGTAGCTGTACAGCTTAGACAATCTTTCAGCTTCATTTTTTGGCACTTCAGGGGTCTTCATTTTCACTAATCAGATTAATGCTAAGAAACTCCCACACAGGAGTCCCTTATACGATTTTACATTATTAAAAAACAAGCAAATTATTGTTTTGGAATACTAAAGAAGAAAGTAGTTCCTTTCCCCTCTGTAGACTCTAACCAAATTTGCCCCCCTGCGTTTTCTATAATTTTTTTAACCAAAGCAAGCCCCATTCCTGTTCCAGAATATTGGTCTTGACTATGTAGCCGTTGGAAAAGTACAAAAATTTTATCGAAGTATTCAGAATTTATTCCAATACCATTATCGTTTATGGAGATTATCCAGCGAGAGGGCTCCTCTTTGGCGTTAATGTGTATTATTGGTGCAACTCCTGCTCGCCGATACTTTATCGCGTTACTTATCAGGTTTTGAAACACTTGTCTTAGTGGGGTATTGCAGGAATGTAAAATAGGAAGCTTACCTACAATAAAATTTGCCTTCGATTCCTGAATTTCGTATGCCAGAAGTTTTTGCACTTCGCCCACGGTGTTATTTAGGTCTAGATTAGAGCGGTTGTTTTTTAGCTGACTATTTTTTGAAAAGTCAAGCAAATCCAGTATGATTTTCCTCATTCTTACGGAGCCATCAACGGCAAACTTTATGTATGATTTGCCTTTTTCGTCTAATGAATCGCTGTATTTTTTATCAATCAGTGTAAGAAACCCTGAAATCATTCTGAGGGGCTCTTGCAAATCGTGCGAAGCTACGTAGGCAAATTGCTCTAGCTCGGCATTTGTTTTTTGTAGTTCTTTGGTTTTTTCTGCTACTAATATTTTTAGTTTGTAAGGCTGGTCTGCTACATACCTTATAAACAAAGCAAGTAAAACGGAAAAGATTAATCCTACTAATATAGGCGGAATAGCTTTGAGCATAAACTTGGGCGATTTGAGCTTTACATAAACTTCCCAGTCGCCAAGGGTTACAAATTCAGCCTGATAATATCCGAAATTATAATCTGTGACTTTGCTGAAAAAAGGAATAGCACCACCATTGTTAGTTTGTTTTTTAGCTATTTGATAATCATAATTTTCATTTCTTTCGTATTCGTTTAGGTGAAGTGCATCAACAATAGTTTGAATGCGAATGATAACAGCAGAAAACCCCCAAAAAACGCCGTTTTTGAAAATAGGCAGCCTGCCTACTACGCCTTTACCGCCTTGTTTAAGGTTGAAAGGGCCTTCGAAGTAAAGGCTTTTTCTTTCTATGGCTTTTAGGGCTTCTTTTTTGTGTGTAGGGTCGTCGAATATAGAAAACCCTATTGCGGGTTCATTCCCCTCTAAAGGAAAGGTTTTGATGATTTCGCTACCTTTTACAAGCTGAAGTGCGTCGATATGTTTATTTTGTTTAATTAGTTCACCCGCCACTACATCGAAATCGTCAAGAAGGTCTTTGTCTACAAGGAATGAAATTACTTTTGTTGCGGTAACACTATGGTTTAGAGATGATTCTAATTGGTGTTTCACGCTTTCGGCTTCATGTTTTAATTGCAACAACTCATTTCGTTTTTCGACCTTGAATATTTTGTAAGCAATAGACTGTGAAATTATAAGCGAAAAAAGAAAAACAAAAAAGGCTATTTTGTTTGGTCTGTATTTTAATATGTTTGCCATGTTTTTTGGTATTATGAGCGGCTTTTTGGGAGCGTAAAGAAAAATGTACTGCCTTGGCCCTCTGTGGATTCTACCCAAATTTCGCCTCCGAAATTTTCTATAATTTTTTTCACTATTGAAAGTCCCATACCGGTTCCTGCATACTCATCTTTTGCGTGTAGTCTTTGGAAAATGATAAATATTTTATCGTAATAGTCGGCATTTATTCCTATACCATTGTCTGAAATGCTAAATCGCCAGTGATTTGTTAATTCCTCAGCATTTATTGAAATTATAGGGCTAATATCGGGCTTAGAGTATTTCAGCGAATTTTCTATTAGGTTTTGAAAAATTCGAACTACGGTAGATTTATGGCACTCCATTTTAGGAAGCGTTGCTATGTTCAACTTTGCATTGGCCTCTTCTATTTTTTTTCTCAAAAGCAGAGTAACTTCGGTTATTACTTCATTTAAGTCAACTATTTCGTTTTCGTCCTCATATTTCCCTATCCGAGAGAAATCTAGCAAATCAAGTATAATTTGCCTCATCCGCTTGGCTCCGTCTACGGCGAAACTTATGTACTGCTTACCCTTTTTGTCTAGTGTAGTTCCGTATTTTTTTTCTAGCTGACTTAAAAAACTTGTAATCATTCGCAAGGGCTCTTGTAGATCGTGCGAGGCTACAAAAGCAAATTGTTCAAGCTCTGCGTTTGATATTGAAAGATCATGGGCGTGTTGTTGCAACATATCATTCATTTCTTTTAACCTAAACTCGTACCGTTTTTGTTCGGTAATATCTGTTATGGCTCCAATCATTCTTATTGGCGTCCCTTCGTGGTTTCTAACAACCACTCCCCGGTCTTTAACATGGGCATAATTGCCGTCTGATTTTTCAAATCTGTACTCGTTCTGCCAATTGTTTATGGATTTATTAGAATAAATATTTTCTAGTGAATTGAGAACAGTTTCTTTTTCTGCTGGATGAATTTTTCTTGACCAAGAATCAAAACTCGGCTTCTCTTTTTGTGGGTCATAGCCGAAAAGTGTTTTGTAGCCATGTCCCCAGTATAGCGACCCCCTTATTATATCCCAATCCCATATAGCATCGTTGGTGGCTTCAGTAACTTTCTTAAAGCGCTCATGAGATTGTTTTAATTCAGCTTCTGCCTTTTTTCTTTGGGTGATATCGAAACGAATGGCTAAGTATTGTTTTGGTTTGCCGCTTTTATCTAGAAAGGGGACGATTGTGGTGTCTACCCAGTAAAAACTTCCATCTTTCGCTTTGTTTTTAATCTCGCCTCGCCATACATGTCCTGCGCTTATGGTGCGCCAAAGTTTGTTGAAAAACTCAGCTGAATGGTATCCGGAATTTATAATTCGGTGACTATTACCAATTAACTCTTTTCGGTCGTATTTTGCAATTTTTGTAAAATTGTCGTTTACCAGGGTGATAATTCCTTTTTCATCCGTAATTGCTATTATGGCAGATTGGTCTAATGCAAACTGATAATTTTCCAGTGTTTTTAAGCTCGATTCTAATGACAGTTGCGCCATTTTCTGCTGATGAATATCTTGGAAGCTTCCTTCAATTCTTACGCATTTACCGTTGATTACCTCCGGCCTACCAATGGTTCTTATCCACTTTAGATTCCCTTTGAATGTATAAATTTGAAGTTCTTCATCCCAAGGGGTGAAATTCTCTATACATTCATTTATACATCTGGTAATGGTGTCTTTGTCATATCCGTCTTTGAAATAACTAACTCCAATTTCGAGAGTGGGCACGAAATCGGCTTCGGCTTCTCTTATTTCTTTGGTTACATTTGACCAATAAACGCACTTATTTATCAAATCAATTTCCCAACTACCTACTCTTGCGAGCCTAGAGGCCGTGTCTAACAGGTTTTGAAGTTTTTTTATTTCAGTAATATCTCGCCCATAGGCAAACACATACCCGTCTTCACCAAACACATCTGACGAGCTCCACGAGATCCATTTATATTCTCCCTTTTCAGTGCGGTATCTATTTATGAAGTTGCTAGCATTTTTTTCACCGGTAATAGTTTCTTCATATTCAGTTATTGTTTTGTTTACGTCTTCAGGGTGTATAAAATAGGCAAAGGGTTTGGAGGTAATCTCTTTTTCGGTATAACCCAATAGGTCGCAGAAAGCCTTATTTACTTTGGCGAATTTTCCATTTGGATCGGCAATGGCAATAATTTCGGGAGCGCTGTGAAATAAAGTAAACATTTGCTCTTCTTGTTGTTTTCTTTTTATTTCGATTCCTAAAAAATCTTGCAGAGGCAAATAGTTTTCTATTAATGAAGGATCTGTTTCGGGGTTGGAACAGAAAAAAACAACCACTCCCACAATTTTTTTGTTGTTAAACAGAGGAAAACCAAAACTGGATTTTAATCCGGATTTTTGCGCAGCTTCGTAGCGCAAAAACTTTTTATTAGAATCTATTTTGTCCCATATTTCGGCTTTTTCTTTCTGCCAAATAACACCCGGAAGACCTTCGCCTTTTTTTACCCTTTTGATTTTTTTACTTAGCTTGTAAAACAAAGCGCTATCGGCATTTGTGGAGTGTGTGGCTAATAGATTAATACAGTTTTCATCGCTATTTATTAACCAAACTTCTCCGGTTTTTAAGCCACCATAATTGGTTAAATATTGGAGTAGTTGTTCAAGAGAGTGAGTCAACCCATCCCCGCGGCTAAAAAATGAGGATATTTGATTTTGAATATGGCTTTGATTTTCTGCCCTTTTTGTTTTGGTTATATCTCTTAGGGCTCCAATCATTCTTACGGGGCGTCCCTTTTTATCGCGAAGGATGTTTCCTATCTCTTCTACGTAAGCATACGATTCGTCTTGTTTTTTGAATCTGAACTCGTTCATCCATTTTTGCCTCTTGGGGTCATTAAAAAAGGCTTGCCAGCTTTGTTTGTGTTTGGCACAATCAACAGGATGCATAAGGTTTGCCCAGTTTTCAAGTCTGAATACCTCGTCACCTTTCTCGTATCCAAATGTTGTGTAAAAACCATCGCCCCAATAGAACTCGTCGGCCAAAACGTCCCAGTCATAAATGGCATCGTTTGTAGCTTTATTTACCAATTCAAAACGCTCGTAACTTTTTTCTAGCTCTTTCTGAGCTAAAACCAATTCAGTAATATCTATGGTATTGATTACGATACCATTTACTGATTGATTTTCCGAAAGATTAGTACCAACAATTTGTAGCCATCGCCACTCGCCATTTTGGTGCTTAAATCGATAGGGACTTGATTTCGCTCGATTATCTAGCTGCAGGGGAGAAAATTCTTTTTTTAGCTGTGCTACATCATCTGGATGAAAATAATCAAAGGCATTTTTTCCAATTAAATCAAGCGCTGTGTATCCTAGGTTGGGTTTATAGTTTGGGCTTACGTATAAATATGTGCCGTCATTTTTTACAATTGCGGTTAAGTCTGAGCCTTCTTGCACCAGGGCCTTGAAGCGCTGTTCGCTTTTTATGATTTTTTGTTCATATAAAACCTTTTCGGTTATATCCCTGAAGTTATCAATTATTCCATTAATATTGGGATCGTGCAGCATGTTTGTGATGGTGGCCTCTATCCATCTCCAACTTTTGTCTTTGTGTTTTATTCTTGATATATGACCTTTTATGGGTATTCCAGGGTTTTTTAATGCTTCGTTTAGTTTTTTAACTACACCATCAATGTCGTCTGGGTGTAAGATTTCGAATAAGTTTAATTGTAAGACCTCTTCTTCTTTATATCCCAATACGTTGGTTATAGAAGGCGAAACGTAAGAAGCTTCACCTTCTTCTGTAAGAATAGCAACGGCATCGGTGCTGTACTCCACTAATGTTTTAAATCTTTTTTCGCTCGAAACTAACAGGCCATCTGTAAGCCTCTGCGAGGTTATGTCGGTGTGTGTGCCGGCCATAATTAGCGGTTTACCGTCTTCCGTCCATTTTATTACACTTCCGGTATCCTTAATCCAAACTATATGACCATTTTTATGCATCATTCTACATTCTACCAAATAAAAATCGTTGGTTCGGCTAAAGCATTCTTTTAAGGCATTATCTGACAGCCCCAAATCATCGGGGTGTACAAGCTTGTGCCAGGTGTCTATGCTTATAGGAGAAAGTTCTTCGAGCGTATATCCGGCTATTTCTGCCCAGCGTTCATTTATGTTAAATTCTCCGGTTTTAATGTTCCACTCCCATACGCCTAGTTTAGAAGTATCAATAATGTTTTTTAACCTTTGTGATTCTGCGTTTAGGGCTATTTTGTTATCATCAATTTCTAGGGGATAATGAATAATATACTTTAATTTACCATCTTCAATTATTGGTGTGTTTTCAATGTCCCAGCATCTTTCGATGCCTGTGGAATTCATATCATACTTATGGTTTACTAATTTTTGTGTTGCCATTGTTGCAACTACTTTCTTCAAAGAGTCTTTAAGAGGGTCTTTGTCTTTGGCAATTTTCAAATTAGCAGGGAAGGTCTCAAACAGACTTTTACCCAATAGGTCTGCTTCTTTTGTGTTTGTTAGCGAAAGGTAAGCCTTGTTGGCTCTAACTATGGTAAACGCCGAGGGGTCTGCATTTAACACAAGCATCGGTATCGGGGCTTCGGCAAAAGCCAGAAAATCTATATTGTCTTTATTGTTCAAAACGATTGGTTTTTATGATTTGATCGTGTATTCACGAGTATTAATGTACGAGGCAAAAGTAAGGTTAAACATAATTTCAACCTATACAATTTTTTACAAAAACCAGATAAATCTTACACCTGAAAGCGCTTATAGCAAATTGGTTATCATGGCAAACAGAGATAGCTCAACTTTGTCCTGTCAAAATAATTAAAACTAAAATGTTATGAAAAAATCTACAGAAAATAACCAGCAAACTATCTTAGACCAAACTTCAGAGTTTGTCGCCGACAAGGCTTTGTATCTAATCTTTATAGTGTGCTTTATTACAGCAATCTTTGCATTAACGGCTCAGGAAAACAAGCAGCTTAGAATTACAGAAATTCAATCAGAAACTCAATCCTCGGGCAGTTGTTTCGGACTTAGGAACACCCTCGAAATAGGGGTGTCAAAGAATCGATCTACGGTCTATATGGGGCCATTATTCAAAACTATTGAAAGAGAGTTTGCCGGGGCAACTTTGGGTTACACTTATAATGTACTAAAACATGAAGAGTCTTTTTCCGGAACTAGTGCTTTGTATTTATTTGCTTCGGCTCAGTATCATTATAACCAAAACTTTTCTAAAGGGTGGACGAAAATAGAAGCTCAAGTTTCAAAGTTTAACCAGTCAAGCGCTGAAATGAACTTTAGAGACATAAGATTTAATGGCTTTGAGTATGCCCTTGGGTTTAGAGCTGAAAAAATGCTAACGCCTAAGCTGGCTGTTTTTGGAAGCGTTATGGGGGTTTACTATCAGGTAGAGAGACAAAACTTTAAAGATATTAAGTTGTATTACGATGAAAAGAGTGTAGTCTTAGGTTTGGGCTGTGGGGTGAAATACTTACTGGGAAAGAATTTTTAGGTGAGTCTCATTAATCTTTAAATAGGACAAAATTTTGTTATGCCGACTATTGTACAATTCAAAGTCGGCATACATTTTTTTAATTTTTTGCTCTTTATTAGTTGTATGGTTCATACTTGCTTTTAGTAGTTTAAAAAACATATTTGCATTTTCAAACTCATCTTTTTCTGCCATTGACGATAGTTTTCGGGTTATGCTTCTTAGCACGATATCGGCATTTTCTAGTTTTTTTTGTAGTATATATACCAAAGAAAGAAAGCTTTTAACCTCAAGGTCTGCGAAGAAATAATTTTTAAGACTCACATTATTTAATAGATTATTCAATTGAGCTTCTGCTTGAGCATAGTTTGATTTGGCAAACTCTATTGCAGATAGTCCTAATGTTTTGTTAATAATGTCAGGGGGGTATTCATTCGAATCATGTTTACTACTTGTTTCAATTAATTGGTCTAAATCGAACGTTTCGCCGGTTTGATTAATTCGTTCGTTAAGAGAGATAAAAAAGCGAGTAAGATAAAATGTATCGGAAAGGTTAAAAAACGTTTTATAATTTTCAAGAAGAAATGAAAGAGCAGATTGATTATTCTTGTGCAAACCCAACTTATGATAGTACTCGAAATACAGGAGATAGTATATCACTATATAAAACTTGTATTGGCGATCTTCCGGATGTGCGAATACTATTTCCTCAACTACCTTCAATAAATCTTCTACCGTGTTTTCGGAGTCTGGAATATTATTTAAACTGTCTGATAAGAGCGCATACTCAAGCTCTGCAACAACCATAAACAGTTTTAGCCTATTAGACTCATAAAGCTTATTTATATTTCTGAGCTCTTTTATATAGAGTTGCAGTAAAGTTTTTTTCTCGTGATTTCTCGAAAAATTATATTCGCCCAATGTTTTGTTAAAGTCTAACAGTAAATCTTCGGCTTTATCTATTGCAAGTGAATAAGCTACATTTTTATTGTACTTCTGCTGAAATTGGTAATATTTTTCAGTGGAGTGATGGAGTTTTTTTAGAGCATTGTACACAGAAACTAACTCTCCGGGCATGTCTAATAGCAGTAACTCTTTTTCGAGTCTTTCTAGAAGGCCAATTGCAGTGGCTTTAGGCGCACCATAGGTAAAGTGCGAAACCGACGAAAGGTTAATCATCAATTCTGCTCTTTCGTCAGAGTTAGATTTAAAAAGATGATCTTGTATTTTATCTGTTAATCTGGATTTCAGGGTGTAATAAGCACTACTACTTAAGCCTAATTTATTCTTTACAGCGGCATCGTCAAACCCGGCTTCTCGTAAACTGTTTAGTAGATATAGAAAATTGTCTCCGCCCGTTCTTACAAATTCAGTTTGAAGCTCTGTAAAATCTTTATCTGATAGTTGTTCGACAAGTTGAGGCAGCATATCTTTTATTAAAATAATATGCCAATTTATAAAAACTTATTTCAAAACGGGGCATATTTGATATGCGAACCCGAATTATTCAACCTCAAAACCAATCATAGTCATATCATCGGTTTGTTCGCAACTGCCCATCCAATTGTTTAGGGTA
This sequence comes from Flavobacteriales bacterium, assembly GCA_046295395.1. Classification (GTDB taxonomy): domain Bacteria; phylum Bacteroidota; class Bacteroidia; order Flavobacteriales_D; family JBKBNH01; genus JBKBNH01. Next base: position 4,753 of record JBKBNH010000002.1, on the reverse strand, counting down.
TTGTTAAAAAACGCTTTTTGTTCGGTCAAAGACAGTTTTTTAGATGAATAAATAAATTGCTTTAATCGCTTAATAGTGAACTTTTTGTCGCCAACACTGCCAAACTGGTCAACACATCCATCGCTGAATATGTAAACCCTATCAGCGGATTGTAGGCTTACAAGTTGATTTTCTGATGTGTCGCAAACTTCTTCTTTTTGTCTTTCTAATTCAATAATTTCGTTTCCTCGAAGAATTAGCCCTCTAATACCCTGGGCTTTATATTTCAGCATTTTATTTTCCTCATCGTAGTTTAGCACGATACATTCTACTGTTTCAGTAATTTTAACGGTATTGCTCTTTGCTAAGATTTTTTTAAGAAATGTGTTTTGCTTGGCGATAATCGACGAAGGAGATAAAATCTTTTTTTCGTCCACTAAGTTAAAAAGCTTTGAAAGGCTCAGCATTGAAATATAAGAGGCAGAAACACCATGTCCTGTACTGTCTCCAAGTATAATCAGGTTGTTGTTTTTATCTATTTTCTTATACCAGTAAAAATCGCCACTTACTTTGTTTTGCGCCTTATAAAAGACAAATGAGTTGGAAAAAATATTTCTTAGCACAATGTCGTTTGGCAATATTGCTTGTTGAATTCGCTTTGCATACTTTACGTTTTCTAAAATGTGTTTATCAGAATAACTTACTGAAGTTTGTAAGCTTTTAGATGATGATTGCTTGTAAGGAGTTATATCCAGAATACTCCATATATATCGGGTAATTGAATTATGTTCGTTTTTCACAGGGGTTACTGTTGCTAGGGATTGTATGGTGTCGCCATTTTTTTTGATATCAATTAACTCACCGCTCCATGTGTTTCCGGTTATTAATGTATTCGATATTTCTTCTATCTTTTGCTGAGGCAACTCAGGATGTTTAAACAAGTAGTGTTTTTTTCCAATTAACTCGCTTCTCTTGTATTGTGTTGTTTCACAGTAGCGATCATTTACATATAGAATAACACCTATTTTATCAGTAATGCAAATCAGAGTAGAATGATTTAATAGTTCGTTTCGTGCTTGGAGTTCAAACTCAAGCTGATTGTACAAAGTGTTTTGTTGCATAATTCAATTTTTAACAAAATTAAGTTCATGCAAGCACAAGTTAAACCCAAGATGGTTTTAATGTTTTCAGATGTAAGAAAAAGGCAAAAAGTGTAACTTGAAAAAGCTACAAATCAGCCAAAGATTCTTCAGTAAGTGGTTTGTGAAGAAAAGCTTTGACAAAGCTATATAGCTTGGAGCGCTCCAAATCATTTGGATTAATCGAACTGGTAAGCATCACTATTTTAATGGAGTCAACAAGGGTTTTCTCCAAGGACTTAAATTCCTCCAAAAACTGAAACCCATCAAGTATCGGCATATTAATATCAAGAAAAATATATTCTGGCAAATGCCCTTCTCGGAGGGTTTTGTTTACAGAAATATTTTTTAAAAACTCAATAGCACTTCTAGTGCTTGTGTTTACATAAACAACGTTAGAAAACAGACATCCGGAAATAATTTTTTCATTTATGAAATTATCAATTTCATTGTCGTCAATCAGCATCACAATGCCGTATTTGGTTTTCTGGCTGTTCATGTGTTATGCTAGCATTAAAACCGGGTTTTCCAAGTAGCTCTTAAATGTTTGAAGAAAAGCTGAACCCACTGCCCCATCTACCACCCTGTGGTCGCAAGACAGGGTTACTTTCATTCGGCTTCCGGCTACTACCTGACCGTTTTTTACAACAGGTTTTTCTATTATGCCGCCAACAGCTAAAATACAAGCGTCAGGGGGGTTGATAATTGCCGTAAACTCTTCTATTCCGAACATCCCCAGATTAGAAATAGTAAATGTATTTCCTACCCATTCGTCTGGCTGAAGTTTTTTGTTTTTGGCTCGCTCGGCATAATCGCGAACCTCTTCGCTTATTTGCGACATGGGCTTAAGGTCGGCGTTGCGAATAACCGGCACAAGCAAGCCTTCTTCAACGGCCACGGCTACACCGATATTCACATGGTTGTTGTACCTTATTCTGTCTCCTAGCCAGGAGGAGTTAACCTTAGGGTGCTTCTTAAGGGCAATTGACACGGCCTTTATGACCATATCGTTGAACGATATTTTTCTAGGGGCAATAGCGTCATTAACAGCTTTTCGTGCTTTTATGGCATTGTCCATATCAATTTCTATAGTAAGATAAAAGTGCGGAGCGGTAAATTTACTTTCTGACAATCGTTGAGCAATAATCTTTCTCATTTGAGAAACACTCTCTTCAGAGTATGGTTCTCCGGTTGCCTGAACCGTAACTCCCCCTCCAATTCCCGGAGCCGGACGATAGTGGTCAACGTCTCTTTTAACCACACGGCCTCCCTCACCTGTACCTTGCAGGTTAGCCAAGTTTATTCCTTTCTCCTCTGCGAGTTTTTTGGCAAGAGGCGAAATTTTTAATCGACCATTTTCTACACTCGATTCCAAAACAACAGGAGCAGCAGCGGGCTTTGATTTTTCCACAACAGGGGCTGGGGCAGGCACGGGCGCAGCTTTTACCTCTACCGGTTTTTCCTCTGTTTTTGCAGTAACAGTTTGTGAGCCATTTTTTTCAGTATTTAGAAGAGGTTGAATATCTTCTCCTTTTTGGCCTAAAATAGCAAGTATAGAATCTACCGGAGCGGCTTTTCCTTTTTCTACACCGATATACAAAAGCACTCCTTCCTGAAACGACTCAAACTCCATTGTTGCTTTGTCGGTTTCTATTTCCGCTAGCAGTTCGCCTTCTTTCACATTATCACCAACTTTTTTGTGCCATTCAGCTACTACACCTTCTGTCATGGTGTCGCTCAACTTGGGCATTTTTACTATCTCTGCCATTTTATTGCTATTTTGGTTTGATTATTTTGGTCAATTATTTAGTTTTCGATAAACTCTTTTATGTAGGGGTAATCTTCTTGGTAATAAACATCCTCGTAAAGCTCATGTGGCTCGGGAAGAGGAGATTCTTCAGCAAACTTAACAGACTCGTCTACGATGGCTTTTACCTTTGCATCGATAGCGTCAATCTCTTTCTGAGTAGCAAATTTATTTTCAAGGATTGTTTTCAATACTTTCTCGATGGGGTCTTGTGCTTTGTATTCTTCTACCTCTTCTTTTGTGCGGTATTTTTGAGGGTCGGACATGGAGTGCCCTCTGTATCGGTATGTGCGAATATCTAAAAGGGTAGGACCATCACCTCTTCTGGCTCTGTTGCAAGCATCTTCTATGGCTTCGTGCACGGCTTCCACGGTCATTCCGTCAACCACTTTAGAGGGCATATGATAGGATTTTCCAATTTCGCTTAAGTCGGTAACATTGGTGGTTCTTTCTACGGATGTTCCCATCGCGTAATTGTTGTTTTCAATGATGAAAATTACAGGCAATTTCCACATCATAGCCATATTGAATGTTTCGTGAAGAGCCCCTTGCCTAACGGCACCGTCTCCCATAGAAGCAAAGCATACATTTTTGGTTCCCAAGTATTTTTCGGCAAAAGCTATTCCTGCTCCCATTGGAATCTGGGCACCTACAATGCCATGCCCCCCCATCAATCCGGTTTCTTTATGAAACATGTGCATGGAGCCTCCCTTGCCTTTACTCATGCCCGTTTTGCGGCCATAAAGCTCTGCCATCATGTATTTGGGGTGCACCCCCAATCCGATAGGGTGGGCGTGGTCTCTGTATGCGGTAATATGTTTGTCTCCTTTTTTACTTCCGGATACGGTTCCTGCCACGATTGCTTCTTGCCCAATGTATAAGTGACAGAAGCCACCGAACTTTTGTTGAATATACAGTTGTCCGGTTTTTTCTTCTATTTTGCGCATCACAAGCATATCTTCGTACCACTTAAGGTATTGCGCTTTGGGAAATTTGAGTTTCCATGCCGGTTTTGCAGATTTTTCGGCTGGTTTTTTAGATCCTGCAGCACCTTTCTTAGGGGTTGTTGTAGCCATAAATCAGGGTGAATTTTTCTTTATAATAAGGCAAATATAGGATTATTCCTTTTTCAAACCGAGTTGATTAAAACTAAGAGGCAATAAATCGCCTATGGAATGCACTTCCAGTACCACATCGTCGTCGCCTTTCAGCAGCATTCGAATGGAATGCTTGTGGCGGTCTTCGTATTCTTTCAGCGCTTGTCGGCATGCGCCACAAGGGCTTATGGGGGAAAGTACTTTCATTTGCTCGGAAGTTGCTATTACGGCTACGGTATCCACAGCCACATCGGGATATTTTGCTCCGGCGTAAAATACCGCAACACGTTCTGCGCACAATCCGCTGGGGTAGGCTATGTTTTCTTGGTTGCTCCCGGTTACAATCTCGTCGTTTTTTAACAAAACAGCCGCCCCTACCTTAAATTTCGAATACACGGCATAAGCCTTTTCGGCAGCCCGGGCAGCTTGATTCAACAATAATTTATCCTCTTCCGGCAGTTCGTCCAATCGGTGTTTTCTAATCAGGCTTTCTATTTTTATTTCTTCCATGGTGGAGCTAAGTTAGGAAGAAACTCGAGGTTTTCGACCGAAAAAAACCTATTTTTAGTTTGAATTTAAAATCACCTTCTCTTTGCGCTCACCACCACCATTTTGGTTTCGTAGGTTTGGGTGGGTGTGGCTACTTGCACAATGTAGGTGGCGCTCTGCACATCGTGCAGGGTAATTTCGGTTTGGGTTTGCTCGGTGTTTAGCGGCTTGTCGTGCACCAG
>JBKBNH010000001.1:0-325084 GCA_046295395.1 Flavobacteriales bacterium | reverse complement strand
CCCATGCAAACCCTCAGCTACAACCTCACCCCCACTTACCACAGCGGGTTTAGCTACGATACCATTCAACTTACGGTAGATACCCTTTACCTGAGCGATGGTTGCTACTGCAACGGCCCACTGGAACAAACAACCGCCGGGCTTACCCAAAAAATATGCAAAGGCGGCTGGGCAGAAATTGGTGAGTTGATGGCTCCCGGCAGCCTGCAATACGAGTGGAGTCCCACCACCGGGCTAGAAACCCCCACCGAGGGCTACACCCTAGCCATGCCCGAAGAAACCACCACCTACACGCTTACCGTAACCGATACCAACGGGCTAAACTGCGAGCGAAAACTGGTACACACCGTAACGGTAGAGGTGCTCGATTGCAACACGGGCAGTATAGGTGTGTGGCCCAACCCCAACAACGGCATCTTCACTCTCGACCATCAAACCGTGTTTGGTCAACCACATACTCAGGTAAGAATATACGATGTGCGCGGCAGGCTGGTGCACGACAAGCCGCTAAACACCGAGCAAACCCAAACCGAAATTACCCTGCACGATGTGCAGAGCGCCACCTACATTGTGCAAGTAGCCACACCCACCCAAACCTACGAAACCAAAATGGTGGTGGTGAGGAAAGGAAAGTAGGTTACGTGTAAACATAAATTCACCATATCTTTTCGAAGGCTTTCCACAAGAGCTTGGTTAACCGAAAACACAAACAGATACAGCACACGGCATTGGCTAGGGTGGGAACTCTAATGCAGAATCTAAAGGTTCAAAGTTAATTCTTCCAAAGTAAATATTCTTATTATTTTCGCCTTACGTTAACCGAATTTATTGTTGAGTCAATTCTTTTCATATCTGGCCTTATATAAGGATAAGTTTAAAAACAAGAGTAATAAAGTGCTTTTGGAGAACTTCTTATCTCTTTTTTTTCTTCAAATAGCAAACTATGTAGCCCCCCTAATTACGATTCCTTATTTGGTAAGAGTCCTCGGGCCTGAAATGTATGGGATTGTTTCTGCCGCACAGTATCTGATTCAATATTTTGTGATTTTGACAGATTACGGGTTCAATTTTTCTGCAACGCGTTTAATTTCCATCCATCGGGATGACATTAAACAGCTTTCGAAAATTTTTAGTTCGGTAATACTTATCAAATTGACATTGCTTATTGTTTCATTTATTCTTCTTGGGTTGATATTACTTTTTTATTCCCGATATGGAAACTACTGGGAATTATATCTGATTACTTTTTCGTTAGTTGCAGGTAATGTTTTGTTTCCACAGTGGTTGTTTCAGGGGCTAGAAAAAATGAGATTAATTTCTATTACAAATGTGGTTACAAAGCTTATTTTTCTTGCCGGAATTTTTGTTTTTATTCAATCGTCAGATGATTATTTGTGGGTTCCAATTTTACTAGGCATGGGATATCTTGTTTCAGGTTTTTTTGCTTTGATTTATTTAAGATTCAAACTAGGAATTAGGTTTATATTTCCCTCATTAGCTGATGTTATTTGGCAACTGAAAGACGGATGGCATTTGTTTTTATCTACCATAAGTGCTACACTTTATATAAATAGCAATGGTTTCTTACTTGATATTATAACTCAAAATCCCGTATGGGTTGGATACTATGCGGCGGGAGAAAAGGTAGTTCGCGCCATTACCGCAGCATTTATTCCGCTTACCACGGCCCTGTATCCCTTTATTACCAAAAAGATTTATGAGAATAAAAAAGCTGGTATTACCCTCTTTTTTAAATTTCTCAAATGGGTTGCTGTGGGAGGTTTTGTAGCGTCTATATTGACATTTACGTTGGGCGAAAATTTGTCTTCAATTGTTTTAGGAAAAAATTTCTTGGAGAGTACTTCCGTCATTCAAATTTTAGCGGTAATACCCTTTTTCGGAACAATAGGTTCAATGGTAACCTACCAGTTGTTTATTAATATAGGATTAAAACATATTATTACCAGAATATTGATTGTAGCCTTTAGTTTGGATATAATACTTAACTTCGTGCTGATACCTAAGTACGGATATAATGGGGCTGCAATTGCATTAGCAGTTACAGAAGTGTTTTGTCCGTTGGCTTTTTTAACTTATTACAAATTTAGATACAAGGCTATTAAGAGTTGAATAGTTTCTTAGCATACAATAGAATAGTAAAATATTTTACTATTCTTCTTTTTTCTTTTGTAGCAGGAGGGACGTATTTACTTCCGGTGGAAGTATTTGGGGTGTCTCTTTATGGTTTGCGTTGGTTTTCAGTTTTTTACTTAGCTTATTTATTGATTTATGGAGGGCTTAAGTTTCAATTTAACAGCATATCAAAACACGCTTTAATAGTAATTTTTTCAACATTTTTATATGGATTGGTTTCATTGATATGGGTAGATAGTCCAATGATTGCCATTAAAGAGCTAATCAATATACTATTTGGCCTAATTTTTATAATCTTATTTTTACTTATTTACAAGCAAACATCAGGCTATAAGGAGATTGTAAATGGAATTTACATCGCGCTAATCATAGTGTTCTCAGTCTGCTTTTACGAGATTTCTACTGGGAATCACATTTCAGGAGATGTAACATTGAGTTTGTCAGAACTTCATAGCGGGCATTACGCCCAGTACGTTCCATATGCCACATTTGGAAATCCGAATAATTTAGCCTTTTTCCTTTTTGCCTGTTCCATGATATTAGTGGCAGATATAATCAAGTCAAACTCCTTAATATCATACTTGTTTTTGTTTGCATCATTAATAGTAATAGGATTAACTTATTCTAAGTTGACTTACTTAGCCGTTTTACTTGTGTTGGGTTTTATTTTAGTGGCCAAACGGCAAAGGGCTTTAAGTTGGTTAAAAACAAACTATTTCTTATTGTTTTTGATACCTATAGTGCTGGGGGCTTTAATACGATTTAACTCTTGGGAAAAACACAACTTACCTAAAGATGATGAGGTTATAATTAAAAAGCACTTAACTGGTAATGAGATCAGAAAAAACCTGATAATAAATGGGTTATATTTATTGAAAAAATCTAATTACACAGGTGTTGGGCCGGGTCATTTCCAATATTATCATCAGAAAAGAATAATAAAAAATGAAACAGGCGAAATAGATGGGGCTCACAATGGTTTAATAGAATTACTCTCTCAGTATGGGGTGCCCATTTTTATCTTTTGGATTTTATTATTTGGCTGGTATATTTTGAAGTTCTTAAAATACTCGGCCACCCATTTAAATGCTTGGATAGCCATTGGTTTTATTTTGGCTATTATACCACTTTCTGCAACAAATAGTATTTTTTTGAAAAACCCTGTTACTTGGACTTATCTATCTTTTTTACTGGTAACGCTTAATGAGTTAATGCCCTCAAGTGAATATAATGAGGTTGATGAATGAAAAAAAATTCATAAAGAGCGTTTTTACATTGGCCGGAGGGACCTTTGTTGCACAACTTTTGCCTTTTATAGTCTTACCAGTGCTTCAGAGAGACTATTTTGGTCCTACAGAATTTGGGTTGCTTACGCTTTATGTTACTTTAAGCGATTTATTGATAGGGATATCGGGAATGAAATATGAGTATGCAATAGTTAATACCAACAGACTAAAAGATGCGGTAAATTTACTCTCACTTTCTGTTGTAAGTATTTTAACGATGTCAATATTCAGTCTCGTAGTGTTATCGATAATTTACTTTCTTATACCTAGCCTCTCTTTTGTTCAAAATCTTGGATTATTCTTGTTTTTCGTACCTCTATCAGTATTATTTTATGGGGTTTTTGATGCGATTAACTTTTGGCTAAACCGAAGTGAAAAATATTTACACATGTCTTTGGGTAAAGTAGTTTATTCGGGAGCATCAGAGTCGGTCAAACTAATTTCCGGTATTAGAGGGCTAGGCGACGGTCTAATTTTCGGACGAATTGCGGGTCAATTTTTGGCTTTTTGTTTTAACGTGATTCTATTTTTTAAAAATTACAGAAATATGCTTGGGCTCGTTTCATTAAAAAGAATGAAGGAGCTTGTTGTAATTCACAAAAGATATCCAATTTACGTAATGCCTAGCGTACTTATAGGAGCACTTATCACCTTTGCCTATATTCAGTTATTTCAGGAATATTTTGGCGGAGAGAAAGTTGGACTTATGGGAGTTTCTGTAAGTTATATTGCGGTTGCTTTTGGTATACTCTCCAGTGCTTTCGGTCAAGTTTTTTATAAGAAAATAGCAGACGTTAAAGATTATTTTCAACTTAAAAAACTTTACGTAAGATACGCACTTTGGCTTTGTGTCCCTTCGGCTCTAACCGTTTTGTTTGTGTATTTGCTTCCTGATGAGTGGGTAGTTGATTTTCTTGGAGAACGTTGGGCAGAAATGCTTCCGGTAACCAGAATTATGGTTTTATGGATGTCTGTTTCATTTGTTTCTTCTTCACTTTCCTTTATTTACTTGAAACTTGAGATTCAAAAAACCATGTTTTTACTCGATTTAATACACCTCGTATTGGTAATAGCTTTTGTAATAATTGGACATACAATTACCGGAACCTTTATGGGTACTTTGTATTACTTTGTTGCAGCACAGTTTATTCATTATTTAATGGCTATCTATATAGCCCTATTTTACCTAAAAAAGAAATCAATATTGTAATGCATATTTTAATTATATCAAATGGATACCCCGGATTTTATCAGCCACTTGAAGGGATTTTTTATTTAGATCAGGCCAAAAGTTTACATTCGATTGGCCATCAGGTTGGGTATTTGTCTGTTAATCCGATTTCGTTATTAGATGTGCTAAAAAAAGGAGTTTCAGCAATTGGGCGCAAAAGTTTTAATAGAGATGGAGTAGATGTGGAGCTATACAGTTATATTAACGTTCCTAAAAATCCCACTTATGATTGTCATAAGGCTGTAAAAAAAGGAAAGATAATTTTTAAAGGATACACAAAGAAATTCGGACTTCCGGATTTAGTTCACCTACACGGGTTTGACGCAGGACTTTTAGCTATACATATAAAAAAAACCTACAATATTCCGTTTGTATTAACTGAACATAGCTCAAGATTTATTTTAAAAACATTATCACCAAAACAGTTAGAAATCAGCCAAATTGTATTCAACGAAGCAAAACACAGAATTGCCGTAAGCGAATATTTTAAACAAGTGTTGGAACAAGATTATTCAAGCACCTTTGAGGTAATCCCCAATATAGTAGATACAGATTTTTTTGTACCACCCAAAAAACATTCAAGTAGATTTAAATTTCTTTGTGCAGGCACTTTGAATGACAATAAAAATCAGATTCTTGCTATTCGATCCTTTCATCTGATTCATGATAAATTAGAAGATGCAGTATTGACGGTAGTGGGAAGTGGCGAGAATATGCAAGAGTTAAAAACACATGCAAATGAACTCGGATTATCGGAAAAGGTAGAGTTTTTAGGACAACTTTCTCGAGAAGAAATAAGAGATGTGATGCAAAATTCATTTGCCTTACTAATTACCAGCAAGCATGAAACCTTTGGTGTTGTAGCCATAGAGGCAATGAGTTGCGGCCTTCCTGTTATATCAACGCCTTGTGGCGGTCCCGAAAAGATTCTTCATTCGGAATGTGTTTTATCTTCTTTTGACATTAAAAATTACGCAGACTCTATGCTCGAAATGTATAATAAAAGAACTCAAATAGATAGAGGAAGCATTAGAAAACACACAGTAAATAATTTTTCAGTAGAAAGCGTTGCTACTAATTTAGTAAATCTATATTTGCGGTAAAATACGCGAACTCATGAATTCATATTACCAATTGTGCAAACGTTGTATTATGGATACAACAGATGAGTTTATAATATTTGATGAGGAAGGCAATTGCAACCATTGCAGTGAATATTTTAACCTTACAGAAAAATTAATCTTTAAGCCTGATGTGGCTTCTAAAAAGCTAAATGAGCTAGCAGATAAAATAAAAAAAGAAAGCAAGAACAAAACATATGATTGCATAGTAGGAATAAGCGGTGGGGTAGATAGCGCATATATGGCATACTTGGCTAAAAAGATGGGATTTAGAATTTTAGCTGTTCATTTAGACAATGGGTGGAACTCAGAACTCGCAGTAAAAAATATAGAGAATGTAGTAAAAAAACTACAAATAGACTATCAAACTTACGTGATAGATTGGGAAGAGTTTAAAGACTTACAGATTTCTTTTTTAAAAGCCTCTGTTGCGAATGCCGAAATACCAAGCGACCATGCGTTTTTAGGAGCGTTATACAAAATCGCAAATCAATACGGAATAAAACATATATTCAGCGGAAGTAATATAGCAACAGAAGGAATACTACCGAAAGCATGGGGCTATAACTCTAAAGATTTGAAACACCTAAAGGCCATACACAAGAGATTTGGTAAGCAAAAATTAAGAAGCTACCCCAAATTGGGATTTTATAGAGAATTTTATTACACCTATGTAAAAGGGATTAAACTAATTAGACCACTTAATTACATAAATTACGAAAAAGCAGAGGCGATGAAAATTATTCAGGATGAATTAGGTTGGGTATATTATGGAGGGAAGCATTATGAGTCCGTATTTACCCGTTTTTTTCAATCGTATTATCTCCCTGTTAAATTTAATATAGACAAGCGTAGAGCGCATCTGGCTACCTTGGTATGTAGTGGGCAACTGAGCAGAGATGAAGCGTTGGAAGAAATGAAAAAAGAGGCTTATCCTGCAGATAAAATGAAAGAAGACATAGAGTATGTTAGGAAAAAATTAGACTTAACAGAAAACGACTTTGAAGAGATAATGAAGCTACCTACTAAGACTTATAGAGACTATCCTAACCAAGAGAAAAAATTAAAGTTTATTTACTCTATTTATCACAAACTCACAAGGAGAATATGATAGTTATTGTGGATTACGATTGCGGAAACTTAGGTTCTATTAAGAACATGCTTAAAAAAATCGGCTTTCAGTCTACAATAAGCTCTGATGTAAATGAGATAACCAATGCATCGAAAATTATATTACCCGGTGTAGGCTCTTTTGATCCCGGGGTTAGGGCACTAAAAGAAAAAAATCTTTGGGATGTTTTAAACAAAAAAGTAACTGAAGAAAAAACACCAACACTTGGAATTTGCTTAGGAATGCAACTGATGACTAAGGGAAGCCAAGAAGGTTTAGAGCCGGGTTTAGGATGGATAGATGCCCAGGTAGTTAAATTTCCGTTGAATTATAACGGACAAACCTACAAAGTACCCAACATTGGATGGAATTTCATTGAATTAAAAAATGAGGCCACACTTTTTCAAGGATTATCTGAAGAACCCAAGTTCTATTTTGTTCATTCCTATTATGTGCAATGTAACGTAAAACAAGACATTGCTGCTCAATGCGAATATGGCATTGAATATACTTGTTCCTTTCAGAGAGATAATATATACGGAGTGCAGTTTCATCCAGAAAAAAGCCATAAGCATGGCATGGCATTATTAGCTAACTTTGCAAATCTATGAGTAGACACATACCCCGTGTAATACCAATTTTATTGTTAGACAATAAAGGGTTATATAAGACTCAGAAATTTAAAAATCCTAAATATGTTGGAGATCCGCTTAATGCGGTAAAAATATTCAACGAAAAAGAGGTTGATGAACTTATCTTTTTAGATATTAATGCTACCATTCAACAACGAGAACCCAACTTAGTTTATCTAGAACAGTTAGCATCGGAATGTTTTATGCCACTTTGTTATGGTGGAAATGTGAGGACAGTTAAAACAATTAAAGATCTCATAAAAACTGGTATCGAAAAAGTTTCTATTAATTCATTTGCTATAGAAAGTCCGAGTTTTATAAAAGAAGCCTCTGCTAATTTTGGTAGCTCTACAATTGTAGTTTCTGTAGATATAAAGAAAAATATTTTTGGTAAATACGAGCTTTACAATAAAGCCAAAGTGAAAACAAAGTACTCTAATCCTTTTGAATTTGCAGCCTTAATGAATGAAATGGGGGCAGGAGAACTGTTAATCACTTCGGTTGATAAAGAAGGTACTTTGTCCGGATATGACTTAGAACTCATTAAAAAAATCACATCCGAAGTCGACATTCCTGTTATAGCTAATGGAGGGGCTTCTACTGTGGTTGATTTTAAAGAGGCAGTGAAAGAAGCAGGCGCATCAGCAGTTGCCGCCGGAAGCATGTTTGTTTTTCACGGGGCGCTCCGTGCAGTGCTAATAACATATCCCGAGCAAGACGAGTTAAAACAAGTATTTGCATGAGCAGTAATCCAATAAAAGTATGTCATTTCACTTCGGTGCATAAACGATACGATGTTCGCATATTAAGAAAGCAGTGTCAATCAATATCAAAATCGTTTCAGATATATCTTGTAGTTGCTGATGGCTTGGGTAATGAAGAAGTTAATGGGGTTAAAATAATCGATGTCGGAAAGGCGGAAGCAGGTAGGTTTAAACGATTCTTAAAAACATCAAAAAGAGTTAGCGAAAAAGCATTAAGTATAAATGCTGATATTTATCATTTTCACGATCCGGAGCTACTATTCTACTCTAAGAGGTTTTTAAAAATGGAAAAAAAACTTATTTATGATGCTCACGAAGACGTACCCAGACAAATTCTATCTAAGTATTGGATACCGGGACTCATTCGTAAATTAGTTTCTTATGCTTTTGAAAAGTTCGAGAATTATAAGTCTTCAAAAATGAGTTACATTGTTACAGCAACTCCCTTTATTCGTGATAGATTCATAAAGCTTAACAAAAACACAATTGACATAAATAATTTTCCTTTGACGGATGTAATTATTAATGACTCAGAAATTGATTTTAAGGAAAATGCTGTGTGTTATATAGGAGGAATTACAAAAATAAGAGGCGTAGAAGAACTTGTAAAATCGCTTGAATTTGTTCAGGTTAAGCTTAAATTGGCAGGAGAAATATCTCCCGCCGCATTTGAAGAGCGATTGAAAGCATTAAAATCTTGGGATAAAGTTGATTTTTTGGGTTTTGTCGGCAGGGATGATATTAGGTCAATCCTAAAATCATCTAAAATTGGAATAGTAACACTGCATCCAATAGAAAATTATATTGATGCTCTTCCTGTAAAAATGTTTGAATACATGGCCGCAGGGCTACCCGTTATAGCTTCTCATTTTCCTCTTTGGCAAAATATACTTGAGAGTAATAATTGCGGTATTTGTGTTAATCCTGAAAGCCCCGAAGAAATAGCAAACGCCATTCAGTTTCTCTTAGACAATCCCAAACAAGCAAAACAAATGGGAATAAATGGGAGAAATGCCGTGCAGGACAAATACAACTGGAATATAGAAGAGGCAAAACTTATTAAAATGTATAAATCGCTATTAAGTTGATTAGCACGGTAAACATAGTAATCCCATGCCGCAATGAGGAGAAGTATATTGCAAAATGTTTAGAGTCAATAGTGTGTTCTGATTTTGACAAATCTATGCTCACGGTTTGTGTTTGCGATGGAGTTAGTACAGACAACACAGTTCAGATTATAAAATATTTTGAGATTAAATATCCCTATATACATTATTTGCAAAATCCTTTCCAGACAACCCCTCACGCATTAAATCTTGGGATTAAGCATGTCAGTGCGGATGTTTCAATAATTTTAGGAGCACATGCTGAGATTTATCCTGATTTTATAGACAATTGCTTGAAGGCATTTAAACATGACCAAAGCATTGGATGTGTCGGAGGGATAATTGAAAATATTCACGAAGATGAAGAAAGTAAGCTTATAGCATTAGCAATGTCTTCTTCATTTGGGGTTGGTAATGCTCATTTTAGAACAGGTACAGCAGAAGGTTATGTTGATACGGTAGCCTTTGGTGCCTACACAAAAGAGGTTTTTGAAAAATGTGGTTATTTTGATGAAGATTTAATTAGAAATCAAGATGATGAATTTAACTACAGGCTAATAAAAAATAGATTTAAAATATGGCTTGATAAAAGCATAAGAAGCAAGTACTATGTGAGAGCATCTAAAATGAAGCTTAAAAATCAATATTATCAATACGGTTATTGGAAAGTCTTTGTAAATAAAAAACACCGTACAGTAACCACCCTCAGACAATTAATCCCGGCTATATGGGTAGCTTACATAGTCTTAGGACTTCCTTTATCCCTAATAGTTGGATTTATGTTATTGCCTCAGGTTTTATTATTGTATTTAATTGGATTAGCGCTTTACTTTGTTATCGGGTTTATGTTTTCTAGCAGGCTAACCGAGGCATTTCCAGAACGAATGCAAATATTAAAAATATTCAGTATTTTGCATCTTAGCTATGGCAAAGGATACCTTCTAGGTGTGGTGCATTTTATTGTGCTAAACAAAAAGCCGGTTAAGAAGAGTATAGAAATAACCCGATAGATTACCATGTCTGAAATTCAAAACATTAAAAATCGATATAAAAATCGCAATGATTCAGGCGCAGACAGATTGATGTTTTCAATTTTTTCTAAAGCATTAAAAGCTGAGAGAGAGAAGTTTTATTTAAAGTATTTAAATGCCGAATTCAAAGACCTGTCTAAAATTAAAGTATTGGAAATAGGGGCAGGAGGAGGAGGAAATATTTATTTTTTCAAGTCAATAGGAGTTGAGTCACAAAATATTTTTGCCAACGAACTTTTACCGGAAAGACTAACAGAGTTAAGAAGGACACACCATGACATCAATATAATAGAGGGTGATGCTTTGGAAATTTCTGAAAATCTTGAATTTGATTTGGTATTTCAATCTACTGTATTTACATCAATTCTCGACAATCGCTTTAAGCAAAAACTCGCTAAGAAGATGATAAGTCTAACAAAAGAATCAGGAATTATACTTTGGTATGACTTTCAATTTAATAATCCTAAAAATAAAGATGTAAAAGGAGTAAGATTAAAAGAGGTGCGAAAACTATTTCCAAACGGATTAATAATTAAAAGCAAGAGAGTTACATTAGCACCACCCATTGGTAGAAGGGTGGGTAAGTTATATAATTTTATTAACTCTGTTTTCCCTTTTTTACGAACACATTTAATTGTAGTAATCAAAAAATAATTGCAGACCAACAAAAGCCACATATCGCAAATTGATCAGGGATTATTGTTGTCAATCGCATTCTTGATGCCGTTACTACCTAAAGCCCTTCCCCCATTGATAGCATTATTAGGGCTGATCGTTGTTTGGCGTTATAAGGGTAAGGTGTTGAGCAATTTAATGTCAATCAAGCTTCTCCCTTTTAGTTTGCTTTTTTTGATTTATATAGTAAGCGCCGCTCTCTCTCAAGATAAACAAGAAGCACTTATTAACCTTCAGATAAAACTCTCACTAGTAGTTTTCCCCTTGATTTTCCTAACCCGGGGGATGAATAATCAAGAATTAAAGAGCATTTCTCTCTCTTTTGTTTTAGGATGCTTAGTTGCATTTTTTGTTTCATTGATTAATGCCACATATTGCTATTTTGAGCACGGATGGTGGGAATGCTTTTTTACTTCATACCTAGTATACAATATGCATACTTCTTATATAGCCATGTATACTGTTTTTGCCTTATTCATAGCTGTTAGGCAAGTAATCATAAACCCAAACAGCCTGTCAAAAGTGGAGCGAAAACTTTATTATATTTCATTTCCATTACTTTTTATTTTTGTAATTCTATTAGCCTCTAAAAGTGGCTATATAAGTTTGGGCATAGCAATTACTTTTATATTTATAGAATATGTTCGAAAAAAGAAAAGACTTAAACTAGCTTTGGCAGGACTAGCTGTTTTTCTTGTCTTGGCGTGTTCATTAGCTTTTAACGGTATTGTAAAAGGCAAATTTTTTCAGGTAACAGAAACCTTGAGAATATCAGAAGCAGAACTATTTGAGAAACACGCCTCCACAACCGAAAGTTCACCTGTAAGAAGAATGATTTGGATTGAAAGTGTGAAAATTATAAAAAATAACCCAATGGGCGTTGGCGTGGGAGATACTAAAGAGGTTTTAAAGCAATCCTTCCTAAATAGAAACATGACGGGAGCAATTGAAAAAGAACTTAATTGCCATAACCAATATTTGCAAACAACAGTTTCGTCAGGATATTTAGGCTTAATAGCCCTAATTGTGTATTTAATCTTCCCCCTATCGGCAACCTTTAAAAGAAATTTTGAACCTACTTTACTCTTTTTATCCACGTTAGTTATTATTAACCTATTTTTCGAGTCTATGTTTGAGGTCCAGGCTGGAGTTGTGTATATAGGATTTTTTATCGGACTGTTAGTTGTTAACAAAGTCAACTCGAATTGTTAATAAATTCATGTAGAGTTAATACAAAAACCACATCAAAAAAGGCAACCATATTGTTGTTATATCGTCAAAGTAGATAAATTCACCAACTAAAACTAAAAGTTATGAAAGCTAAACAATTACTCCAGTCGATTTTTGTGTTGATGATGATGGTAGGAAGTGCGGAGTATGCAAAGGCATGCCACGCTATTGCTTTGGTTAATTTCAATCAGCAACAAATTTTGGCAGGCAGTATTAATGTTACAGCTGCTTCTAATAGCCCAACTTGTGGTTGCGCCCCTTATTGGTTAGATGTAGAGGTTCGTTGCTTAAATGAGCCATTTGATGCAGCTCCTTTTAATCCTGGTTTTCATGGGCCATTGGCTACTTATCCGTATTTTCAATCAGCACAGATGAATAAGCCCAATTGTGTAGTTCAAAATTATCCTTGGGTGAATATTCCTTTTGCAGGCTTATGTCCGGGTATGACTTACCAATATAGAATGAGAGAAAATCATCACGGGCAAGTAGGACCTTGGTGTGCGGTTCAAACGTTTACCGTGCCTGGAGCTACTCAGCCAATTACGGCGGGAGTTAATGCTACTAACACAAACCTTTGCGTTGGACAATGTACTCAAATAAATGGTTTCGTGGCACAAGGTTGTGGTTTGGCTGCCAGTTATCTTTGGAGTACAGGAGCCACAACAGCAACTATAAATGTATGCCCTGCAGTAACTACTACTTACACAGTTACCATTAATGAGCAGTGTTCTGGTTTTCAGGCTACAGCCTCAATAACTATTAATGTATTACCCCCTCCTGTTGCCGGAAATGCAACCATAACCAACCAAGCGGGGCAAACCTCTGGTACTTCGGTGTCAATTTGTTCGGGAGAAACAGTTAACTTAAATTTGGCGGGGCATGCAGGAAACATACAGTGGCAATCAGCCCCCAACGCTGGAGGTCCTTGGACAAATATTGCCGGACAAACCAATCCTAACTTCACTTCCGGACCAATTATAAACAACACTTGTTTTCAGGCTGTAGTTTCAGGCTGTGGTCCTGCTGTAACGGCAAATACAGTCTGCGTGACAGTCAATCCTACACCCACAGCTACAGTAAATAGCACAACTATTTGTGCCGGACAAAACGCAACACTTACAGCCAATGTAAATCCCGCCGGAGGAACATTTGCTTGGGCTCCCGGAGGTCAAACAACTAATAGTATTACTGTTTCACCCGCAGTAACTACCACCTATAATATGACTTATACTTTAAATGGTTGCCCCGTTACAGCTTCCGGAACAGTTACATTAAATCCGTCGCCAACGATTGTTGTAAATAATGCCACAATATGCGCAGGACAAGGTTCGGCTACATTAACGGCCAACCCTTCTGTTGCTGGCGGAACATTTGTTTGGACTCCTGGAGGGCAAACCACTAATAGTATAACTGTATCACCCGCTACAACTACTACTTATACTGTGGATTATAATTTAAATGGATGTTTGGCCTCGGGCAGTGGAACTGTTTCGGTAACTGCTTTACCAACTGTTTCGGTAGCTAATGCAACCATATGTACCGGTCAAAATGCAAATCTAACAGCTATACCCTCAGACCCGGGAGGAACATTCACATGGGCTCCGGGAGGTCAAACGACCAACAGTATTACGGTTTCTCCCGCAAACACCACCACTTACACAGTTACATATGACCTGAATGGGTGCGTTGCAACAGATGATGCTGATGTAATTGTAAATCCAAATCCGGTTGCTGCATTTAATTTTACAGCATCTTGTCCTAACGATCCATCTCAGTTTACAGATATGAGTAATGTAGCAGCTGGAGCAATAACTTCGTGGAACTGGAATTTTGGTGGCGGTACGCCCAACACTTCAACGACTCAAAATCCTACGTCAAATTACCCTTCCGGAGGTATTTATAACGTGACGTTAACAGTAGAAACTGCAACAGGATGTTCACACACAGTTACTCAAGCTGTAAATATACCACACTCGCCTGTAGCCAACTTTTCTAACGATACAATTTGTTTAGGCAATCCAAATCAATTCAATAATTTGTCAACCATCACTAATGGTAGTATTGCAGGATACACTTGGATATGGGGAGATGGAAGTCCTATTTCAAATGCACAAAATCCTATTAAAAACTGGACAAACTGCGGTAACTATAACGTTACACTAATAGTTACTTCAAACGATAATTGCCCCTCAGTGCCTGTTACTATGGACGTGCCTGTTAATTGTGTGCCTGTTGCTTCCTTCACCGTTAATGACGTTTGCCAGGCCTTTTCTGCAGCTTTCAATAACACTTCTACCGGAGCTACTAATTATTTGTGGAACTTTGGTAACGGAAACACTTCAACTCAGCAATCACCATCTCACCAATATACTGCTCCCGGAACTTATAATGTAACATTAACCGTTACTACTGGAGCTGGATGTTCTGATAACACAGCCGGTACGGTAACTATACATCCCATGCCTTCAGCAGCATTTACCGCTGCCAATGTGTGCGAGGGGAATAATGTAAACTTCAGCAGCCAGTCTAATGTGGCTACAGGAACAATTACAAACTACAACTGGAATTTTGGACAAGGTACATCAAACCAGCAGAACCCTTCGCATTTGTATAACGGTGCAAATACTTACAACGTAACCCTACAGGTTACAACAGATAATGGTTGTATGGCAGATGTTACGCAGCCTGTAACAGTGCACCCTGTTCCCGTGGTTGACTTTTCTCCAAACGATGTATGTTTAGGAACATCTACTGTATTTTCTGATTTAAGCCAAGTTGCCTCAGGCAACATAACCAACTGGAACTGGAATTTTGGAAATGGAAACCAATCTGCTCAACAGTCACCTAGCCACACTTACGGGGCAATAGGAACCTATCAGGTGACTTTAACTGTTAATACAAACAACGGCTGTACCGGAACAAGTACACAGTCAGTTGTGGTTCATCCGAATCCTGTTGTGAGTTTTACTGCAGATGTGTTAAGTGGATGTGACCCTGTTTGCCCCCAATTTACAAATACCAGTACAGTAGCTTCAGGAGTAAACACATCATTTAATTGGGTATTTGAAAATGGTCAAACTTCGAATGAAGAAAATCCTTCACTATGCTTTACAAATCAAACTTTACAGGCAGCCTATTATGATGTTCAACTTACAGTAACCTCTGATTTCGGATGTGTAACCACAGCTACAGTTACAAACTACATAACTGTTTATCCCGATCCGGTAGCAAATTTTGTTTTCAATCCAAATCCTGCAAGTATTACCCAGCCTGATGTTACGTTTACCAATACTTCTTACGCATCAAGCCAGTGGCAGTGGACTTTTGGTGATGGAGGAGCATCTAGCATCCAAAATCCCATGCATATGTATGCAGACTCTGGACACTATGAGGTGACACTTATAGCTGTAAATCAATACGGATGCTCGGATACAGTTACAAAAATTGTAGTAGTTCTTCCTGATTTTATGGTTTTCATTCCTAATGCTTTTACGCCTAATGCCGATGGCAAGAACGATGTGTTCAGAGTGGATGGATATGGAATTACAGAGATTGAAATGTTTGTATTCAATAGATGGGGTGACGTAATTTTCAATAGTAACAATCTGGATATAGGTTGGGATGGTAATCATGGCGGGATTCCGGCTAAACCTGATGTGTACGTGTACAGAGTAGTTGTAAAAGACATTTACAAGAAAAAACACGAATACAAAGGACACGTCACACTATTAAGATAATGTAAAGTAATGAATCTTAAGTATGTAATTTTAGTAGCAACAGCCTTTAGTTTTCTAAAGGCTGTTGCCTTTTCAGGAACCTCCAGAGGATTTGTGGAAAACAAAGGGCAATTAGTAGATCAAAGCGGAAATCCAAACACCAAAGTAAAATACTATTTCCGAACTAAACAGTTAAGCGTTTATCTTAATGATAATGGATTTTCGTATGAATTGACTAAACCAACAAGCCAAACGGAAGAGTTATTAAAGACTGCCTTCAATACAGAAAATACCTCAAACGATAAGTACGCTTTTCTATTCAACCGAGTTGATTTTAGCTTTGTGAATAGCCCAACTACTATTTTAAAGGAAGACGTGTCAAACTCCCTACTCAACTTTTACACACAGACCAACCCTATTTTAGATGTGAAGTCTTTCGGTAAAATTGTATACAAAGATGTTCAACCGGGAATAGATGTTGAGTTTTTAGTAGAAAATGGTGAATTCAAATACAATATATTAATCCATCCAGAGGCTAAGTTGAAGGAGTTTAGTTTTTACATCGATGGATCAAGAGAAATTAGTGTTCAGAATAATGAATTGAATATTAAAACAGAATTTAATGAGATTCAGGAAAGAATACCCTTAACCTATATTCAGCAAGCAAATGGAACAAAAGAAGAGATAGCATGCAATTTGAATTATAATTCAGCAGTAGGCAAAGTATTTTTTACTATTCCCGAAAGTAGTAATGCTGCCAATGAATTAATTGTTATTGACCCTGTTCCTAACGTAATGTGGGGCACATTTATGGGGGGAGGTAATTACGATGCCCTTACTAGAATGGCTTTAGACAGTAATAATAATGTTTTGACAGTAGGCATGACTATGAGCTCGAATAATATAGCCACAGCGGGGGCCCACTCGACTATAGCATATGGTGATTTGGATGGTTTTGTTACCAAATTTGACCATCAGGGTAATTTGTTATGGGCTACTTACTACGGTAATGTTGGTGCCGACAGACCTTATGGTATTGCTACTGATGCTTTACGTAATGTTTATATTGGAGGAACAACATTTAGTCAGATGGGAATAGTAACTCCCGGAGCTTATCAAACTATTTTAGAGAGTCCTGACGATGCATTTATTGTAAAATTTGATGAAAACGGAGTAAGACAGTGGGGAACTTATTATGGAGGGAATGGTCATGAATTTGTTTCGAACATGACGGCTGATGCAGCTGGAAATGTGTTCTTTACAGGGCACACCAGAAGCACAAACTTAATAGCCACAGCAGGCACACATAAAACGACATTTTCAGGCACAGAGATAGCTTTTTTAACCAAATTCAACACAATAGGGAATTTAGTTTGGGGAACCTACTTTGGCGGAAATGTAGTAGATGGAGGCCAGTCGGTAAGATTGGATAATGCAGGGAATATAATATTAGCTGGTAATGCGAGAAGCACAACAGGTATAGCCAATAATATGCCTCAAAATATGTTGTATGGCTATATGGATGGGTTTTTGGCAAAGTTTAGCTCAACCGGAAATATTATATGGAGTAGGTATGTTGGAGGTAATTTCTCTGATAAAATTCTGTCCGTATCTGTTGATGAATTTAATAATATTTATGCAGTTGGGGATACAGAAAGCACAGATAGCATATCAACTCCCGGAGCATTTCAGGTAGTTAGAGGAAGTAGTGAAGATGGCTTTTTGATTAAATACAATTCAAATGGTAACAGGCTTTGGGGTACGTACATAGGAGGTAGTTCTTCCGATTACATGCACGCTTCCGGCTATATCAATGGAAAAATATTTATTGGAGGAAATACCGACAGCGCGAATAACATTGCTACACCAAACAGTCATCAATCTACTTATGCAGGTCTTTACGATGCTTTTGTTATGAAATTTGATGCATCAGGAACTCGCGACTGGGGAACTTATTATGGCGGGGCTGGCGGTGATGGTTTAATAGGTGTACTTCCAACCAGTTTTAACCATATTTTTATAGGAGGTAGTTCCAATTCTATTTCGGGTGGTATTGTGCATGGCTCAACACCCCACCAGCCTTCTTTCGGAGGGGGCTCAAATGATGGGTATCTAGCAAGATTATGCGAGCCAATATCGATGTTTAGTCAGGATACTGTTTATGTGTGTGCAGGGCAGCCCACACTTATTACGGCAACGAATTCAACAGCATATGAGTGGAGTAATGGACAAACAACAGCTTCAATTACTTATCAGGAAGAATTTCCCGGAATTGACGAAGTTCATGTCTCAGGCGTGGATATACACGGTTGTGTTACCGACACTAGTTTTATAGTAGTTGTAGTAAATCCAGCCCCCCCTGTTCCAACTCTTTCATTTGTAAACGACACACTTTTTAGTAGTGCGCCTTCAGATAATCTTTGGTATATAGATGGGAATTCTACCGGCAATACCAACAACTATTTTGTGCCTACGGTCAACGCTAGTTACACGGTTGAAGTAACTAATTCTTTCGGGTGCAGTTCGCCATCGCTTCCTTTTGCCTATATATGGCAAAATATTCTAAACAACAAATTGCCCGAAGGATTTAAATTGTACCCCAATCCGGCAAATGAATACATTGTATTAAGTTATTCCCCAGAATACGAGGTGAACAGAATCAGGCTATTAGACCTTAGCGGAAGATTAATAAAAGAAATAGATGTTAAACAGCAATTAAATCAAATTAATATTCTGCTAAATGATGTAAATAGTGGGGTTTACTTTATCGAAATTCAAAATTCGGGTATTGTATACACTGCAATGTTTGTTGTAAAACATTAATCGACTACTTCTGCTTAAATTTTAGCTTACCTTTGGGTAAAGCAAATAATAAACTATGATTCCATTTTCTCCTCCAAGAATTGATGAGGCAATTATTGAAGAGGTTGCAGAAACGTTGCGCTCAGGATGGATTAGTACAGGACCGAGAACACTTCAACTCGAAGACAAAATAACCGAATGGTGCGGACATCGGTCTACGGTATGTTTAAATTCTGCTACAGCAGGTCTCAAACTACTTTTGAACTGGATGAAGATTGGCCCGGGGGACGAAGTGATAATCCCCGCTTATACCTATTGTGCTACAGCAAATGTGGTGGTTCAAGCAGGAGCAAAGCCTGTGATGGTAGATGTTAACCCCGAAGATTTTAATATAAATCCACAGGAAATATTAAAGGCTCTTACCTCAAGAACTAAGGTGATTATGCCTGTAGATTTAGGAGGAATGCCTGTAGATTACAATGCTTTGCTTCAAATTGCAACACAAGCCGGCTTTTCGCCTAATAACGAGATTCAGGAAAAACTAGGCAGAATTGCCATAATAGCTGATGCTGCACATTCTATAGGTGCTACTTATAAGGGAAAAAAGGCCGGTACATTTTGCGAACTTTCTTCGTTTTCGTTTCATGCGGTGAAGAATTTAACTACCGCCGAAGGAGGTTCCGTAAACATTAATCTTCCTGAAGTTTTTGATGCGGAAGAACTCAGAAAAGCACTGAAAATTAAATCGCTGCATGGGCAAAGTAAAGATGCTCTTACCAAAATGCAAATTGGGGGATGGCGTTATGATGTTATCGAGGCGGGCTATAAATGCAATATGACCGATATAAATGCTGCAATTGGTTTGGTAGAAATAGCCAGATACGAACAGACACTCAAAAGAAGAAAAGAAATATTCGATTTATACACTAAAATTTTGTCTGACTACGATTGGGCTCAAGTGCCGATTTACGAAACAGAAAAATCCACTTCCAGTTACCACTTGTATTTAATGAGAATAAAAGGTATTTCTGAGGGGCAACGTGATGAAATTATACGTTTAATCTCGGCAGATCAGATAGCTGTGAATGTTCACTACCTGCCTTTGCCTATGTTAAGCTACTACAATCAATTGGGATACAAAATGGCCGATTATCCGGTCGCATACGACAACTACAGCAGAGAAATATCACTTCCTGTATTTTACAATCTGACAGATAATCAAGTGGAGCAAGTGTGTGCGGCACTAATTAAAGCAGTAAGGAAAACGATTGGCTAAAATGATTAAAAGGAGTTTTGATATTTTGTCCTCATCAATCGTTTTGTTACTTTTTATACCTTTCTTTTTAGTAATAGCCCTGCTTATATTATTTGATAGTCCGGGGGGCGTTTTTTTTAAGCAAACAAGGGTTGGACGATATGGCAAGCATTTTTTGCTATACAAATTCCGAACTATGCGCCCGGATAGCGAGTCGAAAGGACAAATTACCGTAGGAAGCAGAGACAGTAGAATAACTTCAATTGGTTACTTTTTACGCAAGTTTAAGCTTGACGAGTTTCCTCAATTAATTAATGTAATTTATGGCGAAATGAGTGTTGTAGGGCCAAGACCTGAAGTGCCTCAGTATGTTGAAATGTATACAGAGAAGCAAAGGCAGGTGCTATCTGTAAGACCAGGGTTGACAGACTTTGCTTCGCTTGAATATATCAACGAAAACGAGATTTTAGCCAATTCAGAAAATCCTGAAGAAGAGTATGTAAAACAAGTAATGCCGGCAAAATTAGATTTAAACTTAAAGTATATAGCCCAACAAAGTATTCTAACCGATTTGAAAATCATTTTCAAAACACTAGCTAGGATAGTTGGGATTTAGGTAAAAAAAACAGCCCCGAATTCTCGGGGCTGTCTAATTTCAGAAAATCTAAGACTGGACTATATACTAATAGTTACCTTGATTACCTCTGTCGTTGTAAGCAGGACGTGGGCGAGCTTCAGAAACTGAAATTTCGCGCTCTTTTACTTTCAGACCGTTTAAAGTCTCAATAGCTTTACGAGCTTCGCCGTCATTTGGCATTTCTACAAAGCCAAATCCTTTGCTTCTTCCAGACATTTTGTCTGTGATGATTTTAACAGAAGATACTTCACCCGCTTGAGCGAAAAATTCTTCTAGATCTTGTTCCTTAACTGTGTAGTTAAGATTTCCTACAAATAGGTTCATTTTGAAAATTTAAAAATGTTAACGTAGCTAAATTAGCTAAAATAATTGAATGTCAATACTTTTTTGAATAATAATTCGAAAAATAGCATTATTTGAGCTCATTTACAATCCGTTGCCTAACGGCCTCGTAAATTACAATTGCTGCGCTGGTACTCACATTTAACGAATCTGCTTCGCCTTTCATGGGTATTTTTATTAACTCAGTTGAAGCCTCTCGCCATTTGTCCGTAAGACCGCTACTTTCCGTGCCCATCGCAATACAAGTTGGTTTACCAAAGTCTGTGTGATGATATGGTATGGCGCCTTCCAGATGGGTAGCTGTTATTTGAATTTGATTTTCATATAACCAATCAATAGCTTCATCGGTATTGCAAATGGCAATATTTTGAGTGAATAGGCAGCCTAGGCTGGACCGCACGATATTGGGGTTGTATATATCGGTAAGCGGATTGCAGATTAATACAGCATCTACTCCTGCGGCATCAGCAGTGCGCAATATAGCACCTACGTTGCCTGGTTTTTCTAGCCCCTCTAATGCTACGATAAGTGGATTTTTCTTTAGCGATAAATCAGAAAGCTTAAGATTTTTTTGAACGCATGTAGCCACTAAGCTTATTCCTGTGTCGCGGTAAGCAAGTTTTTCAAAAACGGGTTTGTTTACTTCAATTATTTCTATTTCTGAAAGTACTTTTTCGGGCAATAGTTTTTTTATTTTTTTTGCAGATAATGTTTCTGAACAAAAGATTAATTCCTTGAGTTTCCATCCAAACTTTGCCGCTCGCTCAATTTCCCGATGACCTTCAATCAAAAAAAGCCCGCTTTGTTTTCTGCCTTTTCGTTCGTGTAAAGAGACAACCTGTTTCACAAAGTCGTTTTGTAAACTGGATATTTGTTTTGAAATAAACATGATTGTAAAAGTACACAAGTTCTTCTTTACCTTTGTATCCCTATGGAATTACTTACTCCAACTAACTGGAAAGACTATGAATTGATAGACACTGGTGGTTTCGAAAAGCTGGAACGATTTGGTAAATATATTATTTCAAGACCTGAACCTCAGGCTGTTTGGAACAAAAGTTTACCCCGAAGTGAGTGGGAGAAATTGGCTCACGCCCGATTTGAGATGCAAATCGAAAAAACTATTAAACCCGGGAATCATGAAGATAAGGGGAGATGGATTTTGAAATCGAGTATGCCACAGCAGTGGAATGTAGCATATAATTATAAAGGAATGCATCTTGTGATGCGTTTGGGTCTTACTTCTTTTAAACATGTGGGTATTTTTCCCGAACAGGCGGCAAACTGGGATTTTATTTACGACAGCATAGAAACGCTAGGGGGCAGTGCGCCCAAGGTGTTAAACCTGTTCGCTTATACTGGGGGGGCATCTTTGGCGGCAAAAGCAGCAGGGGCTGATGTAACACATGTAGATTCTGTAAAACAGGTTGTAAACTGGACCAGAGAAAATATGGAGTTGAGCAATTTAAATGGTATTCGCTGGGTGGTGGAGGATGCCTTGAAATTTGTAAACAGTGAGGTGAAACGGGGTAAAAAATATCAGGGAATAATTCTAGATCCTCCTGCATATGGCAGAGGAGCAAACGGAGAAAAATGGCACCTAGATAAAAACATAAATGAAATGCTTAAGCTCTGTGGTAAGCTGCTGGAAGATAGGGGTTTTTTAATTTTGAATCTTTATTCTATGGGATTGTCTGCCCTGATTGCCGAAAATTTAGTTAAAGAACACTTCAACCCAAAGAGCAGTTGCCAGACAGGAGAACTGTACCAACAAGACAAGGTAGGTAAGAAATTACCACTTGGTGTTTTTGTGAGATTTCTGGAAAAATAGATTTACTTCTTTCCTGCAGATCCGGAAGGAGTTGCTTTACTAGGCCCTGGTTTTCCTTTGGAGGCTTCGCCGCCTTTTTTGGCATTATTATTTTTGCCTTTTGCTGTTCCTTTCAGTGCGTGAAATTCCTTAGATCCTGGTTTTATGCCCATTTGTTTGGCAATTTCTCCCCAACCTTTATCACGATTGATTTGAAAAGCACGAGCTACATCATCTATCGTTTTTTGAGTGAGCTTGGCTATTTCCAATGACATAAATATATCGGCAGGTTGCATTTTGAAAGTTAATTTTAACTCATCAATTTTTTTGTCGGTTACGTTGTACGTCACCTTCATGTCGTTTTTGAAAACTGTATAATTAGTCGATGCAGAAGCATTCATATCGCTCAAAGTCAGGTCTAGTTCCTTATCGCCTGTTTTGGCAGAAAAACTTACAGTTTGTGCTGTTGTAGAAAACAAGAGCGCTACTGTAAACAATGATGATATTAATTGTTTCATGACATTTATATTGTTTCATGACATTTATATTGTTTCATGACATTTATTTTATATCTCCAAATTTAATACAACAGAGGAAAGACTAACACGAAATTATGACGAATGTTATAAAATCTCTTTTATTATTCTGTCCATTGTGTAGCCTTCAGATTCTGCCATGTAGTTTCTTACCACACGGTGACGCAAAATGGGGTTTGCCACTGCTTGTATGTCTTCTATATCGGGGCTATATTTTTCTTTAAGTACGGCATGACATTTTGCACCTACAATTAAGTTTTGTGATGCACGAGGCCCTGCACCCCAAGAAACATATCTTTTAATAATGTCCGGTGTAGCGTCGCCATTAGGTCTTGTTTTGGCTACTAGTTTTACGGCATATTCCAGTACATTGTCGGCTACAGGTATTTTTCTTATTAAATCTTGAAGTTTTATTATGTCTTCGGCCGTCATAATTTTATTCAGACTTACTTTTTTATCGGAGGTGGTGTTTCTTACAATTTCCAATTCTTCTGTGTAGCTTGGGTAATCTACCCAGATGTTGAACATAAAACGATCGAGTTGTGCTTCGGGCAGAGGGTAGGTTCCTTCTTGCTCGATAGGGTTTTGAGTAGCTAGCACAAAAAATGGATTGGCAAGTGGGTATCGCTTACCTGCAGCTGTAACTATGCGTTCCTGCATTGCTTCAAGCAGTGCACTCTGTGTTTTGGGTGGCGTACGATTTATCTCATCTGCCAGTACTATGTTAGAGAATAAAGGGCCTTTTATGAATTTAAACTGTCGGCTTTCGTCCAAAATTTCGGAGCCGATAATATCGCTTGGCATTAAGTCGGGAGTAAACTGGATTCTGCTGAAATCCAGCCCTAATACATCTGCAACAGTATTAACCAAAAGTGTTTTTGCCAATCCAGGCACACCTACGAGTAAACAATGACTTTTGCAGAAAATAGAAATTAATACTTGATCTACTACTTCATCTTGCCCAACAATGATCTTGGCAATTTCTTTCCTCAGGTCTCGATATTTCCCAACCAACCGGTCTAATGCTTCTACGTCTGAACCCATAATCTTCTTATTAATTGAACGCTAAAGGTAAAGTGAATTTAAATTAAATGCGATAATTTTATTCGGTAATCAGAAGTATTGTAGTTAATTTTTATCAAAGGTGTATCTGGGCTTCAATAGGGAAGTGGTCAGAAAAGTAAATGTCTGAGTGAGTTTTGAAGTATTTTACCTTTAATTTTTTGTCGCAAAACTGATGGTCTATTCTAATAAACCGGGGGAATTTGTTGTATGTAAATCCAAATGCGGTATCTTCGAGTGTATTGTTATATTTTTTTTAAGCTTTTGATACGCGTATCCATAAGGTGTAGAATTTAAGTCAGAACAAATAATTATCATGTTTGGATAATTTTTCAGTAAATTTTCAATTTCGGCAATTTCGTTTTTTCTGGGATAAAATCCTTCTTTAATCAATTCTGTTATGGTATTCACAAAATTTAATAGTACGTGTTGACGCTTTAGAGCACTAATTTTAGTTTTGTTGTATTCACCCACTTGCTCCACGATTTGTTGTAGCCGTGTATTTCGTTTGTTTTTATAGCTTTTCGGTGAATTAGTTCGCCGTTGTTAGCCCAGTTGAATATACCTCCGTAGAAATTGTAAACATACTTGTATCCTTGTTTTTTTAGGTCTTCAGCAACTTTTCCACTACGGTAGCCTACAGAACAGTAGGTTATAATTACTGCGTCTTTAGGAATGTCTTTAAGTATATCTTTGTTGGGCTTGTCGTAGCCATAGTATTTGGCTTTCGGAATGTGACTTATAGTGTATTCTTTTTCTTCGCGTGTGTCCAAAATAGCTATTTTTTCAGTTTCCATCCATTTTTTAAGCGTAGTTATACCTACTGTATCTGATTTTCCTTTCATTTTCCGAGCCATCTCATCAAAATTCTTAGGATTTTGAGCCAATGCCGCACAGGCAGAAAACGTTAAAAATAGAAATATGTAAAAGTGTTTTATCATGCTTTTTTAGGAAAACTTTCTTCGTATGATATAAACATATTTGCCCAAATAATTTTAGACAACTGATACAAAACGGGACCTAATATAAAAATAGAAGCAACAACCGTTCCTATATAAATTTCTGTAGAGGTATCGGGGAAAAGAATATATACAGCCACAAAAGCACTCACCAATGTTGCTATTCCCAGAGCATAAGACACATACATAGCCCCGTAATAAAAACCGGGTTCTATCTCATACTTGTTTTTACAAACAGGGCATTCATTCAGTAAATTTCCGACTTTGTTGAGGTTGTAGGGGTTGTTTGACTCGAAGAACTGCCCTTCGTGACAATGCGGACATTTACGTTTAAATATACTGTACAATTTTGTTCCTTTTTTGAACATAGATCAAATTTTGGACAAAGGTATAAATAATAGTATATGAAAAAAAATTAATATACCTTCTTTTCTTGATTTTGCGAGTTTTATATTTTCGTCTAGTACAGCTAAAATATGTGCATGATCCTTTTAGTTTTTCTTTTACCGTAAGAAAACGTTCATAAACATCATTAAAACGAATCAAACCTCATTGTATCAACATCGGTACACTTTGAAGTTGTGAAGTTTTAAAGGATTGATTGTTAATAATATATTGGTCGTGGAGAAGTCCCGTCCGGACCGAAAAAAAGCCTCACCAGAAGATGAGGCTTAGCTTTTAAAGGAAGTTGTTTTTTATTTCATGTACTTCAAATTCACTGCATACATAATGATGAAGGCGATGGCAAAAATAGACAAGATAAAAGACATCATAGCGGCAAAAATATTTCCACCCAATAGAATAAACGGCATGACGATACCTATTACTTGGGCTCCTGTATAAAGGAAAAAACCATTTTTCTTAAGGTTCCACATAAGGATGGCACCTACTATACACAAAATACTTACGATAAGTGTAGTAAGTCCAAGCCATTTCATGTTGGCAAATACGTTTCCTACCGAACCAACCATTTTCCCCCCTAATTCACGGGCAAATTTATCTTCCAATTCAGAGTTTTCACCCTGCTCTAGTTGGCGGTCAAGTTCACGATTAAACTCTTCTTTAAAATCGATACCATTGGTTATCTCGCTTGTAACTGTGCCCATAAACATAGTGCTAACACCGTTAATAATTCCAAAACCGCTGCCAATAAAAGTAAGAATACATAAAACAGTTAAGAATGTGGGTCGAATCGAAGGGCGATTTTCGTTGTCGAGAGTTAAATTTTCTTCCATAATTATTTAATTTTAATAGTCAAATATAGAATAAAAAAAATGTTAAAGTCAAAGTATTTATCATTTCTAATTGTAACTTTGAATTACAAAGTACTTTAATTATGATAGATAAAGAATCATCACTCAAGGACCTAACCGAAATACGTAGCCTTATGGAGCGTTCAACTCAGTATTTATCTTTAAGCGGACTGAGTGGAATAGCCGCAGGTATTTTGGCGCTATTGGGAGCAGCCTTAGTATATTTCGATTTTGCCTATATAAAAATAGGCGGATACTCTTACGCTGATTTTGTCGGTGGAGAGCTCAGCCCGGACTTAGTTAGCGACAAAATATGGTTTCTCTTAAAGGTAGGAGCGGGGGTGTTGATTCTTGCATTGGCTATGGGGTTTTATTTTACGTGGCGCAAAGCCAAAAAGAAAAACCTGAAAATGTGGAACAATCCTGCAAAACGCATGCTTTTGGCTTTGTTCGTGCCACTGATTGCAGGCGGTTTGTTTTGTGTGGCGCTTGTTATTCACGGATTGTACGGACTGGTTGCACCGGCTACTTTGGTTTTTTATGGAATGGCTTTGTTCAGCGCCAGCCACTTTACTTATAAGGATATTAAATTTCTAGGCATATCAGAAATCGTGCTTGGGGTTATAGCTTCCTTTAACATTGGATACGGGTTATTGTTCTGGGCTATAGGTTTTGGGCTTTTACACATCGTTTACGGAGTGTTAATGTATTTTAAATATGAAAGGAATTGAAGTTTTTTAGTCAGTTAGATAAGGCTTTTGAAAGTAGAGTGAGGCTAGGGGTAATGTCGGTACTACTGGTAAACGACTGGGTTGCCTACACCGAACTTAAAGACTTACTCGATTTAACCGATGGTAATTTGGCGAGCCACTTGTCTGCGCTGGAGAAGATTGAATACGTGGAAGTGAGAAAAGAGTTTGTAGGAAAAAAACCTAAAACCTCATACAGAGTAACCGCAATTGGAAAATCAGCTTTCCAGAATCACCTCAAAGCATTGGAAGAAATGATTAAAAGAGCCTAATTTTTTTTACCTTATTACTTTGTAAAACAAAGAACTTTGAAAAAATAATTAAAACAATTCAACTATGCAGACAACTACATCAGCCATAAGGCTAAACAATCAATCCAGAAGTATTTTTATTCTTCTGCTTATCATTTCGACTTACTTTTTTTATGAAGAAGGTTATGGGATAAATACCTTGGCGGCTACTTTTATATATTTAATAGCCGGACATATACTTTTTAGACAACAGTGGCTTAATTTATCCTCCCTTATATTGCAGTTGCTCTGGTTGCTTCTCGCTTTTCAGATTGCCTATTCAGGGCATATCGAATCGGTGGTGATTTGGTACATCACCGGTTTTTCGCTTGCTGTGGTTTCTCAGGTAAAACACGCTTCACCCTTATTTTCGCAGATTCAGTTTGTATATTCACTCACCCTTAAACCCATGTTGAGGTTTATAAGACCATTGATTGGGGTTTTAGATGTGGATAATAAGAAACCTAAAGATGCAGAGGAATCACCTAAAACAAAAGACCCCAAGTGGATTGGAACATTCATCATTGCATTGATTTTACTCATTTTTATATTGTTGTATCGAGGGGCGAATCCGATTTTTGATAAGACGATAAATCTCATTAACCTAGATTTTTTGAAGCCGCCCTTGTTTGGTTTTATCCTGATAGTCGCCATGATACTATACACATGGGTCGACTTATTACCCTTAAAACCATTGAGTAAATGGCAAAACTCTATACATAAAGAGTCCCAAAATGTATCTTATTTATGGTCGTTTTTAACTGTAGGTACCGAGTTTTTTACCGCAAAATGGCTTTTCTTAATGCTAAATATTATAGTACTGGTGGTAAACTTAGGGGACGTGTTATTTTTGATAAAGGGAAAAATCTTGCCTGGCGGACTAACTTATGCAGAGTACGTTCATGATGGAGTAGGGGCACTTATTTTTTCAATTTGTCTAGCTGTTTTACTCATTATTTATTTTTTCAGAAAAACGGAACGAATCATACCAAAAACACTCGTAATACTTGTTGTTGTGTTTCTTTTTCAAAATCTGATGATGTTGATTTTTACGGCATACAGAAACACCCTGTATATAGAGGAGTTTTCGATCACCTACAAAAGACTCGGGGTTTACTTATATTTGCTAATGGCTCTTTCGGGTATTTTATTTACCATTTATAAGCTATTAAATGACAAGGGTTTACCCTGGTTGGTAAATAAAGTCGACTGGGCTATTTTTATTCCTTTAGCTATTTTTTTCATCATAAACTGGACGCCGGTAATTACCCATTACAATATAACAAAATCAAAGGGGAGCTTAAAAAATGTAGATTGGTATTACTTGATTGCCATTGGACCTACTAATACACTAAAATTGAGCAGTTATCAGAGTTATTTTGATGAATACTCATTGTATATTTTTAATTTGAAAACAAAAAATTTGCAAGATGGCTTAGAAGATAAAACCTGGAAATCGAAAACACTGTATGAATGTAAATACGATGAAAAAATAAGAAACGTGTCGGTTGCTTATCAGGGAAAAAAGTATTATCAATTCTAGTTTTCATTCGTCAGCATAAATGAATGGTTTAACATTTTAAATGAACACCCTAGAGCTATTTCTCGTCTAATATCTGGCATAAATTTTTATACTTATTAACAATTTGAATTTAATTGTTAATTTCGTCTAACATTAAAATGATGGATATGAGAAAATGGTACTTCTACGCACTAAGTTTGTTGTTTGCTAATCAGTTGTTTGCTCAGCAAGACGCCGCTTTAGCTCCTCCCACAGGAGCAATAATTGCCCCCACATCGGGGTGTGCTTTAACTGCCGCAGAGGTGGTAACGGTTCGGATTTTTAACTTTGGTCCCGGTGCAATCACCACCGATTTTGACCTGAGTTATTCTATCACAGGACCGGTTAACTCTGCCGCTACAGAAACAGTATTGTCGCCCAACATTCCGGCAAACAGTTCATTTACCTATTCGTTTGTTACTACTGCGAATTTGTCGGTACCGGGAGCTTATTCTCTTGATGCAACCGTGATTTTAGCCGGAGACCCCAATACATCAAATAATACTTATTCGGGACATGCTATTACGCATATAGCACCATCAAATGGAGGAGCGGCAAATGGCGGTACAAACGTTTGTATTTCGGGTAATAGCGGTAACATCACCCTAAGTGGACAAATTGGAAACGTACTGAACTGGGAATACTCTACAGACGGAGGTTCTACTTGGTTCAACATATCAAACACTTCTACGACTCAGCCATATAATGATTTAATTGTAGAAACTTGGTATAGAGCAAATGTGCAAAATGCGGGCTGTCCATCTGCCACTTCTTCTATAGCCGTTATGACTATAGACCCGGTTACCGTGGGAGGAAGCACGTCAGGATCGCCCACATCGGTGTGTTCGGGTACAAACTCGGGCAATGTTACACTAAGCGGGCATACGGGGGCAGTTCAACATTGGGAGTTCTCTGACAATGGAGGCGTAACTTGGAACATTATTGCCAATACGACTAATACTCAGTCTTTTTCTAACCTTACGGTTACAACCCGTTACCGTGCTAGAGTTCAAAGTGGAGCTTGTGTGGGGCAATATTCTTCTCAAACAATTATCACCGTTTCGCCACCCACTGTGGCGGGTATCGTTACAGATGATGCAACGGTGTGTTCAGGCTCCAATAGTGGAACACTTACTTTAAGTGGTCATGTGGGCAGTGTGGTAAGATGGCAATATTCCATAAATGGAGGGGCTTCGTGGGTTAATATAGCCAATACAACTACCACACAAAACTACACAAATCTAACACAAACAAGATTATACAGAGCTCAGGTAAGAAGTGGGGCGTGCCCACAGCTAAACTCTGCGGAAGCAACCATTACAGTTGTTACATCTTCTTTTGGGGGAGTATTGAGCGCATCTAATACGGTTTGTTATGGCTCAAATGAAGATACTCTTAGGGTTACCGGACAAACCGGAGATATAATTAATTGGGAATTTTCTACCGACAACGGATCTACTTGGAATACGATTGTTAATACAACCGATTCGTTGGTTTACACAAACTTAATTGAAACAACAAGATACAGGGTTGCTGTGCAAAGTGGTTTGTGTCCGGTGGGCTATTCTACGCAAGCAATCATTACTGTCGATACTCTAACGAATGGAGGTATGCTTTCTGGCGCGACAACAGTTTGTGCTTCTGGAAATAACGGTACTGTTACGTTGGCATCATACAATGGAACGGTAATAGAATGGGAGTTTTCTCAAGATAATGGGTTAACTTGGAGTACAATAGTCAATACATCAAACAATCAGAATTATTCAAACCTCACAACTACGACTCTCTATAGGGTATTATCGCAAAACGGTGTTTGCCCCGGCGGATATTCCGATACACTTCAGATTACTGTTGACTCTCTTAGCTTAGGGGGAAATGTAATGTCTAATGTTACGGTATGTTCTGGAGATAATAACGGCACACTCACACTGGCAGGAGAAAGAGGTTCTGTATTAAACTGGGAATCGTCAACCGATGGAGGTTTCACCTGGATAAACATAGTCAATAATACTACTTTACAGGTTTACAATAACATTACACAATCTACACAGTATAGAGCATTGGTTCGAAATGGCTTATGTGTACCCAATTATTCTACACCAGCCTCGGTTGTGGTAGATGCTCAACCTATAGGAGGAAATATTATAGGTTCAACTACCGTGTGTGAGGGAGTAAATAGTGGAGTACTTAATCTAGTAGGATTTTCCACTACAGTAAATTCTTGGGAGTCTTCTACAGATGGTGGAGCTACATGGAATCCTATTGTAAATGCCACGGCTGTAGAAACTTATTCAAACCTTACGCAAACTACGTTGTATAGAGCCATTACTCAGAATGGTGTTTGTCCAAATGACACATCAACGGTAGCAACCATTACAGTAGATGCACTAACCGTGGGCGGAGCAGTGTCTGCAAATGATACGGTTTGTGCAGGAGCAAACAATGGAATACTGGTGCTTGTCGGAGAAACAGGATCTGTGCTAAGCTGGGAGCTATCGAATGACGGAGGCGTTTCTTGGATTACCTTGGCCAACACAACAACGTCACAAGGGTACTTAAATCTTATGACCACAACAACCTACAGAGCCTTGGTTAGAAACGGAGTATGCCCTGCTGTAGGCTCCGACCCGATTACAATAACTGTTAACCAACAATCTGTAGGAGGAAGCGTAAGTAGTAATGCTACTGTTTGTGCGGGCAACAACTTTGGAGTGCTTTCTTTGTTTGGCTCAACAGGGAGTGTTGTTCAGTGGGAGTCTTCTACCGACTTTGGCAACACATGGAATCCTATTGCCAATTCTACATTTAATGAAACTTATTCAAATCTTACCGATACTACTTGGTATCGCGTAATTGTTCAGAATGGAATTTGTGGAGCAGATACATCTTCCATTGCCTTTATCAATTTATATCCGCAACCTATAGCGTCATTTACAGTTGATACAGTTTGCTTCGGACAACCTTCTGTTTTTGTAAATAATTCTACTACATCATCAGGTTTTATTTCATTAAACAACTGGAGTTTTGGAGACGGTAACAACAGCATTTCAAACAACCCTGTTTACACATACTCAACAGCGGGGAGTTATGCGGCTCAGTTGTATGTTCAGAACAATTTCGGATGTATGGATACACTAAGTGTTTTTGCAGCAGTACTCAATTCACCTGAAGTTGTTATCACACCGATGAGTTCTCTGGCTTTTTGCGATGGTGATTCGGTAGTACTACAAACAATTGAAGAAGCTAGCTACATATACGATTGGAATGATGGCTCCACGAGTTTTGAGACTACTGCATTCTCCAACGGTTATTATGCTGTAGTAGTTGAGGATATCACAACCGGATGTTTGGCTACAGATTCTGTTGAAGTAGTGGTTTATCCTTTACCAGCAGCTGATGCCGGGTTGGATACAACAATTAGTCTTGGTACTTCAGTGCAGTTGTTTGGTACAGGAGGTGTTGCATATAGCTGGTCTCCGTCCGACGATTTGAGCAACCCTTTTATAAACAACCCTTTTGCATCACCACCTACTACCACTGATTTCGTGTTAACGGTAACCAATAGTAATGGGTGTAGCGCTACAGACACGGTCAGAGTATCTGTAGAAAATGATTACTTTCTGATTATACACAACTTGCTAACACCGAATGGAGATGGGTTTAACGATGCATGGATAATTGAAAATATTGAAAATTATCCCGAGAACGAGGTGAGTATTTTCAATCGTCAAGGGCAGCTGATATATCGCCAGCAGGCATATGACAATACTTGGGAGGGAACTTTCAATGGTAAAAACCTTCCTGATGGAGCTTATTATTATGTCATCACCTTTACCGATACCGACAAGATATTTAAGGGAGCTGTTAATATCATTCGTTCATCCAAGTAATTGTTGAATTATTAAATCAAGAGACTATGAAAAAGTTTAACTATATATTTTTAACAGTGGTTTTATCTGCAGCATTTAAAGTGAATGCCCAACAATTACCACTTTTTAGCCAGTATTATTACAATCCGTTTGTAATCAATCCGGGTTTTACGGGAATGAGCGAACAAACCCAGGCCTACCTGATTCATCGTTCGCAATGGAAAGACATGCCTGGGGCTCCTGTAACTTATGCACTTACTGTTGACGGGCCTGTGCAGTCCGAAAAAATTGGATTGGGAATGTCATTGTTTAATGATCAGGCCGGTATGTTTAAGCGTACGGGTTTGTATACGTCGTATTCATACAGGTTCAGTATAAACAATGAGCACCACATTGTTCCGGGTATTTCAGTGGGGATAATAGATAATACTATAGATTTTTCGAATGCATCGGTAAGAGATGCAGCAGACCCACTCATGTATGGGGCAAACCAGCGTAAAACAACTATGGACGCAACATTTGGAGTGGCTTATTTTTGGAATGATTTAAGCGCAGGAATCTCTGTGCCTCAATTATTAGGAAACAAAGTTCGTTTCATGGAAAACAATACAAACGTGTACACAACACTTCGTAGACACGTAGAATTGTTAGCTCAGTACAAGCTGGTTATTAGTGAAGCTAACGAGGTTCGCTTCTTACCTTCGGCAGTAATGCGTTATGTAAATGGAGCCCCTTTTCAATTTGATGTAAATGCGAATTTCGATTGGAAAGAAATGATTAGAGCAGGCATTTCATACAGACATGGATATTCTGCTGCGGCTAATGCCGGGGTTAGATTGAACAACAACTTAGTTGCCGGATACACCTACGAATACATGATAAGCCCACTTGGAGGGTATTCAGGAGGGGCACACGAAATAATGCTAGGTTATGCTTTTAGTGGAAAAAGCTCAGGCTCTAATAACGACGAAAAAATAAGATTGCTTAACGAAGAGCTTGAGAGATTGAAATACCAGGCTGATACAGCTTCGAAATCATCCAGAGACAAGGATGAGGAACACACCAGAGAAATAGAAGAACTCAAGAATCGGTTAGAGGGGTTGAACAAAACAAATACAAATAAGATTCCCGTAGATGAGGCGTCTAATGATTTTAGAAAACAAAATGTAAAAGATTATACTGATGAAAACAACATTATTGTAGAACCAGGCTATTATGTTATCATGGGGGCATATAAAATAAAAGATAATGCAACTAAGCAAAAAGAATTGTATAGCCAAAAAGAAGGATACAATCCTAAGTTGTTGTTTAATAAGGATAAACAGTTACATTATGTAAACCTGCTTTACTCCGCCGACGAAGAAGTAGCCAAAGAGGCAGTAAAAATTCTTAAAGCAGAAATACCTGATGCTTGGGTGTTTGTGATGGAATAAGACTTCATGATATTATAATTATGTGAAAAAGGCGTGAAATATTTCACGCCTTTTTATTGGTTAAAACCACACATATGTCGATTTTACGGGTTAATTTATGTTAACTGTTAACCCCATGGCTGAAATTTTTATTTACATTTAGCACCCCAAGCCACTTAATAGTGTCGAAAGTAAAGTATAAATACAATCCCGAAACCTTATCTTATGAGAAGGTTCAGGTAACAATAAAAGACAGGGTTGTTAAAACATCTTACTACCTCATGGTTGGTATTGTTTTTACTGTGATTACCATGTTTTTTAGTTTTAACTACATCAAACAACTTGGTGCAAAAGATATTGCCCGCGAAAACGACCACCTTAAAACTCAGCTTCAGCAACTAAGTAATGAAATGACAGAAGTACTCATTGTTCTGGAGCATATTCAGGATAAGGACGATAATATATATCGAGCTATTTATGAAAGCGAACCTTACCCAAAAGAAAAGCGTATGCTCGGGTCGGGAGGGAATCCCAGAAAATACGAAAAGTACGAAGGCTACTCTCATAGTCAGATGCTTGTAGAGTCTAGAAAAAAACTGGAGTCTATTCAAAAAAAACTGGTAAGCCAGTCCCGTTCTTTCGATGAGGTTTTTGAACTCACTAAGCACAAAGAAAAAATGCTTCGCTGCATACCGAGTATTCAACCTATTTCTAATTCCGACCTTACCCGAATTGCCTCCGGTTTTGGAATTAGGATGCACCCCGTTTACAAAATCTTCCGAATGCACACCGGAGTAGATTTTACAGCGCCTAAGGGAACAGATATATACGCCACGGGTGACGGAGTTGTAGAAAAGGCAGAAGAAATGCAGGGCTACGGGATGGCTATTTTGGTAGATCACGGCTATGGGTTTAAAACTTTGTATGCTCATTGCAGTAAGTTTAAAGTAAGGCCAGGGCAAAAAGTTAAAAGAGGCGATATCATAGCTCAGGTTGGAAGCACCGGAACTTCTACAGCGCCGCACCTGCATTACGAAGTAATCCGAAGAGGAGAACCAATCAACCCGGTTAACTATTTTTACAACGACCTTACCCCCGAAGAGTTCGAAAAGGTAATTGAAATATCTTCCAGACCTACTCAGAGTTTGTAGGTACGGATTATTTAATCATGGTATTTTCTTCTGCTTAACTAAAATCTCCAGATTGGTTTCAAAAACAGAATAAATGGAAATTACTAGATAGCTTTGTAGGCAATTAAATTTGTGGTGCTAGGTATATGCTATTTTGAATTCTGATTCCCCCGCAAATTACCAAACCGTAAGTAGATTATGGTGTAGGCATCTAGTTTTGAAGAAAAAACCAGATGAATATACTAAGATTTATGGAAGAATTTCCAACAGAATCATCCTGCAAGAAACACTTTAGAACCTAAAGATAGCGAGAAGGAATTAGGTGTAAAAATGTGGCGGTACTCGGTATTACTGGTTGGCAGCAAAGAGCCAATGGCAATGTAGCATTTGTGGTTTTATAACAACACTAAAAAGCGGAAGTATAATGGAAGGCTTAAAAGTTTCTTTTCAAACTTGGTACATAGCAATGGCATTTATGGGTTATAGTAAAAAAATTATTTCGGCGGCAGAACTTCAAAGACAATTGAATCGTAGATACTTTGTAAGCGGAGTGTTTGATAGGCTTACACTAGCTATAACTAAATCGTACTGATAAAAAACGGGAGAATTAGATATTGATTAAATAGAGTTTTCGTAAAAACGTACTTTTGTTTAATGATATCTTCTCTGTCCGAAAGTCATATTGACACAATTTTGCTTATGGCATGTGTCTTGACTAATGTTTGTAAGCGATTGAGTTTAACTCATTGATATTTAATAGGTTTATTGGGTGCGGTATGCATTAAGGCTTAATCATATATATTATTTACTGACAATTTGACAAAATATGCTTAACGAGAACGATGTGTTTCAATTCAATACGGTGATTGATGCAGACAATGATTTCATCCCTCTAATTACACAAGAAGAGGAAGAGAAGATGAATAATGAGCAAATTCCTGAAATTTTACCTATTCTGCCTTTGCGCAATAATGTACTTTTTCCTGGAGTAGTAATTCCAATCACTGTGGGGAGAGATAAATCCATTAAGTTGATACAGGATGCGTATAAGGGAAATAAAACTATTGGAGTTGTTTCCCAAAAAGACCCTGAAATGGAAGACCCTCAGTATCAGGATTTAAATACGGTTGGTTGCGTGGGCAATATCATCAGGTTGTTCAAAATGCCCGATGGCAGTACAACGCTAATAATTCAGGGGAAGCGTAGACTAAAACTGATAGAGGAAATTCAAACAGAACCTTATTTGACTGCTAGGATATCTACTTTTTTAGACAAGAAAGTAGCTCTTACCAACGTGAAAAACAAGGCTTTATTTGATTCGTTAAAGGATTTATCTCTAAGTATAATACAACAAAGCCCCAATATACCTACAGAAGCATCCTTTGCCATAAAAAATATAGATAGTCCTTCTTATTTGGTGAATTTCATTTCTTCTAACATGAACGCCACTGTTGAAGAGAAACAAGACTTACTGGAGATGGAAAATATTCTTGAACGTGCTCAGCACCTACTGAGCATGCTTTCCAAAGAACTTCAGATGCTACAGTTGAAAAATGATATTCAGTCTAAGGTTAAGGTAGACATGGATAGGCAGCAAAGGGAGTATTTTCTTCATCAGCAAATGAAGCAGATACAAGAAGAATTGGGAGATAGTCCTGTTCAGCAAGATGCAGATGAGCTGAGGGCAAAAGCCCAAAATAAAAAGTGGAACGATGTTATATCTAAAAGTTTCTACAAAGAATTGGGAAGACTTGAGCGAATGAATCCTATGGGTCCCGAATATGGTGTGCAGCTTAATTATTTGCAGTTAGTGCTAGACTTGCCTTGGGGTGAATACACTAAGGATAAATTTGATTTGGCAAAAGCTAAAAAAATACTTGACCGCGATCATTTTGGCTTAGAAAAGGTTAAAGAAAGGATTATCGAATATTTGGCAGTATTGAAACTTAAAGGAGACATGAAGTCCCCAATTCTTTGTCTTTATGGCCCTCCTGGCGTGGGAAAAACCTCCTTGGGAAAGTCAATAGCAGAAGCAATTGGTAGAAAATACGTGAGGATGAGTTTAGGCGGTGTGCATGATGAAGCTGAAATACGCGGACACCGAAAAACCTACATTGGAGCAATGCCTGGCAGGGTTATTCAGAATTTGAAAAAAGCGGAATTTTCTAATCCGGTTTTTGTGCTGGATGAAATAGACAAGATTGGTCAAAGTAATCACGGTGACCCATCTTCGGCCTTACTCGAAGTTTTAGACCCTGAACAAAACAATGCTTTTCAGGATAATTATGTGGAGTTAGATTTTGATCTCTCCAAAGTGATGTTTATTGCTACAGCCAACAATTTAGGTTCTATACAACCCCCCTTAAGAGATAGGATGGAGATAATAGAAATAAACGGATACACGGTAGAGGA
The DNA here is from genome assembly GCA_046295395.1 of Flavobacteriales bacterium. Classification (GTDB taxonomy): domain Bacteria; phylum Bacteroidota; class Bacteroidia; order Flavobacteriales_D; family JBKBNH01; genus JBKBNH01. The sequence goes on along the minus strand of JBKBNH010000001.1, from coordinate 286,948 downwards.
GAAAATTGAAATTGCAAAAAACCACTTGATTCCTAAACAATTGAAAGAGAATGGACTCAAAGCTTCTGATATTCAAATATCGGCAAAAGTACTAGAGCAGATTATAGAAAACTACACTAACGAAAGTGGAGTTAGGAAACTTGAGCAGCGAATAGCTAAAGTGATTAGATATCGGGCTAAGCAAGTTGCAATGGGAGAAACTTATGAAAAGGCAGTTAAATCAAACGAACTAAAGACTATTCTGGGGGCCTCTCATAACAAAGAAAAGTATGTAGGCAATGATGTTGCCGGAGTGGTAACCGGATTGGCATGGACACCGGTTGGCGGAGAAATTTTGTTTATCGAGTCTATTGCCACTAAAGGTCAGGGTAAACTCAATCTTACCGGAAACTTAGGTGACGTGATGAAAGAATCGGCAATTATTGCTCTTGAATTTTTGAAGGCTCATGCGAGCGACTTAAAAATCTCTCCCGATTTATTTAACCATCTGAACATTCACTTGCATGTTCCTGAAGGTGCTACACCTAAAGACGGACCTTCTGCGGGAATAACTATGCTTACAGCTTTAGCTTCTCTAGTGACTCAACGCAAAGTGAAAAAGCATTTGGCCATGACCGGAGAAATTACTCTAAGAGGAAAAGTGCTACCTGTGGGAGGGATAAAAGAAAAAATATTGGCAGCCAAGCGGGCTAATATTAAAGAGATTATACTTTGTGAGGCAAATAAGGCAGACTTGGAAGATATAAATCCACTATACCTTGAGGGGCTAAAATTTCATTTTGTTACTGACATGGTTGACGTACTTGCTATTGCGCTTACCAAAGAAAAGGTTGAAAAACTGATTAATCTAGAGTCTTTTATTGAGCCAAAGAAATATTAACTACCGGTAATAAAGTTCCAAAGAGCAATATTTTTTTGGATATCGGCTAAGAATTTTAGTCTTTTTGTTTGGGCTTCTATTAGGCTATTTTCCCGGGCGTTTATCATGAACAGCGAACTTTCACCGCTGGAAAACTTTAATTTTTCGGCTTCGGTAAGTAATCGGTAGTTTTCGTAAATGTCATTTATTAATACATACTGTTCGTTAAGTATGGTATAGTCATTATAAATCTGATTGAGGTAATTTTCGAAGCTGATTTTCTTGTACGAGTATTCTGCATTTATGTCGCTAATTTTTAGTAGATTGATTTTCATTTCAGCCCTCTCTTTTCTCAAGAACAGAGGAAAGGAAAAGTCAGCTCCAAATGTGTAGTTGTTTGTGCTCCACCTATCATTGAAATTTCCCACGGGTTCATTTAAAAGATTGTATCTAATATTAAAAGTGGGTTTTAGTTGTTCTTTTTTCCATCGTTGTTCAATTTCCAGAATACTCAGTTTGTTTTGGAAACTTCTTAAATATGGATTTGTATTGAACAGGTTTGTAAGATTGTTTTTAAGGGAGTCGGCAGTTATTTGATTCAGCTCAATTTCTTCTAATTCAAAATTAGGAACAACCGTTTCCAGCAATTCTGCCGGTTCCATTGATTCCGTCCACAAAAATACCGACAATTTAAGACGTGTATTTCTAATGTCGTTTGTTGCTTCATTTAGGTCTATATCTCTGAGTTGGAGCTGAATTTTTGCTTCTACGGTGTCTATTCCGGGTCTTTCACCAATATCAACCAGTATTTTAAGCAGGTCAAAACGCTCTTTGGCAATAGAACGCATTTCCCTTACAATTTCCAATCGGTTAAAATTAAAAACCCAATCTATATAGGTTTTTGTAGCATTAAATTTTAATTCATTTATCAGCTGCTCTTGCTCGTTAATGGTTAACTCCACAGATTCTTTTGCAATTTGCAAGGCTGCTCTCCTTTCGTCTATAAACATTCCTTTACCGACTGCAACAGAAACACCTCCATAAATGAGTCCTCCATCAGGTAAAAACTCCTGATTATTTAGATACTGACCGGAGCTTTGGTCAAATCCTCCATATACCCCAAAGGGGGATCTGGTGTGTAGGTCAACTGAATTGTTCCAAAGCGAAAAATATTCTTTGTCGTTAAACTGTTTTTGATAAAAGCGTGAATTCAGTTTAGGGTCGAATTGTCCTTTTGCAGAAGTGATTTGCCATTTGGTAGATTGTATTCTGTATTCATACTGTTTGGCAATGGGGTGGTTTTTTAAAACGATAGACAAAAAATCATTTAGCTCAAGTTCGTCTCGCTGCCCCCATACAGTAGCCGGAAACAATAGGATTAATACTATGAATTTTTTTAAGTTCAAGTCTTACTTTTTGATATACTGAACTCCTGAATAGTATTCCGGAGGAAATCCGTTTAATCTTCGCCACCACTCATACCAAAGCGGAACATCATTGAGTAGACAGATACCGCGAGCACCACTTCCTATTCGCAAAGCATCAGGCCATGATTCCTCTTTTGGATCGGGGGAAACCAAAATTCTATACTGACCAATCTCATTAATTGAGTTATCAATACCGATTACTCTCCCGCTGTATGCCCCCAACGATACCCCCGGCCAACCTGAAAAAACCAACGACGGCCATCCATCAAAAATTATTTGAACTTTTTTATCCAATTTGATTAGGGGCATATCTATCGGATTTATATACAATTCAATAGCAAGCTCTCGGGTGTAGGGGATAATACTCACAATAGGCTCACCTTCTTTTATGTTTTCTCCAAGTCCGGTTTTGAAAATTTTCCCTATAAAACCATCCTGCGGAGCAGTTATATAATAAAAGCCAGAGCGAACGGAGTAACTTGAAAACTGGCTTTGCAATTTTGCAACAGAGGCTTCTGTATCAAAAATGGATGACATTGCCGAATATTTTTCAGATTCTGCTTTCATCAGCTTGTCAGTGTATTCGGCTTTAATAGAGTTTTGTTCAATTTGAGCGTTAATGAAATCGTTTTTAGAGGCCAGTAATTTGTTTTCGTAAGTGTTTTTCTTCGCATAGGCTTCCTGTAGCTTCAATCTTCTGTTTTCGAGGTCTGTTTGAGAAATTACTCCCTTTTTTTGAAGTTCCTCGTATCTTTTTAGTTGTTCTTCGGCAATATTGTACTGAGTAATAGAAGCTGCTAATTCCACACTATCTGTAGCAATTTTTAGTGTGGCTTGATTTATCTTATTTACATTTTGCTGAAGTTTAAGCACCATTGTTTGGTTGAGCATTTTTATTTGCTCATTCAAAGCATGAACTTTTGATTCATAACTGCCTATCGATTGTTCTTTGGCATCTACTTGAGCTTTTGTTCTCTCCAATAGTTTGGGGTCAAAGTAGTCATCTTTAATTTCTGAAATAAATAGCAGCGTGTCACCTTGCTTAACTAAATCACCTTCTTTAACATACCACTTTCTTATACTTCCCGGTATAGTCCCTTGAATAGTTTGTGGTCTTTGATCCGGATGCAGAGTAGTTACAAATCCTTTCGATTGAATATTTTGGGTCCAGGGTAGAAATAAAAAAACGATGAAAATGAAGAACAGGGACAACAGGAGTTTCCCCGTTTTTTTTGCAAGTTTGGATGAATATATTTTTTTGAAGCTTTTTAGCCCTTGCTTATCAATATACTTGTCAATACTTTTAGAAGAAATATTCAGCATAATTTTAGTAAAAGATTTTAGAATATTTGTCTTTTAAAGCATCGTAGGTTCCTTCGGTAATTATTTCTCCGTCATTGAGCATAATTACTCTATCGCATTTTGCAGCTGTTCGGCTGTTATTTGAAGCTATTACTAACGACCAGGGGCTTTTTTTCTCAAAGAAAATATTGGTGATGTTTTCCATTTCCTCTATGGGTATGTTTACCAATAAGTCTTCTAATACCAGTAGTTTAGGATGATCAACAATACTTCTTGCCAATATTATTTTTTTAATTACACTTCTGCTGAGTTTTCGTCCTTGTGTAAATAATTCGGTATGAATGCCTTTTGGAGCATCTCGCAGGTAATTCGATAAGCCTATTTTTTTGCAAATCTCTTCTACATCTTTTTCGGTTACATTTTCCTTGCCTAAAGAAATGTTTTCCATTAAAGTGCCCTCGAAAATGTCTTCATAAGACAGACTATCTCCTATAAAGGATCTTAAACTTTCAAGCTTTATTGATTTGATAGAGATATCGTTGTAATAAATATTTCCGTCATAGGTTTCAAATAGGCCTGCTATCAGATTAAGAAGTGTAGATTTTCCCGCTCCGGAGCCACCGCTTATGCATATTTTTTCCCCAGGATTAATGGTGAAATTTATATGCTTCAAAATTTTTTCTCTTGAATCATTAGGTTTAAAACTTAAGTCGCTTATTTCTACCTTAATGCCTTTTTCGTATGAATTATCTTCAACTTCTGAACCTTCCAGTCTTTCTAAACCTATGTCTGTTACTGTTCCTACTTTTTCTAAAGACACTAGCAAATCATATACAACATCTAATGAACGGATCAATTTTTCTGAAGAGTTCATAATGAGGATGATTAAGATTTCAGCTGCGATAAATTGACCCAAGCTGAGTTGTTGATCGATAACAAGTAGGCTTCCTGCTACTAATAAACCGGTAACGGTTAGGGTTTTAAATACAATAACAGAAATGTATTGAATGACTAGTATTCTGAAATGTTTGGTTCTGCTTTCCAAATAAAAGGTCGTTAAATCGTCTGTTTTATTTAGTGGAAAGGGTGTTTTTCCGGCCAGTTTAAATGTATCCATAACCCTTGCTAACTCCTCAAGCCAGTGAACAAGTTTGTATTTGTATTTTGATTCAACAAGTTTTGTTCTGTATCCGCTGGGGCCAATATACCTGAATATAGAGTATAGAAAGGCGATGAGAATTATACTAAAAATAATAAATAAAGGATGGTAAATAGATAAAAGAATGAGAGCAAAAATTATTTGTAGCAGGGTACCCGAAAACTCAAGAAGTACTTTAGAAAGCCCCTTTTGAACAGATAAAATATCAAAAAACCTGTTTATCAATTCAGGTGGGTGATGATTTATGAGTTCTTCTTTTTTAAATCGTAAAACTCTGAATGAAAACTCCAAAGAAGCTCGTGTGAAAATTTTTTGTTGAAGAGTTTCGGTTATGGTGATTTGAAGCACTTCGAAAATTCCCGATGTAATTATACCAACAACAATAACCAATATTAAAACAAACCAAGATGAAGTGATAGTTCCAGCCATTAAGAATGTAGTTATGGCTTGAACACCAAGAGGAAAAGCAAGGGATAACAGCCCGCTTAGTAGGGCATATATCAGCAAAACACCTAAATCTTTCTTGTCGTTTTCAAGAAGTTTGTACAGCCTTCTTAGCGGGTTCATTTACGGCATTATTTGGACAAAAATATCAATCAAACAGACGGGGTGTTTTAATTTATAATAATTTAACAACAAGGGCAAAAACGGTGTGTTTATTTCTTATTAAATCTTTCGACAAGGTTATCGAAGCAAAGGTAATATTCGTCATTTGACAAGTGTGAAAGATTAACAGAACTACTATAGCCTCTTGATACTATTCTTCCGTATTTATCGTAGATTTCGTAACCGGTCTCACCACTGAAAACAACCTCTTGATTTTTTTTATTGTAAACGTATGTTAACGCAGGTTTTGAGGATTTAATCTCTACCGATGTTGACTGCTTGATTTTACCCTCGTAGTTTCTCTGCATTACTCTATACTTGTTGTTCCCGGAGGTCAAATCAACTTTGAAGGCATAGAAATTTTTTTCTGGGGTTCCTTTCCCATTTACTTCTCCTACATCAACCCACTTATTCCATTTGTATTGTTGAACATAAAAGGGGAGAGAACCCATTTCATTTTTAGTAGCCCATTCCAGCAAGCCATCTTCAGATACCTTAATGTCTACAGTTTCGAATGTCGGCTTTGGTTTTAGGCCTCCGGGATTGATGACTTTAGGGGTACAACCATTTTTATGTTTGATGATAATGGTTACATCATCGCCTTCTTTTAGTCTGAAATGCCTTAAATCGATTTCGTAGGTTCTGGAATTTACTTCATCGGTTACAACGGCACCATTTACTCTTACCTCGTATGTGCAGTAGCCAACGCCTTCGTTGGCAATCTCGTTTAAGATGTAGATGTTAGAGTAGTGATACCTCCCCTCCAGCACGATTACTCCGTCTGAGCCATGCTCAAAATATTCTATTGGAGATAATAATAGAGTAGATGCAACTATAAGGGTATTCCAGATCATTTTCTTGCACGAATTTACGTCAAAATAAGTTCTAGTTAATTATATTTTACAAAACATAACTATTTGAGGACAAACTGTTAATTTGTAAACGTAAAAGCAAAAACAATAGTTTAGATTTTTATTTATTTAACACAAAGCCAATCACAAGAACATCATCTACCTGTTCGTGGCTTCCTCTCCATTCTTCCAAGTATTTTTCTAATGCTTTACATTGTTCTTTGAAAGGCAGGTTGGTGTTTTTAGCGATAAATTCTTTAAATTTTTTAGTCATCATTTTTTTGCCGCTAGGGCCGCCAAATTGATCGGGTAGCCCATCTGAAAACATATAGAAGCAATCTCCGTTTTCCACATCGATTCTTTCTTCTGCAAAGGGTTGTTTTTCGTATAAATCGCCACCACCAATAGGGAATCTATCGGCTTTAAATTCTTCCATAGTATTGTTTCGGACTCTCAGTAGAGGTCTAAAAGCTCCTGCGAATTTAAGTTCAGTTTTTTCCGGATTCACGTAGCAAACAGAGATATCCATCCCATCTCTCTGTTCAGTTTCTTTTGATTTACCACCCAAGGCTATGTTTACGCCCTCATCTAACTTATTTAGGATTTCTGCAGGGTTTTTAATATTTCGTTGCTTTACGATTTCGTTTAGCAAAGAACTCCCAATCACGCTCATTAAGGCTCCCGGTATGCCATGCCCTGTGCAATCTGCAGCAGCAATTACCTGCCCTCCATCTTCAAATCGGTGATACCAGTAAAAATCGCCACTTACAATGTCTCGGGGCTTAAACATCACAAAATAATCGTTAAATCCGGCATCTACCTGATGGGCCGTTGGAAGTATGGCGTCTTGAATTTTTTTGGCGTAGTTTATACTGTCGGTAATGTCTTTATTTTTTATTTCTATTATGTGTTTCTGTTCAATTAATTCTTTTTTCATTCGTTCTTCTTTGCTCAAGATCTTTTTCACAGAGCGATATAAAAAGAAGGCTACAAAGGCAATTATACCCAAGGCCATCATTGAGCTTTTTAAAATAGCTGCGTTAGCTTCGTCAATAAATTCGTTGAATCTAACATCTGCTTCTACAACGGCAACTACTTTACCTTTGCTATTTCTAATAGGGCTAAATGAAGAAATCCAGGTTCCGTTTTCTGAGCTGTACCTTGGGATAACTCCTCCTGTTTCGAAATTTTTAACTAGTATTTCCGGAAATTGAAGATAATCATGCCTGAAAAATGGCTCGTCAGATGACGCTACGCCATACTGGAATTTATTTTCATTTTCTAAATATACAAGTGTATAAATGGTGCTTCCTGTGTTATTCGCTTTTTCTACTTTTCTTAATTGGTGGTGAATCTGTTTGTAGATAAAGTTTTGGTCGTTAGATTTTATATCGTCTTCATTCAGATACATATCCATCAATTGTTGGTGCTTATCTCCATCAATGTTAAACGAAAGTGTTTTAGTTACCGCAGATAATTTATCATATTGAATTTGTTCGTGCAATTTGATTTGAGTAATGTATCCGTATACCAAGAAAAAGCTAACAATTCCAATAATGAACATGAAAATCAAAAAAATCAGTCGAGTAGACTGGTTGGTTATTATTTGCCGTATTAAATTACTCACTTAAAAAGAATAGCTCCTGTAAATTTAGTAAAAAATTAATACACTTGGGGTAAGTACGAAAATTTGACTTAATCAGATTTTCGGGTACCTTGGTATAGTTCTATTTCTAATAATTTGCAGGCAATACCACCATTAAACAGGCTATATTTTTTTGAGGGTTTTAAACCAACACTTTTTGCACCGGCCCCTTCGGGGGCTATTATCCATGCTGTATATCCGGTAAACTTTTTCTTTAAAACGTCGCCTATCTTGGAATAAAATCCGCTTACATCATCCACATCAAGGCGTTTACCATAGGGTGGGTTAAACATGACAATACCAGATTCGGCAGGCTTTTCTATAGTGTTAAAATCCGCTTTGTTGAAGATTATAGATTTTCTTAAAAATCGGTGGCTTTCCACATTCATTTTGGCTTTTTCTAGCATATCGTCAAAGCGGTCAAAGGCAAATATTTCTACCTTTTTTGCTTTTGAAGCTCTATTTGCTTCGGTATACAATTTTTCCCACAACTCAAGGTTAATCGCTTTCCAGTTAAGGAAAGCATAATGTGTTCTAAAAATACCGGGAGGTATTTCGTGGGCGTAAATTGCTGCTTCTATAGCTATGGTGCCAGAGCCACACATTGGATCTACAAAAGTAGAATTTCCATTCCAGCCACTCAGGCGAATCATTCCAGCGGCAAGAACTTCATTTATCGGAGCATCGCCGGTTGCTTTTCTGTACCCTCTTTTAAATAAAGCCTCTCCGCTAGCATCTAAAAGAATACGTGCCTTATCTTCATTTACCTGAACATGAATCACAATAGAGGGTTTTTCTCGGTCTACTGATGGGCGCTTGTTTTCAACTTTTCTGAATCTGTCCGCAATAGCATCTTTTACTCGCAGAGCGCCATATTGCGAGTGATTTAATTTTACAGAATGAATATTTTGGGTAACAGCAAATGTTTTTTGAGAAGAAAAGTAATTTTCCCAAGGTATATCCAGACTTTTTTCATACAAATCATCGAAACTATCCACACTAAAATCAGCAATAGGCGTAAGTATGTTTAATGCTGTTGCTAAATATAGGTGAGCCTTCATCATTACTTCATCATTACCTTTAAATAATACAGCTCTAGTGGCAATTTCTATGTCCGTAGCTCCAATTTTTGACAGTTCTTCTGCGAGAACTTCTTCTAAACCTTGAAAGGTTTTTGCAACCCAATTTTTTACCGGCATATTGTTATTTTAATTCCTTGGTTTCATCCTCCTCGTCCTCTTCAATTATTTCGAAATCTGAGAAGTGGTCTTTGTTGCCATCGTTGTTTTTTGGTGGTTTTCCCCCGAAGATGTCGCCAATTCGCTGAAATAACCTGCCTGTGGCAGCTAGCCCATTGAAAATCATACCTATCAGAAAGAAAATCCCTACAAGGCCTATAATCCAGCCAATTACAGGAGCGTTGTATAAATCATTAATGCTGTTATAAAACCAGGTGTTTACCGAATTATCAAGTATTTGAGGGTATAACATGGAGAAGCTATAAAGCAGAAGAGCCAAAGGTATTAACCACTCTTCGCCTTTTAGTTTGTTACTTATTTTTATGTTGCTGAAGTTGCCTGAAACTTGCAGCCTGAATTTGTTTCTTTGCATTTTACCATATAAATACAAGTAGAGAACGATGGCTCCGGTAATTAAATATGCTTTTTTCCCGGTATTATCAAGCTCTCGGTTGTTCATGTAGTCAAGGGCTTTCATGGCGGTAAGCGAAGCTAAAAAGTAGAAATTTATCGCTTTAAGGATGTATCCTTCTAGTCTATTCCCTACCGAAGGAAGGGTTAATAGTTTAAATATCAGCCAAAAAAATCCCCAGATAAGGCTGAAAGAAATGTATACGATTCCTAAAAAGAAGACGTAAGAGAAGAGTTCCATACTTCAAAGGTAATTAATCAAAAATTAGTTGTTTGTATTCTATTTTTTCCTGATGGCCTTTTCCACTTCGTTCCATTCCTCAGTTGTAATGTTATCAAGAAAATTAAACTCTCCTGCGCCTTTTAGCCATTCGCCACCGTCAAATTTCACGACTTCACCATTCATAAACTCAGCAAAATCTGAGACTAAGTATGAGGCAAGGTTTCCCAACTCCTCATGTTTTCCTACTCTTCCCAAGGGATTGTGTTTTGCCAAATCTATCTTTGAAGCCAAATTGCCCGGTAATAGCCTCTCCCAAGCCCCTTTTGTGGGGATAGGCCCCGGAGAAATGGCATGAAACCGAATTCCATATTTTGCCCATTCAACGGCAAGCGATCGTGTCATAGCTATTACACCTGCTTTGGCGCAGGCTGATGGTACTACATAGCCGGAACCCGTTTCTCCATAAGTTGTTGTTATGCTTAGCACAACTCCTTTTTGTTTTTTTGCAATCCATGATTTACCGAAGGCTAGTGTGCAATTCACGGTGCCTTTTAGTACTATGTCTAAAATAATATGAAAGGCTCTGTGCGATAGTCTTTCGGTAGGGCTAATAAAGTTTCCTGCGGCGTTGTTCAGCAGAATATCTACTTTCCCAAATTGGTTTTCGGAAAATAAGAGAAGTTTTTCTACCTCATCAAAATTTCTGATATCGCAACTAAAAGCGGCGACTTCGTTGCCGGTTAATTTTTTTATTTCAGCAGCTGTTTCTTCTACAATTTCTTTGCGTCGCCCGGTAATTAAAACTTTCCCGCCTAAAGCAGAAATATGGCTTGCCATAGTTTTGCCTAATCCTGTTCCGCCTCCTGTTACTACAGCCACTTTCCCTTTTAGAGCATTTTCTTTGAGCATCGTATTCATAACTTAAAAAATAAAAAAGCTGCTTGGAATTCCAAGCAGCTTTAGTTAATCGTTATTGGTAATTAGTGGGCAGAAAGATAATCGGCAACACCGTCAAATGAGGCTTTCATTGCATCTTCACCTTCTTTCCAATCGGCCGGACAAACTTCGCCATTTTGTTCAAAATGAATAAGGGCATCAACCATTCTCAACGCCTCATTTACACTTCTTCCGAGTGGGAAAAAGTTAACAACTTGGTGCATCACTATTCCTTCTTTGTTGATAAGGAATAATCCTCTGTATGCAATCATAGGTCCCGAAGAAACAAGGTTTCCATCTTCATTGTAGTCGTAATCACCGGCTAATACTCCGTAAGCATCGCTTATAGTTTTAGCAGTATCGGCAACAATCGGGTACTTCACTCCTTCAATTCCGCCTTTGTTTTTTGGTATCTGCAACCAACTCCAGTGAGATTCTTCCGTGTCGGTAGAGCAGGCAACAACTTTTACTCCTCTTTTCTCAAATTCATCTAATTTCGACTGAAATGCATGGAGCTCTGTAGGGCAAACGAAAGTAAAATCTTTAGGGTAGAAAAAGAATAGTACATGGTTTTTTCCCAAATATTGATCTAGTGAAAAATTCTGAACGATTTCTATACCATTTACCACAGCAGCGGCTTTGAATGATGGTGCTTTTTTTCCAACTAATACTGACATATTAAATTTGTTGTTAGGGTTTATAATTTGTTTTGCAAAGTTACAAAAATTGAAACAAGTGGGATATCATTACTGTTTAGAAATGGCTAATAAATTTGTGAAAAATGGTTAAGAGAGTTATTCTAACTTCACAAAGTAAACCAAGCGACTAGAATACCTAAAGCAACAGATACCAATTTAAGAGCATTTAACCTATGTCCTTCGGCACTTTCAAAAATAATCATAGTTGAAATATGCATTAACATACCCACAACTAAGGCCACTAAATAGGAGATATATTCGGTTATAAATTCTCCACCATCAATTTGCACAATTAGCTTTCCTGCCAGTGTTCCCAGAATAGCTGATAGACCAAATATTAACAAAAACATAAATCCCTTGATATAGCTTAAGCCTGCCGCAATAAACAGGGTCATAAGTGTAAATGAGATAGGGAAATTGTGTAAAGCGATTCCCATCAATAGCGATTTTCCATCGAAATCGTGATAGTGAGTGTGATGTTCGTGACCATGATGATGAAAGTGATTGCCACCTTCTCCACCAAGGTCTAAAGGCATGCCTTCCACGAATGAATGAATGCAAAGACTCAGAAACATAGCTATCGGGAAGTGTTTGTGTGTGTGATTGTGAGAATGGGAGTGACCATGAGCATGTCCATGCTCAACACCTCCGGAAAAGTACTCAAGGGTGATTTGTAGTATAAACCCGAGTAAAACGAATAATCCGGCTATCTTCCCCCCTTGTTCGTATGTTTCGGGCAGTAAGTGTAGTGTGCAAAGCGCAAGTATATAAGCCCCGCTAAATGCCAAAAAAAATTTAATAAGCTGTTTGTATCTGCCTTTTAGGACGAATACCAGTGAGCCTCCTGCCAGTATGGGTAATAGTATGAAAGCGTATAACTCGAATTTATTCATCTGATTTAGCGTAAACAATGTATCTGGGTGAATTGGTTTTTGAGAATGGGGCTAAATTATAATCGCCAAATGTATTAATTATTTGAAACCCCGTTGCAAGAAATAGCTTTTCAAATTCTTCGGCATAAATAGCTCTGACTCTTTCTTCAAAAGTGTGTTGTGTGTTAAGATGCTCGAATCGAATAGTTTTAATGATAAAATCATTTTTTAATTTTCTGGAAAGGTGAAATTCGATTCCGTCAACATTTTTTATTTCTTCGCTGACCATGGTGTTGGCCACATAGTTAGGATTTAAATAATCGACTACAACTTTACCGTTTTTATTAAGCATTTGTCTCATGTTTTTAAAGGCTTCTTTTTCTTCATTTTTGTTGTTGAAATAACCAAAACTTGTGAAAAGATTGAGGACATATTCGGCTTGCGCTTTATAGGGATTTCTCATGTCGTGGACGCGAAATTTCAAAGTATTATTTTCGTGTTTTTTAGCTTCCTTAATGCTGTTTTCTGAGATATCAAGCCCTGTAACCTTATAACCTCGTTTATTTAGATAGATTGCGTGGCGCCCTTTTCCACAAGCTAAATCAATAAAACTTGCATTTTTCTCAGGCCTTAGTAAACGAATGAGATTGGATAAAAAGCCAGAAGCTTCATTGTCATCTCTGTTTTTGTATAATATATGATAGTAAGGCGAGTTAAACCAATACTCGAACCATTCTTTGGTTTCCATAAAGAATTTTTTTTTTTGTAAAAATGTGAATAAACGGGTTGAATTTTACATAAGGTTTGATTTTATTTTGAAACTTGTTGATAAGAAACAAATTAGTATATTTGCTTCAACACAGGAAAACTTAATTATGTTTGATATATACAACCTTTACGAGCGAATGGAGAGCCACAATATTATGCTCTCTTTTAAAGGTGTAATCACTTCAGAACTATTAAGCTCAATTTTACAAATAATGGAGGCCAAGCTCGATAAAATGGAGGAAAAGCCCAAAACGCGTAAGAAGGTTTTTAATGTTTTAGTGGAGTGTTTACAGAATCTTTACCATCACATAGATGACTACCCTTCGGGGGTTGGAGTTATGGATAGAAAGTCTGCAATTTTTATGGTTGGAAGACAGGCTAATCATTATGATATTATAACGGGGAACTTCATTCTTAATGAAAACATTGAGTACCTTCAGGAAAGGCTTGATGCTGTAAATAAAATGGATAAGGAAGAGCTTAAGGAGTATTACAAATCAATTCTTAATAACGGAGAAATGTCTCTAAAAGGCGGCGGCGGCCTGGGTATGATAGATATCGCAAGAAAATCCGGACAGAAGTTGAATTATAATTTTAGAAAGATTGATGGCACTTATAGCTTTTTTAGCTTGGGAGTTAAGATTGAACAGGAACAAGAAGTAATAAACTAAAACAGTAGAAGGAAAAGATATGGAAAATTTAAACTTAATCGGCTCACCTAAAACACCAGAAGTAAACTTTAGTGCATCAGGAGAACTTTGGTTAAAGGGAAGGTCTATTCCTGAAAACTCTATTGAGTTTTACAAACCTTTAATGGATTGGTTAGAAGGATATGGAAAAGAACCAAATGCAAACACAGTTCTTAATGTGCAATTGGAGTACTTCAACACGAGTTCTTCTAAGTGTATTCTAGATTTGTTTAAAAAACTAGAGACCATAGGCAGTTCGCTAACTGTAAATTGGTATTACGAAGAAGATGATGAGGATATGCTGGAAGCCGGAGAAGATTATCAGGCAATAATTAAGATCCCCTTCAAGATGATTGAGATGGAAGAACTTTAAGCCAATATATAATAATAAAAAATTTCCAAATTGGACTATTCTTTTTTCTTACTGAAACCAGGTATTTTGAGTTTACCAAATAAGTCTATGGTCTTTTTCAGTAAATCCATATAAAGTGTTACAATTAGTATAATACACATAAACCATAACACCATAACATTAGCAGTAAATGTGTTGTAATAAGTTCCAAATAATTTTTTTCTTGGAGCATAAAAATGTGAGCTAAGCAATTCAGAATCATACGGATCTAAGTATATAGGGTCGGATTTCTGAACTAAACCACGAGGGGTTTCTACTATGAATGTGAGGCTATTGCTATTGGTAACAAAGTCTAGTAGTGCTTCATTTCGGTAGTTGTCTTGTAAGTCTTTAAATGCTAAACGACCTTCTTCTGTCGATTGCATTTTTCTGATTATTGCATCTTTATCGTTTTGATTTTTCTTATAAATTCCTTTGTAAATCTCTTTTAGTTTGGCAAAATAATTATCAATTTGCTTTAACGTTCTTCTGTCCAACTTCTCCGGTGTCAAGTTTTCAAATCCTTCGCATTTTACATTTTCAATCAACCGCATCTCTTTTTCAATTTCGATACGTAAAATGTTTATCCATTGTTCAAATTCGGCTGGTTTTTCTTCCTCATTGATTATTCTTTCCAAACTCTTCACTTTGGAATCTAGGTTGCTTAACCAGAAATCTTTTTTCCAATTGGCAAACTTCATCTTTTTATCAAAAGCGTAGAAATTTTTCTCGTAAGCATTTTCTTTGAATTGGGTAACCGCCAGTCCCTCGTAAGCCCATCTTGAAGCCATAACATTACCTATCCAAGGCACATGTGATTGCGAGGCAAAAAGTGGATTGAGCTTATCAAATGAAACAATAATCCCACTAAACAGCAATTGAGGGATAATTAAAATTGGAATTAGTATGTATATAACTTTAGCTGAATTGAAACTGGCAGATATATTAAGACCGAGCATATTTGCAAAGCAACTGGTGCTGAATAATATTACCCAATAATACATCGTCATACCTTTTATTTCCAATATATAATTACCAACAAGGGTGAAAAATAATGTTTGGACAGCGGAAATAAAGAACATGATAAGAATCTTGGAAATCAGATAACTTCCTTTACTTAAATTCAAAAACTTTTCTCTTTTCAGAATTTTCTGATTCCCGATTATTTCCTCAGCAGAAGTAGTGAGTCCAACAAACAAGGCAACGATTACGGCAATAAATAAATACTGGGGTAGGTTTTCACTTTCTCTGAAAATATAGGTTGTACTACCATCGCTTCCGGCATCAAAATATTTCATAAAAAATGCCAAAATAGCTGCCAAAGCAGGTGCTTCAAACAAAGTTATTATCATGTACTGAGTGTTCGTCAATTTAGACAAAACGTCCCGGGTCATAAATACTTTGAATTGTTTGAGTTTGTTTGGAATCTTGAAAATACTGTCGGGCAACTCTTCTTGTTTATCTGTGTCAGAAGACGGTTGATAACCGGCCATTATTTTTTCTTGATACAGTTTGTTCCATTCTTTGGGAGAAACTTTTCTGCTTCCGGTAAGGTTTCCGTATTCGTCAACTACCTTAGATTCAATTATATTAAATATCTGTTCAGGGTTAACATTACCACACAGACTACACTCGCTTTCATCGGCTTTAACGTGGTTAACTTGTTTTTTGAAATATACAATCGCATCTACCGGGTTGCCATTATAAATAGGATACCCCCCTTGATCTAGAATCAATAACTTATCAAACATCTTAAAGATATCTGATGAGGGTTGATGAATAACAACAAATATCAACTTGCCTTTTAGTGCAAGCTCCTTGAGTAAGTCCATGATATTCTCAGAATCTCTCGACGAAAGGCCAGAAGTAGGCTCATCAACAAACATTACAGAGGGTTCTCTAATAAGTTCAAGAGCAATATTTAATCTTTTTCTTTGTCCTCCTGATATAGTTTTTTCTAGAGGACTACCTACTTTTAAATCTCTAGCTTCAGATAATCCTATATCTTCAAGAGTTTTAATAACAAGTTTAGTGATTTGAACATCGGTATAGTTTCCAAAACATAGTTTTGCGTTGTAAAATAAGTTTTGGAATACGGTAAGCTCTTCTATAAGTAGGTCATCTTGAGAAACATAGCCAATTACTCCTACAATCTTATCGTAGTGAATATCAATTCCATTTATGGTAACTTTACCATGTGTGGGGGGGTAATTGCCATTTAATATGTTAAGTAATGTAGATTTCCCCGCACCACTTCCGCCCATAATACCGATAAGCTTACCACTATCTTCTCTAAAATTTAGGGGCCTTAAACCAATGTTTCCTCCTTTGAAATGGTATTGAATTTCTTTGGCTTCAAAAACAATTTTTTTACTCGACTTATCTGATAAATATCGGCTAATTACATCGCTGTAATATATGGGTTGGACTTTTGAACTTCTTAATGAAGATCCTTGATTGAAAATATAATTTCTATCATTAGTTATGGCTTGTCCATTCAAGTAAAGTTCATCGGAACCATGATACCTGAAGAACAATATCCCTACAGAATCAATTTTAAGAATTCTAATGTGACCGGTAATACCTTCAGAATATATGTGCCTACTTTGAGTAAAAGAACTTTCTTTCGTGGAGTTAATATTCAAGAATGCCGGGTTGTCTATTTGCTCTGCAGAAGCAGTTTCAATAAATAATTTACATTGGTCATTCTCTTGTTTACTGATGTTAAACGATTCGGCAACAGTATCAACGAATTCAATTTCTTGTTCATCTACTTCACCGTTAGCCTGAATGAATTCGAGAATACGCATAAAAACAATCATCTTTTGTTTTTGCGTAAGCTCTTCGTTTATTTGGGAGCAGATTCTAAGAACCTTAACAGAGTTTACAGAAGTTCTTTTTTGTTTGCCATCTTTTTTTCGTGATTTACCTTGGTGGTTTTCTAGAAACTCATCGAACACTTTCAAGTATTCTTCTACCAATTCCTGATTCAGTTCTTGTTTTAAGAATAGCGCCACGATTTTACGCCCACCTTCATCCTGAAGTACTTCTCCGGTATCTTCGTTTTCTTCGACTTTTGCAATAATTGCAAAAAGTTGCATAAGGGCTTTGAGTATCCTTTCACTCATGGGCTAACAAGTTTAAATTCGGTTTGGAACCGGATTATTTTCTTTTCTCGAAACCGATTAATAATACAGCACATCCACTACTTTTCTTCTGTAAATCAAGCTTAACTTCTATGGTGCAGTCTATGGTGCTGTTAACTTTAAAGTCCCAGTATTCAGCGTTTTTGAAGTCTCGGTTTGTAAAAATAAGATTGCGGTATTTGTCGTATACTTCGAAAATTACGTAACTGTCATCAGCTCCGGCAGAAGCAGCTATTCTGTAAACAGACCCACCATAGAAAGTGGTTTCGAATTCTGCACTTTGATCCTCATCTAAAAAGGCACGATAGATTTGTCCGTCTGAAATAAAGAGTCTTTTGTCTTTGCTTGAGGGCTTAAGGAAATTAGAAGCGATAGTTGAAACAGAGTCGCAGGTAACCTGAGCGTTGGCACTAACAGTAAAACTAACTGCCAGAATAATTATTAGAGTTTTTATTATTGTGAGTTTCATAATTATCGAGTGATTTCGTTACGTATGCTTTTTACTTTGTTTGTAATTCCCTGTAGGTCTTCGTCAGAGATTTCAATGTTTGTCTTGCTCATAATCTCTGTGGTTCTTTTTTCCTCATTTGTTACAGGAGCAATAAATTCGTAGGTATATTTAATGTTTTCAAAGTAGGCATATAGGTCTTCAAGTTCGAAAATGAGTTTCTCATATTCCTCGGTAGTTCTGTGGTACGATATTAATTCAATCAGATTACCCAAAATGTTTTTCTGATCGGCAACACGGGTAATCATTTCCTGATTTTTGGTTTCTTCAGCAACAGTTACTGCAAAATACATGGACTCTATCCATCCACCGGCAAGAATCAGTGCAACAACATCATTTTTATCGTTGTTTTTGAGATAAGTATCGGCACTTTTATAAGCATCTGAGACAATTACCAATAATGAATCCTGATTACCACGATTATTTGTAAATCTGTTCACGATTTCTTCATCAAACGCACCTGTAATCCCCAATTGGTCAGTTAATGTTCGGATGGTTTTTAAGTAGTTAATAGATTCATCATCTTTGTTATAAATAGTTACATAGCCTAAATCAGCGCCATAAAGACCAAGGTTTAATGCTTTTTGATAAATGGTAGAATAATTTGCTAATTTATCATTTCCGTTGAGCATTTTAGGATTGTAGTTAGCTCCAACCTTTTGAATCAACATAGCTGTTTGTATAGGGGAGGGGATGCTAAACATTTGCCCGTCTAACTCAATCCCAATGTTTTGATTGGGATCTATGTATGTGTCTTCCACATTTACCAAGTCTTCATTCCCTTCGGAAGAGGAGCCCCCACAAGAGGTGATTATAACCGGAGATAGTAAGGCTGTAAAAAACAGCAATTTTGAATTTCTAAGCATATTCATTTGTCGATAATATTCTGCCATTCGGCTGCGCAATTTAGTAAAATAATGGACAAAAGTACAAGTTTTGTTTTCTCTAAGGCAAATATAATTGAATTTTGTTCTAACAAGCATTTATTCTGAAATTCACTTCAATTTTATTAAATAAGTTAATGAGGTTGTTGATTAAAGTAATTAAATTCAACAAATGGATATTTCAAAACATTGGGATTGTATAGGGATTTTGATTCAAATATATAACTTTACAACCTAAGAGTAATGTTATGAAAGAGATTAAGAATATTGGTGTTTTTACATCGGGGGGGGATTCTCCGGGGATGAATGCTTGTATAAGAGCTATAGCAAGAACAGCATCTTATCATGGTATCAAAGTAACTGGTATTATGCGTGGATTACAAGGCTTGATTGATGCAGATTTTGTAGAATTGCCTTCTTCGGCAGTAAGTAATATTGTGCAAAGAGGTGGAACCATACTGAAAACGGCCAGAAGCCAGGTTTTTAGAACAACAGAAGGCAGAAAAAAGGCATTTGAAAATATTCAAAAACATCAGATTGATGCTATTGTGGCTATAGGTGGTGATGGAACATTTAAAGGGCTTTCGGTTTTTAATGAGGAGCATGATGTGATTTCTGTGGGAGTTCCTGGAACTATTGATAACGATTTGTACGGGACAGATTACACCATCGGTTTTGATACAGCAATAAACACAATTGTTTCGGCGGTGGATAAAATAAGAGATACGGCAAGTTCGCATGACCGTTTGTTTGTGATAGAAGTTATGGGAAACGATAGTGGTTTCTTGGCACTACACAGCGGAATTGGGGTTGGGGCAGAAGCTATTCTGGTGCCCGAAGAAAAAACAAGAATCCCCAAGTTGATTAAAAAATTGAAGGAAGATTTGAGAGCAAGTAAAACCAGTAGTATTGTTATTGTAGCGGAAGGAGATGATGCGGGAGGGGCTTACGAAGTTTCCATGCAAGTTCAGGATAAACTACCTCATTTTGATGTGAAAGTTTCCGTATTGGGTCATCTACAACGAGGAGGCGCACCCACAGCATACGACAGATTGCTGGCAAGTCGTCTGGGAAGCGCAGCAGTGGAGGCTCTTCTTGCAGGAAAAACGTCAGTGATGACGGGTTTAATAAATAATGAAGTTGTATTTACACCTTATGACCAAACTTGGGGAGTAAAGTTAAAACCAGACCCGTCTTTAATTCGACTAGCCGAAATATTAAGCGTATAGCGAATGAGCAAAGAGACTTATTTTGCTGATATAATTGTGCCGGTGGCGGTTCCGAATAAGTATACTTATAGGATTCCTTTTAATTGGGATAATAAAGTGCAAATCGGCCAGTTGGTATTAGTTCAGTTTGGCCGAAATAAATACCATTCTGCTGTAGTTTGTAGAATTCATACTCTACCTCCTAAAAAGTACGAGGCAAAATATATTGAGGCTATTATAGATGAGAGGCCTTTAGTTAATGAGTATCAGTTGAAATTGTGGGACTGGATAACTTCTTACTATATCTGTAATCCCGGAGATGTTATGCAGGCGGCATTACCTACTGGATTTAAGCTTTCTAGCGAAACAAGGTTAATGTTGAATACACAAGACTCTGATATTGAAAATCTTGAAGACGAGTCGGAGAGAATTTTAATTGCAGCACTAAAGCACAATCAATCGTTAGATTTAGATAAAGTGACTCAATTATTAGGAATAAAAATGGTGCATTCACTGATTAGAAAAATGCTCGATAAAAAGTTGATTCTTCTAGAGGAAGAGGTAAAGGAAAAATATAAACCCCGAACAGAAAATTGGATAGTTTTAAATAAAAACTATGCTGATGAAACAGGAATGCAGAGTGCTTTTTCTCTTTTAAAAAAAGCGGCAAAGCAAGAAGACTTACTTCTATCCTTTATTCAACAAACAAATTGGCAACCTTCTGAAGTTCCAGAAATAAAAAAATCGGTATTGATGGATAAAACTAGTGCTTCTCCGGCGGTGGTTAAAGGCTTGATTGACAAAGGTATATTTGAAGAAGTTCAGAAATCAATAGGCAGAATACCGGCGTTTGACGGCAAAATTGTTGCTATACCTGAATTAAGCAAGGAGCAAAAAAATGCTAAAGAGCGAATAGTTGAGAATTTCTCAAGTGGTAAAAATGTAACCTTGCTTCATGGGGTAACTTCGAGCGGGAAAACAGAGGTGTATTCAGAATTAATTCAAGAGGAGTTGGAAAAAGGCAAACAAGTACTTTATCTTGTACCCGAAATTGCTTTAACTACGCAACTAATACAACGACTTCAGCGATATTTCGGCGACTTAGCGGGGGTTTATCATAGTAAATACTCTCAGAATGAGCGAACAGAAGTTTACTTAAATCTAACTTTTACTGAAAGATATAAAGTCATATTAGGGGCGCGCTCTTCGCTATTTCTACCCTTTAATAATTTGGGGTTAATCATCGTTGATGAAGAACACGAAACATCATACAAACAATTTGAGCGCAATCCGAGATATCATGCTCGTGATGCCGCTATTGTTCTTGCCAAGTTTCATAATGCCAATGTTTTATTGGGTTCTGCGACACCATCATTAGAGGTGTTTTACAATGCAAAGAATGGTAAGTATGGCTATGTTGAGCTAAAAAAACGATTTGGCAATCAGGTGTTGCCTGAGATATGGTGTGCCGATGAGGCAGAACATAAGCGTAAAAAACTTATGAAGTCTCATTTTACTGACTTGGTGATTCAGCAGATTTCGCAAGCATTAAGTAATCAGGAGCAAGTTATTATTTTTCAAAATAGGAGAGGCTATTCTCCACTGTGGATGTGCGAGTCTTGTGGATGGGTGCCAGGCTGTGAACGTTGCGATATAAGTCTCACTTATCATAAGTATAAGCATGTGCTTAACTGCCACTTGTGTGGTTATACGGTGCAACCACCAGGACAGTGCGAGGCATGTGGAAGCAAGTCTTTAAAAATGCTTGGGTTTGGAACTGAAAAAATTGAAGAAGAAATACAAACTTTTTTCTCAAAAGCTAAAATTGCAAGAATGGATTTGGACACCACCAGATCCAAGGATGCTTTTCAAAATATGATAAATGATTTAGAGGACAGAAAAATAGATATATTAGTTGGAACTCAAATGGTAACTAAGGGGTTAGATTTTGAAAATGTTGGACTAGTGATTGTGTTGAGCGCAGATCAACTACTCAAATATCCAGATTTTCGTTCATACGAGAGGGCTTATCAATTACTCGCACAGGTTAGTGGCAGGGCAGGAAGAAGCGAAAAAAGAGGTAAGGTAGTAATTCAAACACACCAACCCAATCACTGGATTATTCAGAAAGTAATAACTAATGATTATGAAGGAATGTACAACCAGGAAATTATTGACAGAAAAACTTATCACTATCCACCGTTTTACAGGTTAATTAATTTTGATCTTAGCCATCGTGAAAGAGAAAAAGTGCAGGATGCTTCGGGACTTTTAGCCGGTTTACTGAGAGAAAAACTCGGAAAAGATTTACTTGGACCGGAATTCCCCTCGATAGCAAGAGTTAGAAATAAATACCACATGAACATTCTTCTGAAATACAGCAGAACGGCATCATTAGACAAGGTGAGGGAGTATATAAACGGTAAGCTTTCGCGTTACTATGCCAGCGAAAACAGCAAAGGAGTACATCTTCAGATTGATGTTGATCCTTTATAGCTGTTATCTACTGTTATCTATTAAAAACACGATACGAGTATATCCTATGTAAACAAGGATGTTGATTAACTAAATAATACCTCTGTTTGATAGGTAAAATTTGGAATCAATAAGCTAACTTTACCCTGTGAATGAATATTTTTGAATCAAATACAAATATTGCGCTACTAAAGTTGCCCTTTGTTCTTTATTACCAAGGTAATTATAAAGACAGCCCGGTAGCAAATCTAATTACTATTGTAGAAAACAATTTATCGGCTTCTTACAAAAAAGGAGTGGTTCGCAAGTTGACTTATCTTGCTGTAGAGGCACTTCAAAATATAGAAAGATATAGCCAACATGATGATAATTATGATTCTGACTTTGCGCTTATATATTCAGATGGTGTAAAGTTTCATATTATAACTCAAAATATAATCAAAAATACAGATATTGATAATCTTAAACGGAGAATTGATGAGGTTAATTCAAAACACAAAGAAGAGCTAAACGAAGTTTTTATCAGCCAGCTTGAGTCAGATGAAAGAACCACAAAAGGAGCCGGATTGGGGCTTATAGATATGGCCAGAAAAACTACTTCGCCGCTTAAGTATCTTTTCACAACCGTATCGGACGAGCTGTCTTATTACCGTCTTCATATTACGTTTGATTTAGCAGAGGAGCAAACGGTAGAAGTACAAGACGCGGAGGAGCTTATTTTAGTATTAAATAAGCGGTTGGATCAGGCTAAAAGCAGTCTTTGTTACATTGGTGATTTTTCCAATCACTTCCTTCAGGAGCTGCTTAAAATGCTTAAAGAAGCTAAAGGTAAAGATGTAATATCTGCTAACACGAAATTCCATCATATACTTATAGAGTTTACCCAAAATGTGAAGCGCCATGCCAGAAAAATAGATGACCAAACACCGGCCTGCTTAAATATTGACTGGGTAAATAATCAGGTTTTTATATCTGTTCAGAATTTAATTGATAAACAAGGTTTTTCGAAAATTCAGGAAAAAATTAATCTGCTAAATTTGAAAAGTGATGAAGATTTAGCGGAACTTAGCAAAGAAATTCTTTATGATTTTGATAATCCCGGAGGATTGGGGCTAGTAGATGTCGCAGTATTAAGCAGACCGAACAAGATTAGTGTTAATTCTTTCAATTTGAAAGAAATTGGGGAGGGAATAGAAGTGAAAACAATTTTAAACTATTGATAGTTTATGTATATAGTGGAGGCAACATCTGATACACCGGCATTTAAATTTGATGCACAAAAGAGCGAGATTTCAATAGAAGGTGTTTCTATGCCTGAAAACGCCTTTGAATTTTTTGAACCAATTTACCAAGAACTAAATAGTTCTATTTCGGAAAATTCAAAAGAGTACAATGTTCATGTTTATCTTTCTTACATGAACTCTATGTCTAATAAGCAAATCATGAAGATCATAAAGCTTGTTTTAACGAAAGCTCCTAAATCTAAAATAGCTTGGGTGTATTCCAAAGAAGATGAGTTGTTAAGGATAAAAGGGGAAGAAATTAAAGCTATTTTCGAATCAGCCTCTATAGTGTTAAAAGAAGTGAATTGATTTACAGTCTTATTCCCAGTATTAGAATATCATCGGTTTGAGTTCTTTCGCCTTTCCAGGTGTTAAGAACATTGTCCAATTTGATTTCGGCTTTTTGAAAATCTTTATCACATCCCAACTCTTTGAGAAGGGTTTCAAATCTTGAAACATTAAATTTTTCAATCTTATCGATCCGCCTGTTAAACTGGTCGTGGTAACCATCGCTAAATAAGAATATACAGTCTCCTTTTTTAAGATTTAGCGTTTGGTTTCCCACCTGATTAATCGATAATTCAGGCCCTAAAGGAGTTCCGGTGACGTAATGGTGCTTCATTTCATCGCCTGTTTTTACATATACACCATTAACTACTCCTGATAGGGTTATATCAGTAGAACCTTCTTTAATGCTGATTACAGTTAAATCCATACCATATTCCAGCTCACCCTCCATTTTGCTAAAGGTTTGTGTTAAGGATTTGTTTATCCCCAATATTATTTTCTCGGGAGAGGTTTCTCCCTGAATATTTACCAATTCTTCCAGTGTACTATGCCCAAGAATGGTTAACAATCCACCTGGTACACCATGCCCGGTACAATCAGCAAGAACTATTACGTTGTAACCATTTTTTTTCGAAAACCAATAAAAATCGCCTGATATTAAGTCTTTGGGTCTGTTGTAGATGAATGAGTCCGGAAAAAGTTTGGTAATATTTACGGCATCCTGCAAAAATTTGCTTTGGATGAGGGCAGCATAACGAATACTGCTCATTAAATCGGAATTGATTTTCGAAATCTTTTTATTTTTTTCTTTTAATCTGGTGGTATGAACCTTTCTTTGCTTGAGAAAGTAAAGAAGCAATCCTACAAAGAGCAAAGAGGAAATTCCAAATAAGCCCACATACAGAATAATTTTTTTAGCGGCACTAATTTGGGTTTCTTGTAACGTAATAATTACCTCTTTATCATTAAGTTGCTGCTCTGCTAGCTGAATTTGATTTATAAGAATTTTATACTCAAGACTTGAAGTGTCCATTCCGACTAACATTCCGCGAGCTAAATCCAATTGAAAACGAAGACTATCGGCATCAGTAGATAGTAATATTATATTGGGTTTCGCCTCGCCCTTAACAATCTCTGCAGGCGATACTTCTACTACAACTTCTTTTTTCTTCTTGTTTTCTTTTTTAGCTGTATTCGAATTGGTTTGAGTTGAAGGGTATTGCTTAAAAGTATTATTAATCTGGGTACTCTTTTTTATTAAGTTTGCATTCGAATGAAACACATCGGTTTTCAATTTGTCGTTGATGGTATTGTTTTCTTCGAAGTCCATTTTCCCATCATTAGCTATAGATAGTTTTCCAATCAGAAAATTGCTGTTTTCTTCTTTTTTTAAGAGAATAAATAAAGAACCATAAGCTGTTTTATTGCCAGCATCCTCATAGTTTACTTCTACTCTAATGGTTGAGTATCCGCTTGCTTCTGCTGTTAGGGTGTAGTTCCCCTGGTTTTCAATAGGGATTGAAAAATTTCCGCTGGCATCGGTGGTGATAGATTTTTCATAATTCTCGCTGGAAATTGTAATTTTCACTTTATCCAAAGATCCTTCGAAGCTTACATTTTTTTGAGCTTTTTTTAGAATCAACATTTTTTCACTTATGTAGCCAAACACTGTTCCGTTTAAATGAATGGTTTGACCATTAACTACTTTAAGTAAAAAATAGATGAATACGGTTAAAAATAATGCCTTTTTCATTAAACCTATTTTGGGCTAAAATAGGTTTAATAAACAAGTTAATTAATAACTGTTTGTAAATAAACTTCGATTAAAAAAATAGTGTTTGAAAACTAGCTACTTGGATTAAAATAGTATTATTCTTTGCCTGCAAGCCTAAGAATAAAAGCGTATTCAAGAGCAATCTCTTTAAGCCGTTCAAATCTACCCGAAGCACCTCCATGTCCTGCATCCATATTGCAATAAAGCAAGAGTAGATTCTTGTCGGTTTTTAGTTCTCGTAATTTGGCTACCCATTTTGCAGGCTCCCAATATTGTACCTGAGAATCGTGAAGTCCCGTTGTAACCAGCATGTTTGGGTATTTTTTTGCCTCTACATTATCGTAAGGAGAGTAACTAAGCATGTAGTCGTAGTAGCTTTTGTCGTTTGGGTTACCCCACTCATCGTATTCTCCTGTAGTTAAAGGAATACTCTCGTCGAGCATGGTAGTTACCACATCTACAAAAGGCACTTGCGCTACTATGCCTTTGTAAATTTCGGGTTTAAGATTAATAACAGCCCCCATCAAAAGTCCTCCGGCACTGCCTCCCATTGCAAACAGATAATCGGGAGATGTGTAGCTCTCGCTTATAAGAAACTCCGAACAAGCAATAAAATCGGTAAACGTATTTTTCTTGTTTAGCATTTTGCCTTGCTCGTACCAGTTTCTACCCATTTCTTGCCCACCTCTTATATGGGCTATAACAAAAATAAATCCTCTGTCTAGTAAGCTTAAACGAGATGAGCTGAAGTATGGATCCATGCTTGCGCCATAAGAGCCGTAAGCGTACTGTAGTGTTGGATTTTTACCGTTTTTTTCGAGCCCTTTTTTGTAAACCACCGACATGGGTATTAATGTGCCGTCCGTTGCTTTGGCAAAAACTCTTTCTGATTCATAGTTGGTTGCATCAAAATCCCCTAAAACCTCTTGTTGTTTTAGTACCACTTTTTGTTTAGAGTTCATATCGTACTCATAAGTAGTAGAGGGAGTGGTTAAAGAACTGTATCCAAATCGTAGTTTTTCAGATTCAAAATCAGGATTGTAGCCCACATAACAGGTGTAAGTGGGGTCGTTAAATTCTATAAAATGCTCATTCTTGTTGTTGAAACGTATGATTTTTATTCTATTAAGCCCATTAAATCGCTCGTTAACAACCATATGGTTTTTAAAAAGCTCAATGCCTTCTATGTATACATCGGGTTTATGGGGAATTACAACTTTCCAGTTTTGTTTTCCCGGGTTTTTTATCGGCGCTTCAACTAGCTTAAAGTTGGTGGCTCCGCCTTCGTTGGTAATGATGTAAAACTTATCGTTGAAATGGCTTACGCTATATTCCAGTCCTCGTTCACGGGGTTGTATGACTTTAAACGGTTCGGTAGGATTGTTTGCCGGAGCAAACCTGTATTCGTCGCTAACGGTGCTTGTGGAGCCAATTATGATGTAGTCTTTCGATTTCGATTTGTACACGTAGCAATTAAACGTCTCATTTTTCTCTTCAAACACCAAAGCATCTTCCGATTGAGGCTTGCCTATGGTGTGTCTGTATATTTGATTTGAGCGTAATGTGGTTTGGTCGTTTTTGGTGTAAAAGATTGTTTTATTGTCGTTTGCCCAGATTATTGAGCCGCTTGTATTTTCAATTATGTCGTTGAAAATTTCGCCTGTTCGGATGCTTTTAAAGTAGATGCTGTACTGTCTTCTAGAAACTGTGTCTATCGAATAGGCTATTAACTCATTGTTGGTGGATACCTCAAAGCTTCCCAAATCAAAATAACTGTAGTCTTTTGACATCTCGTTTTCATTGAGTAGAACTTCCCATTTACTACCGGAGTTATTTGCTAATCTTCTGAAGTGAGTGGCATATTCGTCACCTTTCTCGTAGCGAGTTTGGTATTCGTAACCATTATCTATGTAAGGAACGGAATTATCGTCTTCTTTTATTCGGCTTTTCATTTCGTTAAAAAGACGCTCTCTTAAATCGCCGGTTTTTTTAAAAAATGCTTCGGTATATTTATTTTCTGCATTCAGGTATGCAATTACCTCTTTGTTTTCTCGGTCGTTTAACCAGTAGTAGTCATCAATTCTTACGTGTCCGTGTTTTTCCAGTTTGGTTGATATTTTTTTGCAAATTGGAGCTTCGGATTTTTCTTTCATATCGTTTGGTTCTTGATTTGAATTGCAAGAAGTAAAGCATAAAGTTAAGCCCAAGAACAAAGGGGAGATAAAGATTGAAAATCTCATTTCTTGAAATATTGGTAAACGAAAGTACTGAAAAACCTATAAGATGATTCTACTCTTAGGCTAATTCTTCTTGCTTGACAGAAATCAGCATTGTACCGTCCTTGTCTACCTTTGTTAGGTAAACTGGGTTTATCTTGTTTATTAATTGATTGTTGTACTCAGATTTCACTTTTACGTAGTTTGACGTAAAACCAAACATAAAACCATCTTCTTCTTCCGACTCAAATAATACAGCCTCACTTTTACCTAAATTGCTTTCGTAGAAAGCTCTTTTTTTCTTTTCTGAGAGTATTCGTAGCTTTTTATTTCTTTCTTTTCTCAACTCTATTGGTACAATATCATTTATGCGCAAGGCAGTAGTGTTTTCTCTTTCGGAATAAGTGAATACATGAAGATAGGAAATGGGGAGGTCGTTCAGGAAGTTGTATGTTTCCAAAAAATCATCTTCTGTTTCGCCCGGAAATCCGGTTATAACATCTACGCCGATACAACAGTGTGGCATTAATTTATTTATGGTTGTAATACGGTTTTCATACAAAGACTTATCATACCTTCTGCGCATAGCTCTAAGAATTTTGTCGGAACCCGATTGAAGTGGCACATGAAAATGGGGTACGAATTTTTTTGAAGCGGCTACAAACTCGATAATTTCATTACTTAGCAAGTTGGGTTCGATAGAGGAAATTCTAAACCGATCTATTCCTTTGATTAGCTCTAATTTTTTAATCAAGTCAAGAAAACTTTCGTTAGTTTCTTTACCAAAGTCTCCAATATTTACTCCGGTCAAAACTACTTCTTTTACTCCTGTTTTAGCCACTTCCTCTGCCTTTGTAATAGTCTCGGAAATTGAAGCACTTCTGCTTCTTCCTCGGGCAAGTGGAATGGTACAAAATGCACAGAAATAGTCGCAACCATCTTGAACTTTAAGAAATGTGCGAGTTCTGTCGCCAAAAGAATACGAGGGAATAAACTCCTTGGTGGTTTTGATCTCTTTGTTTTCTATGTGAGCTTTTTCTTTTTTCTGAATATCGTTGAGGTAGTTAATTACATTAAATTTCTCGTTTGCTCCTAAAACTAAGTCAACTCCGGGTATGGCAGCAATTTCGTCCGGTTTTAACTGGGCGTAGCAGCCTATTACTGCAATAAAAGCATCGGGGTTATATTGTAAAGCTTTACGTACTATTCTGGCGCAATCTCTGTTGGCATTTTCTGTTACGGAACAAGTGTTAATAACGTAAATATCGGCCCGCTCATGAAATTCAACCCGGGCATATCCTTCTTCCTCCAAATTTCTGGCTATTGTAGAAGTTTCAGCAAAATTTAATTTGCATCCTAATGTGTAATATGCTGCTTTTCTGTATTGATTCACCTGGCAAAGGTATGTCATAAGTTTTATTCATAGAATGAAAGAAGGTGAAATATGCATACAGATTAACAGACATTCTATATTTGCAAACGCAAATTGAATAAGAGAATTTACATATCGGTATTGTTTTTACTGCAACTGTTTGGTTTGAAGTCGCAGACTATTGTGCACATAGAAAACAGAAGAATGGGCGACACTACGGAAGGTTTCAAGGGGAATGTAGAAATTGGATTTAACTTCATTCAGAACATCAATGATATATTTCAGTCGAATAACTCGGCCAATTTGCATTACATCAAGAAGAAACACCATGTTTTGTCCATGACAAATTCAAATCTGAGTGTGGTTAACTCTAACAGACTTGTTAATGATGGTTTTCAGCATTTCAGGTATATATACAAGATGAATGATATTTTTACTCCAGAGGCTTTTACCCAGTTGCAGCACAATCAGATGTTAAGAATTAAGGCAAGGTGGCTCAATGGATTTGGAGGTAGATTGGCATTGATAGAACAAGATAGTGTGCGGCTGTATTTTGCAACACTCTATATGTACGAAATTGAACACGAGCTTACCGGATTTAAAAATCATCATCACCGATTTAGCAATTACATTTCGTTTGGTTTGCCTATTGGAAAGCAGGTGGTTTTGGATTTTATAGGTTATTACCAACCAGACATTAATAATCCCAATGATTTTAGAGTGTCGACTCAAATTCAGCTAGATATGAGAATAACTCAAAAATTTGGTTTTAGAGTGAGTGGCTCGTGGTTTTATGATAGTTATCCTCCGGAAGGCATAAGAAATGCTTTTTTTAATTTCCGAAATAGCTTTAGGTATACCTTTAATTAAGTGAAAAACTACCGAAAATTATTTTGAAAATAATGATTTTCTCTTATCTTTGTGCCCCGATTATTGAGAATAACTAAGGAAAAAACACTTATGAAACCAGAAACACATCCAGAAAACTACAGATTAGTTGTGTTTAAAGACATGTCTAATGACTACACTTTTTTAACTAAATCTTGCGCTCCTTCAAAAGAGATGATAGTGTGGGAAGATGGCAACGAGTACCCTGTAGTTAAATTGGAAATTTCACATACTTCGCACCCTTTCTTTACAGGTAAAGTTAAACTTGTAGATACGGCAGGTCGTATTGATAAATTTAAAAACAGATACTCTCGTCACTTGGATAAAAAATAGTCCGATAACGTTGATTTTTTATATAGAATCCCGCCTCTTTGACGGGATTTTTTTATTAAGATATTTGACGAGTTATATTGTAAGAGTAATTTGACTACTTTTGAGATAATAAAAAAGCATCGTCATGTATCAAATTTTCCTGCCCATACACACCTTTTTTAAATACGCTATTTTAATTCTGATATTGGTAGTTGTGGTTAAATCATTAGTGGGTTGGCTTAGTAAATCTCAGTTTTCTAAAGGAGATAATATATTGTCTGTGCTTGCAATGGCTTTTGCACACATGCAGTTTCTTATTGGTCTTGTGTTGTACTTTGTAAGTCCTAATGTACAATTTACAGTGGGGTTTATGAAAAACCCCACGTTGCGCTACTGGAGTATAGAACATATAAGCCTCATGTTAGTCGCAATAATTCTGATAACGATAGGAAGAATCAGCTCTAAAAAAGCCAAAAATGATACGGCAAAACACAAAAAACTCTTTTTATTTACAACACTAGGTTTTTTGCTGATTATAGTTTCTATACTTCAAAGCGGCAGGGGATTGTTGTAGTATGCAACTTATTTCACTCTTCTAAAACGAATCCAAAGTTTTTTTGCCAACCAACCCATGAAAATTACTATAATCAGTGATGACCAATTGTAGACGAGAAAAATCACAAAACTAATTAGGTTGTTCCATCCGGAAACAAATCCATTTTTCATTCTGGAACTAAATGATTTTTCGTTGTATTTAATTACATAGAAACTAACAGAAAGTGTAGAGTAATCTACTCTGCTCGACATGTACTTTAATCGCCCTTCAAGAGACTCAATATCTGCGCGAAGTGTGCCTATCTCTCTTTCTATTTCTAAAATTTCTGCCACTGTTTTGGCTTGGTTAAGCAGAGATAAATAACGTTGTTCGAGTTCTTTTTTTGTTTTGAGACGGGCCTGCACATCTAGAAATTCTTCCGTTACATCACTTACCTGGATGTTCTTGCTGTCAAACATTTCAACATCTTCGGAAATATCATTTAACAGTTGGTCGAAGTTTGTAGAAGGAACCCGAATGGTAAGGTTGTTTGTTATTCTAGCGCTGCCTTTGTATTCGTTGTCTGATGAAACGTAGCCTTTGTTTTTGGAAATAGCTTCTTGTATGGTGTTTCGGGTTCGCTTCAGGTCCTTTGTTTCGAAAGCAATGTCTCCGGTTTTAATAAGTTTTCGTTCAACTACGGGTATAGCCTCACCTGATAAGTCATTTTCACTTTCTATACTCTCGTACTCCTCGGTGGCAGCATCGTATGCACCTTTGGCAAAATAAACCGAATCATATTCCTGTTTGTTGCTTCCGCAGGAAGCCAAAAGGAGTATGGAGATAAAAATTATTTTTTTTTTCATAAATCTATGATTTAGTTAAAACAATCGGCATTGAACATGTTCTAACGCCTTAAATTTTTCTATCAGTTCGTTGTTCAGCTCAACTCTTATAGACCTAGACTGCATTTGTATCGAAGCATTAGTTTCTGGGTCTTTCACAGAAATTTTAAGGGCGTGCTTTCCTTTGTTTTTTTCAATTATTTCGAGTAATCGTTCGGAAAACTGTTCGTTTATCTGATTTGTGGATAACTCTAGGTGAATTCCTTTGGCCATCTTATCTCTGATATCGCTAAGTAGTTCTATCGCCGTTATTTTAAGCTCTGGTGGTCTATCTTCTCCAAATCGGGGTTTTTGCATTCTGCCGCGCATAAAAACGAATAGACCTTTGGTAAAGAAATGTTTGAATTTTAGGTAGTCTTCCTGAAATAGCATGATACGCATATTATCAACGTAGTCTTCAACTTCTATTGTGCCAAAAGGAGCCCCATTTTTAGCTGTGCGATGTTCAGCATTAGTTATTATGCCGGCAAATGTGAAATCATGGCTCGGTTGGCTCATCTCCTTTATAGTGGCGATGTTTTTATGGCAAAAAGTGTTAATTTCCAAACGGTAATCATCTAGTGGATGTCCTGAAATGTACACACCTACCACTTCTTTCTCCTTGCTTAGTTTTTCTAAAGCGCCCCATTCTTCAATAGTGGGCGGAACGGGGTCGGCAACTTCTACCGTTAGTGTGTCGCCAAATAAATCGGCAGGGCCGTTGTTGCTGTTTTGTACATTGGCTCCAAATCGAACTAATTTATCCAAGAAGCTTTGCCCGCTTTCGTCTTGAGCAAAGTATTGTGCGCGGTGTATTTCCTCGAACGAATCGTAGCCACCTCCCTGAGCGATGCATTCCAACGCTTTGCGGTTGGCCGATTTTAGGTCAATTCTTTTTACCAAATCATATACGCTTAGGTAAGGGCCGTTTGCTTTTCTTTCTTCTACAATGGCATTTACGGCATTTTCACCAACTCCTTTCAGTGCTCCCAAACCGAAACGCACTTCTCCCTGCTTGTTTACGGCAAATTTGTAGTACGATTCGTTCACATCGGGGCCGAGAACTTTCAATCCCATTCTTCGGCACTCTTCCATAAAGAAGGTTACCTTTTTTATGTCGTTCATATTGTTGGTAAGTACAGAAGCCATATATTCAGCGGGGTAATGCGCTTTTAGGTAAGCCGTTTGGTAAGCAATGTAGGCATAGCAAGTAGAGTGCGACTTGTTGAATGCGTATTGAGCAAATGCCTCCCAGTCGGTCCATATTTTATTCAACTTGTCTTCGGGATGTCCTTTTGCCGTTGCTCCTGAAATAAACTTAGGTTTCATTTTATCCAGCACATCGCGCTGTTTTTTACCCATTGCTTTTCGCAGGGTGTCGGCTTCGCCTTTGGTAAAGTCGGCCAGCTTTTGCGACAGTAGCATAACCTGCTCCTGATACACGGTTATACCATAGGTTTCTTTCAGGTATTCTTCCATATCGGGCAGGTCGAAAATAATTTCTTCCTGTCCGTGCTTTCTTCTAATAAAATTTGGTATGTATTCCAAAGGCCCCGGGCGATAAAGGGCATTCATGGCTATCAAATCGGCAAAAGTATCAGGCTTAAGCTCTCTGAGGTATTTTTGCATACCTGGTGATTCAAACTGAAATGTACCATTTGTTTCGCCTCGCTGGTATAGTTGGTAGGTTTTTTCGTCGTTTAGCGGAATGGTGTCAATATCTATTTCGATGCCATACCGTGCTTTCACTATTTTTAGTGCATCTTTAATAATGGTAAGGGTTTTTAGCCCAAGAAAGTCCATTTTCAGCAATCCGGCTGCCTCTACCACAGAGTTATCAAATTGAGTAACGGCAAGCTCAGAGTCTTTAGATGCGGCTATGGGAATAAATTTAGAAATATCATCTGGGGTGATAATTACTCCACAAGCATGAACCCCTGTGTTTCTAAGCGACCCTTCTAATATAGCTGCTTGACGAATCGTTTCGGCGGCGAGGTCTTTGCCTTCGGCAATTTTTCTCAGTTCGCTGGCTCTTTGATAATCCTCGTCGCGATTGAGTTTTTCTTTTAGTTCGGTATCCGATAGGTTCAGAATTTTGTCGAGTTTTATGTTGTCGGGAACAAGCTTTGCCAGACGGTCTGCATCCGGTAGCGGTAAATCTAGCACACGGGCTGTGTCGCGAATGGATGATTTTGCAGCCATAGTACCGTAAGTGATAATTTGGGCTACTTGTGTAGAGCCATATTTTTTTACCACCCAATCTATAACCTTTCCTCTGCCTTCGTCATCAAAATCGATATCAATATCGGGCATCGATACTCGGTCGGGGTTGAGAAAACGCTCAAAAAGCAGGTCGTACTTAATGGGGTCTACATTGGTAATGCCTATGCAGTAGGCTACTGCCGATCCTGCCGCAGAACCTCTTCCCGGGCCTACGCTTACCCCCATACGCTTGGCTTCGTTAGTGAAATCCTGAACAATTAAAAAGTAGCCAGGGTATCCGGTTCGCTCAATGGTGGCAAGTTCAAAATCTAAACGCTCTTTTATTTCGTCTGTTATTTCGCTATATCGGGCTTTTGCGCCTTCGTAGGTTAAGTGTCGTAAATAGTTGTTTTCTCCTCGTTTTCCGCCATCCTCTTCGTTTTGTGCGTCTCGAAATTGTTCGGGAATATCAAATTTTGGCAGAAGTACGTCTCTTTTTAGTTTGAATGGTTCAATCTTGGCGACAATTTCGTTGGTTGTAGAAATAGCCTGGGACAAATCACTAAAAAGCGCTGCCATTTCTTCCTGTGACTTAAAATAATATTCGTTGTTAGGAAACCCGAATCTGAATCCCCTTCCTTTTCCTATCGGAGTGTCTTTTTTCTCACCATCTTTTACGCAGAGTAAAATATCGTGTGCATTAGCGTCTTCTTTGTTTATGTAGAAAGTATTGTTGCTGGCAAAATATTTTACATCGTACTTCTTGCAGAAGCGCAGTAATACTTCGTTTACGTGGTTTTCTTCGTCTAGTCCATGCCTGACTAATTCGGCATAAAAATCTTCGCCAAATTGTTCTTTCCACCATATAAAAGCTTCTTCTGCTTGGGCTTCACCAACATTGAGTATAAGATTGGGTATTTCGCCATAGATCCCTCCGGTAAAGGCAATTAGATTTTCTTTGTAGTTAAGCAGCACTTTTTTATCAATTCTTGGGACATAGTAAAAGCCATCCAGCTGACCGATAGAAGCCAGTTTAGCCAGATTGTGGTATCCGTCTTTGTTTTTAGCTATAAGCGGAACTTGGTAGCCATTGTCTTTCAGTGATTTGTCCAGGTGATTTCGGCAAATATTGAGTTCGCAGCCAACTACAGCAATTAGCGGACGTAGCTTGGGTTCTTCACCTTTTTCTTCTGCCTCTTTTCTTGCGGTTTCGGCTTTGTCGTTATGTTTTGCTACGGCGTCTACAAATTGAAATGCTCCCATCATGTTGCCGGTATCGGTTAGTGCAACAGCCGGCATGTTAAATTCGCCTGCTTTTTTCACTAAATCGCTTACGTCGGGTGTGGCTTGCAGAATAGAAAACTGCGTGTGGTTATGTAAGTGTGAAAAGGCAATGTCTTTTGAAATTTTTTGAGTCGGCTGATTTGTTTTTTCAACTTTTTCAAGGGGATTTTCGATGTCGACAGGTTCCTTTATTTCTTCGGGGCTGTAAGGCTGTATGTTCAAACCAATGGCTTTAATTGGAGCCGGGTTTACTTCTCGAAAAGTCTCCAGAAAGGATGGTGTTTCTCCCATGCGTTCAGGGCCTACAACTCCTAATCGAACCAGTTCTAAAAAACAACGGGCAGTAGCTTCAACGTCGGCAGCAGCATTGTGTGCCTCGCCAAATCCATTGCCAAAAAGTTTGTGGTGCAATTCGGTGAGTGTAGGCCATTTGAATTTCCCGCCTTTTCCCCCTGGTATGGCGCAATAGTCTGTAGATTCGTCCTTGGTATCGATGTAGGCGGCATCTACCACAGAAATATCTTTCGCTTTTCGGTGGCATTCGGCAGCTACTATATTTAGGTCGAAGGTTATGTTATGACCGACTATAAATTTGCTTTTAGCTCTTGCTTTTTCAAATTCTTCTAATACAAACTCCAGTGGCATGCCCTGCTGCTGTGCGCGTTGGGTAGAGATTCCGTGAATCTGAACTGCATTGAAGGGAATATCGTATCCTTCGGGTTTTACGATATAGTTTTTTACCTCTACCAGCTGCCCTTTTTCATCGTGTATCTGCCAAGCAATTTGCACCATGCGGGGCCAATTATCGGAATTGGTAACGGGAGCGTTGTAATCTTTAGGTAATCCGGTGGTTTCGGTGTCAAAAATCAGGAACATAAGCAGCAAGGAGTTTTATAGCGTTAAAAATACTTCAAAAAGAGGGGCGATTCAAGTAGTGTTGATAAGTTATCGGGAGATTTTTGAGAACTTGAGATTTTGGATTATGTGATTTTTCTATTTTCACTAATTCCTCATTAAAGCGTATTTGATTGTAAAAAAACAACTAGAGTTGTATTTTTTTCAATAGACTTTGGATGCCTAAAATGGTGTTTGCGCAAATCTGCGGCGTGTTTGTTAGAAAGAGGCAATGTCGCCAACTTGTTGATAAAATGAAATGTAAAAAATGTGATTCGATATATCGGTAACGCGAAGAAAAATCTTAAATTTAACGGAGTTTATCCCGATACTTCGGGAATGCTATGGGACAGCGAATCGCCAAACATATTGGATTTTATCCCGGTCGAAGTGCCGAGAACAACAGCAATACGTGGGAAAAACCCACCTATTACCTGCGTGATGCGCAAGGTAATGTACTCAGCGTGCACAACCATAAAGTGGATTCACCAACGATACTTTTTGCTCAAAAAGAGAAACACATTCATGGCAGCTCACGTATAGGTACGGATATTACCGAAACAGGGCTAATTGCGGCATCAATACCTGATTTTACTGCCACGCAACACCACGTTGGGAATAAATACTATGAGTTATCGAACCACTTGGGCAACGTAATGGCCGTAGTAACCGATAGAAAAATAACCGTGCAAGGGGCAAACATAACTTGTTTTATGCAGCAAAAACCCATGACGGACTTCTACATACCCAATGTGGTGAGCTACTCGGATTATTATCCCGGCGGGATGTTAATGCCTGATAGGAATGACGTGGTAAATTCTTATCGCTTTGGGTTTGGTGGACACGAACGGGATGATGAGATTAAGGGGGCTGGAAATAGCATCAACTTTACATATAGAATGCACGACCCGAGGTTGGGAAGGTTCTTTGCAGTTGCCCCATTAGCATGGAAATATCCATATAATTCTCCTTATGCATTTAGTGAGAATAGATTAATTGATGGTATAGAGTTAGAGGGATTAGAATATGTACGTGCTGATGCAAAAGTCAGTAAGGATGTGGATAATGGTGATGGAACTTATACTAAGACGGAAAGTACATTTGGAGCTGAATTTGGAGACCTCTTTAATCTTGTTAATATAGACGGAATAGATTATTATAAAGTTGACAGAGATATTTATCAAGATAATGATGGTAAGTTTGAATTATTTTCGTCTTTCCCTATGGCTAAAGCTGTTTGGGATAGACCTTATGACAAAAAATATGAAGATGCTTATGTGCCATACGGTTCTGGTTTAGAGTGTTTTGATTATGCTTGTCAGTCTGCAAAAGCTTTAGGAAACTTGACTCCATCAGGATATAATAATTGGGCGATACAAATGTATAATGATGAATCCACTGCTGGTTTACCAGTTACTGATAAAAGTAAAAAAGAGGGCATGTATTTTATTAATAAAGCTTTGGAAAAAGGAACAACAGTAGTGGTAGGGTTAGATTATCGTGATAAATATGAAGGAAATACTGATAAAACGACTGACCATTTTGTTTATGTATCTGGTTCGGGATGGGATGATGCAACAAGTAGACCCTTTATTATAGTGATGGATAATGCAAGGATTTCAGAGACTGATAATAAACAATATAAATTGTATTGGAATGGGAATTTTTTCGAAAGTGATGAAAAATCGTATTTAAGTACACAAATTAAGCTTACGCAGGTCAGAATGTCTCCTTCATTAATGGCGCCAAGCGATAACCAAAGTAGTGGTGACAAGAAAACTTTTAATTAATTATGAAGGTAATAATATTCTTAGTGGTTATATTGACTTTTAGTTTTTGTGGACAAATTATTAATGAGAGTGAAGATGTTGTTTCTAAAACTGTATCTATTCCAATAGAAGATTCTATTTTGAAAATTAATATGAGCAATAATAAATTAAATAAAGTATTTTTTGATACTTCATATGTGAATTTAAAAACCAATTTAGAGTATGACGAATTAAGTACGTTTCAAAATGTACATAGTATGAAATTTTACGCATCAATTGGAGATTCAGCATATAAGGGATATGTAAGTTTTATTGACTCTGTAGCAATAGATACAATTTACTATTTAAGCGGATTAAAAACAGATAAAGAAGATGATAAAATATGTATCGCTTTTTTAGATATTCATAAAACAATTAACAATCGAAAATATCACGTAATTTATCATTTTCAAAAGGAGTCCATCTGTTTGCCTTGGGGGCAAAAAATAGTAAAAAATGTTACTCAATATTACATTGACAAAAATGGGTTTTTTATAGTGGAAAATGTATCCGATGACAGACTTCCTTGTTTAGTTAAAGATATTATAAATTAGGTAGGGGTTTGAGCTCCCAATTAGGGGTTACGAAAATAAAATTCAGCTAAAGAGTTTAAGAAAGTTCTTTAAAATAGTAATGTTGGGTAGTATCATCCTTATATTTTTCCCAGCTCGTGCACGAAGAAAAAACAATATTAGAAGGGCTGCCGCTCGAATCCTTTCGAGTGGTGGTTTTAATTAGAAAGGGTAGTGTTCCAAATGGCACTTTTAGTTCTCAACTCTAAAACTTATTAACAATATTAAATCCTCTCGCAATCGCTTTGCTGTTGCGGTTTTCAGTTAGTTTTCTCTCTTTTTCTTTCGTCCCCCATTATTCTTGAATTTAGGTGTGTTTTAAGGGTGGGGAAAACTTCAAAATAAAATCAAAAAAAGCCCCGAAAAAGTCCGAAAAAATCAACCTTAGACAACCGAAAAACCAAGTCCGATAAATTGACCGAAATATTAACGCTACAATAAACAAAACGCCTTAAAACAAAGGGAATAGAAAGAGTGTTTATTAACGAGTAAGAGCCGAAAACAAGCCGAAATTTGAGCAAATACAAGCTAATGAAACAGTAAAAATAAAGCCCCCTGATTCGCTCCGCACATATAATTAATGTAATGAAACCTATGGGGTTTTTATTTGTGTTTGCACAACTGAAAATGTAGTATATATAAGCTACCCGAACTCATAAACGACATTTATCTTCGGATATGTTTTTAAATAAAACCATACCCTCCGCTGAATTTATGATTGTTGAAAAACGAGGAAGGTCATCATCCTCAAAATTACTGTTTAATAATGCGCCATTAAAAACATACAGTTTTCATAGGATGAGATTACCTGTATAAAACCACATTAAAAAGGAGAGTTAAAATTGAGCCTGAATAAAACTTCGATTCATATTAACCCCTATATTTGTGGAACAAATTCAAAGAAGCTATGCCCGCACCCATTCGCTACGACTGGACACTGAAACAAGTGTTAGAGATATACAACCGACCATTAATCAATTTGTTATACGAAGCGGCTACCGTTCATCGTGAGCACCACAACCCCAGAGAAGTACAGGTAAGCACCCTGCTTTCGGTAAAAACAGGTGGTTGCCCCGAAGATTGCGGCTATTGCCCACAGGCAGCAAGGTATCATACCAATGTAGAAAATACCGGGATGATGAAGGTAAGCGAGGTGGTAGATGCTGCTAAGAATGCAAAAGCTTCCGGTTCTTCTCGGTTGTGTTTGGGTGCTGCTTGGAGAAATGTAAAGGACGATGATGATTTTGATCAGGTGCTAGAGATGGTTCGTTCTATAAACGAACTGGAAATGGAGGTGTGCTGCACGCTCGGGATGCTTACCGAAAATCAGGCAAAACGTCTTCGTGATGCAGGGCTATATGCGTACAACCACAACTTGGATTCTTCGGACGAATTCTACAAAGAGATTATTTCAACACGAACTTTCGACGACAGGTTAACCACTCTTGACAATGCCCGTAAGGCCAATTTAACGCTGTGTTCAGGAGGTATTATAGGAATGGGCGAAAGCGTGGAAGATAGAGCAAATATGCTCATTACACTGGCAAACTTAAAACCACATCCCGAAAGCACGCCCATTAATGCGTTGGTTCCGGTAGAAGGCACGCCGCTTGAAGAGCAAAAAACGGCATCAATCTGGGAAATGGTTCGCACCATTGCTACAGCACGTATTGTTTTACCCACCACTACAGTGAGACTTTCAGCCGGTAGAACCGAAATGAGTGCAGAAGGTCAGGCACTTTGCTTTTTGGCAGGTGCCAGTAGTATTTTTGCAGGAGACAAACTGCTTACCACTCCAAATCCTGATGTAAACAGTGATATGGAACTGTTTAACCTGCTTGGGCTGGTTCCAACCGAGCCCTACGCAAAAGGAGATAAACCCACTATAAACGAAGCATATAAAAATCGCCCTGAAAATACCGAAAAACCCAAGTGGTCAAGACCGGGACACACCATAGAGGCTAATGAAAAAGCAAAAGAAAAAGCAAAAGAATTGCGCGAAAATGGTTTTGAACCCCGCAAGATAACCACGCTTTAAGCATCGTATGTCCGAGCGAATCAACAAAAGATTGGCCGAACTTCTGGAAAAGAGAAAGTCTGATGAGCTTTTTAGAAAATTAACCACCTTTAACGGGGGGGTAGATTTTTCTTCTAACGATTACTTGGGGTTGGCTCGCTCTAAAAAACTACACCAACTCACCACCGGTTATTTGGAGCGTTTAACCATTAAAAATGGGTCTACAGGCTCGCGTTTACTTACAGGAAACTCGCCATTTGCCGAAGAAATAGAAGAAGAAATAACCCGATTTTATGGGGCAGAATCCACCTTGCTTTTTAATTCGGGATATGCCGCAAATATGGCTATTTTTAGTACATTACCTCAAAAGTCGGATGTGTTGTTTTACGATGAGTATTGCCATGCCTCAATTCGCGAAGGAATTAGGCTGTCGGCGGCTAAAACACAAAAATTTAAACATAACGACCTGAACGATTTGCTTCGTAGGGTTAAGCGAGAGCAAGGCAACGTAATGGTTAGCACCGAAACGGTATTTTCTATGGATGGAGACTCTCCGGACATGGAAAAATTATTTCAGCTTAAATCAGAAAACGATTTTTACCTGTTTTTGGATGAGGCGCACAGTGCCGGATTGCTACATCAGGATAACAGCAAAGCAGATGTGCGGCTTATTACTTTTGGCAAAGCTTTTGGCATACATGGCGCTGCAGTGCTTTGTTCTAAGTTGGTTAGGGATTATTTGATTAATTTTTCCCGCCCGCTTATCTACACCACGTCGCTTTCGCCACACAGCTTGGCTGCAATAAAGGCTGCTTTCAGTCTTATGCCCGAATTGGATGAGGAAAGAAAAAAAGTGCAGAAACTTAAAAATCAATTTCAGGAAGGGCTTGGCTCAGAGTTGAAAAATAGAATTATATCCGGGCCAGGAGCAATATGCACTTTAATTTGGCCGGGAAATAGCGAAGTTACCGCAGCATCTGAATTTTTGAAAACTAAAAATCTTGATGTAAGAGCTGTAAAAAGCCCAACGGTAAAAACAGGATCCGAGCGATTGCGAATCTGTTTTCATACCTTTAATACCCCACAAGAAGTAAATTTACTTATCGAATCAATAAAGGAATTATGCCAAAACACTATTTCATAACCGGTATAGGAACCGATGTTGGAAAAACGGTTTGTTCGGCTATTTTGGTGCAGCAGTTTGGTTTTGATTACTGGAAGCCCGTACAGGCCGGATTGCACCCCGAAACGGATACAGAAAGAGTGAGGTCGCTTGTAAGTAGAACAGATGTAACTTATCACCCCGAAAAATACCGATTGAAACTTCCTGCATCGCCTCATTTGTCAGCCCATGAAGAGGGGGTAGAAATTAAATTGAGCGATTTTTCAATTCCTTCATCCAACTCTCTGCTAATTGAAGGAGCAGGAGGATTGTTGGTGCCAATAAACTACAACGGAGATACCATTGCCGACATGATAGATTATTTTGATGCAGAGTTGATATTGGTGTCTAGGCATTATTTGGGTAGCATAAATCATACGCTCCTGTCTATAGAGGTGGCAAGGAGCCGTGGTTTGGTGATTGCAGGAATAGTGTTCAACGGAAAAGCTCACCATCCTACTGAGCAAGTGATTCTGAAAACCGGAGTGAAATTTTTAGGAAGAATTGACGAAACGGATGATGTAAACAAAGAAT
Organism: Flavobacteriales bacterium; assembly: GCA_046295395.1. Taxonomy (GTDB): domain Bacteria; phylum Bacteroidota; class Bacteroidia; order Flavobacteriales_D; family JBKBNH01; genus JBKBNH01. The sequence goes on along the minus strand of JBKBNH010000001.1, from coordinate 244,627 downwards.
TTGTTAAATCACAGATCACTTCAATTGTATTGACCAATTAAAATGAATTTAACAGAAAGAGACAGAAAACACCTCTGGCATCCTTTTACACAAATGAAAGGGGCAGAGATTTTACCCGTTGTCAAAGGAGAAGGAGCCTGTCTTTATCTCGAAGATGGTACAAGAGTAATTGATGCTACCAGCAGTTGGTGGACCAATACATATGGGCATACTCATCCGTATATTGCATCCAAAATAGCAGAACAGCTTTATGAATTGGAGCATGTTATTTTTGCCGGGTTTACTCACAAACCTGCCGTTGAGGCTGCTGAAAAATTAATTCAGGTTTTACCCGATGGGTATGCTAAAGTGTTTTTTTCTGATAATGGTTCAACTTCGGTTGAAGTTGCTCTTAAAATGGCCGTGCAATTTCGTTATAACCAAGGCTCTTCTTCCGAGAAAATAGTAGTTTTTGAAGGGAGTTATCATGGTGATACTGTGGGGGCAATGAGCCTTAGTGAACGCGATGCTTTTGTAGCACCGTTTACCCGATTATTGTTTGATGTAGTTACTATACCCACGCCTACAGAAGAAAATTTTCCGGAGTTAAAGTCGAAATTTTCATCACTTTGCCAAAGTGGTGATATTTGTGCCTTTGTTTTCGAGCCTCTCGTTCAGGGTGTCAGGGGTATGAAAATGTATAGTCCGACTCATTTGAACGAGTTGATAAAAATAGCCTACGAGAATAAGGTAATCACCATTGCCGACGAAGTGTTTACCGGTTTTGGCAGAACGGGAAAAAACTTTGCTCAAAATTACCTGTCAGAATCAGCTGATATCGTTTGCCTGTCAAAAGGGTTGACGGCGGGTTTTATGGCTTTGGGAGCAACCGTGTGCAAACAACCTGTTTTTGATGCTTTTTATGATGATAAACTTATAAAAGCATTTTTACATGGACATTCCTACACCGGGAATCCGTTGGCTTGCACAGCTGTTTCTGCCGGTATAGATGTATTGACAGATGATAATACTCAAAAACAAATAGCCCATATTTCTGAGAGGCATCAATTATTTGTAGCGGAGTTAAGCCTTAACGATAAAGTAAAGGAAGCACGAAGTTTAGGCACCATACTTGCTATTGAGCTAAAGGCGGATGACTCGGGATATTTTAGCGAAATGGGAAAGGAAGCTTACCGATTTTTTATGGATAGGGGGGTGCTCATGCGTCCTCTCGGAAATGTAATATTTCTTCTACCACCGTATTGTATAAAAGAACAAGACCTGACAACTTGTTACGAAGCTATCAGGTCTTTTATATCATAGTTTTTAATTATTTGTGTAGTTTGTCGTATAACTCTTTGTAGTCTTTGTTGTATTCCTTTTTATACTCTTCGTTTGAGTTGTAGAAGTATTTTTTACCTAATGCTATGGTTGATTTTGCAGCAGCAGGGTCTTTTTCTGATAAAAACTCAGCGTACTTCATCAGAGCATATCGCAGGTTGTATTGAGTTTGCTCAGATAAGTCTCCGAAGTTGCCCTTCTCTGTAAATGACGTAATTTTTGCAATGTATTCTTGGCATATTTTTTTTCCATCATATACGTTTTTGTTTAAAATCTCAGCCATACCCCACAACAAGTTGCCTCCCATGTCATTAGGATCTATATCTTTCATTTTTTTCAACTCTCCGAGAGCATTTCTGTAGTCTTTTTCTGTACCTTTCATCAACGAGTTTTCGATGTCTTCCATCATCACGGCTTTTAACTGATCGAAATATTCTTCGTTTTGTTTGTAGAAAGAACCTTCCTTATCCATTTTCCTACATTTAATGGCATAAGACTGGGCATCTTTGTAGGCCTTAGGATAATCGTCGCTAAACTTGTTATCTCTAGACATTCTAAAGCTTGCCATAGAGAAATAATAATAAGGTCTAGGATCTTTCTTATAAGTGTCTTTTTGAGATAGATTAAAACTCTTTACCCTAACCTTTTCGTAGTTTTCGCTTACAAGTAGAACCAGTAAATCATCAAACTCTTTCTGAGCTAAGCCGCTGTATGAGAATAGAGTTATAATACCGAGTGCTAAAAATATTTTTTTCATAATGAGGTCGATTTGAGATTGTATTTTTCAAAATCCATGCCTAAATTAAGTATAATCAAAATGCCTGTAAAATTTTAGAGCGAAATTCTTTTTACACAATCATGTTGACGAATTTTCAATGTTAACCCTTAAATTTGTTACCGTTAATTTTTTTAGCATCAATTTGTTTCGATGAAAGTAATCAGCGACAGGCTTTCTGTAAAAAATCATGGAGATTATGATACGATTGTAATTTCTACAAAAATCGACAAAAGATTAGAGGCTTTGATGGCTGCTTGGCTTCTTTGCTGGACTTTGTGCGGGGCTTATTTTATTTATGAGTTTGTAGCCGGTGGGCATGAGCGACAGATGAGGATGTATATTTTTATTATGATTTCCTTCTGGCTTTATTTTGAATACAGAATTGGTAAAGCCTATCTGATGCGCAGGATGGGTATGGAATTTTTGATGGTAAAAGAAGGTAAACTTTTTATCAAAAGAGCGATTAAAAACTGGGGAAAGTCAAAGGATTATTTTTTGGAAAATATATCGAATCTTTCCGTAGTTGAACGAAAAGAGAAGGCCATGTCTACTGTCATGGAGAACTCCTTTTGGGTAATAGGTGGTGAAATGCTTGAATTTGAATATCTAGGAAAAACCATCCGATTTGGAATACAACTTAGCAAAGAAGAAGCACAGAAATTGAAAGACTTTATTCAGAAAAAAATAAAAGAAACTAAAAACAACTCATAAATTCAACTTTTCAAATACATAAAACTATGACTCATTATATTGCCCCATCAATACTTTCAGCAGATTTTGCAAATCTTCAGCGTGATAGTGAAATGTTAAACAGTAGTGAGGCAGACTGGTTTCACTTGGATGTTATGGACGGGGTGTTTGTACCCAATATTTCTTTTGGACTACCGGTTATAGATGCGATAAAGAAACATACTTCCAAAGTATGCGATGTGCATCTTATGATTGTTGAGCCGGATAAGTATATCAAGGCGTTTAAAAAAGCTGGAGCAGATTACCTTACGGTTCACTATGAGGTTTGCCCGCACTTACATAGAACTGTGCAAGCTATAAGGGAAGAAGGTATGAAAGCAGGTGTTGCGTTAAACCCTCATACTTCGGTAAGTCTTTTGGAACCTATTATTGAAAACATAGATTTAGTATGTCTTATGTCCGTTAATCCGGGGTTTGGAGGGCAAAAATTTATTGAGAATACTTTCCGAAAAGTTGAAGAACTAAAGTCGATTATCGTCAAACGAAACTCAAGTGCGCTTATAGAAATAGACGGAGGAGTGAATTTGGATAATGCGCCTAAATTACTTCAGGCAGGAGCAGACGTGCTGGTAGCGGGAAGTTTTGTGTTCAATTCTAAAAATCCGACAGCCACTATCCAAGCACTTAAGACAATAAGGGTCTAATCCTTGTTGAGTGCTGAAATTTTACATTCCATCCACGTAGTCTTGCAGATAGCTGTATCTGCCAAATAATTTACCTTCTTTTGCAATAGTGGCTCGTTCAATTATTTGGTCGGGGTCATCGCCTATCAAAAATGGCAAAACTTTTTCAATAAATTCATTTCCAAAATCTTCAGAAGCATCTTTGGGGAGTTCGCAGGGCAAATTATCAACCGCCATAACGCCAATAGAATCAGGAGAAATAAAATCTACTTCAGTTTCTTTTTTTGGGTTGTAACCATAAAATGGATTAGCTATGGTTGAAGGTCTTATGGTAGAAGCCACGGGTCCGTCAATATCACAGCTAACATCGGCAATCATTTTTATTTTAAAATTGGGATCTCTGGCATCCTCTCTAGTAAAGATAAATGGTGATTTTGGGCTCCAGAAGTGGCATGGTATATACATTTCTGAAACCTTAGCATAAGGCATAAATGACGATGTGTAAAGCTCAGGGTTGGAATAAAATTCCGACTTATTGTAGCCACCGTCTGATGCTCTTTTCACATAGTGTTCGGTGTCAAGTATAGTGAAAACGGGTTCGTCAAATTCTTTAGTAAGATAATCATTGGGAGATACTTCTTTGATTCCAATAGCATTGATTATTTCTAAAGCTCCTTTACCAACCCTTCCTTTGCCGGTAAGTACCATCTTGAAATTCTTTGGAAGTGATATCTTTTTTAATACACCTTCTAGTTCTTTTCTATCAAAACATTGATTGGCGGGTTTCAAATTGTAGCTACTGGTTTTAATTCCATATCCCAAAAAACCGTTGTAGCAGCCCACAATTCCTGCGTATCTTCCAAAGCCAATTAAACGAATATTCCTTTTGTCAGTAATAACTTCATAATCTATAAGAGTTATGTTTTTTTTCAGAATCTCTCTCAGTAGATTTCTATTGTAAGGCTGTTTTTTGATAGTGTGAGAGAAGAAAAAAAAGGTTTTACCATCAATCAAGTAGTCAACAGGAACTTCTTTTACACCCATTATAACATCACAGTGCTCAAGTGAGTTTACCACTTCAACTCCATTTCCGCGATATAAATCATCAGAAAAGCATCGTATAGCACTTGTTTGGGCATAAATTTTCACCTGATTATACGAACCCATAATCTTTTTGCACTGAGAAGGGGTTAATGGAACTCTTTTATCTGGTGGATTTTTCCCTTCTCTTATAAGTCCTATTTTCATGTTGAAGCTTGATTTTCGTGGCTGCAAATATACTAGGATAACATTTTCTTACAGCATGAAACTTTAGGTATTCTTTTTATAATTTAAATGTTAGCCTTATTAATGGGTAATATAAGCGCCTAAAATGCGTATTTTTGCACATTAGTTCATTGAGGGGCCGACCGGTTTTGACAGCAATACGGGTGGCTAAATAAGCATGTCGAGCGTTGAGTAAGTGGCTCGTAAATCCCAATATTCAAGCCTTTAAATGGCGAAAACAACTACGCACTCGCAGCTTAATCAATCTCAGATTGATGGCTTAATTCAGCGCGAATAACAGTACCGCAGAACGAGTATCTCCGAGCAGATGGTTCCGTGTTATTTGCTCATCAGGAGGTATCAAACTACATGGATAGTTGGTGTGAGGCTTCGGCACACCTCCGAAAATTTAGAAGATAAGTTAATACTTGGCTGTCTGTAGCCTGGTATTAATCGAAAATCAATTGCAGAATAAACATGTAGAAAGTTTAGTTGTCGATTGTTTGGACGAGGGTTCGAATCCCTCCGGCTCCACTTTTGTTTTACGAAGCTTCAGCGAAACACGACTCATTTAAAAGACTCGAAGAACCCTTCAGATCAGTGTAGAGTTAAACCAGAGGTAAAAAAGCATTGTTTTGACGAATGGATATGAGAGACTCCTTATTTGCGCTTACCCCAACTCAGTTTGCAGGAGATGGGCTTATGATCAGACAAGTAAACCGGATGCGTGGTGAATGAAGAGGTTTTAATCACTTCGGGTTCATACATGATGTAATCAATTCTTAAAATAGGTAGCCAAAATAATGCATAAGAGCTACCGGTTCCGGAACCTGATGTAATAAATGCATCGGTAAGTTTTCTACTGAGTTTTCTGTAGGTTGCTGAAACGGGAGTATCATTTACATCACCACAAAAAACAACCGGAAAAGGTGACTCGAGCATGTGATCCGTTATCTGCTCTATTTGCGATGCTCTGCGTTCGTAACCTTCGTAAATTCTTGTAAATAACATAGATTCATCAGTATGTTTTGGGGCTGTTTTTTCATCTATTCCCACAAAATTGTAATCGGCACGCGAAAAACGAATAGAACCCACGTGAGCATTGTATATACGCAGGGTATCGTTATCGAACAGTACGTCAGTGAAGAGCGCATTATTTAGGTTGTCGTTATCAAATTTTATAGTGACATGGTCTGTAATGGGGAATTTTGAAAACGTAGCAATACCGAAGGATTGTCCGCTAGTCGTGATCTTTGAGAATCCCTCGGCATAATAAGCGTATCCCATTTTTATTAATGAATCACGGGTGGCAAATGCTGAATTTTCTTGGTAGTAGTACTCTTGAAAGCAAATTATATCCGGATTTTGCTCTTTTACGAAAGTTAGAATTTTTTGAAGCGACACTTCGTTGCTTGCCCAATTGTATAAATCGAACACTCTTACGTTAAAACTCATCAAATTAAGTTGCATTTTGTTTTCGTTGAGATTTGATTTGAATAAGGGGAGCTGAAAATTATGTCCAATGTGATCGGCACTGGCAATTACTACTATAAGTGAGTATAAAAAGAGCCGTTTTTTTAAGGCAAGCCAAAAGAAGGTACAGGCAATATTAATCAGTAGAAACAAAGGAAAAAGCAATCCGAAAAATGATGGCCAGGTGGCAGATTTTGGGTCAACCCAGTAGGCTATGTGTGCCAATACCAAACCAATGATAGCCAATACATTGAGCAAGAATATAAATTTTCTTATTTGGATTCGCAGACGCATTACTTTTTCCCTGCTTTAAATAGGAATTCTTTTTCCTCTTTGGTTAAACTATCATATCCTTTTGCAGAAATCTTGTCTAGTATTTCGTCAATGCGGGCTTGTTCGGCTTTTTTATGTTCGTTGTATTTGTACTCGTCTCTTGGAGGAGTGGAGGAGTAAGGCGTTTTTTTATATTTTACCTTTAGTTTTTTGTTTTTTCGGAAAAGCCCTGTGAATCGATCAATTAAAATATTAAACCATTCGCCTATATCTTGGCCTCGTTTAAGACGACTAACGTAAGAGTATCCATAAATTGCGCCACCAATATGAGCAATGTGCCCGCCCAGATTACTTTCGCCCTGTAAAGCTGCAAAATCCAGCAAAAATTTAATTAACGCAATCCATATAAGTGGGATGCGGAAAAAGAAAATATTAATTTCCATTCTTGGAGCGTAAATGGCTGCGGCCATCACAATTGCCATTACTGCTGCCGATGCACCAACAATAGCACTTCTGTCTACTACATTACTGAAATAAGGAAAAATGTTGTATATCAGAACAAATAATCCAAAACCGCTTAATCCTCCGAGTGTGTAGGTAGATAAAAACTTTCTTGCGCCCACTAAGTCGTAGTATATTTTACCCAAAAAGTATAGCCAAATCATATTTCCCAGAACATGCCAAAAATCGGCATGCAAAAACATGTATGTAAAAGCCGCCCAAGGTTTAGCTAACAGGTCGCTCAGGTTGGCAGTTCCTGTGAGCCATTCAAAAGGGAGAAGTAAGTTGGTAAATGTGAATTTCGAGAAAATACCAAGGAGCAGCATTACCAGAAATATGGCAACATTTACAATGATGAGTTGGGTAACTATGCCTCCCTGCTTGTATGTTCTTTTAATTTCGTCTGCCAGCATGATTTAATATAACGCCAATTAGTACAAACTTGTTCTGTTTCGTTTCCAGATTTGAATCATAACAAAACCTGCCAAAGCCCCACCCAGGTGAGCAAAGTGGGCTATATTACTTCCGCCTTGTATTCCCAGAAAAAGCTCTAAAAACATTAGTGCAGGAATAAAAAACTTTGCTTTTATCGGAACAGGGAAGAACAGTAGCATCAGTTCGGTGTTAGGAAACAAAAGCCCAAACCCCATAAGCAAGCCGAATATGGCTCCTGAAGCCCCCACCATGGGCACGTTTTGGCGCAGTTCTATTAGGCCTAACATGTTTTCTTCCAGTTGTTTTAAAACAGTTGAATCTGTTATCAATTCGCTTCCCATCTCGTTGATAAATTCTACGTGCTCCACAAAACCGGGGTTAAGAAATTTTACACCAATAAATTTATCGAAGTAATTGTAATATGCTTCGCCGGATAATGCCCCAATATTTTCAGCAATATAGGTTTTCATCGAGTTGAAAATATACATATCATAGCCCAGATGAAGCATAGAGGCGCCAATAGCGCAGATGAAGTAAAAAGTCAAATACTTTTTTGGCCCCCAAATACGTTCGAGTTGTGAGCCAAACATAATAAGAGCAAACATATTGAAGAAAATATGCCCAATGCCGTGTATGCTGTGCATAAAAAAGTGAGTAGCAAATTGCCAGGGTTCAAAATTTGGCGAAGCGGGATAGTAAAGTGCCATTTTGGCCCATATATCGGGGAACATCAAAGAAGCCACGAACATCAATACATTGATGAACAGTAGATTTTTGGTTACCGGAGGGATGTTGTTAAATAGTTGTTGAAGCATTATCGGTTAAATCGTTTTTCTATTTCTTCTAGCGAAAGAGTGATTAAGGCAGGTTTTCCATTGGGAGCAAAGTTAGGTTGTTCGCAGGAAAAAAGTTCATCTATTAAATTTTGCATTTCTGCCTGCTCCAGTTTTCTACCTGATTTTATACTCATACTTCGGGCCATAGCTTGTGCTATGTAGTCTGTTTTTTCGTCTTTACCGGGATTGTAGTCGTTTTTGTATTGGTTTAAAAATGATTCTATAAGAGCTTTGGGTTTTTGTTCTTTGCTGTCTGCCGGTATACCGTTTACAACGATGGTGCCATTTCCAAAGTCGCTGATATCAAACCCTAAAGCAGTTAACTCAGGAATAACATCCAGAATAAGCTGGTAATCACCTGCTGAAAATTCTATGGTTTCCGGAAATAGCTCCACTTGTGTTGCTCCACTGTTCGAAATCATATTGGTCAGTAGTTTCTCATACAGAATTCGTTCATGAGCTTTTTGCTGGTCAATCATTATTACACCCGATTTAATCTGACTGACGATATATTTTCTGTGGAGTTGAAATATTTTATGCTCGGAAAAGTTCTGTTTTTCACTTGGTTTTTCTTCAGGAGTTAATACTTCATCATTATCATCTTCGGGCTTAGTTAAACCATTAATCATCGTTTCTCTGTATATCTTTTGCAACGATTCGTATTCATTGCGCAAACCGGTGTTTTTTGTTTTCACACCTGATGTGTAAACTGGCTTGTTATCGCTATGAAAGGGGTTGTAATTGGGGTCTATTTTTATGGTGGGAGGATTTAAAATAGCGTTTTTGCTAGGTATTCCCGCATTGAAGGAGTTTTCTTGTTCGAAATCCAGACTGGGCGTAAGGTTGTGCTTGCCTAAAGATCTTCTTACCGTGCTGTTTATGATTGAATATACAGCTCGTTCGTCTTCGAATTTAATTTCGGTTTTTGTGGGATGTATATTGATGTCGATAAACGAAGGTGATACTTCCAGAAATAAGAAAAATGAAACATGCATACCTTCTTTAATCAACTCGTCGTAAGCCTTGTTCACAGCATGATTCAGGTAATTACTCCTCACAAAACGGTTGTTCACAAAGAAAAACTGTTCGCCTCTTACTTTTTTTGCAAAATCAGGTTTTCCTATAAAACCTTTTAACCCCACAATATCTGTTTCTTCTTCAATCGGAACAAGTTTTTCATTGAATGATTTTCCGAAAATGCCTATAATTCTTTGTTTTAGGCTTGATACAGGAAGACTTACTACCTCATTCCCATTGTGATTGAGGCTAAAGGCTATATCAGGATGGGCAAGTGCAACCCGCTCTAGTTCCTCCATAATATGACGCATTTCTACCTGATTAGATTTCAAAAAGTTTCTACGTGCAGGAACATTGAAGAAAAGATTTTTCATCTGGATGTTACTTCCCTCGGGGCAGTTTACCGGTTCCTGAGATAGCACTTCTGAACCCTCTATGATAAGTTTTGTGCCTAAGGCATCTCCTTTTCTTTTTGAGCGCATTTCTACCTGAGAAACTGCTGCTATAGAAGCCATGGCTTCGCCACGAAATCCTTTGGTTTTTATGGCAAATAAATCGTCGGCTGATTTTATTTTGCTAGTAGCATGACGCTCGAAGCACATGCGTGCATCTGTTTCGCTCATGCCACAACCGTTGTCTATAACTTGTACGAGGGTTCTGCCGGCATCTTTTACAATGAGTTGTATAGAAGTAGCTCCGGCGTCGATTGCATTTTCCAGCAGTTCTTTAACCGCAGAAGCCGGCCGTTGTATTACTTCTCCGGCTGCTATTTGATTGGCTACCGAGTCGGGTAAAAGTTTAATTAAATCGGTCATTATTTGAAAATACGCTCTATGTAATACAACACCAAATCTCCTCTTTTAAAAATGAGATAGACTAAAACAATAGCCAACCCCATAAGCACATACATACGCGACCGAGCATTGAAGATTCCGTTGTTATTTGTGTGATATCTACCTTCGGCCATTTCTTTGAAGTTGATGTGCTGACCGGGTATATACTCCCTATTGGCATTCGCCCGCATTTGGTTAAGGCGCTCTTTCCGCTCATCGTAATACCTAGGCTGATAAGAAAATCTGCGGTTGCGAGGCAGTATTTTGCGCATGTTTATCGGCATAGAGCAAAGGTAGGAAAATAGAATGAAATATATTTTTAAGATAAAACTCTATTCATCAAAATCGAATAAATCTTTTCTGATTCCCCCATATTTATTTTATTAAAAGCATTAGATTTAACAGTTTACAACCGATGGGGAAATAAAGTGTTTTACTCAACCGACGTTAATTTAAAATGGGATGGTAAAAACAATAAAGGTGAAAAACTAAGCGATGGCACCTATTATTACTCTTTAAACACTACAACACAAGAAAACAAAGTCATTATCAAACATAATTTTCTTACCATTTTTAATTAAACCTTAAAATTTAAGCTTATGAAAACAAGATTACTTAATTTTAGTTTGCTTGGCATTTTCTTAATAACGTCATATAAGGCTTATTTCCAAAGCCTGTAAATAGTATAACTTCATGATAATCATTGTGCAACGAGCGCAAATTTTGTTCTACAATTAGGATGGTAAGTTGATTAAAGTCGTTGAGCTAATCGAGCGTGGACAAGGAAGAATTAACGTATTCGGAAATGATCTTAGCTCCGGTATATACACCCAAAGCCTTGTTGCCCATGGGTAAATCATCGCTATCAAGCGTATGGTGAAAACTAAATAAATCTTTATAATTTGCATAAAAGTTAAAGATATTTCTTCAAGAGTAGCAAAGCTTGACTATTTAGTTGGTCTTTGTGTTGTTTTTTCCTTTGCTATGAGTTTCTCTCTCAGAAAATCTCCGGTGTAAGATTCTTTGCAATTGATTAACTCTTCGGGGGTGCCTTCGAAAACAAGGTTGCCTCCGGCATTACCGCCTTCTGCGCCTAAATCAATAACCCAGTCGGCGCATTTTATTACGTCCATATTGTGCTCAATTATAACAACGGAATGTCCTTGTTCAACTAGCTCGTTGAGTGCATAAAGCAGTTTTTTTATGTCGTGGAAATGCAGTCCGGTAGTTGGTTCATCAAAAATAAAAAGTGTTTTACTCGGAGAGCTCCCTTTGGTTAAAAATGAGCCTAGTTTTATTCGTTGGGCTTCGCCCCCACTCAGGGTGCTGGACGATTGTCCTAGTTTTAGATAGCCCAGACCAACTTCCCTCAGAGGGGTTAGTTTTTCTACTATTTTCCTTTCAGTTGTAGCATCTGATTGGCTGAAAAAGTCTATCGCATCTTCTATGGTGAGTTCCAATATGTCGTAGATGGATTTGTCACGGTATTTAACTTCGAGCACTTCGTCTTTGAATCGCTTGCCCTGACAGGATTCGCACACCATATTTACATCGGCCATAAATTGCATTTCTATGGTAACAAAGCCTTCACCCTCACAGAGGTCGCAACGCCCGCCTTCTACGTTAAACGAAAAGTGCTTGGGCTTAAAACCATTCATTACAGAAAGTTGCTCGTTCGAAAAAAGCGTTCTTATTTCGTCGTAGGCTTTCACATAGGTAACCGGGTTGGATCGAGATGATTTGCCTATGGGGTTTTGGTCGATAAATTCTATTTGATCAACGAGTTTTAAATCGCCCTCAATTTTGTCGTGAGCACCAGCTTTGTCTGCAGCGCCTCCTTTTAGTTTTTTCAATACGGGGTATAAAATGGAGCGAACTAAAGTTGATTTTCCGGAACCACTCACTCCTGTAATAACTGTGATGGTGTTTAGCGGAATGGTTACATCAATATTTTTAAGGTTATTGGCCCGGGCTTTTTTTATTTGAATGGAATTGTTCCATTTTCTTCGTCTTTCGGGAATTTCTATAATTTCTCTTCCGGTTAGGTATTTAGCTGTCAGGCTTCGTGTTTCTTTGAGTAATTCGTCGTGCGTTCCTTCAAACACAATTTCTCCTCCATGGGATCCGGCCATAGGCCCTAAGTCAATCAGTCGGTCTGCAGCGACCATTACTTCTTCTTCGTGTTCAACTACGATTACCGTATTTCCTATATCCCTGAGGTTTTTGAGCACTTTTACCAGTCGGGCAGTATCTCTGGGATGCAACCCGATGCTTGGCTCATCCAAAATATACATACTGCCTATTAGGCTGCTACCCAAAGATGTTGCTAGATTAATACGCTGCGACTCTCCCCCCGAAAGGGTGTTAGAAAGTCTGTTTAGGGTAAGGTAGTTCAATCCCACATCGCACATAAATTGAAGTCGCGAAATGATTTCTTTAAGTATTCTGTCGGCAATTTTCTGATCAAACCCCGAAAGTTTTAAATCTTGAAAAAATGCCAAACATTCGTCTATAGGCATGCAAACCAGCTCAGATATGCTTACGCCGTTTATTTTTACATAATTGGCGTCTTTTCTAAGGCGTGTGCCTTTGCAATCGGGGCAGTTAGTTCGTCCCCGGTAACGGCTCAACATTACCCGATACTGTATTTTGTACAGCTTGCTTTCTACGTATTTAAAAAAGGCATAAATTCCGCTAAACCATTCGTTACCGTTCCAAAGTATTTCGCGCTGCGATTCGTTTAACTCACTGTAGGGGCGGTGAATGGGGAAATCAAATTTTTCGGCGTGAAGGATCAATTCGTCTTTCCATACAGAAAGTGTTTCTCCGCGCCAGCAAACTATGGCATCTTCGTAAACCGACAGCGATTTGTCCGGCACAACTAAATCTTCATCTATACCCAGAATTTTTCCAAATCCTTCACAAGTTGGACACGCTCCCACCGGATTGTTGAAGCTAAAGAAGTTAAGAGAAGGCTCGTCGAAATTTATCCCGTCTAGCTCAAATCGGTTATTGAAGTTGCGCATATTGTTATTAATCCAGACAAAACATTCGCCATTACCCTCGGTAAAGGCAATTTGTGTGGAATCTGCTATTCGACTTATGTTTTCCTCGTCATCAGACACAACCGATATGCGGTCTACAATCACGTAAATCGGTTCTTTTTCCTCTGGTTTTTTAATATCCTCGATACTCAGTGTTTCATTTTCGCAAAAAACTCTTGAAAATCCTTGTTCGAGATAAATTTCCAATTGTCGTTTAGCAGTTCGTCCTGTTACTTCGGGCAGACGAAACATAATCATTCCTTTAGTCCCATCAGGTTGTGAATTGATGTAGTTTACCACATCTGTAATGGTTTCTTTTTTTACTTCTTTTCCACTCACAGGAGAGATAGTTCTTCCCACTCGGGCAAACAGTAGCTTTAGGTAGTCGTATATTTCTGTAGAGGTTCCAACGGTAGAACGAGGATTTCGGGAGATTACTTTTTGTTCGATGGCAATAGCAGGCGATATACCCAAGATAGCTTCTACATCGGGTTTATCAAGTCGGCCTAAAAACTGACGGGCATAAGAGGAAAGGCTCTCCACATAACGCCTTTGACCTTCTGCATAGAGCGTGTCGAAGGCTAGTGAAGATTTTCCGCTGCCGGATAATCCTGTTATCACAACCAGTTTGTTTCTGGGAATGGCCAAGTTGACATTCTTAAGATTGTGAACTTTAGCCCCTTTTATAATAATATGTGTTTTGGGATTAATCCCATCAGAAATACCGTTTACCATGAAAAACCTGCCTTTGGTGAAAATCGAACAGCCAAAAGTAGGTATTGTTTTGGTTTTTTTAGATTCACGTTCTATATTTGATATCGTTAAACACAAAATACGATTTGCCTATAGCACACATCTACTCTTAAAACTAATAAGTTTAATTTTTTAGTAAACCTCTTAAAAAGAGTAGATTATGCAAACCGTTCAACTAAACGACCAGGAATTTGTAAAGTCCTACTTGAAAGGCGATGAGTCGGCTTTTGAAGTACTGTTAAACCGCCATAAAACGCGGGTTTATTCCTATATCTATAATCTAGTAAAAGACAGAGACCTTACCGAAGATATTTTTCAGGATACCTTTGTGAAGGTAATTCACACGCTTAAGCGAGGCCGATACAATGAAGAAGGTAAGTTCTTGCCTTGGGTGCTTCGTATAGCTCATAATCTGATTATAGATCATTTCAGGAAAAATGCCAAAATGCCCATGGTTGGTCAACAACGTACTCAAAATGAAGACGATGATTTTGATATTTTTTCTATTCTTAAAGTGAACCAGGAAAGCGTGCAGGATAAAATGGTAAAGGATCAGGTGATGAAAGACTTGAGAAAACTGATAGAAAATCTTCCTCACGAACAACGTGAAGTTGTAATCATGAGGCATTATTTGGATATGAGTTTTAAAGAAATATCTGATTCAACCGGAGTGAGTATAAACACTTCATTGGGTAGAATGCGCTATGCATTGATTAACTTGCGCAAGTTGATTCATAAAAAAGGTGTTATGGTAGAGTTGTAGTTTTAAAATAGGGTTAGCAAAATAAAAGCGGAAGCAGGAATTTCATTTTTGGTTTCCGTTTTTTTATTAATATGGGTTAACTACCAATACTATCTACCGTCCAGTGAAACAAAGGCTTTATTGCAGGCAATTTTCGCCACGTAAGCGCTTTTGAGTGGATTTTCCATTCGTACTCCTTAGACCACAAGATTAGCTCCTGATTAGCCTCATCGAAAGAATAGTGTAGATGAATGGTTTTCCCGTGATAATCAGTCAGCGTAAATTCTCCATTATCTGGATTGATCTTCAGTTTAAAATCTTCCATGGAGTCATCACTATACTGAAAAATGAGATAATTCCGACGATGGATAAACAACCGCTTCAGTTGAGGAGTAGGCGATTGTTCATTTAATGTATCGAAGGTAGTTTCATACGCCCCGTGCAGGTAGTTTCGTGGAGCTTTGTCGTCGTTGTAATTGCCGGTAGCAATGTAGGGCAGCAGCGACTCCAGCAGAAAAAGTATTCCGATTCCTGCTTTTAAAGAACTCCGAATGATTTTGCTGGTAATTAATTTTTTTCCGGAAAGGGGTAGTAAAGGTTTTACGGGGTAATGCATCAAATACCGAATGGTGTTTTTAATCCAGGGAGCTAGTAGTAAACCAGTAATGAGCAGTAGAAAGGAGGAAAATAATTTCACCGATATATCGAATCCGATATTGATGCACACCACATTCAGTAATACTCCGCACAAAATTAAAAGTCCCAAAACCCTCGTTCTGTAGTAAAACAGCAATAGTGCGGGAATGACCTCCATTAATCCGGTAAATACATTATACACATGCGATGTACCCATAGTACTCCAATACAAGATGTCTTTGTCCAGCATACCCAAAGGCGTGTAGAGCGTGTTAGGTTCGGGTAAATAAAACTGGGCTTTGAATATTTTGTCAAAACCATACTTGAGCATAATCAAAGCCAGATAGTAAATTAAAATCAATCGAATAGCGGGGTCTACTTTGTTTTGATGCGTTTGCCAGAAAGTAAAAAAGGAAAGAAAAGAAGAGAACAACAAAGCCAGCAGAAATAAAATCCCAAAGAGTAGATACATCGTAGCAGAATCGGAAGAAATTTCAGGATTGGCAACCTGTATTTGGGGCAATTTTTCGGCGATGAACAAAATCAAATCTTCAAAGAGCAGGCGGGTTATTTTTCCCTGAATCGAACTCAAATGAAACGAAAAAGGTACGAACAATACTCCCAGTATAGAGAATATGAGCAGGGTATTGTAAAAAGAAAGTGCCTTTTTCATTTAACGGTATTTATTCCCGAAATCCGATAAAAACGACCTCATCCAAAGGATTTTGATACCATATAGGCAAGGCCACCCTTCTGGATGCCTTGATGTGTTCCACTGTATTGCCTTTGATTAGTTCAGGGTGGTTCACAATAGTATCTGTTTTGTGATTGAAATCTTTGTTTTTCAAGTTTTTATAATTCGTACCGTATTGATAACAGACTTTAGATTCGCGGTATTTGTAAGCTGTTATAGAATCGTTTACCGATATGACGGTGTCCAGAATAAAAATACTCATGTTGCCGGGCAATCCAAAATTCGAATTTTTCATATCGAAAAGACTGTTTTTATAGGCTTTGGAAAACGAATTAGCATTACCGCTGTGGCTTTTGTGCGCAATAACCTTGGTTTGTGCCGAGCAAAGTCCTGTAAAAGACAGGAGGAGTACGAGTAGTGTTGTTTTCATGATTTTTTAATTGAAATTTACATCTTGATACACGCTAAAACGTAAAGGGTTCAATCGGAATTCAACTTTTTGAAAATTAAGTTTCCATTATTTATTTCATAATATTTTGCTCAGCCAAATCCATACGTTATTTTAGCCACGTGAATAAAACTCAAGACTTACTGGAGTTATGGATGGAAGCAAGAATCCGATTTTCTAATCAATTGAATGATATTTTTGAAGAAGATTTATCCAAACACTTGGGGGATTCGCCAAATAGTATTGGATTTCTGATAAGGCATATAGGCGATGTTGAATTACTTTTTGCTAAAAATGTTTTTGGATCAGACGAAGTACGAGTTACAGCCAAAACGGTTATCGATAAAAGAGATACCGGCGAATGGACAGACCTGCAAAGTCTAAAGAATTATGTAAATGACTCGTTTCAGGCTCTTAAATCTGTAATAGAAAAGCAGACCGACCTCGGCTGGGAGAGTAAAATAACCACAAAAGAATTTGGTACTAAAACAAAAGTACAGGCTTTAGGCAGAATCATTTCTCACACTACTTACCACGCTGGGCAAATAGCCATCATTAAAAAATACGGAATATGAGAATTTTATTCATTTTTTCTTTTTTTACCGTAGTAACAACTTTCGCCCAAAATATCAATTATGCTGGGCTATTCCCTACGGTTGATCACTCCGGAAAACTATCAGAAAAATGGTCGTACAATGCTTACTTGTTTGCTGCTGTAAAACCGTATAATCATACCAATAATTTTAATATGCCTGACAAGGCGAGATTACTCTACATATACGGCGAGTCGGGAGTGAGTTACGCCATAACAGAGCAACTTTCGTTTACTGCTTCTTATGTTTTTGAGCAGCAAAATCCAGGTGAAGCATACACAAGAAATGAAAATCGTCTTTTTCAACAACTCACATTAAAAACACCTATCAATAAGTTGGAGATAAAGCAACGTTTGCGTTTTGATGAACGATTTATACAAAATCCTATAAGCAAAGAAGTTGTTTTTACTCATCGGTTACGTTATCTGTTAGGGATATCCTCTGATATAAATGAAAAATTTTATTGGTTTGCTTATTCGGAATTTTTCTTTAATACGAAATCAAACGATTTTTTCAAATTCAATGAAAACTGGTCGGCTTTGCAACTGGGATATAAGATTAACGAAAAAAATTCCATAGAATGTGGTCTGCTCTATGTGGGGTGGATTTACAATCAACACAACGACTGGTTCAATCAGTTTTACCTTCAAACAACCTGGGTTTCGAAATTAGATTTTAGCAAAAATTAAAAAAACATCCCCCGACCGGGAGCAACCTATCGGGGGAGTTTATATTTAGGAAAAAGCAAGGATTCCTAATTATATAAGAACACGTTTAGAAACAGTATTTATTCTCCTCTATCAATTTTACGGCAATGCGCTGACGAGCTTCTTTTACATTGAAAGCTTCATGTTTAGTAAATCGCTTCAATCCCATATTCATCATGCGCATTTCGTCGCCTTCGGCAAAGGTGTTGATGGTGTCTTTCCCGGCTTTATTTATGCGGTCTGCTGTATCGTAGATGTATGTTCTCGCCATATCTATTTGTAGGGCGCAGGCGGCTTCACCTTTTAAACTCACCATTTTCTCTACCCTCAACAGCGTTGATTCGGCAGCGTAGATATACATGGCCATGTCGGCAATACCCATCAGCACTTCCTGCTCTTTGGCCAATGTTTGCATAAGTTTTTGAACGGCTCCTCCTGCTACGATCAACAAAGCTTTTTTAAAGTTTTGGATGTATTTTTTCTCAGCTGTAAACAACAGGGTATCGTCTCCACCGCCAAAGTCGGGAATAGACATAAGCTCGTTTGCCACAGCCATAGCCGGCCCCATCAAGTCTATCTCACCCTTCATGGCACGTTTCAGAATCATGTCCACGGATAGCATCCGGTTTATTTCATTGGTTCCTTCGAAAATTCGGTTAATTCGGGAATCCCGGTAAGCACGCTCAATCATAGTTTCAGCACTGTAGCCCATGCCGCCGTGTATTTGCACCCCCTCATCTACCACATAATCCAGGCACTCGGAGCCCAATACTTTTAGTATGGCACATTCTGCAGCAAATTGCTCAATGCCTTTTAATATTGCTTGTCCTTTGGGCATGCCTTCTGCTACAAGCGACTGAATAGCATCGTCTATATTTTGACCTGCTCGATAGGTTGCAGATTCTAGCGCAAAGGTGCGGATAACCTGCTCAGCCAGCTTGTGACGAATGGCTCCATATTTAGCAATGGGTCTGCCAAATTGCTCGCGCTCGTTGGCATACTTAACGGAAAGGTTAATTGCTCCTTTTGCTCCGCCAAGTACTCCGGCAGCTAGTTTAATTCTACCGATATTCAAGATGTTAAGGGCTATTTTAAATCCGTTTCCTCTTTCGGAAAGCAGATTCTCAACCGGAACTTTCACGTTGTTGAAGAATACCTGACGGGTAGAAGAGCCTTTTATTCCCATTTTTTTCTCCTCGGCGTTGAGCGAAATTCCTTCGTAGCCTTTTTCTACTATAAAAGCACTCAAGTTTGTGTCGTCGTCAATTTTGGCAAAAACGGTAAATATTTCAGCGAATCCCCCATTGGTAATCCACATTTTTTGCCCGTTCAGGATGTAGTGTTTTCCATCTTCTGAAAGTACAGCTTTTGATTTTCCGCTATTAGCGTCAGAGCCCGATCCCGGTTCGGTTAAGCAGTAAGAAGCCTTCCATTCTCCAGAAGCCAGTTTTGGAATGTATTTTTGTTTTTGAGCATCGTTTCCGTAGTATAGAATGGGTAAGGTGCCGATTCCGGTGTGCGCTCCGTAGGCAACCGAGAAAGAATATCCTTCTCCCAGAGACTCAGTAGCCAAAAGCGATGTTTTGAAGTCAACTCCCATACCGCCTAAATCCTCCGGAACGGATAAGCCAAGCATGCCTAATTCACCTGCTTTATCCAGTAAGCTAGGCATAAGTCCTTCTTCCATAGAGTCAATTCGGTCAACAATAGGCGTTACTTCCTGATTGATGAAGTCGCGGCACATCTGTGCAATCATCTGTTGTTCTTCGGTCCATTCTTCGGGAATGAATATGTCTTTGGCTGTGGTTTCTCTTACTAGAAATTCTCCGCCTTTAATTGGTTTTTCCATGCTGGTTGTTGAGTTAATAAGTTATTGGTTACTATGTTATTTCAGTAATTCAAAAACGCCGCAAGCTCCTTGTCCGGTTCCCACACACATAGTTACGGCTCCGTATTTCAGGTTTCTTCGACGCATTTCGTTAAATAGTTGCACGCTTAGTTTAGCTCCGGTGCAGCCCAAGGGGTGCCCTAGTGCAATTGCTCCTCCGTTTACGTTTACGATGCTTGTGTTCAGATTTAGTTCTTTGCATACAGCAACGGATTGAGAAGCGAAAGCTTCGTTCAGTTCGATCAACTGTATATCGGAAATGGACAGACCTGCCATTTTCACAGCTTCGGGTATGGCTGCCACCGGGCCAATACCCATAATTCTTGGTTCAACCCCCATTACTGAGTAGGAGCGAAGTACAGCAATAGGTTCTACACCCAATTCTTTTACCATTTTTTCGGACATTACCATCACAAAGGCTGCTCCGTCTGAGGTTTGCGAAGAGTTGCCGGCAGTAACCGAACCGCCCTGAGCAAATACAGGTTTAAGTTGAGAAAGTGCTTCAAGGGTGGTTCCTCTTCTTGGTCCTTCGTCCGTGTCCACCGTGTAAGCTTTTTCTTGACGTTTTTCTTTTTCATCGAGGTAAATTTCTTTTACCTGAATGGGGGCGATATCTTGTTTGAATAGTCCCCCATCAATGGCTGCAAGTGCCTTGGTGTGCGATTCCAGTGAAAAAATATCTTGTTCTTCGCGATTAATATTGAAATCCCTGGCAACGGCTTCTGCAGTAAGTCCCATTCCCCAGTACCAAGTGGGATTCTTTTTGGCTACGGCTGCGTTGGGGACAATGCGCCATCCACCAAACGGAATGGGTGACATGGTTTCCACACCTCCGGCAATTATGCAATCAGCCATGCCGCTTCTAATTTTAGCCGAAGCAATGGCAATAGTTTCCAATCCAGAAGAACAATACCGATTTACGGTCATACCCGGCACCTTATCGGTATCCAGAGCCATAAGCGAAATCATTCTGCCCACGTTGAGCCCTTGTTCAGCCTCGGGAGTTGCGCTTCCTACAATAACATCGTCAATTCGGGTTTTGTCCAGCTGCGGGAAATCGTTCATCAAATGTTTGATGACTTCTGCCGCCAAATCATCGGGACGTAAGCTTTTGAACATTCCTTTTCCTGATTTTCCTACTGCTGATCGGTAACCACCTACTATATATGCTTCCATTTTTTTATTGTATTATGTACAAAGTACGGTGTTGTTAGTTTTGTTTAGTTTTCTTTATGTAACATCTTTTAATTCCTCAAAATTTTTCCCGTAGTGAGTAAGCTCTGCATTCTTTCCAGTGTTTTGCGTTGCATACAAAGTTCCAGAAATGCTTTGCGCTCCAAGTCTAATAGATATTGTTCGGAAACACGCGTGGGTTGAGACAAATCACCACCACACATCACGTAGCCCAGTTTTTCAGAAATGAGTTGGTCGTGTTCGCTGATGTAGTTTCCACTCATCATAGAGTGTGCGCCTACGTAAACAATGCCTAGCCCTTCATTCCCTAGTACTAAAATATCTTTACGGGGTGCAGGTTGAGTATATCCATTTTCGGCAAGTTCCAGCGCCTTTTCTTTAGCACGTTTTAACTGATGCGCACGGCTTATCACTACTTCGTCTATGCCTTTTCTCAGGTAGCCCAGTTCGAAGCCTTCGTAAGCCGATGTGGCAACTTTTGCCTGACCTACGGTGAGGAATTTATTGCGCAGGTGATTGATGCGCATATCGCCTTCGTTTAGCTCATCGCTCAGGCGCAGGGCAAATTCCTTGGTTCCGCCTCCGCCGGGGATAACCCCCACACCAAACTCCACCAGTCCGATATACGTTTCTGCGTGTGCCACAATAGCATCTGAATGCATCGATAATTCGCAACCGCCACCCAAGGTGAGGTTGTGCGGGGCGGCCACTACCGGAATGGATGAGTAGCGCAAACGCATCATCGTGTTTTGGAAAGTACGGATGGCAAATTCCAGCTCGTCGTATTCCTGCTCGGCAGCCATCATAAATATCATACCCACGTTGGCTCCGGCAGAGAAATTCTGGCCTTCGTTGGAGATGACCAGTCCTTTATACTCTTTCTCCGCAAGGTCAATGGCTTTGTGAATGCCCTCAATTACGCCACCGCCTATGGTGTTCATTTTGGTGTGGAATTCGAGATTTAGTATTCCGGCGCCTAAATTAACAAGGGTAGTATCGGCATTTTTCCAAACTACGTTTCCTTCGCGGATGACTTCCAAACTCAGGATGTCTTCCGTACCTGGAATTACCTTGTAAGCACCGCTTGGAATATCGTAGTAGTATTTCTTGCCATTTTCAATTTTATAGAAAGAAGTAATGTCTTTTGCCATCATTTCGGCAACCCAAGGGGCTACTTTTTCGCCGTTGGCTTCAATTTGCTGAATACCTTCGGCTATGCCTACGGCATCCCAGGTTTCGAAAGGACCAAGTTCCCAGCCGAATCCGGCTTTTAGTGCATCGTCGATGCGGTAAAGTTCATCCGATATTTCGGGGATGCGGTTGGATACGTAGGCAAAAATTCCACTGAATATTTTTCGATAAAATTCACCCGCCTGATCTTGTCCGTTGAACAGCATTTTGGTGCGTTTGCGCAAATCGTCCACCGGTTTGGTGGCTTCCAGTGTGGCGTATTTTACTTTTTGTTGTTCTTTGTATTCCAGTGTGTTTAAGTTCAGCGATAGGATAACCGTTTTGCCGTTGGCATCTTTCGTTTTTTTGTAAAATCCTTGTTTGGATTTGTCGCCCAGCCAATTGTTTTCTACCATTTTAGAAACGTAGTCGGGTACTTCGAAGAGGTGCTTGCGCTCGTCGTTGGGGCAGTTTTGTTGTAATCCATTGGCTACGTGAACCAGCGTGTCTAGTCCCACCACATCGCAGGTACGGAAGGTGGCCGACTTCGGTCTGCCCAATACGGGGCCGGTTAGTTTGTCTACCGTTTCTACGCTCAGCCCCATTTCTTTTACTAGGTGAAATAATGCCTGAATGGCGTAAACACCCACACGGTTGGCTATAAAAGCGGGAGTATCTTTACATAACACAGTGGTTTTACCTAAATAGCGGCTGCCGTAATCCATCAGAAAATCTACCACTTCGGGCGAAGTTTCCGGGGTGGGGATAATTTCCAACAACTTGAGGTAGCGCGGCGGATTGAAGAAGTGCGTGCCGCAAAAGTGCTTTTTAAAATCGTCGCTTCTTCCGTCCAGCATCATGTGGATGGGAATACCCGAAGTGTTGGAAGAAATAAGTGTACCCGGCTTGCGGTATTTTTCCACATTGGTAAACACGATTTGCTTAATATCCAATCGCTCCACCACAACTTCAATAATCCAGTCCATATCCTTGAGCTTGGGCATATCGTCATCGAAGTTTCCGGTGGCGATTCTGCTTGCAAAAGATTTGGAATAAATGGGCGAAGGGTTCGACTTTAAAGCGGTTTGCAGCGAGTCGTTTACCAGCTTGTTGCGCAATTTGACATCAGCAGATTCTTTGGCATCATTGGGTACAATGTCGAGCAAAAGCACTTCTGCGCCAATATTGGCAAAATGGCAGGCTATGCGCGAACCCATGATTCCCGAACCGAGTACGGCTACTTTTTTAATTCTTCTGTTCATGATTCTACAGGTATATTTTCTTTGTAAATTTCTTTTTTCTCGATAATTGAATTGATGTTTTCGAGCACTTCAAAAAACACATCCAGTTTTTTAGCACTTATCTTGGAGCGGACTATTTTGTTGAACGTAATTACCGTTTTGCGGGCAATATCGCGTTTTTCAATTCCTTTTGGGGTAAGGTAAACGCGCACCGAGCGCTTGTCTTTCGAGTCGGTTTTCCGCACAATTAAGCCGTCTTCTTCCAGCGATTTCAGAATGCGTGACAAACTGCCGGGCTCCATGCCCATTTTGGGACCGAGCTTGGTAGAAGGTGTGCCTTCTTTTACATCAATACTCAACAGCACAAAGCCCACCGACATGGTGCCTTTGTAGCGAGCTGCTTCTGCGTTGTACATTTTGGAAATGTTGAACCAGGCTTTGCGCAACTGAAAATCTATAGTTTCTTCGGGCTTCATAATTAATTTCGAGGCTAATGTACTAAAAAAATTATTATGCATGCATAGGAAGTGAAAAAATATTTTTAAGAAGTTTACCGAATTACGGAGAGAAGTACACATACTGAAAATATTATCACAGCTACCTTTAGCTAAATAATTTAAATTATTTTGTCAGTGAGATTAGTTTTTGTTAAATTAACTCCCACTAAAGCATAGATATATGAAAAAACATTTACTTTTTTTAGCCATCAATGGTGTGTTAAACGGATTTTCACAATTTTCACAAACCTATTATTAAAAAGTTTGAATTTATCTGTTTCCAATCATTGAAAATATCTGTCAATTTAATTAAGTTGCTTTTATTAAGAAGTAGTTCAAAAAAATAGTTTTCATTTTTTTCGTCTTGTAGTGAAATAAAGTTATCTGTTCCGTCTTTCACAGATATTGATTTTGGATTAAAGACATAAGAATCTCCGTTAAATCCACTGTAAGTAAACTTTAATAAAGTCAGGTTTTTTACCGAGATATTTCGATTTAATGTTTTAGTGTTATAAGATTGTTGAGTTTTATAGTCACGTATAATAGAATCGAGCATTTTAAAAACACAATCTTTAAACTCTGGTTTCATACTCTCAATTTCTTGAATACTATAATACTCCCCAAAAAAGAAGCGAAATAGAGCCAAAAAAGAAACTAAAAAGCAGAGAGCCGAACAGCCGAAAAAAAGACCAAAAACAGGGTAAAAAACAGCAAAAAATCACCTTAATTCATAAATTTCATCCCGGAGCATTAAGCGTGTTGAGCGCTAACAACAATCCACTGAGAACCGTAGTTTACCCTAATCCGACTCAACAGGTGTTGAACCTTTCGGTAAACTCACTTACTACTGAAAAAACAACGATGAGTATTACCGACCTTACGGGAAAAACAGTGCTTGAAAAAAAGATACGCTTAGTCAGTGGCGACAACCTGTTGCATATAGATGTGGAAAACTTGCCTCGGGGAAGCTACATAATTACACTTATCTCCACAGATGGTAAATCTGTTTGTAAGTTTGTGAAGCTATGAAAAAATTATTTTAATACTGTGTCGCAATGGTTTTGAATCAGATCTCTGTTTTATAGTTCACCCTAGCATGAAATATGGCTCATTTCCAGAATTATTTGAGCTATGATGAGTATATTCGTGAGCTGTAAATAATTGAATTTGAAAAAAAAACAAGTTACAATAACTGTATTTAGCCTCATGCAATAAGAACGAATGTAAACATGAAAATAACCAAACCATGAGATATCTATTTTTTTCTTTGGCAGTATGTATAGCTGTTTTGTGTTGGAGTTTCTATAGTGAAAACCCGCATTCCCCGGTTCTCGTTATTCACGGCGGGGCGGGATATGTGAATAAAGCAAACCTCACTCCCGCTCAGGTGGCACAATACGAGGCTTCGCTCAAGCGAGTACTTGATAGCGGTTACACCCTGCTCAACAAAGGTTGGGACGCGGTAGATGTGGTAGAAATTTGCGTAAGTATGCTGGAAGATGATTCGCTGTTTAACGCAGGGCGTGGAGCGGTGCTCACTGCCGATGGAAAAGCCGAGTTGGACGCTTCCATCATGGACGGGCGCACCCGAAATGCAGGAGCGGTGGCCACCGTGAGTCACATTAAAAATCCGGTGAAACTTGCCCGCAGGGTGATGGACAGTTCTGCCCATGTGTTTTTGATTGGGAATGGAGCTGAAATTTTTGCCACCGAACAAGGATTGGAAAAAGTACCCAACGCATATTTCATAACTCACCGAATGAAGAGCAAATACGAAGATACCAAGAAGAACGACCCGCGCGGCACAGTGGGCGCTGTGGCGATGGATAAAAAAGGGAATATAGCCGCAGCCACTTCTACCGGAGGCATGTGGGGCAAGCGCTACGGCAGGGCAGGTGATGTGCCTGTAATCGGTTCGGGTACCTATGCCGACAACCGCACCTGTGGGGTGTCGTGTACGGGGTGGGGAGAGTATTTTATCCGTAATTCGGCAGCTTTTCAAGTAAATTCTAGGATGGCCTATGGCAAAGCAACACTGGAGCAGGGTGTTGCTGCTACGCTCAAAGAAATTAAAGATATGGGAGGTGATGGGGGTATCATCGCTATAGACAAAGACGGCAATTACACCCTGCAATACAACACTTCAGCCATGTTCAGAGGCGCTGTAGGCAGAGATGGAAAATACGAAGTGAAGATTTGGGAGTAGTTGGTTGAAGTCAAAATGAAAAGATATCATTAAATTCGACTTATTATAAAATAGTAAGCCTATGACGGAAAAAAAGTAAGGGAACTAAACTCAAATTCGAAACCGCGCTTACTCTTATCATTGATTTTATATTGGTTGTCAGTTGGTATCTACCACGCTATTTCATTCTTTAGGGATTGTTGAGTGAGTACACACTAAAATAAACAACAATGTTCGTACAATCAGATTTACTGAAAAAAGCAGTGATTTTGGGTATGATTTGGAAAAGTAAGTCAGAAATACCTCACTATGGCTACTTTCCGGGACTGATTGATTCAGCCGAGCAGCAAATAATAGATAAAATAGAATTTGAATCACCTGTATGAACTATACGGAAAACACCGGAAATGATTGTTTTACCTGATGGATTAATTTGATTTATTCCATAATCTCAGCCGTAATGACCAATCTTTTGGTTCGGGGAAAAGCATTGGCTACGATGGTGACTGAGTGTACCTGCTTGGCGTTTAATCCGGTAGTGTTAAATTCTACTTCAACGGAGGCTGATTCTCCGGCTTTTAGTTCTTTGGTGGGATAGTTTAAAATTTTAATACAATCGCAAACTGGCACTACTTTGGCTATTTGCATGGGGGCATTACCGCCATTGGTTATAGTGAAACTGTGTTTCACTATCTCTCCAGGTTTGAGTTTCCCGAGGTCGTGTACTTCTTTGGAGGCTTTTATTTCTGCATAAAGGCTGTCACGAGCTGCTTGCTGCACCGACTGTACTTCTATTTTTCGTTCAGAGGCTGCTGCACGGCTGTAGATGGAGTTTTTCTGGTCGTTGGGGTTGTCGCTAATCAGTTCATTGGCGGTATATTCGCCAAAGGGTATGCGCACAAAAGTAAGTTTGCCTCCATTTTCGGCGGTTCCATCTATGTAAGGTTTAAATCTTCCACCTTCGTACTCGTTCAGGTAGTTTATAAGACTTGAAATTCGCCTACCGGTTAACTTAACATTATAGTCGGTTTTTGCCAGCGGCGAGGCAAATCCTTTAATGGTTAATTCAATATGCTGCCCTTTTTCTAGCTCTTCTACGAGTAAACTTGTAAATAGGGTAAGGTCTTTAACTCCCTTTTCTACCCGGTCTTCAAAAAAATCGACGATGTCCATTTCTGCCTCAACGGCTGCTTCTTCATTCAGGCCTTTGGCATATTCGGCACGATAGGTAGGGATGAGCTTTCTGTACGCGTCGTAAGTGGTCAGGTAGTTGAGTTTGGTCACCGTATCGGTAGTTCTCGGATTGGGTTCGTCGTTGTGAAAAAACAAAGTAACGGGCAGGTATCGGTTCAAATCTTCTAGATTGGTTATAAGAGGTTTGGGAGGTTCGGTGTAGGGGTATTGTATCTTCCAGATATCGTTGCAGCAATGAGGTCCTTTGCTAAAAAGTGCCCCTGTTCGGTTAGAGGCAAGATAGCTGCTGTTGCTGTCTGCCGGAGTGAAGTAGTAATCGTTCCATTGGCTGTTGATGGGTTTCATCAGGTTTTCAGGCTGAGAAAAGTTGCCTATTTCCCCTTCGCTTTTAAAAATATCAAATCCTCCGAAGCCTTCGTGCCAAGTAGAGCTAAAGTACAGGGCTGCTTTTTCCGTATCGTAAAACGGAGATATTTCGTTGTCCGGGCTGTTTACCAGTTTTCCCGCGTTCGTAGCCCTCATTCCTGTTTTGTAATCTTTCAGTTCGCTGTACCAAATGTCGAGCATACCCTGCCCGCCGGTTCGGTCGCTTACAAAAAACAAATACTCTTTTCCACTTGCTTCTGTCCAATGTGGTTGTGTGGTGTTGTACCCGGCAACGTTTATTTCGCTGTTGAGTTCTTCGGGTTGAGTCCAACTGTTTGCTATTCGGGTGCTGGTTAGTATTTTACATTGGTAGTCGTCGTTGCACCTACTGAAATAAACTCTTGAGAAATCACTTGTGAATGAGAAATTACCGTTGTGGGTGCCGGGTTTATTGATGATGGTATCGAGTTTAAGGGTTGTTTCACCGTTGTAGTGCATAGCGCTGTGTCGGTAGTCTTTGGCATTTACCTCCAAGCTTTCGTTCATTTCTCCGCGCAACGAGGTAAAGTAAAAACCGTCAGCGGTTTTTAGTGGAGCCATTTCGGCATTAATGGTGTTTACCGAGAAAAAATTGATTACCTCGGCATTTTCATCTTCGCGTTTTTCATTGCGAAAGGCAAAGGTACAGGAGCGGATTTCTTGCTTGGATTTGAGGTACTCGTAGTTTTTTTTATCTCTGGAATAGAGTGAGTTTACTTTTTTCCAAGTTTTGATGGCCTCACGGTATTTACCATTGTACTTCTGCATAGTGGCCAGCCAAAATACCCCTTTGGGATAAAGTTTTCCGTATTCTTTGTCGTATATCTTTTGGTAGTAGTATTCTGCTTCGGGATACTGGTTGTATAGTCGGTAAGATTCTGCTAATTTATACATCAGGTCGATGTTTGTAGAGTCGTAATTCATAGCCGACCGGTAGTGCAGAGTAGCACCGTAATAGTCGCCTGCCTGCATTCTGTCATCGCCTGCTTTAATGAAAAGCTTTTGATTTTGTGTGTAGGCAGAAATACTCCCTAAAAATAGTATATAAAGCAGTAGATTTCTCATCAGATATATTCCCTGCAAATGCGGTGAGGTTTCATATTTGGACGGAATTGTCGCAGCAGATAAATAACCGAAACTTCCAATGCGCCTCGGTAATTACTTGCCACTCGCAATGTCGAGAAGTTGATGTCGTAGCTCATGCCCACTCTCCAGTCATCGTAAACCATACCTATGGTTACAAATCCTGCATCTTTGGAGCGGTAGTGCGCCCCGGCAAATGCAGCGCGGTAGGCTCCAGTTTCGTTTACCAAGTCATACTGGACAAGTGAGCCCATCAAAAACTCGTAGTACTTCCCCTGAGTTTGCAGCATAAATGAGGGGAGTAACGTCCATTCCCAATCCAGTTTCAGGTTTCCATAGGTGTGTAAAATATGGTGCATGTCTAATGTTATGCCCATATCGTCGTAGTAGCTTTGCTGAGGCTTGGTAAGATTAATAATGCCATAACCGGCGCCTATGTGATTGTCTTTATCGATGTCGTAACGGTAAAATAAGCCAAGGTTAAAGTTGAGATAGGTTCTACCATCACGCACAAAGTTTTCTGCTACCGGGATAGTAGAGTTGTATTGACTTCCATCGTATTGGTTGTCGAATCTTAATTTAGCGTAGTCGAGCCTACGATTGGTAATACCTATTTGTCCCGCAGCAACTAGGCTCATGGTTGTATCTTTAAAAGGTCTGAAACGATACCCCCCACCAAGGTTTACCTGAAAAGTATTGAGTCTGGAATCACCCGCTCGATCCTGATTAATCAGAATTCCGGCAACCACGTCTTTTTTTTCGAGCACGTTATTGGCGTCTGCACTTAAGCTGAAGGTAGAATAGGGTACTGTAACCGATCGCCACTGGGTACGGTGATTTCCCACAAAGCGGTAGTCTGCGTCAAAATTTCCAAGAAGAGCAGGATTTGTATTGAGGGGAGCGGCATCAAACTGCGAATAATGTATATCTTGCGCATGCACAGTGCATCCTATTAAAACAATTCCTATTACAATCAATCTTTTCACTAGCGCAGCAGTGTAACATTACCTTTTTCAATATATTCTTCACCGCCAATACATAAGGCTTTCAAGTGATAAACAAACACGGCAGGGTCACAAAGCATGCCTTTGTATGTTCCATCCCATCCTTTACTTTGGTCGTTAGTTTCAAATACCAGCTCACCCCAGCGGTGATATACTTTAAATTCTATTGCTGTAAGATTATTTCCTCTCACATAAAGTATGTCGTTGTTTCCGTCTCCATTTGGCGTAAAAGCATTCGGAACAAACACATCGGGAGGGCCACAAATGTATTCCTTTACGACCACTCTCACAGTATCGAAACGTACACAATCCCCATCGGTTATAGTTACAATATAAGTAGTTGTTACTAATGGAGTTGCGATTGGGTTTTGAATATTTGGATTGTTTAGCCCCAATGATGGCGACCAATTATAATTATATCCGCCCGGCGTCACGTTGAGTTGGCTAGATGCACCTGCCACAATAGTATCAGGGCTTGCAGTGGCGCTAATTGTAGTCGTGCTTAGGTTTGATACCGTTACAGTGTGATTAAGTGTGAAAAAGCAACCCGTAGCGCTAGTGGCTTCCAGTATATAGAGCGTTGTTCCATTAGGTGAAATTACTATACTTGGTGTGCCATTTCCTGAAATGATGGCTCCGTTTGGAGACCAGTCGAAGGTAAACGTTTCGTTGGGGTTAGAATTCAACGCTGTTAGCGTAATGGTGTCTCCTTCGCAAATAAAGGTGTTGCCAACTATGGTTACAGCTGCAGCCAGATAATCTATAAAAACGGAATCGGTGAGTGTACAGTTATTAGCAGTGATTTGCACGTAATACATGGTAGGCTGGTTAACGGTTACGGCAATACTGTTGTCAGTGGGCGAGGTGTTTAGCATGTCGCCGAAGTTATTGTTGCTGCTCCAGTGATAATTATTCGATGTGCCCTGTGAGTTGGCAATTAGGTTAACTACTACCGTATCGGAACATACTATGGTGTCGTTACTCACGGTGAGTTGGAGGGTGGTTACGTTTACGGTTTGCAAGAGCGTGTCGGTGCACACGCCATTAGAAACCAAAAGTGTATAATTGGTTGTATTGCCCGGGGAGGCAAACGGATTAGGAACGTTGGTTTGGCTTAATCCGGCAGAAGGGGACCAGTTGTATGTGATGCCCGGAGTCCCTGAAGGGGCTAGGCCAATCTGTACAGTTTCTCCTTGGCAAATCTGAAAAGAAGGTAATGTTCCGGTAGAGTTGCTTAAAATGGTAATTTGAGAATATGCAGTATCAGAAAAATTGCAGGCAGCTGTATCGGAAACCACCAACATAATAGTGTAAGTTCCCGAACCGCTATAGGTGTGAGTGGGTTCAAATTGCACAGATCCGTTTCCATCGCCAAAAGTCCATTCGAAAGTGATTCCGTTGTATGAGTTGTTTTCGAAATTTATGGGCACATTTACACATTCAACTTCGTTATGTTCAAAGGCAGCTAACACTATGGGTAGATTGAAATCGAATTTGAATACCCCGTTGTTGCAAGAGCTGTTGTTTGTAGGTGAAACAGCTCCTGGGTTTGGCTCAATAGGGAAGTCGCTGTTGAAACCGCATCCTGCACAAACACTTTGATACATGCGTCCGTTGCGGTCGAATCGACTCGTTCCTCCGTCTACGTGTTCCTGACTTATAGGGCCACCAAAGAACGAGCCGTAAGACATAGCAGAGCCATCGTCTTCCAATACCATTAAATAAAAATCGCTTCCATCGGTAGTGCTTTGAAAGGCATTTGCAGTGGTTGGCATACCAAAAGTATAACCCGCATTGTTGTTGAGTTGCGCAAGGTTGTTTGTGCCTCCGCCCCAACCACTCAAGTAAATTTTGTTGCACACATCAACGAGAAATGCCGTAGGCGAAATGTTGGGTACTCCGGTTCCACTCCCGAACACAGTTGACCAGATTAAGGAATCCAAATCGGGATTCAGTTTACTGATAAATTGACCACTGTTGTAGTTGGCATAAAGAACGTTGTGTATAAAAGTGGAGTCCATCCGTTCGGTTTGACCGAAAACGTGTACGTTGTTGTATCTGTCCAGTTCAATAAAATAGACTTGATCGTAGGTAGGTGAACCCCAGTAGGTAGAGTTTATAATTGATGAGCCATTGGCACTTATGTGTGTAATAAATCCATCCGAACGCCCGCCATTATAAGCAGGTTGAATAGCCGAGGCAGTAGTAGGGAAATCTATTGAGTTTGTCCCGCCAGATACGTAGATATTTCCGTTTTTATCAATTTCCAACGAGAAAACGGCATCGTCGTTAGTTCCACCAAGAAAAGTACTCCATATTAAGGTAGATAAGTTGTTATCCATTTTAAAAACCACTCCGTCCATCGTTCCTCCGCCATAAGTTGGTTGAAATACTCCTGCTGTAACCGGAAAATCTGCAGAGCGTGTACAACTCGTTATATAAACATTGTTTTGGTTGTCTATCAGTATTTCTCCGCGTACTTCATCAGCATAGTTGTAGCGAAGCAAGTTTACCGGAGTTGAATTCAATCCGTCATTTTGAGACCCGCCTATGTAGGTGGAAGCCAACAATTGACTGCCGTTTCCGCTTAGTCGGAAAAGAATAATGTCACTACCATTTACGTAGTTTGTTCCCAGTCCGTTTTGCAGATTAAGGGCAGTTCCTCCGTTGTAGTTATTGTCGTAGCAACCCACAGTAGTGGGGAAATTCAGCGAGCTGGTTGTTCCATATACAAAAAGCTCATCGTTACTGTTAGTAATCATACTGTGGGGCATTTCATCGCTGTTTCCTCCTACGTATGTTGAGTAAACCATAAATGTACCCGTAGTATCGTATTTGGAAATGGCAATATCTACAATACCTCCGTTGAAAGTAACATCGTAGGCACCAACCGTAGTAGGGTATTGGGTGCCGAAGGCAGAGCTGCCCGAGTATAAAAATCCTTTTTTGTCAAAAGTCGCTGTATAGCCAAAATTGTTTGAAAAAGATCCCGAATATGTGGAAAACATCAGCGTGGGATCGATGATTAATTCACGGTTTTTATCGTAGCCCTTTGGGAAATGGAAGCTTATGGTCTGTCCTTTTAATTTAAACGTACAAGGCACATTTATTTTTTTTCCGTTGACAACCTGATAAGCATAAGGTTTGTCTTCAAATACAGTATTTACGGAGGTTTTGACAACCACTCTTCCGTTAATTATTTTTATGCTTTCCTGACCCGAAAATTTCAGTTTTATAGCGCTCGCATCTGCACCCGGCTTTACAATGAAGTCGTATTTTAGGTTAAAAACCTTGCTGTAGATGCTCAAATCCACCCCCGGATATACCTCTTCGGCTTTCAGGCGATGGTAGGCATATACATATGAAGCCCATTTGTCGGAGTTGTTTCCCAAAAAATAGTTGTAGTACTCGGGAGATTTACTTTCTGTAGTCACTTTGTTTACTCCCGCACTTCCTTCCAATTCCACTTGGTAGGCATGGCATTTCAGCTTGTCAAAATCACGTTTTGCCGATTTATTGTGATGCGCTTCTATATAGCGGTTAAATTCCTTCGCATCGTAGAAGTCGAAAACCAACCCTTTTTCAGTTAGGTAAAGAAAACCCGAGCGAAGGTCTGCTCTGTATTTCACTTCCTTTTCCCATTGGCCTTTATTTTCCAGAAATTTATACCCTGCCTGCAATACAGCATCACTTTGCGCTTTTGCAGTGCAAATGAACAGACCGATGAGCAGAAAAAGGAAACTTTTTTTCATGGCAAGTAAAGTACTAATTTAAGAACATTTTCGAATAAATTGCTGAGCATTTTGATAAAAGCGAGGATTTAGGGTGTATGGATGTTTATAACAGATTAACCCTTTTTGTAAACACACGTATTTGCCCAATTATACTAACTCAGGGGATTATGAAAAACTTAGGACTGGTTATTTTTCTTGTTTTGTGGTATTTTTCGGCAGTTGGAGAAACCAAAACTATTCATGTTTTTGTGGCTTTGTGCGACAACGAACACCAGGGAATTGTGAAAGTTCCTGAATCGATTGGAAACGGAAAAGACATACGAAACAACCTCTATTGGGGGGCTGGATATGGGGTTAAAAACTTCTTCAATAAGAAAACCGAGGACTGGAAATTGGTGAAAACCATAAAATCATCCAATCCGTTTATTTTGGAGCGAATACTGTTTAAACACGTTCAAAAAGACGTTTATATGCTGGCTGATGCCTACGATGGAGAACAAATAAAGTCGTGCATCGAAGATTTTTTAAAATCGTCCAACGGACAAATGCCGATTACCATAAAGCATGATTCGTTGAGTTTAAAATTCGGCGGCCATTCTGATTTATTTGCTTATGTGGGGCACAACGGACTTATGGAATTTGAGGTGAACATCAACTACAAATCGCAGGTGGATAAAACCCGCGACGTGATTATACTTGCCTGCTACAGCAAAAGCTATTTTTCGCCCGAAATAAAAAAGACAAAAGCCAACCCACTTTTATGGACGACTCACCTGATGGCGCCGGAGGCATACACCCTTAAAGCAGCTATAGACGGATGGATTGCCAAAGAAATGGGTAAGGAAATTACCGAAAGAGCAGCCCAAACCTACAATAACTACCAACACTGTGGAATTAAAGGAGCGAGAAATTTATTTACTACGGGGTTTTGATGTCGTTAATTAGGTTATTGAGAATAATTTGACTCATTAGCTTATATAAAATGGCAAAGAGCGCTAATTTTAATACTTTTGTTAGGCGGAAAAGCACGACTATGAGCACATCACTTGTTACAGGAGGCGCCGGATTTATCGGAGCACACGTAGTTAATCACCTGATAGAAAAAGGCCATAACGTAGTGGTGCTGGATGATTTGAGCGGTGGATTTAGGGAAAACGTAAACCCGAAAGCCCTTTTTGTGGAAGGCTCCATTACCGACCACCTTCTTTTGGAAAAACTTTTTACCGATTATAAATTCGATTACGTGTATCATCTGGCGGCTTATGCTGCCGAGGGACTGAGCCACTTTATCAAACGATTTAACTACACCAACAACCTTATCGGCAGTGTAAACCTGCTTAACGAGTCGGTAAAACACAAGGTAAAATGCTTTGTGTTTACCTCTTCCATTGCCGTATATGGTGCCTTGCAGCCCCCGATGACCGAAGATATGATTCCCCAACCCGAAGACCCTTACGGAATTGCCAAACTGGCAGTAGAGCAGGAGTTGAAGGTAACCCACGAAATGTTTGGACTGGATTACGTCATCTTTCGCCCGCACAATGTGTATGGTGAATACCAGAACCTAGGCGACCGCTACCGCAATGTGGTGGGCATTTTTATGAATCAACTGATGCAGAATAAGCCGCTTACCGTTTTTGGCGACGGCTCTCAAACCCGTGCATTCAGCTATATTGGCGATGTAGCTCCTTATATTGCCAATTGTGTAGAGGTAAAAGAAGCCTACAACCAGATTTTCAATATTGGAGCAGATAAAGAGTATACCGTGAGCGAACTGGCCAAAACCACTATGCAGGCAATGGGAATAAACGGAGAATTACGCCATCTGCCCACCCGCAACGAAGTGGCTCACGCACACGCCAGCCACGAGAAGGCAAAGAGAGTTTTTAAAATGACCATCCCCGTTTCGCTGGAAGAAGGACTCCATAAAATGGCCGCTTGGGCCAAACGAACCGGTGTGAAAAAGAGCAAAAAATTCGAAAACATCGAACTAACTGAAAAACTCCCTTCGATTTGGCTGGAAGAGTAACTCCCTATACCCGTGAACCGCTG
The DNA here is from genome assembly GCA_046295395.1 of Flavobacteriales bacterium. Lineage (GTDB taxonomy): Bacteria > Bacteroidota > Bacteroidia > Flavobacteriales_D > JBKBNH01 > JBKBNH01. Next base: position 209,258 of record JBKBNH010000001.1, on the reverse strand, counting down.
AATCACCTGTGTTTTAATGAGGTGGAAATTCCCTCGTTTTTAACTAGAGAAGAAACCAACCTCGACCTCAAGACTGTGCAGTCGTTTGGCGAAGAGTGGATTAAATTTAACTCCTTTACCGAAGAAGAACTTACCCGTGCCGGAGACGAGTATTTCGATATCGTACCCAGCGGATTACTCAATGAAAACACAACCGTTTTGGATGCCGGATGCGGCACCGGACGCTGGTCGAGGTATATGAGCCGTTTTGGCTGCCCCATTGAAGCCATCGACCCTAGCGAGGCGATTATTCCCGCCGTGAAGTGGAACAAAGACAAGCCAACCATTCGCTTCACACACGCCTCTATAGATTCGATGCCCTTTACCGATAATAGTTTCGATTTTGTGATTTGCCTCGGTGTGTTGCACCACATTCCCGATACCGAAAAAGCCTTGCAGGATTTGGTGAAGAAAATAAAACCCGGCGGGCACTTGCTTTTGTATCTCTACTACTCGTTAGACAACAGAGGTTGGGCATTTCGTGCCATTTTTGGACTGGTGAATTTTAAACGAAAAATGGTAAGTAAACTGCCCGGGAAACTTAAGCGATTGGTCTGCGATTTGATTGCCATATTTGTTTACCTGCCCTTGGTTTTGTTGAGTAAATTTTTTGGAATTTTTTCCGAAAAACTTGCCAATAAAATACCCTTATCATACTACCGTAACAAATCGTGGCGAATTATCCGCAACGATGCCCTCGACAGGTTTGGCACTCCGCTAGAACACCGCTTTAGCCAACAACAAATTGCCGAAATGTTGCAACGCGCCAGAATGGACAAAATCATTTTTTCTGAAAACACGCCCTACTGGCACGTAATATCACGCAAAAAATAATGTACTTTGTAAGCCAATGCCCAAAATTCTGTTCATAGCCTCACACCGAAAAGACCGTGCCCCCGGGCAGCGTTTTCGATTTGAGCAGTATATGGACTTTTTGAGCCAGAATGGTTTCCCCAACGAACTTTCCCACCTGGTTTCGGAAGCAGATGATAAAATACTGTACACCCGAAAAAACTATCACAAAAAATATCTGTTTTCGCTGCGTTCGCTGGCAAAACGTCGTGGCGATTTGAAGCGACTGAACGACTTCGATATTGTATTTATTTTTCGTGAAGCCTTAATGACCCGAAGTACTTTTTTTGAAAAAGCTGCCAAGGCAAAAGGGAAAAAAATAGTCTTTGATTTTGATGATGCCATCTGGCTGATGAATATTTCCGATGCCAATAAGTTGTTTTCGTTTATGAAAAAACCCGGCAAAACAAAAGAGCTTATTTCCTTGTCGGATATGATTTTTGCAGGCAATCAGTACCTTGCAGAGTATGCCGTACAGTTTAATAAAAACGTAAAAATCATCCCCACTACCATCGATACCGATGAGTACAAACCCGAAGATAAAACGCCGAAAGACAAAATTACTATTGGGTGGAGTGGAAGCATTACCACCATTCAGCATTTTGAGTATGCCCTGCCTTTTTTGCGTGAGCTGAAAGCTAAATACGGCGATAAAATAGAAATACTGGTTATCGGTGATAAATCGTACCGAAACGAAGAACTGAACATAACGGGCAAGCCTTGGAAAAAAGAAACCGAACTCAGCGACTTAGCCCAAATAGATATAGGTATTATGCCTCTGCCCGACGATGAATGGGCAAAAGGAAAATGCGGACTAAAAGGCTTGCAGTATATGGCTTTGGCCATCCCCACCATTATGTCGCCCGTGGGCGTGAATACCGAGATTATACAAGACGGCGAAAACGGATTTTTGGCTACCACATCAGAGGAATGGGTGGAAAAACTCTCCTGCCTGATTGAGGATGAAACCTTACGCACACAACTAGGAGAGGCAGGACGAAAAACAGTGGAAGACAAATATTCGGTAAATGCGCTGAAGCAAACCTACCTGAACCTCTTTAACGAGTTGATGAAAAAGTGAGACTGCTCTAGATAGCTTTTCCAAAGTTTAAAACTTTGGAAAAGCTTAGTTTTGCTTTAGAAAAATCTAGAAAAGAAAAGCGCATTTGTAAATGAGTGGAAATAATTGAATGAAACCGACCCAAAAAATACTTTTTGTTGGACCACATCGAATGGGCAGAAACCCTTGTCAGCGTTTTCGTTTCGAGCAGTTTATACCTTATTTGGAGCAAAACGGTTTTTCGGTAGAATACTCCCACTTGCTTTCGGCTGCCGACGACAAGGTGTTTTACCAAAAAGGCAGATACATTCAGAAGTTCCTCATTTTGGTGAAAGCTTTTTTTACCCGATTGAAAGATGTGCGCAGGGCAAACCGCTACGCTATTATTTTTGTGCAGCGCGAAGCATTTTTTACAGGAACTACCTATTTCGAAAAACGCTTTAAAAAATCGGGCGCCAAGCTGATTTACGATTTTGATGATGCGCTTTGGAAACTCGATGTTTCCGAAGGAAATAAGCTTTTTTCCCGACTGAAAAACCCCAATAAAACCGCTCAGCTTATACAACTTGCCGATGTGGTGATTGCCGGAAACACTTATTTGGCCGATTACGCCCGCAAACACAACAGCAACGTAGTAATTATTCCCACTACACTGGACACCAACTACCATCAACCGTTGGGTGCAAAACCAACTCAAAAACCCCTGTGCATTGGCTGGACGGGCAGCATCACCACCGTGAAGCATTTCGAAACCATAGTACCCGTGCTGGAGCAATTGAAAACCAAGTATGGCGAGGAAATAACCTTTTGCCTGATTGGCGACCCCGATTACCATTGCGCAGCGCTACATCTGCGAGGCATAGCCTGGAAACCCGAAACCGAGATTAGCGATTTATCCCAAATAGACATAGGCATTATGCCTCTGCCCGACGACGAATGGGCAAAAGGCAAGTGCGGGTTTAAAGGCTTGCAGTATATGGCACTGGAAATACCCACCGTAATGTCGCCCGTGGGAGTGAACACCGAGATAATACAAGACGGCGAAAACGGATTTTTAGCCGCCACAAATGAGGAGTGGATAGAAAAACTCTCCCGCCTGATAGAAAACGAAACCCTGCGCACACGACTGGGTGAGGCAGGCCGCCAAACCGTAATTAAAAACTACTCGTTGGAATCGCAAAAGGAGAGGTTGGTGGGAGTGTTAAACTCCTATTCCACAGTTTAATAACGTGGGCTACGAGGTGTGCTAATGAAGTATTAATGGATAAGTTCATTAACGTTTATTCGCATATTTCATTAATCCATTTTTGTTCAATATCCCCCCCTAACTCAACCGAACGCTTGTAATCTTCGCAAGCACCAATTGTGTCATTTAATAGCAATTTAAATCCTCCACGGTTTTTAAAATAATCCGAATCGGTACCATCAAGTGCAATTTGCTTGTCCATATCAATTATGGCCGATTTATAGTCAAACAGCATTCCTTTGCATAAAGCCTGATTATAATAAACCCTTCTATAGTTAGGCTCAATCTCATTAACCTTAGCAAATAGCTCAATTGCCTTTTCACAATCGACTCGTTTGTTAAAACAATTCTTCGAGTAAGCAAAGCCAAGCCCATAATGAGCCTCGACTCTATTTTGGTCAATTTTTAAAGCTTCATTAAAAAGAATAATGGCGCTATCTATTTTATTATTTTCTATGTAAAGCTGCCCTTTTTCAATTGTTGCTTCGTAGTCTAATTCCTGCTCATAATTGCAAGAAAAAATGAATACGAAACCTGATAAAAAAAATATTATGTTTTTAATCATACTCAAGTTTTACGTTAGTAATGCGAAGCTATCCATTTTTAGACTGAGTTTTTTATATAGATTAAGCCCCCCACAAATATAAAAACATTCAGTCAGTCAAACCCGAATGAGGAGAATGGATAATTTCTAAACCGTTGAAACGGTTTTTCGTAGTGTTTTGCTCCCTAGCCCACGGTTTAAACCGTGGGCTAGGAGGTGCGCTAATGGATTTATCGATTTTTCAAAAATACAGATTTTTAAAAAGCCTTAGCCATTAAGAAGCAGAAGATATAGCTTATGTTATAGTTGCCCTGTCGGTTCGAGTAGCGAGGTCCGAGCGTATCGAGAACTGTTTAAGAGCATTATGTTCATTCACTTCTCGACCTGTCCGCCTTTCGGCTGATACAATTTTACTCCGTTACACTTCGTAAAACCACTCGAAGTGACATTGTGCAAGAAATTCAAAAACATTCCGGCATTTAAAAAGCCTCTGTCACTACGAAGTAGAAATAACCACCTTCGCGCCCGTGGCCGTAGTCTAGGCGTATGTTTAGGCGTTCGGCGGGGTTTACCACAAAGCGCAGTCCCGTGCCTACGGAGTATTTTAGCGATGCGGTATTGATTTGGCTTGGTTGGCTGAACACGTCGCCCAGTCCGGCAAAAGTTACCAAGCCAAAGCGCCAAAACAGCGGAAAACGGTATTCTACCTGTGTGGCAGCAAAATGCTTGTCGCGGAAGCGGTTTTTAGGATATCCTCGCAAAATATCATCGTTGCCCAAGGTAGATAAATCCAGAAAAGGCACATCGCCAAAGGCAAATTTAGCTTTGGCTTGTAACGCAATTACGTGGTTCTTTTTTACTTGCCAGTACTGTTGGTATTGCCCGTTTACCACCACAAACCGAAAGGAACTGCCAAATGCACTAGTATAGAAATAAGAAGAAAGTTCGCACAATCTTCCTTTGTAAGCATTTATTACGTTGTCTCGGGTATCGAGCACACTTACCAACCCAACCGCAGAGCCAATACCGCCCCGATAGCCTGTAATAGAACCATTTTCCAATAATCCTCCGGGGGTATATTTAAATCCATATTCGTATTCAAAATGGTAATCAATACCCACAAAAAAACCAGGCTTAATTTTTCTCATAAAGAGGTTCTTAATACTTATCAGGTTGTACTCATATTTTTCTTCTAGGTCTTTAGGGGTGTTATTGCCAATGCCGTAGAATTTATCGGGAAAATTGCGGTAGCGTAGTTCTCCTTTGAGCAGAATTTTTTCGTCGCGGGTAAACACATTCCATATACTCCATAGGTCGAGTTGCTGGTTTTGTGTGTAATCGGCCAAAAACTGCACGTACGACATACGGGCTTCTTGCTGGGTTTCGTCTTTGGGTTCTACCTTGAAATAATATACGCCTGCACCACCAAAAGCCCAGCGAGTATCGGGCGTATAATACAGTAACGGGAGGAAAAACATACCTTTTTTGTCGGAGGAAACGGTGTCGTCTAATGCCGTAAAGCCCATAATTTTTCGCTTTTTTGCGGCAACAGAATCTCCTGTCTGAGCATACAGCTCTTGCATTCCAAAAAGGACAAGCGACAAAAGAAAAATAGCGGTGTTTCGGGTTAACATTTCAGTATTATAGGTTACTAATGTAAATTGATTTTGCACAAGTTGTTTCAATTGTGATTAAAATTAACCGCAACATTAAATCTCCCCACAAATTTTCGGTGCAAAAACAATATTCGGTTAACTTCGCAGCATCATAAAGCGAAATATACTTTAAAATGAAAAATACCGCATTAAACGATGTACACATAGCTCTTGGCGCTAAGATGGTTCCATTTGCAGGATACAATATGCCCGTGCAATACGAAGGCGTAAACATTGAACACGAAGCCGTGAGAAACGGAGTGGGTGTATTTGATGTGTCGCATATGGGCGAGTTTTTGTTAACCGGGCCAAAGGCGTTGGATCTGATACAAAAAGTAACTAGCAATGATGCTTCAACTTTATATGATGGACGCGCTCAGTACAGTTGTTTGCCCAACGGTAAGGGCGGTATTGTGGATGATTTAATCGTGTACCGTTTTAATGCAGAAAAATACCTGTTAGTGGTAAATGCCTCTAATATTGAAAAAGACTGGAACTGGATTTCGTCGCACAACGATATGGGGGTGGAAATGCGTAATCTTTCTGATGATTATTCTCTGCTTGCTATACAAGGGCCAAAGGCATTAGAAGCTATGCAAGCCCTAACATCGGTTGATTTGTCGGCAATAAAATATTACCATTTTGCTGTGGGCGATTTTGCCGGAATTGAGCACGTTATCATTTCGGCAACCGGCTACACCGGAAGCGGTGGGTTTGAGATTTATTGCAAAAACTCCGAAGTGAAACAAGTGTGGGACAAAGTATTTGCAGTCGGCGCTGTATACGGAATTAAGCCCATAGGATTGGCTGCCCGCGATACCCTGCGACTGGAAATGGGATTTTGTCTTTATGGAAATGATATAGACGATACCACTTCGCCGCTCGAGGCCGGATTAGGATGGATTACCAAGTTTACCAAAAATTTTATTGACAGTGATTTCCTGAAGAACCAAAAAGAAGCAGGCGTTAAGCGAAAACTTATTGGTTTCGAAATGATAGATCGTGGAATACCCCGCCACGATTACCTGATTGTAGATGCTTCGGGCAATACTATTGGAAAAGTTACCTCGGGCACTATGTCGCCATCGTTGAGGCTAGGTATTGGATTGGGTTATGTACCCACCGAACTAAGCAAACCCGACAGCGAAATTTATATTCAGATTAGAGACAAAAATCTGAAAGCCAAAGTAGTTGGACTGCCGTTTCTTAAAAAGTAAAAATTCATTAGGACAGAATGCCAAAAGAAAGAAAAACCGTAGAGGTGTGCTTTACACCCAATTTATATCCGCTACACGCCGATCAGGCCGATATAGTGGTGGTAATTGATGTGCTTAGGGCTACTTCTGCTATGTGTGCTGCCCTTCATAGTGGAATTAAAAAAGTAATTCCGGTAGAAACCATAGAAGAAGCCATTGATTACCGCGAAAAGGGCTACATAGTAGGAGCCGAGCGCAAAGGCGAAATTGTAAAAGGGTTTGATTTTGGCAACTCACCGTTTGCTTATATGAATCCTGCTTTTAAAGGAAAAACAGTAGTAATATCTACCACCAACGGAACCAAAGCCATACACGCCGCCAAAAAAGCCGGCACGCTGATTATTGGCTCTTTTCTCAATTTAGAAGTACTGTGCGAGTGGCTATCTAAGCAAGACAGAAAAGTATTAATACTCGGTTCGGGTTGGAAAAATAAATTTTGTTTGGAAGATACTATTTGTGCCGGAGCCATTGTAGATTATCTGATTAACACGGGCAATTTCACTTCGGAAGAAGACTCTTCTATTGCAGCCAAGTTTTTATTTCTGTCGGCAAAAGACAATATTTTCGGGTATCTAAAAGCCTCTTCGCACCGCCGAAGACTGCGCAAACTCAATCTGAACAAAGACATTCATTACTGTCTTACGCCCAACCAAACACCGGTTATTCCGGTGCTTAAAAACGGTGCCTTGATAAAAATGAAGCTATAATCCATAAAAAAAGAGCCATCTGAGGCTCTTTTTTTATGGATAAGTTTTTATTATTTCATCTTTTTCCATTCGCCCATACCGTTCACTAGCATGTCTTTGTAGCTAAATGTATTTCCTTTTCCTTTTGCATCAGCTTCGCCTTTGCTTAGAGCTGTTTCACCTGCTTTTACAGCGCCTTTGTAATCTTTTTTAGCAGCAAGCAGTTCTGCTCTCACCCAGTGGCTGTACCAAGTGTCGTTCAGGTTGATTGACTTTTCAATCCATTTTAAACCGTCATCAGTTCTTTTGCCAGTTTGCACACAATAAGAGGCAGCACTTCTGTAGACTCTCCAATTTTCGCCATCTTTTTCGATTGCTGTTTCAATATTTTTCCACGCTTTGGTTTCAGAATCGGCTTTTATGGTGAAGGATGCCTTTGTTTTTTCCCAGGTTAACGAAATTTTGGCATCGTCCCCATTGATTTCGTCTACAGAGAAAGTCAATGTTTCTACGTGTGAGATAGCCTGTGTTTTAACCTTCACTACAAGGGCATTGTTTTCCGGTTTGTAGTCACCCTCTCCCCATCCTTCTATATCTTTAGAAAAGATAAACTGGAAATAACCTTCTCCCGGTATGGTTAAAAGACCATATTTACCTACCGGCAGGGGTTCGCCTTCTATCATAATATCTTCACTTGTGGTAAAAACGGTTCTTTCATTTGCTCCTGTTCTCCAAACGTTGTCGTATTTAACCAGTTCGCCGAATATTTTTCTGTCTTTTGCACTCGGACGGTTGTAGGTTATGCTAATTTCTGTGAGTCCTACCAATTGCTCTACCTTTCCTTTAGGGCTTGGTTTTGGAAGGTCTTGAGCATTTGTACCAACTACTGAAAGAACTATCCCTAAGGATAAAATGCTTTTTGTAATGTTCATGTTTTTTGTTTTTTTAAAGTTTTCGAAAGTACGAATTTTAACAGTAAAATTATCGATATGTTTAGAGCTGATTGATAAATTCTTCCAACAGGTCAATGGTTACGTGTCCCATCACAACAATTTTATACCAATTTGGTTGGTGATTATTGTCCGAAACCAGATGAAATTCTTCGGCCAGTTTTTTTGAAATTTGATGGGCATGCATGGTGACAATGTTTAAAAGTGGATGCCTGTAAAAGGTGACTCTTTGTTTTTGTTAGTGCTTCGCAAAGCCAGTTGGTTCGATGAATCAGTGTATTTATTTTTTCTCTCCAACCATGTGGGCCGTAGGTAGCCAAAATCATCCACACAGCAATGGCATTGGCCCCAGACCTGCTTCCAACTAGCGTAATATCTTGGCCATGTACGTATTGAGCCTCTTTGGTAAACACATGGCTGATATAGTTTTTTCGAATGAGAAATATACCTATGCCACAGGGTGCCTGAGCCAGTTTATGTGCATCCAAAGTAAATGAGGTGATGTGAGGATTTTTAAATGTTAACAGATTGTCTTTGGCTGTAAATGGATAAATGAATCCACCAAAAGCACCGTCAACATGAATTTTAAACGAGACTCCACAATCATTAAGAATAGATGTAAATAAGTTAACGTTATCCACTGAGCCGAACATAGTAGTTGCCATATTAACAAATACAATGAAGTGTTTTTTGCCTTCAGTTTTTGCTTTTTCTAGGGTGTTTTTTAGTGTTTCGGCGGTAACGTTTCTCGTTTTCATTTCTATGTTGAGTGAGAAGACATCCAAACACAACAAATCTGCGCCCTTGTGTATGGCATAATGTGTGTCGGTGGAGCAAAAGATGGCTATTTCTTCTCTTTTTGCTGAACACTCATTCAAGAAGTAATTTCTGTAAATCCAGGTGGCCTGAATGTTGGCTTCTGTTCCTCCGGATGCGACATAGCCATCCTGCATTTCGGTATCTCCGCCAAGGATTTCTTCTGCGCATATTCGTATTAAATCTTTTTCCAGTGTTTGGGTTCCGGCAAAAAATTCTTCTGATTCGCCCAGCGTATGGCAACCTATATGGTTGGGATTGGCTACCATAGTACTCATGTATGGAGCGTCTTTCAAAAAGGGGCCTCCGAGTAGAAAACTTTATCATCGAGGTGGGATGCCGGCACACCCAAAAACTTCCCTTTTCTAAAATCTACGTTTTCTTTAATGCTTCAAATACTTGATGTTTAATTTCATCTTCGCTTAATTTTTTCCAACGCTTCATTGCTTTGATTTTGCTGGTAAAGGTAGCTGTTTAATTACCATTTTGTATTTCAGCTCGTAATCATTACGAGCTTATTCCTTAGCTTCGTGGTTTATGAGGAACTATTTTTTACAAAACAAGGGATTCTATACATTACTACTCGCCTGGACTTTTATTGGTGCGGTGGTTCCTTTGGCGGCTTTTGTGGTAGTTCCTTTAACGATTTTGCTTTGGTGGCGCGCACGCCTGTATGATAAAATCTTTATTGGCTTTTGGTTTATTTTAATTCTGTCTGATAATCTTGCTTTTCCGCTTGGCTTTGCCAAGCAGGTTAAGAATCTTTATATTTTGATGCTAGGAGCAATTGTTTTTTTTGACAGGAAAAATCTGTCTCCGGTCAGTGGTATTTTTAAATATTTTATACCCTACCTTATGGTTGGGTTTATGGCACTATATGCTTCAGAAACGTTGCCAGTTGGGCTGCAAAAGGGGTTGTCTTATTTTCTGTTGATATTTTCAGTTCCGTCGCTAATTTTATATATATACAGAGAGCGAGGACAAGAGTTTTTGAGAGAATTGGTTTATTTTGGTTTTGCCATTATCATTTTTTCCATACTGCTGAGGTACTACAGTTATGATTTGACTTATTCGCACGGTGGAAGGCTGCATGGAATTTTTGGAAATCCCAATGGATTGGGAATTTTTTCGGTTGTGGTTTTTCTGCTTTTTCATACCACAAATAACCTTTTTCCAGGGCTATACCGCAGATGGTTTATTATTATTTTCAATTTGGTGGTTCTTTATGCCATATATAGAACCGGTTCGCGCAATGCGCTTCTGGGATCGTTACTTATGTTGTTTTTTAGCCGTTTTTACAAGCTGTCGCCTTACGTTGGGTTTATGGTGTTTCTGATTACTGCTGTGAGTTTCGAGTTGATATCCAGTAATTTTACAGCCATTGTAAGAGGGCTGGGATTGGAGGAAACGTTTAGGGTAGATACTTTTGAGCAGGGATCTGGAAGGTATGTAGCTTGGGCATTTGCTTGGGAAAATATTCAGGAATACTATTTTTTGGGTAGAGGGTTTTCGTATGATGAATTTTTGATGAGGAGCAATTACCATTACCTGAGTAAACTCGGCCATGAAGGAGGGGTGCACAATACGTATTTAATTATTTGGCTTAATGCCGGATTGGTTGGTGTTGTTTTGTTTTTTCGGGCAGTACTTTTATTATTTATAAAAGGAGGTAAAAAATCGCCTATAGCTTTCCCCGTTTTGTTTACAGTGCTATTTTCAATTGCGTTCGAACCTTGGTTGGCTGCGAGCTTAAATCCGTATACTATTGTATTTTTTATAATCTCTACTTTGCTGTTCGAAGATGAAATAATTCCAAAACCGTTAGATGAAGAAGAATCACAAGAAATACAGGAAGCGGCATAGGCTGTTAGTCTCGATGCTTGCCTTGCTTGTTCTAATCGAGGTGGGACTCAAGTTGTATGGCTTCGGGAATCCGCCGTTGTATGTCAGCCACCCTAAGTATGAATATATCTATGCTCCCAATCAGGAAGTTAAAAGGTTTGGAAACAAGATAGTAACCAACGCCTATTCTATGAGAAACCAAAAGGGAGACGAAAATAAACAGGTTGTTGTTTTAGGCATGGGAGATTCGGTAATCAACGGTGGGTCTCATACCGATCATGATAGTTTGGCTACTACTATCTTGCAGGGATATTTATCGAAAGAAACAGGGCAAGATGTAGCTGTGTTAAATGTAGGGGCAAACAGTTGGGGACCCGATAATGCTTTCGCCTATTTGAGCGAAAAAGGCCATTTTGCTTCCAAAGGCTTGTTTTTGATATTTAACAGTCATGATTGGAATGATAATAGGCATTTTAGACCCGTTGTAGGGGTTCATCCCTCATGGCCCGCTACCCCCCCCCTCACGGCTACGGGCGATTTGTTGGTAAATTATGTTCTGCCGAAAATTAAATCGTGGTTTGGCTATAAAGAGTTTGCTCATCTTGATGGGTTTGATGATAGTGCGACAAATTCCGGTTGGCAAAATTTTATTGATTATGCCACAGAGAATAATTTACCACTATTGGTTTATCTGCATGCAGACGTAAATGAACAACGTGCCAAAAAGTACAACCAAAAAGGACTGAAAATTATTTCTTTTCTGGAACACAATCAGATACCTGTTATTACTGATTTAAATGTAATGCCCATAGATGGATACAGAGATAACATACACTTAAATCAAAAAGGGCAAAGGGTGATGGCTAAACTACTTCAGCGACAGCTAGCCGCTTGGATTGAGGACTAAGGGAATTTAATGGTGTAAATCGTGCCATTCTTTCGGTTTATTTCTACTGTTGCATTCAATTGTTCAGAAAGTATCTGAATAAGTTGTATGCCGAGTTTAGATGAGTTTTCCCAATCGAAATCAGGGGGGAGTCCAACTCCGTTGTCGCCGATGGTAAAATTGTAATTACCTGAATTATCTCTGAAGATTTGAATGAAAATTTTTCCTTCACTTTGGTTATTGAAAGCGTATTTTAGTGAGTTGGAAACAGCTTCGTTAATAATCAGACCGATTGGCACAAGTGTGTCTAGTTTGAAGTTTTTAACTCTTAAGTCTAGTTCAAGGTTAATTTTCTTATCAATTTGGTAGGTTCTAACCAAACTTTCGGTCAATTGAGTAATGTACTCTTTTATATTAATATTGGCCAAATCTTTTACTTCATACATTTTCTCATGAATAAGTGCCATGGAGTTAATTCGGTTTCTACATTCTTGAAAAACATTCAATGTGTCTGGATCGGTGATTTGGTGAGAAGATAGATTAAGGAGACTGTTGATGATTTGAAGATTGTTTTTCACCCGGTGGTGAATTTCTTTCAGCATAATGGCTTTTTCTTCATTTTGTTTTGATATCTCTTTGGTTCTGTCTTGTATTTTTTGCTCAAGAATTTGGGTAGCTCTTTGTAAACGGAAGTTTCGCAGGAAAATAAGATAGAATGCTAGATAGGAGATAATCAAAATAGAGATTATAAAAAACCATGTGTTTTGCCAAAACGGAGGGGGAGGAGCTGTTACGGTAATTTTTAAACTAATTGTTTCAGAACTAACGCCATCTTCGTTAAAGGCTTTTACCAAAAAGGTATATTCTCCGGGTTGTAAATTGGAATAGGTTGTTTGTTTTAAATCGCTTGGTGGAGACCATGTTTTGTCAAACCCTTCAAGCATGTAACTGAATCTTGTTTTTGAAGGTAATTTGAGTGCCACAGCATTAAAGAATATAGTAATATGATTTTGTTCGCCGTCCAATACATAACTCGAAGCAATGCCATGCCAATCTATTTCAGATATTGCAGCACTTTCCGGTAAGTCTTGCATGAATAGCTTTAAATCTGTAATGAAGATTTTAGGAGGAAAGGGATTAATTACATCTTTCTCTCTTTGGTAAACATACAGTCCGTAAACGGTTGCAATGAAAAGATTACCTTCACGGTCTTCGTACATTCCTCTTGAGTTACATTCAATTCCAGAGAATCCGTTGTTGTTGTTGTATAGCTTGTGTGAAAGAATATTCCCGTCTTCGTCAAATTCCAGTTTGTCAAGCCCTTTGTTTGTGCCCGACCAAATAAGGCCGTCTTTGTCGCAATGTAATAGGTAGATGGTGTTTGAACTTAGTCCATCCAAAACGGTATACGAAATAACATTTTCACCACTAACCCTGCTTATACAGTTATCTGTAGCTAGCCAAAGGTTTCCGAATTTATCTTCGGTTATTTGCCCTACATAGCTGTTGCATAATTCCAGTATGAGGCCAATGCTGTTGTTGCCTTCAATTTTGTTAAGCCCCGATCCGGTTCCTACGTACATTTCTCCGCTTTTGGTTTCCAATATGCTGTGAACATAATTGTTACCCACTTCTATATTAATAGGGTTGGTAGTTTTACCTTTTTCAAATTTATAAAGTCCTTTACCCGCTGTTCCTATCCATATGGCTCCATTTTTATCCACCAAAATTCGGGTGGTTAAAATGGGTTCGAAGGGCAGTTGGAAGGGGATTTTTTCCAAACTGGTTCCTTTTGAACGGTATATACCCTTTTCTGTAGCAACATATATATTTCCGTTATAAGCGTTAATTTCTTTAACACGCTCATTGATTATTGGATGAGAAACTATGTCGTAAGTAACGGGGTTAACAGTAACTACATTTTTCGAGTCCAGATTTAGCCATAAGATATCGTCTTTGTCTTTTCTGATATGGAAAATAGAAGGGCTGCTTAAGGGGTGTGATTTTTGGAATGAAATAAATGGCCATCGGGTCATTTTGTACAGCCCGTTAAAATCAGAGCCTATCCATATGTTTTCTTCGCGATCCACGAATACTTGATTTATATCTTGAGAAGCGTTTTCAATTCCTCTTTTCTCATCGTATATGTAGGTGTCTTTTTCAGTAATTTGCAGAATACCTTTTTCTGGTATAATGTACCAGTAGCTTCCCCTACCACCTATTTCCAAATATTTAGCCTTTTTTAGAAGCTCTTTGTTTTCTGAACTCAGATTTGCATGGTAAACAGTAAGTTTGGTGGCCTTTCCTGTAGAATTGAGGGCAATACCCTCTGAATTTTTATCCAAAACAATGAGACTCCCCCTATCATCTATCTGAAGATTTAGTGGGTTAAATATGTCGTGTTCACTCAAATCGTAAAGTGGAACAAGTTTGAAGTTTTTAATCTGGTATATTCTCGAATTAGATAACACAATTAATCCACGGATGGGGTGAAAGAGTATGTCTACAATATTTTCCTGAAAGGTTTCTTTAAAACGGCTGAAAATCTTGGATGTTTTACCATCGTAATAACCAATGAATCCTTCAGTAGCTATCCATAGAATGTTTGAGGAATCTTTGGTTAAGGCAATAGGTTGTGATAAGTCTCTGGTATTTTCGGTTATACTGGTAAATTTGTTTGCAAAAAATTTACTGACACCGCCCCAAGATGTAGCTACGTATAGGTTTCCAAAAGCATCTTCTTCAATAGCTCTAACGATGGAGCCGGGCAAACCTTCTTCCTGGCTATATGAAATAAAATTGTTTCCGTCGAATCTGTTTATGCCACCACCATGAGTTCCTGCCCATATATATCCTCTGCTGTCTTGAAAAATACAAGTTACATTAGCCTGCGACAGCCCTTCTCTAAGACCATATTTTTCTACTTCATATTGTTGCGCAAACAACTGAAATTGAGGAAAAAGTAATAAAAAAAGCGACAACAGAGTATGACTAAAAAGTGTTTTCAATGGAAGTAATTTATGCTCTTTAGGGGGTTAAGATAGGGATTAATCCTCTTATCCCCATATCTACAACAGTATCTCCATCCAAAGGTTCGTAAATTCCATTTTGATTGGCATCATACCATTCGAAACTATTGTTTGTACTAAGTGATATTGTTATAACAATATCTTTTGTTTCGTTACCGGTTATAGAAAGCGCGGGGGAGAATTGTCCTGTAACTACACATGAACCTGCCGGAATGGGGGATGTGCCGGCAATTGGGTTGGGTACTGTAGTTCCCGGAGCTTGCCCATCGTAGGTGTTTCCCAGGGTTTCAAAACCCCAGTAACCTTGTAGCTTGTTGGCGTTAATAGTTACGTTTTGCTGATTTATTTTATAGGTACCAATGTAGTTGTTGTAGCCCACAAATGAGGCTATGGTTCCCTCTAAATCAAATCCTGAAGCCCGGTAATCGATGGTGTAGTTCTGATAGCTCAACGATACCCTAAGCCAATCGTAGTTTCCTTTGGCTATTTGTGAAATGGGAATTTTTAAAAAAGTTTGCCCTTCTGAAACAACAATTGCTTTGCTAAAATCTATAGCAGTGGAGCCTCCCTGAGTGGTTTCGGGGGCATGGTATAAAACTTTGCCATTTCCTACTTGAGTAAACTGGTTAGGTGCTAGTTCTATATAATGAGCACTGATTTTATTGAATCGCGGGCTTTGAGCTCCGTGGTTTGCAGGAATTGTAGATGGATTTCCCAAATTATCCAACCTTGCCTGACTTTCATCAAATTTAAACTTAAAAATCACATACCTTTCTTCTGATTCCTGAATAGGCTCTTTTTTCTTGCAGCCGGCTAATACTATTAGAGCTATCGTCAGTAAGGCAATATTTTTTCTCATGGTATTTACTTTAGAACAGGATTAGTTTTTTTCTTTTTCCGCATTTAGGGCCTGCAAGATAACCCAAGTCGTAGTTGAATTCCATTACCAGCATAGCGGTAAAGGGGTGGTTGCCTTTGTATTCTCTTTCAGGATTAAAGGTAGGGAAGTATTCATTTTGCCCGGTATTGTTAACTAAATCACTAATAGCGTAAGAAAATCTTCCGCCTAGTGTAATTCCGAAATTTTCGGTTCCCATAAAATAGCCACCAAATCCTACAACCAATCCAAATAGACCTCCATTCATTCGGCTTTTTATATCGGCATCTTTAAGGTCGTAATAATTGTCGCTGAAAGTAGCTTTTTGAAGCATAATGTATTTTGGACCTATTTCGAAATACCCTCCATTATTGTTGCTGCGATAAAGCAACATCATATCCAACGTGTTTAACCTGATTCTTGAGTCAAACTGGGCATCGCCATTACCGTTAAAGCTGGGTTTATTGTGTACAAAACTGGCATTAAAGTAAGAGCTCATTATGTCTACAGTTACCTGGTGAGTTTCGTTAAAATTGTAGCCAAGCTTACCGCCAAACGAATAGCCGTAGTCCAATACATTATTGTAGTTTATATCGTCCAAAACGGTTTGATTGTAAATAAAATTTGGCCCCCAAGCGGCTTTAATTCCGAGGTCGAACCAACTTTGGGCTTGAGAGGAAAAAACAAGTGTTAATGCAGTTAATCCGGTAATAAATCTTTTTCTCATTATATTTGGCGAGTTTGAAGAACCAAAAATATATAAAAAGAACCTGATTAAAAACACTCTTAACTAATCTCTATGAAATTGTTAGAAAATAAAGTTGTGCTCATAACAGGAGCCTCTCGCGGAATCGGAAAATCCATTGCTGAAAAGTGCGTTCAACATGGTGCAAATGTGGCTTTTACCTACATGTCAAGCGACGAAAAAGCACGAGCTTTGGAGCAGGAATTAGCTGCTTTTGGAGTAAAGGCCAAAGGCTACAAGAGCGATGCGGCTCTTTTTGATGCTGCCGCTAGTTTGGTGGACGAAGTGATAAAAGATTTCGGAACCATTGATGTTGTTGTGAATAACGCAGGGATTACCCGTGATACACTGTTGATGAGAATGACCGAAGAGCAGTGGGATGAAGTTATCAACACTAACCTAAAGTCAGTTTTTAACATTACCAAGGCCGTGCAACGAGAAATGCTTAAAAAGCGTTCGGGAAGTATTATCAACCTGAGCTCAGTAGTGGGGGTTAAAGGCAATGCCGGTCAGGCAAATTATGCCGCCTCAAAGGCAGGAATAATCGGTTTTACAAAATCGGTTGCTTTGGAACTTGGCTCGAGAAATATCCGCTGTAATGCAATTGCTCCCGGTTTTATCGAAACAGAAATGACTGGTGCCCTGGATGAAAAAGTGGTGGCTCAGTGGAGAGAAAGTATTCCACTAAAGCGTGGAGGCTCGACTGATGATGTTGCTAACCTTGCGGTTTTTCTTGCATCCGACATGTCGGCGTACATCACTGGGCAGACAATAAATGTTTGCGGTGGTATGTTGACTTAATTTGAAATTTAGGGTCTGGTATAATTTATCAGGTCCGATTCAGTTGTTATAATTTATGCGATTAATCTTAAGCCAGCCCGGTATTTTTGTAATCTTCTGCTTATTGTTGGGGCTGGTTTTTGCTTTGTTGTTGTATCGCAAGGATAAACGTCTCGAAGAATTTCCCAATCCTATTAAAGTGTTGCTTTTTGCACTTCGCGCTTTGGGTGTTGCTTTTTTATTCTTCTATCTGCTTGAGCCATTGCTTGAACAGGTGGAAAAAACAGTAGAAAAACCCATTGTTGTATTGGCTGTTGACAACTCCGAATCTATACTGATGGGAAAAGACAGCACTGCGTTGCGTAATGAAATTTCTTCAGCCGTAAATCGTTTGCAGGGTCTTTTGAGTAGCGATTATTCGGTTGATGTTTTAGCCTTTTCGGGAACTGTTACCGATGAGATTAACTTTGATTTCACAGGAAAAGAAACGGATGTTTCGGCTTTGTTTGCAGATGTTTATACCCGTTATTATAATCGCAACTTGGGGTCTGTTGTTCTTTTTTCGGATGGAATAGTAAACAAGGGTAGCGATCCCTTGTATACGGCTCAATCGATAAAAAATGCGTCGGTTTATACGGTGGCTTTGGGCGATACTACACTTAAAAGAGATGCCTTAATTGAAAATGTTGCGCATAACAGAATTGCATTTTTAGGTAATGAATTTCCGCTTGAGGTAGCTGTTCGCGGAATTAAACTTAAAGGTGAAAGAGGTAGAATTAGTGTCAGTAAACAAGGCAAAGAGTTGTACGCAAAAGAGGTAGAATTTTCAAGTAATAATTCTTTTCAGCTTTTTCCGGTTAGGTTAAATGCCGACAAACAAGGTTTGGTTCATTACACAGTAAAGCTTTCAACCTTTGAGGGCGAATTAAATTTAGACAACAACACCTATGAGGTGTATGTGAATATTCTTGAAAATAAGCAGAAAGTTCTTATTTTGGCGCAGTCGCCGCATCCGGATGTGAATGTCTTGAAGGATGCTATACAAAGCAATCAGAACTACAAGGTTGATGCTTTCTATCTTTCAGAATTTACCGAAAATCCTCAGGATTACAGTTTGGTAATATTTCATCGCTTGCCGGCTGCTGCTCAGGAGAGCGGGGAACAGATTATAAAATCTTTCAGGGATAAAAAAATACCGGCACTCTACGTGTTAGGAGAGGGCATGAGCTTCGATAAGTTTAATCAATTGAAAACCGGGGTGCAGCTAATCGGTGTGCGTGGATCGGCAAATGCCCGCCCCGTTTTGAATGATGCTTTTTCTTCTTTTGTGGTGGATAATGAACTGAAAGAATCACTAAGCGCTTTTCCCGATTTAACCCTTCCTTTTGCAGCAGAATACAGAAGTTCGCCGTCTTTTGTGCCTTTGTTTTTTCAACGCATAGGTTCCACGGCTACTAATTATCCGCTGTTGGGCTTGGACAATAGTGGCGAAGTGAGAACGGGTGTAATACTCGGCGAGGGGATTTGGAGGTGGCGACTATCCTCTTTTCAAAAAAATAAATCTCATACGGCGTTCAATTCGCTGGCTACTAAGTTGGCTCAATACCTTTCTGTAAAGGAAGACAAGTCGTTGTTTAGGGTGTTTGGCAAAAATGAGTTTTCGGAAAACGAACCGGTAATACTCGATGCTGAGGTTTATAACGAATCACTTGAATTAATTACCAATCCGGACGTAAGTATAACCATTGTAAGCGAAGTGGGTAGAGAATATCCCATGACTTTTAGCCGATTTTCGAAGGGATATCGGTTGAATGCCGGCGTGTTTCCCTCAGGAGCTTATCGTTATATTGCCAGTGTAACTACGGCAGGAAAACGATTTACAAAAGAAGGGGAGTTTTTGGTTAAGCCCGTTCAACTGGAGCTAAACATTGCTGTGGCCAATCATCAGCTGCTCTATAATCTTGCTTTGCAGGGCGGGGGAGAAATGACTACCCTTAATCAAATGGAAGCACTTGCCGAAAAAATTAAGTCCGACAAAAATATGGTTGGCGTTACCTACAGTAATCGTTCGGTCAAGGACTTTATAGACATTCGATGGTTTTTTGCCATTTTGGTAATGCTATTTGCCATAGAGTGGTTTCTGAGAAAAAGATTTGGAGCCTATTAGCGTTTTATCCAACGAACAAGGAGCGGTGAGCCATCAGCGCTTTTACTTTCTCGCCTACCTGAGCCAATACGGCATCGTTATCCTTGTTCATTATCACTTCGTCAATTAAATCTACAATAGCAGGAATTTCATTTTCCTTAATGCCACGTGTAGTTATTGCGGGTGTTCCCAAACGAATTCCACTGGTTACAAATGGCGACTTATCATCAAAAGGCACCATGTTTTTGTTGACCGTAATATGGGCTTTAACCAAGGCATTTTCAGCTTCTTTTCCGCTGATTTTTTTAGATCGCAAATCAATCAACATAAGGTGATTATCTGTGCCGCCTGAAATAACGTTATATCCTCTTTTTACAAACTCCTCTGCCATCACTTTGGCATTCTTCATCACTTGCAGGCAATAAGCTTTATATTCGGGGGTGAGTGCTTCGCCAAAAGCTACTGCTTTGGCAGCAATTACATGCTCAAGTGGTCCGCCCTGAGTACCCGGAAATACTCCCGAATCGAGTAGTGCCGACATTTTTCTCAACTCGCCTTTTGGTGTTTTTAATCCGAAAGGATTGTCGAATTCCTGGCCCATCATAATTAAACCGCCTCTTGGTCCTCGCAAGGTTTTGTGTGTAGTAGTAGTTACAATGTGGCAGTGCTTTATAGGGTCGTTAAGCAATTTGGCGGCTATCAATCCCGATGGGTGAGAGATATCTGCCAGAAGCAATGCGCCAACGGCGTCTGCCACGCTTCTCAATCGGGCATAATCCCAATCGCGCGAATAAGCCGAGGCACCACATATTATCATTTTGGGTTTTACTTCGCGGGCTTTTTGCTCCAGCTTATCGTAGTTTATCAATCCGGTTTCTTCTTCCACTCCGTAGAAGTGCGGTTCGTACAGTTTTCCGGAAAAGTTTACCGGACTGCCGTGGGTAAGGTGCCCGCCGTGAGAAAGGTCAAATCCCAAAATTTTATCACCCGGATTCAGGCAAGCTAACATTACTGCGGCATTTGCCTGAGCTCCTGAGTGGGGCTGCACATTAGCCCATTCTGCTCCGAAAAGTTTCTTTACTCTATCAATGGCAAGTTGCTCTACCTGATCTACTATTTCGCATCCGCCATAATATCTTTTGCCGGGAAGACCTTCTGCGTATTTGTTAGTTAAAACCGAACCCATTGCTTCCATAACCTGGTTGCTTACAAAGTTCTCTGAGGCAATTAGTTCTATTCCGTTAATTTGTCTTTCGTTTTCGGCTTTTATCAGATTAAAAATGGCTTCGTCGCGTTTCATAGTGTTTAATTTGAGGCTGTAAAAGTAAAATTTTCCCAATCATTTATAATGGTTTTTTATTTATTACTACAGAGCTTTTGGAATCGATACAAGTTTGCAGAGATAAAAATCCTTAGCCAATAAGCTACTGTTGTTTTTTATTTAGACTTAGTCTTGTGATTTTTCTTACTTAATAGATTCGAATAGCCCATAACCGAAATTAATGCGAGCAACGCTATAAATGGAACTCTAAATCGTGCATCTACTTCGGGGATATTGCTAGTGAGCATAAAATAAAGTATCACTCCCACGGGCAATGCCATGGTCGAGAAGCGGTTCGATTTGCTGATAAAAACCGACTTTTTCCACAAGGCGATGCCTAAGTATAGGGGGGTAAGTAAAATAAATTGCACAGAAAGGTGTAGATATTCAATGCTTTTTGGCACAGTTCCAAATTGGTCTTTCACCGCAGTTTTTACCGGTTTTAAAAATAGATTCATTTCGGCTTTTGCCACGTTTTTAGTAGTAATAAGCGGGTAATCTACCAAAATACCAAGCGAAATTTTTCGCCCTTCGCTGTAAAACTCAAACTCGTTGTTGCTATTGGCGAGGGCTTTGCCAAATACGATGTTGCGGGCTTGCATTATGGGTATGTCGTGTGCCTGTGCGTATACCGATGAAGCTTGGTGATACATCAGGTTGAATGTGCCGATGTGGCTGTAGTAGATGCTTCCGAAAATCAGGTAATTTCTTAGTATCCACAAACCCACGATTGGAAGATAAACCACCAAAGTGCAGCTGAAAAAAACAAGCGTTTGCCTAATGTTTACAAACAGTAAAACAAAAGCAATGAAGAAAGGCAAGTATAACGAAATGGGTCGGAAAAGCGAAGCCAGACCAAGTAAAACCAACCCCATCACTAGGGCTTTTTTATTTTGTTGATTCCACCAAAGCGTAAGGCAATACAGGGCTACTATAAGTGTAAGGGTAAAAAAAGTTTCGGTTAAAACGAAGTTTCCATGAACGATTGAGGGCAAATCCACAGCGACAAAAAGCGCTGCGGTTTTTGCCCAATTTACCGAAACGTATTGCATAGTCAGTTTGTAGGTGTAATAAACTACAGCAACTCCCGCCAATAGCTGTAAGGCTAACAAGAGATAAACTGAACCCCATTGAGTAAGGTAAATCAACAGCGGATAAAGCGGGGTGCGGTGTAAGTCGTAAACCGAAATTTCATCTGCGTTGGGATTGCAAATCCACCCCTTGCGAATCAAATCTGCCATGTGGGTGTATTCGTGCCCATCGAAAGTATAAATGCCCTCAGGATTAATAAATGCCACCAAAACCAACAAAAGCAAACGCAACAAAAAGGCGAATACCAAAATTCGGGTTAAGGAAAGCTGCTTTATAAATGAGGCTAATTTCAAGAAAAATATCCTGTTGAATCTTTGCGTAAAATCTCGTAGGTTTGCTCAAAACTAATGCTTTGTTACAGAATAAAACAAGTCTTTTCTATTTAATTTGCTTTGTAGAGGGTGGATGTGTAATGGCTGCCGAATTACTTGGAGCTAAAATGCTGGCACCTTATTTCGGTTCCAGTTTGTATGTGTGGGCCACGGTAATGGCCATTACTTTAGGCGGATTGGCAGGAGGTTATTTTGCCGGGGGGTTGCTTTCTACCTCGCCCAAAAGGGAGCGCACGTTGTATCTTATTTTAATTCTGGCAGCCTTGTTTACCGTTTTTATGCCCATCACGGCTAAGTTGGTGTTTTTTTTGTTTGGTAAAGTTAGCTTACTTATTTCTATAGTGTTATCGGCTATTTTATTGCTGTTTCCTTCTGTGTTTTTTATGGGAATGGTGTCGCCGTTGCTTATTGGTATAATTACCGACGATGTTCAAAAAGCGGGACAGTATTCGGGCAGGATTTACGCACTTTCTACCGTAGGCGGAATACTGGCGACTTTTCTGTTTGGTTTTTACATCATTCCTACTTTTGGGCTTACGCTTCCCGCTGTTTTTACGGGAGTTGCACTGGCTGTAATACCTGCTTTCCGTCTGTTCAAATCGAAAGGCAGCACAGTTTCTATTATTTTGTTGCTTATAACGGGATGGGGAGTCGCCTCGCAGGTTTCGCCCGATAAAACCACCATGGATAGCCCAATACGTAAAGTTTATTCTTCCGAGGGCTTGCTCGGTCAAATGGTGATTTTAGATTACCCCACCTACATTTATTTTGCCGATACTACCAAGCCTAAAGACGAATACAGCCGCTGGCTTTTTGTAAACCGCATTTCGCAAACTTACCAATACGAAAATGCCAACGAAGAGAAAGGAGAGGAGAAATACTTCACTTACGTGTATCGCATTAAGCAGTATGTGGATGAGTTGAAGAAAAATAAGCCGAAAACGCGGGTTTTGTTGCTTGGGTTGGGCGCAGGCAGTGTGGTTAAAATGCTGCAGGCCGATGATGTGGAAATCGATGTGTGCGAACTCGATCTCAGAATGCCTGTAGTGGCCGAAAAGTATTTTGGATTAAAGGGAAATCACCGGGTTTTTATAGATGATGCCCGCCATTTTATAAACATCAACGAAAACACCTACGACATCATTATTTTCGATACATTTAAAGGAGAAGTTACTCCCAGCCACGTGTTTACGTTAGAAAGTCTGAGCAAAATAAAAAACATGCTTGCTGATGGAGGGATGGTTTTTGTGAATGGCTTTGGTTACTGGGAGGGAAAGCGAGGAATGGGTATGCGCTCCATATACAAAACGTTTGAAGAAGTGGGGTTTACTGCAGCGATTCATCCCACAGCAGAAAACGAAGAGCAACGCAATTTACTGTTTATTGCGTCGGTATCAGCCGAAGTGCCTGAGTGGGTTGATTTTCTCCCCATTTCTTCGGCGGATATAGCGCAGGCAGAAGTGCTTTCGGACGAATATCCCCGCTTTGAACTGATGAACTTGCGTGCTTCGCTCAGTTGGCGAAACTCAGCCATCAATATGTATCGCAGCGACTTTTATCAGCAGGCCATTCCTTTGTTTGAATAGTTTATTAGCCCAACCTTCTGAGCCAAAAAAACGGGATAAGTATCATGGTGAATAGCGGTGATTGTCCGCCCCCCATTACCATGCGCGAAAAGCGGTAGCAGGTTTCTTCCATTTCGGGCACTATTTTGCCCAAGATAAGGGCAGAAAATCCCAAAAAAAATGCTACGGCGTAGAGGTAGTGGCAGATGAAGTAATTTTGTTTTTGATTAAAAAACATCCGTACAACCAACAGCGAAAATGCCCAAAACAGCAAGAAATACAGTGTTGTAAACACCCACTTTAGTACAAGAAGCGTGTCGTAAGTGCAGGTTTCTAAAAACCTTAGCCAAAAGGGAAAAGTTACCTGATCATAACCAAATTCCAGTATTTTAATTTGTCCGTTGAGGTGAAGAAAAACAGACTCCCTCGAAAAACCCAACACAGCGGCAAGTAGTATGGGCAATCCTATTTTAAGTGTTTTGCTCATCATTCGAGTTTTCCGGTTTTGGTGCAAAAATTTTCACTCCCGAAAATCGCTCTGCCCACAGATACCACAGTAGAAAAATATACCCGTATACCAAAAAATTGAATGTGTAGGAGTGGTTAAACTCCGTCCAGGCTCTGGAGTATGTGTCGATAGCGCAAAGCGCACTGATGCGCAACACATTGAGCAAAAATATACTGAATGTTCCTACCATAATATACACCACTTTGCGTTTTATTGTGCCCGGGTAGGCAAGTATAAAACCCACAAACAAAGCAATAAGTACTAGGGCATTGCAGTTGTCGCCTACAAATAGACCGCTGCTGTTGTTTGCGCCAATTACTCGCCCTTCGGTATACACGTTGTAGCCAAAGGTTTCCAATAGGAATTTGCTGCTGCCAATGGTTTGTTTTACTACCCACAAATCGATGGCGGTATCGGTGCTCAGCCACAGGTTGTACACCACATACCACAATAAAAACAATGCGGCAAACTTAATTACAAAGGCATAAGCGGGATTTTCCAGTATCTTTTTCATGGGCGAACAAATATACGGGGATAGAATTTAGGAATAGAAATTATGGTGAAAAATGAGCGTGAGAATCATTGTAGTGTTAAATGAAACTTAGTTTAGCGGTTACTGTTGTAAGTTGTAGAAGGCTTAATACTCCTATCGCTCAAGCTAAGTGTGGGAACAACTGCACTTGGTGGGGTTTGACTAATGTTTTTCGTGTATGTGCATTAGCTGATTAGAAGCAATTAGCTATCCGTTTAGCAAAAAGTTTATAGAAGCGCAGACCTTCGATTTATCACTTCACCCGCTATAGTTACTAGTGCTTCTCATTGCTTTATTATTTGTTGAGTTAATTTTATCATTGTCTTAAAGGAAATATCAGGGTGTGCTACCTGATTTACTGTTCCAACAATAAAAATATTCTCTTTCGGACTGTAATATGCTAAAGCTCCTGAAAGTCCTGAGTGTCCTATGAAGTATGGAACTGCACCTGTCGGATTAAAAATCCAAGGAAGTTTGAATAAGTGAATTCCGATGCCTGCCCGCATTGGAAAAAAGATTTTGTTCCATTTTTGCAATTCTTCAATGTAGGATGATGGAAACAATTTGCCTGTAAAAAATGCTTCAATAAAAATAAGCATATCAGTTGAAGTTGAAACTATTCCACCGTCTGCCCCAAAAGATATCATTGCTTTGGGTATGTTCAGTTCGTTGCTCTTGTAATAAAGTGTTTTTGGTGTTTTGTCAGTAGAGTCTTGATAGAGATAGGTTTTTGTCAAGCCAAGTGGCTGGATAATAAATTCGCTACAATTTTCGGTATACGATTTATGTGTTATGTTCTCAATGATTTTTCCTAAAAGCTGGAAATTTGCATCTGAATAGTTTGCTTTTCCTTTTGTGCCGGGTGCAAACAGTGGTGTCATTTTTTTTGTTCTTTCAACTGCTTGTTCAAAAGTCCAAAATTGGTCGTTGCCTTCTGTTATTTCATTTTCTAAGCTTTTTCCACTTGTTCCTTTACCTTGAAAATAGTCAGGAAGCCCTGATGTATGAGAGAGTAGGTGCTTGATCGTTAGTTCTTGAGAGTAATCTTTTCCTTTGAAAGTGTGCAGTCCTGATAAAATTGATTGATTAATATATTTACTGATTTTGTCATCAAGATTTAGCTTGCCTTCATCTTTTAGTTTCAGAATTATTGTTGTCGTAAATAGTTTGGTTGTGCTTGCAATGAAGTAGGATTGGTCTATTGATAAATTACCTGACGAACCTTGCCAAGTTAGAGTATCCTTTTTAAAGGCAAATGATGTCCCAAAGACTTTTTTGCCGTCAACTGTTTTATCCAAAACAATTTGCAGTAATTTTTCTTTTTCAGTTGTCGTTTGTCCAAATGTTGTCTGCATAACTCCGAAGCAAATTATTAATGTAAATATTTTCGTCATCCGCTATTTTTGCAAAACTGCTATGCTTGCTGCAAAACTCACACCAAAGATGTTGAAAAGGTTGAGAAAACAGGGAGGTTTACTTAGTCCAAAATACTTCTCTGAGAATCGCATAAATACGTTTTGGTAAAGATAGGTAGGTGTTTGAATAAATCATGCAAAACATAAGGTTTTTAGATGGCTTGACTTTCTCACGCTTGTTTCGATAGTTCTAATCATTATAATAGCTGCAACTCTTGTAAGAGGGGTGAATAATTTTTACATAGCGCTAATTTGAAAAATGTAAAATGCGAACGAAAAATTACGGCATGTCTTTTTACTCCTTCTTTAGCAGAGCAATAGTTTCTACGTGTGCTGTGTGCGGAAACTGGTCGGCCAGCGAATACTTAACCAAGCGGTAGCCATTGGCCATAAGTTCGCATAAATCTCTGCTTTGGGTTGCCGGATTGCAAGAAACATAAACAATCTGCTTAGCCTCAAGTCGAATTACTTTCCGCAGTGTTTTTGGGGCAATTCCTGTCCGGGGCGGATCCATAATTACGGTGTTTATTTTCCCTTGATATTGAGGGAATTCAAGAAGGAACTTGCCAACATCGGCTGTATGGAATTTCACATTTTGAACATGATTTAGCTGTGCATTGCTCTTGGCATCCCTTATGGCTTCGTTCACGATATCCACTCCAATAACTTTGCAGCCGGGTAAGCGAGATGCTACCAATTGAGCAATTGTTCCCGTTCCGCAGAATAGATCCAATACTACATCGTCCGGTTTAAGGGGGTTGTTTTCTTGTACGTAGTCCGATACCTTGCTATATAATTTTTCAGCACAGAGAGGGTTGGGCTGAAAAAAACTCTGCATACTTATTTTGAACTGCAATCCCAAGATAGATTCTGTAACGAAATCTTTGCCGAAAAGCAATTCACTGGGGCCTTGGTCTAGTTTTGCCCTGTCGGCAACATCGTCATTAAGGGTGTAAACGACACCTGCTAGTCTACTGCCTAGTTTGCTTTTTACGAAATTGGCAAAATCTTGTTTGTCAAACTGTTTGTCGAATGTGGACGAAACTACCAGATTAACCAAAAGTTGGTTTTCTGAAAACGATTTCCGCACGATTAAAAACCTGTAAAATCCCTCTTTTTTAGGAGGATGCCAGGCGGGGAAACCGGTTTTTTCAAACTGTAGCCTTATTTCGGGCAATAGTGTTTCGAATTCTTCATCGAATAATCCGTTGGGGTGGTTCAGATTCTCTACTTTCCACCAGGTTCCTGTGTGTTTAAAACCAAGAGCGAAATCATCGTATTCTTTGTTTTCAGATGTTTCATGGCGAATAGCAGAAAACGAGTATTCCATTTTGTTGCGGTAGAAGTAATCTAGAGGAGAGGTGATGAGTTCGTCAAAATAACTTTCCGGATTTTCTATTTTCCCAATCCTCTTGTAGAGTTCGTTTACTTCATGTATTTTGAACTGACGCTGTTTTTCCAGCGGAATACTAATATACGGAGCACCTGAAAATCGCTGAAAATTGTGTTGAACCTCAATATCGGAAGGCTTAATAACGGTAATGATGCTGGCTTCGATGTGCCGGCGCTTTTGCGCATTAATTCTGGCCAGTATTCGTTGACCTTTTATGGCTTGATTTACAAAAATAACCAACTCGCCTTTTTCGGTAGAAACTTTGGCAATACCTTGTCCGCCAAAGGCAAAATCTACAATGTCCAATTCAACCTCCTGACCGGGAAAAAAACCATTCATGGCACAAAGCTAACAGAATGTGAAATACATTAAGAAATCTTACTCGTAATTCTGCCAACTACCTATAAGATTATAATTGGGTGCTTTTGGGATTTAGCGCAATAATGGTATAAATATATTAGTTGTTTTACTTATTAAAAGCCCTAGTTTAACTTTGGTAAGTTGCGCATCGCTGCATTTGGGTGAGAGTAAGTAATTAACAAATACATCTATCAAATTTATCACCGTGTTTTTAGTTGCTAATCGGGGTTTTTACTATATCCATTGCTTAAATACATACTGAAATGTATGAAGCACTAGTAGGTTAATAGTTTTTTATATGTAGCAGCCATTCGTTCGGGCTTTGCACCGGCAAAGTAGAGCACAAACACCCAGAAATTGGCAAAGTTTACCCGTAGGAAGCTATTGGTGTTGTATTTGCGGGTAGATATGAACGCGGCTTTGTCAAACACCTTGAATTTGTTGTTGAACCAAGATCGTTGGATAATATCGTAATCTTCCATAATCACGAATGATTCATCGAAACCGTTAAGTTCTTGAAAATGTTTACGGGTTACGAAAAGAGTTTGATCGCCCCCTCTACAGTAGAGTAATTTAAATCTAGTCATCCATGCGTTAAATTTCATTTTGGAATTATCCTCTTCAAAACGACTTCGGTATGCTCCCATTTTAAAACCTTGAGCCACGGCTTCAAGTATGTCGTTTGCAAAACTTTCGGGAGGAAATACGTCTGCATGAACAAAATAAAAGATTTCACCTTGGGCAACAAAGGCTCCAGCGTTCATTTGCGTTGCCCTTGATTTTTTTAAATTATGAATAACAAAGGCACCTGCTTCTTCCGCTTCTTTTATGGTGTTATCAGTACTTTCTGCGTCACTCACAATAATTTCTTTTACCTTTTCGCCTCCATGTTTATTGATAAACTTTACCAGTTTACCTATGTTTTTTTCTTCGTTTAGTGTGGGTATAATTATACTTATGGATAGTTCAGAAGCAATCATGAATGGATTATGTGGAGAAATTATTTATAGTTATTTATGTTGAGTGTCCAGTCGTACGGACCAAATTTTACAGAGTATTTTTTATTAGTGATAATACTGTATTTAATCAGCACTTTCTTTCCGCCTTTTTTTCCACCAAAATCAGCTCTAAACCAACTCATAAGAGGGGTTATTGTAGCTTCTTTTTTGGCGTGGTCAACCTTACTTGAACTTTCTAGAAAAGCGTATGCTGCGGAATCAAGTTCTTTGTCAAGATTGGCACTACTGTAATAGGCAACAGGAGGGCAACTGTTTGCTCCGCAATTTAGGGCAAAGTGAATGCGATAATCTACTTTTTTTACTCTGAATTTCTTTTCGAATTTGGGAACTCTGATTTTACCTAAATAACCAAGACTGAGTTTGTTTTTTGAACGCCGTAAAATTCCATGCTCTATATCGTCAAAGCTTAGTAGTTTGTTGGCTATAGTTACTCTTTTATTGGTAAAGAATGCTCCTCGGTTTTCAAATAAGGTAGAATCGTTTTTTAATGTGTAAATGATATAGGCATTGTAGCAGTTCACCCAAAAAGCCTTCTTTCGTTCATCGGTATTCAATTCTGCGGCAAGACTATCCTGATTAAATACTTTTATCTTTTCATTCAGCATGTGTGCTTTTTCCAAGTCATTCATACGGAGAGCTATCAAAAATTCCTGAGAAATAATCTCGTGCTTACCTATGGCAGCATCAACATGAAGCAGGTTTATAGTCATTATTAAGAATAGAAAGTTTTTCATAGTAACAAATTTACGATTCAATGGCTTTATTGGATTGAAATATTAAAAGAAGGGCGGTTTACCGCCCTCTATTTTATTTTTGGAAATTTTCTGTAACTACCGTAAACGATGTTCTTCTGTTTCGCTGGTGTTCTTCTTCGGTTTGAGCATCCTTGTATAAAGGTTGAGACTCGCCATAACCAACCGCAATCATACGGTCTTTGGGTATACCTTTCGAAATAAGATAGTCCACGCACGACTTTGCTCTTGCTTCTGATAATCTCTGGTTATATCGATCATTTCCGCGTTCATCAGTATGAGAGTTAATCTGAATGGTTATGTTGTTGTTAAGCACAAGAAAGTCGTATAGCTTGTCCAATATTTCCTTAGATTTTGGACGTAGTGTGGCTTTATCAAAGTCGTATTCTATACCTTCAATTTCAATTTCACCTTGCGGTATCGGACGAAGGTAAAAATCCTGAGTAAGTTCAGTTGATTCGGTAAGCCCTACGGTTGTAACAGAGGCTGCGTCTCCAAAGAATTTGGTTTTTTGGGCTTTCAAAAACAACATTTGATTTATACCTAAGCCTATTTCGTAGTAACCTTGATCATCAGTTGTAATAAAGAAAGTTTCTACAACGCCTTTTACATCTTTGAAAGATATAAGAGCATTTGGAATGGCATCATCGGTTTCGGCGTGATATACATACCCGCTCAACCTGAAGAATATTTCACCTTTCACCAGTTCGTAAAGCGTATTACATCTTCCGGCAATCTCTAATGTATCGCATCCGCCGCAGTCTTTCCTGTCAGAGGTGAAATAGCCTTTATCCAGTGCATCATCAATAATAAAGTGTTGGTCATCCTTACTGGAGTTATATGGTGACCCCATGTTCATAGGCGACTCGAAAGCATTGTCGTAGGTATCAAAACGCGAGGTAAAAATATCCAAACCACCAAATCCTATATGACCGTTAGAACTGAAGAAAAGCACGTTACTTTTTTGGTGATAGAAAGGTGTAACTTCATCGCCAGGAGTATTAATAATTTCTCCTGCATTGTATGGATCACTCAGAAAACCATCTTCATCAATTTCGCAATACCAGATGTCCATTCCACCCATTCCACCTGGTCTGTTAGAAGAGAAATAAAGGCGTTTATCATCTTGAGTAACCATAGGGTTCATGGTTTTAAATCCCTCTCGGTTTATGTTTAGCTTCATTGGCTCAAGCCACATTCCGTTGAAGTTTCTACTCACATAAATATTACATTCACTTCTGTCGTATGGATTCCAACGAGTGAAATAAATCGTTTTTCTGTCAAAAGTTAACCAACTACTCCCTTCATTAAAGGAAGAGTTGATAGGAATACCAAAGTTGTTAAGCTCGTATTGGGTGGAGTCTATTTTTTTAGCAATATAAAGGTCGGTTGTGTAGGTGCCGTCTTCTTTTTTAGGGTCGTTTACTTTATTGTCAGCTCTTGCTGCAGTAATCATTAAATCTTCGCGACCAAAATAAGAAAGAGCAAAGTTTGATATACCAGAATTGAATACAGAGTCCATTTCCTGTACATTCACATCGTTCTTTTGACTCAACGGATCGCGAATCAAGCTGCAAGCCAAAGCTTTTTTTCTCGCCAGAATAGCAAAAGCATCTTCACTGTTTTCGCTTTCATTGGCAAATTCGTCAAACGTTCGGCAGGCATCTTCTGCTTTTTGATTGTTTAACAGGACTTCGGCATACCAGTATTTGGCATTTTTAAACCCGGGGTGAGTGTGTGGGATGGCCAGTTTGTAATAAGCCTCGGCATGGTCATAGTCTTTTAAAAGTCTAAATGATTCAGCAATTCTATGAAGCACATAAACTTCGCGTTCGTCCTTCAGTTCAACCTTAAGGGAATCGTTTGAGGCTTTCTTCTTTCGAGAGGAGGCTTTAAACTGATAAGGATTTACCAAGTCATCTTTTGTTGCTTTTGGATTTAGAACCTTTTTGTAAAAGAAAATAGCTGAACCGTAATTCTCTTTTTTAAATGCGGCATCGCCCAACTCTACCAACTCTTTTTTGCTCTGAGCGAAAGATAGAGTGTATGCCAAGGCGGCAAATAGTATAACTAATCTTCTCATCACAGTATAGGGCAGGTTTTAACAGGGTTAGGGTTTGTCTTTTTGTTTATGAAAGTTACGGAGAGTTCAAACCCTCCCCTTCCGTTGGTTGCAGGCCTAAGGGTGGAGGTGTTGATATCGTAACTAACTCTGTATATGAAATTACCGTACTTTAAACCAGCCTCAAAAAGGGCAGCATCTTTATTACGGTAAGTTGGTCCAAAAAGCAGAAAAGCATCACTGTTTGGTAGATAGTAATGAAGCAGGAGAGTAGTCGTAATTTCTTCTGCCTTTTTTTCACCCATAAACATTACTTTAGGTAGTAGTTGTATCCTGTCTGTAAGGTTAACTTTTGTTCCTCCGTGAATCACAAATCTCACAGGTAACCTGTTGTCTTGATCATAGAAACTTTCTTTAGGTCTGTTCAGGTGGAAAAAACTAACTCCAACGAACGGATTTAAAAGATGCTGTTCTTCTGCGAAGTAATAAAGCATACCGAAGTTAACATCTGGGATAAAGAAGCTCTCTCTTCCACCAACCTCACCGTTGGCTATACTTGGATCAAATCCGCCACCATTTAGTTCACTGTACTGGTTTCCGAAAGTGAGGTTATTGAAATTTAAACTCTTTTGTGCTCCTCCGGCTTGTATTCCCATCGAAAGTTGATGAGCACTGCTTTTGTCTAAGGCTACATTATACGATGCCGAAATTAGCAGAGAGTTTACCATGTATCTGCCCGCGCCAGCCTGAAAATTTGCAAATTGCCCACCAAACGACCATTTTTCAAAGGCTCTGTCATAGCTTGCCAGCCCTGTGGTGAAAGGTCGTGTGGCTATTGCTGACCATTGATTACGATAGTGAAGGTGAACACGGTGCTGTCCATCAAACCTTCCAGTTAAGGCAGGATTGAGGTTTAAAGCGGCAGCATCATACTGTGTCAGGTGAAAGTCCTGACACAGCCCGGAGCTAAAAGTTACAACCGCAAAAAGAGTGAAATATAATTTTCGCATGTGCTAATAAAGTTCTTTTATCTTATAAGTGTTACATCTCCTGTGACGATGTGTTCTACATTGTCAGCAGTTATTGCTTTCACAGTATATACAAATACCCCTAGTGGTTGAGGTTCATTTTTAAATGTTCCGTCCCATCCGGTTGCTTGTTCTGTAGATGTGAAAATAAGTTGCCCCCAGTTGTTATAAATTTTAAATTCAAATTCAATAAAAGGGCCGCCATATACATAAAGCATGTCGTTTTGACCATCACCGTTTGGCGAGAATCCACTGGGTACAGAGGGTGGCAGGAAAATCACTATGTCCTTCTGAATAGTGTCAATACAGCCGTTGGTGTCTGTCACCACAAGTGTAATAGTATTAACGCCTCCTTGGGTATATGTGTAGCTAGGGTTTTGGTCTGAGCTTGTCCCCTGACCATCGCCAAAATCCCATGACCAATCAATTATGTTTGGCTGAGATAAATCGGTAAAATCGATATTTGTAAATGGATTTACAGAAGTATTACTCATGTTAAAGTTAGCGATAGGACCAGGTAAAATGGTAGTGCTTTGGGTTAAAGAATTGGTACAGCCAAAACTTGAGGTAGCAGTTAAAGTAACATTGTACACTCCAGCAGTGTTATATTGGTAGGTTGGGTTTTGGCTGGAGCTGCTTCCGTTAGCAGCATCGCCAAAGGACCAATCCCATTCTGTGATAGCGGCGCCAATTACGGTAGACAAATCTGTGAATTCACTTCCGCCATTCCAACAAGGGTTATTAGAGAAAAATCCTACTTCGGGTAAGTAATGTACTAATATTGTTTGAGTTAAACTGTCTATGCATCCATTGTTAGAGGTGACATATAAAGTAATGTTTTGTGAACCGGGGTTAGAAAAGGTATAGCTTGGGTTTTGTATGAATGAGTTTGGACTACCATCACCAAAATTCCACTCCCATGCAACTAAATTTCCGGGAGAAGTTGAATTGTCAGTTAAAGATGTTGCTTGATTCAAGCATACTTCGGTAAAACTAAAACTAGCTATAGGCGAAGGAATAAGCGTTATGTCAAGTGTGTCAGAAGCAGCCCTACACCCGCCGTTATCAGTAGATATAAATACCACAGTTATCGAACCATTGGCTAAATCCTGAGCGCTTGGCATATAAGTAGAAGTAAGCGTTGAGTCAGGAATAAACGTTCCGGTTCCGTTTGTGCTCCAGTAACCGCTCCCAGTGGTTACGCTAGCAATAAGTGGTATAGGGTTTCCTGCGCAGGCAATATTGTTGTTTAAAATAGTGGCTGTCGGAGGGTCATAAAACGACAACAAAAGTGAATCTGTAACAGCTATACAGTTACCATTAAATGTCGATGTAAGATATATTGTTAATGAGCCTGATGCTGTGTCAGCCTGACTAGGAATATAGTTAGTGATAAGCTGATCGTCTGAAGGGCTGAAGGAGCCTGTTCCAGATGTTGTCCAAAGTCCGCCACCGGCGATGGTAACAGCACCATTCAGCGGAACAAAGGCGGTATCCTTACAAACTTGAATATCAGGACCAGCATTTACGCTTGGTCCTGCAACAAAAGTAATTGTAATGGTGTCTGTTGTCGACGGGCAATATCCGTTTCCAGTAGTTGTTAAATACAATTGCATCACTCCATTGCCTATTTCTAATTGTGTTGGAGTATAGGATGTTGCAAGGGAGCTATTGTTTGGGTTGTAAGAGCCATTGCCTCCGGTCCATATACCACCTGTTGCATTGCTAACCAAACCACTTAGGTTTATAAGAGGGTTGGTATTACACGCGGATGCATCAGGGCCTGTATTCGCCGTAGGTAAACTCTGAATGAATATGGGCTTTACCACAGTATCAACGCATCCCGCACTTGTTGTAACCACAAGTGATACGTTATAGCCCCCCCCCACGTTATAAGTTTGAGAAGGAGTAGGAGATATTGATGTATTGCCGTTTCCAAAATTCCAGTTCCAGTTTGTAATTGTACTTCCCGTCCCGGCAACTGATGCATCGCTGAAATTTATTGGGCTTCCAATACAAGCCGTGTCGGCAGAATTCCAGTCGGCTGTTAATTCATTTATGGTAAAAGTTTTTGTAGCAGTATCAGCACAAGCCGTTCCTTGTTGCGCAATTAGTGTTACAGTGTACGTTCCAAAACCCGGATACGTATATGTTGGGTCTGTCTGTGTAGAAGTGGCGCCAGCATTACCAAAATCCCATAAAAACCCATTGGCATTTGGAGTACTTGTATTTTGGAAATTGATAGTAGTTCCTGAGCAAGCATCTATGGGTCCTATATCGGCCAAAGCAGGAGGAGGACACACTACCACATTAAACTGAAAATCTCTAAATACAGAACCAATTATCACCCCATCCCTATATTCATCAACCCTGATACCAGCTACGTATTGACCAAGTGCGGGAGGAATGCCTTGTATAATTCCACCGGGTGTAATAGATAAAGAAGACCCGCCAGTAACATCAAGTGGATTATTTGCGTTGAAATTAGCTATCCAAGTCACCGTGTTTATGTTTGGATTTCCTGCGGTAAACGTAATGCCACCATTTCTAAAAGGGGTGTAGAAGGAGTAAGCGAGGGAGTCGCCATCTACATCCGTAGCTCCGTGGTTAAAATTTATATTTTCTCCTTGACACACAAACACAGGCGGTGGATTAATCCATTGGGGAGAACTATTGGTTAAAAGTTGGGTATTATCTGTAATCCTGCAATAAAATGCTTGCCCGCCTGCCGGATTTCCTGTCGGATTGACTATGTTTTGGACAGACCCATTTCTACAGCAAGTCTCGTAATACAAATGATATCCGCCTGATGCAGGAGGAAGATTATTTACAATAGCAGTAAAAAGACCTTCTTGTACACAAATACCCGGGTCGGCTACACAGGTGTCTAGATTTGGAGTCACTACATCATAAAAAACTCTAGGAAGACTAACATTTTGGTAAAAGGCACCATTTCCATAATATATGGCAACGGTTGCAGATGTACCTAAATTTATTGGTGTAGGAACGGTGTTTGGGGAGCAGTCTCTGTATAATCTTAGCATTAATCTATATGAAGCGCCTCCTAAGTGTTCGTAAGTTAACGATCCACCTACGATATGAGTAGCCATTGAGCTTTGATAAAATACGAATAAGGTTATAAACGTAAATAGTAACTTTTTAAGCATAGTTCTTACTTTAAAACAAACGGTAAATATACACCAAAATGGAAAATTTCATAATTTAATCGAAATATTTCGAATATTTAAAGGAATATTTCCTCAATTAATCTGAATAGTATAAATTAGTCGATTAATTCTTTAAAGGTATTATGAATAAAATTTACGCTTTTGTTTCACTTTTTCTTAGTGTAGCAAGTCTTTCGGCACAGATAAATGTACAGTGGGAAACACGTTTTACCACCGCTGGTGCTAACAATGATATACTTACGGACATGGAAGTGGATGCTGCAGGATTTGTTTATGTTACCGGATCATCTTTCAATGCAACAGGTACCGGATCTGGATTTGATATAGTAACCCGAAGGTATGATAATAGCGGAAATGTTTTGTGGACATCTGTATTTAACGGAGACGGAAACGGAATGGATCAAGCTTCAGCCTTGGCGATAGATAACGTTGGTAATACTTTTGTTACCGGATATTCTTTTAGAGGCGGAACGAACTACGACATAATAACTATTAAATACGATGTGAATGGGGTACAACAATGGGCTATTTATAACGGGGGAAGTTTTTATGACGAGGCGAGAGATATTACAGTTGATGGCAATGGTGATGTGATTGTGACAGGAGGGGTACAGGCTGCTGCAAACAATACGAACTATAGAACTATTAAATATTCATCAGCAGGAGCTCAATTATGGTTTCAGGATTACTCTAGTGCCGGCTCAAATTTAGACATGGCGATAGCCGTTGCAACGGACAATAGCAACGATGTATACATTACGGGGCATGCTTTCCAATCTGGGCAGGATTTAAACATAAGAACAGTTAAATACAACGGACTTAATGGCACTCAGATTTATAATACACAACATCAGTTAAGTACGATAAACAGCCTTGATTCCCCAACCAGTATTGCGGTGAATTCTACAGGAGAGGCTTTTGTTTGTGGAAGATCTTTCAATGGATCGGCTACTGACGATGATATTGTAGTTTTAAAGTATAACGCAGCAGGCACTGTTGTTAGCACGGCGGTTATGAATGGTACTGCAAACGCAGCTGATAAAGCAAATAAAGTAGTATTAGATCCTTTTGGTAATGTTTATGTTGCCGGAAGATTAAAAAACATTGGCACTGCAGAAGATTTTACCGTAATTAAGTTCAATTCAGCCTTGGTTCATCAGTGGACTTATAATTATAACGGGCAAGGTGCAAATTATGATGAGGCGAGGGATTTGGCTTTTGATGTTTCTGGTGAGGTATATGCTACCGGTTATAGTTATTCACCTTCATCAAATAATGATTTTATTACAGTGAAGTTGAACCTTACTACCGGGCAGCCATCTTGGCTTACTAGATTTAACGGAACAGCTAACAACAACGACCAAGCAAAGGTAATACGTGTAGATGCTGTTGGTAATGTTTACGTTAGTGGTGAAAGTAACGGAGCGGGAACAGGTAAAGACTATTCTACCATTAAATATTGTCAGCATACAACAGATGCAGGAATGGATGAAAATATTTGCATTGGCTCAAGTGTGCAGTTAAATGCGACAGGGGGCACTAATTTTAATTGGTCGCCGGCGGTGGGATTAAGCCAAACAAATATTCCCAATCCTGTGGCAAATCCATCGGTAACAACTACGTATATAGTAACATCAGAAAGTTTATCGGGATGTATTGATGCCGACACAATAACAGTAGTAGTAAATCCTTTGCCAGGCCCTGTTATCGGTGTTAATGGTTCTTTGTCAATTTGTGTTGGCGATTCAGTAGAGTTGTTCTCTGTAGACCTCTATCCTGATTACACGTGGAGCACGGGCGCAACTTCTTCTTCAATTTTTGTAAATCAACCCGGGACGTATTCACTAACGGTAGTTGATGCTATGGGATGTAATAACAATACGGAGGAAACGGTTGTTGTGAATCCACTTCCTACAATTTCAGCCGGTTCTAATGCTGCTATTTGTATAGGAGATGACATACAACTATTAGCAACTGGAGGCGTTTCTTATCAGTGGCAGTATGATATATCTCTTAGTAGTTTAACTGTTGCAAATCCTATTGCAGAGCCCTTGGGAACCACAACCTACGTTGTGTTTGGTACTGATGCGAATGGATGTGTGAACTCAGATACAGTTACAGTGGTGGTTAATCCTTTGCCCCCTGTTCCTAACATAATTAGATTAGATCCTAACCTTATTACCAACAATATGACAGGAAATCAATGGTACTTGAATGGAGCAGCAATTTCAGGAGCTACCGGGCAAACGCATGTTTTTACTCAAAACGGGGATTATTGGGTTATCTATACAGACGTGAATAATTGTTCGCGTTCTTCTGATACGATTTCGATTTTGGACGTAGGCATACATGAGTGGGGTGTTGCAATTCAGGTAAAGGTATTTCCTAATCCGGGCAACGGTCAATACCAGTTGCTATGGACTTCTTCTGTCAGCAAATTTGTTGTTATTGAAATAGTTGACTTACATGGTAAGCTAGTTTATTCTGCCAACGAACTAATTATAAACGGAGCTTTACATCACTTAGATATAACTAATCAAGCAAATGGAATGTACATGCTCAGAGTATTGGAAAACAACACTCTCATAGGGGCATTGAAGCTTGTTAAAAGATAAATTTTTGCGGAATACAAACAAAATATAAAACACCTGCCTTCTCCAATTAGGTGTTTTTGGTTTACTATTTTGTTGTTTTGCCCCCAATATTGGTAAATACGCTATCTACAGGCTCCCAGAGCTCAATTTTAGTTCCATCAGGATCGAGTATGTGAACAAACTTGCCGTATTCAAATTGTTCAATTTCGTTTAAAACGGAAACACCATTCTCCTTAAGCTTTTTTACAAGATCTTCGATGTTTTGCACCCGATAATTAATCATAAATTCTTTATTGGATGGAGAAAAATAATCGCTACCAGTTTTAAACGGACTCCATTGTAAGTAGTTTATTTCTTCTGGTCGATTTGCATTTCTGAATTCAAAACTTGATCCCCATTCATTTACTTCGAGTCCAAGATTTTTTTGATACCAAGATTTTGTTTTTTCCGGATTGTCAGAAAAGAAAAAAATACCGCCAATCCCGGTTACTTTGGGAATGCTTTCGGCAGGTTCATGGGGGGTGCTTTTTGGTGCCATCTGTAGGGTATTTAGCTTATCTGTTTGACAGGTTACGCTGATTAAAACAACTAATGTAAAAAATCTGAGGCAATTTATTAGAAGGTGTTATCAAACCAAGACCTCCTTCTTTGCAATCTTAAATCTTGTAACACAGAGGCCTTTACATTGATTTGAATATTGTAGCTTTGTCTGGGACCAAACGGAATCCAATTGAATTGCATTTCCCAACAGTGCAAATCTCTATAGATGTCTATACTGGTGTAGGTAAAATCTTTTGCACGAATATCATAACCTGTAGTAAAGCCTATTTTCCAGTTTTCCGTAAGGCTAAAGTCTCCCACGGCAGAAATAACATTAGCCAGCAGTAGAGTGTCCCTGCCGTTTATAAACGAGCGGTTTAAATTCAGGTTGTAAGCCAGATTAAGGGTCCATGGAATATCAAAATCAACATAAGCGTATGGGTTTGAAGATATTGCTCTTACCAATTCTTTGTCTGTTTCGGGTTTTTCAAGCGTTTCATCATTCTCATCAATAGGTAAATTACTACCAACCGGATTAAATTTATTAGGTTTTTTACTTTTACTGGCAAGCTGTAACGATGTGGCAAGGTTAGCATTCATAAATCTTCCAAATCGACCTGATTGTTTGTACTCCGATTGATTTATCTTTATACCGTTTTGATAATGATAAGGATCGAAACTAGCGGCATAGTTTAAACCCAGTTTTTTGAATAAGTTCGTTCTTCCAGCCATCGAAATGTTAGAAAAATTAAGTGAATCTCTAAATATATCGTACCCGCTATTGATGGTGAAGTTTTCTACCAGCATAATTTTTTTATAGCTTTTTTCGAGGGTGTCTTTCATGTCTCGGAGTTTCATCTCTAGAGAGTTGAGCAAATTTAGGTTTATGTTTCCTGACTCGTTGGACGGAGGTGCTCCAAAAAGCCCATTTTGATAAGGGGAGTAAGTTCCCAATGTTCCGTTTGGACCATAGTATCCAGTTCGATTTGTACTAAAGGATGGGTTGTAAACGAAAGATAAGTTTGGGGTCAATACATGCCTTATTACACTTTCTCTTTTGCCCCTTAATGAACCGGCAAAACCATAGTAGCCATAAAGTTTTGTTGTCAATCCCATAGAGAAATTCCAGTCACCTGCTCTTGAAAATTTTCTTAGAGTATCCGTAGTTACTGTTTGAAGATCGTTATTCCAGTTTCTTTCAATGGTTTGAAGGTACCATCGATCTGTCATGGTGAAGGCAGGATTTAGAATAACCGTTTGCTTGAGTAATTTAAACTGGGTATTGGCCACCATGTTATGGCGCATACCATTTCTCATATTAGAGTTTATTAACGAATTAATATTGTTTAACCCTATTAATGAATCCGTGGCGCTTATGTCGTTCTTGGCAAGAGTGTTAAAGTTCACGCCTATTTTGCCAATTTGATTGAAGAATTTATTTCTGGGCAGGTCTTGTTTAAAAATGCTATAGTACATAGTGTTTACATCTTGTCTATTTACATTAAAAGCAAGTTCGGGCAGAGTTAGATTAACTTGCCGGTTTAGGGAGTTTTGGTTGTGCCTGAGGGAAGCGTTCAGATTGTACGGTTTCCCTTGCCAGTTTTTGTTCCAGTTTATACTAGATTGAAATGTATTGCTAAGGTAGTCCTGAGTGTTAGTATTGAAATTGTTTCTAAAATTGTTGGCTGTACCAGCGTTTACATTTGCGCTGAACCTGCTTCCCGGTCGAGCAGAAGCATCTTGTTGATGATTCCATCTCACAAAGAATTCTGTTTGTCTCGAAAAATCAGGGAACTCCGGATAGCTTTGTCGAAATCGGGTGTAAGATATATCTGTATTGCCGGTATATTTATACCTAACCTTGTAGTTGGAAATATTTTTAACGGCCCAACTACCTTTCGAATATATGTCCCCCAAGATTTGAGTATCAAATTTATCTCCAAATTTGTGATAATAACCTCCATTTTGTAGAAAAAATCCAAGTACTTGAGATTCTCCGTAATTTGGAATAACAACACCATTTGTTCCGCCTTTTTTGTTGGGGAAAAATCCAAAAGGGAGCCCCAAAGGTGTAGGGATGTCAGCAATCCAAAGGTTAACCGGGCCAGAAACAATCTTATCGTCGGGAATAACAACAGCCTTGCTCAACATGAAATAGTAGTGTGGATGTTCCAAGTTACAGGTGGTGTATTTTGCCTGACGAATATGTAAGTCATCGTTAGCTTGTTTCTTTCCTGAGCTTACTAAAATATAGCTTTCTCCCTCTTGAAGTCTCACGTTTTTAATAATTCCTCGTTTGGTTTTGAAATTATAAATAATTTCATCTTCTTCGGTTTTTGTATCACCGTCTTCAAATATGGGTTTCCCTATTTTATTGCCAAGGCTGTCTAATCCGTATTTTGCATGAACAGTATTGTTCGCAAAATCTATAACAATATAGTAAGATTCAAGGTTTATGGTTCCGTACTTCACCTTGGCTTTATTGTATAGGTATGCTTTTTGCTCACCAAGGTTAAAAACAATAGAATCTTCCGCATGGTAGTCTACCCGTTCTTCGAGCTTGTCAATGCCTCCTGTCTTGACTGTATCGACATCTTGGCTGTAAGATTTAGCTAGCGATGCGATTATCAACAACAGGACGGTTATAAATGCCTTATAATAGAACCTTAACAATCTTTTACTATGAATATTTTTGCAGCTGTTAAAAATAAGTTAACCAAACTCATGCCTCCGAAACCAAAAGAAATTGGATACGTTATGCCTTGTATGGTAAATACAACTGCGAAGAAACGTATTTTTTCTCTTTTTCTTATTCTGATTACAGTAGTGACTTTTTCTAATGCGCAAACAACGCTGAAAAAAGTAGTTATAGACGCAGGTCATGGGGGCAAAGATCCCGGAGCAATAGGCCCGACAAAAGTTCAGGAAAAAGATGTGGCATTAGATGTATCGCTCAAATTGGGAAATATGATTAAGGATAAATTCCCTGATGTGCAGGTAATTTATACCAGAAATACAGATGTTTTCATTGGTTTGGCCGATCGTGCTCAGATTGCTAACAAAGCCAATGCAGATTTATTTATTTCTATTCATTGCAATTCTGCGGATAATAAAAATGCAAGAGGGGTAGAATCTTGGGTGCTGGGTTTGCACAAGAGTGAGGCTGCGCTTGAGGTTGCGAAAAAAGAAAATGCCTCAATTTTAATGGAAGACGACCATCAAGCCAAGTATCAAGATTTTGACCCAAAGGATCCGGATGCATATATAGGGTTGGCTTTGAGGCAAAACGTCTATTTGGATCAAAGTTTGAAATTTGCAAATCTTTTCCAAGTAGGAGCAGTAAAAGAATTAAAACTAAACGACAGGGGTGTGCGCCAGGCTGGATTTATGGTTTTGTACAGAGCGACAATGCCTGCAGTCTTACTGGAGCTGGGCTTTCTGTCAAACGCAGAGGAAGAAAAGTATTTAGGTTCAGAAAAAGGAAAAAAGGAATTGGCTCAGCAAATTTTCGAAGCGTTTACTCAGTATAAGCGTTCAGTAGATGGAGTTTCGGGAGCGATTGAAGGAAAAAATGATGTGTCATACAAACCTGTTGAAGATAAAAAGCTTGAGAAGGATGAAAATGACATAACTGAAGAATATGTGAATGGGGTTTCTTTTTCAGTTCAAATAGCCTCTTCTTCAGAGTTGTTAAGTGTTCAGCCTCAAAACTTTAAAGGTGTTAGGGGTGTTCAGTATTATTTGGATGGCGGGCTATATAAGTATACCGTTGGAAGATTTGCTAAATTTGCCGATGCAAAATCTCTTCAAAAGGAAATGATTGACAGAGGATTTGATTCCGCATTTGTTGTTGCATTTCAAGAAGGAAAGCGAATAGATTTGAAAAAAGCATTAGATTTAACAAAAAAATAGAAAGGCTTTGAAGTTTAAAAGAGAAATTTTAGTTGGTATTGTTGTCGTAGTTGGTATTGCCGGACTCATTGTGGGTAGTTTTTACCTAAAGGGGATGAATATTTTTAAGGATAGCCGTAAATATTTTGCAGAGTTTGATAATGCAGATGGTTTAGTGGCTTCCAATCCTGTTATATACAGAGGAATGAAAGTGGGTGTGGTAACCAAAGTAGCTTTGGATGAAATAAAAGCAGAAATTGTTACCGTAGAATTTATTATAGATAATTCCGGTCTTGATATTCCAGAAGACAGTAGAGCCATACTGTCAAGCTATGATTTGTTAGGTACAAAAGCGATTGAAATCGGACTTGGAAAATCACCCACATTAGCATTGAGCGGTTCAAGGCTGAAGTCAGACAGAGACCCGGACCTTAAAGAACAAGTGAACGAAAGACTAAAGCCTCTGGAGGAAAAAACAAAATCCTTGATAAGTAAAATTGACTCTCTTGTGGGAACGGTAGAAGCTATCTTTACAAATAACCTTTCTAATCTGGACGAAAGTTTCGACGGAATTAAGTCGGCCATTGTTACGTTCGAAAAAACAGCAAGAAGACTAGATACCCTTGTAGCAGCCCAAAAGAGTAATATTTCGGATATTTTTGTTAAAGTGCAATCTATTACCAGTAATATTCAGGCAAGCAATGCAGAAATTACAGCGACACTCAAGAATGCTAAAAATATTTCTGACTCAATAGTTGCAGCAGATTTAGCGGGCACAATACGCTCTGCCAGAAGTGCAATTAACGAAGTAAATGATTTGCTTTTTGAAATTAATAACGGTAGTGGTTCTTTAACACAAATACTTAAGGATAGTACCATGGTTAATAACGTAAATAAGATGATTGATGAGACATCAAGTTTAATAAATAATATTAAGAGTCACCCTAACAGATATCTGCAGTTTGCGGTGTTCGCAGGGAAAGAGAAAGGACTCAAATTAGATTCAAAAGATGAGAAGGCACTCAAAAAGATGCTAAGAGAATACAAAAGTTCAACAATTACTAACCCCGATTAGAACATGATAAGCAACATTGTTTTTATCGTTTTATTGTTGGGTAGTTTTACCCTTTTTTCATTAAAAGCACGGTCGATATACAAAAATATTATGTTAGGTAGGCACCTAAACAGGTGTGATAATCGTGCCGAGAGAATTAAAACTATGTTAAGAGTCGCCTTTGGACAAAGTAAAATGGGAAGTCGCCCGATTGCAGCAATTCTTCACCTAATAGTTTATATAGGCTTTGTTATCATAAATCTGGAAATGCTTGAAATTGTTATTGACGGAGCCACGGGAGGCCACAGGGCATTTTCGTTTATGGGAGGCTTTTATAATTTGTTAATTGCTTCTTTTGAAGTCCTTGCCCTTTTGGTTATTGTGGCTTGTGTAGCTTTTTTGGTTAGAAGAAACATTATGAAAATAAGAAGATTTCACCTTTCAGAAATGACTAGATGGCCCAAAACAGATGCTAACATTATTCTTTTGGTAGAAATTATGTTGATGTCTGCATTTTTGAAAATGAATG
This sequence comes from Flavobacteriales bacterium, assembly GCA_046295395.1. Classification (GTDB taxonomy): domain Bacteria; phylum Bacteroidota; class Bacteroidia; order Flavobacteriales_D; family JBKBNH01; genus JBKBNH01. The sequence continues at coordinate 164,674 of JBKBNH010000001.1, read as the reverse complement.
CAGCCGATGCGATATTGCAGAGTAGAGGAGTAGAGTATTACGAAATTGCAGGAAGCTTTCCTGTTAGTAGCTTGTTAATACCTATATTCAATAGTTTCTCAACTGAATCATTAATTTTTATAGAGCGTTTTTGTTGGTGGTTTCATATAGTTGGAATATTCATATTTCTTAATTATTTGCCTTATTCCAAGCATTTTCATATCATGTTAGCGTTTCCAAACACCTACTTTTCAAACCTAGAGAATAAAGGTAAATTTACCAATATGGAGTCGGTTACTAACGAGGTGAAGTTAATGTTTGATCCTTCAGCAGACCCTTATTCGGCATCAGCAGTTTTAACAGGTGATTCTGCTCCTCAACGGTTTGGAGCAAAAGACGTGACTGATTTATCTTGGAAAAATCTATTGGATGCATATACGTGTACAGAATGTGGAAGATGCACTTCGGCTTGCCCGGCAAACATTACGGGCAAAAAACTTTCTCCACGTAAAATAATGATGGATACACGCGACCGCTTGGAAGAAGTAGGTAAAAACAGATTAAAAAATGACAATGATTACAATGATGGTAAGTCCCTTCTAGGTACCTATATTTCCGAGGAAGAGGTGTGGGCTTGCACATCTTGTAATGCTTGTGTGCAGGAATGCCCTGTAAATATAGATCCACTTTCAATTATAGTTGAGTTAAGAAGGTACTTGGTCATGGAAGAATCAAAGGCTCCACAAGAATTGACAACCATGTTTACAAATATAGAGAACAATGGAGCACCATGGCAATTTTCACAGGCAGACCGATTAAAATGGGTAGAAGAAATTTAAATCACTATGCTTAAAGACTTGATTATTGACGGTGTAAAACAGTCGCCCATATTGCCAGGAGAGATTAAAAACTATCTGATAGATATTGATGGGACCATCTGTGACGATATACCGAATGAAGAGCCTGAGAGAATGGCAAATGCGGAACTTTATCCCGATGCCTTAATTACTCTGAACAAGTGGTACTACGAAGGTCATATCATCACATTTTTCACATCAAGAATGGAAGAACACCGACAAGTGACTGAAGCATGGCTGGAAAAACATGGATTTAAATACCATGGATTGCTTATGGGGAAGCCAAGGGGAGGGAATTACCATTGGATAGATAACCACATGGTTAGAGCTACTAGATATGTAGGGAAGTTTACCGATTTGGTGGAAAAAGAAGTTACGATTCAAGTATTTGAACACTAAGAAAAAGAGATTATGGAAAACACGATTAAAGTTCCAACAGTAGCAGAAATGATGGCTTCCGGAGAAAAGCCGGATATTCTTTTTTGGGTAGGCTGTTCCGGAAGTTTTGATGACAGAGCCAGAAAGATAACTAAGGCAATGGTTAAAATTCTAGCAAAAACAGGAGTGAAATACGCCGTTTTAGGTGCAGAAGAATCGTGTACTGGAGATCCTGCAAAAAGAGCCGGAAATGAATTTTTGTTTCAAATGCAGGCTATGCAAAACATACAGGTATTAAATGGATATGAGATTACAAAGATTGTAACAGCTTGCCCTCATTGCTTCAACACATTAAAAAATGAATATCCTGAACTCGGAGGTGACTATGAAGTAATTCATCATACACAGTTAATACAAACCCTCATAAACGAAGGCAAATTAAAAATTACCGGAGGTGAAACGTTTAAAGGACAGCGAATAACCTTTCACGACCCTTGCTATTTGGGAAGGGCAAACGATGTATATGAAGCACCCAGAGAAGCATTAATGAAACTAGATGCTGAATTGGTAGAAATGAAAAGATGCAAGTCCAAAGGATTGTGTTGTGGGGCAGGAGGAGCTCAAATGTTTAAAGAAGCAGAGCCGGGCAATAAAGAGGTAAACATAGAGCGAACTGAAGACGCATTAGAAATTAGGCCAACGATTATAGCCACAGGGTGTCCGTTTTGCAATACTATGATGACAGACGGTGTAAAGAACTTTAATAAAGAGGCAGAAATTCAAGTTATGGATGTGGCAGAGCTAATTGCTCAGGCAGCAGATATTTTATAATGGTAGGAGATTTGCCAAATAGCGCAAAGCTTTGGGTGTATCAGAGTAGCCGTTCTTTTACTCCTATAGAAAAAGAAGAAATTTCACAAAAAGGACTTCTTTTTGTGAGGGATTGGGCTTCGCATGGTAGTAAATTAACGGCGGCTTTTGAAATTGTTTACGATAGATTTCTCGTATTAGCGGTAGACGAAACCCAGATGAAAGCATCGGGCTGTTCTATAGATTCGTCCGTGGGATTCGTCAAGGAAATTGAAAGAACATATAATGTTAATCTTTTTGACAGATTAGCAGTAGCCTTTTACAAAGGAGAAGAAATACATGTGCTTCCTCTTACTGAGTTTGAGTCATTGATTGATAATAGGATTGTTAGTCCGGAAACAATTGTATTCAACAATCTTGTATCTACAGTAGGAGAATTTAAAAGCCATTGGCAAGTTAGAGCCAAGAATAGTTGGTTAGCTCGCTATTTTTAGAAAGATTACTTTTTTTGATTCAAAATCCATTCTTTCATCAGTTTGAGCACATCAGGAGAAATTGTTTCTTCAATTTTTGCATATTCGCTTACGGCTCCCGTATTTGCTGTTTGAAGCAGGTGATTTAGGCCTTTCATGTTGTGTATACTATAGTTCTTGTTTCCTCCTTTTTCCAAAGCTTTTTTAATACCGGCAAGATTTTCTTCAGCAGTAACCTGAACATCTTTGTCTCCATTGATGGCTAAAACAGGACATTTTACTTTTTCTAGGATGGTTTGCGGATTATAACCTATAAAAAAGCGAAACCAAGGTGTAAGAAGGGCACTTGTGCTTTTCATCGATTCAGACAAGGCCAGCTCTCTTTCCTCATTGGGCAAGTCAGATGTATACTTTGTTATAATTTCCTCAAATTGTTCAATTGCTTTTTTTTCGTCTTTTTGGTGAAGAGCTACGTCAAACAAATCTACGTTTATAGCTAGAGCTTTTTCAATTTCATCTGTGGGAGTCCCTTCTGCTTCGGCAACCTTCCTAGTTTGCAAAATCAACAACTCCTCAATGGGTATTCCCGGACCGGCAAGAAGGATGATAAATCTAACGGAATTATCTTCTGCGGCAACCATTGGTGCAATCATCCCCCCCTCACTGTGCCCAATAATGCCCACTTTTTTTGAGTCTATGTTTTTTTGCTTTTTTAAGAACTCGAAAGCAGCTTTTGCGTCGTCGGCAAAATCGGCTGATGTTGCTGAAGAAAAATCACCCTCAGATTCGGCTACTCCACGATCATCATACCTCAATACAGCAATTCCATTATTGGTTAGGTAGTCGGCAATTACTAAAAAAGGTTTATGATTAAATATTTCTTCATTCCTATCTTGTGGGCCTGAACCGCTAGCCAAAACAACTGCGGGGAATGGGCCTCTTCCGTTTGGTTTCGTAATAGTGCCGGCCAGTTTTATGTTTGCTTTTTCGTTTGTGAATTTTACTTCTTCAATTTTGTAATTGAATTTTGGTTTCGGCTCTTGAGGCCTGATTGCGAATTTCTGAGTTTCTTTGTTGCTCCTAACAACGGTTAATGGGAGTTTTTGGCCGCCTTGTATAAACGTACCCGACAGGGTGTCGGAATGAGTAAGTATAGCTTCGTACTTGCCGCCAATAGCCGAAATATCAAGAAGCAATTCATTGTTTTTAAATTGCACCTCTTTTATGGGAATGTCATACGCACCTTGTTCAGGACTGTCTAGCGTACCTTTATATTGGTTTGATGACTGGGCAAAATGAAATACAATTTTTAGGGATGTAGATTTAATAGTAAGATAACCCGTCCATGAGCCCGAAATATTCTGAGACATGGACTGAAAAACAAACACAACAAATAGTGAAGAGAAAGTAAGCTTGGTTAATATTTTCATATGATTAGGTGATTTAAAGATTGATATATTCCTTCGGTTTGGTAAATAATAATTTTTGAAAGTACTTCAGCAGCTAATAGCCCGATAATAAAACTAATAATAGCAGTGGCACCTTTTACGTTAGACGAAACCGTATAGGCTTTCCAAAGCAGAGCAACATACCAAACTAAAATTCCAATTGATATTACTCCGGTAATTATAAGTAAAACAATGTTTTCCATCACTATGTCATTAAGCACATTTGGATTGGTGTTTTCGGTTAATGAAATGCCTATTTCGTTAAATTTATTTCCAATATTGGCCAAAGGCATTAAAAATAGCGGAGCCCGGGCTAATGTCATCGTTCCCAGAATATCAATAAACCTAATCCTAAATCCTTTTATCATCAGGGCATTCAGATAAAAAACAATCGTTAAGCAACTGATATTTATAAGATTATCAAGAAGCGGATTTATAAAGCTTTTTTCCAGCACAAAGTGCATATCTAATACGCCGTCATATCGACCATAAAATAAACCGGCAGTTAATGAAGACAAAACCACAAAGGCTAAACCTAAAAAAAATGCTTTGGCTCCGGCTATTTTCAAAAACGGATTGAATAAATAGGTTTTCATAGTTGATTTTTTTCTAGGGTTTTAATTTTTTCAATAAGCTCATCGATGTGGTTGCGCATAGTGGGATAGCTCATGTCCATTTGCGAAGCCATTTCTTTTATACTTCCACTCGATTTTAAAAACTGAATAACAAATAGCTGTTCTTCACTGGTAAGATTCGAAAGCAAGGGTAGTCTGAATTTTCCATCAATGCTGGTTTGGCAAGAGTCGCAATGCATGGTTTTAACATGCAATGAAGCATCGCAACTTGGGCATTTTGTAGGTAGCTTTTTTAATGAATTCATAAATTATTAGTCATTTAGATTTAATAAAGTTAAAAATAAAATAAATAAAATTAAAAAATGATGAAAAATTATTTTGCAGCAGCTCTTTTTAACCTGTCGTTTATACTCGCTCCGAGGCCTTTTTCCGGTAGAAGTTCGGTTAGTATTATATCCGGTTTTAGTTGGTCTAGCTCGCGCATAAATGAAAAAAGGTTAACGGCGGCTTCGGTTAGATTGCCCGACTCACTTAACACTCTATCGTTTTTATGAACTGGGCGGTATTTTTTTTGGAAGGACAGTATTGCGGTATTTTTATTTTGGTAATCAGTAATCAACTCTTTAATATCACCAATAACAAAGGGCGTTTTGGGAGAGTAGTGTTTTTCAAGTAATCCCGGAGAGTTGGGGTTTGAACTGCTTGAGCTCATAACTTCAACTTTGCCGATTGTGGCTTCTATTTCTTCACGGGATATGCCTCCTTTTCTATATATAGTTGGAATGCCTTTGTTCAATCCAATCACGGTTGATTCGATACCTACTTTACAAGGGCCGCCATCTAGAATGTATTCTACCGATTCGCCGAGTTGAGCCTCCACATGTGCGGCACTTGTTGGGCTTATATAGCCAAAGGGATTTGCGCTTGGTGCAGCTAAAGGAAAATCCAGACTTTTTAGTAGCTGAAGAGTTAATTCATGATTTGGAATTCTCACACCGACAATTTCCGAGCCATTTGTTATTAAGTTATGTATCTTATTGGATCGCTCCATTAAAATGGTGATGGGACCCGGCCAGTATTTTTCGGCTAGCTTCAATGCATATTCAGGAACGTGAAAAACAAGGTCTTTTAAAGTGTTTAGCGAATGAGTATGAATAATAAGCGGATCAAAAGCAGGTCTGTTTTTTACCTTGAATATAGAAGCTATGGCATTAGTATCGAATGCGTTTCCTGCCAGACCGTAAACGGTTTCAGTGGGAATTCCGACCAACTTCCCGGCCTCAAGAGCTTGTTTTGCCCTTAGTATGTCACTTCCAGTTTTACTCATTTTTTCTGTTGACAAAAGTAAGGCATTTCCTCAATTAACGGCAGTACGTAGAATAATTCAAATTTAATATTACATTTGGTTGAGCAACTTGCAGTATGCCGATTTTACGATTTTACATAAAATACCTTAACATTTTAGTGCCTCTTTTTTTATTTGGCTTTTCTGTTGGATTTGTGCATTCTCAATCTTCCAAAGATTCGTTAATGAATGTTTGGAAAGCCAGAAATAATACTGATACCGTAAGGTTAAAAAGCCTAGATAAATTAATTTGGGATTATTACCTTTACAGCAATGCAGATTCTGCTTATTTGCTTGCCAATTCGGGATATGATTTTTCAAGAAGGAAGAATTTAAAAAAAGAACAAGCTCGCTTCTTAGAGCATATAGGTAAATCAGCCGAAATATTGGGCAGAACACAGGAAGCGTTGAATTGCTTTGAGAAAGCAAATAAAATATACCGCCAGTTAGGGGATAAAGAAGGGGAGGCAATTTGTCGGAACTCGATGGCAATAGTTTATTCCAAGCAAGGAATATACAACAAGGCAATTGAGTCTTTTTCTATGGCTCTCGAAATTTACACCGAATTAGGGAAAAATGAAGGTATAATTAATTCTACCAACAATTTAGGTATAATGCATGTGCACCTGAATAATCTGGAAGATGCAGCCAAAACGTTTAGAGAGTGTTATCAACTGGCAGAAAATATCGGGGATAAAAAGATAATGGCAAATGCATTAAACAATTTGGGTAACGTAAGCACAAGAATGGAAAGGCTAGACTCTGCATTGTACTATTTCAATAAATGCCTTCCACTTAGGCGCGAATTGGATGATAAATACGGAGAAGCGGCTACCCTAATAAACATTGCGAATAATTACATGTATAGAGGAGAATTAGATTCTGCTGAAGAATATTTTAAAAAGGGACTGCTCTTAAGAGAAGAAATACACGATGCGCAGGGAGTTAGCCAAGTTGCGATTGGATTGGCTGGCGTATATTACCAAAAACGCAAATTCACGCAAAGTGTTCAATTGGTTGAGGGAGCTATTGCAGACATGATTAGACAGGGAAATGTGCATAACCTGAAAGAGGCAAATAAAATTCTATACTGGAGCTACAAAGAATTAAAAGATACGGAAAAAGCTCTTGCAGCATATGAAAATTATGTGAAAATTAAAGATAGCTTAAGCAACGAAGAGAACTCTAAAAATCTTTATAAAGAACAGTTTAGAATTGATTATGAGAAAAAAGTTTATGCAGATAGTATAAAAGAATTAGAAGAAAAAAAAGTAATTCAGGCAAAGTTCGAAAAGGAACGAGTACAGCGTTATACTTTGTATGGAGGTCTTTCTCTATTAATTCTTTTTGGAGTTTTTATGTACAATAGATTTCGAGTTACTAGAAAGCAAAAAAACATAATAGAAGACCAAAAACAGGAAGTTGAAAATCAGAAAAATCTAATCGAAGAGAAAAATAAAGAAGTAATAGATTCAATATCGTATGCCAAACGCATACAAGAAGCCTATATGCCCAGAGTGGGAGTTTTTGATAAGTTATATAAAAACGGATTCGTGATGTACAAACCCAAAGACATTGTGAGCGGTGATTTTTATTGGTTCTACGCTGGCTGGGACAAGATTAACGGTTTATCTGAAACGCGTTTTGTGGCAGTAGCCGATTGTACAGGTCACGGTGTGCCGGGGGCTTTGATGAGTGTAATCTGCTGTAATTCGCTAAACGAAGTAATCGTAAACAGAAAGGTTGTGAAGCCCGCAGAAATACTTAACCAAACTCGTGAAATTGTTAAAAAAAATTTAAAAAGCGAAGATAATTCGGGGCAAAAGGATGGAATGGATATTTCGCTTTGTGCTGTGAGCAACAATAAGTTGCAATGGGCAGGGGCAAACAACCCGATTTGGATAATTAGAAAAGATGCCGAAGTAATAGAAGAAATAAAAGGGGACAAACAACCCATTGGGTTTTATGCTAACGAAAAACCTTTTACCAATCATGAATTGGAAATAAATACAGGAGATACCATTTACCTTTTTACCGATGGGTATCAGGATCAGTTTGGTGGGGAGAAAGGCAAAAAGTTCAAAGCTTCAAACCTCAAAAACTTATTACTTTCCATACAGAAAAAAACAATGGTGGAGCAGAGAGAAATATTGGAAAACACATTAGAAATCTGGAGAAATAATCTTGAACAGGTCGATGATGTTTGTGTAATAGGTATTCGTATATGAGAAATTTTATAATACCTCTAGTTTCCATTTTTCTGCTGCAGCCCAAACTTTATTCTCAAATAAATAAGGATAGCCTGTGGGAAGTTTTTCAAGATAGAGGGTTGCCCGATACGGTAAGATTAAAAGCTATAGATATAATAGCCTGGGATGGGTTTTTATACTCCAATCCGGATAGTTCTTTTTACTATGCCCAGCTGCAATATGATTTGGCAAAAAGTAAAAAACTAAAAAAGCAAATGGCTTTGGCAGTGAATACACAGGGAGTAGCCCTTGATATTAAAGGGGATTATGAAAAAGCACTTATTTATTATTTTAAAAGCCTAATAATAAGGGAAAGCCTTAACGACAAGCAAGGAATAGCTTCATCTTTGAATAATATTGCTACTGTATATAGAAATCAAGGGAATTATAAAGATGCCATAGATTTTTTTATAAAAAGTTACAAAATAAAAGATGAAATAGGAGACAAAAAAGGAGCAGCTAATTCACTACTCGGAATAGGTAACATTTTAAAAGAACAAGGCGAGCTGACGCAAGCAATTGAATATTTTGAAAAAAGCCTTCAGGTACGCGAAGAAATAGGAGACAAAAAGGGCGTAGCTAATTCCATAATGGCTATAGGGGGCGTAAAACACATTTTGAAAGAGTATGATTTGGCGGTTGAGTTGTTTGAAAAAGCTAATGTGATACAAACAGAAATAGGTGACCGTTATGGCATATCGAATTCATTAAACAATTTGGCTGTCACTTATCAGGAAAAAGGAATGCTGACTAAAGCCCTAGAGTATTATTTCGAGAGTTTAAAAATAAGAGAGGAAGTTGGAGATAAATTAGGTATTACATCTTCGATGAGCAACATAGGCGTTTTATACCAAAAACAAGGGAAATATAACGAGGCAATTCGATTTGGACAAAAATCGCTTCAAATTGCTAGGGAAATGGGAGCTTTAAAGCAACTTAAAGATTCTTATGTGGCACTGTATAATACATACAAGTTATGTGGTCAGTATCAAAATGCACTTGAAATGCATGAGCAATTTATACTCATAAGAGACAGTATTTTAAGTGAGGAGAATCACAAGGAAGTGACTAAGTTGCAGCTACAATATAAGTATGAGATTAAAGCCACTTCGGATAGTATTAAAAACATAGAGTTACAAAAACTTAAAGATGCACAAATAGCCGCACAAATAGCCGAGAATGACAAGCAAAAAGCAGAAATCAAAGTTAAGCGAAATCAGCAGTATGCTTTATTTGGAGGGCTTGGATTGGTTATCGTTTTTAGTTTATTTATTTACAACCGGTTTCGGTTAACATCAAAGCAAAAAAATATAATCGAAAAGCAAAAAGAAGAAGTAGAAATACAAAGACAATTAGCAGACACCCAAAGGAAACTTGTAGAAGAGAAAAATAAAGAAATCACCGACAGTATTAATTACGCTAAACGTATTCAGGAAGCAATTTTACCATCTAAAGACACTTTGACACAACACCTTGGAGATGGTTTTGTATTGTTTAAACCCAAAGATATGGTAAGTGGAGATTTTTACTGGCTTGAATCCTACACTCCCACTAGCGTAGAAAATTCGGATTTGGAGGGAATCAAACACAGCCATAATGTCCCGACGAAGGATTCAGAAGAAAGCATAATTTTATTTGCTGCAGCAGACTGTACAGGTCACGGGGTTCCGGGTGCTATGATGAGTGTAATATGTAGTAACGCACTATCGAAAGCCTTGCTGGAAGAAAAAATAACGGATACTGGTATGCTACTAGACAGAACCAGAGAGCTCGTTATTGAACGGTTAGCGAAAAGTAGCGATCAGGTCTATGATGGAATGGATATATCACTTTGCTCATTTAAGGGGAACACACTTTGTTGGTCGGGTGCCAATAATCCACTATGGATTATAGCTGATGAAAACAGAGCAGACCTGTCAGAATTCAATAACTTGACAGATCTTGGAGGTAAAGCACTATATGAAATAAAACCCAATAAGCAACCTATTGGAAAAGTAGATAATCCCGAGCCATTTGCTACATACACTTTCGAATTGCAAAAAGACGATACTATTTATTTGTTTACCGATGGCTATCAAGATCAGTTTGGTGGTGTAAAAGGTAAAAAATTTAAAGCTTCTAAATTGAAAGAACTATTATTGGCTATAAAGGGAAAGTCAATGGAGGAGCAAAAGAAAATTTTGGAGCACACTTTAGACAATTGGAAGGGAGGTATTGAGCAGGTAGATGACGTGTGTGTTATCGGTGTGAGATTATGAAGTCATAAGCAAATATCAGCGATTAGGTAATTCGAATTACTTCGATTAGATGGATTTCATTTAGCACTCTATTTTTAGCAGAGTACTCATAACAAATTCTAATCTTTTCCTGAATCTTCACTAATTTCGTGTTAAGCATAAAACACGATTGCGTAATTGGGGTTAAACACATACTTTCGAATTCATGAAGATACTGGTGCTGGATAATTACGACTCGTTTACATATAACCTAGTGCAATATGTAGAAAAGTGTGGAGAAAATATAGATGTAGAAGTGAGATTCAATGATTGTATTACGCTAAATGAGATAGGAAAATACGACAAGATTATTCTTTCGCCGGGGCCTGGGTTGCCCGAAGAATCTGGAATTTTAATGCAGATAATTCATCAGTATGCTTCTTCTAAACCCATTTTTGGAGTGTGTTTGGGGCAGCAGGCTATGGCAGAAGTTTTTGGAGGAAAACTAAAAAACCTTGATACCGTGTTTCACGGAGTGTCCACACTAATGAAGGTTACAGACCCCACTGAAATTCTGTTTAGCAATATTCCAGCAACATTTAAAGCGGGCAGGTACCATTCTTGGGTGGTCGACGAAAAAGAACTTCCCGATTGCTTTCGGATTATCTGTAAAGACGAATACAACCACATTATGGGTTTACGACACAAAGAATTCAATTTGGTGGGGGTTCAGTTTCATCCTGAATCCGTACTTACGGAACATGGCGAACAACTAATTAAAAACTGGATTTATCTATCATGAAAATAGTTATTATAGACTACAAAGCCGGAAACATTCGCTCGGTAAAACTTGCGTTCCGTCGATTGGGAGTAGAAGCAGAACTTACAGCCAATGCAGACGAAATTGCCAATGCAGATAAAGTTGTATTTCCGGGGGTAGGCGAAGCCTCCTGGGCAATGAATCAATTACAGAAAGGCGGACTGGATAAATTAATACCCACATTAAAACAGCCTTTACTGGGTATTTGTCTGGGTATGCAGTTGCTTTGCGAGCATACCGAAGAGGGAGATACTGCTTGTTTGGGCGTGTTTCCGACAAAGGTAAAGCACTTCGACCCCAATGGTACAACAGGGTTAAAAGTTCCTCATGTTGGCTGGAACGATGTAAGTAATTTAAAATCACCTTTATTTAAGGATATTATAGAGAATGAATACATGTATTTTGTTCATAGTTACTACGCAGAGCAAAGCGAATTTTCCTTAGCAACAGCCGATTACGTATTGCCTTTTAGTGCTGCGCTGAGGCGCAACAATTTTTATGCAGTTCAGTTTCATCCTGAGCGCTCAGGCGAAGCAGGGGAGCAACTGCTGAAGAATTTTTTAGAAGTATAAAAAGGGGTTTAATTTGAGCCCCTTTTCTTTTATGAATATATATTTCTCTTAGCCAGCCAACATAACAGGCATTACCAACATAAGCAGGTCTTCGCCATCGCTGTATTTTTCAGTAGGCAACAAGATACCGGCACGGTTTGGGGCGCTCATTTCTAGGCTTATTTCTCCGCTGTCTATGTTGTTTAGCATATCTAGCAGAAATCTCGAGTTAAACCCAATTTCCATGTCTTCACCTACGTAAGAGCAGGTTAAGCGTTCGTTTGCCTCGTTGTTGAAATCTACGTCTTCTGCGCTTACGGCCAATTCGCTTCCAGCAACTTTTAATCTCACTTGATGGGTAGTTTTGTTAGCGAAAATAGAAACACGCTTTATAGAATTAGCAAACGCCGAGCGATCTAAGGTAAGCTTATTAGGGTTTTCGGTAGGAATAACAGCCTCGTAGTTAGGATATTTACCATCAATAAGACGACATATCAGACTAAAGTTATCGAACTTGAAAAAGGCGTTATTTTCGTTATACTCTATAACAACATCACTAGCGGTAGTAGCTAGTAGATTTTTTAATAGGTTAAGTGGTTTTTTGGGTACAATAAACGATGCTGTTTTTTCTGCTTTCACATCCGTTCTTCTAAAGCGAACTAATTTATGAGCATCAGTTGCCACAAAGGTTACACTTTCTTTGCTCAATTCGAAAAAAACACCACTCATAACCGGTCTTAGGTCGTCATTACCTGTGGCAAAAATGGTTTTATTAATCGCCCTAGAAAGTACTTCGGAGGGAATAATAGCCGTAGAAGGTGATTCGATAACCGGAATTTTTGGGAATTCTTCGCCGTTAAAACCGCTCAATTTATACTTTCCGCTATCTGATGTTATTTCTACACCAAACTTATCATCTATGGAGAAGGTGAGCGGTTGCTCCGAAAATGTTTTTAAAATATCGGTTAAAAATTTTGCAGGAATAGCTACACTGCCTTTGTCTTTTGCCTCGGCTTCCACTCGTGTGGTCATGGTTGTTTCCAAGTCAGAAGCATATATAGTAATATTCTTCTGGTCTATTTCAAAAAGAAAATTATCAAGAATTGGAAGGGTGTTGCTTGTGTTTAACACACCGCCAATGGATTGAAGTTGCTTGAGTAAACTACTGCTGGATACAATAAATTTCATAATGAATGTAGGTTTTATACAGGTGGGCAAATATAGTTCTTTAATCAAGTTTTGGTGGATCGTTTGATTTTAATGTTTTCAACAAAAAAGGATGTTTTTTCTTCAAATTGTTAAAACCTGACTAAATTTACCCTCATGCCATTACCAATGAATTATTGCAGTTATTGTGGAAGTGATCAGCTTGTGATTGCTGTTCCTGCGGGAGACAACCGCAAGCGTATAGTTTGTCGCGATTGCCAGCGGGTACATTATATAAATCCCAGAGTGATAGTGGGCACTTTGCCAATATTTGAGAGTAAGGCCCTGCTTTGCAGAAGAGCAATAGAACCGCGCAAAGGTTTGTGGAATCTACCTTGCGGATTTTTGGAAAACAACGAAACCACTAGAGAAGGAGCCATCCGAGAGACGGTGGAAGAATCTAGAGCAGAGGTTCAGATTGTTCGTTTGCATTGTGTTTTTGATTTGCCTCATTACAATCAGGTGTATATGATTTTTCTCGCAGAAATGTATAAGGAAGAGTTTGGTGTTACCGCCGAAAGTACCGAGGTAAAGCTTTTCAAACAAGAAGAAATACCTTGGGAACAAATGGCTTTTGCTTCCACAGAGTTTGCCCTGCAGCGCTATTTCTCAGATCCTGAATACACAGGAGTGCATATGGGGTCTTACCGCAAATAAATATTTTAAATGTTTTGTTTTAATGATTGTTTTTTGCTCTAACTTAGATATAAAGCGCCTCGAAAGGGCGTTTTTTCATTAAACACGTTTTATTATATTTATGGGATGATGAAAGTTATAGGCAGAATTTTGATTTTTATACTATTGCTGATGGGAAACTAATGGTTTATGCACAAGACCCTCTGCCTTTTCATTCTTTTTTGGTGTATGATAAGTTTGTTGTGCCGTCCTATATCAAAATTAAGAATTCATGCAACAGGCGAAGGAAAATCTAGATCTTTAATTACCGAGTAGTATATTGCAAATATGGATTCGAAAAAGAAGAAAGAATTGCTTCATACTATAAAATAGAAGAGGAGGTAGGTAAATTCTAACTGCCGTACTTTCATAGGTGAATATTTTCAATTTAATCTTATGGGAATATTTAGAATATTTTTTTTGATTTGTATTCGAAGAATTATTTATACTTGTCGCAGAATTTTGATTTTATACCAATAAAAAAATAAGATAGACGTGAGTAAGAAAAGGATTGTAAAAGATTATGACAAGTTGCCACCGGAGATTATTGCTCAGGTTAAAATGCAGTATCAAAGTGGTTTTATCGGACATTTAATATCGTATACCGATGCAAAAGGGAAGAAGGTTTCTGCCTTGCCTTTCGAAACAGATGATATTTACTACCTGATTCGAATGACAGCTTTGGAAGCTGAGCGTATTATCGAAGATGATGAGGATTACGATGATGATGGTAATTTGAGGGATGACTTCAGTATGGATGAACTAGAAACAGACACAGTAGACGCTGTAGATACTGTTAATGAAGATGAAGATGTGGATGATTCTGACGAGCCTGAACTAGATGTGGATGAAGATGAAGATGACGAAAATTAAAAAAAAACTCAGACCCCGTGAAAGCAGTTTCTTAATGCCTGAATTTAGATTATTCCACTCCTCAGCCACCAAATACTTGGCTATACAAATATAAAAAAAACGGGGCAACTGCAGATAAAATAATGGTTTTTGTTTAGTGGAGAAAAGACCAAAGTAGCATGTGCTGCAGGGTAGAGATTATCGAATAAAAGTAGCCTCATACACCGACTTGTTTCCGCGCTCATCTATGGCTTCCAAGCGCAACTTGTGAGAACCTTTGCCTATGTTGTTGTAATTATCGAAAGGCAGGGTAACGGTATTTTTTTTACGATCAAAAAAAGAAAGTTTCCACTCGTCGTTTATGAAAACATCATAAGTCTCTATTCCGCTCAGGTTATCCGTCACATTAAAAATGATAGATTTTACCGCACTTAAATCTTTTCCGTCAGCTATGTTTACCGGTATTATTCGGGGAGGCACAGTGTCAATTACTATTTTGTAAGTACCAGGGTCTCTCAGGCGGCCTGAAACCCATCCGTTCTCGATATTAGCAGGATAGGTTGCCGAAATACTGCCTTTACTGTTTTCTCTGGCTAGTAATATTTTTTCCTCGTGCTCTCCAGAGATGTTTACACCTTTCATTTTCAATACAAAATACTGCTGAAAGGGTATGTTTTCATTACCAATAGTTACTCTGTTCGACATACTGTCGTGTTTTACAGGCAACATTACATCTTCATACAGGGCTTTAGCGGGTAAAAAAAGTTTAAAATGCTCGCCTTTTATTACGTTTTCGTCGTTACAGTTTAACCAGCCTGCTGTGTTCACATCCTGAGTGGCAAGCTTACTGTTGTGTTTTATGTCAAAATGCAGGGTAGATAAGTTCCCGTGGCTGTCTTTTACTTCATAACGCAACTGATGCATTTTATTATCGGTAAAATGTATAACTCCCCTATTTTCTACTACCTCGTATATCGGTAACATATTGTTGGCCAAAAGAAATGACCTATGCAGCGACCTGTTGTTGCGGTGAAATTCAGCGTAGTCTTTGTGTGCATTGATGTATCGGTTTGTATAAAAATCGAGTTTATCCATTACCTGATGGAATATCACCCTGTTATCTACAAACAGTTTAATTTCGTAAACCCCGCATTTATTTGATGCGGCATCTAGCATATCTATAGTGTGAATGCCCAAAGCAAACTCGCCGTTCACTTCTATAGCACTACCTTCAGCAAGCTTGTAGTTGCCCGCTCCGCCCGATAATACAAAAAACTGGTCAACGTGTTTGCCATTCACATTGCTCCCGTTTATCGGATACACTTTTATTCCATTAATCAAAGGCGGTTTGGTATCGGTAATTTTAAAATTTAGCAACAGCGGATTTATCGGTTTTTCAGACACCGTCTCTCTTATTTCGAAATGCAGGTGCGGGCCACCTGAGCTCCCAGAATTACCACTGTATGCAATGAATCCCCCCTTTTTCACAGGCAAAAGACCTTTTTCAGGATAGTAAGTAATGGTTTCTTTTTGTTGCCTGAATTGCTCTTTTCTGGTTTCGGCTTCAATCTCAGGAGAAAACTTGCTTAAATGAGCATATACGGAAGTGTAGCCGTTTGGGTGGTCTACATAAAGAGCCAGCCCATAGCCGTAATGAGAAATATTGATTCTAGAAATATAACCGTCCTCAACGGCAACTACTTTTATACCCTCAGTGCCCTGTGTTTTTATATCGATCCCGGTATGAAAATGATTGGTTCTCAACTCTCCAAAATTCCCCGACAAGGTTAAGGGGATATTCATAGGAGGGTGAAATTTCCCTTTTATGCTGTCAATCGGAGCCTGAGCCCTTCCTATAGCTAAACAGACTAGATATAGTAGCGTAAAAAGGATAAATTTTTTCCAACTATTCATTACTCAAAAATACAAAACGAATTACCAGAATAACTTTTTAACAACAGAATCTTTACACAAAGTATGTTTAAAATTTGATAACTCGCTTAGCCTTGCTAAATTTGCTCACCTGCTGAAAATTCTCAACAAGGTATATGGAAAAGACAAGTCAACTGTTTGTGAGTGTTAATGAGGGAGTTACTCTTCTTATAAGTCGTTTTAAACAACTTAAACAAGAGAATAGTGAACTAAAGACCGAAATTAACTACCTTAAAAATCAGTTGGAAACTAAGGAAAAGTCTTTTTTTGAGCTCGAAGAGAAATACAGGGTGTTAAAAATGGAAAAAACTTTAGAAGGAAACCAAGATACATCGTCAATCAGAATTCAAATAGATGAATTAGTAAAAGAAGTTGACAAGTGTATTGAATTACTGCAGAAATAAAGTCTGGCAAATGAGTGAAAAATCAATAAGGCTAACAATAGGAGGAAGGGTGTATCCATTAACCGTGGAGCAACACGAAGAAAAATCCGTTCTAAAAGCAGCCGAAAAGATAAATGAATTCATAAGTGAGTTTAAAAAAGCATATGGGATAAACGATATGCAAGACTTGCTCGCCATGACGGCTCTGCGAATAACAACTGAGCATACTCAGTCCAAGCCTTCCGAAAACACTATTTCAAATCCTCAGTTTGATGCTCAACTGGAGCGTTTAAATGAAGCGATTCTACAGTGTTTGAATAGTTGACTCCACAAGTTTAAGCCCCGGCAGTAATTATTTAATTCAAAAATTACTATGGATACTATTAGTATTTTAATTGGTCTTGCTATAGGAGCAGTGGGCGCAGGAGCGGGCTTTTTTTTCATAGCAAATACCGCAATAAAAAAGAAAAAAGCTGCCCTCATAAGAGAGACCCAGAAAGAAGCAGAGGCAATAAAGAAAGACAAGATGCTTCAGGCCAAGGAAAAATTTCTTCAGCTAAAAGAAGAACACGAGAACAATATCAAGGATCGTGAACGCAAAATGCAACAAGCCGAAGACCGCTTTAACTCCAAAGAAAAATCCCTCTCACAGAAAATAGAAGAGATTAACAGAAAAGACAGAGATATAGAGACTTTAAGAATAAGCTTGGAAACCCAGATTGAGAAAAACAACATAAAACAAGGCGAGCTTGACAAAATTCACGACAAGCAAGTTAAACTCCTCGAAAACATATCTTCTATATCCAAAGAAGATGCTAAAGTGCAATTGATGGAAGCCCTGAAGGATGAAGCACGCACGGCAGCAATGGCTCACATCAAAGACATAGCAGAAGAAGCCAAGCTAAATGCCAACAAAGAAGCACGCAAAATTGTAATACAAACGATACAGCGCGTTGCAACCGAGCAGGCAATTGAAAACTCTGTCTCTGTTTTTAACATAGACAGCGATGAAATAAAAGGCAGAATCATCGGGCGCGAAGGAAGAAACATTCGTGCGCTAGAGGCAGCTACAGGTGTGGAGATTATTGTAGATGACACCCCCGAAGCCATTATCCTTTCTTGCTTCGATCCGGTAAGAAGAGAAGTAGCCAGACTTTCGCTCCATCAGTTGGTTACAGATGGAAGAATTCATCCCGCCCGAATAGAAGAAGTGGTGGCAAAAACACAAAAATCTATTCACGACGAAATCATCGAGGTGGGTAAGAGAACTTGTATAGATTTGGGAATTCATGGGTTGCATCCTGAGCTTATCAAAATGGTTGGTAGAATGAAATACCGCTCTTCTTACGGACAAAATCTGCTCCAGCACTCCAGAGAAGTGGCTAACCTATGTGCTACCATGGCATCAGAACTTGGATTAAACCCCAAAGTTGCAAAGCGAGCCGGACTTCTGCATGATATTGGAAAAGTTCCTGAAGACGAGCCGGAATTGCCACATGCGATACTCGGTATGAAGCTGGCAGAAAAATACGGAGAGAAACCCGATGTGTGCAACGCCATTGGTGCTCACCACGACGAAATCGAAATGACAACACTCTTTTCACCAATAGTGCAGGTGTGTGATGCCATAAGCGGAGCAAGACCCGGAGCTAGAAGAGAAGTTGTAGAGTCTTATATTCAGCGAATCAAAGATTTGGAAAACATGGCGCTGACTTATCAAGGAGTAAGCAAGGCTTATGCTATTCAGGCAGGAAGAGAGTTAAGAGTGTTGGTAGAGAGTGAAAAGGTGACCGATGCCCGTGCCGACGAAATTTCTTTTGAACTGTCGCAGCGTATTCAAACCGAGATGACTTACCCCGGACAAGTTAGGGTAACTGTAATTCGCGAGAAACGCTCGGTAAACATTGCTAAATAAGCAAAATTAGTGCGCTTAAGCGGAAAGAAAATATTGATAACAGGTGGAGCCGGTTTTATCGGCTCTAACCTCTGTGAATATTTTCTTGAGGCAAACCGGGTTATTTGTCTGGACAACCTAAGTACAGGAAAGCAGAGCAATCTGACGAATTTGATAAATCACCCGAATTTTACTTTTATTCAAGATGACATAAGAAATCTGAATGCCTGTAGAGCAGCGGCTAAAGGATGTGATTTTATACTGCATCAGGCAGCATTGGGTTCTGTGCCACGCAGTATTGCCGACCCCATATCTACCAACGACAACAATATAAACGGATTTTTAAATGTACTTCAGGCAGCTAGGGAGGAAGGGGTGAAACGTGTTGTTTACGCAGGCAGCTCCAGTACCTACGGCGATCACCCGGATCTACCCAAAGTAGAAGACAAAATAGGGAGACAACTTTCGCCCTATGCAATTACCAAATACGTGAACGAACTTTATGCGGGAGTTTATCACAAAGTTTTTGATATGGAAATTATCGGACTGCGTTATTTCAATGTGTTTGGTAAAAATCAGAATCCTGATGGAGCTTATGCCGCAGCCATTCCAAAATTTATAAGAGCATTTTTGAGAGGAGAGGAGGTGACGGTTTACGGTGACGGAACACAATCACGCGACTTTACCTATATCAAAAATGTAATTCAAGCAAATGAAAAAGCCATTTTATGCGACAATCCTCATGCACTGGGAGAGCCGTTTAATGTAGCTTATGGCGAAGCAACAACTCTCAATGAGTTATTGGAAGTCCTAGCAGAATTAATAGGAAATAAAGACGAGTTACTCAAATGGGTTAAATACACCGAAAAACGACTAGGTGATGTGGAACATTCACTGGCAGATATATCCAAAGCTAAAAATATTTTGCACTATAATCCTACGCATAACCTAAAGGCGGGTTTAAAAGAGGCTATTCAGTGGTATAAAGAAAATTTGAATGCCTAGTCGAATCAAATCAGTCTGTTTTCCAAAACCAAATTAATAAGCCTCATAGCCTCTGCAATAGGGTGAGCATCTCCTGATTCGATATTTTTCTCGGCCAGATTAAGTTCTTGGTGAATAGATGGATGATTATAAAACCGAAGGCTTAATTCTCTTTTTATCGTTTCGTGCAGCCACCACTTATCTTGCTCTATTCTCTTAAAGTTGAAGTAACCGTTTATCTGGGTTTTATTCAGGTAATCGTTTATTGTTTCATAAATCTTGTCAATGCCTTTATGTTCGGTGGATGAACATGTTAATGCCGTAGGAATCCACTCGCCCGGGTGAGCAGGTAGAAGATGCATAGCGTTTTTGTACTGAGCAGCGGCTTGTTTCGCTTTTTGTTCATTTTCTCCATCTGCTTTTGTAACAACTAGCAGGTCAGCCAATTCCATGATGCCTCTCTTGATTCCCTGAAGCTCGTCTCCGGCACCGGACAGCATAAGGAGTAGAAAAAAATCTACCAACTGATTAACTTCTGTTTCGGACTGACCAACTCCAACGGTTTCTACAAGTATATAGTTGTAGCCGGCAGTTTCGCAGAGCAAAATGGTTTCCTTGGTATGCGAGGCAACACCGCCAAGCGTGCCTCTAGAAGGACTTGGACGAATAAATACTTCCTGAAGCATACTCAGTTCATTCATTCGGGTTTTATCGCCAAGTATACTACCTTTGTTTTTGGTACTACTAGGATCTATAGCAAGTACAGCTACTTTATGCCCTTTATCAACAAGCCATTTTCCAAATGACTCTATAAAAGTACTTTTACCTGCACCGGGAACCCCGGTAATACCAATTCTTATCGATTTTTTGGTGTACGGAAGTATATCTTTTATCAGTTTATGGGCTTTTTCCCTATGGTCAGGACGAGAACTTTCTATAAGTGTAATGGCTCTTCCGAGTATCACCCTGTCGGATTTTAGCAATCCGGTTACTAATTCTTTGTGAGTTAAATCCATGCTGTACGGCTACTAAGATAAGGCAGTTTATCAAACACAAAGTCGAGTTTGTGTGTTTATTTGTTCTAAATGTTTGCAGAGATTTAAAAAATACTAAATTAGCTTAGTAAAATTATTGATTATGAGATATTTCGTTTTTATATCGGTTATTGGACTCCTTTTTTTTCTGTCGTGCAGAAAAGACAAAGCCGAGCGAATGCTAACTCCCGACGAAATTGAGTTTAAAAAATATTGTGATAGCGTTGGTGTAACATACACCAACGATGTTTATCCTATTATACACATCAATTGTGTTGTGCCTGGTTGTCATGGAGCAGGCGCTACCTGGGATTATACTACTTACGCAGGCTTAAAAGCAAAAGTAGATAATGGCGCTTTCGAGCAAAGGGTTATTATTCAGCGATCCATGCCCGATGGCCCGCCATTGACAGCTTTAGAGATAGATATACTTAAATGCTGGTTGCTAGATGGCGCTCCAAACAACTAGTAAGAATATTCAAAATCTTCCTTGTGGTTGTTTAAGGAAAAAATTATTGTATAATCTTTAGTGTCGCCATATCGGGTAGAGGTAAGGTCAAATTTTAGCGTTTCAGTAATTAATTCTCTGCAATTGTCTCCGTTGTTTTTATGCACTAATATTAGTCCGGCTTTTGGAGGCATACTTTTCATATAAATACCATTAAAAAACAGGTCGAACTCGTGCTTTTGGCATCCGCCGCTGTATTCTACTTCAATGGTTAGAATATCTCCTTTTACTTTTACACTTTTTACTACAAATGGAGCATTTTCTTTAGGCTCAATAAAACCACTTTCGGTTATGGTCGATTTTATTTCAGGCTTTGGGGTTTTTGTGCCTTTCTTTTTACAATTACAACTCAGACTTAGTGCCAGCAACATCAGTGTAAAGGGTAAAAAACCGGATAGTTTCATAGTTTCAAGTATTAATGCGCTATAAACTTACAATTTATTGGCCAAACTTCTCTTTAAACAACTGATTTAAAGCAAGCATTTCGTCCCTTAGCCTTGCGGCTTCCATAAAATTTAAATCTTTGGCTTCTTTTTCCATTTGTTTTTTGGCTTTTGCAATCGTTTTTTCCAGTTGATCTCTGCTCATGTAGCCAATTACAGGATCTGCGGCCAAAGCAGTAGATGAGGACGCTCTGTAAGGGGATACATCTTTTTGTTCTCTTTTTTCGGATTGAAGCGTTTGCACATTTTGTTTGGATACGGCCCGGGGAGTAATTCCGTGTTTTAAGTTATAAGCGGTTTGTTTTTCTCTTCTTCTGTTGGTTTCGTCAATAGTACGTTGCATACTGTCTGTAATCTTGTCAGCATACATAATTACTTTTCCGTTGATATTTCTTGCAGCTCTGCCAACGGTTTGTGTTAACGATCTTTCTGACCTCAAAAACCCTTCCTTGTCTGCATCGAGAATAGCAACTAGAGACACTTCCGGTAAATCCAATCCTTCTCTCAGTAGGTTAACACCAACAAGCACATCAAAAAGCCCGGCTCTCAAATCAGATAAAATCTCAACCCTTTCCAGTGTATCTACATCCGAATGAATATAACGGCTTCTTACACTCATTTTGGTTAGGTACTTATCTAGTTCTTCTGCCATGCGCTTAGTAAGGGTTGTAACCAATATGCGTTCATCCCGGGCAATCACCTGTTGTACTTCTTCCAGCAGGTCATCCACCTGATTTAGACTTGGTTTTATCTCTATGATGGGGTCTAGCAATCCCGTAGGACGAATAACCTGTTCAACCACAACACCTTCGGACATTTCCAATTCAAAATCAGCAGGAGTGGCACTAACATAAATTATTTGATTTTTCAGGGCCATAAACTCTTCGAATTTTAGCGGTCTGTTATCTAACGCTGCCGGCAAGCGGAAACCGTAATCTACCAGGTTTATCTTTCTCGAACGGTCACCGCCGTACATGGCTCTTACCTGTGGCAGAGTTACGTGACTTTCGTCAATCACCAGTAAGTAATCATTTGGAAAGTAATCAATTAGGCAGAATGGTCTGCTGCCGGGTTCACGTTGGTCAAAATATCTGGAGTAATTCTCTATTCCCGAGCAGTAGCCCAACTCCCTAATCATTTCCAAATCAAAATTCACACGCTCTTCGAGTCTTTTTGCCTCAAAATGTTTTCCAATTTCTTTAAAATATTGCACCTGTTTCATCAGGTCTTCTTGTATAGAAAAGATAGCGTTTTTTTGAGTTTCCTTACCGGTTACGAATATGTTTGCAGGAAAAATTTGGTACGTGTCAAATTGTTCTATTTTTTTATTGTTTATGGGGTCAATTGTAGAGATGCTTTCTATTTCGTCACCCCAGAATTCAATGCGTAAACCTATATCGGCATAAGCCAACCAAATATCTATGGTATCGCCTTTTACTCTAAAATTTCCTCGTTGAAAATCACTTTGAGAACGGGAGTATAAATTATCCACAAGTTGAAGGAGAAATTTATTTCTGGATAGCTTTTCTCCTTTGGCTATTCTTATGATTCCCTTGTAAAACTCTGCAGGATTTCCTATGCCGTATATACACGACACAGAAGACACAACTATTACATCTTTTCTGCCAGACAAAAGCGACGATGTGGCGCTTAGCCTGAGTTTTTCTATTTCGTCATTTATCGAAAGATCTTTTTCTATGTAAGTATCAGTTACGGGTAAGTAAGCTTCGGGTTGGTAATAATCGTAATAGGAAACAAAATACTCCACAGCGTTATTAGGAAAAAAGGATTTAAATTCACTATAAAGCTGAGCGGCTAAAGTTTTGTTGTGTGAAAGTATAAGCGTAGGTCGTTGCACTTCCTGAATCACATTGGCAATGGTAAAGGTCTTTCCTGAGCCTGTCACACCCAACAGAGTTTGCGCTCCGACACCTTTGTTTAGGCTGCTTACTAGCTGCTTTATGGCTTGGGGTTGGTCGCCTGTAGGCTTAAAATCCGACTCTAGCTTAAAATCCATTAGGCAACAAAGTTAAATTGAAATAAAAAGAATTTTGAAAATAAAACAGAGGGAATAGCCAAGCGATAATTATAGGTTTACTGTATTAACCAGTAAATTGTCCTTAAAAGTTTCCTCTCTGATTTTTGAGCCACTTTCGTTGTAGTGAGCCCATTTACCTGTTTTAACGTAGTCTCCAAGCGATTCATCAAATCGAAGTTCGCCTTCCAGTTTTACTTTTCCGTTTTCATGGTACTCGATTCGACTGAAAAGTAGTTTTTTCTTATCTAAAACTAACTGTGTGTACTGTGGAGAGCCGTTAGGGTAGTAACTCTTTTTTGAATCGTGCCATGTGCGTTTTTTTCCATACACCTCTTCGTATTCGAGTTGGCCGTTTTCGTAGTAATCTCGCCATTCTATGGCCTCTCCCTTTATGTATTTGGCTTCCGATTTTAATGAACCGTTTGGATGATAAAGTTTAAGCGAAGCTCTATGATCATCTATATTTCTGAAGTCGCGTTCTAAATTTCCGTTTGGGTAGTAGTTTTTGTATGTGCGCAGTTGTCCGTTCACATAAAATCCTTTGTGAAGTATTTTGCCATCAATGTATTTGTCCTCTTGCCAATTGTTACAAGCGTAGTTCCCACACATGCGGGTAGAATCACCTTCTAGGTAGGGATTTAGTTTTTCGTAAATGATGATGCCGTAAGTTTCATCAACCACGCTTGAATCGTATTCAATTACTTTTCGGTCGGATTTTCTCAATTGAGCGTTTACTGTCCCAATAAATAATAAAGCGATTATGAAAGCAGTGCTGCGGGCTATGTAATTGTGTTTTCTCATTATAAAACACCTCGAAAATAAGTATATTTTTTGAATCATACTATACTCTTTAATTTTTCAAGAGTTTAATCAATTTTACTGCCAGAGTTTAAGTGTTTGATTTTCAAACCAATAAATCCAAATATAATAGTTGTTATAGGGCTCAAAATGTTGAAAAAACAATACATAAAATAATCACCGGTAGCTACTCCGAGTACTGAACTTTGAGCATTTCCGCAAGTGTTCCACGGGATGAGTACACTGGTAACAGTTCCTGAATCTTCGAGTGTGCGGCTGAGGTTTTCCGGCGCTAACTCCCGATCTTTATACACTTTTGCAAACATTCTTCCCGGTACCACAATAGACAGGTATTGGTCGCTGGTTGTGAGGTTAAATCCAATACAAGTAATGGCCGTACTGGCAATGAGTTGTCCCCTTGTTTTTGCCCAGCTTATAATTCTGGAGGTGAGCAATTCGAGTAAACCGGTAACCTCCATTATACCTCCAAAGCACATGGCGCAAATGATAAGCCAAATGGTATTTAACATCCCATACATACCCTTGGAGGAAAGCAACTTGTTTATATTCTCATTTGATGTAGAGAACGATTGCTCTCCTGTGGAGGCGTTTACCAATGCAATATAACCAGACTCAAAAATGTTTTTACTTTCTCTGCTAATAACAATATTGGGAGCGTTTCCCAAAATGGTTACGATAGGATTCAGGGGGGTTTCTTCTTCAAATGTAATAATGTAGTCATTGCCATTTATTTTTACGATTTCTGAACCTTCTCTGAAAGGTAATATAGGGGTGTTGTCATCTGTACTTTCCCAGTCTATTTTCGATCCTTCGCCGTAGCCGTGAATCACTTCGAAATGATGTCTGTTTGATACTTCATCTATAAGATGGGGTTGAAAAATAAAGGCAAAAACACCTCCTGCTAAAACACCTATGAGCAGCGCAGGAATGGCTTCCACTTTTTTTACGATGAGGAAGATAACTACCGCCGGAATTAGAAATAGCCAAGGTGTAACATTAAATTTTTCGCTAATGGCTTTTTGAATATTGTCGATGTCTACAATTGAGTTTCCGGTGTCGTAATTAAATCCGATAATCAGGAATATGATTAGAGTGATACTAATTGTGGGAACGGTAGTGTACATCATGTACCTTATATGGGTGAACAAATCTGTCCCCGCCATAGCAGGAGCAAGGTTTGTGGTATCCGACAAGGGCGACATTTTATCGCCAAAATACGCTCCTGAAATAATTGCCCCGGCAATAATACCATCTCCAAAACCAAGAGCTTTGCCTATACCCAACAAAGCAACCCCTATCGTGGCAACGGTGCTCCAGGATGAGCCGGTGGCCAGCGAAACCACAGCGCTTATAAAACATGCGGCCACCAGAAAAAAGGAGGCGTTTAATACATCCAGTCCATAGTATATCATCGTTGGAATTACTCCCGAGAGCAACCAGGTTCCCGCTAAAGAGCCTATTAATAGCAGTATTAATACAGCCGGCAAGGCGGAATGAATAGCATGAGTGATGCCGCCTAACATCGTTTTCCAGCTAAAGCCAAGTTTCCAGCCAACTAATCCGGCTACAGCAGCAGACAAAAGTAATGTCAATTGGTTTGCTCCACCGAGCGCATCATCAAACAGTTTTACGTTGGCAATCAGGAGTCCAACTAGGAATATAATTGGAATAAGTGCCCATATTACAGAGAGCTTTTTAGTAATAATATCTTGATTATTCAAGGGTAAGAAATTTTTTAAGTTCGAAATATAAGCGATTTACGGGTAATCCCATTACGTTGAAAAAATCTCCTCGCATGCTTTTTATGCCTACATACCCAAACCATTCCTGAATACCATAAGCACCGGCTTTGTCTATAGGTTTGCATGTGGTGATGTAGTATCTTATTTCTTCATCGCTTAGTGAATTAAATTCTACCTCTGTGGTGCATGCAAATGAGGTGTGTTGCAAACAGCTGCTCAAACAAACACCAGTAGTTACAAGGTGTTTTTTGCCCTTCAGTTTTTGGTGCATTTGCATGGCTTCAGACTCGTTGGCAGGCTTGTTTAGTATCTCGTTGTCTAAGCGAACAATAGTATCGGCAGTAATCAAAATCTCATCCGGGGTTAATTCACTCCTGAATGCTTCTGATTTTATTTCAGCCAAGTACAGAGCTATTTCTTCTCCTTTGATATAATCGGGCCAGGATTCGTCTACATCTTTGGTTCTTATTTCGAAAGGTATATTCAGTCCTTGCAGTAATTGTTTTCTTCTGGGAGATTTGGAGGCTAAAATGATTTTTTTGTTTTTTAAATACTTATTCAGCATGATTTTAGAGGAGTATTACGTAAAAAAGTATTAAGCCATTAATCATAACCAGTTTTAAAAGTAGAGAACTGGTTTTGTAGTTTGGTTTACTTATAGGGAAAAAAGCAAATATTCCACATATTACAGAAGGAATAGATAGAAGAGATACGGTAAGCAAAATGAATTCGCTGTTGTTAAACAGGTCGAAAGCAAAAGGAAGTAAGGTAAGGGTAATAAAACAAGCTAAATACAAAGCAGATTTGATACCATTGGGGACTACTTGAGCGAATGATTTATACCCGGCTATTCGGTCTCCTTCAAAATCTTGTTCGTCTTTTATGAGTTCTCTGGTGAACATAGTGAGCCCCGAGAAAAGAGCAAATGTAAAAAGATTTAAAGACTTTATAAAAACCTCTTTAATGTTGTTTACATCAAGCACTTCTTTAAAAAAAAGAATAGGTAAAATAAAAGCCCATGCACTGAGTAGGGCTATAATAAAGTTGCCCAATAGAGGAATGCTTTTTAGAAACTCATTATAGCTGTATATTAACAAAGCAAAAAGGAGCTGAGCAGCAACAAGTTGAAACGGGAATTTTTCGATAAGAAAAAAAAATAGACAAACACCTATTCCAACAGTGGTTAATCCAAAAGCCACAACTTTGTATTTTCTGAAATTATAGATGCTGATATAAACTCTTTCGGGTTTGTTTTTTAAATCTGATTCCACATCTAGCGCATCGTTGTGAATATACCCCCCAAGCATTATAAATACAGTGCTTAGCAGTGTAATTACATACGAAAGACTTGTGGTTTTTTGAGGAAGAAAGACGTGGTGGCTTAAGTAATAATAGCTTAAACTAAGCACAAGCACAGTAATAAGCAGGTTTACAGGTCTCGCCGCATAAAAAGGTATATTTAGTCTACCAATGATGGGCATCAGTATGAAACCAGTCGTTTTTAGCTTTTAGAACCTGCTCAATAACATCGCGTACGCAGCCCTTTCCACCTTCAAGGTGAGAGATGTAATGACAAACTTCTCTTACTTCAGGCACAGCGTCGTGCGGACAAGTAGCTATCCCCACCTTTTTTAACACCGGATAATCGGGTATATCATCGCCCATGTAGAGAATTTCAGACACAGACAATTCCTTGTCTGATACGTATTTGTCAAATACAGGTTCTTTATTCGAAGAGCCCAGAAAGACGTCTTGTACACCCAAGTAGCTCATTCTGGTTCTTACTGTTTGGCTGTTCCCACCCGAAATGATGCAGATGTTATAACCCTTTTTTACTGCATATTGTATAGCGTATCCATCGCGGGTACTCATGGTTCTAATCAGGTCTCCTGCAGGCTCAAGAATTACCTCTCCGTTAGTTAATACGCCATCTACATCAAACACAAAGGTGGTGATGTCTTTCAATTTTTCCTTGTAGCTTTCACTCATGCTTTTTGTTTTGAATTTGTAGGGTTATCAACTCGTAAAGTTCGCTAAATTCTGGAGAATCTTTCAGTAATCCCAGTTGTTTTTCAATAGTTTCTTTGTCAAAACGAGCAGCGGGACCGGTTTGCATGTTTCCGGCTTTTAGAAAATTCTGCGCCGTTTGCTTTGCCAGGGGTTGTAGCAACTCCGGATTAATATGGTGTTTTTTGCATAAGGCTAAGGCAATGGAGTTTATGTGGTTTACAAAATTATTGGCGAATACAGCAGCCAGGTGTAAACCCCGTCTTTGTTCGGAGCTCATTTCCGCTATATTTTTTGCAATACACAGAGCCAGTTCCTTAAGCAGGGCTTTATCAGCGTTACTCCGGCTCTCAATTAAAACAGGAAAGTCTCGGGCGTTACTATCTTGGGTGATGGTTTGAAAAGGGTAAAAAACTGCACGGCGCAAACAGCCATCAAGAGTATCAATAGAAACAGAACCCGAAGTGTGAGCAATTAGTTCCTTACGGGATATAAGTTGAGAGGCTACGTTTTTAATGTGTTCGTCTCTAATGGCTATAAAAATTATATCTACGGGGGGTAGTTCATCAAGTGATTTAAAGGCGGCAGCTTTTACTTTGTGCGCAAGGTTTTCTGAGTGCGAGATGTTAGGGGAGTGTACGCCGGAAATTTCATGCCCGAAACGATGAAAAGCCTTCGCCAGAAAATGAGCAACGTTGCCCGATCCGATAAAATTTATTTTATACTTAATCATGATAGAATGCACTAAATTAGTAAATGCTAATTGTTTTAGCAGAATTAACATTCAAAAGTTTAATGTTTATATTATAGGATTACTAACTAACCTTAGCTGATAATTGGCTTATTATTTGTGTATCATTGTGAGGATGACTATCGTAAATTTGCATTGCATGTTGGAAAAAATTGCAAATAGAATATTGTAAACTAACTATTTTATTAATCAGAGATACATAACAGAGCGTTTGCAAAGAGAAATAATTAAAAGGTTAAATTATCAAGTGTACATATGAAAAACTGGCTTTTAATATTGATTTGTCAAGGGATTGTTTTTTCTGCATTAGCTCAGGCAAATCAACACGATTCGAAAGGTCGTAAACAAGGAGAATGGAGCGAAACCTGGGGCGAAAACAAACGCAAAAAATACGTCGGGCAATTTAAGGATGATAAGCCTTACGGTAGATTCACCTATTACTATGAAAGCGGAGAGGTTTCGAGTGTGGTAGATTATTCTAAAAATGGCACAGTAGCCTACGCCAAGGCTTATTTTCCTAATGGTAATATAATGTCCAGAGGGAAATACGAGAACAAGTTAAAAGACAGTGTGTGGGTTTATTTTAACGACAGAGAAGGCTTGATTTCTACAGAAAACTGGGTAAAAGGAAAAAAAGAAGGTGAGGAGAAAATATTTTATGGAGACCCCGATCAATCACTTTTTGAAATCAATACATATAAGAACGGCCTAAAAAATGGCCAGTGGAAACAATACTATAAAAATGGTAAAATACTCGCTATAGGCACATACAGGGACGATAATTTTGAAGGCAAAGTAACCTATTACTATTCCAGTGGAACTGTAGATGAGGAGGGGGCTTACAAAAACGCAGTAAAGAACGGCTACTGGAAAAAATACGATGAAGATGGTAAGCTTTTGGGTAAAGTTTATTATCTTAACGGCAAAGTTATAGAAGGAGAAGCTCTTGAAAAGCACCTAGAAAAAGTAAGAGCTGAAAAAGCAAACACTGGAAAATGAAAAAATATCATTATTTAGTACTCTTGGTTTTAACACTAATTTCGTGCAAAAAGGAAAAGCCACTTGTTGAAGATTTTGGTTACGATTATTACCCCAACGAGATAGGCTACTGGGTAGAGTATGAAGTGACCGAAATCAACCACGATATATCTAGCGACACTAGCAACTATCTACTTCGCGAGCAAATCTCTGCATTTTTTTTCGACCAACAGGGTAGAAAAGCACAACGGGTAGAAAGGTTTTGGCGCACATCATCTGCCGACGAGTGGGAAATAAAAGATGTGTGGTACGCCAATGTAACTACAAGAACAGCAGAAAAGGTAGAGGAAAACGTTCGTTTCGTAAAACTGAACTTTCCCATTCGAACCACCTCTACATGGGATGGCAATGATTTTAATACTCAGAGAGAATGGCTTTATGGATATGACTCGCTTCACATCCCGCGAACAATATCAGGAATTTATTTAGACAGCACTATAAAAGTAGTGCAACGCAATAATTTTAATCTAGTAGAATACGAAAAAGCCTACGAAATTTATGCAAAGCACATAGGCCTGGTAAAAAAAGAGTTTATAGACCTCGATATAAATAACTTTAATCCGCAGAATATTACTAAAGGAAAAGAGCTTTATCAGCAAATGACCAACTACGGAAAACTTTGAGGGTATTTGCATCAATATGTTTTTTATTTTGCGCAACCTTACTCGCTCAGGAAGAAGGTTATTGGATTCAATTTACAGACAAAAACAACACTCCTTTTTCAGTTAGTCAACCTGAGCAGTTTCTTTCAGAAAGAGCTATTCAACGCAGAATAAAGTTTAATATTTCTGTAACCGAAGAAGACTTGCCTGTCGACCCCGCCTATATTCAAGCGGTGCTTTCAGGAGCTAATTGCAGACTGCACCACACCTCTAGGTGGTTTAATGCCATTACCGTTTTTACCGAAGACAGTCTGTATATGCAGCAGGTAGCCTCGTGGTCTTTTGTTTTACAGGTGCAGAAAACAAAACCCGACGATGGCCGAAGTATGTCTTCAGAAAGTAAGTTTGCAACTGTTTCGCTTTGCAACTGCCCTTACTCCCCCGCAGAAATATCAGGTGCAGCCTATGAGCAAAACAAGATGGTTGGTGTAGATAAATTACACCTAAAGGGCTTTACTGGGATGGGGGTGCACATTGCCGTACTCGATTCGGGCTTCGATTTGGTTGACCAAAACGAATTTTTCACTCGTTTGTTTGAAAATAATCAAATTTTAGGAACGCATGATTTTGTGGATGGCGATAGCCACGTTTACGGGCACCATTTTCATGGCACGGCTGTATTGTCTGTTATGGCAGCTTACAAGGCAAGAGAGTTTGTAGGCACCGCTCCGGATGCAGCTTATTACCTCCTAAGAACAGAGGATGTAGCCAGTGAATACCTTATAGAAGAAGATAATTGGGTGGCTGCTGCCGAATATGCCGATAGTGCAGGAGTAGACATAATAAACACTTCATTGGGTTATACCCGTTTTGATGATAGCACCCAAAATCATACTTATGCCGATTTAGATGGTGGAACTACACGCATAGCCATAGCGTCAAATATTGCCTCATCTAAAGGAATATTGCTTATTACCGGTGCCGGTAACTATGGCGCTACTACCTGGCACTATATAAGCACCCCGGCAGATGCCAAAAATATATTGACAGTTGGAGCTGTTGACTCTGACAGGAATTATGCAGCATTTAGTTCTCACGGACCTTCTGCCGACGGAAGAATAAAACCGGATGTGGTGGCGCAGGGTTTTCAGGCTAAGTTGGTTTTTCCCTATGTAGAAGAAATTTTTTCCGGCAATGGCACATCTTTTTCGGCACCTATTATGGCTGGCGCAATGGCTTGTTTCTGGCAGGCTTTACCGCAATTAGATAATAAACAATTAATCCAGTTGGCACGGCAATATGCCCACCTTTATCCGGGATATAATTACGAATTAGGATTTGGCGTTTCCAATCTTTACGATGCTTATGTGGCAGAGTCGGGCGACATTTCAGACATTGCATTCGGGGTGTATCCCAATCCTGTTTATGATAGATTGCATATAGAAACTAAGGGTTTTTCTCCAAATGTAAAAAGAACAATTTCTATTACTTTTTTGGATTTATTGGGGAGGGAAGTTAAAGCATGTACATACGAAATTACAGGAAATGAAATAATAACACTAACCAACGAAGTAAATTGCCTGCCTAGTGGGATTTACCTACTAAAGATTCAGGAAGGTAAAACGATACAATGTAATAAGATTATTAGGGTTGACACGAATTAATTTACCGTTTTCAAAATACAAAATAACTTTATATTAGCTTGATTTACAAGCTTTAAAAGTCACGAACTTTTCAAGAAAAAAACAATTTTGGCATTATTTTTGAAAAGGGGACACAAATCAAAAAAACATCTAATTATGAAAAAAGCTACCTTTTTCTTTCTTGCTATTTTAGGAACCCAGTTTGTACAAGCTCAAAAGCCCGTTAATCTTTCTCCATCCAACTTGGAATCAAACATTTGGTGGGAGCGCTACGATGATAAAACTCGAACCATTCACAATGTAAACTTAATGATACTTACCGACGGCAACAACTCCGAAGACAGAACCGGAGCATTTAAAGTGAAATTATACCTGTATAATGCAGAGCAATATACTGCCGAGAAAAAGATATATTACATCAAAACATACGAAATTGAAAGCATGAAGCATATGAGTGCTAGAGAGGCAAATAACCAAACGGTAAGCTTTCTAGATCAGGATGTTCCACCCAATACATACCGACTCGGGATTCATGTAGACGCTGATAACGAAATTGCCGAAACAAATGAAAATGACAACACCATGTTGTTTAAAGGAGAGTTAGTCGTGAAGCCAAATGCAAACGCAGGCGGAGGCAGTTCCTCATCTCCGGCACCTCAACCCAAAGCCGAAGAAAAGTCAGCGGACCCTAAACAACAAGAAAAAGATGAAAAAGTAATACTGGACTCAAAGCTGGAGAATTATACCCGCACTATTGTTGCTAAACAGGCAGAATTATCGAAACTTAAAAAGACCGGGACAGCTAAACCCTACCAGATTAAAATGATCGAACTCGAATTGGAAGAACTGGAAACTAGGAGAGAAGAGACCAAAATTGCGCAAGAGCGATTGAATTTATCTATACAAGATAAGTTAACTGCCAACAAATCCCAAGAGTTAATAGCAGAAGAGCAGAAGTATAAAATAAAGGCCGACGACCTTTCCGGTGAAAGATTAACGCTCTCGAATGCCGAAAAAAACTTAACGATTTATGAAAAACAAATTGTAGAATTTGACAATATTTACCAGGCGAAACAAAAAGAAATTGTGGCATCCTCCCCCCAGACACCGAAAGAAACCATAGACCTAAACATAGCTAAAGAACAGCAAAATGAGGCGCTATATAAGAGAGAGGCGGCTAAAGTTGGGCTGGAAAAATCACAAAAAATGCTTTCACTAACAGCTTCTCAAAGCGAGATAGCCACGCTTAGCTCTCAAGAGGCGGATTTCAACAACAAGGCAAATCAATCTGCGGCCCAGATCAAACAGTTAGCTAGTGAAAAGAAAGCCATTGAAAGAGAAGAGAAAAAGGCAGCTAACAAACAAAAGGTAGACAACACCAAAGTAAAAATTCGCTTAGACTCTACTAAACGAACGTTAGCCGGAAAAGAAAAAAATCTGGATAAGGAGCAAAATAAGAAAAAGCCCAACGCCGGAAAGATAGAGGCGTTGGAAAACGAAATCCGTGATTTAAAATCAAAAGTAGCCGACTTGGAAAGCCAATTGAAATAAGCTTTTTATCGACTTACTTAGGTTGTTATTCACTACTCGGGAAAACAATCTCCAAGGTTGGTTATGGAGCTGTTTTCTGCCCACAGCCTACTTAGCTTTCTATACTGATTTGGGCTCACCACCTAATTACGCTTTTTGCGCAGGGCATAGGGCTAGGTGTGTGGTTGCACATGTATTCCAATGTAGTTGCTTCCAAATGGGCAGGTATTAAAACTGTATTGCGACCTGTTTTTTAGGAAATGGGGGTAAAATAAGGGAGGAGTGGAGGATAACTAGGCTAAAAATTCCTCAAACAACTCAACCACATTATGTATCTTCGCTTCCGATTGTTATGCGAATACTACCAGAAAAAAATATACCCCGATGGGTTATTTTCCTCATAGATGTTGGGATATGTCTTTTTTCACTTTTTCTGGCATACTTAATTCGTTTTGATTTTACTCGTATTTCTGCAGAAGATTGGCAAGTTGAAAAATACGTACTGCTTACTTCTTTACCTGTGTACATATTGGTAAGAGCGATAAGTTTTCGTTTTGGCAAAACATATTCGGGCATTGTGCGCTACACCAGCACCGAAGATGCTAAACGCATATTTTTAACAGTAACTATTGGTTCGTTGGTGCTTGTGGCGCTTATGCCTGTGCGGGAGCTGATTGACGGGTATTATTTCTTGCCTCGTCCCATTATTATTGTGGATTACATGATTACGGTAATTCTCATGATTACCTTGCGAATAGCCGTTAAACTGCTATATGCCGAGCAAAAAAAATCGAAAAACAAGGACGAAAAAAAAGTGTTGATATGGGGAGCTGGGGAGCTGGGACTTATCACCAAACGGACTATCGATTCTGATTCGGCAAACACCATGTTTACCGTAGGCTTTTTGGATGACGACCAACGCAAATCAGGTAAAACGATTGAGGGTGTTAGAATTTTTGATGCCACAGCCTTGTCTGATGCCGCAAATAAAACAGGAGCTGATGCGGTAATCGTGGCCATAATGCATCCCGATAAGCAAAAGAAAAGAGCTTTGGTAGATGAGTGCATGCAACTTGGATTGGAAGTACTTAATGTGCCACCTGTTGACAATTGGCTAAACGGTCAGCTTAGTCTAAATCAGATTAAAAACATTCGAATAGAAGATTTGCTGGGCAGAAAGGAAATAAAATTGAGCAAAGAAAATATAAGTGATTACCTAGCCGGAAAGAAAGTTTTAGTGACCGGTGCTGCCGGTTCTATAGGGAGCGAGCTGGTTCGTCAGGTTATTCGATTTAATCCGCAAAAGATTGTTTTACTCGATCAGGCAGAGTCTCCGCTGTATGATATCGAAAACGAAATTAAAAATCTATCGTCAAAAGTAGATTTTGAGGTTGTAATAGGCGATATATCCAATGTGGGTAGAATGGGGCGGTTGTTTGAGTATTTTCAGCCCCAAGTGGTTTTTCATGCTGCCGCATATAAGCATGTGCCGCTTATGGAATCTAATCCTACTGAGGCAATATTGGTAAATGTGTTGGGCACACGTGTTTTGGCGGAGTTTTCAATAGCATCAGGAGTAGAAAAATTTGTGATGATATCTACCGATAAAGCGGTTAACCCCACCAACGTGATGGGAGCAAGTAAACGGGTGGCCGAAATGTTTGTACAATCGCTAAACGGCAAAACAAAAACAGCTTTTATAACCACGCGCTTTGGCAATGTGTTGGGTTCTAACGGGTCGGTTATTCCTTTGTTTAAAAAACAAATTGAGATGGGTGGCCCGATAACTGTTACGCACGAAGAGATTACTCGCTATTTTATGACCATCACTGAAGCTTGTCAACTGGTTTTGGAAGCAGGCTCTATGGGAGTAGGTGGCGAAATTTATGTTTTTGATATGGGGGAATCGGTCAAAATAGTTGATTTAGCCAGAAAAATGATAAAACTATCAGGCTTCGAACTTGAGAGAGATATTCAAATTAAAATTACCGGATTGCGCCCCGGGGAGAAACTTTACGAGGAATTGCTTACTACCGAAGAGAATAGCCTACCTACTCATCATCCTCAAATTCTTATAGGAAAAGTTCAACAATATGAACATGAGTGGGTTAAAGATGGAATAGAAGAGTTGGCGGCATTTGTTTCTGCGCAGGACAACGAAAATCTGATTAAACGCATAAAACAATTAGTGCCCGAATACAAAAGCAATAATTCTGTTTTTAGTAAATTTGACGACTAATTTTTACTTATACATGACCGTAGATGCACACGTAGAAATTGCAGAACTTCAAAGTCAGATTGGTGAATACTTGGGAGGACTGGATACCAATCAGATTATTTTCGAATTCAGTGAGGCAAATCAGCTGATTGCTCTCGATTTGATAACCGTAAATCCCAAGCACAGGCAATCTTTTCTTTTTCACACAACAAAGGGAGTCAGTAAGATAGATACTTTGAAGAAAATGCTGGACTACGTTAAAAATTATAAAGAGAAAGAAACTTCCTATACGGTGCAATGGTCATTAAAAGGAGAAAATGAACTCCACACCTCTTATTTTCGGGCTAAGAACGTGATGCATGCCTTAGAGAAATTTTACTATGGTAGAGATATCAATAATATTACTGTTTTTAGTGTTGTTCTAAATCCAATATCTTAAAAAAATACGATGAAAAGTGTAACTAAAATTCAGGTTCGATTTCACGATATAGACATGGCAGGCCATGTACATAACGGAATATATCTTTCTTATTTTGAGCAGGGAAGACTAGATTTTTTTAAACAACTGGCCGGTGAAGACTGGGATTGGAAGAAACGTGGACTGATATTGGGCAGAAATGAAATTGACTATATAAAACCGGTTAAACTTCATCACGAAATATATGTGCGCACCGTGTGCGACCATGTGGGCAATAAGAGTTTTGCGTTGAGCTATGAGATATACAGAGAGATTGACGGTGAAGAAGTGGTGTACACACGCGGAAGAAGTATTCTGGTATGTATAGACTATTCTACAGACCAAACGGTTCCTGTATACCCGGAGTGGA
This sequence comes from Flavobacteriales bacterium, assembly GCA_046295395.1. Taxonomy (GTDB): domain Bacteria; phylum Bacteroidota; class Bacteroidia; order Flavobacteriales_D; family JBKBNH01; genus JBKBNH01. The sequence goes on along the minus strand of JBKBNH010000001.1, from coordinate 127,847 downwards.
GAGAGAAACTAGAAAATTAAGTAAGTTATTTAACCAATTTATTGTTTTTGTATTCTTCGGTAAACTCTATACTTCCATCGAGATTGTAATGAGTTGCGGTACCGTGTCTTTTTCCATCTTTGTAGCTGTATACAATTTCGATGTTACCGCTTAAGTCGAACCAGATTTCTTTTGTTTTTACTCCGTCTGTGTATTCGTATTCAGTAGATTTCAACCCCTCTTCATATTGAGTTACTTTTCCTGAAAGTTTTCCTAAATTATATTCCTCTGTTTCGATGAGGAATATCTTTGGTTTATTATTCAAAAACTCAGTGTCGTAATGTTCTTGAATACCATGTTTCTTTTTGCCTTTAAACCTTCTTACCAGTTGAACGTACTCACCAACATTAGCGTCATGAGCATAGTATCTTACTACAGAAGTATCATTTTTATAGCAGTATTCGCTGATGTAATCCAACTCGTTATTTTTGTTAAATCCTTTGGTTAAATTATAAGTATATCCATTTTTGTCGAATACGGTTGAATCTATCAAGGCTCCGTTTAAGTTGAATTTAATAATGTAACCCCTCTCCGCATTGTCTGCGTAGAAAAGACGACCAATTAAATTACCGTCTTTGTATCCGTACACCATCCCATTCCAGCGGCCGTTTTTCAGATTTCCCTTATTTATACAGGTTTTGCAAGGAAAGCATTTTGCAGGTGAAGTGACTCCGGTTTTGGTCTCATCATTTTTTCTGTAGTAGTATTTTCCATCTTTATCCCATATTAAATCGTCTTTGCAATTTAGGGTGTCTTGCGCACTAAGTGGCAGCAAAAAGCATACGGCCAATAGTTTAATTAGTGTTTTCATAGTTTGGTTTCTTGTTCTTGCACAAAGTTTCTTCTTTTCTCAATGTTAGCATACAATTCAAATCCGATTAATAGAATCAGAGAAGTTATATTCAGCCAAATCATAATCATTATTATAGACCCGATAGAGCCATAAAACTCATTGTAAGAAGCAAAGTTTGACATGTAGAATTTTAATACGGCAGAGGTTAGAATAATAATAGCAGTGGATAAAGTAGCCCCTGCACTGATGATTTTCCATTTTTTTCTTTCGGGATAGCCCATGTTGTATAGAAAAGATATACCAAATACAAAACAAAACAAAACCACCACCCATTTAATAAAATGAAACAAGTTAACCAATAAATAGTGATTATGAGAAATCATGGGGTGTATAACCCGGTTGGAATAAATTAAAATACCCACTGCAACAGTAATTAAAAGCATAAATACTACCAGTAGCCAAAACGAAACGAGCCTTTGTTTAAAAGGATTGCGGTGATGGGTTATTTGGTAGGATCGGTCAAAGGCAGATAATAGTCCATTCATGCCTTCAGAGGCAAAGTAAAAAGCCAAAACAAAACCTACGCTAAGCATAACATCGTGTTTTCGGAGTAACAAATCTTTTATGGTGAATTCGATAAAATGAAATGCCTCGTGAGGAATAAGCTCTTCAATTTGAATGAGCAGTTCTTCTTGAAAATGAGGAATAGGTATGCGCGGTATGAGCGATAGGAACACCAGAAGAATTGGGAATAATGCAATAAAAAAACGAAATGAAATAGCGGCTGCACGGGTAGAATAATCTCCTTTTTGAAAGGAGTCAATTAAAAAAACAAGCACACCATAAAGACTCATTCCCTCAAATCCGGGCAGTTTGATTCTCTTAGTAACTAGACGAAACGCACGGTATGGGGCGCTATCGAAAATATATTTTTTTAGTTTCTCCACTATTTTTTAGCAAGCTTTCAGGCTCAAATCTAAACTCTTAACAGAGTGGGTGAGCGCCCCCACCGAAATATAATCTACACCACACTCGCCATATTGCCTAAGAGTTTTTATAGTTATTCCACCAGAGGCTTCGGTTTCATATTTACCACTAATTCTTTTTACGGCAGTTCTCAAATCATCGAAACTAAAATTGTCGAGCATGATGCGGTCGATTTTACCTACGGCTAAAATTTCTTCTAGCTCGTTTAAATCGCGAGCTTCTACTTCTATTTTTAAATTTTTCCCGGTCGATTGCAGGTATAAATGAGTTTTTTCGATGGCTTGTTTTACTCCACCGGCATAATCTAGGTGGTTGTCTTTAAGCATAATCATATCGTAAAGTCCCATGCGGTGGTTTACACCGCCACCAATCTTAACGGCTTCTTTTTCTAAAAATCGCAATAGCGGAGTGGTTTTTCTTGTGTCGAGAATACGGGTGTTGAGTCCTTCAAGTTCTGCCGTCATTTTTCGGGTAATATCGGCTATTCCGCTCATGCGCTGCATAATGTTTAAAACGAGTCTCTCGGTTTTTAAAATGGACTGAGAAGAGCCGCTAACATAAAAGGCTATGTCGTCGGGTTTAACAGAGTCGCCATCGTTAAGTAGTTGCTCAATAATCAGGTTTTCATCAGCTTTTCTAAAAATGGCTTTGGCTATTTCCAAGCCTGCCAAAACTCCTTCTTCTTTTACCAGTAACTTTGCTTTTCCTTGTGCTTCCTTAGGTATGCAAGCCAGCGAGGAGTGATCTCCGTCGCCAATATCTTCTTGCAACGAAAGTTGAATAAATTCATCTAATGTCATGTTGCAAAGCTACTATTAATGAACTTAAAAACAGAGTAGCTAAATCTTAAAATCTTTCTTATTGTGTTTTTATTTCTTCACCGCTTAACCATGCGCTAATAAGGAATTCGTTGTAGGTTATGTCTGTAATGACAAACACGGTAGATTGCAGCAATGCTACAGATTCATTGGCAAGCTCAATGGTTACGGCAAAAGGCGGGTCGATGTACGAAGAGTGTAGAAAAAACACTTCGCCCGATTTTTTGTATATATAGCCTACATGGTTAGAAAGTCCGATTTTATACAGACCATCTTTGTAATTTTGGCTGAAATACTCAGCAAATTTAGAGGATTCCCCGCGCCAAATTACAGGGCTTTTATTGGGTTGAATTATTTTGGATCCATCCATAGCCGCTTTTTGTGCCAGCTTGTAGCGATTGATGTTTAATCCCATGTGTTTTAGTGTGGTAGAAACAAAGTATCCGCAGGCAACCAAGCCTTCTCCCGGGATGTCTGTGTGTCCGTTAAAATCCCAGGTGGTGCCATACCAGTAGGGTATCATTTTATTTACCAGAAACTCTGTAAACAACACTCCGGCACTGTCTTTTGAAATGTTTTGAGTTTTAATTTTGTCTCTTAGTTGTTTTGCCTGGCTTTTTGTGGTAGAGTAAGGGGTAATACTATTTTTTTTGGTATTGATTTTCAATTGCATTGTTTTGTTGAGCGTGTTGTAGTTGTGTGGAAGCTCTTTAGTTAACTCAATAAGTTCTTCTGCCGGGGGTATGGTGTCGGTAAAAGAAATTTCTTTCTGAGTGGTTTGTTCTTTGGTAGATTGAGAGCAAGATTGGAAGCAGAAACACCCCAACGATATGGCTAAAAATAGATTTTTCATAGGCAGATTATACTCCTTAATAAGGCAAAGTGTTTCATAAAGTTGTAGGGTCTTATTTAATAGTTAATAGAAGTTTTCAACGCATAATAATTAAATCTTGGCGCATAATAAATGGGTATAATAAAAAGGTGTACTTTAGTTTAATATTGCTGAAAAATAAAGCACACTATGAATACCAAAACATTTACCCAAAAACCTTTAGTCTTTTTGCTAATGGTGTTTTTTGCAGTTTCATGTTCAAATGAAACGCAAAAGAAAATTAACGTAAACCCCGAATTTGCCTCTTATATATCGGCTTATACTTCGGGTATAGTATCCAAGGATGCAACTATCCGTATCCAATTGGCTAATGATTATACCGGAGATGTTTCTTATACAGAACCTATCTCGCGGGAATTGTTTTCGTTTGAGCCCGAAATAAAAGGTAAGGCTTACTGGCTTGGTAGAAACAGCATCGAATTTATACCCGATGAACACCTGCCAAATGGAACTAAATTCTTATGTACTTTTAAGTTAGGTGAGTTAATTGATATAAAAGATGAACTGAAAAATTTCACCTTTCAGTTTATGACCATTCAGCAAAATTATGTACTCTATGTTGATGGATTGAACACTCCTGATATCTCAAATTTAAAAAGTCAGGCTTTAGAAGGAAGAGTAGTAACAGCAGATGTGGCAGACTCAATTGGGTTTGCCAAGTTTATGGAGGTTAAGCAGGATGGTAAGTCACTATCCGTTATTTGGTTTCACGATGGAGGCAACGTGCATCGGTTTATTGTAAAAGATGTTTCGAGAAGAGATAAAGAAAGTCAATTAAAAATAACAATGAACGGAAAGTTCATCGGGGTGGACGATGTGCAGGAAAAAACCGTAGAGGTTCCGGCGCTGGGGGACTTTAAAATTACCTCGTTTAGTGTAATGCACGAACCGGAGCAATATGTGCTTATTCATTTCAGCGATCCGCTCAAGATTAATCAGGATTTACGTGGACTTATCACCATTCAGGGGGTAAGTAATTTGTCGTTTGTGGTTGATGGACATCAAATTAGAGCATACCCGTCATACCGGGTTTCCGGTAAGAAAATGGTGAGAGTAAATCCGGGGGTGCGCAATTCTATGGATTATAAAATGAAACTTGGCGATGAAATAGAGCTGAGTTTTGAAGGGCTTAAACCAGCTGTTCGATTTGTTGGTGATGGGGCTGTAATACCCAGCACTGAGCAAGGTTTTGTGTTGCCATTTGAGGCGGTAAATTTGCGTGCGGTTGATGTTTATGTTACTAAAGTATTTGAAAATAACATCATACAATTTTTACAAAACAATCACCTCAGCGGCAATTATGAAATGGCCAGGGTATCTAGAGAAGTGTCCAAAAAACGTGTAGACCTTACCTCTCTGGCAAAAGTTAACCTAAGTGAATGGAATCGCTTTAGCCTAGATTTAAGCACAATTGTTTCGCCCGATCCAGGTGCTATTTATCAAATAAAGCTTGATTTTAATCGCAGTTACTCGGTTTATGGTTGTGCAGAGGCAAGCCGAGAGGTTCTTCATGAACTGGAAGCCGATACCGATGACGACTCGTGGAATGAGAAAGGATGGACCGGTGGCGGTTATTATTATGATGATTACTACGATGACTATTACTACGATGACTATTACAACGACTACGATTACCGCGAGCGAAATAACCCTTGCCATAATACCTACTATTACGATAGAAGCATTACAACCAATGTGTTGGCAAGTGATTTGGGGATTATAGCCAAGGCAGGAGCTGATAAAAAGATGCACGTTTTTATAAACGATATTCGCACGGCTCAGCCTTTAAGTGGAGTAATGGTAGAGTTTTATGATTTTCAGCAACAACAGATTGGAAGCGCAACTACAAATAGCGAAGGGATGCTGGTAGCTGATTTGGTTACCAAGCCATTTGTGCTAGTAGCCAAAAGCGGAAAGCAAAGAGGCTATTTGAAGTTGCGTGACGGGGAGAGTTTGTCGCTCAGTAAGTTTGATGTGTCCGGCGAAACCGTTCAAAAGGGAGTAAAAGGCTTTCTTTATGGAGAGCGAGGTGTGTGGAGGCCGGGAGACTCTATTTACCTTACTTTTATGATTGAGGACAAGGCAAAGGTTTTGCCGTCTAATCATCCGGTTTTATTCGAGTTTATCAACCCTCAGGGGCAAATGGTGTTCAGGCGCTCGATTACCAAAAATCTAAATGGAGTTTACGATTTAAGAACAGCCACCGATGAAGATGCCATAACCGGTTCTTATTTGGCGAAAGTAAAAGTGGGTAACCGCTATTTCACCAAATACCTTAAAGTGGAAACGGTTAAACCTAATCGATTAAAAATGTATCTCGATGTAGCAGATAAGAAGCTTACAGAATCAAGTACTGTTAATCTTTCTGCAAAATGGCTGCATGGAGCGATTGCTAAAAACCTTAAAGCGAAGGTGGATGTTACGGTAAATCAATCGCATACAACATTCAAAGGCTTTGATTCCTATGTGTTTGACGATCCGCTAAAAAGCTATCATACCGATATGCAAACTGTGTTTGATGGTAAACTCGACCAAAATGGTGAGGCTCTTTTTGCAGCTAACATTAGTATTGGCAATGAAGCACCGGGAATGCTAAATGCTTTCTTTGTAACGAAAGTTTTTGAAGAAGGAGGTTCGTTTAGTATTGATCGCACATCTGCCACTTATTCACCATACAATAGTTATGTGGGAGTAAAAGTACCTAAGGGCGATTTGTATGCCGGGACTCTAGAAACAGATAAAGATCACACCATAGAAATTGCTACAGTAAACGAGGCAGGAAAAGCACTAAGCCAGAAAAATGTAGAAGTAAAAGTTTACAAAATTGAATGGAGATGGTGGTGGGATAGCTACAATTATAACTTGGCTAACTATATAGCTAACACAAGCTCTGCACTGATTTTTAATAAAAAAGTAAATACCACATCAGGAAAAGGTTCTGTAAAATTCAGAATTAATCGTCCGGAATGGGGAAGGTATTTGGTAACGGTAAAAGACCCTATGAGTGGGCACACTACCGGAAAAATCTTTTATGTGGACTGGCCATATTGGGCAAGATCTAACAGAAAAGACAATGAAAACGCTTCAATGCTTACTTTCTCCTCTGATAAAGAGTCGTATACTGTGGGTGAAAAAGTTAAATTATCTTTTCCTTCACCTTCAGACGGAAGGGCTTTAATAAGTATTGAGTCGGGAACTAAAATTGTACAAAAATTCTGGACAAAAACGACTAAAGGAGAAACCAAATACGAATTTGAAGTTACGCCCGACATGACTCCAAACGTGTTTGTTCACATCTCGCTTATTCAGCCACACAAGGCTACAGAAAACGATATGCCTATAAGGTTGTATGGTGTTGTGCCAATTACGGTAGAAGACCCTGCCACACACCTTAATCCTGTAGTTAAAATGCCCGATGTGCTTCGTCCTGAAACGAAGGTTAAAGTTAACGTTACCGAGAAAGACGGTAAAGAAATGACTTACACTTTGGCCATTGTAGATGAAGGATTATTGGATCTTACTTCTTATAAAACGCCAAACCCTTGGAAACATTTTTATGCCAGAGAAGCTTTGGGTGTTAGAACCTGGGATATGTATAATTCAGTAATGGGAGCCTATGGCGCCCAATTAGACAGACTACTTGCTGTAGGTGGTGATGCTGATGAATTAAAACGAAAACCGGCAAAAGCAAACCGATTTAAGCCTATGGTTCGTTTTGTGGGGCCTTTCCATCTTAAAAAAGGAAAGTCAGCATCGCACGAAATTGAAATACCTAATTATATCGGTTCTGTAAGAGTTATGGTGGTGGCAAGGCAAGAGGCAAGATACGGTCACTCAGAAGTTACGGTGCCCGTGCGCAAACCGCTTATGGTGTTAGCTACTCTACCTCGTGTTTTGGGGCCAAAAGAGGTGGTGCAACTCCCCGTAAATATCTTTGCTATGGAGAATCACGTAAAAGATGTTACCGTAGAAGTGGTGCCGAACGAAATGTTCAAATTAACAGGAAGCAAAATCAAAAATGTAAAATTTGCCAAACCTGGTGACGAGGTAGTAAACTTTGAATTGGAGGTGACTGATAAAATCGGTGTAGGAAAAGTAAAAGTGATTACCCGGAGTGGAAAAGAAACCGCAACCGATGAAATTGAAATAGACATTCGTGTGCCGAATCCAAGAATTACAGAATCGTATGAAACTGTGCTAGAACCCGGAGAAACCTGGGATAAAAATTTCTCTCGATTTGGAGTTTACGGAACAAATAAAGCCACCGTAGAGGTTTCAGCAATCCCCCCTATGGATTTGGAGCGTAGGTTACGCTATTTAGTTACATACCCTCATGGTTGTGTAGAGCAAACGACTTCGGCGGCATTCCCTCAACTGGCACTGGATAAGGTGATGGAACTTTCTAACGACTACAAAATAGCAATTGACAGAAATATCAATGCAGCTCTACAAAGGCTTAACCTGTTCCAAACTGCCTCGGGTGGGCTGTCTTACTGGCCTGGTAACACGGATGAGAATGATTGGGGCACAACTTACGCCGGACATTTTATGCTAGAAGCAGAGGCTAAAGGATACAGCTTGCCACCCAATATGAAGCGAAGATGGATAGCCTATCAGCAGAAAGCCGCTAGAGACTGGACAAGAGATAAATCTAAGATTAATTCTCACTCAGGCCCGCATTTCGACGACCTGTCGCAAGCATATAGATTGTACACGCTGGCACTGGCTAATTCGCCTGAACTGGGAGCCATGAACAGGTTGAAAGAACTACCAAGCCTATCTCTGCCTGCAAAATGGAGATTGGCGGCTGCTTATGCTTTGGCAGGACAAAATGAAGTGGCTAAAAAGCTTGTAACGAATTCTTCAACACAGATTCCGGAGTATATAGAGCTGTCGTACAATTATGGCTCAAATGTACGGGATGAGGCAATGATACTAGAAACACTTGTTCTGTTAAAAGATAAAGCCAGAGCAGCTTCACTTGCAACCGAAATAGCCCGACGCATGAGCGAAGATAGGTGGTATAGTACACAAACTACCGCATACAGTATATTGGCCATATCTAAGTACTTGGGGACGTCGCCAAGCAGCAAAGTAATGAATTTTAACTATACGCTTAATGGAGCTAATGCCGTGAATAAAAAAACACAAACCACGCTTTATGTCCAAGAAGTGAAGGGAATGAAGGCAACAAACCAGTTTTCGCTAAAAAATTTAGGCCAGGGTGTGGTATATATCAGGCTGCTGGTTGAAGGCATTCCTGCTGAAGATAATGTTACAGCCAGTAGCAATAATTTATCTATGCAGGTTCGCTACCTGAATATGGATGGCAGTTCTATGGATGTTAGCCGTGTGGAACAGGGTACGGATTTTATAGCCGAAGTCACCGTAAGTAATCCAGGAACAAAAGGGTATCTGCGTGAAATGGCCTTGCATCAGATGTTTGCCGCCGGATGGGAAATACACAATAGCCGCATGGATGATATAACTGCCATAGCCAATAGTTATTTTGATTACCGTGATATTCGCGATGATCGGGTATACACTTACTATCAGATGCGAAGTGGGGAGTCTAAAACTTTTAGGGTGCAGTTAAATGCGACTTATTTGGGCAAATTCTATCTACCCACACTCTACACAGAAGCTATGTACGACCATACCATTAACGCCCGAATACCGGGAAGATGGGTAGAAGTGGTACGTTCGGGTGTTGTAGCAAAGGCAGATTAATTAGATGTTTGCAAAAAATAAAAGCCCTGGGAATTTCCTGGGGCTTTTTATAATGAAATAAGTAAAATAAGATTATTTAAACAACTTGAGAAGTTCTTTTATTTCTTCTACTTTCTCCTGACTTCCCTGTCCTTCATAGGCGAAAATAAGGTTGATAATCATTCGTTTTATAATGTCTTTATGCGAGCAGGGTTGAAAATATTCTGCTTTCGGCTTCACGTTTAGTTGTTTCAGAAATTGTTCAATTTCCTGTTTGTTAAATATTGTTCCTCTGCTAAAAGGATTGATGTAAAACAAAATACCTTGATTTTCATCGGTGTTATTTTCACTCCAAATCTTCTTGGTATCAGCATAACCCAATACAAAATGATTAGGTAAATTGATTCCATACGCAGGTACATCCAGTAATTGCGCCAATACTATGTAAACAACAGAAAGACTCAGTGGATTTCCTTTTTTACTGCTTAATACTTGATTGATATAACTGTTTTGGGGAGCGTGGAAGTTCTTTTTGTTTCCTGTAAATCCGTGTACAGTAAAAAGAATGTGGTTGAAAACGCGAGCAGTTTCAAAAGCAGTAAGGTTGGGGTTAAGTTCCAGCCATATGTCTCTGCGTATAAGTTCTATTTGTTTCCTTACCTTATCCTCGTCTAAATCAGGAAATTGATAACGAGCTACAATCAAAGCCCCTTCCAATAAATCTTGATGCTCTTTTTTTAACCAGCTATCTAAGCTTACTTTAACGCTTTCAAATTGAATCTGGTGAATGATATCTTCTATGCGGGTTTGGAACATCAATCCAAAGGAGTTGTTTTCCCAAACTAGTTCGAGCTCAGGTATTACTTCTTCACCAAACGAAACCAATTTATCACGAATCTGACTAAAGATGGATTCGTCCGGATCATCAATTAAATTAATTAAAGCACGTATTTCACTCTTGTTATCCACCTATTTTTAGACGTTTTTAAACTGTTTTGGTTGTACAAAAGTCTTAAAAAATGAGGGAGCGGTAGGTGTTGTTACAATAAGGTTGCTAACAATCAGGTTGTTAATCTCTCTAAAACATGAATGATTAAGCGGTTTACAGCGGCTTTATAGTCCTTGCTATATTCTTTTCTAAATCTGTTAGCAACAATAGTGCAAACGGTTGCTGCTTGATGCCCCAAAAGTGAGGAAAGGCCGTATAATGCTGAGGTTTCCATCTCGAAATTGGTAATTCTATGATTGTTAAACGAAAATGAATTTAATTTTTCATTTTGATTTTCAATAGCTGATTTTAATCGCAATTCTCTTCCTTGTGGGCCATAAAATCCGTTAGCTGTAGCTGTAATACCCGTGTAGGTGTCTTTTCCTATTTTAGAAATTAGCGATTCACAACCTTTTGTAACGTATGGCATATTCGTGTTCGCAGGCCAATTCATATGGTTTACAAAAGCCTTGGTTATTTCCGAGTCACATACTTTTTCTTTGTCGGCATAAAAGCCTAATAGCCCGTCAAAACCTAATCCGTGCGTAGAGGTTACGAAAGAGTCGACTGGAATGTCTTCCTGCAGAGAGCCGGAAGTGCCTAGCCTTACAATCTCTAGGCTTTTCAGCTCATTTTTTATCGTTTTGTTTTCAAAATCAATATTAGCGAGAGCATCAAGTTCATTAAGAACAATGTCTATATTGTCGCAACCAATTCCCGAACTCATGGCAGTAACTCTTACGCCACTGAATGTTCCGGTTGCTGTTACAAACTCTCTGCTCTGAGAGGTAAATTCTATTTTTTCGAAGTGCTTCGAAATTAAAGCAACTCTGTCTGGGTCGCCTACCAAAATAACTTTATCTGCCAACTGCTCAGACCTTATACCTAAGTGGTAGATTGCTCCTGCGGGAGTTATGATTAATTCTGATGGTGCAATAGGGTTCAAACAGAAGAATTATTTGTCTAAACTACCAAACACTTTTTTTAGAATATCGGTAACTCTTGCGGCAGGATTCTCACGAATTTTAGCCTCCTCTTGTTCAACAAGATGAAACACGCCTTTTATGGCATTATCGGTTACATATCCGTCCAAATCAGTGTTTACATCTTCTTTTCCTGTTAATATGGTAGATGTGTTGTAGGCTTTAGTTAGAGGCTCCCAATATTTGGTTAGTTCCACTGTTTTTGTAGCTTGTTCTACCTTTGGGCGAAACTTGGTTCTAAGCTCTGCTGTACATTTTTCTCTAAGGTAGTTTGTTGCGGCATTTTTATCTCCTTTAAGAATAGTAAACCCATCACTTACACTCATGTTTTTTATGGCATTTAAAAATATAGGCCCTGCTTCTTTAGTTGCAACTTCGGCTGCACGATTTAGAGTCATTTCGAATCGCTCTACCTGATTAGTTAATCCTAGTTGAATGGCCTTGTCTCTTACCTTAATGGCATCGGGAGGAAAGAGTAATTTGATAGCTTCGTTTTTTAAAAAACCGTCTTCTTTTGAAGCCATAGCTGTAGAATTATTGGCGCCCACACTTAAAGCCTCTCTTAGCCCTGCTATTACTTCGTCATTGGTTAACCCTTGTTCTGTTGGACCTAAAACGGAATTGGCTGTGCCGACTACTTTGTTTAGATCATTACAGGCAAGAATGCTCAAAGAGCAAATGGCTATTCCTAGGATAATTTTATTTGATTTCATTTTAGTGTTTTATTAATTTTTGTGTGAACTTACAAAAGATTTGCCACAGTTTAAACCAGCTGATTTTTATTGATAATTCCTTTAACCCTACCGGTAAATTTTTTCCCGATAAAGGGGCTGTTGTTTGATTTGCTTTTAATATCACTTGCTTGAAAAACCCATACCTCTGAAGGATTGTAAAGCACTAGATTAGCTTCGAAGCCCTCATTTATTATAGGAATATCGAGTTTTAAAATGGTTCTGGGATTTATAGCCATTTTCAGTATTATCTCATCTAGAGATAAAACGCCTTGAAGTACACTTAGTGCTATAGGAAAAGCAGTTTGTAATCCTATGATACCATAAGCGGCATATTCAAATTCACAACGTTTATTTTCTACATCCTGAGGCTGATGATCAGAGCAAATGGCATCAATCACTCCGGTTCTAAGTCCTTCTATAATAGCTAGCCTGTCTTCTTCGCCTCTGAGTGGGGGATTTACCTTGTAGTTTGAGTCAAAATCATGAAGGTTTTCATCTGTCAGAGCAAGGTGGTGTGCAGCTATATCGCACGATACATCCAAGCCGACTTGTTTAGCTTCTTTTATCAGATTAATACTTTCGGCGGCCGATAGTGTGCTGAAGTGTAAAGATCCTTCGTTATGTTTTGTAACAGATAAATCTCTTTTGATTCTTATTGTTTCACCTATCGGGGGAAGCCCCTTTAACCCCAAAGAGGTTGACATAATTCCTTCATGCATTTGCCAAGCAGGAGTAATACTTTCATCTTGGGCAAAATGCATAACTAATCCACCAAAGTTTGATGCATACAGTTGAGCCCTGTATAGCAATCCGGATGTAGATATACTGCTTTTGTGGTCTGTGAAAGCTACGGCACCAGCGGTATGCATATCGTACATTTCGGCAAGCTCCTTTCCCTCTAATTTATGACTTACTGTGCCGCAGGGGAAAACATTTACCGGACTTCCTTTAGTTCTGCTCAAAATAAATTCTATAGCAGATTTATTATCAATAGGAGGGCTGGTGTCAGGCATTAAAGCAATCCCCGTAAATCCACCAGCGACGGCAGCTGCTATTCCTGAAATTAAATCTTCCTGATGTTCATGACCGGGCTCACGAAACGAAGCGTGCATATCAAACAATCCCGGCGAGACATGAAGATTTTCATATCTAATAATCTTTACAGCTGAATCAGCCTCAATTTTGTCAGCTATTTTGGAAATTTTCCCACCTTCAATTAATATATCTTTTTGGGTTTGATTGAAGTCGCTATTGGGGTCAATTATAGTAGCTTGTTTTATGAGTATATTCATTTCGTGTTAAATTCTGTTTTAAATTTTCACTTTAATAAACGAAGTAGTATGCTTTCAGCAAGTAAAAATACAACAACTAAAAGAATACAATGCCACCAAAATTCTTTGTTGAATAAAATACCTGCCAAAGCTTCTGAAGAATGGACTTTTCTGATATCCGTAATTTGAAAATTAGCCATTAGATTATTTTCGCTCAAGATAGTTTGCAGAGATTCTGTGTTGTATGATTCGGGATCTGATTCGCTTCGCGAATAATTGAATCCTAATGGTGTTAGGATTTCATTTTCATTCTGAATGACGTAATGCCCTGCTTCTTTTATCTCGTCTGTTATTTGAATTGACACGATTCCCGGTTCTTTCTTAATTGCTGGAAGAAATGCTAAATCAGTCTTTGTGTGTCTAACAAACGTTTTACCTTCTGTAAAATTATCTTCTTTCATTTCCATAGAGTTACTTGCTCCAATTTGGAAGGCTATAGGCATAATGATTCCTGCTGTTTCGGCTATACGGTAAAGCGTTGTTACAAAAATAGCATGTCTTACCAAGTTACTGTAGTTAGGAGAAAGAGGAGAAGCAAACAAATAAGCCCTTCCTTTTCCAATTTTATATTCGTTCAGGTAGGCATCGCCATTTTGCAGAGTCAGCAAAGTTTCTTTTCTACTCAGGCGCTCTGATTTGATAAGATACCTTTTAGATATTTGTGGTAAATCAATATTTTCAGGTATTTTCTCAAAAACATCTTTGTATAAAGGATGGAATTGATTTAATGATTTGATTTTTATTTTGCTTGTGTCGCTTGCACTTAGTAAATCAGCACCCAAAGTACTTAAAAATAGGTTCCAACTTTCAACGGAGGCCTTTGCAGAAGGGAATAAAACAACACTACCGCCCTCATTCACGAAGCGATTTAATTCTGCCGACAAACCACCCGAAATATCGTTTAGGTCGTTAATAATAACGCATTGCTGATTTTTTAAAAGACTATAATCTAGTTTTTGCAAATCCGATTGGTAGAAATTAAACTCTGATTTATTGTCGAAAATCTTTCTGCTGTACCGGTGCAGAGAGTCTGGGCTGCTTTCGTAGACAGAAGCTACATTTATTTTCTCATTGATTCGGTAAGCAAAAAAATAAGAATCATCAAACAACATGTCTGGGTCGGGATACTCGGTTAAGGTTAGTTTAGCGAAGATATTTCCTTTTTCATAGGTTGTAAAAGAAAGTTCGAACGTTACATTTTTTTCGGTTGGCTCAAGACGGTAATTGCCAAATCCAACAGGTTTTCCGTTTATTTCCAAATCGCATTTTACTTCTATGGTCTTTTCGTAGTTGTGTTTTATACTGATGGAAATAAGTTCTTCCTGTCCACTTTTTCTAACCGGGTCATAAAACCAGATTGAGTCGATATAAATATTTCTTTTTACGGGATTTTCAAACGGCACAAGAGTGTAGGTTAAAGTTGAATCCGTTTCCAGAGAATTAAAATCGAATTGTGTTTTTTGAAAATCACTGAATGCAAATCCTCTGATATTGCTATTTTCAGTTTTGTTAATCATATCTTTTTGTCTCAGGTAGATTTCGTTAAAAGGACGAGAATTGCCACTTATCTGAACATCTTCCACTAATTGTATGAATTCCTCACGACTTACCCATCGTTGATGTCTACCCTCTAAATCATTGGTAATTAAGTGAAATTTGTCTGCGGCAGAAAAAAACGAAGCCATCTCCAATGCTTTTTCTTTGGCTTCTTCGAAAATATAACCATTAGGCCCCTTACTATCCATGCTCAAGGAGTTATCTAAATAAACAGATAGGTGGGCGTGCCCGGTTTGCTTGGTGTTTTTATCTGCCGGAATATATGGACGAGCAAAGGCAAACACTAAAAATATGAAGGCTAAAATTCGACTCAAAAGAACTAAGAGATGCTTGAGTTTCGACTGTTTTTTTGTCTTTTGTTGAATTTGCTGTAAAAAGCGAAGACTGGGAAAGTATACTTGTTTGAATTTCCTGAAGTTGAATAAATGCACTAAAATTGGAATAGCCAATACACTTAGGGCGAACAAAAATTCAGGATAGAGTAATTTCATTTAGCACAAACCTACGTAATTTTTACGAATCTTGTCGGGCTGTAATAAAGTATAATAGAGGGATAGAGTAGTAAATTACTGCATGATTATTTTTTGCATAAATAGCTCATTTTCGTTAATCAGTTGCAGAAAATATACACCGGATTTAAGCTCAAAAGATATCTGGATATCGTTCTGATTCAGAATATTTTTCTCGAAGCATTGTTTCCCATTTATATCTATAATTCGCAGAGAATCCCAATTTTCCTGAGATAAATTATCAATGCGAATTGTTCCGTTGTTCGGATTAGGATATACGAGAACCAATTTGTTGTTTTCAGTTTCACTAAGCAAGGTGAAGTCAACAGTTTGGTCTGCTAATATAGCATTATTGCTATTTGCCTGGTAGGCAAAACTTTTAATTTCGAGTATGTCGTTATTTGCCGAGCAGTTTAGTAAAATCCATACCTTGTATAAATTGCCACCATCAAGTATTTTAATACCGAGGTACTTGTCTCCTTACCCCTGAAAAAGACCTGCATTTGCAATAGTTCCCAAAATACCGGTGTTAGAGTGAAAATTACCCGCAATGGTATCATTAAAATTTAAGGCATCAGGATACCCAAATGTAGAGTTGTCCAAGATTTGAGATCCATTCAGGGGTAAAACCCTAGCAGAATATACACCCGGAGAAAGTTCGATAATTTCAAATGTAAAATCATTAAAGACATCATTATTTAGATTTACATTGTGTTGTCCAACAGTAGTAATGGTATAGTTAATATTCCCTGTTATAATTTGTGAAATGGAAATGGTCGGAAGATGCCATAATGCTAATGTTAAGAAGGGGATAAGAGTTCTAATATAAGTTATTAATAGATTCAAAAAAAGCGGACATGCCGCTTTTAAAATCAGATTAGAATTTCGCCCTAACTACCCGCTTACCGGCTTTTGGCCCTGATAGCCAATTGTAGTTTTGGCGGTAAAAATTGTTATAGCCTCTAATTACATAGCTATAATTAAAGGTCATGAATAAGTATGAATCATTTCTTGAAGGGTCGCCTCTCTTGCCATTGGTTACATTGCTTGGCGGGCCATAGTTTGATGAATGAGGGATTCCGCCCCCATCACCCAACTCATCTCTGCGATTAGCCATAACAACAGACAGGGGAGAGGTGAGCTCGGCAGGATCTACATAAAAACCACTAACATCGTCTAGGTAGTCAGTAAAGGTAGTTACATACTGAAGTTCTACTCCATATCGGTGTTTACGTTTTTCGGTGAAATAAAAACCAACTCCTGCAGGAATTCCAAACTGCCATTTGTTGTATTTCACGTTTTCGGTCATTAACGGGCGAAGAGGAATCCATTCGCCTTGATACAAGCCTTTGGGGTTGTGATGGAAAACATTGAGACCTAAAAAACCATAAGATTTAAAATCCAAGCGGTATCGTCCCCTACTTCCCACATCGTTTTCTTCAAAGAAAACAGCTTCACCTCTGAAGGCAAATTCTTTAATGTCATTTCTGAAATTCAAATTACGACCAACTCTACCCGGATTGGTAGAAAGTTTATCATCGCCCTTAATTCTTAGGTAGGTGAAGTGAAAAGAACCACTTAGAATAGGAGTGAATTTATAGCGTGCAAAAGCTCCCCACGTAGTTCGGGTTTGGCTAAGTTTCATGTCCATGATAAAGTCTCGACGAGGTTTTTCTTTACCCCCAATATCGCCCAAATAATTCGATGCTCCCATTTTAAAACCAACATCGAAGTTGTATTGGGTAAAAGCATTGTTGTTACTGAAGAGTATAGCGAATAAACCTAATACGGCTAGTTTTTTCATGAATCAAAAATACAGGTATATTTTACATAATGCAAAACATTTTTTAGAAGTTTGATTAATAGCCATCTTTTTATATTAAATCAACTACTTTTATGGACTAAATGAACTCGTGTAAAATAACCTTGTTAGAGCCATTTTTTGGAGGTTCTCATAAGAGTTGGGCTGAAGGGTTGCAGAACTTCTCAAGCTGCGATATTTCTGTATTTGGCCTTAAGCCTAAAAACTGGAAGTGGTTGATGCACGCCGGGGCGATTGAATTGGCAGATAAGGTAAACAGAGAGCCTGTTCCTGATTTGTTTCTGGTTTCTGATATGATGGATTTGGCTTTATTTAAGAGCCTCTTGAGGGCGGAGAGAGCAAAAGTGCCTGTGATGCTTTACTTTCATGAAAATCAATTGATGTATCCCCGCTCAGAAAAGGATACTGACTTATTAGAAAAACGCGATAATCATTATGGATTTATGAATTACACATCTTGTTTGGTAGCAGATAAGATAGCTTTCAATAGTCAATTTCATTTAAGGGCATTTTTCGATGCTCTTGCGGTGTTTTTAAAGTCATTTCCCGATTCTATTGTACATCTAAAAAAGATTGAGGAGTTAAAGACAAAATCGTTGGTTTTGCACCCGGGTATATTTTTAGATCAAAGGGCCGGCGAGAATGAAAAAAACATTTCAGGTATTCCTGTTATTCTTTGGAATCACAGATGGGAGTATGATAAGAATCCTGAAGATTTTTTTCAGGCTTTATTTCAACTCAAACGAGAAGGAATAAATTTCGAACTGGTGGTATTAGGCGAGCAATTCAGGGCTTCGCCCCCGATATTTGAAGTGGCTAAACAGCAATTGAAAAATGAGATAATTCACTGGGGGTTTGTAAACTCACTAAAGGAATATATGAAGTTACTGAAATCCTGCGATATACTGCCTGTTACTTCTGTACATGATTTTTTTGGAATTAGTGTGGTTGAGGCTATTGCGTGCGGGGTTATACCCCTCTTGCCGAATGATTTGGCCTACCCTGAGCACTTGCCTTCCAGATGTGAAATTTTACTTTATGAGCGGGGAGATTTTTTGAGTAAATTAAGAAGTTTAATAAAAAATTTCGGTCAAATAGATTCTGGAAAACTACAAAATCATGTATCTCGTTATAGCTGGAAAAATGTGGCAAAAGAATACGACAACTCATTCATGAAGCTAATTAATGATTCAGCAAGCAGAATGGTTTAGTAATTTATTTTCCACACCAATAATTGTCGATCATCTCCGGTCGAGATAAGCAGGTCTTCTTTTAACCAAAGCAGGTCGTTAACAGAATGGGTGTGTGCCGCAAATTTTGGTTGTGAAATACGCTTCACAACTTCAAATTTTTCGGTGTCCCATATTTTTATTGTTTTGTCTCTGCTGCAAGTTGCAAAATTCTTTCCCGAAAGAGAAAACACTATACTGTATATGGCAAAATAATGTGCAGGAATTTTACGAAGAATCGTGTAGTTATCAGCCCTATTTAGTATTGCCAGATGAGCATCTTTAAAGCCAAGAATTAAGTATTTCCCACAAGGGCTAAAACAACTCGACGAAATGGCTTCTGGAAATTTTTTACTGCTGTATATTTCGTTGTAAAACTCGGTTTCTAGAATATGAGCAATGCCGTCGTTACCACCAACACATATATACTTATGGTCACTGGATATGGATATAGTCCTGATTTTTTCGTCACAAAACTGAAAAGTTCTAAGGAGTTCCATCGTGATTGAGTTCCAAATGGTAAATTTACCATCGCCTCCGCAAGCATAAAGGTGTTGGTTGGATGGATTTAATTTTAGCTTGAATATTCCTTTTTGGTGGTAGGTGATATGACGCTCTTCGGTTTTTTTTTTCAAGCAAATAAGGTGAATACTTCCACTTGAATCGCCGGCATATAGTTTTAAATTTTCTTTGTTCAATAAAATGGAATAAATGGGTAGTTCAAGTTTTATGGTGGGTTCAACCTGAGTGAGGGTAATGATATTCCATTGAGCGATATATTTATCGCTGCCACAAGTCATAACACAATCATCCATTGTTCCTTCAGACAAGGCATATACCGGCTGGCTGTGTGTTTTAATGCTACCTTTTAGCTGTATTTCCATTTCGCCGTAAAGTTAATTCCGAACAAGTGTTTTTTTAGCTTTTATTATGAACAAAAATCAACACGTAAAACTAATTCAACTTAACTTTGCCGAATGAGGTTATTCCTTTTGGTAATATTTGTTTTTATCTTCTTGTTCAGCTCATGTAGTAATTCAAGGGATGAGAAAGAGTATATAGACCTAAATTATTTCGAGGCCAGGGGCGAAGGACAGGGAAGCACTTATTCTATAATATACTTTGATTCGCTACAACGTAATATAAAACCGGCTGTTGACTCCATTTTGGAAATAATAGACAAATCTATGTCAACTTACCACAATGATTCTTACATATCTGCTATAAATAATGGCGAAATGGGTTTATATCCCATAGATATTCATTTTTACAATGTTTTTAAGCTTTCAGATTCTGTTTTCAGAATAACTAACGGACTTTTTGATCCAACCATAAAACCATTGGTAAATTTTTGGAAAGTTGGCGAAAAAGGGACAAGTATTGATGCAGTAAGTTTATTGGAATTGGATTCAGTTTTAGCCATTACCGGTTGGGGAAAAAACTTTTTTGAGTTGATATCAGAAAGGAATGGGCCATATAAAATCAAAAAAAAACATCCCTATGCATCACTTGATTTTAATGCTATAGCACAGGGGTATACGGTAGATGTGATTGCTCAGTATTTAGAAAGTATTTCAGTTCACGATTTCTTTATTGAACTCGGCGGAGAAACTTTTACTAAAGGTAAAAGTCCCAGAGGCGATTGTTGGAGAATAGGTATCGAAAAACCATCGCAATCGGATCAAAAACAAGTTAATGCAGTAGTCAATGCTTGCCATTTGGCATTGGCAACATCGGGTAGTTACCGCAAATTTTCTGAGGTAGAAGGAAAAAAATACTCCCATGCTATTCACCCACACTCGGGATTTCCTGTAGAGCATAACTTGCTTAGTGTTAGTGTTGTTACAGATAACTGTGCTTTTGCTGATGCAATAGCAACAGCAGTTTTAGTAATGGGAACAGAAAAAGGCATTACTTTTTTAACCAACAAACGAATAGAAGGGTATTTTATAGAGGCGGGAAGTGATGGGGGGTTTCTTATAACTCAAACAAATGGTTTTGAGGCATTGCTTAATAAGTAAATCTGTCAAATTTTGGCAGTTTAATTTCTAAACATTTACGCTAACTTTGAGCCTGTGAATATACCTTCGAAGTTGTTAGAAAACGCAGTTGAACAAATAGGCTCTTTGCCCGGAATAGGCAAGAAAACTGCCTTGCGTTTGGTTCTTCATCTATTAGAGAGAAGCCCTCAGGATGTTCAAAAATTTTCTGATTCATTTACACAATTAAAATTATTAATTAAAAAATGCAATGTTTGTAGCAATTTGAGTGATTTTGAAATATGTTCTATTTGCACAGATAAACGCAGAGACCAAACCCTTATTTGTGTGGTAGAAGATATCCGCGATGTAATGGCAATTGAGCAAACCCAACAATACAAAGGATTGTATCACGTTCTAGGCGGGATAATATCCCCTATGGACGGGATAGGTCCGACTGATTTGAATATTGAAAATCTATTACATCGTGTAGCCTCTGGTTCTGTGAAAGAAGTTATTATAGCCATAAAAGCAACTATGGAAGGCGAAACAACCTCGTTTTATCTGTATAGAAAACTAGATCAATTCCCCGTATCTATAAGCACTTTGTCTCGCGGTCTGGCCGTGGGTGACGAGTTGGAATACACAGACGAAGTAACTTTAGGTCGCTCAATTCTTCAACGACAACCCTTCGATAAGTCCTTGTCGCGTTAGATTATGAAGTTAAGCGTCATCATAGTTAATTATAACGTAGAATACTTCCTAGAACAGTGCTTAAGTTCGGTTTACAAAGCTATGCAGCGCATCGAAACCGAAGTTTTTGTGGTTGATAACAATTCGGTAGATGGCTCGGTATCTATGGTGAAAGAAAAATTCACTTGGGTAAAATTGATTGAAAACAAGGAGAATACCGGCTTCTCCAAAGCGAACAATCAGGCTATAAAAATTTCAACCGGAGAATATGTTCTGTTGCTTAACCCTGATACCATCGTAGAAGAAGACACTTTCGATAAGGTTATCGAATTTATGGACACCCACCAGGATGCAGGAGGCTTAGGCGTAAAAATGATTGACGGAAAGGGCAATTTCTTACCAGAATCCAAGAGAGGATTGCCTACTCCGGGAGTGGCTTTTTATAAAATTTTTGGTTTATCTGCACTTTTTTCTAAATCAAAAATATTTGGAAGGTATCATTTAGGCTTTTTAGATAAAGACGAAATACATGAAATAGAAATTCTTTCGGGGGCTTTTATGCTTATACGCAAAGAGGCGCTCGACAAAGTAGGCTTGCTCGACGAAACCTTCTTTATGTATGGAGAAGATATAGACCTTTCTTACCGAATAGTAAAAGGAGGCTACAAAAACTACTATTTTCCAAAAACCAGAATAATACATTACAAAGGAGAGAGTACCAAGAAAAGTAGTGTTAACTATGTTTTTGTTTTTTATAGAGCGATGATAATTTTTGCCCAAAAACATTTCTCTGTCAAAAATGCCAAACTGTTTAGCTTCTGCATTAACCTAGCAATTTATTTTAGGGCTGCTATAGCCGTTCTTAATCGATTTATTAAGAATGCGATTCCTCCTATTTTAGATTTCTTGGCTATTACAGGTTTATTGTATGCGGTGGTTGATCTGTATCAGTACCTGAAAAATTTTTATTACGACAAAGACTTGGTTTATCTGCTTTTGCCTGTTTATGGAATGATTTGGCTTATTTCGGTATTTTATGCCGGAGGGTATGACCGCCCAATTAGAATAAAAAACATGTTACTTGGTATTTCAGCTGGCACAGCTTTAATCCTGTTGCTTTACGCTCTTTTTCCTGATGATATCAGGTTTTCAAGAATGGTAATTTTTCTTGGATTTGGTGTGGTTTTATTCCATTACCTGATTAGTAGATATGTATTACACCTTGCCGGTTTCAAAAAGTACGCATTGAGTGCCAGTTCTAATAATCGCTTTGCAATTATTGGCAAAATTGATGAATTTGAACGGGTGAAACTGCTATTGGAGCAAACTAGTATTAAAGTTGAAGAAGCCGTTTCTATCGCCCCGTCTGAGCTCTTGAATAAACCACTTGATCAGGTTGTATTAGTACACAAAATTGACGAGGTGATATTTTGCGCTAGAGACGTTTCGGTGCAGCAAATCATTAGTGCTATGTCTGATTCTTATGGCAAAGAGGTTGATTTTAAGATTGCTCAACCCGATTCTCTTTATTTGATTGGTAGCAATTCTATTGATACAGCGGGCGATTTATACATGTTGGATATTAATTCGATTAATAAACCCAAAAACAGAAGAAACAAACGGACATTGGATGTAGTCTTGGCTGTTTTTTTATTGTTGCTCTCGCCGATTTTGGCTTGGTTTACCACTTCTCCTTTTCAATTTATCAGAAATATAGTAAGTGTGTTGCTCGGCAGAAAAACCTGGGTTGGTTATGCCAAAAATAAGTCATCTGAAAATGTAAAATTACCGAGAATAAAGCCCCCTGTATTGCCATTAGAAATGATGATAAACAGAGACAAACCCAATGTATTGGAAAGAATTAATTTGATTTATGCCCGCGATTATAATATCATTTTAGACGTTAAATTTATACTTAACAATTTTAGATGCTTGGGCTCGAATTATTCGTAAAGATATTAAATCAAACAAGCTTTATATACCCTTAAATTATTGAAAAAAGCGATAAAACGCTTGTTTTCTTGTACAAAATAATATTTAAACTATTTTTGTAGATTGTAAAAACGAAAAACAAGATGGCTGAAATTGAAGTGTTACTACCAAAAATGGGAGAGTCGGTTGCAGAGGCAACCATTATCAAGTGGTTAAAGAATGAAGGTGAAAAAATAGAGGCAGAAGAATCGCTTTTGGAGATTGCTACAGACAAAGTTGATTCAGAAGTTCCAGCCCCCTCTTCAGGAATATTGATAAAAAAATTATTTAACGAAGGCGATGTAGCGAAGGTGGGCGATGTTATAGCTCTTATCGGTGGCGATAGTATAAAAACCGAATCACCAGCTTCTACAGCATCATCTGCCGTACCTGCACCTGAATTGGTCGCAGAGGTGGTGGCTCCGGTAAACGGTACACCACAGGGTGAGGCAATTCCAAAAAGTGGATCCAACGGAAAATTCTTCTCACCATTGGTAAGAACCATAGCAGAAAAAGAAGGTGTTACGCTGGCTGAGTTGGAGACTATTTCGGGTAGTGGACTGGGAGGTCGGGTCACGAAAAAAGACATATTAGGGTATATCCCCAACAGAAGTGCCCAATCGGCTACGGTAGCTACTCCTGCGAAAATCGAAATTCAAGCCAAGCCAGAGGTTGTAAATACAACAACGTCATCAGAGCCCATGAAGGTTATCAAACCCCCTGTTGTGCACTTGATGCCAGGTGATGAAATTGAGGAGATGGATCGAATGCGTAAAATCATTGCCGAAAACATGATAATGAGTAAGCATACTAGTGCTCATGTAACCTCATTTGTAGAAGCTGATGTGACGAATATTGTGGTGTGGAGAGACAAAATCAAAAAGCAATTCGAAGCTAAATACGGTGAGAAGTTAACCTTTACTCCCATCTTTATCGAGGCTATTGTTAAAGCAATCAAAGATTTTCCGAACATCAATATATCGGTTGATGGGTATAATATTGTTAAGAGAAAAGCAATTAACATAGGTATGGCGGCAGCATTACCTAGCGGAAACTTAATAGTGCCCGTTATTAAAAATGCAGACGAATACAATTTAGTAGGACTAACCAAAAAAGTAAATGACCTAGCTAACAGAGCTCGTCAGAATAAGTTGCAGGCAGATGAAATTCAGGGGGGTACTTATACCATTTCCAATGTGGGCACTTTTGGCAATGTTATGGGTACACCGGTAATACCCCAACCACAAGTAGCGATATTGGCCGTAGGAGCCATAAGAAAAAAACCTGCCGTGATTGAAACCCCCCTAGGAGACACTATAGGAATACGCCAAATGATGTTTATGTCACATTCTTACGATCACAGAGTGGTTGACGGTTCTCTTGGGGGTATGTTTGTTAAGCGTGTGGGTGAGTATTTAGAGGCGTTTGATATTAACAGGGAGATTTGATAATTATCAACCAAAACTAAAAAAGCTGAAATTCTGAATTCATCAACAACTATAAATTATGCGTAAACTACTTCTTTTGTTTGTTATGTTTTTTGCAACACAGTTGAGCTTTGCTCAATTAAATGCTGAAAAACTTAAAGAAAACATGAAAACAGCCTCTTTCAAACAGAAGTTTGAGACCGCTAATTCGTTAATGGAAGATCAGTTATTTCACCTTGCGGCTATGGTTTGGGAGAATTTGCTTGAGGAACAACCCAATAACGCCAATGTTAACTACAAGGCCGGAGTATCTTATCTTAATATGAGCAACGACAGGATGAAAGCCTTACCCTATCTGGAAAAAGCGTCAACCAATATTTCCAAAAAATACGATCCATTTTCACATGCAGAAACCAAAGCTCCTGTAGAAACCTACTTCTACTTGGGGAGAGGTCAGCATTTGGCTGAAAAAATGGATGATGCTATAGTGAGTTTTCAAAAGTTTTTGGCAGAAGTAAGTAAAAAACACATCCTCTACCCAAAAGCGGAGTTAGAAATTATAATGTGTAACAATGCCAAAATAGAAATGGCATCTCCTAAGCGATTCATTATTAAAAATATAGGTCCAGAAATTAACGGCCCTTATGCCGATTTTAGTCCTGTAATTACATTAGATCAAAGTGCATTATTCTTTACTTCCCGAAGATTAAGAGCAGATAGCGTGAATATAAATGTTTTCTCGCCTCAGGATGGAGGGTTCTTCGAAGATGTATACGTTTCTTACAAAAGCAGAGAAACCGGAAAATGGGGAGAGCCAATTCTTCTTGATTTTTCAAGTCCAAGAAGAAATGAAGCAACTATAGGCGTTTCGGGCGACGGTCAAATGCTGTTTATATATCAAGATGTTCAGGGAGGAAATATATTTGTTTCTCAAAACGAGGGTGAAAACTACGGTAGCTTAGAAGGGTTGGGCAGTAATATCAACTCGGATTACTGGGAAACTCACGCAACCATATCGGCCGATGGAAAAACACTCTATTTTGTTAGTGACAGACCCGGAGGATTAGGCGGTAGAGATATATACAGATGTGTGAAATTGCCAAACGGTGACTGGAGTAACGCATTGAATATTGGTGCTCCTATAAATTCGAAATACGATGAGGATGCCCCGTTTTTCCATCCCGATGGTAAAACAATATTCTTCAGCTCTAACAATGAAAAATCCATGGGCGGATTTGATATATTCTTTTCTCAAATGCAATCCGACGGATCGTGGTCAGAGCCTGTAAATCTTGGTTATCCTCTAAATACGGTAGATGATGATATCTTTTTTATGACTACAGCTGATGGTAAAACAGGCTATTTCTCATCAGCCAGAGAGGGAGGATATGGAGAAAAAGACATCTACGTAATCAGTATGGACACGGTTTATACCGAGCCGGTTGCTATTTTAAAAGGATTTATAATTTCTAAACCGGGAGAAAGACTTCCGCCGAGCACCACAATATGGGTTACTAATTTAACGGAAGGAGGCGATCCTATTGACTATAAGCCAAGAACTAGGGATGGAGGTTATGTACTTAATCTTAAGCCATGTAACGAATACTTAGTAGAATATCAGGTGGATGACAGGACTTTCTACGAAACACAAATTGTAGTGCCTTGCGATGCCGATTACCATGAGATAAATCAGGTAATCAGAATGGAAGACATCAGTATAGATGGTGTTGTTGTTTCCGGAGATCCAAAAGAGGAACCTAAAGGCGAACCCAAAGAAGATATACTTACTTATCTAGTTAAATACAACAGCATGCCTTACGACAAGGTCACTAAGGCAAAATACCTCGATGAGAAAGGTAAAATACTTTTTCAGGAAGTGGTTACTAACGGTAAATTCACGTATAGAGAGATGCCTAAAAACAAAAAAACCATACTAGAACTCGATGTTGAAGACATAACCCTGTGTGATAAGTTTGAAGTGATTTTGGTAGACAAAGATGCTAATATAAAAGGAAAAACAGTTCGGGATGTCAATTGTAAACTAACCACCACTTTAGTCAGCGATGGAAAAACACCAAAAGACGATAAAACACCTAAAGAAGTAGTCCCTGAAAAAGCAGAGTTTAAAAAGTATTATGGGTATAACCAAAAAGGAGTCACTGCTGAAAACAAAGAATATCAGGCTTTCATCAAAAAGGTGCTAAAAATGATTGATTCCAAAGGATTTGTGGAGATAGAGATTGAAGGCAGTGCTTCTGAAGTGCCCACACAAACATTTGGAACCAACGAAAATTTGGCAAATAAGCGTGTAGAAGTGGCTCGTGAAATGATTATGACTACATTGAAAACCAAAGGCGTTTCCCCCGATAAGATTAAAATAGTTGCTGAAAGCGCCATTGTTTCCGGACCAAAATACGCTAAAGACCCTCAGAATAGAACTAAATATGGGAAGTTTCAATATATAAAAATAAGTATTAAGTAATCGATGAAATGTTTTTTAACAAGTTTACTGCTATTGACACTGTCGTTTTCATTTTCTCAAAATGAAAAAAAATTATTAAGAGAAGCAAGAAGGGCTCTTAATGTTGAGAAGTATGATTTGGCTCAAGAGAAATATGGTAAACTTATAGAAATGAAACCAAACCATGCGGAGTATCAATACGAGGCTGGGATGGCTTATTTTTTCTCTCCAAAAGGGAAAGCCAGTTCAATAAATTATTTCGAGCAATCTAAAGAAAATTTCGGACGCGATACTATCGGAGAAATATTTCTATATTTAGGGGATGCTTACATGGAAAACAGGCAATTTCAGGAAGCTTTGGATAATTACCTAGTGTTTAGGTCGCTTATTATTGATGAAGACAAATCCAATGCAGGATTAATACAAGATATCGAAAAAAACATAATGTTATGCAGAAATGCACTGCGTGAATTATTTGCAGCAAAAAATCTGGTGGTGACCAATTTAGGACCTAAGATTAATGGCCCCTATCCGGACTTTGCACCAGTAATATCTCTTGATGAAAAGACAATTTTTTACACATCCAGAAGACTCAGAAAAGACAGCTCGAATATAAATACACTTTCTCCTGCTGATGGTAAATTTTTTGAGGATGCTTATGTGAGTACAAAAAATGAATTTACAGGAGAGTGGGATTACCCCATGTTGCTTAACTTTTCGAAACCCAACAGACATGAGGCCACAATAGGCGTTTCAGCAGACAATCAGATCTTATTTGTCTATCTTGATAAGCAAGGGGGAAATATCTATTTCTCAGATAATGATGGTGATAAATACGGCGAGCTTTACGATCCGGGTTCAGACATAAATACAAATTATTGGGAAACCCATGCCACTATTTCTGTTGATGGTAAAACGTTGTTTTTTGTGAGCGATAGACCGGGAGGCTTGGGAGGTAGAGATATATACAAGTGTGTGAAATTACCCAACGGAGAATGGAGTAAGGCTCAAAACTTGGGGACACCAATTAACTCCAGATATGATGAGGAGACACCTTTCTTTCATCCTGACGGAAAAACTATTTTCTTTAGCTCTAATAATGACAAATCTATGGGTGGGTTTGACATATTTTTTTCTCAAATACAAGAAGATGGAACTTGGTCTAACCCAATTAATATCGGTTCACCGATAAACACACCAGATGACGATGTGTTTTTTAGCACATCGGCCGATGGAAAAACCGGTTATTTTGCCTCAGACAGAGAAGGTGGCTATGGATTGAAAGACTTATATATGATAAGTCTCGATACTGTTTATTCAGATCCTATAACCATCCACCAAGGCTACATTAAGGTGAGTCCGGGAGAGCAGCTGCCCCCTGAAACGGTTGTATGGGTAATAAACCTAACCGAAGGCGATGAGCCCGTTATGTATAAACCGAGATTAAGAGACGGGGGATATGTTATAAGTCTTAAGCCATGCGTTGAGTATCAAATTGAGTACGCCGTTGACACCAATGTGTTTTATACCACCAAAGGAGTAGTTCCCTGCGATGCAGATTATGCAACAACGCAAGAAACAATTAAAATTGACGATGTGACTATTACCGGAATTCCTACAGGTAAAAAAGACCAACTGTTAACGAAAGAAAGTCCGGAGCTTGCATTAGCCTCAAGCTATACTTACCAAAAGTATTTTGGCTATAACCAAAAAGATATTGCTCAGGAAGCAAAAGACTATAAGGATTTTGTTAAAAATGTTAAGGGAGTAATAGCCACAAATGGATTTGTACAATTGAGTATAGAAGGAAGCGCTTCTACAGTACCCACCAAGACTTATGTGACAAATGAAAACCTTGCGACCAGGAGATTGGAAAGTGCTAAACAAATGATTGTTAATAGTTTGGTAAATGAAGGTGTAAATCAAAGTAAAATCGTAATTAAGTTTGAGCAGTCAGTTGTTTCCGGGCCGGAATACAAGAATGACGCATACAGCAGAAAATCTGTTTATGGTAAATACCAATACATTAAAATTGTAGCGGAATAATGAATTCAAACAAGTGTCCTTCATTTATTGTATTGACCCTTTTTCTTGTTTCTTTTTCATCTTTCTCTCAAAAGGATTCCAAATTAATAAAAGAAGCACGTAAAGCGATGTTTTCGGGTAACTACCTTGTTGCTAAAAAGAAATACAGTAAGCTACTTGAAAGAAATCCTAATAATCATGAGTACCTTTTTGAGACAGGATTGGCCTATTATAACTCGCCAGTAGAAAGAGAAAAATCGATTAACTATTTTGAAAAATCACTTGTAAATAGCTCTAAAGATACTATAGGTGAAGTTTATTATTATTTGGGTAGAGCCTACCAATATACAGAGGAGTTTGAAAAGGCTATTTTAAGCTACAATAGTTTTAAGCAGTTTGTTAGCAATAACAAATCAGGATTAGTGTTACAAAGAGACGTAGATAGATACATACAGATGTGTAACAATGGTAAGTTGCTGGTCGCTAATAAACAAGAAAATATAACTATAGAGAACATGGGACCGGAGATTAACACATATTATCCCGAATATGCCCCCGTTATGAATAAAAATAAGGATGTGTTAATTTTTACATCCAGAAATAATAGCAGCACAGGCGGTAAATTTCATCACGACAACAAAGCCTTCGAAGATATATACATGAGTACATTCAATGGTAGTTTCTGGTCGAATGCGAGTAAAGTTGATTCTACCAACAAAATCTTTTCAGGTAAAATTAATTCTAAGTATCACGACGCAGCAATTTCTTACTCACTGGATGAGTCTAAGTTTTACTTGTATAGAAAAAACAATGTTTGGGTTAGCGAATTGAGTGGTGGAAAATACCAAGACCCAAAACAACTGGGCAAAACAGTAAACAGTGGCGATCATCAGCCCAGCGCATTTTTAACGCCTGATGGAAAAACATTATTTGTCACCAGTAACCGTCAAGAAGGAGGTTTTGGAGGAAGGGATTTATGGAAGTCATCCTTAAAAGAAGATGGCACTTGGGGAGAATTAGAGAATTTGGGCGCCAATATCAATACAGAATTTGATGAAGATGCACCATTTTTGACATCAGACGGCAAAGTTTTATTCTTCTCATCCAATGGACACAACACCATGGGAGGATACGATATCTTTAAAAGCGTGCTGCAAGAGGACGGGAGTTGGTCTAAGCCCGAAAACCTAGGTTCGCCTATAAACACCCCTGCCGATGATATATACTATATTCAGGATGAGGCTGAAGAAATGGCTTATTTTTCTTCGTCAAGAATGGGCGGCTACGGAGATATGGATATTTACGGTGCTTCCCTGTTATGTAAGAACATTCCTAACACAGAAGTGCGTGGAGTTATTTTAGCTGCAGAAACTTACGCCCCCATAAAAGCTAAATTTATTGTATACAATACCAAAAATAACGAGCAGGTTGGTACTTTTGAGTCAGACCCAAGAAATGGAAAATATCTTCTGATACTTCCTCCGGATAATACTTACAGATTGGAATTTGTTGCAGAGGGGTTTGAAGCAGACAGAGCACACAGAGAAGAATTCACTATTCCTCGCCAGTGCGAATATTATCAACTTTTTCAAGAAGTGTATATTTCCCGAATTAAGAACGATGAAAACCTGGATATTGCTCAGGAAGCAAAATTCAACAATGCTATGTTTGATATAAAGAAAGAGGCAACAGATTTGTACGGATTGAATGATTTTGTATCCAAATCCACAACAGAAAATACAGCAACTATTTTTGGTAAAATTGTACATACTGAAAAGCAAACAGCTTCTGAAGTAGATGTAATGCTGGTAAATAGCAAAAACGAAATAATCCGTTCACAAACCATATCTACCAATGGTAGCTTCACCTTTAATGGGTTAGACACCAGCGATACATATAAGATTGTGCTTAATGAAGAATCTTTACAACAAAGCTTTTATGGAAATAACCTTACAGAATGGAACAACAGTGTTGTAGCTAAGGGTAATGTTACCATTCAAAAAATTTCTCCAACCGGACAGGTCTTGATAACGGAACCATTTGTTAACAATCAGTTATTCTTAGTGAATAATTCCAATACTATAGTAAGTACCTCCAGTACAGATAAAGCAGGTAATTTCATGTTAGAGAATGTAACCAAGTATAGTGGAGAACAACCAAAATTTGTATATAAATTGGATGGTCAGGAAGAAGATGCCGTTTATTCTTTATTCGTAAGAAATCTTGACGAGAATAGCGATTTGTTATATACTCAGGTTATAGATAGAATAGACTTTAAAATTCCTACTAAGCCAGCAGATGCAATTGCTTTCGAAAATATTTATTTCGATTTTGATAAACACTTCATAAGAGATAAAGACAAAGATATTATGAAGAAAATAGCCAATTACATGAATAGCAACACCCAAGCTAAGATTGTGATTATGGGACACACCGACTGGTTTGGCACAGATCAGTATAATATAGCATTGTCTAAAAGAAGAGCCACTGCCGCACAAAAATATCTATTGGATAATAACATAGCTCAGAACAGAGTGAAGTTAGAATGGTATGGTGAAAGTAGGCCAGCCGTGCCTAATGCAGATCCAAATGGCAGAGACTTACCCGAAAATCGTCAACTAAACCGCCGATGTGAGTTTAAAATTCAAATGTCGGATATGGCTTACATTACAATTTCTTATTAAAATTAGCTCTACTTGGCACAATTAATGCCTTATTTGTGTAACTTTAACTTTACATAAGTGAGGATAGCTAAGATGAAATCATTTTTTTTAAATAATGTACTTACACTTCTGTTTTGTAGTGTGGGGTTCATTTCATTAGCGCAACCAGACCCCCGATTGGCAGACGATTTACTCAAAAAAGGAGATTATTTTGGAGCGATGAAGATTTATAATAATCTGCTTAAGCTTGATAAAAATGATGCAGAGTATAATTATAAAATGGGAGTATGCATACTTAAAGCTAATACAGATAGCAAAGAAGCCTTAAAATATTTAAAGAAAGCAATGGAACAACCCAAGCATGATGTAGAGGTTGCTTACTATCTGTCATTAGCTTATGCACATCATTTGCAGTATGATGAAACCAAGAAACACCTTGAAATCTATCTTCAAAAACCGGGCAAAAACAAAGCAGAGGCAGAGAACTTGTTAAAGAATTTTGATAAAACACTCAGTCTTGTTAACAATCCGGTCAATGTTACTATAGAAAACATGGGGAATAAGATAAACTCATCGGAGCCCGACTACTATCCTTTTGTTAATAATGACGAAACGCTTGTGGTGTTTACCAGCAGGAGAAAATCAGGGAAAGGAAAAATAGAATTTGATGGCTATTACACTAGTGATGTGTACTACTGTACATTTGATGGCGAAAATTTTTCTTTACCTAGATTAGCCGGAAATGTAAACACACCAGCAAATGAACAGTGTACAGGGCTTTCTAACACCGGCGACACAATGTTTTTATACAGTGACAGAAACCCTCTGGGAGAAATTTTTATTGCCCCCAGAGTTGGAGGGCTTTTTAATAAGAAAATTAAACTGACCATTATAGATGAAGAAAAATATTTAGAAAGTGCGGCTTGTGTTTCACCCGATGGAAATACTATCTTCTTTTCTTCAAACATGAAGAATGGTAGTTTAGGTGGTTTTGATCTTTGGATGATAAGAAAATTACCCACCGGAGACTGGGCGCTTCCCCAAAACTTAGGTGATGTTATCAATACACCATTCCACGAAGATTTTCCAGCATTATCGCCAGATGGAAAAACACTTTATTTCAGTTCTACCGGACATCCAGGCATGGGGGGGTGGGATTTGTATAAATCCGATTGGAATCCGGAAACAAACACGTTTTCTCCTCCTGTTAATTTAGGCTTTCCCATCAATACTGCAGATGATGAGCGTACTATTTCTATAGCAGCTGATGGCAAACACGGCTATTATTCTGCTGTAAGAGAAGATGGGTATGGCGATTTAGATATCTACAGAATTACTTTCAATAAAGTAGAAATAAATCCAGCAACCTTTAGAATTAGTTTAACGGACGGTACGGTATTATTTAAAGAGGGGCAAATTACCGCTATAACTAAAACAGGCGACTTAATAGGGGAGTTTAAACCCAATAAGGCTGGAATATTTACCGTTATGCTGCCTCCGGGCGAGTATGTTTTGGAGGTAGATGTACCCGGAAAACCATTGAAAGAGGAAAAATTAAAAGTAAGTGAGTTTCATTATAAAATGGGATTAATAGAAAAACAGATTATTTTAGCGGGTAATTAATCCTGCATACACAAAAAATGAAAGTTAATCTAAAAAAGCCTATCGTATTTTTCGATTTAGAAACAACG
Organism: Flavobacteriales bacterium; assembly: GCA_046295395.1. Classification (GTDB taxonomy): domain Bacteria; phylum Bacteroidota; class Bacteroidia; order Flavobacteriales_D; family JBKBNH01; genus JBKBNH01. The sequence goes on along the minus strand of JBKBNH010000001.1, from coordinate 94,546 downwards.
GGGGTAAATGTTTCAATAGACCGGATTGTTGAAATAGCACTTATAAAAATAAACATAGATAATTCAAGAGAAGAATTTCACAGAATTATCAACCCTACGGTACCCATTCCTGTTCAGGTTTCAGAAATACACGGTATTTATGATATCGATGTGAAAGACAAACCTACTTTTAAAGAAATGGCAAAGGAGATTACTGAATTTATAGGAGATTCGGATTTAGCCGGTTACAATTGTCTTAAGTTTGATGTACCTGTTTTGGCTGAAGAATTTATGCGTGCAGAGTTTCCTATTGATTTGCTAAATCGCGATATAATTGATGTTCAGAATATTTACCACAAAATGGAGCCCCGCACTTTAAGTGCAGCAGTTCAGTTTTATTGTGAAAAAAACCTGGAAAACGCTCATTCTGCATTAGCTGATACGCAAGCTACGCTTGATGTTTTTTTGGCACAACTCGATAAATACGAGACGTTAGCAAGCGAAGTATCAGAGTTAAGTGATTTTTCGAGATTTGGACCTAAATCAGCCGATTTGGCAAACAGGATAATATTTAATGAGCAGGGTAAGGAGATTTTTAATTTTGGGAAACACAAAGGCAAAGCGGTAGAAGAAGTATTTAAAATTGAACCGGGTTATTATAGTTGGATGATGAACGGAGAGTTTCCACTATACACAAAGCAAGTAATAAAAAGAGTAAAAGAAAGGATGGCCAATTAATTTGAATGCTAGGTGGTAAATGAAGCCGGATTTATCTTCATATAACAATAGTTGGTACAAACCCGGAAATCCTTTTAAAAGATTTTTTTGGTATTACACCAATTTGTGTTTTTTCCGTTCAGGATGGCTTCCTTTATCCGGTTTTAAGATTTTTTTGTTAAGGTTATTTGGCGCCAAAATAGGAAAAGGTGTAGTTGTTAAACCTCATGTTAACATTAAATATCCTTGGTTCTTGTCAATCGGAAATCATGTGTGGATAGGAGAGGAGGTATGGATTGATAACTTGGGTAAAGTAACCATAGGTGATAATGTGTGTATTTCTCAGGGAGCTATGTTGTTGTGCGGAAATCATAACTACAAAAAGATAACTTTTGACTTAATAGTGAGAGAAATCACTCTTCATGATGGAGCATGGGTGGGCGCAAAAGCTACAATTTGTCCAGGATGTGTAGTTGAAACAAACTCACTAATTACAGTGGGTTCTGTGGCTATGGGTATGATTGAATCCAACTCTATTTATACGGGTAATCCTGCCGTAAAAGTTAAAGAAAGAGAAATAAAAGGGTGAAAGTTTCTATAATAACCGTCTGCTTCAACAGTATTGCAACACTTGAGGATACGATTCATTCTGTGCTTGGACAATCTTATTCAAACATAGAATATATCATTATTGACGGGGCATCAAAGGACGGAACTTTGGGTGTGTTAAACCGATTTGCAGATAGAATAAAATTTGTTTCCGAACCCGACAAAGGCCTTTATGATGCTATGAACAAAGGTATAGCTATGGCAACCGGAGATTTGATAGGGATATTAAATGCGGATGATATTTATCAGGATGAGCAAGTGATTTCTAATATTGTAAAAAGCCTGAATGATTCTGATGCAATATACGGAGATTTGGTTTATGTCGATTTTAACGACACCTCCAAGATAATTCGTTACTGGAAATCGGGAGTATATAAAGAAAATGTCTTTAAAAAGGGGTGGATGCCCCCTCATCCTACTTTTTTTGTTAAGCGAAAAGTTTACCAAAAATATGGAACTTTTAATATCTCACTCAGAACATCAGCCGATTACGAAATAATGCTCAGGTTTATTCATAAGCATAAGATAAAACTATCTTATTATCCCAATATAATAACCCGAATGAGAACAGGAGGGCAGAGCAATGCATCGCTTAAGAACAGAATAAAAGCGAATAAAGAAGATAGATTGGCCTGGAAACTTAATGGGCTAAAACCGGGTATATTTACTTTGTATGCAAAGCCCTTGAGAAAACTAGGGCAATTTTTAAAAAAGAAGTAGAAAACTAAGTAGCAGATTCATTTTTGCATTTTTCGTCAGGTCTCGCACCACAAATACCACATGAAGCACCTTTCTCGTTAAGCATCGGATTATTACTTGCGCAGGTTCCGGCAAATTTCCCGTCTTTTTTTGTCCATATTTTTATCGCAATTCCAGCAAAGCCTAACGCAAGTAAACCAATTGATAAAAGCACTAATTTCATGAAGCAAATTTACTCAATTTTTTTCATGTGAGCCAGAGCAAATTTTATTTCAGAATAGGAGTATTCGTCTCCTAAAATTGCTTTAACCTCACCCATTAATTTGTTTTCTGTAGAACCGGCTGCGATTATAATGTGTTCGAGCTTTGTTTCATCTACAAAAGCCAGCACAGATATTTGTCCGTTAGAAACGTATTTTGCAAGATGTCCCTCGATGGTAGAAACGGCCATGCTTCTTTCTTTGGCAATAGCATCAATTGTATGCCCTGAGTTGTACAGCTTAAAGCTGATTTCTTTTGTGTTTATTTTTTTTTCTTTGTGTGCGCCTGTTTTTTTCTTTTTAGGGAGGTCTTTCTCGTCAATTTTAGCAAATCTTTCGGAGTTTAGTTTAGTTGTATTTATAAGTTCTTTGGTAAACTCCTTATCCTCAATAGAAGCTTTTATCATTTGTTCTGCTTTGATGATAAGTTGAATATGGTTGAAGATAAGGTTATCTAGTTCTCTGAGTTCGTTGATATATTTTTTTGTTTGTTTTGAACTCAAAACCTCAGCTATCTTTTTTTTCAGTGAATCAGAAAGGCTTTCCAATAGAGGAATAAAATAGTTCTTTGCAGAAGTTACACGTTCTTGCAGAGTTAGTTTATAATTAGCGGCACTTTGCCGGCATATTTTTTTTATTTGCTGAATAAATTTCCCCGAAGTTTCCTCAATACTACCAGCTGTATCGTATTGTATCTGAGCCCATTCGGCATGTTTTTGCTTAATTGATTTTCCTTCGTCTTTGTTGTAGCTGTTTTTGTGATAAAAAAACTGCATTTTTAACGTGCTTAAATCGAAGCATTTACTCACATATTCCTGAAAAAAGATACGTGATTCTTTTTCGAAAATATTGACCAATTCGAGTTGGTTAATTTTTGCTTTTGAGAACTCTTTTACAGCGTTATTTTGACTAAGCACCCCAGGATCAACTTTAGACATTAGAATCAGACCCTCTAGCGACTTTAACCTAGATAAGGCGACATATACTTGCCCCGGAGCAAAGGCATCCTTAAGGTCTATGATGGCTTTTTCAAAGGTTAAACCCTGACTTTTGTGCACGGTTATAGCCCAAGCTAATCTTAGTGGAAATTGAGCAAAAGTACCCAATATATTTTCCTCAATTTCGTTAGTAGTTTCATCTAATTTATATTGAGTGTTTTCCCAAAAGTATGGTTCTACATCTATAATGATTCCTTCATCTAACTTTACTGAAACAGTGTTGAATGACAAAGAATGGATTACTCCAATTTTACCGTTGTAAAATTGTTGCAATCCTGAAGGGTCGTTTTTAATAAACATCACCTGAGCTCCTTCTTTTAGCTCAAGCGAAAATTCTACCGGATAAGCATTTTCGTTGAAATCACCACTAATCACAGCGTTATAGAAGTAAGATTTCCCCTTAAGTTTTGCAAGCTCTTCTTTATTCAACTGGTCGGCTTTGTAGTTATGCGTAGTTAGCCTAATAAAATTATCTTTTTTTGATGGGGTGAAATTTGGTTTGTAATAGCAGTTGAGCGTGTCAATATCTTGATTAGATAGGTTTTGATTTCTCAAGTTGTTAAGCAGACTTATAAATGTGTTGTCGGATTGCCGGTAAATTTTTTCCAACTCAATATACAGGGGCACATTCTCAGTAAGAACTTGTGCATCGAAGAAAAAAGCAGACTTATAAAATTCTTTTAAAATAGTCCATTCTTCTTCTTTGATTACCGGGGGGAGTTGCAATAAATCACCTATAAAAAGTATTTGTACCCCACCAAAAGGTATGTTGCTTTTTCGTCTTACAAAACGCATTACCATGTCGATAGCATCCAGTAAGTCTGCTCTCAGCATGCTTACTTCGTCAATAATAAGCAGCTCTAACTGCCGAATAATTTTTCTTTTCGTAGAGTTTATTTTTTGTTCGGAAACTAAATTCTTCGGCGTGTAATATTTAGTATTTAGATTGACAAAGTTCTGCGATGGAACATAAGCCCCAAAGGGTATTTGAAAAAAGGAGTGAATGGTACTTCCTCCGGCGTTGATGGCGGCTATACCTGTTGGAGCTAGAATTGCAGCTTTCTTAAAAGTACTATTTACAATTGATTTAAGAAATGTAGTTTTACCCGTTCCGGCTTTACCGGTTAAGAAAATATTTCGATTGGTATTGTTTATAAACCGAGAAGTAAGCGCAATAAGGTCGTTATCTTTAGTCGTGTTCACAAAGCAAATGTAGATTTTGAGCCTAACTGTTTAGAACGGCAGGTCGTCATTTTCGTCCGAACCTGAGTCGAAGGATGAGCCTGCTTCAGCGTAGTCGTTAACAGAAACAGGAGGGGGTAAATCAGGTGCAGAAGCTGCTTCTGCTGATGTTGTGTTTATCTTCCAAGCTTTCACCTCGGTATACCACCTACTGTCGTATTCGCGACTTTCTACATCTAACCCTACGGTTACATTTGTACCAACCGAAGGAATCAGGCCTATTTTATCTCCCCAAACAGAAATACAAACCTTTTTCGGATACTGAGCATTGGTTTCTATTACAAACTCACGTTTTCTCCATGTGCCATTTTTCCCCTGTCCGCTTTGCTCGTCAAGCAACGCAATTACTTTTCCTGATAATTCCATAGTTTTTTCTTTTCGCTAAAGATAATTCAAAAATAAATTTCGGACATAGTTTATATACTTGTTTAATTTAACTTTATTTTTTAGTTATTCCGGTATACACTAATTAGTTTTACCAGATGAATAAAAGAATGGAATTGATTCGGGTACTCACATTAAAAGATGTTGTAGCAGTGGGTCTCGGAGCAATTATAGGGGCGGGGATTTTTGTGGTAACAGGAGTGGCGGCCGGAGTTTCCGGGCCAGCTTTTATTCTAGCTTTGTTAATAGCCGGATTGGTGGCAGCATTCAATGCATTGAGCTCTGCCCAGTTAGCTGCTGTTTATCCTCAATCGGGAGGAACTTATGAATATGGCTATCAATTATTAAATTCTTGGTTTGGGTTCTTTGCCGGATGGATGTTTTTGATAAGTAAACTATCAGCTGCCGGAATTGTGGCAATGGGTTTTGGTAGTTATTTCTCTCAACTTTTTCCACAAATTTCAGCAACTGTTTTTTCTTTTTCAACTGTTGTTTTACTTACGGTAGCTAATTTAATGGGAATAAAAAAAGCAGGCTTGTTGAATATACTTATAGTTTCAGTCACATTATTTGCTTTGTTGTTTTTGATTTTTAGTGGGATTTCGAATATAAATACCGAAAATTATACACCGTTTGCGCCATATGGATTAAAAGGAATAGCAGAGGCCACAGCTATACTTTTCTTTGCATTTACCGGTTATGCCCGAATTGCTACTTTGGCTGAGGAAGTAAAAGATCCCGAAAAAACAATTCCCCGAGCTATAATTTTAACAATAGTTAGCGCCATTCTGTTGTACTTGTGTGTAGCCTTAGTTGCTTTAGGGGTATTAGGATATGAGCAACTTGCAAGCACGAAATCCCCTTTGCAACTGGTAGCGGAAAAATTAAATACACCAGGGCTTAATATTATCATTACACTGGGTGCGTCCACTGCCATGTTAGGAGTTTTGTTAAGTCAAATTCTTGGAATTAGCCGAATGTTGTACGCCATGGGTAGAAAAGGAGATTTACCTCCATTATTCAGTCGAATACATCAAAGAACTAATGTTCCACATATTGGCATTTTATTTACCGGCATAGTGATATTGCTGCTTGTAATTTTGGGCTCATTTGAGTTTGTGGTTCGTGCGGCTACATTTACCATTTTACTCTACTATGGTATAACAAACCTAGCAGCAATAAAGCAACCGACTTCGCAACAGCTTTACGGTAAAATTATTCCCGTATTGGGGCTGATGGGTTGTGTAGTAATGGCTTTTTCATTACCGTCTATTGTCATAATAAGTGGGGTAATTCTGCTTACTTTTGGTTTTTTTGCAAAACTTGTGTTTAATAAATTAATCAGGTGACTAATGAGTGCGGAGTTTTTATATTATTTAATTATTGGGCTGTTATTATTTAATTACTTACTAGAGGTATGTCTTTCATGGTTAGATTTGAAGCGAATAGATGCCCCACTTCCTAGTATTGTAAGTGATGTTTATGATGCCGAAAAACAATTGAAATTTAAGGCATATTTCAAGGAAAAAAGCAGGTTTTCGTTCTGGAGTGGTGGTATTTCTTTTGCGGCTTCGTTTTTGTTTTTTGCGTTTGGCGGATTTGGTTGGTTAGATGATTTATTAAGGTACTACATACAAGACGGGACTTATCTCACCCTTACTTATTTTGGTATATTGATTATAGTTTCAGATTTAATATTTATACCATTTCAATGGTATTTTACATTTGTAATTGAAGAAAAACACGGATTCAACCGAACCACGGTGAAAACTTTTCTTACTGACAAGCTGAAAGGTTATTTAATTACAGCGGCCTTGGGTGGGGTTTTGCTTTTTTCCTTACAACATATATATAATTATCTGCAGGTCGATTTTTGGTGGTTAGCATGGATTTTAGTGGCTGGGTTTATGCTTATTTCTGCAATGTTCTACACGTCATTTATTCTTCCATTTTTCAACAAGTTAACACCTCTGCCGGAAGGAGAACTCAAAAACCAAATAGAACAATATGCCCGAGAGCAGGGCTTTTCGTTGAAGCGAATTTATGTAATGGATGGCTCTAAACGCAGCTCTAAGGCTAATGCTTTTTTTAGTGGACTAGGAGGACGAAAAACTATTGTGCTTTTTGATACCCTGATAGAAAAACTAACTACCAATGAAGTGGTGGCTGTTTTGGCTCATGAGGTAGGTCACTATAAACTAAAGCACACCCTCACCGGGATGTTTCTTGGACTCTTACAAACGGCACTATTGCTTTATTTACTAGGATATTTTTTGAGTGACGGGGCTCTGTCGTTTGCTTTGGGGGCAAGCGAACACTCGTTTCATTTAGGATTAATAGCATTTGCATTTTTATTCACACCTATTTCTTTGATACTGGGAATTATAACATCATTTATCTCCAGAAGAAACGAGTTCGCAGCTGATGCTTTTGCCAAAAAAACACATTCTTCTATAGCCTTGGCCTCAGCACTCAAAAAACTTACTATAGACAGCCTAGGTAATGTAAATCCGCATCCACTCAATGTGTTTTTTCATTATTCACATCCGCCATTGCATACTAGACTACAAGCAATAGAAGATTAGCTGGTTGACGTATTATAAATATCCTCGTAATAATTTTATATTTGCGTAAGCGTCTCGCAAGTAGATAAGACACTGAGTGGAGCATGAATAAAATCACCCATGAAATATTTAAAAAGTTAAGCGTAGAAAAGCGTTATCAACTGCTGAAGGAAAGGGGAGAGCATGTAGCAGGACGTTATTGGACCGATTACAACGTACACCTTTATACTCTTGACGGGCTTTTTGTGGAGGTGTGGATAAAGATGGGTGCTAATCAGATATATTGGATTGAAATACAGAAAAACAAAGAAATTCTGGCAGAGTATGCCAATCAAGTTGATATAAGTAAGCTAATAAGAGATTAGGATTTACCACCTTTAAGGTATTGTTAAATACAAGTTAAGCATATAGCTTTGCAGCTAAAATAAATCCTATGAAATACGCTGCTTTATTGCTTGTTCTTTTCGCCTTCGCATCATGTATAAATGAAGATGTAGCAGAAAGTAACAACATAGTTAAAAACGGAGCTTCAATTACCTTATATAGTCACAGACATTACGATAGTGATAAAGAAATTTTTACTCTTTTTGAGAAAGAAACCGGAATTAAGGTAAATGTAAAAGAAGCTGATGCCCGTGAACTAACTAATCTTATAGAAAAAGAGGGAAAACAAACACAGGCTGATGTTTTTATAACTTCAGATGCCGTAGGACTTTACATTGCTGAGACTAAAGGTATTCTCGATCCTTTTTCAAGCGAGTTAGTTAACACAGCTGTGCCGCAAGCATATAAGCACCCGAATAATTTGTGGGTGGCGCTTACATTAAGAGCCAGGGTTACGGTATATAACCCAAACAGAGTAAATCCTGAAGAAATAAACTTTTTCTCTGACTTAGCCGATAAAAAATGGAAAGGGAGAATAGCGGTACGCTCTTCTGATAATTTTTATAATCAATCCCTATTAGCAGGAATACTTGCACGCAAGGGAGACGAGGCGGCACTTTTGTGGTGTAAGGATATTGTTGCCAACATGTTTAGGTCTCCGCAAGGAAACGACCGCGACCAGATAAAGGAAGTGGCAGCCGGAAATGCCGATATTGCTATAGTAAACACTTATTACTATGGTAAAATGCTTGAAAGCAATATACAGGCAGAAGTAGATGCTGTAAAGAAGGTGAAATTGCATTTTACCAAAGTAAGTGAAGAAGGAGTGCATATGAATATAAGTGGGGTAGGAATAGTAAAGGAATCGAAGAATAAGGAGGCCGCCACTAAGTTTATAGAATTTTTACTCAGAAAAGATATACAAGAGAAGTTTGCCAATGCAAATTTTGAGTATCCCGTAAATAAGGATGCTCAGTGGTCACCCATACTGAAGTCGTGGGGAGAATTTACTCCCGAAACCTTGAATATTTCCGAATTAGGCAGTAATAACAACAAAGCTATTGCTATTTTTGCCCGAGCAGGATGGAAATAACTTGAAAATAATTAAACGAATAAAGATGGAATGGAGAGCAGCTTCCCGTGGGTGGTTGTTTTTCTCGGTGTTTGTAGCCATTCTATTTACCCTGCCCTTAGTTTATATTGTTTCTACTGCTGCTTCCGAGGTTTCGGAGCAATGGCAGGCAGTATCTGAAATAGTTTTGCCACAAATGTTTTTAAACACTCTGCTATTGCTTTTGGGCACCCTTTTGTTAACTGTTGTTTTTGGAGTGTCTGCCGCATGGTTGGTGGCTAACTATCGATTTCCGGGAAGAAATTTGTTTAAAGGAGGCTTGTTGTTGCCGCTAGCATTTCCTACTTATATTTTAGCTTATATTGCCGGTGGTATTTTTGATAGTACCGGAAGCCTTAGGTCAATTCTTGTTCAGCTGGATTTTATTCAACCAGATGATACTTGGTCTGTTCATATTTTTAACCCTGTTGTGTTGGTTGTGTTGTTGTCATTAGCTTTGTATCCTTATGTTTATGCTTCATCATTGGCTTCATTTTCATTTCAGTCGGCTAATTTCATTGAGACGGCAAAATCATTGGGTAAAAATCCTCTGAAGGTGTTTTTAAAAGTAGGTATTCCGCTCTCTAGACCAGCTATATTTGGTGGAATGTTTCTAGTGGCTATGGAGGTTCTTAATGAATACGGAGCGGTTAAGTATTTCAACATTAAAACATTAACATCAGGTATTTTCACTACGTGGCAATTGAATGACTTGGCAGCAGCTTCCCGGCTGGCTATTTTGCTTTTGGGGTTTGTAGTATTGTTTGTGGTATTAGAGAAATGGAGTCGGAAAAACAGAGGTTATAGCAACAACACCCGAACTAAGCCTATAGAGCCTTTTAAACTCAAAGGTTGGCAAAAATGGGGTGCGTTTGTTTTTTGTTTAATTCCTTTTTTCTGGGGATTTGTTCTGCCATTTAGCCAGTTGTTATATTGGAGTATAAATCAATTAGAACTTTTTGATACTAAGTTTTTTATCATTGTGTGGAATTCGATTGTAGTAGCGATAGTTATTGCATTGATAATTGTTTCTTTGGCATTTGCGCTTACTTATGCAGGATTCTTTAATCAAGGCAGGTTAAGTAAACTGGGGGTGAATTTTGGCTCGTTTGGTTATGCTATACCCGGAGCCGTTGTTGCGATTGGAATAACCTCTATTTTTACGGACATTGATGCTTTTACCGGAGTTGGATGGCTGTCAGGTAGTTTTATAGCGTTGTTTTTGGCTTATATAATTCGTTTTCTGGCTGTTGCCTCCAATCCGATTGAGGGCAATATGCTGAAAATTGGGCAATCCAGAATTGAAGTATCCAGAAACTTGGGTAAATCTTCATGGAAAACGCTTTTATTGGTTCAAACCCCCTTACTTAAACCGATTTTAGTGGCGGGTGTTATATTAGTTACCATCGATATTTTAAAAGAACTACCCTTGACTTTGATTTTGAGACCTGTAAACTTTAATACTTTAGCAACCCGAACTTATGATATAGCTCAAACTTATGAATCGGCAGATATGGCCGCCCCATATGCATTGTTTATTGTGTTGCTAAGTATTTTACCTTTACTCTTTGTAAATAAATTGCTTTCTAAATAATGGCATTTCTCGATATAAAAAATATCACAAAATCGTACAAATCAGAAACAGAGGTATTGAAAGGGGTTAGTTTTTCTGTTCAGCAAGGAACATTAACAGCATTATTGGGAGAGAGCGGCTCGGGAAAAAGCACATTATTGAGAACAATTGCAGGATTTGAAATTCCCGAGCAAGGACGTATTATACTCAACAATACTGTTTTGGTAGACGAATCGAATTTTGTGAAGCCTGAAAAACGAAAAATTGTAGTTGTTTTTCAGGATTTTGCTCTTTTTCCTCATTTAACCGTGTGTGAAAATATTCTTTTTGGTATGTCTTCTTTAATCGGTGATAAAACAAAGGAGTTAGCAGATTTGCTTAGCATAGTTGGTTTGAAGGGATTTGGACAGCGCTATCCCCATCAGCTTTCTGGCGGACAGCAACAGCGTGTTGCACTGGCAAGGGCATTGGCAGCAAAACCCGATTTACTTTTGTTAGATGAGCCTTTCAGTAATCTCGATCAGTCGGTAAAAGAGATGGTGAGAACAGAGTTGGCTGTATTGTTAAAATCTACCGGAGTAACAACCATTATGGTAACTCATGATATAGCGGATTGTTTGGCTATAGCAGACCAGGTGATGGTTCTGGAGAGAGGGATAATTGTTCAGCATGCATTTCCTCATGTTTTGTATCAAAACCCGATAAATGAATACGTTGCAAGATTGTTTGGCGAAATAAACATTTTGAGTGAAAACGAGGGCTTACGCCTCGAAGCAATTCAAATTGGAAAGGGAGAAAAGAAAGGGATTGTTGCCGGGCTGAAAAAACTCGGAAGAGAAAATAAAGTTGAATTGAATTACTTTGGAAACACCTTGGTAGCTTACACCCACGAGGAGTTTATTGTTGGACAACAAGTGAGTTTTGATTGGGATAAATCTGCTATTATTCAATTTGGCAAATGAGTTCTAACCGTATTCAACTAATTGAAATTATGCTTGATGAGCATCCCGATGATGTGTTCTTGTTGTATGCACTGGCTATTGAATACAAGTCGTTGGGGCAAATTGAAAAATCGATTTTTTATTTAGATAAAGTTTTGACTGTGAATAAGGGTTATGTTGCAGCTTATTATCAAAAGGGAGAGTTGTTGGCCATCATAGGTAAAGTTGATGAGGCTTTGTCAGTTCTTGAAAAAGGGCGCAAGCTTGCGTTGAATCAGGAAGACCAAAAGTCGGCCGGAGAGTTTTTTCAGTTGATTTTGTCTTTAGAAGATTAGTCTTTTGTAATAAAAGTTTTAGCCCAGGCATAGGCATCTTCAAAATTGTTAAAAAGCCTCGATGGGACATTGGGTTTGTCAAATTTCAGGTAGAAGTTTCCGAGTATTTTTTGCGCCAAAGATTTTACAACAAAAGCTTCGCATAACGAAAATTGAACAGCATCTTCGGTGGCTAAAAATTTTCTTCCGTTTATACTTACATTAGCGTAATCACCCAACACCATAACGCAAGGACAGCGCTTACCATTTGTAAGTTCACCGTGAATTTTAAGCATTTCTTTTATATGCTGGGTTTGAACAAACGCATTTTTTTGAATATGGATGACCAGTATTCCATTTTGATCCAAATGAAAGTCGGCAAGTTTGTGCTTTATTTTGGTTTTTGTATTCAATGGATTAAGTGTGTAAAATTAACTACTTCTTTTTTTCATACTTCCAGTTTCGTGACTTTCCTTCGGACAACCATTCCAACATTGTTTCAACTCGCTTGGATTTGGTTTCTTCTTTTTTCGCTTCACATATCCACTCTATATATTCTTTTTTGTGGCTGTACGAAAAGTTGTGAAAGGTTTTTTCGATTTCGGTATTAGTTTTAAGAGCATCGAGTATAAATTTTGGCATTTCAAGTTCTTTTGAGGTTTTGGTCTTTTGAATTTTTGGAATTTCCTTTTTGTTTTGCTCAATAGCTTGAATAATTAAGTCTTTTATAATGCTATCCTCCGGCAGGTCATTAATGGATTTAATTTTATTAAAACTCATCATTGCTGTATTGCCCACGGGGATTAAAACACCATGTTTGTCGTTTAATTCTTTTCCCTTCCAAAAACTAAAATTACAGTGCGCTTTGAAAGAGGCCATACTACATATCATGCCTTTGTACTCGAAACAAGGAGATCCCCACTTTATTGTTTCACTAGTTTCGGGAGAACACTCGTGAACAAGATTCCGGAAATGTGATAAAATGGGTTGAGCAAATTCTGCAGAATTTGTGATGTAAGCATCAACTCTTGAGCCTTTTTTCATTTTTTCTTTTGTTAATCTTTTCTCCAATCCCGGGTTTCAATATAATTAATCCGTATCCTATGTAAACAATTTACCAAGTATGGATGGTTTTTTTATAAGCACTTGTGTAATGGTTGTAATCGCAAACAATAGAAAAATAGAGCATCCAACGACAATTTTGTTGTTTATACCCAAACAAGTTAATTCTGCTGTATAAAAGACTACTTTCCTATTCATCGTTATTCGGGCATATTGTCAATGATATAGGTAAGTACTTTACGCATCAGGTGGACACGATCTTTACCACCTACGTTATGCTTGTGCATGGGGTAGGGGAAGAAATCCGGATAAATATCTTCGTCCACACATTTCTGAATAAAGGCCAGATTATGTTGCATAACGACCACGTCGTCGATAGTGCCATGAATCATAAGAAGTTTACCTTTCAGCTTTTTCACATGGTTGATGAGCGAGGTGTGCTCATAGCCTTTTGGGTTTTCTTCCGGGGTATCCATGTAGCGTTCACCATACATTACTTCATACCATTTCCAATCGATAACAGGGCCTCCCGCAACCCCAATTTTAAATACATCGGGTTGGTGGAGCATGAGTGAGGTAGTCATAAACCCTCCATAGCTCCAGCCGTGAACAGCCATTCTCTCTGAATTTACAAATGGTAGTGATTTTAAATATTCAATTCCTTTTAACTGATCCTTCATTTCATGCTCACCCAATTTTCTGTGTATTACGCTTTCAAATGCGAACCCCCTATTAGCCGATCCTCTGTTATCCAAGGTGTAAACTATATACCCCTGATTGGCCATCCAAAACATCCAAGCACTGGCTCCGTGTAGCCAATTGTCGGTAACCAATTGTGCATGAGGGCCTCCATACACATACACCATTGCCGGATAGGTTTTTTTAGCATCAAAATCGTAAGGATAAATTATTCGCCCATAGAGCTTATGTCCGTCTTCTGAAGTTACGTCTGCCCATTCTACCTTTCCTATTTTTTTATCGGAGTAGGGGTTAGCGGCTGAAAAGAGTTCTACTTCGATTTTGCCGTTTGCCCAAGCTACTTTTTTAAACGACTCTGTATTTGAATAAGAACTCAGAACCATCGTTGCATTATTACTTACAGCAGCGTTATGCGTGCCGTGAGTTTTGGTTAGGGCAACGTAGCTGCCGTTTTTAATATTAAACCTATAGTAGTGGGTTTCTCTGGGGTCGGGTCCCGTTCCGCTAACTATTATAAAATCTCCTTTTGGGCTAATTTTTTCTATATGTTTTACTACCCATTTAACCGGGGTGATGTTTCTAACCAGTTTTCCGTTGTGTTGATAGTGATATACATTCATAAAACCTTCTCGCTCACTCATCCACAAGAATCCATTATTGTTGGGTAGAAAAACAGCAGGATTTTCCGGCTCTACCCATTTTTCGTTTGACTCTTCAAATAATGTAGATACAAACTTCCCATTCGACACATTGTATTTGTTTAATTTCATGTGCTTTTGAGAGCGACTAACTTGAGCCAGAAGTATGAATTTTTCTTCAGAATCCCAGCTTAAGTTGGTAACATAGTCTTCGGAAACGGGTATATCCAGATAAGTTGTTTTGTTGTTGACAACATCGTATATGCCAACTTTAGGGATTTCACTTTTCTGTCCGGCCATAGGATATTTAATACTGATTAGTTTACCCGGGGTGCTTTCGTTGTCTAAAAGTGGATAGTCGGCCACATGGGTTTCATCTTTTTCGTAAAAGGCCAAAAAGTTTCCGTTTGGAGACCAAAAGGTACCTTTGGTAATCCCCATTTCGCTTCGAGCTATACTTTGGCCGGCAACAATATTCTTATCAGAATGGCTTGTAACGGGTATTGATTTGGAGTTGCTATTTGCTATAAAAAGATTGTTAGCATGGGTGTATGCGATGAGATTGTTTTTGTGATGAATGTCAAGGTTTTTTGCTTCGCTTGGAAAGTCTAATATTTTTATCGGCTCCAGAGATTTTAGATTGAATCTAAAGAGTTGATTGTTGGCTTCAAATGTTGCTTCAGTGTCTGAAATCCAATAAAAGGTGGTTCTTTTTACCCCCTTTGGCAGTAGCTTAGAAAGCTCTATTTCAACCTCTGTCTTGTTCGGAGTGATTACATTTCTTATGTGTAGCTTTTCATCGAAAACAAATGAGAATTGTTTATCTGAAGGCAGAAACTGAACGTTTTGCCAACTTTCTGGCCATTGGTTGTGCATCCACGGTAAAACGGTTTCTTCTAAGGTCAGGTCTTTTTTCTCTTGACTGCTAACACTTAAAATTATAAAAATGAACGAAATAAAAAGAAGGATACGATGATTCATAGGTAGTGAATAATTTAGCATACTAATATAGCTCGAAATTTATGCAAAATTGGCTATTTGGATACAAAAATTGAAAGAGGATTTTGAAATAGTAAAAACGTGAACGGTAAATTTTGCAGAATAAAAAAAATACTTACTTTTGCCCCACCAAAATGCGAGAATAGCTCAGTTGGTAGAGCACGACCTTGCCAAGGTCGGGGTCGCGGGTTCGAGTCCCGTTTCTCGCTCCAAATTTCCCCTGTAAGCAGGGGATTTTTTTTAAAGTTCTTTCAGTATTCAAACTGAAATTAGTGTCTTGCCCGGGTGGTGGAATTGGTAGACACGCCGGACTTAAAATCCTGTGCTCATTTGGGCGTGCGGGTTCAAGTCCCGCCCCGGGTACTAAGCCGGATGTAGCAAGAGAAAAAAACTGCTTATCCGGCTTTTGTTTTTTCCCGAATCCTTCTTTAAATAATTTTACATTATCAAAAGAATTACATAATTAAAATTACTCGGTTGAAAATTTAGAATTCTGCCGGAGAAATTATTTGAAATGGAAGCACAATCAAATAACACCGATTGATGCTTCCTATTGGAGTAGCGTTATTTACTTCACTAAAATTTCTGATGAGGTTAATCTGGTCTAGTATGATTCGATTGAATAAAAAACTCCTCCAATTTTAGAACATTGACAATATATATTCCTCTCAGAAGTAAGAATGATAAATAAGTAAAGAACATACTTTGTAATTGTTTTCATAACACAAAAACTTTTATTTGAAAAAATAAGCCACTTGGTTTATGGCTGTCTGTAAAATATGTAATTTTATGACATAATTATGTAAACAGCATCCCTTTTTTATATTTTATTTTTGTTAAAATAATTTTACTTCTGTTGTGTTTTTTGAGTCTACTAAGTCTGCTAAAAGCATATCAGTTTTTATGCGGTTATTTTTAGTTTAATGTAAGTTGCTAAACTAGCAATAAGATTAATTACAATAAAACAACAAACAAAAAATATTTTATGAAGATTTACGTGAAAAATATGGCTTGTGAAAGCTGTAAAATTTTCGTTAAAGCTGCTTTAAATGAGCTCGGCATATTCCCAATTAAAGTTGAGTTAGGGGAGATAGAAACAAAGGAAGATATTTCTGATGATGAAAAACAAAAATTGAACGGTAAAATAAATAAAGCAGGATTAGAATTATTGGAAAAAAAACAAGGAGTGTTAATTGAAAAAATTCGAAAAGTTGCTATTGATTATGTTTACAATTCAGACGAGAAGCCAAATATGAAGTTCTCCGCTCTACTAAGTCAAGAACTTAATCTTAGTTACAAGCATTTAGCTAATTTTTTTTCAGAAGTTGAAGCCACAACCATAGAACAATTTATCATTGCACTTAAGATTGAACGGGTAAAAGAGTTAATAATTTTTGGAGAAGATACCTTTTCCGAAATTGCACATAAACTAAATTATAGCAGTGCTGCACACTTATCAACGCAATTTAAGAAGGAAACAGGGTTAACCCCATCGCATTTTAAAGCATTGAAAGAAAAAAGAAGAATAGCTATTCAAAATCTTTAGCGACTTAACAAAAAGGAAACGTGCTGCATAAATAATTGTGTTAAATACTTTTTAGTTTATTCGTATCTGTAAATTATGTAACTTTATTCTGCAATTATGTAACTAACATCCCCTCCAAGCACTTTAATTTTGTTGCTGTAGATTTAGTTAGATATAACAACATCACTAAAAAAACAAAAAAAGGATAGAGTAAAAAATTTAAACTATCCTTTTTTTGTTTAAAATCATCCTGACGATTTTCCCTTATTAAACCATTAAATAATGTCATTAAAAAGAATAATCCTTTTATCCCTCTCTGCTGTTTTCTTGTTTAACACATCATCGTGTATTATACATACAAGACATGAACACAGAAAGCACAATGGTTGGTCTAAAAATAAAAACAATCCGCATCACCCCAAAACTACAAATCCTGGTAGGGGAAATGTCGGAAAAGGACATCCCAAAGGGCACTCCAAGAAATAGTTTATAATATACTATTTAGATCTTTAGAATAAGTTAATTATATAATCAATTCCCTTAATTCTGTAATAGAAGGCAAAAATTAGCGAATTATCTTTGCCCGTGTGAGAAGACTATGTTCACACAATCTAACAAAACACAGAATGAAAACAAGAAAACTATTAACATTTGTTGCATCGGCAGCACTTGTTCTATTTGTGGGGTGTAAAAAAGACACCTTTGAGGAAAACATTGGAGACTGTCCGCTTGTACTATCGACAAACCCAGCAAATAATGCTTCCAACATTCCTCTCAATCAAGTAATTACGGTAACATTTAATAAAGAAATGAATGCTGAAACAATTACGACAGGATCTATTACTTTGCATGGGCCGACGACACAAGTTGTGGGAACTGTCACCTATAGCGGTGTCACCGCAACCTTTACATCATCGACACTTCTTGCGCTAAACACTATCTATACGGGAACGGTTAAGACCTCAGTAAAGGATTTAAAAGGAAACGCTCTTCAGACGGACTATATATGGACATTTACCACAGGGTCAAACATTGCTCCCACTGTAATTTCTACAGACCCTATTCACTTAGAAACAAACGTTGTACTAAATAAAATTATTACCGCAACATTTAGTGAGTCCATGGAGCCCTCAACCATTACAGGAACAAGCTTTACTGTAACAGAGAACGGAAACGCTGTTGCAGGAACTGTAAGCTATAGCGGAAATACAGCAACTTTCACATCTTCTACTAATCTTTTATCCGGAACCATGTACACGGGCACCATCACAACAGTAGCCGAAAACTTAGCGGGCACACCCCTATCAGGTAATTACACATGGACATTTTCAACCGTTGCACCGCTGGGGCCAAATGCAATTGACCTTGACTGTGTAGAACGCTTTGGTATTATAGCGGGCTCAACCGTTACTAATACAGGACCTACTATTGTAGATGGAGACCTTGGCTTAAGCCCTGGCACGTCAGTAATAGGATTTCCGCCCGGAATAGTTATAAATGGAAATATAAAAATTAACGATGCCGATGCGAACAATGGTAAAAATTGTCTAACAGCGGCATATCTAGATGCAGCGGGTAGAACTTTAAATGTTGTAGTGATGGCTACTGGCGAATTGGGCGGATTAACCCTTGCCCCTGGCCTTTATAGAGCTCCAGGCGGTTCGTTTGACATTACCAGTGTTGATTTAACATTGGATGCACAAGGTGATGTAAATGCTGTTTGGGTATTTCAAATGCCTTCATCTACACTTACAGTAGGCAACGGTGTTAAAGTTATTTTAGGGGGTGGTGCATCAGAAAAAAACATCTACTGGCAAGTGGGTAGTTCTGCAACCATTGGCACTACCGCAGAAATGAAGGGCACCATTATGGCAGATCAATCTATTACCTTACAAACCGGCGCGGTGCTTTTAGGTAGAGCACTAACAATGATTGGCGCAGTTACATTAGATAACAATGCGGTTACTATACCATAACCATCATCTATTTTTAAACAATAGATTAATAAAATATGAAATCAACACATACTGACAAAAACAGCCTATGCAGAGCATGGTTTATTTACAAGAAAAAAACCAAGGGGGTGCTTTTAAGCACTTTAATCATAACAGGGGTTACGATACCTACTATGGCTCAAAACACAGAAGATTCACAAACCAAACCATCGTGGTGGTTTGGTGCGGCAGCTGGAGCTAATTTTAACTTCTACCAAGGAAGCACACAAGAACTAAATGCAGATTTTACTCCTCCCGTTGCTTTTCATGATGGATTTGGAGTTGGGCTTTTTCTTGCGCCTACTATTGAATATTATCGTCCAAACACCCGATTGGGAATGATATTACAATTTGGCTACGATGGCCGTAAGGGAAAATTTGACCAAGTGCTTACGCCTTGCGATTGCCCTCAAGATTTATCAGCCAAACTTAACTATATTACTATAGAGCCTAGTTTGCGTTTTGCTCCTTTTAGAAACAACTTCTATATGTTTGCAGGACCGCGTTTTGCCTATAACTTAGATAAATCGTTTGTATATCAATTGAGTATAAACCCCGCTTACCCTGACCAAACTCCAAGCCCCGAAGTTACAGGAGACTTTAGTAATGTAGAACAACTGTTAGTTTCTATGCAAATAGGTACCGGGGTAGATATCCCTATCTCTTCGCAAGACAACAGAACACAATTTGTTCTTTCGCCTTTTGTTTCGTTCCATCCTTATTTTGGTCAAGATCCGCGTTCTATCGAAACGTGGAATGTAACCACCCTAAGAGCAGGAGCTTCACTTAAATTTGGTGTTGCTAAAAAATCTTCAGGCAAAGACCCGAAAGACGACGACGTGGTGATTGTTCCGGTAAAAGAGAAAGAAGTTGTACCTAAAATTGAGTTTATAGTAATTTCTCCTAAAAATATTCCGGCAGAACGCACGGTAAAAGAAACTTTCCCTCTTCGTAACTATGTTTTCTTTGATTTAGGTTCAACAGACATTCCTAAGCGCTACGTAAAATTAGAGAAGAGCAAAGTAAAAGAGTTTAAGGAAGACCAAGTGGAATTGTTCACTCCGGAAAATCTTTCTGGTCGTTCTAAAAGGCAATTAGTGGTGTATTACAACATCCTGAACATTCTTGGCGACCGTATGGGTGAAAACCCGAACTCCACTATAAAACTGGTAGGCTCGTCAGAATTAAGTGCCGCAGATGGCCGCAAAATGGCAGAATCGATAAAAACTTACTTAGTAGATGTGTTTTCTATTGCTCCCTCAAGAATTACAACCGAAGGACTCGATAGCCCAAAAATCCCATCTAGACAAGTGGGCGGAACAGAAGAACTGGCTCTTCTTAGCGAAGGAGACCGAAGAGTTTCTATAGAAAGTAATTCGCCCGCATTGTTAATGGAGTTTCAAAGCGGCCCAAGCGCTCCTCTTAAACCTGTAAACGTTTTGGTTGTAGAAGAAGCTCCTATTGATAGCTACGTTTCTTTCGAGAACAAAAACGCTAAAGAAAACTTTACCTCGTGGATTATAGAGGTGAAAGACGACAATGGCACTGTACAAACCTTTGGTCCTTACACGGAAGATAAAGTAACCATTCCGGGTAAAGACATTTTAGGAACAAATGCCGAAGGCAACTACAAAGTAAAAATGATAGGTACAACAAAAGCTGGTAAGAAACACGAAAAAGAAACCGATGTACAAATGGTTCTTTGGGTGCCTGCTAAAACAGAAGTAGCCATGAGATTCAGTGTTATTTACGAATTCAATGAATCAAAAGCAATTGGTATCTACGACAAATACCTTACAGAGATAGTAGTGAATAAAATTCCTAAGAATGGTAAAGTAATTATACACGGGCATACCGATATTATTGGCGACCCACAGTATAACGAAAAGCTATCATTACAAAGAGCTAATGATGTAAAGAAAATTATGGAAAGCGCCTTAGCAAAACAAGGCAGAACAGATGTTACATTTGAGGTAATGGGATTTGGTGAAGATCAAAAACTATCACCCTTCGAAAACAAGTATCCTGAAGAACGCTTTTACAACAGAACGGTACTCATTGATATCATTCCAGAAAAATAGTATTCTTTAAGCAATAGTACCCTCAAAAAGAAGAGCCGCCTATTGTTCAGGCAGCTCTTCTTTATTTTACACAACAAACTGAGTGCCCATACAGGACTTTTTAAATGAATAATAGGGATTAATTAAACAGGGGATGGTTTTAATAAATGCTAAATATGTGAACAATATAAATTTCTATTGTAATTATGTAAGCCTGCCTGCTTAAATAACACCCATCTTCGTCGGATAAAAATAAATTAATTTTAATCAAAATGAAGAAAATGAAAAAACTAATAACACTAACCGTACTATTACTGACAATATTGCAGTTCAATAGCTACGGACAAGAAGCCAGTACAGAGAACTACGGAAAAACACTAAATATTGGAGTAGGGTTAGGTGGCCATTATGGATACTATAAATATGTAGGAAACTCCATTCCTGTTCTGCACATAGATTATGAGATTGGGGTGGCTAAAAATTTTACACTTGCTCCTTTTATAAATATCCACACACATACCAGGCACTATTACTGGGGAAATAATAATCACCCTTATAGAAACTATTATTACAAGGAAACAGGGCTAGCTATGGGAGCTAAAGGAACGTATTATTTTGATGAAATTTTAAGAGCCGATTCAAAATGGGATTTTTATCTGGCAGGTTCACTTGGTTTTGTAGCAGTATTTTCGCGCTGGGACTCTGGTTATTATGGAGATAGAGATTATTACCGCAGACCAAATCCCTTGTTTTTAGATTTACACGTAGGGGCAGAGTACCATATTAATAATCGATTAGGATTGTTTTTAGACTTGTCTACTGGCATATCAACTTTTGGTATAGCAATTCACTAAAAAAATAATTTTAACTCAAGACACTAACTAGCCGCCCACTCGGGCGGCTTTTTGTTTTAACACAGTGACATAAATCAGAGATGTGAATGATGTAATCTTATACTTTACTTATGTAACTATTTATAAATCAACAACGATAACCTTTGTGAAGTAATAATTATATTACAATAAAATGAAACAAAATGAAAAATTTAATCTTAGGATTTGCAGCAATTGCAATCACGGCTAGCGCCTATGCACAAGTAGACTTAACAAATACAAACATGAGTTTGTACAATGCGAAGAACAACCAACATCAAAACAAACAAAACCACCCCACTGATACCCCACATTCTGATGGAGTAATGATGCACAAGGGGAAAATGATGAAGGTTAAAAATGGCAAAATGACAACTCTAGATCATAACATGACGATGAGTAACGGAACAAAAATAATGCGCGATGGAACTTGCACTAGAAAAGATGGCACAAAAACCATGATTAAAGAGGGGCAACACGTAGACATGTCGGGTAATATAACTCTAATAAAAACAAACAGAAATATGCAGATTATCCCAGATAGCACTAGAAATAAAAATTATTAAACATCTGGTTTTACACCGCAATTAAAAAACGAACACATTAAATAAAATCAAAATGAAAGAAGAACAAAATCAAACTTTTCAGAATAGTACTAATGACCGTAGCCTGTTAACAGGAATGTTTCCTGATCGCGAGAGTACAGAAAATGCATACAATACTTTGCAAGAAAAGGGCTACTCAAAAGACGATATCAATTTAGTGATGTCAGACGAAACGCGTAAAAAATACTTTTCGGGCGATGCCAAAGATACCGAAATAGGAACTAAAGCTGCTGAAGGTGCAGGAAAAGGTTCTGCCATTGGTGGTGCTGTTGGCGCAATAGTAGGTGTTATAGCAGCTATAGGTACAAGTGTGGCTATCCCGGGGCTTGGTATTGTTATCGCTGGGCCTATTGCAGCAGGCCTAGCAGGCGTAGGCGCAGGAGGCATTACAGGAGGTATAATTGGAGCACTCGTGGGGTCTGGAATTCCTGAAGCGCGAGCTAAGTTGTACGAATCAGGAATTAAAGACGGAAACATTGTTATGGGAGTTCAAACCCGTAATGAAGAAGATGCCGAATATCTTGAAGAAAATTGGCGCAACAACAAAGCGGAAGAAATTCAAAACTAAATATCTAAAAAAAACACAAAATGAAAAAGATTAATCATATCAAAGGAGCATTGCTACAGGGAACTTTTGTAGCTACTATTTTACTAATCGCCTCCTGTAACAACAGCCAAAAACCGGAGGACACAAAGGCGGTTGCTGAAGAACACAATGAAGCAAAATTTGACAATAACAAGCAGAAAAAAGATGCGCAATTTCTTGTAAATGCCTCTGAAATTAATTTAGAAGAGATTCAACTAGGACAATTGGCTCGACAAAACGGAAAATCAGTCCATGTTAAGGAGTTGGGGAAAATGATGGAAGATGCACACAGTAAATCACAAATAGATTTAATCACACTTGCTAAAAGTAAAAGAGTGACCATTCCGACCTCACCAACAAATGACGCTAATGATGCTTACATTAAGTTAAATAAAAAGTCAGGAAATGACTTTGACAGAGCGTATGCTGATAAGATGGTAAGTGGACACAAAGATGCCATTTCGACTTATGAGAAAATAGCAAATGATGCTAACGATATAGAGATTAGAAATTGGGCAATGTCTTCACTACCTGAATTACGCAGACATCTTGACCACTCAATTGAATGTCAAAAGAAATGCGATAAAATGTAATTTAACTAAATTAAAAACTATGTTCCATCACGTAAAAGAATTGCAATTCAATGCAAGGGTTTCTAAGCCCGATGTTCGGTTCGCAAAACTACTTTTAGAACAGTTTGGCGGGCCTAACGGAGAATTAAAAGCAGCCATGCAATACTTTGTTCAGGCGTTTGGTTGTCGAAAAGCGTATCCTGCTGATTATGATATGCTTATGGATATTGCAACCGAAGAGTTTAGCCATCTTGAAATTGTAGGCGCAACAATTCAAATGCTGCTCACGGGTATAAATGGTGAATTGAAAAATGCCTGTGATGAATCGGACTTAACCAAAACACTAGATGGAAAAGCGGCAAAAGAAAATTACATTCACGAAGCGATGACAAATCCTCACTTCTTTATTGTTAGTGGAGGAACACCCACGCTTACTGATAGCGTTGGCAACCCTTGGAATGCTTCCTATATCATGGGAATGGGAGACTTAACAGCCGACCTTCGCTTAAATATTGGTGCAGAAACCAGTGCGAAAATGGTTTACGAAAACTTGATGAAATTCACAGACGATGTTTATGTAAAAGAATCTTTACGTTTTCTAATGACAAGAGAGGTTGCACACTTTCAAATGTTTCAGGCGGCATTAGACAGTATTCAACCCAACTTTCCTCCTGGTGTTCTACAAAGTGACCCCCGCTATAGCAATAAATATTTCAATATGTCTAAAGGCGAAGATTTTAAAGGTGCATGGAATGAGGGCAAAAGCTCACAGATGGGCGAAGAGTGGCAGTTTAGCGACAATCCAAAGGAACATGTTCTACAAACTAACGGTTTGTTAAACGAAAAAACCAAAGGAACAAGTAGAACGGAAGAATCTGTTCAAAAAGACAACAAATCATTGAGCACTCAACGCAAAACAGAAGTAGACAAAGCTAATCTTCCTAAAAATGGAATTATGAGCTGGTCAGTTTATGAAGAAGCAGAAGGTGCCAATAGAAATAATAACGAGTAATAATTCCTTAATCAATTAAAATAAAAAAAATGGATAATCAAAAATCAACAAATGGCTCTATACAATCATCACAACTAATGAAATTATTTGAAGATGAATTGAAAGACATTTACTGGGCTGAAAAAGCACTAACCAAAGCAATTCCTAAGATGATTAAAAATGCAACATCTGAAGAATTGATTGATACATTGACAAATCACCTCTCCGAAACAGAAAATCAAATTATTAGATTGGAACAGGTTTTTAAACTCATAGACAAAAAAGCAGTCGCAAAAAAATGCGAAGCAATGGAAGGTCTTATAAAAGAAGCCGAATCAATCATGGATTCATGTGAAGGGGGTGCCATGTGTGATGCTGGCATCATTCTAGCTGCACAAAAAGTAGAACATTACGAAATTGCATCTTACGGAACACTTCGTGCCTTTGCAAAAATATTGGGTGAAGATGATGCTGGAATTTTGTTACAACAAACATTAGATGAAGAAAAAGATGCAGATTCAATACTTTCTGAAATTGCTCAGTCAATTAATATTGAAGCCGCAGACGAAGATTAACCATAATAACATACAGACGCAGTAATTGCAACAAATTCAAAATATAAATAATTTAAAATAAAACATCATGGGAAACATTCTTTACATAGCCGCATTAATCATGATTATATTTTGGGCTATAGGTTTTTTTGCTTATAGTGTAGGAGGTATAATTCATGTATTACTTGTATTGGCCATAATCTCTTTCTTGGTAAGAATTGTTTCAGGGAATAAATCAATAAAATAATCAATTAATTCACTTACTCCATCAGCATTTCCAAAAGAGGATGCTGATGGAGTTTAATAAATTCTGGCGCGTGATGGGAGCATTTAAGATATGCGCTATGAAAGAACACCACCACACCAAAGAAGCAACATGTGAATCATACAATATACTTGTAAAACTGTGTAACGCTATTTAGTCATTTGTTTATCAAATTTGTAGAAGTAATGATAAACTAAAATAATGAAAATGAAAAATGAAAAAGTAATAGAAGTGTTAAACACACTTATCACTATCAACAACGATAGAATAGAAGGTTATCAAACGGCACTAAAGCAAACGGAAGAATTTGACTTAAAGGCCTTGTTTGAACAATTCATTTCAACCAGTCATAAATGTAAGCAAGAATTAGTTAGAGAAGTAAATACAATGGGAGGTAAGCCAGCCGGAGGTACAATGATTTCAGGGAAATTTTTTCGTGCATGGATGGATTTAAAGGCGGCCATTACCGGCAAAGACCGCAAGGCAATTTTAAACTCTTGCGAGTATGGAGAAGATAAGGCAAAAGAGACTTATGATAAGGTGTTAGAAAACGAATCAGACTATTTAACCACAGAACAGTACCTTATGATTAGTGTTCAAAGATCACTATTGAAAGTCAATCACGATGACGTTAAAGCATTGCGTGACGCACTAGTAGATGCATAATCATTCAGTTTGATTATGTGTTGTAATAATGTCAGGGAAGGTTGCTTATGGGGGATTAGACTGGTAAAATAGCAGTAAATGCTTGAGCCTAATATAATCTTCTGTTTATGGCCAAGGAAACAGGCAAACAAGTCTAGTTTCCTTAACCTATAATCGATTTTTCCTGACATTTTATTCACGGGTTAATTATAATTGAACAACAATATGATACATCAATTACATCCTTCCATCTTAGTAGAAACGCCTTTGGGAACCGGACAAGCAATATTTGTTATCGATTACGGGATGCACCAAAACACGTGTTGGATTATTGCGCTTGTTAAAGACGGAACCATCAAACATTTTGATTGCAATGATGTAATTCTTTCTATAAACCATACTTACGGATTGAATCTTATAGAAAATAAAAATATAGACAAATAGTTTTTGGCCGTTATTAATAAGTTAAGATACATTCTATTTCTTGTTTAATACTTTTAGTTGTTACACTGCCAACGCCTCTAATTGTGTGCTTTCTTTTCCATACGTAATTTAAAACAATAATTCCACAGATTTTAATTGTTTGCTTCCCTGTTAAATGCGTGAATGATGCAAACTTCTATTTTAATTATGTAATACTTTATTATTTTATAGTAATCACCTTTGTAGAGTAATAATTCTATTACAAAATAAAACAAAATAAAAATGAAAAAAATTAAGCTTTTAGTAGCATCAGTCTTCGTGTCTATCGCAGGCACTGCAACGGCACAGAGTGGGGAAACAGATTTTCGAGAAAACTTGAGGTTTGGTTTAAAAGCCGGAGTAAATTATTCAAATGTATATGATTCAAGAACCGAAGATTTCAGAGCAGATGCAAAAATTGGATTTGCCGGCGGCGTGTTTGTCGCTATCCCAATTGGCCCATATTTTGGATTACAGCCCGAGGTTTTAATTTCTCAAAAAGGGTTTAAAGGACAAGGATCTTTTCTAGGGAGCAACTACAGCTTTACTAGAACCACTACTTATGTGGATGTGCCTCTTCAACTTGCAGTGAAGCCTTCTGAATTTTTAACAGTTGTTGCAGGGCCACAGTTTTCGTATCTTATCAAACAAAAAGATGAATTTAACAGCCCTTTCGTTAATACGTCACACGAGGAGGATTTTAACAATGAAAATATTCGTAAAAATATTTTTGGGTTTGTTGCCGGCTTAGATGTAAACGTAAAACATCTTGTATTAGGCGCTCGGATTGGATGGGATATATCGAATAACAATGGAGATGGGACATCTACTACACCCCGATATAAAAACACTTGGATACAAGGAACAATAGGATTTGCATTTTAAAAACAAACACAATGAATAATCTTCTTTATATCGTAGCAGTAGTTTTAATAATTCTTTGGGCTGTAGGATATTTCACTTACAATGCAAGTGGATTAATACACATACTCATTGTTATTGCAGTTGTTATGGTTCTTTTAAGAATCATCTCAGGGAGAAGACCACTGCAATAGACGTAAGAGTCTTACACGATTAACATTACTATAGTAAGTACTGCTAAGATTCCGCCTTTTAAATAAATTGTAGCGAAATAATTCGGCTACAAAACACAAAAAAAACTAAACATGAAAAAAACAGTAGAAAAAACAAATCAAATTAGGCAAGAAAATAACACAGATCAACAATTCGTTGTATCACTCGGCAATTCTGTAGAGTTTGAAAAAACAAAAAACAAATCTCGAATAATAAAACAAGGAATATCTATAGCCAGAGCAATGGGCATAGCAGTAATTGTTGCAAGTTGTAGTTCTCCCGCCCAAAATGCAGAAAACAATGTAACGGAGGCGCGTGAAAATCAAAGTAGAGACCAACAAGAGGAAAACCGAAATAGAACTCAACAGGAGCAAGATCGAAACAGAATTCAGCAGGAATACGCAGATGATGTTAGTCAATTCAGATTAGAGACAGATCGAAAAATTCTTGCAAACGAAAAAGAAATATCAGACATCAACGAAAAAATCAAAAAAAATAAAAGCGACCAACGCGCTGAATACGAAAAACAAGTTGCCGTTTTGGAACAAAAAAACAAAGACCAAAAAAAGAAATTGAATGACTACAAAACAGATTCGAATGAGGATTGGGAGTCATTCAAAATCGAGTTCAACAAAGATATGGATGAATTGGGGTTGGCATTGAAAAATTTTGCGATACAAAACAAATAACATTTTGTAATTTTTAAAAAGGCTGCTAAAAGCAGCCTTTTTAACAAAAAAACTGACGCCTAAGGATTTTACTGAACTTTAAACGTTAATAAGGGCAACATCGAAAACTTACTCCAATCATTCCTTTACCAAAGTCGATATGAATCAAAAATCAGAAATAACAAAATTGACGGATAAGATTCTTATTGTTACAATAGAAATAAAAGATAATTTTCCCGATATTTACAAAGATTTAGATGACATCCCTTTATTTGATTTCCCTGATAAAAAAGAGCTTAATTCAAATGATTTTGAAGAATACCTCGCCGTGATTCAAGTCCAATTAGAAACAATAGTCTCTAATCTTAATGAGTAGAGTGTAATGGGCATAGAAAATTAAAATTATCCACGCATGAAGCTATACGTAAAATACATGGTAAGTCATCGTTGCAAAATGATGGTGAAAGAAGAGCTAAAAAAACTGGGGATACATTTTGTGATTATAGATTTGGGAATGGTTGAGATTTTAGAAGAGATTGCACCGGAGCAACGTGAGCAACTGAGAAGTAATCTGAAAAAATCGGGACTCGAACTAATGGACGATAAGCGCAGTATATTGGTAGAAAGTATAAAAACTACAATCATTGAGATGATTCACTACTCCCTGGAAGACCCGAAAATGAACTATTCCGATTTTATTAGTGAAAAATTAGGTTACGATTATACCTACCTATCCAATATATTCTCCGAGGTAAAGGGCACGACTATCCAACAATACATTATCCTTAACAAGATAGAGCGCGTAAAAGAATTGTTGTTATATGATGAGCTTTCGCTATCGCAAATATCCTACCTTCTTCACTACAGTAGCGCAGCACACTTGTCCAATCAATTTAGGAAAATAACCGGGCTTACTCCCGCTTACTATAAGGGAATAGCTAATAAACGCAGAAAAAATCTTGAAAGTCTGTGATATATGCAAACCATTTCCTTTTTTATATAACTATTGTACCGAGCCGTACTCGCATATTTGTGGTATTGTGAAATGAATTCACAATCATAAGAAAAACACAAATATGCGAACAGTTCAAAATTTTATCATAATCAGCACTTTAGCAATACTGACCTCTTGTGTCAATACAGTAAAATTTCCGGTGTCGCATACAACGCCAGCAGCAGATATTACTGTAAAAATTCAAAAGCAAAACAAGCCCAACCACCTTTTAATAATTACAGCCAAAAATCTTGCGGCTAGCGATCGTTTAGAACCATCGAAAAAAAACTATGTAATTTGGGTTGTTTCGGAAGTAGGAGTCACTAGAAATGCAGGTCATTTTACTCAAGAAAATGCCGTGAAAGCAACCTACAAATCTTCATTCCCTTACAAGCCTGTTGAGGTTTTTATTACAGCAGAAGACGAAGAAGGAGTGTGTTATCCCACGGGTGTTGAAATTACAAGAACGAAGCTTTAATCAATATGCATTTAATTAAAACAATTTTGCTCCTACTCTTTATCGCAGTAGTTGTGATATTTACATTTCAAAATATGTACATGATTAAAATAAGTTTTTTGAACTGGCACTTGGAAACACCCTCATTCATAGCAATTGTTTCGTTTTATATTTTAGGAGCCCTTTCCGGAGGATTGCTGTATTCGATGCTTAAGAATCTTTCGAGTAGCAGACCAGCTATTCAAAAGAATAAAGACATGCCTCAACAAAAGCCTTGAAAAGAGGCCAACACATCAAGTTATTTTTTATTATCGAGTTGTTCCCATAAATAATTCACACACTGCTTAATTGAGTGATATGTGTAATCTATTTTTCCTGTTGTGTAACTATTAGGGTTAATAATAGCCTCACCTTTGTGATGTTGTGAAAACGTATTTACAATGTAATAAAAAATAAGATGGAAAATTCTCAAAACAAACAGACAGAAGCATTCAAAATCAAAGGTAACTGGGACAGCCAATCCAAAGAGCTAAAAGGCAAGTTTCCGCAGCTTACAGATTCTGATTTGAAATTCGAAGCAGGACAAGAAAATGATTTACTCAAAAGAGTAGAAACTCGCCTGAATAAAAACCGTGAAGAAGTAATTAATATCATTCAAAAGGGACAAGCCAAAACGGTTTAACCCGGAGTGAAGTTATTACTTAGAATGGGCAAGCTTCGGTTAGGGCTTGTCCATTTTTA
This sequence comes from Flavobacteriales bacterium, assembly GCA_046295395.1. Taxonomy (GTDB): domain Bacteria; phylum Bacteroidota; class Bacteroidia; order Flavobacteriales_D; family JBKBNH01; genus JBKBNH01. The sequence continues at coordinate 64,308 of JBKBNH010000001.1, read as the reverse complement.
ATGATTATTTAACAACTAAAGACACTGCCAAAAACATTATCGTCATAAGCCGTAGTGAGTGTGAAAAATAACTTTCAAAAATAGTATGAAAAAAGATCAGGAATTTGAAAAATCCAAAGTGTTTATCATTGTTGAGATTATAGAATATGTGCCCAATTCGGTAGTTATTAAAACCATTCTAAAAAAAACAACCGGTAATATCAGCGCTGTCTCATTCGATACTGGAGAAGGGTTTGCCGAGAAAACATCGCCCTTCGATACTTTTATCCAGGTAATAGAAGGCAAGGCTGAAATCATCATCGATTCTAGCACACATTTTCTTATTGTAGGAGAGTCCATAATCATCCCTGCTCACACAAGGAATATGGTAAAAGCCAATGAACGATTCAAAATGATTTCGTCAGTCATCAAAAGTGGATATGAAGACATTGTTTTTTAACGCCTATGGATATGAAAAAAATATTAGTTGCCACAGACTTTTCAGAATATGCTGATTGTGCTCTTCTTCGGTAGCTTCAATTGCCAAGCAAATCAATGCTCAATTAATTCTTCTGCATGTGATTGGCCGGCCATTAAATTCAGAGGATGATTCGTATGAAAATTATTATAACAGCATGCGGTTGATGGCCAAATTTAGCAATGAATTTGGGTTGAAGAAGCATACCCAAAATATTTATAATAACTTAACTGTAGAAGACAGAATTATAAATTTCACTAAACTAATTAGTGCCGATTTAATTGCTATTACACCCAATGGATTCTGGAGACTAGCGCATGTTTTCAATAAAAACACTACTGATAAATTAACTAAGAAATCGGCTAAAGCAATTTTAAGTATTAAAACTCACCCCTCCGCACCTATCTCATCTGAAATTTTCTATGCAAAAGATAACACTCAAAAGGAAATAAAAATACCCCAAAAGCACAGAAGTAATTTGAAAAAAGGTGTGATATATATAAAATATTTCTCTTTTTATGTAACAATAGAGATTAAAAAAAAACTTAGAGGAAGAATTTATACTACAAAGTTTGTATACAATCAAAATGATTTAAAAACTAAATGATGGTCATTACCTCAACATCAATCATAAAAAAAATAGTAGTCTTGTTTCTTGTTTTTGCAGGATTATATTACGCTCAAAACTTTCTAATTCCTCTAGTAATAGGAGGACTTTTGGCTACGGTTTTTTTACCTTTTAGCAAGTGGTTAGAAAGTAAAAAAATACCGAAGTCAATAGCAGCAATTATTTGTTTAATAGCCATACTAATGGTTGTAGCAGGCATTGGCTCTTTACTTGTTTGGCAGCTTTTCGAGTTGGTAGATGATTTTGCACTTATAAAAGAAAAAATGACCCATCAATTTTATAGATTACAACAATATATATTGTTGCATTTTGGTGTTTCAGCAGAAAATCAAGTCCTAGTATTAAAAGAGCAACAACCTGTTATAACCAATGCTATAAAGGTTGTAGCGGAATCTATCACCGGTATATTAATTCAATCTATTCTAATTTTGGTTTACATTTTCTGTTTTATTTACTACAGAATACACTTAGGAAATTTCTTAATTAAACTTTATCCCTCTTCTCAACGAAAGGAAATGGCAAAAGTAGTTTACCACAGCACGCGAGTTTCCCAGCACTACCTGCTTGGACTAGCTAAAATGATTAGCATTTTATGGGTGATGTATTTTATTGGCTTTAGTATAGTCGGAGTGAAAAACGCACTATTTTTCGCAATTTTATGTGGGTTATTAGAAGTTATCCCTTTTGTTGGAAATATTATAGGCACCACACTTACTTTGTTGGTTGCCGCTGTTAACGGGGCAGGCTTACCCATGTTGGGGGGGATTGCTTTAACCTATGGTATAGTGCAATTAATACAAGGCTGGATATTAGAGCCTCTTATTGTTGGGTCACAAGTAAAAATAAATCCATTTTTCACCATTATCGCATTAATTATTGGACAGCTTCTTTGGGGTATTCCAGGTATTTTTATTGCCATACCAGCTATTGCTATCCTAAAAATAGTGTTTGATAATGTAGAGTCGCTAACCCCTTACGGGTACTTAATAGGGAAGGTTGTTGTTCAAAAAAAAGAAATAATATTGATTAAAAAAATTCAAACACAGCTGGGTAAACTTATAAAATGATTTTTTTAAAAACGTGAATATTACAATAAAAACAAAAAAATATGTAACAATTTACATTTCAATATTTAACACCTTTGTTGTGTAATAATAAATCATTTAAAAACAATAACTATGAGCGCAGGAAAAATTTTAGTAGGTGTATTAGCAGGCGTTGCCGCTGGTGCAATCTTAGGTGTACTATTCGCACCGGACAAAGGATCAGAAACAAGAAAAAAAATTGCCAAAAAAAGCTCCGACACGGCAAAAGACTTAAAAAACAAATTTAACAATTTGGTGGGCGATGTTGCTGACAAATTTGAAGAAGGTAAAGAAGAAGTAGCGGGAGCCTATGGAAGGGTGAAAAGTAAAACAGAAGAATTTAGCAAAGACGGAAAAACCGGAGCAATTAGTTAAATTATCAAAAAACACCTCTTTAACATTCTGTGAAAATGGAAAACATATTTAATCGCATAGAACCTTTGCTCGAAAAAATCGAAGACTATGGAAAAACAAGCTTTGAATTGTATAAACTCAAGGCAATACGCAAAACGGTCGAAGTTATTTCAACTTTTGTATCTCGTGGAGTTATTGTTATTGTTCTTTCTATGGTATTGATTTTCGCAAGTATTGGATTAGCGCTTTGGTTAGGCGACTTACTTGGTAAAGCTTATTTAGGCTTTTTCTGTGTCGCCGCTTTTTATATATTGTTGGGAGGTGTTTTATTTTATTTATTGCACAATTTTATAAAACGCAAAATAAGTAATTCAATAATTTCAGAAATTTTTAACAAATAAAATGGACGCAATAAAAAATACTAAAGATTTGAATTTCGCAATTTTATTACTTGAGAAAAAACAAACTCAAGAAGGCGGTTTGCTAAAAGAACAATTTAAGCTAACCTACGAAAGTCTAAAACCTATAAATCTCATAAGGAATGCTTTTAAAAATCTAGTAACAGCTCCCGATTTTAAAGAAGATTTAGTAAACACATCCATAAGCTTGGCTGCCGGTTACTTCTCCAAAAAGATAGCGGTTGGATCAACCAATAATCCCTTTAAACAAATCTTAGGTAACTTTCTACAAATGGGAGTTACAAGTACCGTCTCTAAAAATGCAGATGCTATTCGAACAAAATTTATGGATATTCTAAATGTGGTTGTCCAAAAGAAGACGAAATAAAACCATTTTAAATACGAGATATCTTCGTTTACCCAAGAGTGGACTACACGTAATCTTATTTTACTGCATAAAGGGTTCTTCGCACACATAGACAATAGTCTGTGAAAAAGAAAAATAAATCAAACAAGAAAAAAGAATTGTATAGGCACATAGTATTTTTGAAATACAAGCTTATATTTTTTAAGCAGGAGAAGTTTATCTCACCACCCGCATGAAACTATCCTTCCAAAAACTATTTTTTATTCTGGCCTTCCTACTTGGGGTATTTGCCATAATGGTGTTTGCTAAAGCTATACTTATACCACTTAGTATGGCCTTGTTTATCTCATTCATATTACTCCCGGTAGTTCAAAAATTAGAACGGTGGGGTTTAAACAAACTACTTGCTGGGTTTCTCTCCTTGTTAATGATACTTATGATTGTAGGAGGGGGAATCACACTTTTTTCTGCTGAAATAATAAGTCTTTCTGAAGAGGTGAATGATTTTACAGGGAAACTAATGAATACTTTATCCGATGTCATTTTATTCATCAATAACAATGTAGGTTTTATAGATGATTTAAGCAGGGATGAGTTGGTAAAGAGTGGAAAAGATTGGTTTAGGCAATCGTCCGGATTATTAATACAAAATGCTTTTAGTAGTACGGCAGTATTTTTTACAGGACTCCTTGCCACCATAATATTCACCTTCTTATTTCTAATTTATAGAGAAGGGTTAACCAACGCTTTTGTGTCATTTGGTAGTGCTGAAAATAAAGGCAAGATATATAGGATGCTCAAAAACATACAATGCATAGGAAAAAAGTATCTTTTCGGGATGCTTATGTTGGTTTTGATATTGGGTTTTGCCAGCAGTATCGGATTGTGGATTATTGGAATTGACAGCCCTTTTCTCTTTGGTTTTTTAGCAGCTACTTTAGCATTTGTGCCTTATATAGGCACTGTAATAGGAGCCACTATTCCTATACTTTACGCTTTTATGAGAGCTGATTCGCTATGGACTCCGTTGGCAGTCATTATTTTATTTTGGGTGATTCAAATTGTTGAAAGCAACTTTTTAAGCCCCAAGATTGTGGGCAGAAGCCTAAATGTAAATGCACTAGTGGCAATTTTAAGTTTATTGGTTGGAGCCTCGATGTGGGGAATAGCAGGTATGGTGCTATTTCTTCCCTTTGTAGCCATACTTAAAGTGATTTGCGAAGAGTTCGAACAATTGAAACCCATTGCCATGCTAATTAGCAGCGATATTGGTGATTATAAAGAAGGGGAGAAATCTTCAAAATGGATTGAAAAAATAAAAATACGTTTTAAGAAAAAGTAAAACCATTTGGCTTGAATAAAAATGCAAAGCCTCACCGATTATATCTTTTGAAAAGAAAGCAAAACAAACCTAAAAATGCGTGATATATGTAAGTTATACATCTCATTATGTAAGGAAAAAAGCTAAAGTTTGCACCATCTTTAATGACGATGTGAAAATATATTCACACGTTAAACCCAAAATAAGATGAATAAAAAAGGACTCATTACATTAACAACAGTTGCACTGTTTTTAATACCAAAAGTAAATTTCGGACAAGCACCAAATCTAGGCTCCACGGTCGATTTTATTCTCTTCTCCACAGATGGGGCAGTTGGTAACACAGGTATTTCTCACCTTACCGGTCATGTAGGAACCAATAATGGTTCTAGCACCGGTTTCGGAAACGTTAACGGAGTAATGCACGACAATGATGCAGCCAGCGCACAGGCGGCGGTAGATTTATTGATTGCTTACAATCAACTAAACAGTGCAACTCCAAATTTCTTTCCAGCCCCTTCACTTGGAAATGGGCAAATCCTTACATCAGGTGTGTATGCCGTATCGGGTGCGTCAACATTAAACTTAGACTTAACACTAGATGCACAAAACAATCCAAATGCTGTATTTATTTTTCAAATCTCAGGACCATTATCTACCAATGCCAATTCAAAAGTAAAATTGGTTAATGGAGCCCAGGCTTGTAATGTTTTCTGGAAAGTAGAAGGCTTGGTCGATATGGCTACCGGAACTACCATGAGAGGTACTGTTATTGCTAACAATGCAGGAATTAACATGAATGTTGGAGATACGCTAGAAGGAAGATTGCTTACTACTGCAGGAGCCATTTCAGTCGATGGAGTATTGGCATATACTCCCGTTGGTTGCGGAAGCCCCACTCTTACAGGACCTATGCCTCCTGCTCTTGGTGTATCAGGTTGTTTTGGTATACTTTCAGGTGACGGGCCGGTTACTAATTCGGGCATATCATATGTTGTTGGTGATGTTGGAACCAATGTCGGCTTAACTAGCGGATACAATCCTTTGTTGGTAACAGGTGCTATACACCCCATTCCGGATGGAGTTACCTCGCAAGCGGCAAGTGATTTATTAGTTGCATACACTTATGTAAATTCACTTCCTCAGGATATTGAATTATTGTATCCCGCACAGTTTGGAGGCAATCTGGTTCTAACGCCACACACTTATGTCTTGAACGGAGGCACAACATTTACAGATACACTTTACCTGAATGCGCAAGGAAATGCCAATGCGGTATTTGTGATTAAAATATACGGAGCTCTTGAAACAAGTGCCTATTCAAAAGTTGTTTTAGTTAATGGCGCTCAAGCAGAAAATGTTTACTGGATGATTAATGGCGCAGTGGACATAAACGATTATTCCATTTTTAACGGCACAATTATATCTCAAGCAGCAATCAATTTGTTTACAGGAGTTACACTTAACGGAAGAGCACTGACAAGTGTAGGCGCATTAGAAACTATAGCAATTAACGGTGTTGCAGACATGATACCTGCAGGCTGTGCAACCGTAGGGATTCAAACTTTAACACCAAGCGAAACGATTGTAGTTTTTCCCAATCCATTCGGCGATTATCTAACTATCGAACTAAATGACGTCTCCTTACTTAATACATCCGAACTAAGAATTTACACTATTTTAGGAGTTGAGGTTATGAGCAAAATCATTACTAATCATTCAACAACTATTGACACAAGTCGTCTTCCTTCAGGAATGTACTTATTTAAAGTGACTAGTAGTGACAAAACTATTCATTCTGGCAGAATGATTTCACTACAGTAAAAGTATAGAAATAAAAAAGCCCCTCTATTTTTTGAATTTGGAATAGAGGGGCTTTTACGTTACATAAATACCCATTCTCTTTATCGAAGCCTTTAATTTCAATGCAAGTTAGGAGCAACATTTAAATAATTATTTTTAAAAGTGAAGAAATCTATTGCAAAAAAAAACCAGCAACTTTAAACAGTTGCTGGAATATATTTTATGTTAGACTATTGATTGTTAGATTACCCTAAGTAACCAAAGTATTAAAAGAATAAGAGCAATCACTAATAACAGGTGCAACAACCCTGTTGAGCCAAAGCCTCCTATTAATCCAAGAGCCCAAAGAATAAGTAACACTATAATAACAACCCATAACAAGCTATAACCTTCGCCTCTATTTCTGTTTTCCATAGGGGAGAGAGTTTGTTTTACGGTGCTTTTAGCCGTTTTTAAAAATCCTGACAGCTCTATTTTTTCCTTAGCCAGAGAGTTTGGTTCTGTTAAACCGATTACAGATTCTTCTTTCTCATTTTTTTTCGAATTCGTGTTTACATCGGGAACGAGGCTTGTATTTGCTTCTGTAAAATTGCTTGGCACTTGAGGCTCTTTTATATTCTCAACTCCTGCCAACTCATTTTTATTTACCGACTCTTCTTTGTTGGTTGATACAGAATGTTTTTTACTGTAAGAAACAAAATACCCCTTGGTGTGTTGGCGTTTGGTAATAGATAAACTAGAACCACAAGAGGATAGAAATACACTAATTGCCAAAAATATGACACAAAACGGAATTGTTTTTTTCATGAATTAATTTTTAAATGCGTGAATTAGTTTTCACTAAACAAATATGTTGTTTGGAGAGTCGTTTTGCCTTACAGAATTAAAGTAAAAACTTATATAATTATTGTGAATTGGCTCAATAGTTATTGGTAACTTTGCTAAGTTTTAATACATTCTATAACTCACCAAAGTTTTAGTAGTATGCAAGGCTGATGAAATTTTAGTTTTGGGCATAAATAAGCCGGCCACAACTTTATATGAATAGTAAGATACACAGAAAACCTCTGAAAGATGAACAACAATAATTTAGATGAAAGCTTTGGAACTTTATCAGAAACCATAAATGGACTAATAAAGTTGGGATACACACACGACTTTAACATAAAGGGTGATTGTATTATATGTCATGAAACCAATAACGTACTGTCTCCCGATGATTTTCAAATTGACAAAGTATATCGCTTCGAAGGCTCTTCGAATCCTGATGACCAGTCGATCCTTTATGTAATTTCGTCTATAAATCAAGATATTAAGGGGACTTTAGTAAACGGTTATGGAATTACCTCAAATGAGGTAATTTCGAAGTTAATAGAAAAATTAAAAATCGATAATGAGCCCAGTACTTTGGAAAATGAATCGAATGATGCAACACCAAAGTACCCGAAAAACACACACATAGCACCACCTCTTTTAGTAGAGATAAATTTATTTGAGCTTATTGAGCAAATAAAAAATGAAACGACTTGGGCAGCGAGCGACCGCAGTTCAGTTACAGTTTTTAAGTCAGAGACTATGAAAATTATGTTAATGGGGCTGCATGAAAGTGCAGAATTGAAACCACATAAGGCGGGCGGAGTGATAAGTGTTCAGGTGCTGGAAGGAAAAATAAATTTTATAGCAGAACAACAAAAATATTTGATAGGAAAGGGACAAATGATAACCCTGCAAGAAAATATTACCCACAGTGTGACAGCATTGACAGAAAGTTTTTTTCTGCTTACCCTTGCCATAAAATCAAATAAGTAGATAAAAATAAGCAAAGCGGCCAACGCTCATAAGCGTTCCGACTATAATTAGGAGCAAAATTCATGATTTACACTAGGCTTTAAATTACTATTTATAATTCAGTGTTTACTTCTTTTACGATTTTCACCGTGTATTCATTGGGCATAATGTTTTTACCATATGTAATTGCATAAACTTTGGTAAATTCAGCTCCGAAAAACAGAATAATAGCCGAATAGTAGACCCATACTAAAATTAAAATCATGGATCCGGCGGCACCATATACAGAAATTATAGGCGCATTTCCTAAATAAAAGCCGATAGCAAATTTGCCCAACATAAAAAGGAAGGCGGTGACCGAAGCTCCGATAATACAATCTCGAAGTGCCACTTTTCCATCGGGTAATACCCTGAAAATAACGGTGAATAAAGTGGTTATGATGGCAAACAGCAGTAAATAATTAAGCACGAAGGCCATATTCACCAAATCTTTATGAAAGAGCTCTACAAGCTTACTATTCAGCACATCCATTATGGTGTTGATTACCAAACCAACCATTAACAAAAAACCAATTGTGGCAATCATAGAAAATGACATGAGTCGATTCTTTAAAAACTTGACGATTCCTTTTCTGGGTTTTGCTTTTATGCCCCAGATAAAATTAATCGAGTTCTGAATTTCGGCAAAGACACCAGAAGCGCCTATAATCAACACGGAAATACTTAGTACTGTTGCAAAAGTGGAGTTTCCCGACAGTTTCACATTTTTAATAGCTTCTTGGATTTGACTCGCCGCCTCATTGCCCACCAAGCCATTAATTTGCCCAAACAATGTTCCCCTCACAGCATCTTCGCCAAAGAGAACTCCCGATAAGCTGATGAGAATAATCAGCAATGGAGGCAAAGAAAATATAGTGTAGTAAGATACAGCTGCACCTAGTTTCATCACGTTGTCTTCTATGGCTTCGCTAGTGGTTTCCTTGAGTAAAAAGCCTATTTTTTTGACGCTTGTTTTGATATTCATTTTGCTGGTATTTTTATTCAAATTTGATAATAGAAGGTTTGCCAATTTGAAAGTCACTAAAACCGATGTTGCTGGTTCTGAATGGATTCAAAGCAAAAACACGTGAACTGTGGTTGGGCATTATAGGATAAAATGCAATGGAAACCTGGAATGCATTGAAGACTAAGTTTAAGTTGTTAATCAAGATTCCTGCGCCAATTTGCGAATAGAAACGATTGTCAAAAATCATGTTCTCTTGTTGGCCAATCATACCTATAGAGTAAATAAAAAATGGAGCAAACCTAAAACCCAGAAATTTATATGGAGCATAAAACTGTGATTGAAAAGTAAAATACATGTTATTATTACCCAACAAGGTGAAGTTGTTGTAAGATGAAGGGGGGTAAAACTCGTCAAAAGATAGTTTTTCGTAAGCAAATCGGTTAACACCAATCGTTGTTTCCATTTTTACAAACTGCCGAAATTTCCAGGTGCTTATGGTTATCAATCCGGAGAAGTAGTTCATATCAAACGAAATGGCAGATTGCTCTGGTTTCGATTGATTAAAGAAACTCCCAAATTCAATACTGCTGCTGAAATAGCCCATCTCAAAATAATTTCCGTAAGAAATTCGAGAACCCAAATACAATCTATTTTGGTTATTTTTAGACTGGTACCCACCGGTAAACGAAATCAGACTTCCAATTGGCACATCTTCGGTGATTCCATAGTCGAAGATGAATTTATCTCTTCGAAACGCTCGCTTGGTAATACCAATGGTAGCCATGTAAAGTTGTTCGTTGGCATGTATGCCTAAGGAGTCGTAAGGTTCAATCGATTTACCCGAATATCTGATGTTTAGAAAACGTACATTACTTATGAACCGGGTAATTCTTTCATTTTTATGCCCTTTTTTATGCATGCGAAAGGACCATCCTGCCCAAATATCCTGGGTATTCATATTAAATGTGCGTAGTTCAAAAAGAGAATCGATGGCATAGGCCGGATTATCTCTCAAAACTTGCGTAAAATTTACACCCCCTGCCCATTGAGCTAATGGCGAAAAAAAAGGTCTTTCCAAGGCAATACTTCTTGTTTTATTTTTAAATATGTCAGTCCCAAGCATGAGGGTTGAATGGATATAGGTGCTGAGAATGTTTGGAATGAAGTAATAAGCACTAAAATTATCATCTCCATCGGTTTTGTATCGGTTATATAAACCTGTAAATCCGTGTCCTAAACCTAGTAAATTAGTTTCCCTCAGTCCTATTTCGGCTCTTAATTCAGATGAGGAATAGCGCGGCACAATACTCCACCTGTCTAACTCGTAAACCCATACATCTACAGAGTCAGATTGTTCAAGAATGGGTTGAATGACTATTGCCACTTCTCGCGTGTAAGGTAGGCTCCGTATCAATCTTTCCGATTCTTTAACCGAAAGTGAGTCAAACGGCTGGCTTTCTCTAAACAACAAAGAGTTCCGTATCGTATTTTTTTTCGATTTTATGTGTAAACAATTCCCTGTTTTAAGTAAAAAGTTGATGGATTCTTCGCTTTCCCCTTCTAGGGAATAATCAAAGGGATCGAGTGTTAATACCTTAATCTCCCTAATTATTTTGCCTTCATAGTTTTCATACGGCACTTGTGTTAATTTTCTGTATCCTATGATGTTTGGAGTGGATTCCATTGTTTTGTCTCTGAAAAAACTTCTGAAGTTTAGGCGTTCTTTTTTTTTGCCTTGCTTCTCTGGTTGTATCACTCGAACAGAATCTTGCTCAGACTCTATAACTTGAGCGTTCAATATGGTAGAAATGAATGACAAAAAAATTATAATACACACCATTGATTTACCCCATTTATCCATCTTTATGAATTTAACAACGTTGTGCTTTTGTAGTTATAAAGCAATTGATTGGGTTTGGGGGTGTATTCTATTTTTTAGTAGAATTTTCTTTTTCCTTCTCTTTAGCTTCTTTTCTTTTCAGTTCGTCTCGTTTTTTTCTTTTGAAATAGCCACGAAGCAAAAAAGTCTCTTTAGCAGCGTTCATATTTTCGTCTAATCCTCTAGAACTAGATTCTAAGTTTAACATCGTTTTACTGATATTTTCTGCAATTGTAGTATCTCTCATTAACCTACCTAAAGTGCCTTTTCCACTATTGATGCCTTGTACAATTTCAGCTAATTCTATCGAAATGATTTCAGCATTCATAACAGTCGCTTCTAAACTTGCGATAATGGCATCAGTTTCTACCGGTTCAGAAGACATTAATAGTTGCCCATCTTTAATCATTGGAGCATTTGTGCTTCCATGAGAGATGGAAAGTAATTTATCTCCAATAAGTCCTTCTGAACCAATGGATACCTCAGAGTCAGTTTTGATAAATTTTTGAACACTAGTCTTGATGAGCATCTCAACGCGCACGGTGGTATCGTTTATGATATTTATTTTCCCAACTGTTCCCACGTTAATCCCCGAGAAGCGAACATTATTACCCACTTGTAACCCACTAACATTATAAAATGTAGTGGATACTTTAATGACCGGATTAAACAAGTTTTTCTGTCTTCCAATGATAAAAATAGCGAGTACAAAAAGCACTAAGCCTCCAATCACAAATAAGCCTAAGCGGACTTTAAATTTTTCTTTATGTGTTTCCATTGTTTTTAATTTTCTATTTTTTTAAGTCAGTTTAAATAGATTTGAAAAACGATTGAATTATTTGATCGTTTGAGTTTTCAAAATCTTTTAATTTTCCTTCTTTGTATACAAGTCCATCTTGCAACATCACTAGATTGTCAGCTACTATCCGTGCACAAGCAATGTCGTGTGTGATGATGATTGATGCGGTTTTGTATTTCTGCTGTACTTCGAGTATTAACTCACTTATTTCGTATGATGTCGTTGGGTCAAGACCTGTTGTTGGCTCATCGTAGAGCATAATGATTGGATCCACCACAATTGTTCTTGCCAAACCAATTCGCTTTCGCATACCGCCAGAGAGTTCGAAAGGCATTTTATTTAATGCATCGGGTAACCCAACATTTTCTAATACCTGTTGAATTTTCTCTAGCCTTTCTTTAGCACTGAGATCTTTTCTGATTCTGCTGAGTGGAAACTCTAAATTTTGATGCACCGACATGGAGTCATACAGGGCTCCACTCTGAAATAAAAAGCCAATTTTTTTTCTCATTTCATTAAGCTCATCGGGTTTCATTTGGGTTACATCCTCGTCAAAAACATTGATGATTCCACTATCGGCCGGAAGCAAACCGGCAATCAACTTGATGAGAACAGATTTTCCTGAACCGGATTTCCCTAAGATCACCAAGTTTTCTTCTTCAAAAAGTTGAAGATTCAAATCGCACAATACAGCATCTTTTCCAAATGATTTTTTGAGGTTTTTAATCTCAATTACGAGCTGTTTGACGTTGTAGTCAGCGCTTATTTTACTCATGATCCGAGCATATCGGTAATTTGCACTGCTATTACATCTACTATAATCACCAAAAGCGAAGAGAGCACCACAGCCGAGTTAGCGGCAAGTCCCACACTTTCTGTACCCCGCCCGGCATTGTAGCCTTTATAGCAACCCACAATGCCAATTATTGCACCAAAAAAGAATGTTTTAATCACAGCGGGTATAAAGTCAATGAACTCAACAATGCTAAACGCTTGAGAAAAGAATAGCACAAAAGAGACATCTCCTTTTATATTTGCTCCAACCCAGCCCCCTAAAATACCTAGCAAATTGGCATATAATACCAATAGTGGTAACATAAGTGTGGTTGCTAAAACTCGAGTCACAACGAGAAATCGCATCGGGTTTATGGAGGATACTTTCATCGCATCTATTTGCTCCGTTACTCGCATTGAACCCAACTCTGCACCAATACCCGAACCCACTTTTCCTGCGCAAATAAGTGCCGTTATTACAGGCCCCATCTCTCGAATCAAGGAAATAGATATCATGCCCGGGAGCATAGAAACGGCACCAAACTCTATGAGTACAGACCTAGACTGAATCGTCAACACCAACCCCATTATGGCTCCAGTAACAGAGATTAAAGGAAGTGATTTATAGCCTATCTTGTAACATTGGTATAGAAACTCTTTAAATTCAAATTCACGTGAAAATGTTTCGCGAACCACCAAGATAATGAATAGCGTTACATCGCCAAAATTGGATAGCCCAACCTTAGCAGAATCAAACACAGAAAGTGTTTTCTCTCCAATATTTATGGTTTGTATTCTAAAAAAACTTTTCGCCTTCATGTGGTATTAAAATGAAACAGTTGAGTTATAAAAATCGTTATTTCGCCTTTATGATGTTTTCTCGTTTATCCTTGTATTTTTTTCTTGGTGATAGGTCATCGAATTCATTCATTTTATCGTGTGCATCTCTTAAATAATCAGGAAAATCACCCTTGTAGCCGATTTCATAAAAGGAGAATCCATTGAAAGGAATCAAATTTTTATTGGTCAAAAACTTCACCCGATTGTCTAATTTATCTTCTTTGAATAACGCTAAAAATGAAAGTTGCCTGTCCTTTGTTAATTGCTCAAATCTGGTGTTTACCAAAGATTGTTGGATTAATTGAGCAGCCTTGTGTTGTACGGTAAACAAGGTGTTGCTTTTCACGCGAGTGTCTAGGTAGTTTATAAATCCCACATCTTTAATCGACATCTTGTGAACGTTCATTGAATCTTTTTTTGAAAAATCAGTGGATTTCATGTTGTGCTTTGCTAAAAAATAACTCTTTTTAGCTTCAAAAAGTAAAATGAACTCCTGTTCTTTAACTTTATAATGTTGCGGAACAATCGCAATGTGCGCTTCAGGATTATCTTTCAGGAAATCAATCATTTTTTTGATAAACGTTTCTTGTGAGGAAGAAAGCGTACGCTGTTGCATTTCCCATTTCATCGACAGGGACTTTTCCAGTTTTCGCTCTACACTTTTAACCTCCATTCTATAAGGTGTCGTGACTGGATTTACGAAGATATTCTTCAATAAATCCGTGGTTACGTCCCAAAAATTGAATTTAGGGTCGTTTAAATTTCCTGTAATTGGAATTTCATAATCGATTACATTGCCACGTTCTCTTACAACAGCTAAAGCCAAGGGAATAGGAATCCATTTTGTGTCCTTATTTCTAACTCTTTTTGAAACTCTCGGATCTATAATGATGAGATGATTATCACTTTTTATATTACCCGATATAACACGCCAGTTTCCTGCTAATTCCATAGAGCCCCTGTCCATTGGAAACGATGTGTATGTCTTGATATAAGGATTAAACATGCTCAAAGGAATTTTATGAAACCGATAATCTAGGTCGAAATAGGAACTATCTTTGGGGTTCACGCTCAAAGCAATCCAAAATTTACCATGAGGTTTTATCTCTGATTGCACTTTTACTTTAATCCTTCCCCTATCCTTATCAACTGAATCAGCAACTACATTAAATGAGGCCAAACCGATATCAAATTTTTCTCCCAAAGAGTAATCACTGAATTGAATACTACCGTCATAAATAGCCACCCGCCCCACTTTATAGTGGCTTCGAATTAGATTTTTAGATAGCTGCTCTATGAGCGTGGCCATTTCAATGACCAGATTAAATTTGTTTGGTTTGGCATTTGCCGCAACCACATTCTGCCCCCCCTCACCAAATATAGTTTGAAAGTTATCTAAGGAGTCATATTTCTCGTATCTGATGAATGGTTTTTTTAACGAGATAGAGTCGTATTGATAGATAAAGTTTTTTGGACTTAACTTAACAATATCAATAGCAAACTGTTCAAAAGCAGCAAAATCTTCGTTTTTATTTTTCCCAAAATGAAAATCAGAGATGACAATCATCCCTGATGTTGTAATACTGTCAATACTTTTAAAATTTCCTGCAGATTTGACATCAGCATCCAAAACAGCTGCAAGCACACCATAATTGGTTAAATCTTTAAGATATTGATTGATTACCGCCAAATCGAAACTATCTATTTTCACAGCCAATCTGTAATCCTGATTATCAAGATGTATGGTGATATCGCCTGCAATATCTCCGAGTCCGATACCAGAAGAAAAAGAAAACTGAATGGGCAATGTGTCCACATTGTATCGTAAACCTTCGCTGCCAATGTTCACATTATATATGAAATAATTCACAGGGGTTTGCTCTTCATCATAGTGAAATTCCCCATCAGATATACTAATATTCAGCATACTAAAATGAATATCTTTATCTGATTTTACTTTGTTGGAGTCAGGAGTAAATTTTTCAATCAAATCCGAAAAGTTAAACTCATGTTCTTTGTCAACAATATGTACATAAGGCTTTATTAGCTCTATTTCCTCAATTTCATACGTTTTCGTGAATAACTTCAGCATTGCCATATTGGCACTCAACCCTTTCATAGAAATGAATACTTCATCACTTCCCTGTTCATAAATAACCAAGTCATCTAAATACACATATCCGGTAAATGGGTTTACATAGGCCCAATTTAATATTGCTTCTCGTCCGGTATATTCCATGTCGTATTTCTGAATTAAATATTTGGCCAAAAAAGAGGCAATCGGAATTAGAAGCAGAAGCATTAAAACGATAATCCCTGAAGCAATTAACAGCCTTTTTTTTAACCTACTCATAGTTATTTACAAAAGTCCTCCAAGTAAAACAGTTTATGTTACACTTATTTAAGCAATAATTACATGATTAACGTATATTAGGTTGTTGGGTCAATCACAAGTTAATCGTTGAGGGATTACTTAAGCAGCTTTTAGCTTCTGTGTTTTAACAATAAAAAAAATGGAGCACAAACTATTGGGGTAAGCTACAGTTCAATAAATATATAAATTGATTGTTTGTGTAATTCACGCTAGATAAAACACTACCTTTGCGCGCGCAAAATTAAAACATGACAGAAATTAGAAACATCGCCATCATTGCACACGTTGACCATGGCAAGACCACTTTAGTGGACAAAATTTTAGAAGCAGGAAAACTTTTTAAAGAACACGAACGCCCGGGAGATCTTATTTTAGACAATAACGACCTGGAAAGAGAAAGAGGTATTACTATCGTATCGAAAAACGTCTCGGTAACCTACAAAAACACCAAGATAAACATTATAGACACCCCCGGTCACGCCGATTTTGGCGGAGAAGTGGAGCGGGTTCTAAATATGGCAGATGGTGTATGTCTGTTAGTTGATGCTTTTGAAGGTCCTATGCCACAAACTCGTTTTGTGCTGCAAAAAGCCCTACAAATTGGCTTGAAGCCCGTTTTAGTTGTAAACAAAGTAGATAAAGAAAACTGCACCCCCGACGAGACACACGAAAAGGTTTTTGACCTAATGTTCGAGCTCGATGCAAACGAATACCAATTAGAATTTCCCACCGTTTATGGCTCAGCCAAAAACAACTGGATGAGCACCGACTGGCGCAAACCAACCACTGATATTACCGCATTGCTTGATACTATTGTTGCAAACATAAAGCCTCGTAAAATTGAGGAAGGTAATACTCAAATGTTAATTACATCACTTGATTTTTCTTCGTTTATCGGGCGTATAGCCATTGGCCGTTTAAATCGCGGTGTATTAAAAGAAAATCAACCTATTATACTGGCAAAAAGAGATGGTTCTTTGGTTAAATCTAGGGTTAAAGAATTATTTGTTTTCGAAGGATTTAACAGAACAAAAGTAACCGAAGTACAAGCAGGAGATATTTGTGCCATTACCGGTATAGAAGGATTCGAAATTGGTGATTCTCTTTGCGATGCAGAGAACCCGGAGCCAATGAAAACCATAGCTATTGACGAGCCGACAATGAGTATGCTGTTTACCATCAACGATTCGCCATTTTTTGGTAAAGAAGGAAAATTTGTAACCTCACGCCATATAAACGACAGACTGCACAAGGAAATGGAGAAAAATCTTGCACTCAAAGTGGTTCAGGGCTCTACTGCAGATTCTTTTCAGGTTTTTGGGCGTGGCGTGTTGCACTTGTCGGTGCTTATAGAAACCATGCGAAGAGAAGGTTATGAGCTACAAGTGGGGCAACCGCAAGTAATCATAAAAGAAATAGATGGAGTGAAGTGCGAGCCAGTAGAAGAGTTAACCATCGATATGCCCGAAGAAATTTCAGGAAAGGCCATAGAGGCAGTAACTCAGCGTAAAGGCGACATGAAAAGTATGGAGCCTAAAGGTGGTAGGATGATTTTAAAATTCGAAATTCCTTCCAGAGGAATTATTGGATTGCGAAATTATTTACTTACTGTTTCTAGTGGCGAGGCAGTGATGTCTCATCGATTTATTGAATACCAACCTTACAAAGGAGTTATAGCTGGTCGTCAGAACGGGTCGCTTATCAGTATGGAAAACGGCAAAGCCATTCCGTATTCGCTAAACAACTTGCAAGACAGAGGGGTATTCTTTATCGATGAAAACGAAGATATATACGAAGGACAGGTAATAGGAGAAAATAATCGTGCCGGTGATTTGGTAGTTAACGTTACTAAAGCGAAAAAACTAACCAATATCAGGGCATCCGGTTCGGATGAGAAAATGCGCATAGCCCCACCTAAAAAATTCAGCCTTGAAGAGGCTTTGGAATACATTCAGGGTGATGAGTATGTGGAGTTAACGCCGAAGTCTATTCGCATAAGGAAGGTATTGCTAAAAGAACACGAGCGTAAGCGAGCTAAAACAGATGCCGCAATAGCTTAAATAAAAAAGCTCCGAAATTTCGGAGCTTTTTTTGTAGTGTTTTTCTTTATCATTATTGCTTCACCAATTTGTAAATGGCCTTGTTTCCTTTGGTATTACTGAGGCTTACCATGTACACACCTTTTGCAAAATTACCCGTGTTAATCCTAATCAAATTCTCGTTGCGCATTTGATTTATAGCAACTCGTTTTCCGCTCAAATCAAAAATTTCGACTGTCGCTTGTTCTATTGCTTCACCAAGTTCTATCGTTAATATATCATTTACAGGGTTAGGGTACAGTAATACAGTAGTGCCGAAAGACTCCTCGTTAATCCCCACATTGTTTATGGTAATGCAGTTGGAGGTTACAGTACAAAAAGCCAGCCCATCAGTTATTTCCACAGCGTAAGAGCCATTTTGTGTTACGGTAAAGTTTTGTCCTGTGGCTCCGGGGATAGGGCTGTTACCATTCAAACAGTCAACCCATTGGTAAGTAATAAACGGACTAACGGAAACAGCTGTCAACACGGCACCGTTTTGTGTTACATCGTTGCTAAGTAGTGTTCCCGATGTTTCCAATTCGATGGTTATGCGGTAGTTTTGTGGGCATCCCGCATCTTGACTTGCCGCAGTGTAGGTGTACATATTGCTGGTGGGGGAGGTGGGAACATTAAGAGTAACCATCTGGTTGGCAGTTTGTCCTTGTGTGCTGCCGCCTCCGGCAGAATAATTTGTAATAGCATCATTTTCGTAAGCTCTCCAACGGAAAATAATTTGTGTAGGCACCTGACTACACTGGTAGTTGTGGTTGAAAAATAAACCATCATTAGGGTCAAAAGCTCCACTGGGTGTAGAAAGGGTGTATGGGCCATTGTCTTCGTTTTTGTAGGCATAATTACAAGCACCCATAATTCCGCTAAAGGATGGATTATTGTTTGTATTACCTACTGTATTGTCAAGTGCAAGAAACTCAAAAACAAAATCACTATCGCCCAAAGGCCAACCGTCGCAATCCACATTGTTAAGGGTTTCTACAGAAACAACTTTTACTTGGACGGAATATTGAGCTTGTGCAAAGCTTAATCCAGTGGTAAGTAAGGCAGTAAACAGTAATTTTTTTTTCATAAAGGTTTAATTTAACTCGTTTTTGTTTTTTGAATCCTAGTAAAAATAAGACTAAATCGTTTTCTTTTGCAACGTATAGGACTTAATTTTTATCAACACAAATTCATGAAAGGGGCTATCGCTTAAAATGTAAATAATCCTGAAGCATAATGGTAGCACTTACTTCGTCGAGTAATTCCTTGCGTTGACGGACCTTCTTCTTTAGTCCGGATACGGCTAAAGTTTGCGCAGCCATTTTCGAGGTAAACCGTTCGTCTATACGGTCAATTTTAACTAGTGGAAATGTACGGGTGAGGTGTGTGTAGAGTTTTTCAATCTCTTCTGTGGCATCGGTTGCCCCCCCTTGTAGGGTTTTGGGTTCACCTAACACGATGGTATCCACTTTGTTTTTTGTAAGATATGCTTTCAGGTAAGCGATAAGGTCTTTGCTGTGAACGGTGGTTAGGCCACTGGCTATAATTTGCAACTCGTCGGTAACAGCAAGTCCTACACGTTTGGTTCCGTAATCTATAGCTAATATTCTGCCCATTGGTAAAGTAAAGGTATTGTTATTTCCTCCTAACCCGATAAACTACTGCCATAATTGTTCCTAGTGTCATGATGATGGAGCCTATCCAGAGGATGTTTATACATGGAAATACAATGGCTTGCATCACAATATATTCTTTGTCGGCTAAAGTAAAGGTAACTGAGGTTTCGTTGCTGTACACAGGTAATCCTGTTGTACTGTCCAGACCACTAATTACGGGAGTTATTTTTTGCACACTGATGGCCACATTGGCATCGTCTACCACATAAGTATCAGGTATAAACAACTCTCCATCTCTTAAAATAAACAAGGGAGAAGCCCGGTAAGGAATAAAATTCCGGTCGTTGGTATTAAATACATGCATATTTACCCTTGCAACCAAGTCGTTGGGGAGCAACCGAAGAGCTTCGTATTCGGATTTGGCAACACCTTCTATTCCTTCAATCACTACTATGTTGTTGGGTGTGATTACCGTATCGCTTAATGTTGCTGTAAAAGCCAGAGCATCCATAAAATTGTCGTCGGGATCAAACCAAGTTTGGTCTGCATTTTTCATGTAGGTGAATACATCATGTGTAAAGTAGTGTTTGGTGCCTGGTTCAGAAACATTTCCAAACTGCGGATTTAACTGAATCATAGGGGTGAGCGTGAAGAGTTTTTCTCCCGGACGGTAAGCATTCCAAGTTTCCGCACGATTATAAGCCTTTGGACTAACTACCGGAACTTGTTCCCAAAGCTTATCATTCAGTTTGTTTTCCTCAAAATCGAATCGATTTGCCTGATGATTAATCAAAGCAGTGAAGAGTCCGCTACGCAGTTTTACTGTATCACCTTTTGTGTAACTTTTCGGAATCGGTTTAAAATAATCAATATTGTAATAAATGTTGCTTCCTTCTTGCCATTTTTCGTGGTAAAGCACAAAGTATCTATCCATAAAAACGGTGTCGTGCTTGCGAATAAAAACATCAGTTTGATTGCTGAATCGCGACGACCCTGACTGCATGTTAAAATAATCTAGTTCGAATGTTTCGGGATTGTTTTGTGAAATGGTCATTTGCTGTCCCTGAGATATTAATGCTCCCAGAACAACCAGCCCAAAGCCTATGTGAGCAATAGATGCGCCTGCAAAATTGAGTTTTCCCTTCAGTATTCTTATGTAATAATCCATGTTAGCAAAAACAGCAAATAATGAAGAAAACAGTAAAACATCCTTGCTGGTAGTAGAAGGTATTCGATATACAAATACTTTGATAAATAAAGTGAAAGCCAACGCCACTAAAATCGGTGTAATAAGTTTTTTCGAAAACTCCTTGAAAGGCGTGTTTTTGTATTTTAGAAATTGTGCCCAACCAATAATCAGGGTTACTAAAAAGGCAAAGGGAACTTGCCAACCATTATAAAACCGATTTCGCTCTAGACTATCGGTAATGGGATCTATATTGGCGCCAAATACTTCATTAAAAACGGGTATACTCGTAGGTACTAAAATTTGAGCCGCCGATAACAGAAGAATTAAACTACCGATAAACATCCAAAATTCGCGGCTCCAAAGTTCTTCTTCTTGCTTGTCTCGGATGAAGTATTTGTTGTAGTCTCTAATCATTAGAGCTAATATCCCCAGTATGGTTGTCATTGTGAGAATGCCTCGCCAGGAGAGGTTTCTGGAAATGGCGTCTATTGTTCCTCCTCCTGCGTCTATTAATCCTGGAAATGCTTCGGCAAGTTTTTGATCTAAATTACCTGTAAATACAAAAAGCAGAACCATCAAAACAGAGAATGCAGTGAACAGTATTTTAAGTTTGTGGTTTTGCAGTAGAGACAGAATAAACACGTATATGGTTATCAGCAGAAATAGCAACAAAGCCCCCAGTGAGCCACCGGCAAACGAATGTACGGAAGCATCGCCCAACACCCCGCTTCGGGTTAAAAAGGTGGCGTACCATACTAGGATAAAAGAAAGCCCTGTTAAAAATAAAGCACTATATGGCGATTTACCGCTTTTGTTGTGCGAAACCATAACATGAGCCCCACCTACTAAAACAAGCCATGGAACAAATGAAGCATTTTCTACAGGATCCCAAGCCCAAAATCCACCAAAGCTAAGTGATTCGTATGCCCATGCGCCGCCCATTAATATTCCCAATCCCAAAGCTGCTACACTGAAGTAAGTCCAGCTTAAAGCGGGTTTAATCCATTCGTTAATTTTATTGAAACGCAAGGCGGCAATTATGTAGCAAAAAGGAATGAGTGTAGAGCTGTATCCCAGAAATAACGTGGGTGGGTGTATGGTCATCCAGTAGTTTTGCAGTAGTGGATTAAGCCCAAGCCCATCGCTAAATACAGATAGTCCATTTTCTCCTATGAATCCCGTTATGTAGTTAGTATTCATAGTCCAAGCAGCACCATAGTTTTCGGCAGTTTCGCGCGCAAGAATGAATGGACTGCTTCCCAGTTGCCAGTCGCCAATGTAAATACCAAGCAACATGGTAAGTATAAGTGCTTGCATTCCTGCAAAAACAGTCATTACAGGTGCTTCCCAGTTTTTTGCCCGATGCAACAATATGTTCCCCAATACTACATGCCAGAATATCCACAATAGGTAACTGCCTTCTTGTCCGCCCCAAAAACAGGAGAAAATGTACTTTAAAGGCATTTGTGAATTGGAGTATTTCCACACATAATGGTATTCATAATACCGGTTGAACATCATGTAAAACAAGATGCCGATAGCGGCCATTGCCGTAATGGAGTGAATGCGAAATGCCCACCTACCGATTTTCTTCCATTTGGCGTCGGTAACGTCTTCTTTTTGCAAAAAGTAAGCTATTGCGGCCACCACAGCTGCTGCAAAAGACAGTACTATCATAAAATGCCCAATCTGACCGATTAAGGTATGCTCACCAATGTAATTGCTCGGAAAAATCAGGTTGTCCATTATTCGCTTATCGTAGATTTGTCATTGTATTTAGAAGGGCATTTCAGTAGAATATCATGGGCATAAAAAACACCGTCATCGGCTGCATGCCCAGTAAGCACTAGGCTTTCGCTTTGGTCAAATTCTCTGGGCTTGGTTTGGTTTAAGATTACCTTTCTTTCCACACCTTCTTTATCGGTCATGTAAAACTCTGTTTGGTTGGGTTGGCTGGTTACCGGCATTTCGCGGTTAAGGTGACCAACAATTGTGTATTTTTTCTCGAGATTATCAAACGCCTCGGTAAAATTGCCATACGTGCTGGCATTAGCCATAAAAGAGGTAATAATGCCTATTCCAACGGCTACAATTATAATGGCTATTATGTGGGATTTTTTCATTATTAAAATTTATTTAAAAATCAGTTATTGTCTCATGTTCTTGAAGAATATAAGGAAACACGAATATTTTACCATTCCAAGGGTATTCTGTTCCTCTATAGATTGTAAAACCAAGAATAGATGCCACAATTGATAAAGCAAAGAAAACAGTCAAGACACCTAAAAGTAGAGTGTTAGGTTTAATTTTCCCCTTTTTAACTAATACGTGAGTTAATATTAAAGCGAACAACCAGCCGCAATGAACCAAGAAGTAGAATAAATCGCCGAGACCACTACCAAAAGTTATAACACCAAAATTGAAAAGGATTATAACCAAGGAGAAAAAAATGATACAGGTTAAAAGAGATATTTTAAAAAATTGCCTCAAGAATATTGTGTTAATCGTTTTTCACTTTTTTTTCCAAGCGCTTAATTTTTCGTTCCATTCTAATCAGGTAAAAAATAATGCCTGAAAAAATAATAACGACAACACCTACCACAATGTTTATCTTTCCATTGGAATAAAGGGAGTTTTCAAGGCCTTGCGCCTGAGCGGCAATGCTCCACAAAAAGAGAGAAACTAAAATTAATTTTTGCATCAGTGTAGTATTTTTTCTTCAAGTAATTTAATTTTTTTTCTTAGACTAAATATCCATACGCCGAGTAATGTCCAGCCAATTACCGAAGCGTAGAACAAAGGACGAAGCGTATTATCCAAGTCATATTGACTAAAAGCCGGATTGCCTCCGTTTCCCGGATGTAGCGAGTCGAACATGCGAGGCAGCACCATTATAAAAACCATATACATGATGTAAGCAAAAATATTATATACAGCAGCTATCCTGCCTCTTTTGCTTTCTTCATTTACAGAACCTCTCAAAACCCTATATGCAATATAGATTAGTGTGCCAATAGCAGCGCCGTTGAGTTTCACGTCATTTACCCACCATCCGCTGAAAGAGAAAAGGGGAGAGTGTTCACTCCACGTAAATTTTGCCCACAACGAGCCTGTAGTTAAACCTAAAAAGGCAAATAAAAGAGATATGTTAACCAATTCAATGGCAATTAGATCGTAGATTGGTTTTCCTTTTTGGAGGTAACGTATGCTATATACGAACGACGCTGTTAGCAAAATCATCATACTAAACCACATTGGCACGTGTAGAAATAAATTTCTGATTGTCTCAGCGAGCATTTCCCGGTTAGGTATTCCTTTTGCGGGAGCTTTGTTTAAGTCCGGCTTAGGTAGGTCAATAATTGTCCCTGTACTCAGGGATGCGCGCCAACCAAATGTTCTTTCGTCTGACGATATGGAATTTTTACTTTGAAACAGCGCCAGCACCTCATTTGTTTCTGTTTCAATGAGGTATGGAGTGGGGGTTTGGCTGTTTATTTCGGCTATAAATGTGCGTGTGCTGTCTGTTTTGGCCAAATAAAGTTTATCTCCGGGTTTTAGGTTTATGCTGTTGAATTGCAATACCAAATTTTGTCCGTTTATACTTTTTAACACAGACTGTGAACTTTCTAGGCTTTCGTAGCTGGCAGCATCTCCGCCGGAGTCCATGAAAAAGCCTGTATTTGCACGGATGGTATCGTCTCCCATCATTAGATTTGCGGTATTCTGAATACAGTTTTCTTTTACCATCAAACCGTCTGAACCTGCTTCTAGAATCAGTGAGGAAACACGGCTTTTTAGAGGCTGATCTATATAGAAATTAGCCGTTAATTCATTGTTTGAACTCACCATGACCATGGTAGCAGGCAGAAACGTGCTGTCGTTCCAGAGCCAAGCAGAAATTTCAGATGAGTTTTCTGAAAATCGGGTGTTGTATCCTGTAATTTTTAGCGATAGAAACCCAGACTCGTTGATTTCCGTATTTGATACAGATTCAATACCGGGCTTGAGAGGGGTCAACAATCCAATAATCAATACATAAGCTAGAAGCAGTACTGATAAAATTTTCCACCAAGCAGATTTTAGGTTCAATTTACACCGGGTTTTAGTCGCGCCAAAGGTACGGAAATAAAATAAAGGAAAGTGCTGCCGTAAGGGCATTCATTCCTAAAAGTACCAACAAATATTTACTTGTTACATCCCATCCAAATCCCTGAATTGCAAGCGAAGTAACTTTTTCGAGTGTTAATAAAAGTGGCAGCATTACGGGGAAAGCAAGAATAGCCATTAATCCTAGGTTGTTTCCTGTTCGGGAAGATATGGCGCTGATTAATGTTAGCAGAGAGCCCAACCCTGCTGTGCCCAGTAGTAAGGCTGTTAAAAATACCGACCAATGGGTTTGTGCTAAAGGTTCGTTTCCCAATAGAGCCACAAAAACAATCAAAGCAAATAAAGCGAGTAGAGCGAGTAAAGCTGTATTGTATAGAATTTTGCTTAATACAACAGCCTGCGGCGAAGCCAAGGTGTATAGGTATAGGTGTCTGCCGTCGCGCTCTTCATCAAAACTTTTGGCTGCAGCATTGGTGCTGGCAAAAATGAGGATAATCCAAAAAAGGTTATTCCAAACCGAGGCACTGTCCAATCGGTTGAAAGACAAGTAGCATACAAATATGGTTGTTACCACATAAAGAAGCACTCCGCTAATTGCCGTTCTTTTTCGAAATTCAAGCTGAATTTCTTTTTTAAGTAGTATTTGAATTTCTTTGTAAAGCACGAAGCGAAGTTAATTACATTAACCTTAAAATAGGTGAGGGTATCAAAAATCGGCTTCTTTTATATCAATTATTCTGTCGATACTTATAAGAATTTCTCCGGTTTGTTTGTAGTTTGGGTTTTTTATGGAGTCGTTTTCAATATCAAAATCTACAGCAGCAATTTGCAGTATGTCTCCTTTTTCAAAAGTGAGGATTAGTTGTTCTATTATATGGTATTTTTCGGGCAAAATTTGCCGGTTCTCATTTACATCGTTTTACCATGTCCAGCGAACGTTGCTGTTTGCAATGGCTTTATTTGTTAAATTTCGATGAATAGTGTTCCATTCATGTTCGATTTCATAATAATCTAAATCGCCCAGCATTTCTTCTAATGATTCTGTAGTAGCATCTATAAGCTGCTTGGATTCGTTAAATCCAATAATGATATGGCTATTATCTGAAAATTTAATTTCAACAGCTCCATCAATAACAACCAGCCTTGGGCTAAACATAAAGTAGTTTTCGTTCACGTTGTAAAGCGCTACATCTTTTATGGTTTTTCCATTGAGCCAGAAGCTAAACTCGTGTTTGTTTTTTATAGGCATGGCATAATTTATATACGACACAAGGTAACGAAATCTTAGTGTTTTATTAGTTGCAAATCAAAAAAGATTTGAGTATATTAACATTTATTCATTTTTTTGCAAAAAAAATATTGTTTATGAAAACCAAGCAACGAGACATTACAGTGTCACAAATGGAGCGGGTAGCAGAAATACTCAAAACATTGGGGCATCCTGCTCGGTTGCAAATTATGGAGGTTTTAGAGCAGGAAGAACCTTTGGCCGTTACAGATATACAACAGCGTATCTCTATTAAAACAGAGCAATCCATGTTGTCTCATCATCTTATAAAAATGAAGGACAGAGGCATATTGATCTGTGAGAAGCATGGGATGAATGTATTCTATTCCATCAAAGACAGAAATTTGCTTCACTTGTTTGATTGTATGGAGTCTTGTTGTAAAGCTTAACCCTGTATGGAATTATACTTAATAACAGGTTATATACTCTCTGTTTTAGCGGGGGTAATACTAGGGCTTATTGGTGGCGGAGGATCTATTTTAACTGTACCTATATTAGTTTATATTTTGCATATATCACCTGAGCTTTCTACAGCTTATTCCTTGTTTATAGTTGGGGTTACGGCATTGGTTGGTTCTTATATGTATTTTAAAAAGGGAGAACTCAATGTTACGGCAGCACTTGTTTTTTCTGTACCGTCCTTATTAGCAGTATTTCTTACCAGAAAATATCTTATGCCACAAATTCCAGAGTCTATTTTTAGCATAGGCAATCGGGAAGTAACAAAAAGCATTTTTATAATGCTAGTATTTGCTGTACTTATGATTGCAGCATCTATTTCGATGATTCGTTCCGGAAAAAACAAAGAAGTTGATAAATCAGAGGAAAAACATGTTAAATTCAACTATCCTCTTATCTTGATAGAGGGAGGGGTTGTGGGTGTTTTGACTGGCTTTGTTGGTGCCGGCGGTGGCTTCCTCATTATACCTGCATTGGTTTTGTTTGCTGGTCTGAGTATGAAAATGGCCATAGGAACATCTTTATTGATTATAGCAGCGAAGTCGCTGATAGGGTTTTTAGGTGATGTTAGTGCAGGCACACCTATAGAATGGTCATTCCTTTTATTTATCACTACGTTTACCATAATGGGTGTTTTTATAGGTAGTGCACTTTCTGTAAAAATATCAGGCAATAAATTAAAGCCTATTTTTGGTTGGTTTGTTTTGGTTATGGGGATTTTTATTCTTATAAAAGAAACCTGTTGTACAGAAAAACCTGACACAAAGTCTTATCTGGATAAGGGAGACGAAATTACTCATCTTACTTTTCAAACTCTCAGTGGTGCCTTGCAAAACACTATGCAGGCAGATGGTTTTCAAGCAACACTTGCTTATTGCAATACGAATGCTTACCCACTAACAGACAGCCTTGCCCAATTATATGGGGCAACTATAAAGAGATCGGCGGTTAAGTTTCGCAATTCTGCTAATGAGGCATCATCATTCGAAAAAGAGATAATTGAGCATTACCTGAAAGAAAGAGAACAGGGGAAAACACTTGAGCCCAAAGTAACTTTTTTGCCAAATGGGAATGTTCATTATGCTAGACCAGTTCTCTTGCTTAGCTCATGTCAGACTTGTCATGGAATATTAGGAGAGTCTGTTTCTTTAGCTAATTACGAGTCGATTAAGAGCTACTATCCTAATGATTTGGCTATTGGATTTAATGAAACCGACTTAAGAGGAATATGGAGTGTTACTTTTGAAAAATAAATATATTAACATTTACTAATATACCTGTTTTTAATTATCTTTGTCGAATAATTTAAAATCAGAAAATTATGATGGATATGTTTAAGAAGCTATTTGGAGAAACGACACTTGATTATGCGCAATTGGTATATGAGGGTGCTATAATTCTTGATGTTAGAAGTAAAGGAGAGTTTGCATCGGCACACATCAAAGGAGCGGTAAATATTCCCGTAGACCAACTGAAAAATAACCTGGGAAAACTTAAGGGTGAAAAAAAGTTATTATAACATGTTGCGCATCAGGTATGAGAAGTGTATCAGATAAGGCTGTTCTGAAAACTGCTGGATATGTAAATGTATATAACGGAGGTGGGTGGGCTTCGTTGAAATCTAAAATCAGAGAATAACTAACGCACTAAAGAAACATGGCCTATTATTTCATAACGCATGTTTTGCCAGTCGTTGTACCAAATTTTATAGATGTAAGTATCTATAGGGCTTTTGTCTCCCTTTAGAGTCCCATCCCATCCTTCTTGTGTGTTGGTTGTTTTAAAAATAACATTGCCCCAACGGTTGTAGATAAAAAGTTCATAATCCAACACATCGTTTACAATGGGTAAAAACACATCGTTTATTCCGTCTCCATTTGGTGTAAACGTATTGGGTACATAGATTCGCGTGTCGGGAGAGATGAATATGGTTACTACGGCTGTATCTGTACAGCCAAACTCATTTATAACCCATTGATGAGCATAGTGGTAACCTGAATTTAGGTAATCATGAACGGCGGGAGATTGGTAACTGAATTCCCCATCTCCAAAATAGATAATCTGTTGTGTAGCCCCTTGCGACTGGTCAAAAAAGGTAATAGTTGGATAGTAGATATCTGCTGTAAGTTGATTAGCCCCAATTCCGGCAAATGGAGATACATTCACGTGAACAGTATTCGGAATGGTATAGGAGGCATTGTAGCTGCAAACAGAATCAATCAGAACAGTTAGTGTAACGGTGTATGTTCCGGGGTTGATGTAGGTATGTGTAGGGTTGGTTAAAGTACTGAAATTACCATCCCCAAAATTCCATATATACGTGGCAGGAACGGATGAGGTAGATAAATTTTCGAATTGAACGGTGTAAGGTGCACATCCAGTATCAACGGGTAAAAATAAGGGCACAGGAAGAGGGATAACTTCAACCGAGTCGCTGTGCTGTGCTGAGCAGCCGAATTCTTCAACATTAACCACTACTAGGTATTTGCCCGGATAATCGAAAGTGACGCCATTTACAGTTTTATTATTAGAAACCGGAATGTTGGCATTTGGGCCAAAATTCCATTGAATTTGAGCTGCATTGGTAAAATTTCCGTTTACATCGAAAGTCATATTCTGATTGTGAAAACACTTCGGACCCGGATTAATAAAAGTAATATTTAACGGAGGTTGAATACTGTATATAACTGTAGCTGTGTCAGCACAACTTAGACCCGGATTTGCAATTAGTGTAATTGTGTATGAACCTGTATCGGAATAAGTGTAACTAGGAGCAAAGTCTGTAGAGGTTGCATTCGGATTGTTCGGGTCTCCAAAATTCCAAAGGTAGTCATTAGCATTGAGGCTGTTATTGGCAAGATTTACGGTAAATCCAGAGCAAAAATCAGTTTGATTCGGAATAGAAGAAACAACGGTTTGCGGACAAGGGGCTACGGTTGTTTGAAATTCTCTATATGTTCGGGTAAACAGTACGCCATTTCGATATTCTTCTACTACAACACCAAATACAAACAATCCATTGGTGTTTGGTAGACAGATCAATTCTCCCGTAACATTGTTAATGGTAAGATTGGGGGCTCCGGTAATCTGTTGGTTAACAGTGTATCCTGCGCTAAAAGGTACTGTAAAATAAGGTGGAGTCGCAGGTGGAGATGGAGCCGGGTTTCCTGTAGTACCACCATTAAAAGGGTGGTAAAAACTGTAAACCAAATCATCACCATTGGGGTCTGAGGCAGAGTGATCGAAGCTGAAAGGAATACCGTTACATACTACCAATGGGGGGAGCTGGCTAAACTCAGGCCCTGAATTACAAACAGCCAATGCATCGGGAGAAATATAGGTTAAAAACGTAGCTCCAACAGCTCCTGGATTCACAATGTTTACAATTCCGGCATTTCTGCAACAGCGCTGATGCGAGAGTATATATCCATTTGCATTGGGTTGTAAAGTAATGGTTTGAATATAAATAGCTTCTTGCACGCAAATACCTCCGGGCGGCTGATAGCACGGGTCGTTAATTACAACCGGCACGGGCGAAATAAGAGGATTTGAAAAGCTATGAGCCACTAGCAAGGTGTTAGTTACCCCGTCAAAGACACCAACCGGTATACTGGGGTCGAAAGGGGCATTTTGTGGGGAGCTACAGTCGCGGTAAATCTTCACAGTGATTAAATAATTGTTACCCCCTACACACTCGTAATTGATTTCTCCCCCCACAATATGCGTAGCCCTTGCGTTTAGCAGGAGTAATGAGAGGATGATTGATATGGTAATTCGGACAATCAACTAACTAAATGTTAAATTTGTATTGCAAGTTACTCATTTGTAAGTAAATTAAAGCAAGTAATTTAAATTAAGGTTCTGTAAACCGAGCGAACGGTAGTTGCTTAGCTGTTCAAGAATTGAGCCAGATGATTAAGGGTTTCTTCAGCGGCTTCTTCCATTGGAGCGTGTCCCCAATTTTTTGAAGTAAGAACTTTAGCATGGGGCGATTTTGATTTGAATTTTGCAAGGTGTTTTATAGAAATCCACCGGTCTTTTTCTCCCCAAATAAGTAAAACAGGTTTTTTAATCTCGGTTAGTTTTTGGGTATTGTCTGTTGGGTGGACCTGTGCAAGGCGAGATATATGAGCTATGTTTTCTTTTCTTTTTACAATACTGTAATAATGGTCAATCGACTCATTTTTAATTAGTTTTTTGTTAGCATACACCGTTTTGAGTGCTATGTGGATTGTTTTTTTTGTAATTAATCTGCTAAACAGTTTTAACAATCCGCTTTTTGCAAAATACACAGGTATAGGCATATTCCATTTGTCTATG
This sequence comes from Flavobacteriales bacterium, assembly GCA_046295395.1. Taxonomy (GTDB): domain Bacteria; phylum Bacteroidota; class Bacteroidia; order Flavobacteriales_D; family JBKBNH01; genus JBKBNH01. The sequence goes on along the minus strand of JBKBNH010000001.1, from coordinate 33,378 downwards.
AAACCGGCAGGGGCAAGAAGCACAAGTTTTTTCACCTTTCCTGGATAGCGCCAAGTGTACTCCCATGCAATCCACCCGCCCAGCGAGTTTCCACAAAGAACAACATCTGTTAAATAAAGTTCTTTTAAGAACAAATCTACAAAATCGCAGTACCACTGCATGGATAGTTTACCGTTGGGAGCATCAGAAAAACCAAATCCGGGCAAATCGAAGCTAATCGCACGGTAGTTCTCTTTCAGAGCGTGTGTCCAGTCCTGAAAACTATATAGCGAAGCAAACATTCCATGAATCATTACAACGGCAGGTCCACTTCCTTCGTCGTGATAGCGAATAGAAAGCCCGTTTATGTTTATATATTTATCGTTAGGGTGGTGGTGCATTTATAAGTATTCTTACGCAAATATAGATTGTAAATTTCATCTGAAGATGAACGCATGAATCTATTTAGTATTACATACTTTTGTAGTATGCTCAAAATAGGTGATAAAGTAAGCTTTGTTCATACTGCACTGAAAGGAGAGATTATCTCTTTACAACCTGGCAGGGCCATAGTTGAAGATGAGTATGGTTTTGAGCATAATGTGGCCATTCGGGAGTTGGTTCCTTTTGCAGGAATAGATGCATACAAGCTGAGCGATAGGTTCATGGATAAAGAGAGGCCTACTCAAACTAAAAAGAAAAAGTCTAAGGTATTGTCTTATGGAAAATTGATTGACAAGCAGGTGATGGAAATAGATTTACACATAGAGGAATTAACCGACTCACATATTGGATTATCTAATACGGAGATTATTCAATTGCAACTTAAGATATTCAGAAAGGCTATAAATGAAGCGATTGAAATGAGATTGCGAAAACTGATTGTTATACACGGAGTGGGGTTAGGTGTACTTCGTGAAGAAATAAGAAGAGAGCTGGCAGATTATCCTGGTTATGAATATCATGATGCTGATTTTAGAAAATACGGACAGGGAGCTACGGAAATAATTATGCGAAGACTTTACACATAAAAAAACAGCCGGAGAATCCCGACTGTTTTTTTATGTGTATCCTAAGAATAAGATTATTCTGCTTTTTTCTTAGCTGTTGTGGTTTTTTTAGCCGCAGGTTTTTTTGCTGCCGGTTTTGCTGCAGTTTTTTTAGCCACGGTTTTAGGAGTAGACGCTTTAGCTGGCTCTTTTTTAGCTGCTTTAGGAGTAGTTGCTTTTTTTGCGGGCTTAGCCGCTTTAGGCTTAGCTTCTACAGCTTTTGGAGCGCTTTTTTTTGGTCTGCTGTTTCCGTATGAACCTGCAAAGCGTTTGCCTTTTTCAGTTTTAATATCACCTTTTCCCATAATAATAGTTGTTTTAAAGTTTTTTCAATTCAGAAAGTGGTCAAATATACTGTTTTTTGTTTAGTAAAATGAGTGTTGTTAAGAATTAGAAAGTCTGTTTTTTCGGGGCTAAAAGATTGTTATTTTAGGAAAATCTTTCAGAAACTTAGTAGCGCCGTCTTTATATTTCAAAGGTACGATAAGCAAAATTTTGCACGATTCTTCAAACTGTACTCAATCTGCACGCATAACAAACACGACGTGTGCCGGGGTAATTTTTTTAAGATTTTTGCGATATTAACAGGTAAAGTAAAGGCTGAAAATTTATTTCCTTTTACTTTAAAAAGACCTTCTTGTGTGTTAAGAATTATTTGATATTCGGGTTTCCATTTCTAGATAAGGACTCCTGAAATTAAACCTATGCTTATTGCGGCGAGCACTATGCCAATCCAGTTTGTTCGGTCTAGCTTTTCTTTGAATAATAACAGCCCGGCAAGGGCTGATGTTAGTACTACCCCCATATTGATTACCGGAATTACCTGTGAACTTTCCCAGTGTGGTATAGCAAAAGCTTTGAGCATAAAATAAATAGAACCAAAGTTTGGCACCCCCAAGGCTACTCCCCCTAAAAGAGCCTTCCAGCTAAAACGGTCTTTTCCCGATGCGACTAAAGTTAACCAGATGATAATGCCTACACTGCCTGCTACTAGGAATATAAAAGAAGAGAAAACAACTTCATCTGATTCTGTAAGCTGTTGTTTTTTGGCAAAATTTACAAGTGTGTCTAAAATACCCGATCCAACAAAGACTAATATAGGCAGCCATATGTGTTTGGAAGGAAAACTAAGCCTACCTTTTTTAGTGCTAGACAGGTAAATTCCAATTAGCGCAAGAATGATTCCTGTAATTTTTAGCCATCCCAGCGAGTCGTTATAAATAACATAAGCCGCAAGTACAGGAATGATTAAGGACATTTTGTTGGCAACAGAGGTGATAGATATCCCAACATTTTTGGCTGTAAGCCCTGTGAGGTAAAAAATTCCTATAAAACTAATACCTAAAATGAGTGCGGTTTTGCTCCAATCTGCCGTAACAATGTCACCAAGAGGAGTACTCCATTCATTTAAAGTAAAACCCAATATAGATGCAGTTATATAATTGAAAATCAACGCTTGAAGTAAAGGTATTTTGTAAACAGAAAACACTTTCAATAGAACAACAAGCAGGGTAGAGCAAAGGATACAAAACAGCAGATTAATCATTGTTTCTATAGTAAAAAATTTCGTCTATACCACACCGAAAACAGCTGTTTTTATTTATACTAATCTCAGGAGCTTTTAATCCTTTGCCTAATGCTTTAGGGGCTGTTATAATACGAGCTTCGTCCCAGCAGCATGCATCTATAAAATGTTTTAGTGTTTCTGCTCCGCCTTCCACTAATACACTCTGAATATCAAGCTTATAAAGTTCAATCAGAATGTTCGTAATAGCGTTTGTTTTTACAAATGGAAGCACAAACGCTCCCATATGGCTGCTCTCACCGAAAACTACCGTAGGAGCCTCGGTATTAAAAATAGCGTAGTTAGCGGGTACTTTTCCATTTGGGTCGATTAAAATTCTAGTTGGATTTTTACCTTTTACATGTCTTACAGTAAGTGATGGATTGTCGGTTAAAGCGGTAGTTGCCCCTATCAAAATTCCGCTTTCCTCGCTTCGCCATTGGTGAACCAATATAGCGGATTCTGCACATGAGATACTAAAAGATCCAAGGTCGGTATTATTTGTTCTAACCCTGTCCATATAACCATCCGCTGTTTGTGCCCATTTTAGTATTACGTAAGGCCTTTTTTTAGTGTGAAAAGTGAAAAACCTTCGATTCATTTCAATGGCCTCTTTTTCGAGCACTCCAGTAATAACTTGTATGCCATTGTTTTTAAGCCGTTCAATTCCACTCCCATTCACCTTTTCAAAAGGGTCTTTAGCTGCTATAACCACTCGGGGAATGCCTTTTTCAATGATTAAATCTGAACAAGGAGGTGTTTTGCCGAAATGAGAACAGGGTTCGAGCGTAACGTATAGGGTTGATTTGCGAAGTATTTCGGGGTCATGAATCTTGTTTAACGCCATTATTTCTGCATGAGATTCTCCGAATGCCGCGTGATAACCTTCACTTATTATTTTACCGTCATAAACCACTAATGCGCCGACTAAGGGGTTTGGAGCTACATTCCCCAATGCATTTTGAGCTATTTGTATGGCTCTGTACATATATTTTTCGTGACCAACCAAAGTTAGAAAGTAAGTTTAAGCCCCAGACCAGGTGTGTTTTGTGTGTAAAAATAGGCAGGGGTAAAGTGAAGGCTAAGGTCTTCGCTAATGTCAAATTTTAGTAAGTGAGCATCTACGGTTGCATCAATAATCTGAAGTAAATACACACCTAAGCAAGCTACTGCAGAAAGATCTCTCCATCGGCGGTATTGTTCTTGAATGACGATTAAATTATCATCGCTGTATGCTTCGTATTTAGAGATTTGGCCGGGGTTCTGTAAACGAAATATGTATTCGTTTTTGAATGATTTGTGATTTTTTTGGTTATCGATGATAAAGTAAATGGATGTGCCCATTCCTGCCCATACAATAGGTGTTTTCCAGTATTTGCGATTGTATATTTGGCCTGAACCCGGTAAGACAGCAGAAAGCAGCGTGGCTTTTCTAGGGGAATGAGAAGTGTCAACTTTTGGCGAAGTTTGAGCTTTTGTGTTGAAAACAACGAAAAGCAAAACAATCAACAATAAGTTTCTTGTAATCATTTTTGCAGTAAATCGAATAATCGATTAAGTTCAGAATCGTTGTTAAAGCTAATCACAATTTTGCCTTCGCCTTTTTCAGTTTTTTTTATGTCAACAGGTGAATTGAAATGGAAAGAGAGGTGTTCCTTAATCTTTTTTTCGTTCGCATTCAACTTAACGGATTTTGCGTTTGACTTAGTTGCTTCAGATTTGTTTAAAGGTGTTTTGCGTGCTATTTCTTCTGCCTTTCGAACAGATAAATTTTCGGATACAATAAGTCGGTAAGCTTCAATTTGTTCAGTTTCGGTTTTTAATCCTAAAATTGCCCGAGCATGCCCCATGCTTATTTTTTTATCTCTGATGCCAATTTGAATTTCCTCGGGAAGTTTGAGCAGACGCAGGTAATTGGTAACGGTACTTCGGTCTTTACCTACTTTGTCGCTAAGTTCTTCCTGAGTTAAGCCGCATTCGTCTATAAGTCTCTGGAAACTTAGCGCAATCTCAATAGCATTCAGATTCTCTCGCTGAATATTTTCTACAATAGCCATTTCCAACATAGCCTGGTCGTTAGCTACTCTTATGTAGGCAGGAACTTCGGTTAATCCAGCAATTTGCGAGGCCTTAAATCGACGCTCTCCGGATATAATCTGATAGGTGTTTACTCCGGTTTTTCTAAGAGTAATTGGCTGAATTATTCCATGTTCTTTAATGGAATTAGTCAAGTCAATAAGGGCTTCTTTTTCGAAATGTGTTCGGGGTTGAAAAGGGTTTGCAACAATTTGAGAGACAGGAATCATAGATATAGAACCTACTTGACCAAAGGCACCTTCGGTATTTTTACTTGTGATATCGGTTTCTGCACTTTCCAGCAAAGCGCTTAATCCTCTGCCTAATGCGGGTTTCTTAATGCTCATCTTCTTCTGTTATTCCAATGTATTTATCTGTGTTGCCAATTTTTGTAAACCCGTTGTTTTGTAATATTTCGCGTGCCAGATTGATATAGTTTACTGCTCCTTTGGAGCAGGCGTCGTGCATAATTATAGACTGCCCGAAACTTGGAGCTTCACCCAGCTTGGTGTTTCGGTGAATTACTGTATCAAATACCAATTGCTGAAAATGTGTTTTAACTTCATCTACCACTTGATTAGCAAGTCTTAAGCGAGTATCGTACATGGTTAAAAGAATACCTTCTATTTCTAATCCTGTATTTAGTCTTGATTGAACTATTTTTATGGTATTTAGTAATTTACCTAGCCCTTCCAAAGCAAAATACTCGCATTGTACTGGCACAATCACTGAGTTGGCAGCAACTAGTGCATTTATGGTGATTAATCCTAGAGAAGGAGAGCAATCTATAATTATAAAATCGTAATCATCCCGAACTTTATCCAACGCCTGCTTCATTTTATGTTCCCTGTTAGGGAGGTTAATCATTTCGATTTCAGCTCCCACTAAATCGATATGAGCAGGTAAAATATCCAAATTTGGATTATCTGTGCTCAAAATGATATCACGAGGATTTGATTCGTTAATAATGCTATCGTATATGCTGGTTTTTATATTTTTCGGGTCGAAACCAACACCCGAAGTGGAGTTTGCCTGTGGGTCAGCATCTACTATCAGGGTTTTAAACTCTAACACACCTAACGATGCAGCTAAATTTATAGCAGACGTTGTTTTTCCTACTCCACCTTTTTGATTGGCTACGGCAATTATTTTACCCATTTTTTTTGTTTTAACTTAAATTTCGAACGGTTTTCCTATTTCTGGCAGGATTAGTTCAATACCTGCGCGTTTAAATTTTGCCACACTCAGCTTATGGTCAATTTTGATGTAACCAAAAGTATCGAAGTGCATGCCTATTATTTTTTTACATTTTATAAATTCTGCGGCCAAAATGGCATCATCTACTCCCATGGTAAAGTTGTCACCAATAGGTAAAAATGCTATATCCAAACGGCAGTAGCGGCCAATTAATTGCATATCCAATGTTAGGGCTGTATCTCCAGCGTAATAAAAATTGCGGTCGAAACTTTCTATAACAAAACCTCCGGGATTTCCTCCGTAAGATCCATCAGGAAGTACGCTGGAATGAACAGCCGAAACATACTTAACCTTACCGAAGTCGAAACTCCATGAACCACCGAAATTCATAGGATGACCTTTTTCTACCTGATGTTTGGACTGAAACCACGAAACGATTTCGAAATTTGAAATCACGGTTGCGTTATTGTTGTTCAAGATGGTTGCGGCATCGGCTACGTGATCTTCGTGGCCGTGAGACAAGAGAACATAATCTGCCTGAATTTTGTTAACATCAAGGTTGCCAGCCAATTCATTTGGTGTAATAAACGGGTCGAAAACCAGATTTATTCCGTTTAATTCTACCAAAAATCCGGCATGTCCGAGATAGGTAATTTTCATTGGGATTAGTGCTTTTTCTTTGACGTAAAGATACTCACATAGCAAGCTTACTTAAAAACGATAATCCTCTTTGTTTTGCACAGAGTTTTGTTAACGTTTGTAATAAACTTTATTTCTGACAATTATCTATAAAACAAATTGTTATGTTTTTTTAAAATGCATATATCTGGTTTTTTTGAACAGTAGTTTGCTTAGGTTGTTTAAAACTCATTAATTAGCTAAACTAAAATTAAAAATTTAATGATAACCGTTATATCATCAACAAATAGATTGAACAGTAACACACTAAAGGTTGCCCGGGAGTACGTAAAAATACTTCAGAGCAATAGCGTAAAATGTCAATTGCTTGATTTTTGTGAGTTGCCGAAGGGTTTTTTGTTTGACGAATGTTTTGGTAATCGTACTGCTGAATTCGATCATCTGGTGAAGCAAAACATTGACGAGGTCGGTAAGTTTATATTTGTTATGCCTGAATATAATGGGAGTTTTCCCGGAATTTTAAAAGGTTTTATAGATGCTGTGCCACCTAGAAGTTTTAGTTTCAAAAAAGCGGCTCTAGTTGGGGTTTCTACCGGTCATGCAGGCAATGCCAGGGGGATAGACTCCTTTACAAACGTGCTCAACTACCTAAAGGTGAGTGTATATTTTGACAAGCCTAAGTTAAGCAGCATTGATAAAATTATAGATGCGAGCGGAAATCTTAATGAATTTACCCAAGAACGCCTGAAAAATCAGGTCGCCGGGTTTTTAAGTTTCTAAAACTATTGCGTTGGGATAGCGTTCTTTCCAAAAGTCGAACTTGGCCATATCCTTTATTGTTATGATGGTTTTGCTGTCTAGCTTTACTTTTATAAGTGGCTTTAGCTCTTTGATAGTTATTTTTTTACGTGACATAATGTTGAGTATTTGATGTGTTACTTTTATTAATTAAACAAGTACGTTTCGATTTTGTTTCAATACCTAAACGCTGATGTTGTGTAATTTATATAATATTCTTGTTAAAAAATGGTAAAACCGTACTTTTGAGCAGAAGTAAACTCTATTTGAATGATTACAATAATTTCACCCGCTAAAAGTCTAAACTTTGATATAGAAGTTCCTGATATGAAAACGACTTTGCCACATTTTCTTAATGATGCAGAAAAGCTGGTGAAGGTGTTGAAAAAGAAAAAACCTGCAGAGGTTCAAAAAATGATGGACATAAGTTTCGACTTAGCATCGTTAAACTACCAGCGCTATCAATCGTGGAGTGTGCAATCGTTTGAATTGGAAGCGAAGCCTGCGGTTTTAGTTTTTAGTGGCGAGGTTTACCGTGGGCTAGAGGCCTCTAAATTAAACCCAAAACAACTTGAGTACGCTCAACAGCACTTGGTTATTCTGTCTGGGCTGTATGGGGCTCTCAGGGCTTTAGATAATATGCTGCCATATCGCTTAGAAATGGGAACTCCACTGGCTACAAATGCCAAAACCAAAAATCTTTATGCATACTGGGGAGGAAGGGTTACAGAATATCTTAATGAGTTAAGCAAGGGAAAGCCATTGATTAATTTGGCTTCAAACGAGTATTTTAAAGTAGTTAAACCAAAATTATACAAAGGAGAAATCGCTACTCCGGTTTTTAAAGAATTTAAAAACGGGAAGCACGTTACTGTGATGACCTATGCCAAGCAAGCCAGGGGGAAAATGACCAGATATATTATAGAAAATAAGATTGAGATGCCTGAAAAACTAAAAGCTTTCAACACTGATGGTTATATGTACACAGAATCTTTGAGCACCGATACGGAATGGGTTTTTACTCGATAAATCTTCTTGCTAAGTAGTTGTTTTTGAAACGTAAAACTCTTTTTAACTGTACTCAAGGTTTTATTCCGAAACTTTTCAGAATGGAATACGAAAGCCTCTGCACATTTCTGCTTCTCTACTGTTTTTGTTATTTAGTAACTCCTTCAAGAAAAAAATTGGATCCTGCAGGTCTTCGTTGTTTTCAACTTTTATGCTGAATGGTTTTTTCCATTTTATCCTTATTAATTTCACTTGGAAACACATAATTTATAAAAACCATAGCAAGCCAGAAGGAACGCAGAATAAGGTGCAGAATGAAACCAAGTTTTAGGGTTTCTAAACCAAGAGGGTCTAGCAAAAGAAAAATAGCTCTACCAGGTAGAAAGCTTATAACATTCATGTTTTCCAACCAGTTTACCCAAATGTCAGGCACCTGAAATAAAGTAAAAATGGCATCACCTGAAATTAGTAATTCAAGTTCCCAAGAGTTTTCCTTATTGTCAGTTTTCTTTAAGAATAAATAAGCATATATTTACTTTCGAATCTTTATTTAAGCATGTACTCAATACGGGTAATATATATATTGTTGTTTTATTTTCTAGCTTTTGGGACTTATTCTCAAAATATTGATTCATTAAAAGCTGTAGTGTCAAAGCAAAAAGGGTTAGAAAAGGCGGAGACATTTCATGAGTTAGCATGGGCATATAAGGACACTAATTTTCAAAAAGCAGTTTATTATGGTGAAGAAGCACTTAAAATTGCTGAATCACTAATGTCTCAAAATGATATTTGTGCCTACGGGAATACTCTCGGAATACTCTATTTAATAAGAAACAGATTAGAAGAAGCCCAAATTTATTTTTTAAAATCACTATCTGCAGCGGAAATTCTTGGAGATAAAAAACGAATGGCTCAGGTTTTTTCAAACCTTGGAAACATATATCAGAAACAGTTGAATTACAATAAAGCACTGGATTATTATATACAGTCTTATGAGATGAAAAAAGAGATAAAGGATGAGAAAACTTATGTCCCATCACTTATCAATATAGCAGGCACCCACTTCGAATTAAAAAATGTAGATAAAGCATTGGAATATTTTCTACAGGCAGAGAAAGAGGCTGTTAAATTTAACGACAAACACTCAATGGGTATAATATTGGGTAATCTCGGCATAATCTATCGCGAAAAAGATGACTTCACCAAGGCAATAGAATATTACCAAAAATCTCTGGAAATTAAAAAAGCTCAAAATGCTTATGACGGAATAGCGGCAACAGAGCTAAATTTAGGCTCCCTATATCTTAAAACAAATGTTCTGGATAGTGCTGACAAATATTTGAATTTGAGTTTGGAAAAGGCGCTTGTTATTGAAAACTACGATAGGATAAATCTCGCATACTGGAATCTTTCGGATTTAAATCACAAAAAAGGTAATTACAAGCTATCTCATGAGTATGCGATACTTGCGTACAGAACAAAAGATTCCATTTATGCCAAAAACAGCTCTAAAGCACTGGCAGAGCTACAAACCCAATTCGAAACAGAAAAAAAGCAAAAGCAAATAGAACTACTCACCAAAGAAGCGCAATACAATGAATTGGAAAAAGAAAAAAGCAGAAAAGAACTGGAACTGCTTAACCGGGAAAAGCTTTTAAGTGATTATGAAAAAGAAGCCAAAGTAAAAGAAATAGATTTGCTTACCCAGCAAAATCTATACAAGCAAATTGAGTCTGAAAACAAGTCCAAAGAGATAGAACTCTTGAACAAAGAGCGAACAATTAAAGAAACCGAATTGGAGAGACAAAAAACTGTCCGAAATCTTTTTATTGTAGGGTTCGTTTCTATTTTGCTGATTACATTTTTTATATACAATAGGTATCAGATTAAGCAAAAATCGAATAAGAAACTTGCATCTCAAAACACAGAAATTAAAAAACAGAGGGACGAGATAGAGAAGCAAAAACAAATTGTGGAAGAACAAAATAAGGGGATAACCGACAGTATTCGCTACGCTAAAAGGATTCAGGCAGCAATATTGCCCTCACAAAGCATAATTAAACAATGCCTGCCAGATAGCTTTGTTTTGTACATACCCAAGGATATAGTGGCAGGAGATTTCTATTGGCTGTATAAACATGAAAGTATGACATATATTGCCGCAGCCGATTGCACCGGGCACGGAGTGCCCGGTGCAATGGTAAGCGTGGTGTGCAATAATGCCCTAAACAGAAGCGTAAAGGAATACGGATTGGCTGATCCCGGAAAAATATTGGACAAAACGTGCGAGATTGTAACACAGGAATTTGCCAAAAGTGGTGAAGATGTTAAAGATGGAATGGATATTTCGCTTTGCGCATTACACGGCACAACACTTAATTGGTCTGGAGCCAACAATCCACTTTGGATTATAGCCGATGAAAACAGAGCAGACTTGTTAGATTCCCAAGCAGACCTAGCAGGTTTTAAAAACCTGCTAGGTCTTGGAGGCAAGACGCTGTACGAGATAAAACCCAACAAACAACCCATAGGCAAAGTAGACAACCCGCAACCATTCACTACTCATACTATTGAATTACAAGAAGGCGATGCTATTTACATTTTCACCGATGGATACCAAGACCAATTTGGTGGTGATAAAGGCAAGAAATTTAAAGCATCGCAGTTAAAAGAACTACTCTTAAGCATTCAGGATAAAACAATGGACGAGCAAAAGGAACTTTTAGACAAAGCCTTTGAAGACTGGAGAGGAAACCTTGAGCAAATAGATGACGTCTGTATAATAGGAGTGAGAATATGATAAAGTCTTTTTTAGCACTTTTGATATGCTTTTTTTGTAGCATAGGCTGGACTCAGCACCAACTTGATACGAATACTTTTGAAGGACTCAAAAACATCATAAGGCAAAGCACTTATTACGACTCAGTTGCTTTGTTTAAATACGGTAAAAAAGCAATTGAATTAGCCAAACTACAAAAGTCGCCGTCTAATGAGGCCCTTATTTACCAATACTATGGTAATTTTTATTATTTCTCCAGAAAACTGGAACAGGCAGAAGAATATTATAAAAAATCTATAGAAACAGCAGTAAAGGTGGCTGATAGTACACTTATTAATTCAACAAAAATTAGACTGGCCTTTATTTTGGCAGACAGAGACTCTTACTTAGCAGAAAAAGAGTTTTTCAGGTTACTTAAAGTATCAAAAGATAATAACGAAACTAAAAACATTATTGAGTGTCTAAATGGTTTAGGAATTCTTTATGAAAACAGACAAAACCTGAACGAAGCGTTTGATTGCTACCTAAAAGGATTAAAAGTTGCTGAAGAATTTAATGATGATTATTACATAGGTATAATATTAAACAATCTGAGCCTTGTAAAACACTACAACAATCAAAACGAAGAAGCGCTAAAAGATTTGGAAAGAGCCTTGATATATGCTGAAAAAACGGGAGAAACAAGGTTGTCACTTAATTTGCACAACAACTTGGGTTTGGTAAATTCTTCCAACAAAGACTATTATGAAGCCTTGCTTCATTATTCCAAAACACTAGAAAAAGCCAAACAAATAGGGTTCCCCACGCTTATCGGGGTAGCTCATCTAAACATCAGCAACTCATACAATGAGATTAAAAATCACTCCACAGCACTAAACCATGTTGATTCGGCATTAGCAATTTTAACAATCACCGGAGAAAAACAGTTTTATTCAAAACCCCGTTTTTTAAAAGCAATTATTCTCAGAGAAATGGGTAAGATAAAGCAAGCAGAAAGTTTTGTTATCGAGGGAATAGCTTATGCTCAGCAAAATGAATTTCCGCAGGATGTAGCCTCGGGACACAGGCTTCTTTCGTCTTTATACAAACACCAAGGGCGCTTTAGGGAGGCGTTGGAATCATTCGAAAAATACCACGAATTAAATGATAGCCTACTCAGTATAAATAATCAGGAAAAAATTGCTGAATTATTGGTTTTGTATGATTTGGATAAAAAGGAAGCAGAACTGGAAAACGAGAGAAATAAAACAGCCATTCTTGAGAAGGAAAATGAACTTAAGCAGGCTAAAATCAGGAATGTTTTACTCATGTCGCTTTTTACTACAATTCTTATAGTTATAGTTGTTTATCTGAGGCATATATTCATAACTAGAAAGCAACAACGTCATTTTACTCAAAAATTAATAGAGAGTATTGACAGCGAACGCTCCAGAATATCGAGAGATTTGCACGACGATATAGGACAATCATTGTCTGTAGTGAAATCGAAAGTTAACTTATTTAATAATGGGAAAACAAATGCTTTGGAAGGCATGGAAACCGAGTTAGGGGAATTAATTAATCAAACCAGAAACATATCCCATCAATTACACCCATCTTACTTGGAGAAAATAGGATTAATTCGTTCTGTAGCTTCTTTGCTGGAAAAAATTCAAAACTCATCAGGGGTTATATGCAGCTATGAAATAACACACAAAGTGGAGGAATTACCGCTCGAAAAAAAAACACAGATATACAGAGTAGTTCAGGAATGCTTAAACAATACACTTAAACACTCATCAGCTCAAGCAATTAAAGTGGAGATAGGTAGAATGGAAGGAGGGAAGTTTACATTAATATACCGCGATAATGGAGTAGGAATTAAAAGCGAATCAGTAAACGAAGGAATAGGTTTACTAACCGTCAAAGAAAGAGCAAGGTCGTTGGGTGGAGAAGCGCAAATGGGCGCAAATCAGGGTAGAGGATTTAAACTAACGATTAGTTTTTAACAAAAAATGTATACATTTAGAGCATGCAGCTAATTATTGCAGATGACCATCCTATTTTTCGCAGCGGCTTAAAAATGCTGCTTTTCAATGCTTTTCCTGCTGCGGTTATTTTTGACTACAGTGATGGAGAAGAAGCTTTACAGGCTATTTTAGATAAAAAACCCGATGTAGCAATACTAGATATTGATATGCCCGGGAAAAATGGACTAGATGTGTGTACAGAACTTCAAAAAAAGTCACCTACTAAAGTAATAGTACTCACCATGTATAAAGACCGTGAAATGATTCACAAAGCTTTTTATAATGGGGCAAAAGGATATTTGGTAAAAGACAATACATCTGAAGAGCTGGTTGAATGTGTGAACGAGGTTCTGGAAGGAAATAGCTTCATCGCTAAGGAAATAAGGGGATTGGCAGAAGAGGGAAAGAAAGTTGATAAAAAGATTGATGCTATAGAAGAAGCCTTAAACTCGCTAACGCAAACAGAGCTAAAAACACTTAAATTGGTAAGTCAAAAATACACTAGTAGGCAAATTGCCGATTTACTTTTTATTTCCGTAAAATCGGTAGAAAACTATCGATCCAGAGTTTGTAAAAAACTTAATTTAGATGCCCGTAATAATAGCCTGCTGCTTTGGGTTATGGAAAACAAATCTCTACTAGATCGGGTAAAAGAGTTTTAAATTTCGCGGCTTAAAGCAATATTGTTAAGTAATTAACATTTGTTTAAGATTAAAACTATTTGAGGGGGCAGCCCTCTATCAATCCTATTTAATCTTCGATATTTTTGTCTAAAACTTTGATAAAACTATATTCTTATGAGAAGAATACTACTTACTTTTCTTGTTGTTACGTTGTCGGTTAACGTGTACACCCAATCAACATTTAGGATTAACTATGATGTTGCGCTATTTGATATTCCAATAAACTCCACAGAAGCACTAACACCCGGTAACTACGTCTTTTCTGGATTTCATGCTAACTTCATTCCATTTGTTTCTTCTCTTACAGAGGTAGATCCGAACGGTACCGTTGTTTGGGCAAAAAGATATTCAGGCGGTTTTGCATATATGTTTGGAGACTTTAAGAGAGATAACGCACTTAATAGATATTACGTCTGTGGAGGAAGTGATAACGGACCAGCATTTTTATTGTTTTTAGATGCTACAGGAAACCTTATAAGTGGGCGAAACTTTTCTATATCTCAGGCAGACGGTGCTTTTTTTAATAGAGTTATTAAAACAAATGACGGAGGATATTTGTGTGTTGGTTATGTGATTGGTCACGACCCTGATGGGGTTGGCCCAGAAGTTAAATTTAATCCTGTTACGAATAATGATGCTAGCTGTAGCCAGTCATCAACCGAAACAATTTCGTCTCCATTAGTTGTTAAGTTCGATGCTAATGGAGTTCATCAGTGGCATAGAGTATTTAGATATTATGTAACATCTAATGTTCCGGCAAACAGGATATATAATGATGCCAGTTTCGTTGATTTAGTAGAAGTTAGCGATGGATACGTTGCAATTGGCAGCTATGATGTAAACAATGTGTTTTCTACTTTTAATGGCGATTGCGAAGATACAACGCCAACAGATGCCACTTTTTTGAAATTAGATTTTTCGGGTAATATTATCTACCACCGGCAAATAGATAACCCGAGTAATTCAACTAGCCAAAATAGTAAATCAATGGTTTCTGCTTCAAAAACCGCAGCGGGGCTTCCGCTTATCTCAGCAGTAGACAATGATGGCGGGAGACCTACCGTGCTTATGAGGTTACCGGGATCAGGTGGTTGGGCAAATCCTTCATGGATAAGAAGATATGGGGCAGGAAATTTTTTTGGTAGCTACTATCCTTTCTTACCTAGCAGATTCTTCGAAACAAATGATGGAAATTATGCCTTGTGGGCAAATTATATTCCATTAGGGCTACCACCGTCTTTTGATAATGTTTTGATGAAAATTAACCCATCTACAAACGCAGCTATTTGGGCAAGAAGACACACATTTAACTTTGCTTCTATTTTTCCTAATGGAGAACAGGTTTCAGATGGTGGATATATTGGTGTTTCGTATACCCTTTCAGCAGGAGGGCACGACTTACATTTTATAAAAACTGATGATCAGGGAAATGCCCCTACAACTTGTGCTGCCGGAAACTTAAGTGTTTCTAATGGTGGCCCAAGCTACGTTTATGGAACTCCTATATTTAATAGTTGGACTAATGGTACAGTTACAAATAATTTAGTGACCCCGATTATAACCAATATTAACCCCACAACAAATATTCAGTGTATTCAAACAGTATGTATTCCCCCATCAGCGCCTACAGCGGTGACGGCAACTCCTAATCCTATTTGCGCAGGACAATCAACTACAATCACCGCAAGTGGTGGAGGGACAGGGAACACATACAACGTTTACACTGCGCCAACCGGAGGAACTAACCTCGGAGCCACACCACTTGTGGTTTCACCGGGAATAACTACAACCTACTATGTAGAGACAGTTAGCGGTAGTGATCCAACTTGTGTAAGTACAACCCGAACAGCTGTAACAGTTACCGTTGATTCGGCTCCTACCGTTACAGTAATACCATCCGCCCCTGCTATTTGCATAGGTGGTTCAGTGAGTTTAACAGCTTCAGGCGCAACAACTTATACATGGTCGCCCTCAGCGGGCTTATCTGCAACTACAGGAGCTACGGTTACGGCTAATCCAACAACGACAACTACCTACACAGTAGAAGGAATTGCAGGGCCAGGCTGCCCCGGAACTACAACTGTTACGGTAACAGTAAACCCCTTACCCACAATTACCGCCACACCATCTGCTCCAGCGATATGTGCGGGTAATAGTGTAAGCATTACAGCTTCAGGAGCGTCAACCTACACTTGGTCTCCCGCTACAGGGCTTTCGGGTACTACAGGAGCTACAGTTACAGCTAATCCGGGAACCACTACCACCTATACCATCACAGGAACGGATGCTAACGGCTGTCAGAACACCACTACTGTTCAGGTTACTGTAAATTCACTTCCAACTGCCGCAGCGAGTGCGAGCCCATCAACAGTGTGTGTGGGCGGAACAATAAACTTGAGCTCTTCAGGGGGAACTTCATACTCTTGGACAGGACCCAATACCTATTCTAGCACAACTCAAAATCCAACCATAATTAATGCCACTTTAGCCCAATCTGGCACATATACTGTAACGGTTACTGATGGAAATGGGTGTTCAGCTACGGCAAACACAACCGTTACAGTATCAAACGGAGCTACATTGTCCGCTACGGTAATTTCAAATGTTTCTTGTAATGGAGGCAGTAATGGTTCTGCACAAGTGTCTCCCTCTGGAACTTCCGGCCCATATACCTATAGTTGGTCGCCATCAGGAGGAACGGGAGCCACGGCTCAAAACTTATCAGCCGGAACTTACACGGTTACAGTAACAGATGGTAATGGATGTCAGTCTCAGGAGTCGGTTACTGTCACAGAACCCACACCTATAAATTTATCTATTTCTTCAACAGCTTCTTCTTGTGTTTCGCCTACGGGTTCGGCTACAGTTGTAGCTAGTGGGGGAGCAGGTAACTTTACTTATATCTGGTCACCAAGTGGAGGAACAGGAGCTACAGCGAACAATATAGGAGCAGGACCCTATACGGTAACGGTTACCGATGGAAACGGATGTACAGAAACAGCCTCAGTAACTGTAAACACAGTTAACGGACCTGATGTAGTCATAGCCTCATCCAACAATGCTTCTTGTTTTGGCCTTTCAGATGGAAGTGCAACGGCTATAGCCTCTAATGGGACTCCTGGATATACATATTCGTGGTCGCCAACCGGTGGCAACAATGCAGTTGCTACAGGCTTAAGTGCAGGCAATTATACCGTAGAGGTAACCGACGCTGCCGGATGTACAGCATTTGCTACGGTAACCATTACACAGCCTCAGCAAATTGTTATTACCGGTGTGGTAACTGATGCAACTTGTGGTATTTTAGATGGAGCTATTACAGCCAATGCAGTGGGCGGATCAGGTACACTGACTTATGTTTGGCAACCTGGAAACATAGCCGGGCAGAGCATTTCCAATCTTTCAGGTGGAACTTATACAGTAACAGTTTCTGATGGAGCATGTTCTGAATCAGCAGCCTTCAATGTAAATGTTACAGGTTCACTTAATATAGACATTAATCCACCATTCTCAGTAATTAATCAAGGCGATGTAGTAGATTTAACAGTAACTGTTAACCCTAATATAGCAGGGTCAACATACAGCTGGAATCCAACTACAGATTTATCTTGTTCTAACTGTCCTAACCCCACAGCCAGCCCCAATGAAACCACCACCTACACCGTTACAGTTACCTCTCCCGATGGATGTACAGGAACAGCCTCAGCAATCATAACTGTTGAAATGGTTTGTGGCGACATATTTATGCCAACCATATTTTCTCCAAACGATGACGGGCTAAACGATGAGTTATGCTTGTTGGGAGGATGTATAGAGAAAATGGAATTGAGTATATATAACCGTTGGGGTGAATTGGTTTTCCAAACAGACTCTCAGGATAACTGTTGGGACGGAACATATAAAGGTCAGCGAATGAATACAGCGGCCTTTGTTTATGTACTTTACGTTAAGCTGCTTAACGGAGAAGAAATTCAGCAAAAAGGTAATATAAATTTAGTTAGATAATCTATACATAAAGAATGGTGAAAAACAGAACAATAACTTTTGTCCTGCTTCTTGGTCTTACACTAAGTGTAACTGCTCAACAAAAGGAATGGACAACCGAGTACAAAAAAAGCAGAGTTTTTATAGAAAATAAGGGACAATTTGATAATGCTTGTGAAGTCGAGATAGGTAAAATTAAGTATGCGATAGATTTTGGAGCTACCAAAATACTGTTTGGAGAGAAGGGGATTGCTTATGATTTTTTAGAGGCAACGAAACTTACTAAGCAAGAGAGAGCCGAAATAGAAGCTAAAAAGGTAAGTTCTGTAGCTGAACATAAAGAGAAGGAAAAGATAGTAGGGAAATTTCGTTTTCGAACAGACCTAATAAATATGAAATGGGTAGGGGCTTCGCCAACAGTAAAATTGATTGGAGAGAAACCCACGAGTGACCACCACAGCTATACATTCACTGATAAGGTTGGTAATGAGAAAAACGTTAACCACTTACAAGGTTTTAAAGTACTTAAATACATCAATATTTATCCTAAAATAGACATAGAATATACTGTGCACTCAGAAGTCGGAGTGAAATACGCAATTATTGTACATCCAGGAGCAAACCCTGCTAATGTAAAGATGTTATATGATAGAGCTATATCAGTTAAAGATGGGTCCATTCAAATTCCAACAAAGTTTGGAGACATTATCGATCACGCACCACTTACCTTTTATGCTTCCGATAAGAATAGTATTATAGAATCATCCTACAAATTAGATGGTAAAACAGTCTCCTTTGAATTAAGCGCATACAATACATCTAAAAAAATTATTATTGACCCATGGGTTCAAACTCCCACATTTAATACAAACTGGGACTGTGTGTGGGAGTGTGAAAGAGATGCGGCGGGTAATGCCTACTTAATTGGAGGAATTATGCCACTTCAGCTTCAAAAATACAATACAGCCGGAGTATTACAGTGGACATACAATACCCCTTATGATACATCAAATTGCTGGCTAGGAGGAATGGCAACAGATAACTTAGGAAATTCTTATGTATCAAGAGGATCTGTTTCCGGAATTCAAAAGATAAATACAGCCGGAGGATTAGTGTGGTCAAACAATGCAGGGGGTGGCTCTGTCGGAAACTCAGACGAGTATTGGTCGCTGTCTTTTAATTGCGACCAGTCCAAATTAGTTGTTGGAGGCACAAGTGGAGCATTTGCCCTGCCTCCACAGTTGAGGGCTGCATTTTTCGAATTAGACATAAACAATGGAAACATACTTAGCTCTCAGAATGTTGCAGTAGGTAGTGCAGTAACCTTTCCTTTTCCGACTATTCAAGAAGTACGGTCTATTTCGCCTTCTCCTAGCGGCAAGTATTATTTCATAACTCAAGACACTATTGGATATATAAGCGATCAGTTTACAAGTAATCCATGTGGAACACCTATAGCTTCTTTAGTGAAAATAGATCATGGGATGAGTTTAGGCTATAAATGTGAAAATTACAGAGAAGACAACTCCGGTATTATGGCGATAAAAGCAAATGGATCTTTTGTTTATGCTCATAGGGGCAATCAGGTTCAAAAACGCTCATTGAGTAATTTAGCAATTATAGTTACAGCCCCTATACCGGGAGGCGGGTTAAATAGTTCGTTTGGAGTAAATTCACTTTCAAATAGCGGTATCGATATAGATGACTGCGGAAACGTTTATGTAGGTTCTATGGGCTCTGTTGTGAAGTTTGATGCTAACTTAAACCAAATTGCTACTTATCCTACCTCATTTAATGTGTACGATCTGCATGTGAATTCGGGTGGAGAAATTATTGCTTGCGGTTCAACTGGAACATCTGCCACCGGGACTAGAGCGGGATATATTCAATCTATAGCAGCATCTGCTTGCACACCGATGACGCTTACATGTTGTGATGCTACATTTTGTCCGGTTGGAACTTTTTGTATAAACGATCCTGCAACGAATTTAACACCTTTTACACCGGGCGGCACATTTAGCGGAAACGGAATTACAAATCCTTCCTTGGGCACGTTTAATCCTTCCGTTGCAGGAGTTGGAGTGCATATGATTTATTATACGCTTCCTTGCGGAATAGACTCGACAGAAATAGTTGTTAGTTCCTGCACCTCTCTTTCGCCTTGTATAGAGCCTAATGGGGATTTATCGGTTTCGGGAGGTGTTGGTCCATACACATGGTATGAGTTTGTGCCACCAACATCAACGCCAATAAACAATCAAACTCAATGTGAGGATTGCGGATACGTATGGTTTCCTGCTATACCATTTATTAATCCTACAGCCTACTGTGCAGATTTAACATTCACTACAGTAACATCTTGCCCGGTACCAGGATATTGGGCTCAATTTGGAGCAGGGAGCACTGTTAATCCCCCTACTCATTTCCCTATTGAAATCGTTGATGCAGGTGGTGCTTCAATTACTGTTAATGATATAAACGATTTACAACCATGTTCTACAATCCCCTGCCCAACCATCACAGTGACAATAGATACACAGTCAGAACCTTCTTGTAATGGAGGCAGCAACGGTAGTGCAACCGTAAGTGCATCGGGTGGCAATGGAGCTTATACTTATGTGTGGCAGCCCGGAAATTTAACCGGAGCAACTCAAAACGCACTCTCTGCAGGAACTTATACCGTTACGGCAACTGATGCCGATAACTGCACAGGAACAGTTACCGTTACTATAACCGAACCAACAGCTATTAATTTAAGCACGTCTTCAGATCCCTCTTCTTGTACGATTAATGATGGTTCAGCATCGGTTTTAGTCTCTGGTGGTGTCGGTTCATATACATATAGCTGGAGCCCAACGGGAGGAAACGCTTCAACAGCAAACAACTTAGGCCCTGGTTCGTACACGGTTACTGTTCTGGATGCCAACGGATGCTCAGCTACGGCAACTGTAAATGTCAGTACATTAAATGGGCCATCGGTTTCTGTTTCGGCAGTAACAGATGCTACGTGCTTTGGTGCTACTAACGGTAGCGCTACGGTTTCTGCAAGTGGTGGCACCGGAAACTTGTCTTACAACTGGTCGCCTGTGGGAGGTAATTCCGCTACGGCAACGGGTTTAGCCTCGGGCAATTATACAGTAACCGTTACCGATGACGCCGGTTGCTCAGCAGTAATTACTGTAGTTGTTGGGCAGGCTCCTGAAATTTCAATATTACCGAATGTTGTAGCGGCAAATTGTGGCAGCGCCGATGGGACTATAAGCCTAACCGTTTCAGGAGGAAGTGGTTCGGGATATTCTTACGTTTGGCAACCTAACGGAGAAACATCCCCATCGATTAGCGGATTAATACCCGGACAATATGCGGTTACAGTTACAGATGGAAACAATTGCTCCGGCAGCGAAACCATCACCGTGCCTCAAATAGGGAATTTAACTGTTACGGTTAGCCCCGTTTCTGTTACCATTGAGCAGGGAGACGAGGTGCAATTGACAGCTTCGGGAGGCTCCGCTTACAACTGGACTCCTTCTGCCGGTTTGAGTTGTGTAAATTGTCCAAATCCAATTGCCAACCCTACCACCACCACCACATACACTGTTACTGCTGCCGATGATTTTGGTTGTACAGGCACGGCATCGGTTACGGTGTTTGTAATAACATTGTGCGGCGATTTGTTTGTTCCTACTATATTCTCACCAAACGGCGATGGAAACAACGATGTGCAGTGTGTGATGGGAGGATGTGTAGAATCTATGACTTTTGCCATATTCAACCGATGGGGAGAGAAGATTTTTGAAACCAATAATCAAGCTGATTGCTGGGATGGAACCTATAAAGGAAAGCCTGTTAACACGGGAGTATACGTATATAAATTAAACGCATTGTTAACTAACGGAGAAAACATTGTTCAATCCGGCAACTTAAACCTAGTAAGATAATTTTTCCAACACTTATGAAAATGAAAAAATCAACTCAATACACTCAAAACATGTGTAAAAACTGGATAGCTGGTATTGTATTAGCCGGAGCAGCATTTGCTGTATCAGCACAGGATGTGCATTTTTCTCAAATGTCACTTTCGCCCCTCACGTTAAATCCTGCACTTGCCGGAGCAAACTTTGGTTTGGAGGGTAATTTGAACTACCGAACCCAATGGGCAAGCGTGGCCGAGCCATTCAAAACTACTGCGGCTTCTTTTAATATGCGCTTAAACGAAAATAAGCGTAGTAAGAAAGGGCATTTAGCCGCCGGTATAAACTTTTTTAATGACAAAGCGGGAGAAGCCATAATGGCAACAAACAATGTAAACCTGAATTTGGCTTACCATATTATTCTTAACGACAAGAGCACTCTTGGCGGAGGTATGTATGTGGGATACGGACAACGCTCATTACAACCCTCTTCAGGAAAGTGGGCAAGTCAATACAACGGAATGTCATACGACGCAGCCATTAATCCGGGAGAGACATTTTTATCAGACAGGTTGTCGTTTGTTGACGTAGGAGCAGGCTTACTTTATACATTTAAAAAAGATGAGCGCTACATGACTAGTAACGACCAGTTTTGGTTAAATATAGGCGCAGCAGTTTACCACATTGGTCAACCTTCTTATTCGTTTATTAACGCACCCGACGAAAGGCTGTATATGCGTTATTCAGCTTTTGTTAATTCTATTATCGGAATGGGAAATTCCAGACTATCACTAATGCCGGCAGTATACTACCAGCGTCAAGGAACAGCTCAGGAAATACTTATGGGAACCTACTTCAGATATATGATACAAGAAGAGTCTAAATTTACAGGTTACCACAAGTCTTCTTCTTTTGCTGCGGGGGTATTCTATAGAAACAAAGATGCGGTTATTGTGAAAGGCTTGTTCGAGTGGTCGGGCTATGCGCTGGGATTGGCATACGATTTTAATGTTTCCAGCCTGACGGAAGTTTCCCGAAGCAGAGGTGGGGTAGAGATATGTCTGCGCATGATTATGTCAGATGTACTTTCAGCAAGTAAATCAAGAATTTAATGGCATTATTTTTTCAGTAGGAATAAGAAAAAGTGAACATGAACATACATAAAAAAGGATGGGCAGCTCTTGTGGCTGCCTTCCCGCTTTGTATAGCGGCTCAGCAAAAACAACAAACACTCATCGTAGTAGAAAACGACTCTGTAAGAATAGAAATAGAGTTAATGGATAATAACATTAACAGTACTTACGATGATTATGCCCCCGTTATCACTGCCGATGGCTTAGAAATGTTTTTTACTTCTCGAAGACCTTATACTGAAAAAGAGATTAAAAGAAAACAAGAGGGTAAAGAAAATATCTATAAGTCGACGTTTGATCCTGAGACTAAAACATGGAGCGAAGCAGTTTCTTTAGAAGAAAATGTTAATATTCCGGGGCGACATAATTCAAATATTGCTGTTTCTAATGATGGTCAGCGACTACTGATTTATCAGGACGACCGCTATGGAAATGGCGATATTTACGAATCATATGCAAAGGGGTCAAAATGGTCGGATCCACGTTCTATCTCCGACAAAATAAACGAAGAATCGCATGAGTCTTCTGCCAGTATTTCGCCCGACGGCAGAACCATCTATTTTGTAAGCGAGCGCAAAGGGGGACAAGGGAAACGCGATATATGGATGTGTACTAAAGACGGTAATGGAAAATGGGGGCAACCCAAAAACTTAGGAAACGTGATAAACACCAAGGAAGATGAAGAAGCGGTGTTTATACATCCTGATGGAAAAACACTGTACTTTTCTTCAAAAGGCCACAACAGCATAGGTGGGTATGATATTTTTAAGTCTGTTTTTAATAATGGCAAATGGTCTAAACCAGAAAACATTGGAGAGCCTATAAATACGAAGGGCGACGATTTGTTTTTTGTATTGGCGGCAAATGGTCAAGTGGGATATTACGCATCTAGCAGAGATGGCGACAAGAAAAACATCTATGAAATTCGATTTTTGCCCGTGTCAAAAGAAAAGCAAAAACAGCCACAGGTTACTGTTTTTAAAGGCATTGTGAAAGACGAAAAAACCGGAGCACCTATAGAGGCTACAATCGAAATAACGGATAACGAAAAAAACGAACTACTTTCTTCATTTACCTCAAACAGCGAGTCGGGTAGATATCTCGTGTCCCTACCTTCAGGTAAGAATTATGCTATAACTGTAAATGCGCCCGGATATGTTTTTCATTCTGAAAATGTAACTCTTTCCGATACGGCCTCTTATCAAGAGATTAGAAAAGACATAACCCTTAAGAAAATTGAAGCCGGCACAAAAGTAGTATTGAAAAATATTTTCTTTGATTATAACAAGACATCACTCAGAGAAGAGTCTATATCGGAATTAAACAGATTGTTGAAAATATTGAATGATAATCCCAAACTAAAAATTGAGATTTCCGGACATACAGACAATCGAGGTTCCGATGAATACAACAATAGACTCTCTCAAGGTAGAGCAAAGTCAGTAGTAGAGTACCTTATTACCATGGGTATAGAAATGGGTCGGTTAACATATAAAGGCTATGGGAAGGCGCAACCAATTGCATCTAACGACACAGAAGAAGGGATGCAGGAAAATAGGCGAGTGGAGTTTAAAATTTTAAGTAATTAATATATAGTAAACGATTTAGCTCGGTTAACTTCTTTTTTGCTAGTCCGTAGTTTTTAAAATGTTGCTTTTGCGGTTCAATCGTTTTGCTTTTGCACTATTTTTAAAGAAAACCTACTTATTTTCTGTGTTTTGCTGCTAAAGAAGGCGAAAAACCGTACGGTCAATTTAATACACTGCGCAACTAAGAATAATCGATTTAATTTATAACTATTATATTTGCCGGTTCGAAAAAAATCATGAAGCAGAGTATAGCATATAAAGGCATGGTGGTGTTGGCGTTTTTTACGCTAGGATTCAAGCCTGCCAATATAGGCAATACACTACTTCTTAGCGCTGAAATAGAGCTATCCGCACAGCGTTTTATTCAAAAAGCAGAGTCGCTTTACGATTTTCTGTGTATCGAAGAAGAGCAACTCTCAAAGCAGGCTTTTTTCAATGCATATTTGGGCTATCAGGTCATCTCTACTGAGGGGCTTATTGAAAAAAACAACCTTTTGGTCGTAATTGATTTTTCTTTGTCTGCCAACGAAGACAGGTTGTTTGTGATAGATGTAGTCAATCAGCTTGTTATTCATCGCTCGTTGGTTTCGCATGGCAAAAACAGTGGAGAGGAGTTTGCCACAGCGTTTTCAAATAACGAGGGTAGCTACATGAGTTCATTGGGTTTCTATGTAACGGGCGAGATTTATGACGGAAAGCATAAAATCTCTATGAAGTTATATGGGTTGGAACCTTCGGTAAACGACAATGTTTACGAACGAGGGGTGGTTATTCATGCCGCAGATTATGTTTCCAAAGAGTTTATAAAAGAAAACGGCAGACTGGGCAGAAGTTTGGGTTGCCCTGCATTACCTCATGAGGGCTTCCAGTCGTTGGTAGAATTAATATCCGAAGGGGTTTGCCTGTATATCTACCATCCGAGTTATTCGGAGCAAAAGTCAATTTGGCTAAAGGGATTTAACAGTTAGTTTTCTCGATTTTTACGGCTCACTTTTCATGCTTAAGCTCAAACGGTTTCTTACAGGGTCTACTTCAAGTACCTTTACTTTTACGTGCTGATGCAGGCTTACGACATCATACGGGTCTTGCACAAAACTGTCAGAAAGTTGAGAAATATGCACCAGTCCTTGAGTTTTTATGCCGATATCTACAAATGCACCAAAATTGGTAATGTTGGTCACGATGCCGGGTAGCTGCATACCGGGCGTAATATCTTTAATGGTTTTGATTTGCTTATCAAATTCCAGGATTTTTGTTTTTTTTCGTGGGTCGCGTCCTGGTCTAGCTAGTTCTGCAAGGATGTCTTTTAGTGTAAATTGCCCGGCAAAGTTCAGCACCTTTCCTTCGGCTTCTATAGCACTCAGTTTTTCTTTATTTCCGATAAGTTCGCCTACCGAAATGTTTGATAATTTGGCAATTTGCTCAACCACAGAGTAGGACTCAGGGTGAACAGCGCTGTTGTCAAGCGGGTTTTCACCATCGGTAATTCTGAGAAAACCAGCACTTTGCTCAAAGGCTTTAGGGCCGAGTTTGGGTACTTTTAGCAGTTGTTTTCGGTTAGCAAAACCACCGTTTTCTTTTCGGTATTCAATAATATTTTCGGCAAGAGCCGGGCCAATTCCCGAA
Source organism: Flavobacteriales bacterium (assembly GCA_046295395.1). Lineage (GTDB taxonomy): Bacteria > Bacteroidota > Bacteroidia > Flavobacteriales_D > JBKBNH01 > JBKBNH01. Next base: position 7,354 of record JBKBNH010000001.1, on the reverse strand, counting down.
ACGTAAGTAAGTAAATACTTACTGGCAGTGTTCAGATTTATCCCCACGGTATTTACACAGCTTTCTACTACTTGAGTAAGGCTGTCTTTAAGCAGGTTCTGGTTTACATCGTGTTGGTACTGACCCACGCCAATGTTTTTTGGGTCTATTTTTACCAGTTCAGCCAACGGGTCCATAAGCCTTCGGCCTATAGAAACAGCTCCTCTTACTGTTACGTCGTATTGAGGGAACTCCTTTCGCCCCACTTCGGATGCAGAGTAGATAGAGGCTCCCGCTTCGCTTACCAAGTAAACCTCTACGGGGCGTGGCATGGCAATTCGGCGAACCAGGCTTTCTGTTTCTCTGCTTGCAGTGCCGTTTCCTATGGCAATGGCTTCAATTTTATGCGACTGAATAAGAGAACACAATTTTTTGGCGGCTTCGGAAGATTTGTTTTCCGGTGCATGTGGGTAAATCGTCTCGTTGTGTAGCAAATCACCATTGGAATCTAAGCAAACTATTTTGCATCCACTACGGTACCCGGGGTCTATGGCCAGTATTCTTTTTTCTCCGAGTGGTGCACCCATCAGTAATTGGCGAAGATTCTGTGCAAAAACATGAATAGCCTCTTCGTCGGCTTTCTGCTTCAGTTCTTCTCTAATCTCAGATTCTATAGATGGCTCGATTAATCGCTTGTAAGCATCTTTTACGGCTTTGCTCACATATTCGGATGCATCGGTATTATTTTTAACAAAAAACCGCTCTAATTCGAGAATTATGTTCTTTTCGTCGCCTGGCTTGAGTTGCAACCGAAGAACACCTTCTTTTTCGCCTCGAAATAAAGCCAGTGTACGGTGAGATTTAATGCGTTTTACGGCTTCTTTGTAGTCGTAATAGTCTTTGTATTGGTCAGCTTCTTGTTCTTTGCCTTTAACTGCTTTGCTGTGCAAAATACCTTCGTGAAAAAGTTTACGACGGCAAAAATTTCGCGCACCCACATGCAAACTAATCCACTCGGCTACGATGTGCAGGGCTCCCTCTATTGCTTCTTCGGCTGTGTGCACATCTTTGTTTACATAGCGTTGTGCCAGGGCGGCTACATTGCCCGAATTTTGAACCATAATTTGCTTGGTCAGCGGTTCTAGCCCCAGTTCGCGGGCGGTATCTGCTTTGGTTTTTCGGCGGGGCTTGTAGGGCAGGTATAGGTCTTCCAGTTCTTTAGAGTCGTAGCATTCGGTAATTTTTTCGGAAAGATCTGCAGTAAGTTTACCTTGTTCTTCAATCGTTTTTAATACAACTGTTTTTCGCTCTGTTAGCTCACGGTAGTAGAGTAGTTTTTTTTGTACGGTTGCTATTTGCACTTCATCGGCGTTGTCGGTAACCTCTTTTCTGTAGCGGGCGATAAAGGGTAGGGTACATCCTTCGTTCAACAAACGAATGATTCCGTTGACCTGATTCGGGTTCAGGCTTGTTTCTTGTGTAATACGGTCTAAAATACGGTTCATAAATCTCGAGCAATGTTGCTCGACCAAAATTAAACATGTATTCTACATTTTGTAGAGAAATATGTACTTATGTTTTAAATTGAAATAGGGTCTTTATGGTAATTTAGATAAATCAAAAGTGGTGAAACAAGATATTTTTTTATAAATTGGCGAAACAATAGAAGTATCTTTTAGGGTATTTCTTTTATGTAATAGACTTAGTGATTGAACCGAAATTATAAATAACAGCCAATAAAAACCAATAGATATGAAAATTTTAAAGAAAGCACTAATTGTTTTGGCCGTAATTGTAGCTATTCCTTTAGTTGCGGCTTTGTTTATAAAACGCGATTACGCAATTGAGCGAGAGATTGTAATAGACAAACCGGTAGAGGAGGTGTTTGATTACATTAAATACCTAAAAAATCAGGACAACTACAGCAAGTGGAGCATGATGGATCCTAACATGAAAAAAGAGTATAGGGGAGAGGATGGAAGAGTGGGGTTTGTATCGGCGTGGGAAAGTGAAGATGAGAACGTAGGAGTGGGAGAGCAAGAGATTCTTAAAATAGTTGAGGGTGAAAAAATTGAAACCAAATTAAGATTTAAAGTGCCTTTTGAGGCGGAAGACGATGCTTATATGTCAACGGAAGCTATATCAGCTAATCAAACAAAAGTAAAATGGGTTTTTTCGGGGTCGTTTCCATACCCGTTTAATATCATGAAGTTATTTTTTGATATGGAGGAAGCCGTTGGCGGAGATTTGGAAGTTGGTCTCCAAAATCTGAAGAGTATTATGGAAACAGGGAAAATATCTCCGTAAAAAAGATTCTAAAAAAAACTGTTAGCCTCTTTAAAAGATTGATTCAACTCTTTGAAGTCGAGTTTACCTTGACAGTCTTTCAAGTAGTTGATGATTACCAGTGCTTTTGTAAGCCGAGTGTCGGAGTATTTGTATTTTGCCACCAGATGAATCAAATTACGCTGTTTGCCCGGTAGTAGTTGATGAAACAGTTTGTCTCCTTCAGCATCTTGTTTTAGTAATTCTTCCAGCTCCTCAGGCATGGGCATACCGTATTTACTAGTGTCTCTCACTAGTGTTACTGTTATTTTATCTCCTACAGAGAGATTCAGTGTTTTTCTGTTAGCTTTATTTACGGTTATAAAATAACCGCCCATCCCGCTGGGCATAAGTGCACAAGCATATGAAAGCGAGTTGTTTACAGTACAGATTACTCTTCTGTTTTTACCATCAATCAGCTTTTGAGCTATGTTAACAGGTACTTCGAAATGAAATCCCCATAAATCGGATTGAAACTGTTCTAAAGTGGTATTAAACTTCATAAAATTGAGATTACAAAATTACTTCAACTAGTTGTTGAGAGTGAGTGTAGTAAACAAACCCCTTGCTTGTGTTGTATCCACATTGGTTAAGCTCATTCAAGTAGTTTATCATTTGTTTTTTGTCTTTGCTTCGTTCTTCACCTGTTTTAAAATCAAGTGGAATTATGCTGTTCTCCAGTTTTATCATGCGGTCTATTCTGATTAGTCTTCCTTCTCGGGTAACGACTTCTTGTTCGCAAAAAATCTCTTTATGCTCGTCAAACCAAGGCTCAAGCTGTGGGTCGAACACAATTTTATTCAGTTCGGATTTAAAGTTTTCGCAATCAGCATCATTTAGCCATCCGTCTTTAATTATAGATTTGATAGCTGTATCAACGTCTGTTTTTGTTTTTACTTTTTCCAAGGCTAGGTGAAGAAGATTTCCGTAGTGCCTGGGAGCTTGTTCTATTTCGGGATAGTTGGAAACCACCTTTACAACAGACTGCCAGTTTAGTTTGTTAGTTGCCGTAGGTATTACAGTAGTTTTGTGGGTTTCGGTTGGCGATTTTTTTGCTCTTTGCCCAAAACAAATTGCTGCAGTGGGAAACTCGGCAAGTCCAAGGCCTTTAAAGGTTAGCCAACCGGCGTGACTGGGGTATTCTTTTTTTATAGACTCTTTGGGGGCAAAAACAGTTAAATACATCCTTCTCTCGGGTCGCGTAAGGGCTACGTAAAGCAAGTTTAAATTGTCTAATATTATATTTTCAGTTTCTTCCTTAAGAAGGGACTCAAAGTCTGTTCCTTCAAGTTTTTTGCTTGCCAGGTTAATAAGGGCCGCCGGAATGCCATCGAGTTGGGCGCTTATATCAACCAACTCCATCGCCACGTTTCCGCTGTGAGGTTTCCAGCTGACCATTGGGCAGATAACAACCGGGTATTGTAGCCCCTTTGATTTGTGAATAGTTACCAATTCTACCGCGTCTCTACTTTTTGGAACAATAGCCGAACGTTTGTTGCCGGCTTCGTTCCACCAATCCAGAAAACTAAACAGGTTGTCGCCATGTTGTTGCGAAAAATCTAAAATAGCATCGAGCATCCCTTCTAAAAAAGGGTTGGTATCCGGGTTAAATCTCAGCACTCTGCCTAGTTCACTGATTAAGTCATGCAGGTTTTTGGTAAGCAACTCCTTGGTGCTCAATTCGGGAATGTAAGCGTTAAAATAATCATCTATATCAAAATAAATCATTCGTTTCTCAGCTTTTTTGAAATAGTTGCTTACCAATTCAGGCAGTTCTTTTTCCGAATGAAAGTGAAGCAATACATTCAAAGCCGAAGATTTGGAGAATGGGTTGACCAACAGTTTCAGTATGGCAGTTATAGTTTTAACCTCTTTGTTTTCAATAAGTTTAAGGCCTTCTTCGGAAACCACTTTTATACCCTCTTTCATCAGGGTATTGGCAAATTGAGCAATTTGATTTTTGCTTCGGAGCAGGATGGTAATATCACCTGGTTCGTAACCATCTTCTATGCACTCTTTTATTTGAGAAAGTGTAATCCTAAATGAGGCCTGAATATTAGTTTCCTCGTCTTCGTCCTCGTTGTTTTTGGAACTATCTTCCAGTATATGGCAACACACATAACCGTCTGTGATTTTGGTTCCGACTTCCTGAGCACAATCTTGGTAGTAAGGCATTAAATTAGCACTTAAAGCAGTATCTCTTATGTTTTTGAAAACAAGATTATTGAAACTAACTATTTCCGGACTGGAACGTCTGTTTACGGCTAGGTTTCGGGAGCTGAATTCCCGTTTAAAATTATCCTGAACCGATTGGGGAAAATTTACTTTAGGGCTACCAATGATAGGCAATTGAACAAACTGCTTAACATTTCCATTTCGAAATCGGTAAATAGCTTGTTTGGCATCGCCTACGATAAGGTTCAGGTTTCCGGAAGCTATCCCATTGTCTATTAACGGAATTAGGTTCTCCCACTGCAATTCCGAGGTGTCTTGAAACTCATCCAGCAAAAGATTCTGATAGCGGTCTCCTGAGCGCTCGTAAATAAACGATACCGGCTCGTTTCGAATAATTTCTGCTACATAACGATGAAAATCATTGAAGAATATTAGGTTATTTTCTTCTTTAATGTCAGCAATCTGAAGCGCTATTTCCTTTAGCATCATTAACCGGTAAATTTGAGACTCCAAATCGCTGTATAGCACATACCGGGTTCGTTCGCTGTTGCATAACTTCAGAACTTCTTTTATTAAGCAAGTTATTTGCTCTTTAAATTCCGAAGAAATATAATCTTCAGGCAATGAGCTTCCGGCCCATTTGTTTTCATCTAGCGTTTTAAGCGCATTTTTGTTGAGAAAAATTTCTGAAAATTGAGCAACTCCTCCTTCGAAGTTCATAATCTTTTTGAACAAAGAGTAGATGCCGGTTTTCCCATAGAAAAAACTGGATTCAGTGTAGCCGTGAATATCTAAGAGGTGTTTAATTTTAACACCTGTCTCGGTAATCTTTTTATTAATTTCCGACAGATATGCGGTTAGCTTGATGTGGGCGCTTTTAAAATCTTCAGTATTCAGTTTAAGCAACGCGCCAATTTGATTTGAGCTGCGTTCATTTTCTAAAGTTTTAGAAAAATCTATAAGATTTTTTTCTAGGGAGTTGATGTCTTTTTCATCATCGGCTGTATGTAGGTAGTAAGAGGTTAATACTTCAGACAATTCACCGTCATTACCTGCTTCATTCAGTATGTTTCTTATGCCCGATGATGCAATGTTGCTAAAATTAGGCTCTATTTCCAGGTCGAAGGGCAGGTCGAGTTCTTGAGTAAAAGACCTCACAAGTCGTTGCATGAATTTATCGATAGTCAATAAGGATAAATCGCTGTAGTTGTGAAGAATGTGTTTTAAAATTATTTCGGATTTGGCTTGAAGTTTCTCCTCAGATAATTCGGTAAACTCAATATAGGCTTGTATCAGTCCATGATTATATGCTTCGGAAGCGGATTCCCTGCTTAGTGCATACAGGTGTTGCAGTACCCGTTCTTTCATTTCGTTGGCAGCCTTGTTGGTAAAGGTCATAGCCAGAATTTTCTTGAAGTGGTGGGGATTTTCTTCTTTTAGCGCGAGGGAGAGGTAGTGTCGAACTAATGTAAACGTTTTACCCGACCCGGCAGATGAATTATAGACTATCAGATTTTTTTTATTCAAAATGACTGATGTTATTCGGGTATTTTCAGGCATTTACTCCTGAAAGTTCTCAAACTTTTTTTCCGGATTTTTTAGTTTACCCTCTTTCCAAGCCTTAATAAATTGAGACCAAGCAAAAACATTGGCAATTTGCAGCGGAGGAGCTTGCCCGGCGTAATAGAGTTTTTGCTGGTGTTGCTGCATAGACCACTTGTAGTTTAGGCTACCATCCATAGGCATGTATTGCATTTGCTCTCTGAGTGCTGCCAGTTCTAGGTTTTTCTTGGCTCTTTGTAAATCATCATTAGGTATTTCCGTTTTTACAAAAGCCTCTGCAAACAGTTCTTTAGACGGCCAGGGATAAATGTAAGATGGGGCAAGCATAATAGTATCTTCCGAAAGGATGTGAAAAATGGAATATCGAGAACTGTTTAGGGTGTCGGGCAGATGGTAATACGATTTTTTGAAACCGATAGAGGAAAAGCGAAGTGAATCACCGGGCCGAGCAACTAATGTGAAAAAACCATATAAGTCAGAAACCGTTCCGTTGCCGAGCGTTTTGTTGAAAATATGAACATAAGGGACAGGACTTAAACTATCTCCTTGCATAATTACACCCGAAAGCTGTATTAATTTTCCGTAACTCTCTAAATCAACAGACTGAGCAGAAGATTTAGAGGAAACAAGTAAAAACAAAGGGATTAGCAGAAGCCTATAAATTCGTTGCTTTATCATTTCCTTTCAAAGATATTCATAAATTTTTGAAAATGAAGGATGACAAGAAGATGTAATCCACAAAAAGTGTTAATAAAAATTTAGGGACATAAAGTCAAAAAAATTAACTTTGTTTGCCTAATTAAACGATTTAAATATGAAGTCTATCTACATAAAATTAATTTTTATCTGTATTTTGATAAGATTTTTTGGTGTTTTTTCTCAAACAGTTCCGCAAGGCATAAGCTACCAAGCTGTAATGCGCGACAACACCGGGCAGCCTCTGGCATCGCAAGCTATAACGGTAAGATTCTCAGTAAGGCAAAATGCGCCCAACGGCGCCATTCACTGGCAGGAAATCCATGCGGTTACTACAAATCAATATGGCTTGTTTTTAGCAAACATAGGGCAGGGCACAAGCACCGGAACGGGTTCGCTGGCAAGTTTTTCTGCTATTGACTGGTCTACAGGCGTGTACTTTGTTGAAGTAGAAGGCAATGACGGTGGGGGATTTGTAAATCTGGGTACATCTCAACTATTAAGCGTTCCTTACGCCTTACATGCAAGAACCGTAGAAATAGACGAGGTAAATGATGCTGATAACGACCCTACGAATGAGCTACAAACGATTTCGCTAAACGGAAACAACGTGGAG